>NZ_JAJQXX010000010.1 GCF_028767025.1 Blautia sp. XA-2221
GAACAGTTTCCGCATTGCTCTGTTTTATCGTATTTTTCTGCGAGGATGCTTGTATTTGTCAAAAAAGAGTGATATAATTTAAAAAATTGAATAAAAAGAATATCAGGTGCCGAAATCATATCCGGTTAAAAGGGAAGCAGGTGAGAATCCTGCACGATCTCGTCACTGTATTTAAGGAGTACAAAGCGTTTTGTATTTTACAGCCACTGGGAAACTGGGAAGGCTGCTTTGTATGTGGAATTATAAGCCAGGAAACCTGCCTGATATTGGTACGGGGACAGTGGTCCCGAATCACGAGTAATTGGTTGTACCGTATATTTCCGCAGACCTTTTACCATGAGTAAAGGTTTTTTTATTTTTATGAAAGTTCAGGCAATGGGAAAATGTTTTGTGGGAAAGTTTTTCTCCGTACTTTTTTATTCATTTGATGGGAGAACTGCCATACAGCGGACAGATTTTCCGTACAGTGTAAAATAAAGGAGGATAAAAACATGAAAAACAAAACTGTAAAAGCACTGGCATTATTAATGGCTGTAGCAACTGTATCTGTAATGGGACCTTCAAGCATTTATGCTTCTGAGGAGGAGACTGCAACTGAGGCTGCAGCAGAAGAAACAGAAACTGCAGGAGAAGAAAGCGCAGACGCAGATCAGCAGGCAGCAGATAATGCAGCAGCACTGATCGACAAAATTTATGTTCAGGAAAGAACAGAAACAACAGATGATGACTGCAAAGCTGCAAAAGAAGCCTGGGATGCTCTTACCGATGCACAGAAAGAACTGGTGGAAGGCGAGAATGCCAGCCCGGATTACTTTGGTCTGGACACCGGAGATGCTGCAAAGGATGACGCCCGTAATGCAGATGAGATCGGCGAGAATGAACTTCTGGTAGTAAGCTTTGGAACTTCTTATAATGACAGCCGTGTTGAGGACATTAAAGGAATTGAGGATGCGCTGCAGGAAGCTTATCCGGACTGGGCAGTGAGAAGAGCATTTACAGCTCAGATCATTATCAATCATGTTCAGGCAAGAGACGGAGAAGTGATCGACAACATGCAGCAGGCTCTTGACCGCGCAGTAGAAAACGGAGTTAAAAACCTGGTAGTACAGCCGACACATCTGATGCATGGCGCGGAATATGATGAGATGGCAGAAGTTCTTGAACAGTATAAAGATAAATTTGAATCTGTTGCAATTGCAGAGCCTATGCTTGGTGAAGTTGGGGATGATGCAACAGTGATCAATGAAGATAAAGCCGCAGTTGCTCAGGCAGTTGCAGATGCAGCAGTTCAGGAAGCAGGATTTGACAGCATGGAAGCAGCCGCAGAGGATGGCACTGCTTTTGTATTCCTGGGTCATGGAACCTCTCATACAGCAAAGGTAAGCTACAGTCAGATGCAGACCCAGATGGAAGAGCTTGGATTTAAAAATGCATTTATCGGCACTGTAGAAGGAGAGCCGGAAGATACTGCCTGCGAAGCAGTGATCGAAAAGGTGAAAGAAGCAGGCTATAAAAAAGTAATCCTTCGCCCGCTTATGGTAGTTGCCGGAGATCATGCAAACAATGATATGGCAGGAAGCGAGGAAGATTCCTGGAAATCCATGTTTGAGGCATCCGGTAACTTTGACAGTGTAGATGCTCAGATTGCCGGACTGGGAAGAATTGATGCAGTAAAACAGCTTTATGTGGATCACACAAAAGCAGCGATTGATTCTCTTGGAACAGAGGCAGCCGCAGAGGATGAAGCGGCAGAAGCTGAAACAGCAGAAGCCGATACTGCAGAATAATAAGAGAAATAAGGAATGAAAGAATCTGCCCGGAATGTTATAAAACTTCCGGGCAGTTATTTTGAAAGGAGATTTATGGGATGAAACGAAAAACAATGATTGCCATGTGTATGTTAAGCGCAGTAACGGTTATGGGAAGCTACAGCACCGTTATGGCAGAGGAAAAAACACAGACAGAAACTGCTGTCGAGAACAAAGCAAAAGATGAACTGAAAGACGGTGTTTACACAGCTGACTTTGACACGGATAGCAATATGTTCCATGTGAATGAGGCAAAAGACGGAAAGGGAACCCTGACCGTGAAGGACGGTAAAATGACCATTCATGTCAGCCTTGTTTCCAAAAGCATTGTAAATCTGTTTGCCGGGACAGCAGAGGACGCACAGAAAGAGGGCGCAAAAGTTCTGGAGCCGACAGAGGATGAGGTCACATACAGTGATGGTTATAAAGAAACTGTGAATGGCTTTGACATTCCGGTTCCGGCTCTCGATGAGGAGTTTGATGTGGCGCTTCTTGGCAAAAAAGGAAAGTGGTACGATCATAAGGTAAGTGTTTCCAATCCTCAGCCGGCAGAGGACAGCGAAGAGACTGGTGGTTCAGCAGAAGGAAAGACAACAGAAGAGCTGAAACTTGAAGATGGAAACTATACGGTGGAAGTGGCTCTGGAAGGCGGTTCCGGAAAGGCAACGGTAGAGAGCCCGGCAGAAATGAAGATTTCGGACGGAAAGGCTGTGGCAACTATTACCTGGAGCAGTCCAAATTACGATTATATGATCGTGGACGGGGAGAAGTATGAGATGGTAAATACAGAAGGAAATTCTGTGTTTGAGATTCCGGTTGCAGCTTTTGACACTGCTCTTGAAGTAAAGGCAGATACCGTAGCCATGAGTGAACCCCATGAGATCGACTATACGCTGCAGTTTGATTCCGGATCTTTGAAAAAGGCTGAGTGAATATGAAAAAGATAGTTACCTGTTTTATTATAAGTGTGACATTGATTCTGGGCAGTATCGTTCCGGTTCTGGCATCGCAGAACCAGAATGAGCCGCCGGAGATTCCCGGACTTACTTACGATCACAGTATGGAGCTTGATTATGCAGAGCAGTTTTCTGTAGATTATTATAAAGAGGACTATGCTTTGATCACAATTGCAGATAAGGACCGTTTTCTGGTTGTGCCGGAAGGGAAAAAGGCTCCGGAATCTCTGGACAAAAGTATTGCGGTCATTCAGAAACCGGTGCAGAACATTTATCTCGTGGCAACCTCTGCCATGAATCTGTTCTGTGCGCTGGATGGGTTGGATCACATCAGTCTTTCCGGCACAGATGCAGACGGCTGGTATATTGAAGAGGTAAAAAAGGCGCTGGAGGATGGCAGTATTTCTTTTGCAGGGAAATACAGCGCTCCGGATTATGAACTGATTTTAAGCAAAAACTGCGGCCTTGCTGTAGAGTCTACCATGATCTACCATATGCCTGAAGTAAAAGAAAAACTGGAACAGTTTGGAATCCCGGTTCTGGTGGAACATTCCAGTTATGAATCTCATCCTCTGGGAAGGACAGAATGGCTGAAACTGTACGGAGTGCTTCTGGATAAGGAGGAACTGGCCCAGGAACTTTTTGAGAAACAGGCAGATAAGGTGAAAAATCTGGAAAACAGCAAAAATACAGGAAAGACAGTGGCATTTTTTTACATAAATTCGGTAGGCGCTGCAAATGTGCGCAAATCCAATGATTATGTGGCAAAGATGATCGAGCTGGCAGGCGGAAAATACATTTTTGATACGCTTGGGGGGGACGACAGCGCACTTTCCACTATGAATATGCAGATGGAAGAATTTTATGCCGGAGCAAAGGATGCGGATTATATTATTTATAACAGTACCATTGACGGTGAGCTGACCACCATTGATCAGCTTCTGGCAAAAAGCTCTCTTCTCAATGATTTTAAGGCAGTAAAAAACGGAAATGTATGGTGTACAGAACAGAATCTTTTTCAGGATACCATGGGACTGGGAACCATGATCGAGGATATCCACACCATGCTGACAACAGAAGATGACAGTCTGGACACTCTGACCTATATGCATCGGCTGAAATAAGCGGGCAGATAAGATAGCAGGTTTTGGTAAACAGACAGGAAGGATAGAAACATGCGGAAGAAACTACATTTCAGATACTGGATTGCCTTTGGCTTTCTGGCATTGCTTCTGATGCTCTTTATAGTATGGAATATTAATTCCGGAAGCATTGAGATTTCTATAAGAGAGATTATGGAAATCCTGTTTTTGAGAAAGGGAGAGGACACAGCTCTTAATATCGTCTGGGAAATCCGGATTCCCAGAATACTGGCAGCTATTATCCTGGGAGGCGCTTTGTCTGTATCCGGTTTCCTTTTGCAGACATTTTTTGGAAATCCCATAGCCAGCCCTTTTGTTCTTGGGATTTCATCAGGGGCAAAACTGATCGTTTCCCTTGTTATGATCTTTCTTCTGGGAAAATCCATGGTTGCCTCTTCTGCGGTTCTGATCCTGGCTGCATTTGTGGGCTCCATGATCTCTATGGGATTTGTGCTTCTTGTTGCAAAAAAGGTAAAGCAGATGTCTGCTCTTATTATCAGCGGTATTATGATCGGGTATATCTGTTCTGCCATTACGGATTTCGTGATCACGTTTGCAGACGACTCCAATATTGTCAATCTCCATAACTGGTCCATGGGAAGTTTTTCCGGTATGAACTGGGAAAATGTACGGATGATGGCAGTGGTGACGGCAGTTACCGTGCTTCTGGTATTTCTGATGTCAAAGCCTATCAGCGCTTATCAGCTGGGAGAAGGCTATGCTCAGAACATGGGAGTAAATATCAAACTCTTCCGTGTGGCTCTGATTCTTCTGTCCAGTATTTTATCAGCCTGCGTCACTGCATTTGCAGGACCGATTTCCTTTGTGGGGATTGCGGTTCCTCATCTGGTAAAAAGTTTATTAAAAACAGCCCGCCCTCTTCTGGTGATTCCTGCCTGCTTTCTGGGAGGCGCAGTGTTCTGTCTTTTCTGTGATCTGATTGCCAGGACTGCCTTTGCGCCTACGGAGCTTAGCATCAGTTCAGTAACTGCGGTGTTTGGCGCGCCTGTCGTTATTTATATTATGATTCGGAGAAAGAGGTCAGCATAATGGAAGAGTATTTTATTCAAACAGAGCAGCTGACAGTAGGTTATGACGGGAAGCCTCTGATCAGAGATATTGAAATCCGTCTGAAAAAAGGAGAGATACTTACGCTGATCGGCCCTAACGGCGCAGGGAAATCCACAATCCTGAAAAGTATGACAAGACAGCTGAAGCTGGTTGGCGGAACAGTATACCTGGACAGTGAAGTGATGAGCCATATGTCCGGAAAGGATGTGGCAAAAAGGCTGGCGGTTGTGATGACAGAACGTATCCGGCCGGAGCTTATGACCTGTGAGGATATTGTGGCAACAGGCCGTTATCCATATACAGGAACGCTGGGGATCCTGGGAGAAAAAGACTGGGAAAAGGTTCATGAGGCAATGGAACTGGTTCATGCCCTGGATTTTAAAGACAGGGATTTTACAGCTATCAGTGACGGTCAGAGACAGAGGGTTCTTCTTGCAAGAGCCATCTGCCAGGAGCCGGAGGTTATTGTACTTGACGAACCTACGTCATTTCTTGATATTCGGCATAAGCTTGAACTTCTGGCAATTCTGAAGAATATGGTGGTCCAGAAAAAAACAGCGGTTCTGATGTCCCTTCATGAGCTGGATCTTGCCCAGAAAATCTCGGACAGTGTGATCTGCGTGCATGGAGATAAAATAGAAAAATACGGACCACCGGAGGAGATTTTCAGTTCAGAGTATGTACATCATCTTTATGGGATCACAACGGGAAGCTACAATGCCGCGTTCGGGTGTCTGGAAATGGAAAAGCCAAAAGGAAAACCGGAGGTATTTGTGATTGGAGGAAACGGCACCGGTATTCCCGTATATCGCAAGCTTCAAAGAGCCGGTATTCCTTTTGCGGCAGGTATCCTACATGGAAATGATGTGGACTGTGAGGTTGCCAGAGCTTTGGCGGCAGAGGTAATAGAGGAACGTCCGTTTTCGCTGATCAGGGAGGAAATCTATCAGAAAGCAGTGCAGGTGATGGAACAATGCACCCATGTGATCTGCTGTATAGACGAGTTCGGCCCTGTGAATGAAAAGAACAGACAGCTTTGCAAACTGGCAGAGGAAGCCGGAAAACTTGCACAGGACAGAGGATTCTGCTATAATAGGAACACTTGATACATATTTTGTTTGAAACAGAAAGAGACAGGTGTTTTCATGGCAGGACCAGAACAGAAGAAAAAGCCGGACGGCCGCAGCAGGAAAAAAAAGGGAAGACGGAAGCGGGTGGACTATTATGACTACAGTCTTCTGGCAGTGATCATTCTTCTTACCTGCTTTGGCCTTATTATGCTGTACAGTACCAGTTCTTATATGGCAGAGGTCAAGTACAGCGATGACATGTATTTTTTTAAGAAACAGGCACTGATCAGTGCCGGCTGTATTATTGTAGCAGTTGCAATATCAAAAATTGACTATCATATCCTTGGCAGATTTACTGCAATTTTATATATATCCGCTTTTGTCCTGATGGCTTTGGTAAAGTTTACTCCGCTGGGACAGGAGGTAAACGGGGCGAGGCGCTGGCTGAAATTGGGTATTCAGTTTCAGCCTGCGGAGATTGCAAAAATTGCAGTGATCGTGTGTCTGCCCTATATGATCGTAAATATGGGACGGCAGGTAAAAACGCTGAGGAACTGTATGATACTGGCAGGAGAAGGAGGAGCGCTTGCTTTTGGTGCTTATTTTTTTACAGAGAATCTCAGTACCGCTATCATTATCTTTGGCATTACTGCAGGTCTTATTTTTATTGCTCATCCGAATACGAAGCTGTTCCTGACAATAGGGGCAGTGGGAGCGGTTCTTCTGGTGGGAATAGTTATGCTTTTGTATCTTACTGTGGATCCGGAAACAAATGAAAGTTTCCGAATCGGACGAATTCTTGTATGGCTCCGACCGGAAGAGTTTGCAGACGGAATGGGCTACCAGACTCTTCAGGCTCTCTATGCCATCGGTTCCGGAGGCCTTATGGGAAGAGGATTGGGAAACAGTATCCAGAAGCTGGGAAGTGTTCCTGAGGCGCAGAATGACATGATTTTTTCCATTGTGTGTGAGGAACTGGGAATTGTGGGAGGCGTTATGCTGCTCCTTATGTTTGCCTATCTTCTGTACAGATTGTTTTTTATTGCACAGAATGCATCCGATCTTCTGGGGAGTCTGATGGTAACCGGGATTTTTATCCACATTGCGCTGCAGGTAATCTTTAATGTTGCGGTTGTGGTAAACCTTATGCCAAATACCGGAGTCACCCTGCCGTTTATCAGTTACGGAGGAACGTCCATCATGTTTTTGATGGCGGAAATGGGACTGGCATTAAGTGTGGCACGGCAGATAAAATTTCAGGATATGTAAGGAATGCCAGGCAGACAGAGCCCGGAAAAAGAGAAAATCGTGGAAATCTATTGACAAATAGATGTACAGAATATATACTTTCCACATCAAAGTAGCATATTTGATAAAGGAGAAGATAGTAATGTTAGAAGAAATGAAAAAAATGATCGCAGAGCAGTTAAGCTGTGATGAAAATGAGATTAATTTAGAAACTTCTTTTAAGGATGACCTGGGGGCAGATTCACTGGATCTTTTTGAGCTTGTAATGGCACTGGAGGATGAGTATAACATCGAGATTCCTGCGGAGGAGCTTGCAGATCTTGCTACCGTAGGAGATGTGATCGAATATCTGAAAAACAGAGGCATCGAAGCATAATTGAGTTAAACGGTTGTCGTGTATCAGACGGCGACGCTAAATTCCCTGAGGCACAGATGTCTCAGGGAATTTCACAGTATAAAGAAAACAGGAGAGAGATTATGACAAAGTTAAGGACAAGATTTGCGCCAAGTCCCACAGGAAGAATGCATGTGGGAAATCTGCGTACGGCATTATACGCATACCTGATCACCAAACATGAGGGCGGTGATTTTATTCTCCGTATTGAGGATACAGATCAGGAGCGTTATATGGAAGGCGCGGTTGATATTATTTACCGCACCATGGAAAAGACAGGACTGCTTCATGATGAGGGTCCGGACAAAGACGGCGGCGTAGGCCCTTATGTACAGAGTGAGCGTCAGGCTTCCGGTCTTTATCTGGAATATGCCAGAAAGCTTGTGGATCAGGGAGATGCTTATTACTGTTTCTGCGGACAGGAAGAGCTGGAATCCATGAAGCGTGTAGTGGCAGGAAAAGAAATTTCCATTTATGACAAACGCTGTCTGAACCTTCCGAAGGAAGAAGTGGAAAGACGTCTTGCAGCAGGAGAACCTCATGTAATCCGGTTTAATATGCCAACAGAGGGAACAACTACTTTCCATGATGTGATCTACGAAGATATTACAGTAAATAATGAGGAAATGGAAGATCTGATCCTGATCAAATCTGACGGCTATCCTACTTATAACTTTGCAAACGTAGTGGACGATCATCTGATGGGAATCACCCATGTAGTCCGCGGAAACGAATACCTTTCTTCTGCGCCGAAATACAATCGTATTTACGAGGCATTTGGCTGGGAAATCCCGGTTTATGTACACTGTCCTCTTATTACAAATGAGGAGCATCAGAAGCTCAGCAAGCGCTCCGGTCATTCCTCCTATGAGGATCTGGTAGATCAGGGATTCCTGACAGAGGCTATTGTAAACTTTGTGGCTCTTCTGGGCTGGAGTCCTCAGGAAAACAGAGAGATCTATTCTCTTTCAGAGCTTGTAGAAGCCTTTGACTATCACCACATCAGCAAATCTCCGGCTGTTTTTGATATTCAGAAGCTGCGCTGGATGAACGGTGAATATATCAAAAAAATGGAACCGGAAGCTTTTTATGAAAAAGCATTGCCATATATGAAGGAAGTGCTGAAAAAAGACTATAATTTCCGCAAGATTGCAGGAATGGTGCAGACACGAATCGAGGTATTCCCGGATATTCCGGCTCTGATCGACTTCTTTGAGGAAGTTCCGGAGTATGATTCCTCCATGTACTGCCACAAAAAAATGAAAACAACAGAAGAGACTGCTCTTGCCGTATTAAAAGAAGTTCTTCCTGTACTTGAGGCCCAGGAGGAATATACAAATGATCCGCTGTTTGCTTCTTTAAGTGAATTTGTAAAAGAAAAGGGCTACAAGAACGGATATGTTATGTGGCCTCTCCGTACTGCAGTTTCCGGCAAGCAGATGACACCTGCCGGAGCAACTGAGATCATGGAGATCATTGGTAAGGAAGAAACTCTGAAGCGTGTCAAAGCAGCTATTGAAAAACTCAGCTAAGAACGGACTTATATGAAACGTAATCCATCTCAGAAACGGGCAATCGCCCACCTGTCAGGACCTATGATGGTTCTGGCAGGCCCCGGATCGGGGAAAACCTCCGTAACAGTAGAACGAATTGCATATATGACAAAAGAATGTGGGATCTCTCCGGCTTCGATTCTTGTTGTGACATTTTCCAGAGCTGCGGCAAAGGAAATGAAAGAACGATTTTTAAAATTTACCGGACAGGAACACAGTCCTGTGACGTTTGGAACTTTTCACGGTGTATTTTATGCTATTTTAAAGCAGGCATATGGATTTACCGCAGCCAATATTCTGTCAGAGGAAGAAAAAAATAATATATTAAAAGAACTTACCCTGGAACTGGCAGGGGAGCTTGCGGAAGAAGGAGATTTTTCCGGAGAGCTGGCAAAAGAGATCAGTGTGGTAAAAGGAAACCGGATTTCACTGGAACATTATTATTCTTCCTGCTGCCCGGATCAGGTATTCCGACAGATATATCAGGGATACCGGAAGGAATGTACGGCAAGGCGAAAGCTGGATTTTGACGATATGCTTTTGTACTGCTATGATCTCTTTCAGCAGAGGAAGGACATTCTGAAAGCCTGGCAGAATAAATTCCGGTATATTCTGGTGGATGAGTTTCAGGATATCAACCAGCTTCAGTATGATATTGTCAGGCTTCTGGCAAAGCCTGATAATAATCTGTTTATTGTAGGGGATGACGATCAGTCTATTTATCACTTCCGCGGGGCAAGACCGGAGATCATGCTGAATTTTACAAAAGATTATCCGGAAGCGGAAACAGTGGTTTTAAATGTAAACTACCGATGTACAAAGAAAATTCTGGGATCAGCCATGAACGTGATTGGAGAAAATAAAACACGTTTCCAAAAAGATCTGTCTACTCCTAATCCGGAGGGCGAACCGGTAAGTCTTCTGGAATTTCCAAATCCCAGGGAAGAGTATATGGAGATCACTGGAAATCTGCGAAAGAGGCTGGACGCAGGAGACGATCTGAAAGATACAGCCATACTTCTCCGGACTAATCAGGAGGCAGAAGGTCTTGTGGGAGCGCTGATGGAGCGGCAGGTACCTTTTACCATGAAAGAAACTCTTCCGAATCTTTTTCATCACTGGATATGCAGAAACATGATGGCATATATGAGACTGGCAGCAGGGCAGAACTGTCGGAAAAATTTTCTGGAGATCATGAACCGCCCGAATCGCTATATTTCACGGGATGCCCTGGCAATTTCAAATGAATTGTCTTTTGAGCAGCTGAAAGAATTTTATAAGGATAAAGACTGGATGTGCGACAGGATCACCACTCTGGAAACCCATCTCAGGATTCTGAAAGGCCTGCCCCCTTATGCAGCCATAAATTTTATCAGGAAGGGTATGGGATATGAAGAATACTTGCATGAATATGCACGTTATCGTAAAATAAAACCAGAGGAATTAAGTGAGATCCTGGACCGTCTTCTGGAAAGTGCCAGAGGAATAAACAGTCTGGAAGAATGGGAGGCTTACATAGAAGATTATACGCAGAGACTGAACGAACAGGCAAAGAAGCAGGAAAAGGAGACAGAAGGCGTTCTGATTTCTACCATGCACGGGGTAAAGGGGCTGGAGTTTGACTGTGTTTATATCCTGAATGTAAATGAAGGCAGTATTCCTTACAAAAAAGCAGTTCTCGAGCCGGCGTTGGAAGAAGAGAGAAGGCTGTTTTATGTGGGGATGACCCGGGCAAAGAAAAAACTTACTTTATGTTATGTGAAGCGGCAGTACGAAAAGGACAGAGAACCGTCCAGATTTTTAAAGGAGGCTGGAATATGAAAGCAGTCATTTATTTTACAGAGATCCCCCCGAAGTATGAGCACAAAAACATGGGACATATGACAGGTGAAAAGCTTCTGGAAGAAGCGCTTCTGAAAGAGTATGGACGGAAGCTTGCTTTTGAGCCAAGAGCAAAAGGAGAGCATGGAAAGCCGTTTTTTACTTTACAGCCGAAAATCCATTATAACATCAGCCATTCCGGAAAGTATGTTGTGTGTGTGATCGCCGGAGAAGAAGTGGGAATTGACATTCAGGAACACAGAGAGCTGGATTATGAAAAAGGTTTGCAGAGACTGGTGCCTGCATCCATGCTCCGGGACATCCTGGAGTCAGATCATGTAAAGGAAGCTTTTTATGACCAGTGGGTGCTTCGTGAAGCATATATGAAATGGACCGGTGAGGGATTTTCCAGAGATCCCCGCACCATCCCAATGGACAGAGGTTCTTATGCCATGCTGGAAATGGAGCCGGGATACAGCGGCGCTGTGTGGTCAGAGAAACCTCTGGATATCAGATGGGAGCGTCTGGAAATCAGTATTCCGTAAAATACGGGAATGAAACAGAGATTGTCCTCATATATTATGTGTAAAGAGGGGTGAGGACAATGGAGGCCAGTCAGATCCAGAATCTGTTTGCCGGAAATATACGGCGGCTTCTTGTTCAGACGGAGATTGATTACGACAGACTGTATGAAATCCGTCTCCGGGCAGGAAGGCCGCTGTTTCTTACTTATGACAAGGGAGAATACTTTTTAAGGACAAAGGGTCAGGAGCCTTATGTGGTAACAAGAGAAGACCTGAAAGAAACGCTGGAATATGTAAGCGGATATTCTCTGTATGCCTATGAGGATGAACTTCGTCAGGGATATATGAGCGTACAGGGAGGCCACAGAGTGGGAGTTACCGGAAAGGTGATCCTGGATGGAGACCGGATCAGGGGGATGAAATATATTTCCTGTATTAATGTGCGTCTGGCTCATCAGATACCAGGATGTGCGGACGCTGTAATGCCCTATATCCGGAAAGAAAAATGGACAGCTCATACCCTGATCATCTCACCGCCCAGATGTGGAAAAACAACCCTTTTGAGAGATGTGATCCGGCAGCTCAGTAACGGTTTCGGAAAGGTTCCGGGTATTACGGTGGGAGTGGTGGATGAGAGGAGCGAACTGGCCGGCTGTTATCAGGGGATCCCTCAGAATGATCTGGGAATGAGAACAGATGTGCTGGATTGCTGTCCAAAAGCGCAGGGGATGCAGATGCTGATACGGTCCATGTCCCCGGCGGTAGTGGCAGTGGATGAGCTTGGAAAAGAAGAAGATTTCCGTGCAGTGGAAGCTGTGATCCACAGCGGCTGCAGGCTGATCGCCACTGCACATGGAGATAATCTGGAATCTGTGCTTGCCACGCCCTTTTTTGCGGGACTAAAAAAAATGCGCGTATTTGACAGGTATATTGTTCTGGGAAAAGAAAAAAGAGCAGGCATTATCAGAGGGATTTATGACGGAAGGGGAGTTCCATGCTGAAATTTGCAGGTATTCTTATGATACTTATTGCAGGAACCGGTATGGGGGCTGCAAAGAGTATGGAACTTACAGTAAGAGAACAGAATCTGAAAAAATTTCTGTGGCTGACTTCATGTTTAAAAGGAGCAGTGCGTTGTGGTAATACCTGTTTTCCGGAGGCGTTTCTGGAAATTTCCGGAAAGTTTGACGGTATGTACCGGGAGTTCCTTCGGAATCTTGCGGACAGGCTGAAAAGTCAGGAAGGCCAGACTCTTGGAAAGATCTTCCGGGACTGTGCAAAGAAAAAGCTCCGGGACGCAGGTTTTTCTGCAGAAGAAATGGAACTGATCGCTTCTCTTGGAGAGCGGCTGGGTTATCTGGACAGAGAGATGCAGCTGAGACAGCTGGAGCTTTTTGAAGAAGAGCTGTGCAAAAGGCTGGACTTTCTGGCCGGTGAGCTTCCTCAAAAAAAGAAGCTTTGCCAAAGCCTTGGAATTCTGGGCGGGATTTTTCTGGGAGTGCTTTTGTGGTAAAAACAAAGCTGCGCAGAGTCCGGGAAAGGAGGATGATTTGGAAGTCGGTATTATATTTAAAATAGCGGCAGTGGGAATCCTTGTTTCTGTTCTTTCTCAGATACTGAAACACAGCGGCAGAGATGAGCAGGCATTTCTGGTAAGTCTTGCAGGGCTTCTGGTGGTTCTCTTCTGGATCGTTCCCTATATTTATGACCTGTTTGAAAGTATACAGGCTCTTTTTGTTATGTAGCCGGAGCAGCTGCGAAAGGAGCGGAGTATGGATATTATAAAGATTTCTCTTCTTGGCGTATGCGGTGTGATGCTGGGATTTTTTCTGAAAGGGACAAAGCCGGAGTACGCTGTTTTTGTAACTGTTGGGATCGGACTCATGATCCTGGGACTTGCAGTGGGAAAGATCGAATATATATTTTCCGCAGTGGAGCAATTAAAAGACAGCATTCCTCTGGATGAAGGCTGTCTGGCAACGCTGATAAAAATGATAGGAATCACTTACATTGGGCAGTTTTCAGCCGGAATATGCAGAGATGCAGGGCATCAGGCAACAGCAGGACAGATCGAACTGTTTTGTAAGCTGTCTATTATGGTACTCAGTATTCCGGTCCTGATGGCGCTTCTGGATACGATCCAGAAGTTTTTTGTATGAAAAAGTTTTATAAGATCGGGATTTTTATTTTATGGACCGTATGTCTGGCCTTTTGCGGAGCAGAATGTGTACGGGGAGCAGCAGAGGAGCCTGATACGTCTGAGCAGATTCAGAAAGAACTTCTTTCGGAGCTTGATTTCAGTCAGGTTCAGAATATGCTGGACGAGCTTCTGGGGACAGAAAGCTTTTCCTTTCAGGATGCTCTGAAGAATTTGATCAATGGGGAAGAAGCGATTTCAAAAGAGACAGTGCAGGAATTTCTGCGCAGTCTTTTTTTTTCAGGATTTGAAAGGGAAAGGGCGCTGTTTGCCAAAATTCTTGTTCTGGTGATTCTTGCGGCAGTGTTTACAAATTTTGCCTCTGTATTTGAAAACGGACAGGTGGGAGACGTCAGTTTTTATGTGGTGTATATTCTTCTGTTTACGCTTCTTATGGATTCTTTTTATGAAAAAACATGTTCACTAAAGCAAACTATATCCTGGATCGTGGAATTTATGAAAGCGCTGTCTCCTGCATACTTTATGACGGTAGCGGCAGCTTCCGGAGCGCTGTCCGCAGCTGTATTTTATGAAGGTGTGCTTCTTCTGGTGTGGCTGATCCAGTGGATCCTTCTGAATATTCTTTTGCCGGCAGCAGAGATTTATGTTCTGTTGCGTCTGGTGAATCATCTGTCCAGAGAAGAAATGCTAGGAAAGCTTGCGGAATTTTTAAAAACAGTGGTCATCTGGGCGCTGAAGACTCTTCTGGGGCTTGTGGCAGGACTTCAGATCGTCCGGGGGCTGGTGTCTCCGGTTATGGACTCTCTGAAAAGAAGTGTGCTTGGAAAGGCAGCCGGAGCTTTGCCTGGAGTGGGAAACGCAGTCAATATGGTAACAGAACTGGTGATCACCAGTGCAGTTCTTGTACGGAACTGTCTTGGGGTTCTGATTCTTCTGGTAACAGTGGCAGCCGGAGCAGGACCTGTGATCCATTATGGGATGTTGTCTTTAACATACCGGTTTCTGGCAGCAGTGTCCCAGCCGGTATCGGATAAGCGGATGGTGGAATGTCTGTCTACTATGGGAGAAGGATTTGAAATTCTCCTGAAAATCCTTTTTACAGCAGAGGCGCTCTGCATTCTGACTTTTCTGATCATTATGGCAGGAATACAGGGAGGCGGTGTATGAGAGAGGAAATTTACCGGTGGATGAAAAGTCTTGCAGTATTTTATCTGTTTTTTACAGCAGTTCTTCAGCTGGTTCCTGACCGGAAATATGAACGCTATGTACGTTCGTTTATGGGGCTTCTTTTGATCTATATGCTCTGTACGCCTGTGTTTGCAGCATTTGGAAAAAGCGGGCAGTTTCTGGAAAGCTTTGCAGATACCTTTTACCGGGAACAGGAAAAAATGGAACAGCTGGAAGCAGAAGAACTTCAGACTTTTTATCTGAAACAGGGGTATGAAAATGAAATTTCTTTTAAAATTGAAGAATTATTAAAAGAATCAGGCATAAATCCTTCTAAGACTGCCGTACATATAGAAGGAGAGCGGATATCCGCAGTACTGACAGTGAGACAGGAGCTGACCCGGGAACAGGAAAGGGGGATTCGGGATGAACTCAGGAAGCGCTTCGGAATCGAAGAAAAGGACTGTAAGATCCTTACTGACAGAAATGACGGGACAACAGTGGATGGTCCTTCTGCTTCTGGGAATGCTTCTGACAGTGATCGCGCTTCCGGTATCAGACGGTAGGGAACAGGCGAAGAAGGGCCCGGATCCTGCGGAAAATACAGAGAGATATGAGGTGGACAGAACACTTCTGGAAACAAAGCTGGAATCTATTCTGGAAAATACAGAAGGTGTGGGAAAGGTACAGGTACTTCTGATGACCGGAGAGGGAAAACAGGGATTTTACGGAACAGAAAATACGGAGGTGACAGGAGTGCTGATTGCGGCAGAGGGAGCGGATGATTCTGTTACGGTACAGAATATTCAGCAGGCTGTAATGGCATTATTTCAGATTGAAGCCCATAAAATAAAAATAATGAAAATGAAATGAGGAGAGAAAAGTGAAAAAAATCATGAAAAAGAATCAGGTGATCATCACCTCACTGGCAATTCTGATCGCAGTAGCCGGATACCTGAATTTTGCGGATGTAGATCTGGGCTTTAAGGATAAGGAGGCCAGCGCAGACAGCAGCAGTATCCTGGAAGAAGTAGAGTATGATCTGACAGATGAAACAGCCCTTCTGGATGAGAACGGGGCAGATGGCCAGGGAGATCTCCCCACTACAGGAACTCCCGGAGAAGCCGTACTTACAGGCGCTTCTGATTTTGCAGCTCAGGCAAAGCTTTCCAGAGAGCAGGTGCGTTCTCAGAACAAGGCAGAGCTTCAGGAGATCATTGGAAATACAGATATCAGTGAGGAGAAAAAGCAGGAAGCCATTAACACAATGGTATCCATGACTGAGCTTGCGGAAAAAGAAGCTGCGGCGGAACTTCTTCTGGAGGCAAAGGGATTTGAGAATGTAGTTGTGAATCTGACCGGGGAGACAGCAGATATTGTTGTGCCGGACAGTGCGCTGGAAGATGCTCAGAGGGCGCAGATTGAGGATATTGTAAAAAGAAAGACCGGTATCGCAGCAGAAAATATTGTGATCACACCTTTAAGCCAGACCAGTGACGAAGCAGAAGATGCCACGGAACAGGAACTGGAAGAAACCAATGGAGAGGTTGAGGAGACAGCAGAGTACGGTGGAAGCGGAGAAGCTCCCGAGGATGAAGCGGCTTCTGCATCTGCCTCAGAGGAGTATGTAATACAGACAGAAGGGATTTATGACTGACGGAATATAAAAAATATGCCCCTCTTCCGGCAGGGAGAGGGGATTTTTCCTGTCCGATTGCTCTTGACAGTGCAGGCTTTTGTATACTAGAATGTGTGAGTATGTTATGAGATTGTATGAATAGAAAACAGGAGGCTTAAACGTGTCCAAGTATGCGAAAGAGATAGAAAAAAGAAGAACCTTTGCCATTATTTCCCACCCGGATGCCGGTAAGACAACACTGACAGAGAAATTCCTTCTTTACGGAGGTGCCATCAATCTGGCAGGAAGCGTAAAGGGAAAGGCAACATCCCGCCATGCGGTATCTGACTGGATGGAAATCGAGAAAGAGAGAGGTATTTCCGTAACCTCTTCTGTACTCCAGTTCCATTATGACGGTTACTGCATCAATATCCTGGATACACCGGGGCATCAGGACTTCTCAGAAGATACCTACCGTACCCTGATGGCAGCAGATTCCGCTGTTATGGTCATTGACGGAAGCAAGGGTGTGGAGGCCCAGACAAGAAAACTGTTCAAAGTCTGTGTAATGCGCCATATTCCGATCTTTACATTTATCAATAAAATGGACAGGGATGCAAACGATACCTTTGATCTTCTGGATGAGATTGAAAAGGAACTGGGAATTGCAACCTGCCCCATTAACTGGCCCATTGGCTCCGGAAAAAAATTCCGCGGTGTTTATGACAGAAACACCCATAAGGTGCTGACTTTTTCCGATACACAAAAGGGAACAAAAGAGGGAGTCATTGAGGAGATCGATATTGACGACGCACGCCTTGATGAGATCGTAGATGCGGATCAGAAGGACCAGTTGATGGAAGAAATTGAGCTTCTGGACGGAGCAAGTGCAGATTTTGATCAGGAACTGGTAAGCAAGGGAGAACTGACTCCGATATTTTTCGGTTCTGCGCTGACAAACTTTGGTGTGGAAACTTTTCTGGAGCATTTCCTGTCCATGACAAGCTCTCCGCTTCCACGTATTGCAGATGATGAAGAAATTGATCCCATGTCTGATGATTTTTCTGCCTTTGTGTTTAAGATCCAGGCAAATATGAACAAGGCTCATCGTGACAGGATTGCGTTTATGCGTATCTGCTCCGGTAAGTTTGACGCTTCTCAGGAAGTGTATCATGTGCAGGGCGACAAAAAAATGCGCCTTCTTCAGCCACAGCAGATGATGGCAGAATCCCGTCATGTAGTGGAAGAAGCATATGCGGGAGATATTATCGGTGTGTTTGACCCGGGTATTTTTTCCATTGGAGATACCATCTGCTCTCCGGGCAGAAAGTTTGCTTTTGAGGGAATCCCTACTTTTGCGCCGGAGCATTTTGCCCGTGTCCGTCAGATCGATACCATGAAAAGAAAGCAGTTTGTAAAGGGAATCAATCAGATCGCCCAGGAGGGTGCAATCCAGATTTTCCAGGAGTTTAATACCGGAATGGAGGAAATCATAGTGGGCGTTGTGGGCGTTCTGCAGTTTGATGTTCTGAAATACCGTCTGGAAAATGAATATAATGTGGAGATTCGCCTGGAAAATCTTCCCTATGAGCATATACGCTGGATCGCAAATAAGGATGAGGTGGATGTGGCTAAGATCACAGGAACTTCAGATATGAAAAAGGTAACAGACCTGAAAGGAAATCCACTGCTTCTGTTTGTAAATGCATGGAGCGTAGGTATGACTCAGGATCGTAATCCGGACCTTGTTCTGACAGAGTTCAGTAAATAAGAAATAATCCTGTATTTGTCGGAAGAACAGATATGAAATAAATAATAAATGCTTTTATTTTCTGTGAAAATTTGATATACTAAGCTTATTAACAGGGACAGAGGAAACATTTAAAAAGTCTGTTCCCAAACCGCAGTATCTGATTCTGAATCCTTAGGAGGAGTTATTATGGCAGAAAAAAGAACAACCTATAAAATACAGGATGTAGGAGGTATCGGTGAAGTAAAGATCGCAGATGAAGTGGTGACGATCATTGCGGGACTTGCGGCTACAGAAGTTGAAGGTGTTGCATCCATGGGTGGAAACATCACAAATGAGCTGGTAAGCAAGCTTGGAATGAAAAACCTGTCCAAGGGCGTGAAGGTTACTGTTCTGGAAGGCGTTGTCACAGTGGATCTGACACTGAATATTGATTTCGGAAAAAATATTCTGGACATCAGCCGGAAGGTTCAGGACAAGGTAAAGACATCTATTGAGAATATGACAGGCCTTGAGGTTGCAGATGTAAATATCCGCATTGCTGGTGTAGATATGGAGAACGAAAAAGGAAAGTAACCCTTTCCTTTTTTCTATATGAGGAGGAATTATGCGAAGACACGAACAGAGAGAACATATTTTTAAACTGCTGTTTATGACACAGTTTAATGAAGAGGGAGAAATGCCGGAGCAGCTTTCTCTTTATTTTGACAGCCTGGAGGAACTGACAGAAGAAGAACAGGTTGTCATGAAGCAGAAATACGATGATATTCTTGCACATATTGAAGAAATCGATCAGGAATTAAATGAATACAGCCAGGGATGGAAGACAAGCAGAATGAACAGGGTTGACCTGACTGCTCTCCGCCTTGCTTTTTATGAGATGAAATTTGATGAGGAGATTCCGGTAGGGGTTGCCATCAATGAGGCAGTAGAACTTGCCAAGCTTTTTGGAGGAGAAGATTCCGGTTCCTTTGTAAACGGAATCCTTGGAAAGATTGCAAGCGGAAAGAAAGAGGGCGGTCCTGTACGCAGAACACAGCGTCCTTCCCATCAGGCAAAGATCATTATCAGATCCAGCAAAAATCAGAAAAAAAAGGAACATCCGTCATCTGAAGAAAGCAAGAACTGAAAATGAAAAGAGTTTATTCCGTAGGTCAGGTCAACCGCTATGTGAAGAATATGTTCCTGCAGGATTTTGTCCTGAAAAAGGTGTATGTAAAGGGTGAGGTTTCCAACTGTAAATATCACCCCAGCGGACATATTTATTTTTCTCTGAAAGATGAAACAGGAGTGCTTTCCTGTGTGATGTTTGCCGGACACAGGCGTGGACTGGCATTTCGAATGAAAGACGGAGATCAGGTGGTAGTGGGCGGAGCTGTGGACGTTTACGAGAGAGACGGACGTTATCAGCTTTATGCAAAGGAAATCACTCAGGAGGGAGAAGGCGTTCTGTACGAACGTTTTCTTGCTCTGAAAAGAGAACTGGAAGAAATGGGAATGTTTGCCGAGGAATATAAACAGCCCATTCCGAAATTTGTCCGAAGACTGGGCGTGGTAACTGCGCCGACAGGAGCGGCTGTACAGGATATCCGTAACATTTCTCTGAGAAGGAATCCTTATGTCCAGATCATTCTCTACCCGGCACTGGTACAGGGAGAAGGCGCTGCGGACAGTATTGTAAAGGGAATCCGTATGCTGGATGAAGCCGGCGTGGATGTGATGATCGTAGGAAGGGGCGGAGGTTCCATAGAGGATCTCTGGGCCTTTAATGAAGAAAAAGTAGCCCGTGCTATTTTTGACTGCAGAACTCCTGTGATCTCAGCGGTAGGTCATGAAACCGATTTTACCATTGCAGATTTTGTGGCGGATTTAAGAGCGCCCACGCCGTCGGCAGCAGCAGAGCTGGCTGTGGCTCAGTATGGGAAACTGGTGGAGAATGCTGCCGGTTTCCGGGAACGTCTGAATAGAGGGATGAATGCAAAATTAAATCTGGAGCGTTTACGTCTGGATCAGATTCAGATGAGATTTCAGTATTTAAGCCCGGAAAGCAGATTGAGAGACAGAAGACAGGCGCTTTTGGATTATGAGGATGCACTCAGAGAGGCAATGAAGTGGAAACTTCAGGAAAAACGTCATGTTCTGGGACTTTATCTGGAACGCTATAAAGGACTTTCGCCCCTTGGCAAGCTTAGTCAGGGGTATGCTTTTGTGTCGGACAGCCAGAGCAGGGCAGTAAAAACAACGGCGGGCATAAAGCCGGGAGACCGGCTGGAGATTTCTGTGACAGACGGTGTGATCGAAGCTGCGGTCACAGGAATCAGAAAGGAAACATGGGAAACATGACAGAGACGATTAACCAGGAAACGGATCTCCAGAAAGAGAAGACCCTGGAGGAAGCCTTTGAAAAGCTGGGAGAACTGGCAGAAAGGCTGGAGGACAGTGAAACCTCTCTGGAAGATTCGTTCCGTTTTTATAAAGAAGGAATGGAGCTTTTAAAATACTGCAGCGAAAAACTGGACACAGTAGAAAAAAAGATGCTCCAGATGGATGAAGATGGAACATTACGGGAATTTTAAGGATGAACTGAAAAAACGGACAGATCATGCAGAAGAAGTGATCCGCCGCTGGCTTCCGGAAGAGAAAGGCTTTGCCAGAACCATGGCAGAAACAATGAATTACAGTATGTGTGCAGGCGGCAAGCGTCTGCGCCCTGTGCTTCTTCTGGAGTGCTGCCGGCTTTTTGGCGGAGATGAGGCTCTTGCGGAGCCTTTTATGGCAGGAATCGAGATGATTCATACCCATTCACTGATTCATGATGATCTTCCGGCAATTGATAATGATGATTACAGAAGAGGGCGTCTGACCGCTCACAGGGTATATGGGGAAGCCATGGGAATCCTGGGAGGGGCAGCTCTTTTAAATTATGCCTATGAAACCATGTTCCGGGCTTTTGACCATGCTCCGGGAGACTCTCGTGTGATACAGGCTCTTCGTATCATGGCAGAAAAGACAGGAATTTCCGGTATGCTGGGCGGACAGAGTGTGGATGTGGAAAATGACGGCAAGCCCTTGAGCAAGGATATGCTGGATTATATTTACAAACATAAAACCTCTGCTCTTCTGGAAGCTTCCATGATGGCAGGGGCAGTTCTGGGCGGCGCAGATGAACAGGAGCTTGCTCTTGTAGAAAGTGCTGCATCAGATATCGGACTGGCTTTTCAGATCCGCGACGATATTCTTGACGTGACATCTACAAGCGAAGAACTTGGCAAGCCGGTCCACAGCGACGAAAAGAATAATAAGGTTACATATGTGACACTTTTCGGTACAGAGGAGGCGTCCAGACAGGTGGAAACGCTTTCTGAAAGCGCGGTGTTTTCTCTGGAAAAGCTGAATAGAAAAAATGAATTCCTGACAGCTCTGATCAGGGAAATGGCAGGGCGCAGGAAGTAAGAGAGGGACACGAAGGATGTTGGAAAAGATCAATAAGCCCAATGATATTCATAAGATCGCCCTGGCGGATTTTCCGCTTCTGGCAGAAGAAATCAGACAGTTTTTAATTGAATCGGTCAGCCGTACAGGCGGACATCTTGCGTCAAACCTGGGAGCGGTGGAGCTGACTCTTGCCCTTCATAATGTGCTGGATCTTCCTCAGGATCGGATCATATGGGATGTGGGACATCAGGCATATACACATAAGATCCTGACAGGAAGAAAGGAAGGCTTTGCAAAGCTCAGGCAGGAAGGCGGCATGAGCGGTTTTCCAAAAAGAAAGGAAAGCGACTGTGATGCTTTTGATGCAGGTCACAGCTCCAATTCCATTTCGGCAGGTCTGGGGTATGTGAGAGCCAGAGATCTTCTGGGACAGAATTACCGGGTGGTATCTGTGATCGGCGACGGCGCTCTCACAGGAGGAATGGCGTATGAGGCCATGAACAATGCGGCAGAGCTGAAAACAAATTTTATTATTGTACTCAATGACAACAATATGTCCATATCAAAAAATGTAGGAGGAATGTCTTCCTATTTAAGTGCTTTGCGCACAGCAGAGTCCTATACAGGAATGAAGATCAATGTGACAAAAACACTGAAAAAGGTTCCGAAAATAGGTCCGGCCATTGTGGACACCATGCGAAAAACCAAAAGCAGCATCAAGCAGCTGATCATTCCGGGAATGCTGTTTGAAAATATGGGGATTACCTATCTGGGGCCGGTTGACGGACATAATATGCGCCAGATGATGCGGCTTTTTAATGAGGCAAAACGAGTAGAAGGTCCGGTGATCGTCCATGTTCTCACAGAAAAGGGAAGAGGTTATACGCCGGCCTGTGTTCATCCGGACCGTTTCCACGGGACAGGTCCTTTTGACATAAAAACAGGAAAACCTTTGTCAGTAAAGAAAAGTCTTACCTATACAGACGTTTTTGCAGACACTGTGACAGCTCTGGGAAAAGAGCAGAAAAAGCTGGTGGGGATCACTGCGGCAATGCCTGAGGGAACCGGACTAAAAAAATTCGGACAGGAATTTCCGGACCGTTTTTTTGATGTGGGAATTGCGGAAGAACATGCAGTGTCGTTTGCAGCAGGTCTTGCCCTGGGCGGCATGATCCCGGTGGTGGCTATTTATTCATCCTTTTTACAGAGGGCAGTGGATCAGATCCTGCATGATGTGTGTATGCAGAATCTGCATGTGATCTTTGCCATTGACCGGGCAGGACTTGTAGGCGCTGACGGAGAAACTCATCAGGGATGCTTTGACCTGTCATATATGACCATGATACCAAATATGACGGTGATGGCACCCAAAAATGCATGGGAGCTTTCAAAAATGCTGGAATTTTCCTCATATATGTCAGGTCCCTGTGCGATCCGTTATCCAAGAGGAAGCGCATATCAGGGGCTGGAAGAGTTTCAGAGTCCCATCCAGTATGGAAAAAGTGAGGTTCTTTACCGGGGAGAAAAAACAGCGATCCTGTCAGTGGGAAGTATGACTGCAGTGTGCGAGCAGGTTTACAGGCAAATGAAGGCAAAAGGTGAGAATCCAACCTTTGTAAACGCAAGATTTGTCAAGCCTCTGGATACCACCCTTCTGGATGAGCTGGCAAAGGATCACAGCCTTTTTGTAACTGTGGAGGAAAATGTAAAAAACGGCGGTTTTGGCGAACATGTGGCAGCTTATATGGAAGCCTGTCATCCGGAGGCGAGGGTACTTCCCATTGCTATCTGGAACCGCTTTGTGGAGCATGGAGAGGTTGACAGTCTGAGAGCTAAGATCGGTCTGTCTCCGGCAGAAATCTTCAGCGCCATAGAAAATGAATTAAAGGAAGAAAAATCAGAAGAGGACGGGTATAAGGAGCAGAAATGAAGAAACGACTTGACCTTTTGATGGTGGAACGGGCCCTGGCGCCATCCAGAGAAAAAGCAAAGGCATATATTATGTCCGGGGATGTATACGTGGACGGACAGAAAGAAGACAAGGCAGGAACCATGTTTCAGGAAACGGTTAAGATTGAGGTAAGGGGAAATACCCTTCCTTATGTAAGCCGCGGAGGGCTGAAGCTGGAAAAGGCCATGAATCATTTTGATGTAACTCTTGACAAAAAAGTCTGCATGGATGTGGGAGCTTCCACCGGAGGATTTACAGACTGTATGCTTCAGAACGGAGCAGTAAAGGTTTATTCCATTGATGTGGGATACGGACAGCTTGACTGGAAGCTTCGCAACGATCCCCGTGTAGTGTGCATGGAAAAAACAAACATCAGGTATGTGGTTCCGGAAGATCTTCAGGAGCCGGCAGATTTTTCTTCCATTGATGTGTCCTTTATTTCCCTTACCAAAGTTCTGCTTCCGGTCAGAAATCTTCTTACGGAGAACGGAGAGATTGTGTGTCTGATCAAGCCGCAGTTTGAGGCAGGCAGAGAAAAGGTTGGAAAAAAAGGTGTTGTCCGCGATCCGGCAGTACACCTTGAGGTTATCGAAAAAGTGATCGCATATGCGCAGTCCATTTCTCTTGAACCGCGTCATCTTTCTTTTTCACCTATTAAGGGACCGGAAGGAAATATTGAATATCTTCTTCATCTGAAAAAGCAGCCGGAGGGAACTCTGACAGAGTCTGCTCTGGAAGTGGAACCGGAGGCTGTTGTGCGTCAGGCACACGACCAGCTGGATTAGGGAAGGGATACTATGGACAGGTTTTATATTATTACAAACAATGCCAAGGACAGAGATTTTAAACTGACTGAGGAAATAGAGACCTATCTTACTTCTCATGGAAAAGAATGCAGGGTACAGCAGGCAGAACTCAAACAGAAAGGAAAATTCCACTACACGGATCCGGATCTGATTCCTGAGGGAACTCAGTGTATCCTTGTGCTGGGCGGAGACGGAACTCTTCTCCAGGCGGCGAGAGATGTGGTGCACAGAGAGATCCCTCTTCTGGGAATGAATCTGGGAACCCTGGGATTTCTGGCAGAGGTGGACAAAAATTCCATTTATCCGTCTCTGGATCAGCTGATGGCAGATGATTACGAGATTGAAGAGCGGATGATGCTCACCGGCAGTGTGGTGAGAAACGGGAAGGTCATTGGCGAGGATGTGGCGCTTAACGATATTGTGATCTGCAGAGAAGGACCGTTAAGGGTAGTCCGTTTTAAAAATTATGTAAATAACGAATATCTGAATTCTTATAATGCAGACGGTATCATTATTTCCACGCCTACGGGATCTACGGGCTACAGTCTGTCCTGCGGAGGACCGGTAGTGTCTCCGGATGCGTCTATGACTCTGATGACCCCCATTGCGCCCCATACCATGAATACAAGAAGTATTATTTTTCCGGCAGAGGATGTGATCACAGTGGAGATTGGTGAGGGAAGAAGACAGAATGAAGAAAAAGGTCTGGCTTCTTTTGACGGAGACACGGTGATCCCAATGGTGACCGGAGATAAAATTATAATAAAAAAGGCTTCAGTAAGCTGCCGGATACTGAAACTGAACCATTTAAGCTTTGTAGAAGTGCTGAGGCAGAAAATGCGCGATAATTAAGGCACCGGACGGAGGTATATTGTGAAGGTAGCAAGACATGAAAAAATAAAGGAACTGATCCAGCAGTATGATATTGATACGCAGGAAGAGCTTGCGTCCCGTCTTAATGAGGCGGGATTCAAGGTTACACAGGCAACGGTGTCAAGAGATATCCGCGCCCTTAAAATGATGAAGGTAACAGGAAAAGACGGAAAATCCCGTTATGTGATCCTGCAGGAGCTTCCTACAGAACTGGGAGAAAAATATACCAGAGTGCTTCATGATGCTCTTCTTACCATTGATCAGGGACAGAACATTCTGGTGATCCGCACAGTTCCCGGTATGGCAATGGGCGTGGCGGCAGCGTTGGATGCTCTGAACTGGGAGGAAATCCTGGGAAGTATTGCAGGCGACGATACCGTTATGTGTGTGGCCAGAACACTGGAGGAGGCTTCCAGTGTGGCAGAACGTTTAAAAAGTATATTGCAGAAATAGGAAGGCGAGAAAATGTTAATTCATCTGCATGTAAAAAATCTTGCTCTGATCGAGGACATTGAGGTAGAATTCGGTCCGGGGCTTAATATTCTTACAGGAGAGACAGGAGCAGGAAAGTCGGTTCTTCTTGGGTCCATGCAGCTGATCCTTGGGGGACGGACTGCCAGAGATATGATCCGTACAGGCGCTTCCAGCGCGCTGGTGGAGCTTTTGTTCCAGGTAGAAAATAAAAAAGCAGAGGCGGCTCTCAATTCTCTTGGAGTTTTTACAGAAGAGGGACAGGTTCTTCTTTCACGAAAGATTACGGATGGAAGAAGCATTAACAAGATCAACGGCGAAACCTGTACGGTAGGTCAGATGAAGGCGGCGGCAGAATGTCTTCTGGATATACACGGTCAGCATGAGCATCAGTCCCTTCTGTATCAGGACAAACAGCTGGAGATCCTGGACGCATATGGAAGAGAAAAGATACGGCCGGCAAAAGAAACTGTGAGACAGTCTTACAGGGAATACCAGAAATGTATGAAGGCTCTGAAAGAGCTGGATACAGATGAAGAACAGAGAAACCGGGAAAAGGCGTTTCTGGAATTTGAGATCAGTGAGATCGAGAAGGCACACCTGCTTTTGGGCGAGGATGAAGAACTGGAAACGCTTTATCGTAAACTGAACAATGGAAAGCTGATTCTTGAAACCCTTCAGAGCGTTCACAGTCTTACAGGGTATGATTCGGGACAGGGAGCAGGAGAAGCAGTGGGAACCGGAGTCAGGGAGCTTTCCAGGGTTACAGAGTACGATACTCAGCTGGAATCTATGGCAGAAACTCTTCAGGAGATTGACGGGCTTCTCAATGACTTTAACAGGGAACTTTCCTCTTATGTGGAGGATTTGAGCTTTGATGATGAAACCTTTTATGAGACAGAGAAACGTCTGGATCAGATCAACGGGCTGAAAGCAAAGTACGGACGCACCATAGAGGATATCCTGGAATACCAGAATACACAGCAGCAAAAACTGGAAAAACTTGCCAGACATGAGGAAAATTTCCTGGAAGCTCAGAGAAATCTGAAAAAAGCAGAAGAGCAGCTGGAAAAAGATTCGTATGTTTTGTCAGAAATCAGGAAAGACTACAGTAAAACCTTAACAGAAAAGATCATTGAAGGTCTGCGTGACCTGAATTTTCTTGATGTTAAATTCCGCATTGATTTTCAGAGAAAGCAGGAATTTACAGATAACGGATATGACAGCATTGAATATGAAATTTCCACAAATCCCGGCGAGAGTGTGAAGCCTCTGGGAAGAATTGTTTCCGGCGGTGAGCTGTCCAGGATCATGCTTGCCATCAAGGCTATTCTTGCAGACAGAGATCAGATAGAAACGTTGATTTTTGATGAGATCGATACAGGTATCAGCGGAAGAACTGCTCAGAAAGTATCAGAAAAAATGGCTGTGATCGGAAGCTGCCATCAGGTTCTGTGTATTACGCACCTTCCTCAGATCGCCGCAATGGCAGATACTCATTTTGAGATCGAAAAGCATCAGAAGGAAAGTGAGACGATCACGGAGATCCATCCTCTTGGAGAAAAGGAAGCAGTCCGTGAGCTTGCCAGACTTCTGGGCGGAGCTGAGATCACAGATGCTGTTCTCAAAAATGCAATGGAAATGAAAGAATTGGCACAGGTACATAAAAATACAAGAGTGAAATAGAAACATTCACCGCATAATAAGAGAGGATGACAGAAGAGGTTGTTCTCTCTTTTTTATTATGCGAAAGGATGTGACAGAATGAACAGAAGAGGAAGATACAGAAAATTTCTTTTCTGGTGTCTTGGGCTGGATGTACTTGCTATGAGCTGGCTGGGATACCGTTATATGGACCGCAAGGTTCCTGATGAGATACATGTGTCAGAGAGCAGCGCCCGGGAGGTGCAGAAGCTTCTGGAGCATCCGCTGCTGGAATTTGATGATGCGATCACTGTGTCCGGTGAGGGCAGTTACCTGCTTCCCTGCAGACTTTTGGGAATGATACCATTTAAGGATATTAAAGTGACTCCTACAGAAAGCAGCTCTGTGTATGTAAGCGGAAGCACTGTGGGAATTTATATGGAAACAGAGGGCGTTCTGATCATTGATACAGGAGAGATTCTGTGTGAGGGAGGAACTGCCAGGGAGCCGGCAAAAAATATTGTCAGACCCGGAGATTACATTGTGGCATTTAATGAACAGAAGGTAACGGACAAAAAAGATCTGATGGAGGATCTGGAAGTTCTGGACGGAGATGATGTGACTCTTGACGTCATAAGGAACGGAGAGAAAATTCCGGTGTCACTGACTCCTGTAAAAGACACCGGAGGAGAATATAAACTGGGTATCTGGGTACGTGACAATACTCAGGGTATCGGAACTCTTACCTGTGTGGATGAAAAAGGCCGCTACGGCGCTCTGGGCCATGGAATCAGTGATGTGGATACCGGGGAGCTTCTTCACATCAGTAAAGGCGCTTTATACCAGGCAGAGATCCTTGGAGTGCAGAAAGGACAGAGCGGAAGTCCGGGAGAGCTTTCAGGGCTGATACGGTATGAGCCCGGGCGGATCATAGGCGCTGTTGACACAAACAGCAAAAACGGTATTTATGGTTCCTTTTATGACAGAAGAGCCGGAATCCCCATGAAAAAAACAGAAGTAGCTTATAAGCAGGAGTTGGAAGTGGGACCGGCATCCATTCTCTGCTGTGTGAACGGAAGCGTAAAGGAATATGATGCGGAAATCACCAGGATTGACATGAACCATGAAGACACGAACAAAAGCTTTGTGATTCATGTGACAGATCCGGAACTTTTGGAGATCACAGGCGGGATTGTTCAGGGAATGAGCGGAAGTCCTGTACTTCAGAACGGGAAATTTGCCGGGGCAGTAACTCATGTATTTGTACAGGACTCAACAAGCGGATATGGGATTTTTGCGGAAACCATGCTGGAAAATATAAAAGGGTAATAAATGTTTCAGAAAAACAGACACAGAATCAGATTGTAAAACCAGTTTTTGCAGGAAATGCAGAAAAATGTAAAAACAGGTCAGAACAGCGGAAACCCTCATAAAACTGCACAAAACCAGGATTTAAATCCAGGAGAGAATGTGGTTTTATGAGGTAAAATGTACTTAAATCTCGAAAGAAGGCGAAAGAAAAACCGGCATTTCACCCAGTTTCGGCTTGATTTCGCCTGTGATGTTCTACTATAATAGCTGTGACATGAAAGAGAAAACGAAAATTCACCACAGCTGTGGAAGGGCGGCTGTGAAAAATGAGGAGGGAATTGGTCTTATGGAGAAACTAAATGTAGCAGTTGCAGATGATAACGAGAAAATGGTAGAAGTACTGGGGAGAATGATTGAAGAAGATCATGATCTAAAACTGGTGGGGAAAGCGCACAACGGAGAGGAAATTTGTAATATCATCAGGGAAAAAGAGCCGGATGTAGTCATTCTGGATATTATCATGCCGAAGATGGACGGACTGACTGTTATGGAGAAGTGCAGCCATGACCAGACGGTAAAGAAACTGCCGTCTTTTATTGTAGTATCGGCAGTGGGACAGGAGAGGATCACAGAAGATGCATTTAATCTGGGAGCAGACTACTATATGCTGAAGCCCTTTGACAACCAGGTGCTTCTGAACAGGATCAAGCATCTGCGCCGCTCCGGAGACAGAAGGAACCGTGAGCCGCTGCTCCGTCAGGCAGTGCAGGAAGAAAAGGCAGATTACGGAACTCATAATCTGGAGGGAGATGTGACAAATATTATCCATGAGATCGGGGTTCCTGCGCATATTAAAGGATATCAGTATCTGAGAGACGCCATTATTCTGGCAGTTAATGATATGGAAATGCTGAATTCCATTACCAAGGTTCTGTATCCCACCATTGCAAAGAAACATCAGACAACGCCAAGCCGGGTGGAACGCGCTATCCGTCATGCCATAGAAGTGGCGTGGAGCAGAGGAAAAATGGATACCATTGACGAGCTGTTCGGATATACGGTAAGCACAGGAAAAGGCAAGCCTACCAACTCAGAATTTATTGCTCTGATCGCAGATAAGATTCGGCTGGAATACAAAAAACACTCTTTTAAATAGAAGTGAGTTGGAGTATAATAAAAATAACTTCAAGTCATTAAGGAGGGGTATTTACAGATGAAAAGGATTTTATTTGCAACATCAGAGGCAGTACCGTTTATTAAAACAGGAGGTTTGGCAGATGTAGCGGGGGCGCTTCCGAAATATTTTGATAAACGCTATTTTGATATCCGTGTTATACTTCCGAAATATGCCTGCATGAAACAGGAATGGAAAGATAAAATGGAATATGTGACCCATTTTTATATGGATCTTGGCTTTAAGAACTGTTATGTGGGTATCATGCAGATGCAGTATGAGGGGATTCAGTTTTACTTTATTGACAATGAATATTATTTCAGCGGACCAAAGCCATATGACAGCGCTCCGTGGGATCTGGAAAAATTTGCATTTTTCTCAAAGGCAGTCCTTTCCGTCCTTCCTGTAATCGGTTTCCGCCCGGATGTGATCCACTGTCACGATTGGCAGACCGGCCTTGTTCCTGTGTATCTTCATGACTCTTTCCAGCAGAATGAGTTTTTCAGAGGAATCCGTACAGTTATGACTATTCACAACCTGAAATTCCAGGGTGTATGGGATGTAAAAACTGTAAAAGAAATCACAGGTCTGTCCGATTATTATTTTGCTCCGGATAAACTGGAAGCTTACAGAGATGCCAATTTCCTGAAAGGCGGAATTGTTTTTGCGGACGCTGTAACAACGGTAAGTAATACATATGCGGAAGAGATCAAGACACCGTTTTACGGAGAAGGTCTGGATGGGCTGATGTGCGCCCGTTCCAACAGCCTCAGAGGAATTGTCAACGGAATTGATTATGATGTGTTTAATCCGGAAACAGATCCTTTTATCACACAGACTTATAATGCCCGGAATTTCCGCAAGGAAAAAGTAAAAAATAAACTTCAGCTTCAGAAAGACCTGGGACTGGAGGTTGACCCGAAGGTAATGATGATCGGAATCGTCTCTCGTCTTACAGACCAGAAAGGCTTTGACCTTATTGCTTATGTGATGGATGAAATGTGCCAGGATGCAGTTCAGTTTGTGATCCTTGGAACCGGAGATGAGCGTTACGAAAATATGTTCCGTCATTTTGACTGGAAGTATCACGGAAAGGTTTCTGCCCAGATCTACTATGACGAGCCGATGTCCCACCGTATTTATGCAGCGTCAGATGCGTTCCTGATGCCTTCTCTGTTTGAGCCCTGCGGTCTCAGCCAGCTGATGAGCCTTCGTTACGGAACCCTGCCGATCGTTCGCGAGACAGGCGGACTTAAGGATACGGTTCAGCCTTACAATGAGTTTGAGGGAACAGGAACCGGATTCAGCTTCCGAAACTACAATGCCCATGAGATGATGGATACTGTGAGAAATGCCGAGAGAGTATTCTACGACAACAAGAGAGAATGGAACAAACTGGTAGACCGGGCTATGGCTGCGGATTTCTCCTGGGGACATTCTGCAAGCCAGTATGAGGAAATGTACAACTGGCTGATCGGTGAATAAAACCATGATTTTCTGAGATACTATCTTTTGTAAAATAACATTGAGGAGGTAGTATCATGACAGATATTTCAGAACTTGATTTACAGAATCTGCGTCATCTGATCGGCGGATTTGAAACCACACACTGTAAAATGCAGGACTATGCACAGAAAGCGGAAGATATGGAAGTAAAACAGTTTTTCCAGAAATCCGCGCAGTCCGCACAGCAGACAAAGCAGCAGCTTATGCAGTTTTTACAGTAGGAGGTGGCACAGATGAATGAAAAAGCGATGGTAGCAGATACCCTGGCAGGCATTAACGGAGAACTTGTACGTTATGGCGAAATGATCCCTCAGACAGAGAATCCTGAACTGAAACAGACTCTGAAACAGATCCGTAACCAGTGCGAGATGTCTCAGGAAGAGATTTATAAAATCGCCCGCACAAAGGGATATTATGTTCCGGCTGCAAAGGCAACCAGAGAAGAAGTAGAACATGTTCGTTCTGTATTGAACCAGGGTTGATAACGTGTGTAAAAAGGCTTCCGCAGAGAAATCTGCGGGAGCTTTTTGCGCATATTGTCAGAACAGCAGCATAGTCTGATAAAAAGTGCTTTGGAGAAGCTATGCTGAAAAAAGAAGACTATGAACCGGGGCTCTGGACAGAAGAAAAAAATTTGACTGTGGAGGAAACAAGATTGCCTTTTTCAGAGGAACTGGAAGGGGGAATTCCTCAGTTTGAAGAAAAAAAGAAAATGTCTGTTGAAACAAAAATGGTTCCTGCCCAGAATGAAAGCTATCAGAATTTTATTGTCCGGTATAACCGCAATGTGGACGGGAATGTCAGCTATGAATCAGACAGAAGCTTTCAGATCATCAATGAACTTTTTGGAGTTCTTTATATACCGGCTTCTCAGGTACCGGAATCCGTGATCAACAGCTATTCGTATTTTTCCATTCCCAAGTGTTATACATATATGGATCAGGGAAGTCTGAATGCTTCGGGTATCAATCGGCTTCATGAGCATCCATACCTGAAACTGAGAGGAGCCGGAACATTGATCGCGATCATTGATTCCGGGATAGATTACACTCATCCGGCATTTCGAAATGGAGATCAGAGCCGGATCGTAAGTATCTGGGATCAGAGCCTGCCTTCAGGAAAATCGGAGGAAGTGCCCTATGGACAGGTTTTTACCCGGGAAGAGATCAACAGGGCGTTACAGTCTGAAAATCCGCAGGAGATTGTTCCTTCTACAGATACCAACGGACACGGAACACGGCTTGCTTCGATAGCAGCCGGAAACAGAGATCTGAGAGAAGGCGTTTCCGGGGCAGCGCCGGAGGCGGAACTGGTAATTGTAAAACTGAAGCCTGCAAAAGAATATCTCAGGGATTTGTATTTGATTTCTCCTGAGGCTGAGGTGTTTCAGGAGGATGATATTATGCTGGGGCTTTCCTATGCGATAAAATGCGCCCTGCATCATCAGAAGCCTCTGTCCATGTGCGTGGGTCTGGGAAGCAGCCAGGGATCCCACAAAGGAGACGGGCCTTTAAGTCAATATATCAGCAGTATTGCTGATTTTACGCAGAACTGTGTGTCTGTGGCAGCGGGAAATGAAGGTCTGGCAAGACGTCATTATATGGGGCTTCTGGATGACAAAAATACTTCTGATGTTCTGGAAGTGAGAGTAGGGGAAAAGGAGGCCATGCATGGATTTTCTATGGAATTCTGGGGAGAGGCGCCTGATTTTTATAATGTAACCATTCAGTCTCCCACAGGGGAGAGGCTGCCGGTAAGCAGCGCTCTAAAATATGGAACACAGGAGCTGTCCTTTGTATTTGTGGAAACAAGGGTGATGGTAAACTATGTTCCAATAGAAAGAAGATCCGGAAACACGCTGATCTTTTTTCGCTTCCTTCATCCTGCGGAGGGGATCTGGAAACTGGAAATTTCAGGAAGGCTGAATAGTTCTGCAAGATTTCATGTCTGGCTTCCGGTACAGGGGATGATATCAGAGGAAACTTATTTTTTGGGATCCTCTCCGGAGTATACAGTAACTGCGCCGGGAGACGCAGCAAACGGAATGACTGTGACTGCTTATCAGTACAGAGATAACAGCCTTTACAGCAAAGCCAGCAGAGGCTATAACACAGACAATGTAGTAAAGCCTGATTTTGCAGCGCCCGGGGTGGATATGCAAACTGCCGCTTCAGGGCCGGCAGGAAGATACACACAGGCATCGGGAACAAGTCTTGCAGCTGCGCAGACCTCAGGCATTGCAGCTCTGTTATTTGAATGGGCCATTATTCGCGGCAATGAGCCGTTTTTTTCCGGGAACAGTGTAAAAAATTATTTGAGAAGAGGAGCAGTCAGAGAAGAAGATATGCAGTATCCGAATCCGGAATGGGGATATGGAAGAATAGATCTGTATCACACCTTTGAGCTGCTGACTTAATCAGAATATTCAGATGGCTTTTTACAGGGAAAAGAATGTTTGCTAAAAAAGTACACAAAAATCTCTTCTGTTTTTTGGTGATATTTAATACAAAAACTTTTAGTCAAACTAATTGTTTTTGTATATTTTGTCTGGTATAATAAACAAAACAATCTCAGACATATGAGAAAAGAAACGGGAGGTTTTTATGAAACGAGGGAGTATTTTTGAGCTGGATGGGATACCCAGGCTGCGTGAAGCCTGCCCTCTTGCTCTTCAGCAGGTAGTTGCAATGATCGTCGGCTGTGTTACACCGGCAATTATCGTGGCAGGAGCCGCCGCAGGCGGTCTGAATTCGGAAGATCGTGTGATCCTGATACAGGCTTCTCTGCTCATGTCCGGGCTCGCAACATTACTCCAGCTTTTTCCTATTGGAAAAAAAGGAAAATTTGCAATTGGCTCAGGACTTCCCATGATCATGGGAGTCAGCTTTGCCTATGTGCCAAGTATGCAGGCTATTGCGGAAGGATACGGGGTTGCGACGATTTTTGGCGCGCAGATCGTAGGTGGTATCGTGGCCCTTATTATGGGGCTTCTGGTAAAAAAGATACGAGTGTTTTTTCCGCCTCTGATCACAGGAACAGTTGTGTTTACTATAGGACTGTCTTTGTATCCTACAGCCATTAACTATATGGCAGGAGGAGTGGGAAGTGAAAACTATGGATCCTGGCAGAACTGGCTAGTTGCATTTTTTACCCTTGCAGTGGTGACAGCTCTGAATCATTTTGGAAAAGGTATCTGGAAGCTGGCGTCTATTCTTATTGGAATTATTGCAGGTTATATTGTGTCGATCCCGTTTGGAATGGTGAATCTTTCCAGTGTGGGAGAGGCAGGTGTAGTCCAGTTCCCTGAGTTTATGCATTTTGGTATAGAATTTGAGATTTCTTCTTGTGTGGCTATTGGAATTCTGTTTGCCATTAACTCTGTACAGGCTATCGGAGATTACTCTGCAACTACGATCGGAGCCATGAACCGGACACCTAAGGACGGAGAACTTCAAAATGGTATTGTGGCTTATGGACTGACTAATATTTTAAGCGCCTGCTTTGGATGTCTGCCAACAGCAACTTACAGTTAGAATGTTGGTATTGTCACCACAACAAAGGTTATTAACCGATGTGTTCTGGGACTGGCAGCAGTAATTCTTGCTGTGGCAGGTATTGTTCCGAAATTTTCAGCGCTGCTTACTACCATTCCTCAGTGTGTGCTTGGAGGAGCAACGGTTTCTGTGTTTGCTTCTATAGCAATGACCGGAATGAAACTGGTAGCTTCCGCGGAAATGGATTACCGCAATTCTTCAATCGTAGGTCTTGCAGCAGCGCTGGGAGTAGGTGTTTCTCAGGCAACAGCAGCGCTTTCTACTTTTCCGGAATGGGTTACGGTAATTTTTGGAAAATCTCCGGTAGTGCTTGCAACAATCATTGCTGTGCTTCTGAATGTGATCCTCCCCAAAAGCAGGGATGAGAAAAAAGAAGAAGAGCGTAAACAAAAAGAAGTAGAAGAACAATTAGAGAGAGATCGCAGAGAATTTGCGGAATAACAGACATCATAAAAGAAGCTGCCAGCGGCAGCTTCTTTTATGATGTCTGGTGATTTTTATTTTCTGTAAACAAATACAGGAAGTCCGTCCTCTCCCAGAGGTACGTTGACACTGCCCTGAACAAGCGGAGTCACATATTTTATAAATTCTTCTGATACATCAGAACCGTTTTCGGTGATCCATTCAGCCGGAACTTCTTTTTCTTCATTGCAGATCAGATTTACATCTTCCAGTCCACATTCCATTTTATAGGAGCCGTCGTCAGCCTGACAGCGTACAAAGGAAACCATTTTGCCTGTCTCGCCGTTTAAAGCAGCCTGAACGCCGAAACGTCCGGCGGAAACAGCTTCCTCCTGATCAGCGGCGGAGATAAGAGAAGCAGAGCAGCGCTGACTTACATTCAGTTCCACAGAACGGGCCTTTACGCCAAGACGGTCACGAACCAGATTTTCCAGATATTTTCCGCAGCCTGCAAGCATTTTATGACCAAAGGTATCTGTACCTACAGAACTGTCATATTCACAGATAAAGGTACCGTCTGCGTCATGGATTCCTTCAGAAACGCACACAACTACATTACAGTTCTTTTCAAAAGCGTTTTCTACATCTTTGAGGAATTTTTCTGTATCAAAAGCGCTTTCCGGGAGATAAATAAAGAAAGGATTGTCGCCTTTGTATTTACGGGCAAGGGCAGAGGCAGCAGTAAGCCAGCCGGCATGACGTCCCATAATCTCAATGATGGTTACGGATTTTTTTTCATAAACACTGGCATCCAGAGTGATCTCACGTACTGTTGACGCTACATATTTTGCAGCGCTTCCGTATCCCGGGGTATGATCGGTATGAACAAGGTCATTGTCAATGGTTTTCGGTTCGCCGATCACGCGGATAGAGCTGCCTGTCTGAGCAGCATACCGGGAAAGTTTGCTTACAGTGTCCATGGAGTCGTTGCCTCCGATATAGAAGAACCAGCCGATATTCAGTTCTTCAAATTTCTGGAAAAGAAGAGGGTAAATCGGATCTTCCAGAGATTCCGGAAGTTTATACCGACAGGAGCCAAGGTAAGCGCCTGGTGTATGTTTCAGATGATCCAGCTGTTCGCCTGGCAGAGCTTCACGGAAATTCAGAATCCTGTCCTCAAGAAAGCCTTCGATTCCGTTTACCATACCGTAAACTTCGCCAATTTCATCAGAATGAGCAATTCCCTCGGAAACCACTCCGTAAAGACTGCTGTTGATCACTGCTGTAGGGCCGCCGGACTGTCCGACGATCAGATTCTTTTTTGTCATTTTGTACCTCCGATATGGATAATTGTAGGATTTCTTACTGATGCAAGTATACCACATGAAGGAAGGAATGACAAACAGAGAAAAAACTCAGTTACAGTACAGTAAAAGTTATGAATAGTAACACAGCTTATCGGGAACGAATGAACAGCAACAGTTACAGTGAAGGTCGTGAACAGTAGCCAGAAACAGAAAAAGGCTTCGTTGTATTTTAAACATTCTTATATTATAATGGATTTATTCAGAAAAAGACTGCGGCTTTTTGTCCGGAAGGCTGCACTGTACATTTATCATCAGAACAGGAGAAGATTATGAGAGCATATGAAAGATTGTTGAATTATGTAAAAATCCATACAACAAGTGATGAAAACAGCAATACAACGCCAAGTACCAGACGCCAGTTTGACCTTGCAGAGGTTCTTTCAGAAGAAATGAAAAATCTCGGAGTGAAGGACGTAAGAGTGGATGAGAACTGTTATGTATACGGATCTATTCCGGCAACTCCGGGGTATGAGGACAAACCTGCCATTGGACTGATTGCCCATCTGGATACTGCTCCGGATTTTTGCGGAGAGCATGTAAATCCACAGATCCACAGAAATTACAGCGGAGAGGATATCGTTCTTGGGGACAGCGGAAAGGTACTTTCTGTCCGGACGTTTCCTCATCTTAAGAAATTGAAGGGAAGAACACTGATCACTACAGACGGCACTACTCTTCTGGGGGCGGATGACAAGGCCGGGATCGCAGAGATCATGACAGTTGCGGAAGAGCTGCTTAAAGGAACCATGCCTCACGGAAAGGTATGCATTGCTTTTACCCCTGATGAAGAGGTGGGAAGCGGCGCAGATAAGATGGATATTCCGGGATTTGGAGCGCAGTATGCCTATACGGCAGACGGCGGCTGCGAAAATGAAATCGTATACGAGAATTTTAATGCCAGTGATGCCATATTTAAAATTACGGGATTTAATATTCATCCGGGCGAAGCCAAAAACAAAATGGTAAATGCAGCGCTTGTTGGAATGGAGATCAATAGTATGCTTCCGGGACTGGAAACTCCTGCGCATACAGAGCTGTATGAAGGCTTTTTCCATCTCTGTGAAATGGAAGGCACTGTAGAAAAGGCAACCCTTCAGTATATCGTCAGGGATCACAGCGCAGCTTCTTTTGAGGCAAGAGAAAATACTCTGAGACATATTGAAAAGCTTATGAACGAAAAATATGGTCAGGGAACGGTAAGACTTGAAATCCATGAACAGTACCGCAATATGGCAGAAAAAATTGAACCGTGTATGCAGCTTGTAGATTATGCAAAGGATGCCATCAGAGAGCAGGGAATGGAACCGGATACAGATCCTATCCGCGGAGGCACAGACGGATCACGGCTCAGTTTCCGGGGACTTCCCTGTCCGAATCTTGGAACAGGCGGCTATGCGTTCCATGGACCATATGAGCATATTACGGCAGAGGGAATGGATACAGCAGTCAATGTGATGCTGGGAATTTTAAAGAGATTTGCACAGTAACAAAAAAAGGATGTGAGTAATCACATCCTTTTTTGCCGCTTATAAGAATTATTCCTGAGGACCTGCTGCAACAAGAGCTTTGCCAGCTTCGTTTCCTTCGTATTTAGCGAAGTTCTTAACGAATCTCTGTGCAAGATCTTTTGCTTTTACTTCCCACTCAGAAGCGTCTGCGTAGGTGTCACGAGGATCAAGAATGTTTGTATCAACGCCCGGAAGCTCTGTCGGAACTTCAAAGTTGAAGTGCGGAATAGTCTTGGTCGGTGCGTTGTTGATGTCTCCGTTAAGGATTGCATCGATGATACCACGAGTATCTTTGATGGAGATACGTTTTCCGGAGCCGTTCCATCCTGTGTTTACAAGATAAGCTTTAGCGCCGTTTGCTTCCATCTTCTTAACAAGCTCTTCTGCGTATTTTGTCGGATGAAGCTCAAGGAAAGCCTGTCCGAAGCAAGCGGAGAAGGTTGGTGTAGGCTCAGTAATTCCACGCTCTGTACCAGCAAGTTTAGCTGTGAAACCAGACAGGAAGTAGTACTGAGTCTGCTCTGGTGTAAGAACAGATACTGGAGGCAGTACGCCGAAAGCATCTGCGGAAAGGAAGATTACGTTCTTAGCTGCAGGAGCTGCGGAAACCGGACGAACGATATTGTCGATGTGGTCGATCGGGTAGGAAACACGAGTGTTTTCTGTTACGCTCTTATCATCGAAGTCGATCTTTCCGTCTTTGTCAAGAGTAACGTTCTCAAGAAGAGCGTTACGTCTGATCGCATTGTAGATATCCGGCTCAGAATCTTTGTCAAGGTTGATAACTTTTGCGTAGCATCCGCCCTCAAAGTTGAAGATACCGTTGTCATCCCAGCCATGCTCGTCATCACCGATCAGGAGACGTTTCGGGTCTGTGGAAAGAGTTGTTTTACCTGTTCCGGAAAGTCCGAAGAAGATAGCTGTGTTTTCTCCGTTCATATCTGTGTTTGCAGAGCAGTGCATGGAAGCGATGCCCTTAAGCGGCAGATAGTAGTTCATCATGGAGAACATACCTTTTTTCATTTCTCCGCCGTACCATGTGTTCAGGATAACCTGCTCACGGCTTGTGATGTTGAAAAGAACTGCTGTCTCAGAGTTAAGACCAAGTTCTTTGTAGTTGTCTACTTTAGCTTTGGATGCGTTGTATACTACGAAATCCGGCTCAAAGTTCTCAAGCTCTTCCTCAGTAGGAACGATGAACATGTTCTTTACGAAATGAGCCTGCCAAGCTACTTCAACGATGAAACGGATAGCCATACGTGTGTCATGGTTAGCGCCGCAGAAAGCGTCTACTACGAAAAGTCTCTTATTGGAGAGCTCTTTCAGAGCAAGCTCTTTACAGCTGTCCCATGCTTCCTGGGAAGCCGGATGATTGTCGTTTTTGTACTCATCGGAAGTCCACCATACAGTATCTTTGGAGTTTTCATCCATAACGATGAATTTGTCTTTAGGTGAACGGCCGGTATAGATACCAGTCATAACGTTGACTGCGCCAAGTTCACTTTCCTGGCCTTTTTCAAAGCCTTCAAGCTCTGGTTTTGTTTCCTCTTCGAATAACATTTCATAAGAAGGATTGTGTACGATTTCTGTGGTTCCGGTAATGCCGTACTTGGTTAAATCAATTTTTGCCATCTTACATTTACCTCTTTTCTTAAAATAGTAATAGGATAACAGCCTGACTGTCAGACCTTATGTTATCTTGTGAAAGAAGTGGAACTATAGCTTTCCTCTATATATTATACATAAATGCGGGACAAAATCAACTGAAAAATAATTTTTTAACAATGCAAAAAAGTCAGTAAAATGTTTCAGATACAAAACTGGACAAAAATTACCCGAAATATAGGTGTTATACGATCCCGATAGGGAAAAACTTTGCTATAGCAGCCGAAATCAAAGGAATTATACAGCCGATAAAAAGTATTTTACGGGGGATGCAAGATACGGCAGAGTATTATGGAATATGAAGGAAGATATGAAATAAATGAAAAGGCAGTAGTAAAAAGAAGGAACGGAGTGGACGGTGACGGGCGTAAAGTTTCCGCCCGTGCGGCGGCAGCATCCAGGGCTCAGAATGGAATCATAGAAGAAAAATCTTTTGGCAACGGAGCCTCAAAAACAAGGCTTTTGTCATCAAAAGGATGGTTTAGAAACAATTTCCAGGCATGGAGAGCAGCTCTTGTAAAAGGAACAGGTGCATGAGATGCCGGAGTATTTCCGTATAAGGTATCGCCCAGAAGGGGATGCCCGATGGCGTTCATGTGCACACGGATCTGGTGAGTCCGTCCGGTATCCAGACAGAGCGTGACAAAAGACCAGTCGGAGGTACTGTGGATCACCTGATAATGGGTGACGGCGGTCTTAAAACTTTTGTTTGGAGCTGTTACCGGACATTGGGATGCGATATTTTTTTCAGGATTGGCAGGAAAGGCGTCGGAAGCAAGGTTGTCTGACAGCCATGCAGTCATCTTACGGGAATCTTTGGGATCCGGACCAATGGGAAGACTGATGGTGTGTGCACATGAAAAAAACTCCGAAGAGGATGGAAGCATATTTTTTTCAGAGCAGGGATCAACAGGCAGGTATCCTGATACCACAGCCAGATATTGTTTTTTTAACTGATTGTGGAAGCGCTGCGCCTGAAGCCTGGCAGCTGCGGTCTGATTTTTGGCAAAGATAACGATTCCCGAGGTTTCACGATCCAGTCTTCCTACAGGGCGGATAACAATGTTTTCATTTCTGGAACAAAAGTACCGGGAAACCTGATTGGCAAGACTGTCGCAGTAATGCCGTCCGGAGGGATGAGTGACAATTCCTGCCGGCTTGTCTACCACAAAAAGATCCTGATCTTCGTACAGGATTTTCAGCGGTGGCAGAGAAGTATCAGACGGGAATTCCAGATGTGCAGAACTCATACCAGGCTCTTCCAGACATACAGTGATCACATCTCCCGGAAAAACAGACTCTGTGACCCGGCATTGGATTCCGTTTTTGCAAATTCCCTGTGGGCGGAATTTTGCCTGGGAGATCTGATGTTTTGTCAGTCCTCCCTGTAAGCGCAGAACCTGGCCGACTGTGTGTGAATTGGAATTTTCATTTACAGTAAAGGTAAGAATACGTTCCATATGTTTCCTCCCGAGAATTTTAGAGAGCTAAAATAAAAATATCCGGAATCCATTTTAGAATTCCGGATATCTGTAATAGCAGGGGATGAGAGAATCGAACTCCCACCAAAGGTTTTGGAGACCCCTATCATACCATTTGACCAATCCCCTGTATGTGCATCAAACAAAAACATTATACTACGAAAGAATCTGTTTGTCAAGACGGAGATGGAGGGATTTGAACCCTCGCGCCGGTTACCCGACCTACCGCATTTCGAGTGCGGACCCTTCAGCCTCTTGGGTACATCTCCATGACAAATTTTATTATATCGGCTGTTTCGGGGAAAGTCAAATTATTTTTGGAATCTGTTTCTTGACGCATAGAAAAAGCTATACTATATTATAAGATAAAAAGAATTCAGCAGACAGGAGGAATTATGAGCAGAAAAAAAGAAGCAGTTTTAAAAGCTGCAGAAAATCTTACAGAGAATTATGACAGGGAAGAACTGTTTATGCCCAAAAATGGCAGAAGCCTTCCTAACAGATCTGTGATCATTGATCTGGTGAGAGATCTCCGGTCTGTAATATTTCCGGGATATTTTGGAGAGGATACAGCGGCAAGATTGTTTCCGGAGCAGTTTACAGCTTTTCTTTTGAATGATTTTTATGACAGACTGAAAAGTCAGGTGGAAATTGCATTTCTTTATGCAGATCAGGATATGCAGAAAGATGAGGCATGTGCAAGAGCGGAAACTATTTGTGATGTTTTTTTTGAAAAGCTTCCGGAAGTGCAGAAAAAACTTCTGAAGGATGTCCAGGCGGGATTTGACGGAGACCCGGCGGCAAAAAGTAAGGAAGAGATTATTTTTTCCTATCCGGGACTGTTTGCTATTTATGTATATCGTCTGGCTCATATTCTTTATATAGAAAAGGTTCCGTATATTCCACGTATTATGACAGAATATGCTCATGGAAAAACCGGAATTGATATTAATCCGGGAGCAACCATTGGAGACTATTTTTTTATTGACCATGGTACCGGAGTTGTCATTGGCGAGACAACAGAGATCGGAAAAAATGTAAAGCTGTATCAGGGGGTAACTCTGGGGGCGCTTTCTACCAGACAGGGGCAGCAGCTTGCGGATGTGAAACGTCATCCGACGATCGGTGATAATGTGACGATTTATTCTAATTCTACGGTCCTTGGAGGAGAGACGGTGATTGGTGAGAATACGATCATAGGAGGAAATACTTTTATTACCTCGTCGATTCCTGCCAATACGAAGGTAAGCGCAAAAAGTCCGGAGCTTGTAATCAAAAAGCCAAGGAACACAGTTTCCAAAGCTGACGTGTGGGACTGGGAAAATTAACCGGATCAGGGATAAGATCAACAGAAAACAGGAGTGTCTGTACTGCTGTATCAGCCTGCAGAACAGGCACTCCTGTAACTTTTTAAAAAAAAATAAAATTTTTTCAAAAAAAGTGTTGACATTTGGGTTGAGGTATTATATACTAACGAAGTCGGTTGAGGGAAACACAAAAAACTCTCACAAGACAAACACTTGCGGGTGTAGTTCAATGGTAGAACACCAGCCTTCCAAGCTGGATACGTGGGTTCGATTCCCATCACCCGCTCTTATGCGATAGTGGCGTAGTTGGTAACGCGCGACCTTGCCAAGGTCGAGACCGCGGGTTCGAGCCCCGTCTATCGCTCTTAAAAGTCAGGAACTTGTTCCTGACTTTTTTGTTTTATTCTTTTATCTGATAAGCAACAAGAGCAATATTCCAGTATCCCTGTTTATTCAGTTCTCTTTCAAAATCACGGATTTTTTCCACACAGTTATCAGGAAGCTCCGCAGGTACTGCGGAAGAATATGAATTCGTGGTTTTGTTTTCTGTATCTGGCTCCATTACATGTCCTGCCTTTCCTGTCCGATTACTCCATATAAAGAAAGAAGATAAAGACCACAGAGTCCTACCAGTCCGTAAATGATCCGGGATATCCAGCTCATGCTTCCGAAGATCAGAGATACCAGATTCAGGTTAAAGAAGCCGATCAGTCCCCAGTTGACCGCGCCTATAATAGTAACGGTCAGTGCAAAATACTGTAAAAATTTATAATCCATAAGTCACCATCCTTTCATGCATATAGTATTTCGAAAAAATAAAAAAATATTCGCAGCATTTTTCAGCTGCGAATATTTTAACAAATTCTACGCTATATCAAAGAATGTCTGAGCGTTTGCATTACTTCCATGTTTTACATAACAAATTATTTGATTTTCAATATCTGAGAAGCAACCGTTCCGCCGCCGAAACTGAAGGCTTCTCCTGCCTGGAGTGTTACGTCCGATTTATCCTGAAGAGTAAAGGCCTGGCATACAGTAACTGCCTGTCCCGGCTGAACTTCAGCCATAAACTGATCAATGGCTTCGTCATCTGCTTCCGGAATTGCAGGTTCCAGAAGAGTTCCGTTCTGATAAGCCTGGAGACTGACATCAACCATGGCGCTGGAAGCAGAAGTTCCGTTATTGCTGTAATCATAATATACAAGAAGACATGGCGCTCCGGCAAAATCAGTTGTCACCCGATGCTGTTTATAGTGAATGGTAAATTTGTCGTTACTCATATCAATCTTACCGTCTGCAGACGCCTGAGGCGCTTCCTGCTCAGGCTGCGTTCCAGAAGCTTCCATTTCTTCCAGAGACTGATTGATCTCATCCTGTACATTTGTAAAGTTTGCGGACATCATGCGAACGGTTTCTGCATCCAGAGATACGATCTTCCACTGTCCTCCTGCTTTAATAAGAGGATAGGAAATTTCTGCTTCTGCAAACTTATCTTTGACAGTTTTGGATTTTTCCTCCAGAAGGGCTGCGAGCTTCTGCTGTGTCTGTTCCTCAGTAAGCTCCTGACCGGAAAAAGCAGTGGAAACAATCTGTTTTAAAAATTCGGTAATAGTTTCCTTATAAATATCTGATCCGTCAATATATTTGATTTTTGCGGTAACAGTGGCAGTTTCGCTGGCAAGATTGAAATTGATTTTTTTGATCTCATAGGTCATTTTCTGGTTGACGCCCTGGAAAAATGCGTGGTAAGCTTCATTTGTAATATCTGCGTTGTCAAGAGCGGACATGTCATTGCTCTGAAGCAGGGATTTCATTCCCTCAAAATTCATAGTACGCACATGTTCCAGAAATGATTTGACTGTGGAGACAGGCTTCTGGCGCTCCATAAAGTAGCAGCCTGCGCCGGCAGCTGCGGCAATCAGCAGGACTACAAGAAAAATGATCAGTCCTTTTTTCTTCTTTTTCTTTTTGATAGGAGAGGTGTTTTCGGAAGCAGTAATCTGTCCCTGACTGTTCTCCTGATTTTGTTGATCCATAGCTCCTCCTTGTTTTTATAAATAGTCTTTTGAAAGTGTCTGTGTAAATGTTACATAATTTATTATACCAGAGCACACGGTTGGTTGACAAGATTATCCTGTATCTCAGGAATAAATGTTGTGGTCGGCTCTGTTTGCAGCAGTCTGGTAAAATATAGTTCAAAAACATAAAATACTTTAGAGGACAATGGTTACATATAAATTACAGGAAGGAAAGAAAAAGGGAATAAAATAAAAAATAACTGGCAGAATGAGATGCAGGAGGAATATAGATATGGTAAAAAGATACAGACAGTTTTTCAGATCAGATGCAGACGGACTGAGAATCTCAGCGCTCAGTATCTGTCCGGAGGAAATGCCGTATAAAGGCGTGATACAGCTGGTACATGGGATGAGCGAACACAAGGAACGGTATGAGCCGTTTATGGAGTACATGGCTTCTCTGGGGTATGTGGCAGTGATCCACGACCACAGAGGACACGGGCAGAGTGTCCGCTCCGGGGATGATCTGGGATATATGTACGGCGGAGGGGCGGACGCCATGCTGGCGGATATTGCCAGTGTCAACCGGCAGATCAGAGAGAAATTTCCGGATCTTCCACTGATCCTCATGGGACATAGCATGGGTTCTCTGGCCGTGCGGGCTTTTGCAGCAGAGCATGATGACTGTATGGATATGCTGATCGTCTGCGGTTCACCCAGCAACCGGCGGGCGAGAATTGCAGGAACTGTGATCGCAAAGCTGGAAGGAAAGCTGTTTGGAATGAAACACAGAAGCCGTCTTTTGGAAATGCTGTCCTTTGGAAATTATGCAGCCAGATTCAGTGAGGAAAAGAACAGGAATGCATGGATCTGTTCGGATCCGGAGGTATATCAGGCGTATTCGGAATCAGAGCTTTGCGGATTTACGTTTACGGATGACGCTTATCTGGCGCTGTTCCAGCTGATGAAAAGAGCCTATGATGTGAAACACTGGAACTGTACGAAGCCGGATATGCCTGTTCTTTTTATCAGTGGGGCAGACGATCCGTGTATGGGTAATGTTCGTCAGTTTGCAGCGGCAGTTCAGAAAATGAGAGAGGCAGGATACAGGGATGTAAAAGGCAAGCTTTATCCTGGAATGCGTCATGAGATCCTGAATGAAAAAGACCGAGAGCGGGTATTCAGAGATATCTCGATATATATCAGGAAGAAAGGTTTCTGAGTATAAGAAACTTCCTGAATAGAAGGTTCTTTTCTGTCCATACTATGGAGGAATATATCTGTATGGATAAAGGAGAGAACTCTGTGAAAAAAATACGAAAAATAATTTTTATATGCCTTTTATGTGTTCTTTGTCTGGCGGGCTGCGGAAGGTCAGAAAAACAGACGGAGGACAGAGGTGAGCTTGTGTTAGTGTCCGCACAGCGCTGTGTTGAAAGGTGTAAAAGCCGGGGAGATGTCCCCGGCTTTTTCCTTGACCGTAAGCACCCGGATTGGTATAATATTCTCCGGGTGACCGGCAAAAACTAAGACTTTGTATATGTATGGACCTGAAAAGCCGGATTCATTTAGTGCGAAAACACGAAGGAGAAAAATAAATGAGAGCAAGCGGTGTTTTAATGGCTGTTTCAAGCCTTCCGTCAGAATATGGAATCGGGTGTTTTTCCAGAGAAGCTTATGAGTTTGTGGATCAGCTGGAAAAAGCAGGTCAGCAGTATTGGCAGATCCTTCCTCTTGGTCCCACAGGATATGGAGACTCTCCTTATCAGTCCTGTTCTACCTTTGCGGGAAATCCATATTTTATTGATCTGGATGAACTGGTGAGGGAAGGACTTCTTACAAAAGACGAATGTACTTCCTGCAGCTGGGGAGATGATCCTGGCTATGTGGATTATGAAAAAATATATAACGGCAGATTTCCACTTCTCAGAAAAGCCTATGATAGAGCAGATCTGGGAAACGACAGAGAATATCAGAGTTTTGTGCGGGAGAATCAGATCTGGCTGAAGGATTATGCTCTTTATATGGCGATCAAAAACAGCAGGAACGGAGAGAGCTGGCTGGACTGGCCTAAGGAGCTGAAAGACCACAGTTCCGGATATGTAAAAAGAGCGGAAAGCGAGCTGGCAGAGGACGTGGGATTTTACTGTTTCCAGCAGTATCTTTTTGAAAAACAGTGGAGAAAACTGAAATCCTATGCCAACAGAAAAGGGATTAAGATCATAGGTGACGTGCCTATTTATGTTGCTCTTGACAGCGCAGATGTGTGGGCTGATCCGGAGCTGTTTCAGATTGATGAGGACTGTAGTCCGAAGGCTGTGGCAGGCTGCCCGCCGGATGCGTTTTCTGCCACCGGACAGCTGTGGGGCAATCCTCTTTATGACTGGGAAAGGCATAAAGCTACCGGTTATGCGTGGTGGATACAGAGAATGACCTACTGTATGGAGCGGTATGATGTGGCAAGAATAGACCATTTCAGAGGCTTTGACGAATATTATTCTATTCCTTACGGAGATATTACAGCAGAAAACGGTCACTGGGAAGACGGCCCGGGTCTGGAACTTTTTGACGTGCTGAAAAAGAATGTGCAGAAGCTTTGCGTGATCGCAGAGGATCTTGGATTTTTGACTGACAGTGTGGTAAAACTTGTGAAGGATACAGGATTCCCGGGAATGAAGGTACTGCAGTTTGCTTTTGACGGAAGTGAGAACAGCGAATATCTTCCTCATAAATATGACAGAAACTGTGTGGTGTATACAGGAACTCATGATAATGAGACAACAAAGGGATGGCTGGAAAGGCTGCAGGGACATGACAATGAGTTTGTACGTGCATATATCAACTGCTATGACAGACCTGTGAATGACTGTGTATGGGGGCTGATCCGTACAGCTTTGGCCAGTGTGGCAGATCTGGCTGTCATTCCTGTTCAGGATTATCTGTGCCTGGGCAACGAAGCAAGACTGAATGCGCCTTCCACTTTGGGACTGAACTGGAGATGGAGAATGCAAAAAGGACAGCTTTCAGATATTACCCTTTATACAATGGGAGAACTGAACCGGATCTACGGACGTCTGAAAAAGGAAGAACCGGCGCCGGAAACAAAAGAGCAGTCAGGTGAAGAGAATCCGGAAGAGGAACGGGAAGAAGACAACACAGAATGTTGATCAGTACCATCTCTGCTATATATGGAGGCTGTAAAATCAGCAATCCAAAAAGATATAAGAAAATACAAAGCATACGAAAGGAACATTTATATGGAAGAAAAAAATGAAAAACTGGAAACGGCTGTTGATACAGAAGTAAAAGAAGAAACTGAGATCCAGGCATCCGAAAGCAATGAGAAGGCTGCGGCAGATTCTGAACCGCAAAAAAAGGAAAGACCTGTAGCAAATTTTGGACTGCTGCTTCTTGCCGGAGTATATCTCCTTTATACAGGATATAAGCTCTGCGAAAATGTGCTGAAAGGCGAGGAAGGCGCAAGCTGGGGATTTTTTATTGCAGGGGCTGCCTTTCTGGTAATTGGCGCAGGAATGCTTTTTGTGGCAGCCAAAATCGCCAAACAGAGAAGCGATGCCAAAAAGGCTGCTGCGGCAGAAGAGGAAAAGAAACATCCTGTTGAGCCGGTTCAGGAGCCTAAGAGAATGACCATTGCAGATCGTGCAAAACTTGCGGGAAATGTAGCAGAAAAAGAAGCCCAGGAAGCACAGGATTCTGAAGAACAAAAAGAACAGGAAAATGACGGAGATCAGGAATAAGCTCCGGAAAAGATGAGAATATTGGTAAAAGGACGGGGGAACATGGACATCCATGTTCCCCCGTCCTGAAGTTTTAGCGTTTCCTTCGGCGTTTTTTGTTTCCGGAAGAGGGCGAGTGCAGAGTGGACCAGCAAAAAAGCTGAACCAGAAGGATTCCGATCAAAGCTCCCAGGCTGTCAAAGCCTACGTCCCGGATCCCCGGAGATCTGCCGGCCACAAAGGACTGATGATATTCGTCCAGACCGGCAAATCCCACACAGATAATCCCGGCAAGAAGAAACAGCCGCAGTCCCCGGATACGATATACATAAAATGGAAAAGAAACAGCAACGGCAAGCAGGCAGTATTCTGTCATGTGAGCAGCCTTGCGGACATAGTAATGAATCTGGTCTGCCTCGTATGCAAGCTCTTCATAGCTTTTTTCTGTATTGAGAAGTTCGTTTTTGGTTTCCACAATCTGGTAGCTGATTCTGTAGCTGAGATTCCCGGACACCTCCCCGGTCTGGGCTGAAAATGAAAAAATAATATACATCATCAGCAAAGCTGGCAGAAACGAAAGCGGTTTTAAAAGTGTTATAAGTATTTTTTTCATGGGTATTAATATAGCACGGCAGCAGTAGTTTGTAAAGCACTCTGGCAATCGCAGCCCGGGTATGGTATAATAAAAAAACTTTATGAAAAGGGAGGCGCGGACATGAGTGTTGCAGATACAATATTTATTAATATGTGCAAAGACGTAATTGAAAACGGTACCAGCACAGAGGGAGAAAAGGTACGTCCGGTATGGGAGGACGGAACTCCTGCTTATACAATAAAGAAATTTGGTGTGGTAAACAGATATGATCTCAGGAAGGAATTTCCTGCTCTGACTCTCCGCAAAACCGCACTGAAAAGCGCTATGGATGAGATTCTGTGGATCTGGCAGAAAAAGTCAAATAACATTCATGACCTGAACAGTCATATCTGGGACAGCTGGGCTGATGAAACAGGCTCTATCGGCAAGGCATATGGATATCAGATGCAGGTGAAGCATGAGTACAAAGAGGGGATGATGGATCAGGTAGACCGTGTACTGTATGATCTGAAACATAATCCTTACAGCCGCAGGATTATGACAAATATTTATGTACATCAGGATCTTCATGAAATGAACCTGTATCCCTGCGCATATTCTATGACCTTTAATGTAACAAAGGAGCCGGGAAAAGACAGACTGACTTTAAATGCAATCCTGAATCAGAGATCCCAGGATATTCTGGCAGCAAACAACTGGAATGTATGCCAGTATTCCATTCTTCTGATGATGTTTGCCCAGGTGTGCGATATGGAGGCGGGAGAGCTTGTTCATGTGATCTCGGACTGTCATATTTATGACAGACATATTCCTGTGATAAAAGAGCTGATCGGCAGAACACCGTATCCGGCGCCTGTTGTGAAACTGAATCCTGAGATTAAAGATTTTTATGACTTTACAGTGGACAATCTGATCGTGGAAAATTATCAGACCTGGCCGCAGATCAAAAACATTCCTATTGCAATCTGAGAACAGAAAGGAAAAACACCATGAATATAATTGTAGCAGTTGATAAAAACTGGGCTATCGGAAAGGATAATAAACTTCTTGTAGCCATTCCGGCAGATATGAAGATGTTCCGCCAGGAGACAACCGGAAAGGTGATCGTTCTGGGCAGAAAAACGCTGGAAACATTTCCGGGAGGACTTCCCCTGAAAAACAGAACCAACATTATTCTTACCACAAATCAGGATTTTAAGGTAAAGGATGCTACTGTGGTCCACAGTATCGAGGAGCTTCTGGAAGAAATAAAAAAATATCCGTCAGAGCAGGTTTACTGTGTTGGCGGAGACAGTGTGTATAAACAGCTTCTTCCTTACTGCGATACAGCTCATGTGACAAAAATTGATTTTGGATATGAGGCAGACCGTTATTTCCCAAATCTGGATGAGTCCCCGGAATGGGAGATCACAGCCAGAAGTGAAGAACAGACTTATTTTGATCTGGAATACGAATTTGTAAAATACGAAAGAGTAAAATAAAAATATTACATATGACGGACGTGGTTCCGAAAGAAAACGCTGCAGAGTTTGTATTTCTCTGCAGCGTTTGACTTTTTGGAAGCGCTTATTCGATTACCTGAATCCAGCCCTTTGGAGCTTCCAGACGTCCCATCTGGATACCGGTAAGTGTTTCATAAAGTTTTTTGGTCACAGGTCCCATCTCTGTCATGCCGGACGGGAAGCAGATTTCTTTTCCGTGATCCACGATTTTTCCTACAGGAGAAATGACTGCTGCGGTACCGCAAAGACCGCACTCTGCAAAATCTTTTACCTCATCCAGAGTAACTTCACGCTCTTCTGCCTCCAGACCAAGGTAATGCTGTGCTACATAGATGAGTGAACGGCGGGTAATGGAAGGAAGAATACTGTCAGATTTCGGAGTAACCACTTTCCCGTCCTTTGTGACAAAAATAAAGTTGGCGCCGCCGGTTTCTTCTACCTTTGTTCTGGTAGCGGCATCCAGATACATATTTTCGTCATAGCCCTGGCGATGTGCATCCATGATCGCATGTATACTCATAGCATAATTCAGTCCGGCTTTGATATGACCTGTACCATGAGGGGCAGCACGGTCAAAATCTGTAACACGGATTGTAAGAGGCTTCACTCCTCCTTTGAAATACGGACCTACCGGAGTGGTAAAAACACGGAACTGATATTCGTCAGCAGGCTTTACACCGATTACGGGATTGGTTCCAAACATATAGGGACGGATATAAAGGGTTGCCCCGGAACCAAAGGGTGGAACGTAGGCTGCATTGGCCTTTACCGTGTCCAGTACAGCCTGGATGAACCGGTCTTTTGGAAATACAGGCATTTCCAGTCTTTTTGCAGAGTTTTCCATACGTTCGGCATTCAGGTCAGGGCGAAAAGTTACGATTCGTCCGTCTTCTGTGGTGTATGCTTTCATTCCCTCAAAAACAGTCTGTGCATACTGAAGGACGCCGGCACATTCGCTGATCACAACATTTGCGTCTTCTGTCAGCTTTCCTTCGTCCCAGGAACCGTTTTTGAAGTCTGAGACAAAACGATAATCAGTCTGGATATAGCCAAAACCCAGATTTCCCCAGTCAATGTTCTTTTTTTCCATAATATCATCCTCCTGTTATCCTGTGACAACAGTTTTTTAAATACTTTGCCACGTTACTGTGAGATATAATCAGTGTAGCACTTTTGTCAGTGAACTTCAATGAAAACTTGTATTTTGAATGGTACTTCGTTATAATAAAATTACAGTCTGCACGGAAGCAGTTTCCAAAAAGCAGAGGCAGTCTGATGGAAACAGGAAAACAGAGGTCGGAGATGGCGCAAATGGAAAATAATCTGAAAGCAAAGTTTCTGTAAATCCAGAGATAAAGAAAAAGGGCTGTCACACAGCCGGAAATTCCGGAAAAGCTGTGGCAGTTTTTTGTGTTTCATAATATATTTTTCAGGAGGAAGATTATGTACCGGGAACATACGAAGGTTATAAAAATCGGAAATAAAAAGATTGGAGGAGGAAATCCCATTCTGATCCAGTCTATGACAAATACAAAAACAGATGATGTGGAGGCAACGGTAAAACAGATTCTGGAACTGGAGGCAGCAGGCTGTGAGATCATCAGGTGCGCGGTTCCGGATATGGCAGCGGCAGAAGCTCTTTCTGAGATCAAAAAACAGATCCATATTCCACTGGTAGCAGATATTCATTTTAACTACAGACTTGCCATTGCAGCAATGGAGCACGGAGCGGACAAGATCCGCATCAACCCCGGAAATATCGGAAGCAGAGAGAGAATAAAAGCAGTTGTAGATGTGGCCAGGGAAAGAAATATTCCCATCCGAGTAGGCGTAAACAGCGGATCACTGGAAAAAGAACTGGTGGAAAAATATCATGGTGTCACTGCTGAGGGGCTGGTGGAAAGCGCTCTGGACAAGGTGAAGATCATTGAGGATATGGGATATGACAATCTGGTTATCAGTATTAAATCTTCAGACGTTATGATGTGCGCCAGAGCCCATGAACTGATTGCAGAAAAGACAACGTATCCTCTTCATGTGGGAATTACAGAGGCAGGAACCCTTTATTCCGGAAACATCAAATCAGCAGTAGGGCTTGGGATCATTCTTTCTCAGGGAATCGGAGATACCATCAGAGTTTCTCTTACCGGGTCGCCTCTGGAAGAGATCAAATCTGCAAAGCGGATTCTGAAAACGCTGGGACTTCGAAAAGGAGGGATCGAGGTGGTGTCCTGTCCTACCTGTGGGCGTACAAGAATTGACCTGATCGGTCTTGCAAACCAGGTGGAAACAATGGTTCAGGACATCCCTCTTGATATTAAAGTGGCTGTTATGGGCTGCGTGGTAAACGGACCGGGAGAAGCGAAAGAGGCTGATATTGGAATTGCCGGAGGAGTAGGCGTAGGGCTGCTGATTAAAAAAGGGGAGATCGTAAAAAAGGTTCCGGAGGACCAGCTTCTGGATACCCTGAGAGAAGAGCTTCTTCACTGGGAAGAGTAAGAAAGAGGAAAAAATGGAAAAAGATTTTTTTGACGTATTTCCAAATCTGAAGATCAAAGATCCGCTGCAGGAGCTTCTGGATATGGTAGCTGTTACCAGAGTGTCCTGCAATCCGGATAAGACCAGACTGTGGGTTTATATCAGCAGTGAGCGGTGGATCCACAAAAAATATATCATAGAACTGCAGCAGCAGATTGAAAGACAGTGCTTTCCGGGAATCCAGATGCAGGTAACTGTGATCGAAAAGTTCCACCTGTCCAGGCAGTATACTCCGGATAATTTTCTGGAAGTGTACCGGTCCAGTATGGAACTGGAGCTTCGAAATTATAATATGCTGGAATACAATCTTTTTAAACGGTCCAGGATCACTTTTTCCGGCACAGAGGAAATGGATCTGGTGCTTCCGGATTCTGTGATCGCCCGGGAAAAAAGTGAGATTCTTGTGGAATATCTTCATAAGGTGTTCTGTGAGCGCTGCGGAATGAATCTGAAGATTGAGCTTCAGTTTGAAGAGGCTCAGGAAAGCCGGTATCGGAAGAATGCGGCGCTTCAGATTGAGCAGGAAGTGGAAAATGTCCTGAAACATGCAAAGCTGGATAAAGAGGAAGAAACGCCGAAACAGGAGGATGCCTCTTCAGGCTCTGACAAAAAAGAGAATAAAAAAGCTTCCGGTAAAGGAAAGCAGGAGAAAAAGTCCTTTGACAAAAAAGGACACGGAGGCGACTTCAGGGGAGGGTTCCGCAGAGACAGTAATCCGGATGTTATATATGGAAGAGATTTTGAGGGAGAAACCATTCCTCTGGAGAGTATTACAGGAGAAATGGGAGAAGTCATCATCCGGGGACAGGTTCTGGACGTGGAGGCAAGAGAAATCCGGAATGAAAAAACTATTCTCATTTTTCCTGTTACGGATTTTACGGATTCCATTGTGATCAAAATGTTCCTGAGGAACGAGCAGGTTCCGGAGGTAAAAGAAGAAATCAAAAAGGGAGCGTTTCTGAAGCTGAAGGGCGTTACCACCATTGACCGTTTTGACAGTGAACTGACTATCGGCTCCATTGCCGGAATTAAAAAAATTGCAGATTTTACCAGCACAAGAATGGATACCAGTCCTCAGAAAAGAGTGGAACTTCACTGTCATACAAAAATGAGTGATATGGACGGCGTTACCGAGGCAAAGGCTCTGGTAAAACGTGCCTATGAGTGGGGACATAAAGCCATTGCCATTACCGATCACGGTGTTGTTCAGGCATTTCCCGAGGCAAACCACTGTTTTGACGCCTGGGGAGGCTGTGTGCCGAAAGATTCTGATTTTAAGGTGCTTTACGGAATGGAGGCATATCTGGTAGATGACCTGAAGGGGATCGTCACCAACAGTAAGGGGCAGTCCATGGACGGAAGCTTTGTGGTATTTGACATAGAGACAACGGGATTTTCTCCTCTGACCTGCAGGATCATTGAGATCGGAGCAGTCCGGGTGGAAAAAGGTGTGATCACAGACAGATTTTCTACTTTTGTGAACCCTAAGGTTCCCATTCCCTACCGGATCGAGCAGCTTACCAGTATCAATGATGCAATGGTGATGGATGCTCCGGATATTGAAACCATTCTTCCGAAGTTTCTGGAATTCTGCCAGGGTGCGGTAATGGTTGCCCACAATGCGGATTTTGATATGAGCTTTATCATAGAAAACTGCAAGCGGCAGGGCATCAGCGATGATTTTACCTACATTGACACAGTGGGAATGGCACGTTTCCTTTTGCCGGCGCTGAACCGGTTCAAACTGGATACGGTAGCAAAAGCAGTGGGAGTTTCTCTTGCCCATCATCACCGGGCAGTAGATGACGCCGCCTGCACCGCGGATATTTTTGTAAAATTTGTGGAAATGCTGAGAGAGAGGGATATTTTTGATGTAGATGCCCTGAACAGCCAGGGAAATGTATCTGTGGATACTATCAAAAAGCTTCCCACCTACCATGCGGTTATTTTTGCCAGAAATGAGACTGGACGTATCAATCTTTATAAGCTTGTAAGTCAGTCCCACCTGAAATATTACAGGAGAAGGCCAAGAGTTCCCAAAAGTGTTTTTCTGGAGCACAGGGACGGACTGATCATCGGAAGCGCCTGTGAGGCGGGAGAACTTTATCAGGCTCTTCTTCGGAATGCGCCGGATCAGGAAATTGCCCGACTGGTGGATTTTTATGACTATCTGGAAATCCAGCCTCTTGGAAATAATGCGTTTATGATCGCCAGCGACAAAAACGATACTGTAAACTCAGAGGCGGATCTGATAGGGCTGAACAAAAAAATCGTAAAGCTGGGCGAACAGTTTAAAAAGCCGGTGGTGGCAACCTGCGACGTTCATTTTATGGATCCTCAGGACGAGATTTACCGGCGTATTATCATGGCGGGAAACGGATTTTCGGACGCGGATAATCAGGCTCCTCTTTATCTTCGCACGACAGAAGAAATGCTGGAGGAATTTTCCTATCTGGGAAGTGAAAAGGCAGAAGAGGTTGTTATTACCAACACCAATAAGATCGCAGATATGATTGAAAAAATATCTCCTATCCATCCGGACAAATTTCCGCCTGTGATTCCCAATTCCGACCAGGATCTCCGTGATATCTGCTTTAAAAAAGCCCATGAGATCTATGGGGAGAAGCTTCCGGGAATTGTGGAAGAACGTCTGGAAAAAGAGCTGAACTCCATTATTTCCAACGGATATGCGGTTATGTACATCATAGCCCAGAAGCTTGTGTGGAAATCAAATGACGACGGTTATCTGGTAGGCTCCAGAGGATCTGTAGGATCCTCTCTGGCAGCTACTATGTCAGGTATCACAGAGGTAAATCCTCTGCCTCCTCACTATATCTGTCCAAATTGTAAATACAGTGATTTTGATTCTCCGGAAGTAAAAAAATTCGGAGGTATGGCAGGCTGTGACATGCCTGATAAAAACTGTCCTCACTGTGGTACAAAAATGATAAAAGAAGGATTTGATATTCCTTTTGAAACCTTCCTGGGATTTAAAGGGGACAAGGAACCGGATATTGACCTTAACTTTTCTGGTGAATATCAGGCAAACGCCCATAAATATACAGAGGTTATTTTTGGAAAAGGACAGACCTTTAAGGCGGGAACTATCGGTACTCTTGCAGAAAAAACAGCGTTCGGCTATGTAAAAAATTATTTTGAAGAGCATGGTCAGCACAAGCGGTACTGTGAGATCAACCGGATCGTTCAGGGATGCACAGGTATCCGCCGTACCACAGGACAGCATCCGGGAGGGATCATTGTTCTTCCAAAAGGTGAGGAAATCGAAAAGTTCACGCCGGTACAGCACCCTGCAAATGACGAGAACAGCGATATCATTACCACTCATTTTGATTATCATTCCATTGACGGAAACCTTCTGAAACTGGATATTCTGGGACACGATGATCCTACCATGATCCGTATGCTGGAGGATCTGACCGGAAAGAATGCTCAGGAGATCCCTCTTGACAGCAAAGAAGTTATGTCCCTTTTTGCCAGCACAAAAGCACTGGGTATCACTCCGGAGGATATTGGAGGCTGTAAGCTTGGCTGTCTGGGGGTGCCGGAGTTTGGTACAGACTTTGCCATGCAGATGCTGATTGACACACAGCCCAAATATTTTTCTGATCTGGTCCGGATCGCGGGACTTGCTCATGGTACGGACGTATGGCTGGGAAATGCCCAGACACTGATCCAGGAGGGAAAAGCTACTATTTCTACCGCAATCTGTACCCGAGATGATATTATGATCTATCTGATCAGTATGGGAGTGGAGAGTAGCCTTGCATTTACCATTATGGAGAGCGTGCGTAAAGGTAAGGGTCTTCGTGACGAGTGGGAGGCTACTATGAGGGAACATAATGTTCCGGAATGGTATATCTGGTCCTGTAAAAAAATCAAGTATATGTTCCCAAAGGCTCATGCGGCAGCCTACGTTATGATGGCATGGCGCATTGCCTGGTTTAAGGTGTTTATTCCACTGGCCTATTATGCTGCGTTTTTCAGTATCCGTGCAACTGCTTTTTCCTATGAAACCATGTGTATGGGACGGGACAGACTGGAATATTATCTGGCAGAGCTTCGCAAAAAAGGCGATGAGGCGTCAAAAAAGGAACAGGATTCCATTAGAGATATGCGTATTGTCCAGGAAATGTATGCCAGAGGTTTTGAGTTTCTTCCTATTGATATTTACCGTTCTCATGCAAACCGATTCCAGATTATTGACGGAAAGCTGCTCCCTCCGCTGAACAGCATTGACGGAATGGGAGATAAGGCTGCGGAGGCTGTGGTAGAGGCTGCAAAGCAGGGGAAATTTTTGTCCAAGGATGATTTCCGTGACCGCACCAAGGTCAGTAAGACGGTCATTGATCTTATGGATGATCTGGGACTGTTTGGAGATATTCCCCAGTCCAACCAGTTTTCTCTGTTTGATGTGGTGTGACGGTCGTATATGGCTGTTCACACGGTATCAGCCTGCTGGCTTGCAGTGAACAGTTGACGGATAAGAACCTTAAAATATCTGGGATTACAGGATATTTTTGCGGCATGTTATAATATGTTACGGAAATGTTACAAAACGATTTTCCGACAGGAGACAATTATGAAAAAAGATGAACTTCGTTATTTACAGCGTCTGGCAGAATTATATCCCACCATTGGGAAAGCCTCTACCGAGATCATTAATCTTCAGTCTATTTTAAATCTTCCAAAAGGAACTGAACATTTTATGTCGGATCTTCATGGAGAGTACGAGGCATTTTCCCATGTTCTCAGGAATGGTTCCGGCGCTGTACGGAAAAAAATAGATGACGTGTTCGGCCATACGTTAAGCAACCATGACAAAAGAGATCTTGCAACCCTGATCTATTATCCAAGAGAAAAAATCCGTCTAGTAAAAAAGACAGAGGAGGATATGGAAAACTGGTACAAGATCACCCTGTACCGCCTGATCGAGGTATGCAAGACAACTGCATCCAAATATACCAGGTCTAAGGTGAGAAAAGCTCTTCCGCCGGATTATGCCTATGTGATCGAGGAACTGATCACAGAGAAGGCAGAGGTCCTTGACAAAGAAGATTACTACAATTCTATTGTTAATACTATTATAGAGATCCGCAGGGCAGAAAACTTTATTGTTGCTCTGGCAGAATTGATCCAGCGTCTGGTTGTGGATCATCTTCACATTCTGGGAGATATTTTTGACAGAGGTCCGGGCCCGCATTTTATTATGGACCGGCTGATGGAATACCATTCTCTTGATATCCAGTGGGGGAATCATGATGTTGTGTGGATGGGGGCTGCAGTGGGGCAGAGAGCCTGCATTGCCACAGTGGTAAGAAACAGCATTCGCTATGGAAATCTGGACATTCTGGAGGATGGCTACGGGATCAACATGCTCCCTCTGGCAACCTATGCCATGGAAGCATATAAAGATGATCCGTGTACAGTGTTTGGAATCAAGGGCGTTTCCGATTACCACTCTCTGGAGCAGGAGCTGGGACGAAAAATGCACAAGGCCATTGCTGTGATCCAATTTAAGCTGGAGGGCAAGCTTCTGAGAGAACGCAGGGAATTTCATATGGAAGACCGCTGTCTTCTTCACAGAATTGATCTGGAAAAGGGAATCATTGTCATGCCGGACGGAAAGGAATATCCTCTCAGGGACAGCCTGTTTCCAACTGTTGACTGGGAACAACCCTATGAGCTTACGGCAGGAGAGCTGGAAGTGATGGAGCGGCTGGAAGCAGCTTTTCGAAACTGTGAAAAGCTTCAGAATCATATGCGCCTTCTTTTGGATGTGGGAGGTCTGTACAAGATCTATAACGGAAATCTGCTTTTTCATGGCTGCATTCCTCTCAATGAGGACGGAAGTATGAAAGAAGTGGAGGTTTACGGAGAAACTTACAGCGGCAGGGCTCTTTATGACATTCTGGAAAGCTATGTGCGCAGAGCATTTTTTTCTGTGGATACAGAAGAGCAGAAAAAGGGAAAAGATATTCTGTGGTATATCTGGGCAGGTCCCAACTCTCCTTTGTTCGGAAAAGACAAAATGACTACCTTTGAACGGTATTTTATAGAAGACAAAGAGGTTGCAAAAGAGAAAAAAGGCGCCTACTATCAGCTTCTGGAAAAGGAGGAGGTAGTAGACCGTATGCTTCAGGAGTTTGGCCTGGATCCGGCAAAGAGCCATATTATCAACGGTCATGTTCCGGTACATCAGATTGAGGGAGAAAGTCCGGTAAAATGCGGCGGCAAGGTGATTGTTATTGATGGCGGTCTGTGCAAGGCATACCAGAAAGTGACAGGAATCGCAGGATATACCCTGATCTATAATTCTTACGGACTGTTTCTTGCAGCCCATGAGCCGTTTACCTCTGCGGAGGAGGCAGTTTCCAAAGGAAATGATATTGTGTCCAGCCAGATGGCAGTGCATTATTCTTCAAAAAGGCGTCTTGTTGGGGATACAGATAACGGAAAAGCGCTTCGGGAAAGGATACAGGAACTTACCCGTCTGCTTGAAGCTTACAGGAAAGGTATTATAAAAGAAACAAAATAAAGGCTTTACTTATTTTTCCTGTTTTTATATAATGATGCTTGCAGTGAATACGGAAGATCAAACTTAGGGTTGCCGGGAAGAGACGGTAATCTCTCAGCTTCACGTAGCGAAAAAACATAATAAGGAGAGAACAGAATTATGGGCGGAATTTTTGGAGTAGCTTCAAAATCCAGCTGTGTGCTGGATTTGTTTTTCGGAATTGACTATCATTCTCATCTGGGAACAAGAAGGGGAGGAATGGCTGTATATGATTCGGCAAAGGGATTTGACAGAGCCATTCATAACATTGAAAATTCCCCGTTCCGTACAAAGTTTGACAGAGATGTATCAGAGCTTCAGGGAAATCTTGGAATCGGATGTATTTCTGATAATGAGCCTCAGCCTCTGCTGGTACGTTCTCATCTTGGGAATTTTGCCATTACAACAGTAGGTAAGATCAATAATATGGAAGAGCTTGTGGAGCATTCTTTTAAAAACGGAAGTACACATTTTCTGGAAATGAGCGGTGGAAATGTGAATCCTACAGAAATGGTTGCTTCTCTGATCAATCAGAAGTCAACTATGGTAGAGGGAATCCGCTATGCACAGGAAATGATAGACGGATCTATGACTATGCTGATCCTGACTCCTAAGGGACTTTTTGCAGCCAGAGACCGTCTGGGAAGAACTCCTCTCATTATTGGAAAGAAAGACGGAGCGAGATGCGTTTCTTTTGAAAGCCATGCATACATTAATCTGGGCTATGAAGATGAAAAAGCACTGGGACCGGGCGAGATCGTGGCAGTGACGCCTGAGGGAATTGAAACCCTGCAGAAGCCCGGCGATAAAATGCGTATCTGTTCTTTCCTCTGGGTATACTATGGATATCCTACTTCCACCTATGAGGGAGTAAATGTAGAAGAAATGCGCTATAAATGCGGCGATATGCTGGCAGAACGTGATTTTGGGGAGGTAAAGCCTGATATTGTAGCAGGCGTTCCGGATTCCGGAATCGCTCATGCCATCGGTTATGCGAACCGTTCCGGAGTGCCGTTTGCCCGTCCGTTTATCAAATACACACCTACCTGGCCGAGATCCTTTATGCCGACTCAGCAGAGCCAGAGAAACCTGATCGCCAGAATGAAGCTGATCCCTGTTCACAGACTGATCAAGGATAAAAGCCTTCTGATGATCGACGATTCCATTGTAAGGGGAACCCAGCTTCGCGAAACTTCAGATTTCCTTTACAGCAACGGAGCAAAAGAGGTACATATCCGTCCGGCCTGCCCGCCGCTTTTGTACGGATGTAAATATCTGAATTTTTCCCGTTCAAAATCCGAAATGGATCTGATCACAAGAAGAGTGATCGCAAAACGGGAAGGTGACAATGTGGATGAAAAAACTCTTGCGGACTATGCGAATCCGGATTCTGATAACTATAAGGGAATGCTGGAGGATATCCGTAAAGAACTGAATTTTACGACCCTGAAATACCATCGTCTTGACGATCTTGTAGCTTCTATTGATATCGAGCCCTGTAAGCTCTGTACTTATTGCTGGAGCGGCAAGGAGTAAAGAATCGACTTAAGAAATGCGTTCTGAAGGGTACGTGCAGAACAGAGGTGAAACAGAATGAGAAGAAAACGAGAGATGCTGAAAATACTGCTCTGTGTGCTGATTGCAGTTTTTGTGATGGTAAGCGCCGCGGCGCTGCTGCTTGTGGGTTTTCGAACCAGCGCACAGAAGGAGCAGAAAAAACAGGAGGCGCTGGCAGCGCTGGAAAACAGGCCTACCGTTGCCCCTACTCTTGCGGTATCCGCAACGCCTTCTCCGACACCGAGACCTACGGCAACACCAACGCCGATTCCAACTGTAGTGGCGGCTTTTAATCCGGATGATTTCTGGAATGAATGGTACAGTACAGACGGAACTGTGACAATGAATATCTATAATATCAGCCTGGATACCGTATCCTTCAGTTTTTCTCAGACAGACCGCAATCAGACCCAGACAGTGACGGCAGATGTAACGGCTGAAGTTGCCGGCAATGCGGCGAAATTTTATTTTTCCGATTCAGCCGGAAACAATTCGTCCGGGAATTTGATTTTTGACAATGGACAGCTTTATGTGAAGATTGCCACCAGCGAGCCGGTATCTGCTGTCTATCCAAGCGTGAACTGTATTATGAGCCGGAATCAGATTCCGCTTATACCGGATCCTACGGCAACACCAATACCCACTCCTCAGGGACAGAATCAGCAGATCAGCCAGACTGGAGAATATTTCTTCCCGGAAAGCAACAGCCGGTATCTGACAGATGATGAGGTTTCTGTGTATTCGTCAGCTCAGCTTGAACTTGCAAAAAATGAGATTTATGCCCGTCACGGAAGGATCTTTGTAACGCAAAGTATTGCGGATTATTTTAACAGTAAATCCTGGTATCAGGGAACTGTTGATCCCGACACCTTTGATTCTCAGCAGGATTCCGTTTTTAATGAATATGAGATTGCAAATATCCAGAAGATCGAGGAATGGGAAATGCTGAAAAAGGCAGCAGGAAACTGATTATAAACTGTATCAGGAAACAGAGAGGCATGTATGGAAAACCATATATGCCTTTTTTGCATGGATTTTTGCTAAGAACTGAAGGCATTGGAAGGCTGTCCCGATTCTGGCTTTAAGGGCTTTTGGGGCGAATGGGGACTTGTGTTTTCGAGGCAGTCGTTCTATAATAAAAAACAGACAGATTATCTTTTAAATTTTTATTTCTCATACAGCAGTTCTGCTGGAATTTCCATTTATAGTGATTGTTGAAAAGCATAGTTTTATATTTTCGTGGAAACCGGGATCGGGGGTCGGATTTTTGCAGAAAGGAGTGTTATGTTTGCAGCAGTATTATCTGCAGTGATACTTGGCATGGAGGTACATCCGGTACAGGTGGAGGCTGATGTAAGCGATGGGCTGCCATCTTTTACTATGGTAGGTTTTCCTTCTGTTCAGGTGAAGGAGGCTCAGGACAGAGTGAGAACAGCTTTTAAAAATAATGAGATTGCGCTTCCGCCAAAAAGGATCACAGTTAATTTCGCCCCGGCTGACATAAAAAAAGAAGGAGCAGGATTTGATGTTCCGGTAGCGGCAGCCGTTCTGGCAGCTTCCGGCATTTTGGAACCGGAAGTATTAAAGGGAGTTATGTTTGCAGGAGAGCTGAGCCTTAATGGGGAAATTCATGCGATTCCCGGTATCCTTCCTATTGTTATAAGGGCAAGAGAAGAGAAGTGCCGACTGTGCATTGTTCCCTGGGGGAATCTGAGAGAAGCCTGTCTGGTGCCGGATATGAAGATCATTGGAGTAAAAAATTTAAAGGAACTGATTGTTTTCCTGAAATCTCCTGAAAAGTACAGACAGCCTTGTATAAAACAGGAATCAGAACAGCCGGGACAAGAACTGGATTTCAGCGATATCCGGGGACAGGAATCGTTAAGGAGGGCAGTGGAGATTTCTGTAAGTGGATTCCACAATCTTCTGATGATCGGACCGCCCGGAGCAGGAAAAACAATGGTGGCAAGACGGATACCGGGAATTATGCCGCCTCTGACCTTTGAGGAAAGTCTGGAGCTTACAAAAATCTACAGTATCGCAGGGCTTCTTTCCCCTTCAGATCCTCTGGTAAGGCAGAGACCTTTTCGAAGTCCTCATCACTCAAGTCCGGCTCCGGCGCTTGCAGGCGGCGGGCGCAATCCAAGACCGGGAGAGATCACCCTTGCTCACAGAGGCGTTTTGTTTCTGGATGAAATGCCGGAATTTTCCAGAAGAACTTTGGAAATCCTGCGGCAGCCTCTGGAAGACCGGGTGATACGGATTTCAAGAGTATATGGAACCTACACGTTTCCTGCTGATTTTATCCTTTGCGCGGCTATGAATCCCTGTCCCTGTGGATATTATCCGGATATGAACCGGTGTCGATGTACGTCAGGGCAGGTAAGCCGGTACCTGAATAAGATCAGCCAGCCGCTTCTTGACCGTCTGGATCTCTGTGCGGAGGCAGAACCGGTAAGCTTTTCCAGTCTGAACGGAAGACAGGGAGAGGAATCGGATGTGATCAGGAAACGGGTAGAAAAGGTACATGAAATCCAGAGGAAGCGATATCAGAAAGAAAATATCCAGTTCAACGGGGAACTGAAAGGGAACATGATCGAAGTTTACTGCCGTACAGATACTCAGGGAAAAGCGCTTCTGGAAGCCGCCTTTGACAGAATGGATTTTAGTGCCAGAGCATATCACAGGATACTGAAGGTTTCACGGACCATTGCCGATATGGAGGGCTCGGATCTGATAAAAAAACAGCACATAGGAGAGGCTCTGTCCTACCGGGCGTTTGACAAAAAATACTGGGCGTGAACAGAGAAAATAAAAAGTCATAAAAAACTGAGAGAAGGGGTATTTTATATGGAAAGAAATCACTCAGACAATATCAGGTGCATGGAAAAAAGCCAGCCGGAATATCCGGAAAAACTGAAAGTTTACGACAATATGCCGGAAAAGCTCTATATAAAAGGTGAAATGCCGGATCCCGAAAGACCATGCGCCGCAATCGTGGGGGCAAGAATGTGCAGTCCCTATGGAAGAATCCAGGCGTTTCAGTACGCAAAAACTCTGGCACAGGCAGGCGTACAGATCATAAGCGGAATGGCAACAGGGATCGACTCAGAAGGGCACAGAGGAGCTCTTGCAGGAGGAATGCCTACCTGGGCAGTTCTGGGAAGTGGACCGGATGTCTGTTATCCGGCAGCTAACCGGAATCTTTATGAAAGAATTTTAAGAGAAAATGGAGGAATAATCAGCGAATATCCTCCGGGCACTCAGCCGAGGAATTATCATTTTCCTGCAAGGAACAGAATTTTAAGCGCATTGTCAGATCTTGTTCTTGTAGTGGAGGCAAAAGAAAAGAGCGGTTCTCTTATTACAGCCCAATGGGCGCTGGAACAGGGAAAGGCGGTTTTTGCCCTTCCCGGACCTGTCAATGAAGAGCTTAGCAAAGGTTGTCATCGGCTGATCTATGACGGCGCAGGGCTGGCATACAAGCCGGAAGTGCTTTTAGAGGAACTTGGGATAAATTCTAAAAATACCGTGAAATCATCTGAAAAAAAGAACTTAGGACTTGCAAGTGATTTGAATATGGTGTATAGTTGTCTCGATTTACGACCAAAATCCAGGGACAGTATTATGCAGGAAACAGGACTTTCTGCTGAAAAAACAGGGAGTATTCTTGTGGAACTGAACATTCTGGGACTGGTCAGAGAAATCAGCAGACATTATTATGTGAAAATTCAGACATAAGTGATTTTGATAAATAGGAGAGGTAGCATGGCGAAATATCTGGTGATCGTGGAGTCACCTGCAAAGGTAAAAACAATTAAGAAGTTTCTGGGGAGTAATTATGATGTGCAGGCATCGAACGGACATGTAAGAGATTTTCCCAAAAGCCAGTTTGGAATTGATGTGGAAAATGACTTTGAGCCTAAATATATAACCATCCGCGGAAAGGGAGAGCTTCTGGCAGGATTGCGCAAGGCAGCAAAAAAGGCTGATAAAATTTATCTGGCCACTGACCCTGACCGTGAGGGAGAAGCTATTTCCTGGCATCTGATGCAGGCGTTAAAGGAAGATCCGAAGAAGATGCGCAGGATCACCTTTAATGAGATCACCAAAACAGCAGTAAAAAATTCAATCAAACAGCCAAGAGAGCTGGATATGAATCTTGTGGATGCACAGCAGGCCAGAAGAATGTTGGACCGTATGGTAGGCTACAGCATCAGTCCGTTGCTCTGGGCAAAGGTAAAAAGAGGTTTGAGTGCAGGTCGTGTGCAGTCAGTAGCCCTTCGTATCATCTGCGACAGAGAGGAAGAGATCAATTCCTTTATTCCGGAGGAATACTGGAGCCTTGAGGGAGAGTTTAAGATCCAGGGAGAAAAGAAACCTCTTCAGGCAAAATTTTATGGAACAGACAAAAAGTTGCCTGTTCATAATAAAGCAGAGATGGATGAAATCCTGAAAAAGCTGGAAAATGCAGAATATCAGGTGACAGAAGTAAAAAAAGGCGAGAGGATCAAAAATGCTCCCCTTCCGTTTACCACCAGTACCCTGCAGCAGGAGGCAGCCAAAACGCTTAATTTTTCCACTCAGAAAACCATGCGCCTTGCACAGCAGCTTTACGAGGGTATTGACATTAAGGGAAGCGGCACAGTAGGTATTATCACCTATCTGCGTACGGATTCTACAAGAATCTCACAGGAGGCTGATGAAGCTGCAAGAGCATACATCGGAGAGCAGTATGGAGAAAGATATGTGGCAGAGGGCGGAAAGGCAGTAAAGAAGGACCAGAAGATCCAGGATGCCCATGAAGCCATCCGTCCCACCGATATTGCAAGAACTCCGGCAATGCTGAAGGAATCTCTTTCCAGAGATCAGTTCCGTCTTTATCAGCTTATATGGAAGCGTTTCACTGCAAGCAGAATGGCATCGGCACGTTATGAAACCACTTCTGTAAAGATCGGCGCAGGAGAATATACATTTACAGTAGCGGCGTCAAAGGTGGTATTTGACGGTTTTATGTCCGTGTATGTGCAGGATGATGACAATAAGAAGGGAAATGTCCTCAGTCAGAGTCTGGAAAAAGGTATGGAGCTTGAACTTCTGGAATTGAAGCCGGAACAGCATTTTACCCAGCCGCCGGCTCATTATACAGAAGCTTCTCTGGTAAAGGCTCTGGAAGAACAGGGAATCGGTCGTCCAAGTACCTATGCGCCTACCATTACCACTATTATCAGCCGCCGTTATGTGTCTAAAGAACAGAAAAATCTGTATATGACAGAGCTGGGCGAGGTAGTGAACAATATTATGAAGCAGGCGTTTCCCAGTATCGTAGATGTTCATTTTACAGCTATGATGGAAGGGCTTCTGGACTGTGTGGAAGCAGGTACTGTTCAGTGGAAAACGGTGGTACGTAATTTTTACCCGGATCTGAAAAGAGATGTGGATGCAGCGGAGCAGGAGCTGGAAAAGGTAGACATCCAGGATGAGGTGACAGACGTAGTCTGCGATCTCTGTGGACGGAACATGGTGATCAAATACGGCCCTCATGGAAGATTCCTTGCTTGTCCGGGCTTTCCGGATTGCAGAAACACCAAGCCTTACTATGTGAAGATCGGTGTTGCGTGTCCGAAATGTGGTAAGGATGTGGTTTTGAAAAAAACGCAGAAAGGTCGAAAATATTATGGCTGCGAGGACAATCCCGAGTGTGATTTTATGTCCTGGCAGAAGCCTTCTGACAAAAAATGTCCGGTATGCGGCAGCTATATGGTAGAAAAAGGCAGCAAACTTGTGTGCAGTCAGGAAACCTGTGGCTATGTAGAGCAGAAAACAAAGCAGGATGATTGAAAAATTACACAATAAATTTAAAAAGAAAATATTTTCAGAATAGGCAGGCAAAATTGAAAAAACATAAAAATGTCTTGTAATTTTGAAAAAAAACGTGTAATATAAAATCATCAGAACATTTATATAGAAAATACCGGATAGATGAGAAAAGGAGGCCAGTATGAGCGTTCAGTTGTTAGACAGAACAAGAAAGATTAATAAACTTTTGCACAACAGCAGCTCCAGCAAGGTAGTATTTAATGATATCTGCCAGGTACTGATGGAGACTTTGAGTTCTAATATACTGGTGTTGAGCAAAAAAGGCAAGGTACTGGGTGTCAGCTTATGCCCGGGTGTACAGGAGATCACAGAGCTGATCGAAGATAAAGTCGGCGGACATGTAGATACTCTTCTGAATGAAAGATTTTTAGGAGTTTTATCAACAAAAGAGAATGTAAATCTTCAGACACTTGGTTTTGAGCATGTGGACAGTCGGTGTCAGGGCATCATCAATCCTATTGATATTGCCGGAGAACGTCTTGGAACTGTATTTATGTACAGGGATGACAAGCCATATGATATTGAGGATATTATTGTCAGCGAATACGGAACAACTGTGGTTGGTCTGGAGATGATGCGCGCAGTCCATGAGGAAAATGCAGAAGAAGACAGAAAGCAGCAGGTAGTAAAATCAGCATTTAATACCTTATCTTTCTCTGAACTGGAAGCAATCATTCATATTTTTGACGAGCTGGACGGAGATGAGGGTATCCTTGTAGCCAGCAAGATTGCTGACAGAGTGGGAATCACCAGATCAGTGATCGTCAATGCTCTGCGTAAATTTGAGAGTGCAGGTGTGATCGAGTCCCGTTCTTCAGGAATGAAGGGAACCTATATCAAGGTTCTGAATGAAGTGATTTTTGATGAGCTGGAAGAGATCAAAGCTCAGCGAAATAAAAAATCATAAAGAAGTCTGAATAAATGATATTTAAAGAGGCTGTGAAAAATTCAATGGAGTTTTTCATGGTCTCTTTTTCCGTAGGGGCTGTTATTTTACAGCCCTTTTTATCTGTCCGTAAACAGAACAGTATGATCGAAAAGACACGGGAAGAAAAATGTCCGGGATACAAATCGCTGGATAAGATAAATCAGGAACTGCAGCTTTGAATGGTCTGTAATTTGAAAACATCTTTAAGCTGTCCTGAAATTTGAACGCATCTGAATTTTAAGCAGTATGCAGTCAGCTCCATATTGATCAATATGGACAATTAGAAATAATCCTGTGAGCCTTCTGGTTTTGGCATTAGATTTATAAAAAAATAAGAAGATAAGAAAAAAAGAGATTAAAAGAGATAATAAGAGATAATAAAAGTATATATATATTTATATGACTGTGAAAAGAGTTGCGAAATGGGAGGCAATTCAATAATATAAGGACAGTGATTAGCACTCAGACGAAATGAGTGCTAGCAACAGAATGTGACAAATAAAAGGAGGAAATAGATCATGAAATTAGTACCTTTAGGTGACAGAGTTGTATTAAAACAGTTAGAAGCAGAAGAAACAACAAAATCCGGTATCGTGCTTCCGGGTCAGGCTCAGGAAAAACCGCAGCAGGCAGAAGTTATTGCAGTAGGACCTGGCGGAATGGTAGACGGAAAAGAAGTAAAAATGGAAGTTGCTGCAGGAGATCAGGTTATTTATTCAAAATATGCAGGAACAGAAGTTAAGCTTGACGGTGAAGAGTACATCATTGTAAAACAGAGCGATATTTTAGCAGTTGTTAAATAAAACACAGATGTGAACACTGAGTGGATCCGCATACATAGAAAGGTGAAACCAGTGAAAATGGTGTTTCTTTAAAAGTTTTGTATCTCATGAAAGACTAGGAGGAATTTTCATCATGGCAAAAGAAATCAAATTTGGTGCAGAAGCAAGAGCCGCACTTGAAAATGGTGTAAACCAGCTTGCAAATACAGTAAGAGTAACACTTGGACCGAAAGGAAGAAACGTTGTTCTTGACAAATCTTTTGGCGCTCCGCTTATTACAAACGACGGTGTGACTATCGCAAAAGAAATTGAGCTTGAGGACGGATTTGAAAATATGGGAGCACAGCTGATCAAAGAAGTTGCTTCCAAAACAAACGATGTTGCAGGTGACGGTACTACAACAGCTACTGTTCTTGCACAGGCTATGGTTCATGAAGGAATGAAGAACCTTGCAGCAGGAGCAAACCCGATCATCCTTCGTAAAGGAATGAAAAAAGCAACTGACACAGCTGTAAAGGCAATTCAGGAAATGAGCCAGACAATCAGCGGAAAGAAACAGATCGCAAATGTAGCAGCAATTTCTGCAAGTGATGAAGAAGTTGGTCAGCTTGTTGCAGACGCTATGGAAAAAGTTTCCAAAGACGGCGTTATCACAGTAGAAGAGTCCAAAACCATGCATACAGAGCTTGATCTTGTAGAAGGTATGCAGTTTGACCGTGGATATATTTCCGCTTATATGTCCACAGATATGGAAAAAATGGAAGCAAACCTTGAAGATCCGTACATCCTGATCACAGATAAGAAGATCAGCAATATTCAGGAGATTCTTCCTCTTCTGGAGCAGATCGTTCAGGCAGGTGCAAAACTTCTTATTATCGCAGAGGATGTAGAGGGCGAGGCTCTTACAACTCTTATTGTAAACAAATTAAGAGGAACCTTCCAGGTAGTTGCTGTTAAGGCTCCGGGATATGGCGACAGAAGAAAAGAAATGCTTCAGGATATCGCTATCCTTACAGGCGGTCAGGTAATTTCCGAAGAGCTTGGTCTGGATCTGAAAGAAGCTACTATGGAACAGCTTGGACGTGCAAAATCCGTTAAAGTTGCAAAAGAAAATACAGTTATCGTTGACGGCTGCGGCGACAAAAAAGCAATTGCTGACCGTGTTGCTCAGATCCGTGGACAGATTGAAGAAACAAACTCTGAATTCGATAAAGAAAAATTACAGGAAAGACTTGCAAAACTGGCAGGCGGCGTAGCAGTTATCCGTGTAGGCGCAGCTACTGAGACAGAGATGAAAGAAGCAAAACTCCGTCTTGAGGATGCTCTTGCAGCTACAAGAGCAGCAGTTGAGGAAGGCATCATTGCAGGCGGCGGTTCTGCATACATTCACGCATCCAAGAAAGTTGCAGAGCTTGCAGCAACTCTGGAAGGCGATGAAAAAACAGGCGCAAACATTATCCTGAAAGCTCTGGAGGCTCCTTTATTCCATATTTCTGCAAATGCAGGTCTGGAAGGCTCTGTGATCATCAACAAAGTAAGAGAGTCCGAGCCAGGCGTTGGATTTGACGCTTTGAATGAAGAATATGTAAACATGGTAGAGTCCGGAATCCTGGATCCTGCCAAGGTTACAAGAAGCGCTCTTCAGAACGCAACAAGTGTTGCATCTACTTTACTGACAACAGAGTCTGTTGTTGCAACCATTAAGGAAGATGCTCCTGCAATGCCGGCAGGAAATCCTGGAATGGGAATGATGTAATATAAATATTTTATAAAAAGGAATCGGCGTCATAGACGCTGATTCCTTTTTATGTTAGAATAAAAATATTATTAATATAAGCACGAGCTGTGTCTCGTAAGGAGAGTGAATTATGAGTGAACTGTACTCGGAATTCCTTGTGAAAAAGGAATCCACATTTAAGGATGCTCTGATTAAATTCGGAATGATCGGATTGACTGTAGTGGCTGCGGCAGCAGGACTTTTTCTGAATCCGCTGCTTCTGATCGTTGCCATTGGTCTGGGCGTGGCGTGTTATTTTATTATTCCCAAAACAGATCTTGAGTACGAATACCTGTTTGTAAACGGGGAACTGGATATTGATAAGATCATGGCAAAATCAAAAAGAAAAAGAATAAAATCTTTGAATATTACCGAAGCGGATCTGATTGCTCCTCTGAATTCTCACAGAATGGATTATTATAACGGCAACCAGAAAATGAAAGTTCTGGATTATTCTTCAGGGAATCCGGAACATAAAAGATTTGGCATCATCATCCGTGACGGAGGCGAGGCGTGCAAAGTGATCGTAGAACCGGACGATGCTATGGCGAATGCTATAAAAAATTCAGCGCCCAGCAAAGTTTTTTTGGATTGACACCGTATTTTTTTTTTGCTACACTATGAACCAAACTCAAAATATCATGCAGGTGTGAATAAGCACATCCTGTAAAAATTACATACAAGGGAGGAAAAAATACAATGGGTACAATTATCGGTGAAGGCATTACATTTGACGATGTACTGTTAGTTCCTGCGTATTCAAAGGTGATTCCGAACCAGGTGGATGTAACAACCTGGCTGACTAAAAAGGTGAAGCTGAACATTCCGCTTATGAGCGCGGGAATGGACACAGTTACCGAGCATCGCATGGCTATTGCCATGGCAAGACAGGGCGGTATCGGTATCATTCACAAAAACATGTCCATTGAGGCTCAGGCAGAGGAAGTAGATAAGGTAAAACGTTCCGAAAACGGCGTTATTACTGATCCATTTTATTTATCCGCAGAGCATACTCTGAAAGATGCCAATGATCTTATGGCGAAATACCGTATTTCCGGTGTGCCGATCACAGAAGGCAAAAAACTGGTAGGTATTATTACCAACCGTGATCTGAAATTTGAGACGGATTTCTCAAGAAAGATTGGCGAGTGCATGACTTCTGAAGGTCTGATCACTGCCAAAGAAGGAATCACTCTGGAGGAAGCAAAAAAGATCCTCGCAAAATCCCGTAAAGAAAAATTACCCATTGTAGATGATAACTTCAATTTAAAAGGTCTGATCACCATTAAGGATATTGAAAAACAGATCAAATATCCTCTGGCTGCAAAGGATGAGCAGGGACGTCTTCTCTGCGGTGCGGCAGTTGGTATCACATCCAACGTTCTTGCAAGAGTGGAAGCTCTTGTAAAAGCATGTGTAGACGTGATTGTAGTGGATTCTGCTCACGGTCACTCTGAGAATATTTTAAAGGCTGTACGCGAAATGAAAGAGGCGTATCCGGATCTTCAGGTAATTGCCGGAAACGTTGCTACAGGAGCTGCTACCAAGGCTCTTATTGAAGCAGGTGTTGACGCAGTTAAGGTTGGTATCGGACCTGGTTCTATTTGTACCACTCGTGTGGTTGCAGGTATCGGTGTTCCTCAGGTCACAGCTGTCATGGACTGCTATGAGGTTGCAAACCGTTATGGAGTGCCGATCATTGCAGACGGCGGAATCAAATATTCCGGAGATATCACAAAATCTATTGCAGCAGGCGCTAATGTGTGTATGATGGGAAGTATGTTTGCCGGATGTGATGAGAGCCCGGGAACATTTGAGCTGTACCAGGGACGTAAATTTAAGGTATACCGCGGAATGGGCTCCATTGCAGCAATGGAAAACGGCAGCAAGGACCGTTACTTCCAGCAGGATGCCAAGAAACTTGTTCCGGAAGGCGTAGAAGGTCGTGTGGCTTATAAGGGACACGTGGAAGACACTGTTTATCAGTTGATCGGCGGACTTCGCGCAGGTATGGGATACTGTGGAGCAGAAAATATCGAAGCTCTGAAAACAACAGGTAAGTTCATTAAGATTTCTGCAGCTTCCCTGAAAGAGTCTCATCCTCATGATATTCATATTACAAAAGAGGCTCCGAACTACAGCGTAGATGAATAATCAGGAAATTTTTTCTTGAAAAAAACAAAAAATATGATATGATAATAATAACGACTGCATGACTGGCGGAAAACAGGAGTTACCTGTGGGGAGTGCAGTAAGTGATAAGCCGACCGCCTGGGCAGCCTGAAATACAGACTACCCAGGCGGTTTGTTTTATTTTTAACAGAAATGCGATATGGGGCCAGAACAGCGCGTTTATATTACGATTTTTAGAAAAAGGAGATCAGACTATGGAAATGATATCACTGGAAAATGAACTGAAAAATAATTCTTATCCGGGAAGAGGAATCATCCTCGGCCGTTCTCTTGACGGAACAAAAGCAGTGGCAGCTTACTTTATTATGGGAAGAAGTGAAAACAGCAGAAACCGTGTGTTTGTCACAGAAGGAGAGGGGATCCGTACACAGGCATTTGACCCGTCCAAACTTACAGATCCAAGCCTGATCATTTATGCTCCGGTACGTGTCCTTGGAAACAAGACCATTGTTACAAACGGAGATCAGACAGATACCATTTACGAAGGAATGGACAAACAGATGACCTTTGAACAGTCCTTGAGATGCCGTGAATTTGAGCCGGACGGACCGAACTATACACCTCGTATTTCCGGCGTGATGCACATTGAAGACGGCAATTACAGCTACGCAATGTCTATACTGAAAAGCGATAACGGAAATCCGGATGCATGTCTTCGTTACACATATGCTTATGAAAAAGCAATTCCGGGAGAAGGACGATTCATTCATACATATAAATGTGACGGAAATCCACTTCCAAGCTTTGAGGGAGAACCGAAGCTGGTTCAGATTCCAAACGATATGAAAGAGTTTACAGATCTTCTCTGGAACAGCCTTAATGAAGAAAATAAAGTGTCTCTGTTTGTGCGTTATATTGATATAGAAACCGGTAAATATGAGACAACTATTGTAAATAAGAATAAATAAGGAGAATGCAGTAATGAATGAGTTACAGTTAAAATACGGATGCAATCCAAATCAGAAGCCTTCCAGAATCTATATGAACGACGGAAGCGAACTTCCTATCAGAGTTCTTTCCGGAAACCCTGGATATATTAACTTCTTGGATGCTTTTAACGGCTGGCAGCTTGTAAGAGATCTGAAAAAAGCTACCGGACTTGCAGCAGCAACTTCCTTTAAACATGTTTCCCCGGCAGGTGCTTCTGTGGGACTTCCTCTTACAGAAACTCTGGCAAAGATCTACTGGGTGGACGATATGAACTGGAAAGAGTTTTCGCCAATTGCCTGCGCTTATGCAAGAGCAAGAGGCGCAGACCGTATGTCATCTTTTGGAGATTTTATTTCTCTTTCTGATGTCTGCGACAAAGATACCGCTCTTCTTATTAAAAGAGAAGTTTCCGATGGTGTGATTGCTCCGGGATATACCGAAGAAGCACTGGAGATTTTGAAAGCCAAGAAAAAAGGCAATTACAATGTCATTGAGATTGATCCTGATTTTGTACCGGCTCCTCTGGAACACAAGGAAGTGTTTGGGGTAACTTTTGAGCAGGGAAGACAGGAGCTTGAGATCAATGATGATCTGATCGCGAACATTGTGACTCAGAATAAAGAGCTTACAGAAGATGCAAAACGTGACCTGAAAATTTCTCTGATCGTTCTGAAATATACTCAGTCTAACTCCGTATGCTTTGTAAAGGACGGACAGGCAATTGGCGTAGGAGCTGGTCAGCAGTCCCGTGTACACTGTACCAGACTGGCAGGACAGAAAGCAGATAACTGGTTCCTCCGTCAGAGTCCTCAGGTTCTGAACCTTCCATTTAAAGAGGGAATCAGCCGTGCAGAAAGAGACAACGCCATTGATGTTTATATTGGCGAAGAATACATGGATGTTCTTGCTGATGGCGCGTGGGAGAGAATTTTTGCTGAGAAGCCGGAAGTATTTACAAGAGAAGCGAAACGCGCATGGCTGGATCAGCTGACTGACGTAACGCTGGGATCAGATGCGTTCTTCCCGTTTAGCGATAACATTGAAAGGGCTCATAAGAGCGGTGTGAAATATATTGCACAGCCGGGCGGATCTGTAAGAGATGAGGATGTAATCGCAACTTGTGACAAATACGGTATGACAATGGCATTTACCGGAATCAGACTGTTCCATCACTAAAAGTTTTATAATAAGGATGATACCAGAACAGGGCAGCCGTAGGAGCTGCCCTGTTCTGGTATCATTATCAATTCGAACTTTTGTGGAACCCTTTGATTTAAAAATATTTTCTAACTGACCATAGATTTTGCTGCCAAATCCTTTTTCTTTATAGCTTGCATCAAGCATGAACAGAGACAGATAAGTTTCTTCTGCTATTTTAAAATCACTTACAGCAATAGTGCTATTTTCAGGATTTTTTATGACAACAGATTTGAATCCCATATGCTGAAAGTGCACACAGTTTATTGCCTCCCGGTATTGTTTATCTGGATAGAAAATATAGTGCATGATTTAAAATTTATAAAAATAAAAAACCAGAACAAAACTGTTCTGGTTTAGAAGAGCGATAGACGGGGCTCGAACCCGCGGTCTCGACCTTGGCAAGGTCGCGCGTTACCAACTACGCCACTATCGCATGTGTTAGATTGTCTTGTGAGGTGTTTCCCTCGCTGACAAAATATACTATACCAGATAGAATTGTATTTGTCAAATGTTTTTTTGAAATTTTTTAAAAAATTTCAAAAAAAATTTCGGAGATATCATATGTTAGGATTTTGAGGAGGAATTAATCCTGTTAATGTCCGGCTGTTTCTGTAAAAAACCAGGTACAATCATTTCTCCGGTCAGTGATAAAATTTCGCTGATTGGAGTTTTTTCTGTATGTTTTATAAAAATTTAAGAATTAATAAGAACGTTTTGTGCTAGAATAAATTTATCAACATTTCTGTTGCCGGAGTTCATCCGGTAAATTCCCATTTTATTTTTCAGAAAAATATGAAAAGAACAAACAGGTAATTCGTGTGCCTGGAAAGAGGAGGAGATCATATCGAATTAACCGGAATTATTTTAAAAGGGCGTTATTGTATTGTGGAGAGAATTGGAAGAGGTGGGGAGGGCTCCCTTTATCTTGCGAGAGATCTGGAACTTGGAATATACCGGGCGGTAAAGGAATTGCCTGCCGAGAAAAAACGTGAGGCAGGTCTTCTGCGGCTTTTGGAGCATCCTTCTTTGCCAAAAATGATTGATTATGCAGAACAGAACGGTCATTGTTATCTTGTAATGGAATATATCAGAGGAAAATCTCTGAGACAGTATTTGGATGATGGAAAGGTATTTTCAGGAGAAGAGATTATGAGTATTGCAGGTACGGTTCTGGAGATATTGAAGTATCTGCATTCCAGAAAGCCTGCAGTTTATTATGGCGATCTGAAACCGGATAATCTGATGCTGACAGAAACTGGCAGACTTTATCTGGTTGATTTTGGAAGCGCTGTTCTGGGATATGAAAGAAAAAGTGTGATCTGTCTGGGAACAGAAGGGTATGCAGCTCCGGAGCAGTATCAGGGACAGGTTGTTCCGGCCAGTGATTTTTATGCTCTGGGAAAAACAGTGGATGAGCTGTGTGGGAAACGCAGATTCCTGTATTTTTTCCAGTATCCCGGACTTGGTCTTTTTATCAGAAAAAGTTGTCGCAGCCAGGTGGAGAAGCGCTGGAAATCAGCAGAGGAAGCAGAGAATGTCCTGAAAAAAATAAAACCGTTGTCATGGAAAGTATGGAAGGGAACTGCTGTTGGACTGTGTTGTTTTCTATGTATTGTATCCGCGATAGGATTTCTGGCAATAGAAACGATGCATAGAACGAAAATGCCGGAACTGGAAACTGTCCTATCTCCGGTTACTGCCTGGTATTATTCTATGGATTATCGGTCAGGCGGGAACGGTATCAGAAAAATAATTACATGTCAGACAGAAAAGGCCGGACAGAGACTTCTGAGGATGTATGATGCCTGGGAGCAGCAGGAACAGATACTTATACTTCTTGCTCAGAACAGCGAACTGGAAGGAAATATGGCAAAGGCAGAAGGGTATTACAGAGAGATGCTTCGGGAAAAGGCATGCAGTAAAGGATATTCCCTGTACGGGTTGTTCCTTATCAGGCAGGGAAGAGAAAATGAAAGTGCGGAATTATATCAAATGATGAAGGAGCAGAAATCTCTGAAAAATGATTTTGGGTCAAAGGAGAATATAAAACAATGGAAACAGTATTTGAGCCGTTTATCTTTTGCGAAAGGAGAAAAATAGAGGGATGAGTTTCAATAGAAAGAATAGAGAGTATGATGCAAGGAGAAAGAGACATTCTGAGGGAAAATATCGGACTGGTATTTCTGCATACAAAAAGTATCTGACAGTGATCTTATCGCTTGTATTTATAACAGCATTAAGACAGACCGGCGCTGCTCAGGACCTTGGAGGGTTTCATGTGGAGACACTTCCGGGAGAGAGCGAAGGCCTTCCGTCTGATTGGGAAACAGGAAATGGAGGAGAAGAGTTTGGGGAACAACAGCAGTCTGAGGAAAATGGATATGAAGATATCTTTGGGTCAGGCGAAGGAAACTGGCAGGAGGATGTTTATGAAGAACCGGAAAGTGGGGATGGATCCGGATGGGAAAACAGCATTGGAACTACAGACGAAGAATATTTAGAAGAACCGGTGAGCCAGGATGTGACAGAACAGTTACCGGAAAATTGGATTGAGGGAGGGGAGTCGGATTGTACAGAAAGTGTCCGGAACAGACCGTCTTACAGGACACAGTTACCAGTGGTAACAGTTTCGCCAGCTGCTGCTGTTGATACTGCGCCAGATCTGGAACCGGAGTTATATCAGACAGAGAAAACAGGAAAAGATAACAGAAATAAGGTACCGGAACGATTCTCGGATCAGCTGAATGTTGTACCGGAGGTTGTTTACTGGAAGAGGACAATAAAAAATGCGGGAGAGCCTGCGCTGAGTATAAAACTAAACAGAAATGTTCAGATTCTTTCCCTGCGGGTCAATGGAAAAGAAACCAGATGGCACCAGGAGAAAAGCAGGATCTATCTTGACATCCCTGAGGAGCAGAAGGAATCAGAAGAAGCATTTCATACAGAAATAGCTTTTCTTTCCTATAACGGAATGGAGAGCGGAATTTACATGGACGTCCCGGGAAAATCATGATATACTATCCGATAATCAGTAAATAAAAATTCTGAAAATCGGAGGCGTTTATGTATAAAGTAATTTTATTTGATCTGGACGGCACACTGACAGAATCAGGTGAGGGAATCACTAAATCTGTGCAGTATGCGTTGGAGAAACTGGGAAAACCGAAGGAAGATCTGAAAAAACTGGAGGTGTTTGTGGGACCGCCTCTTTTACAGCAGTTTATGACATATGCCGGACTGGACGAGGAAACAGGAAGAAAAGCAGTGGAGTATTACAGAGAGCGGTATGCTACTGTCGGGATTTTTGAAAATCGGCCGTATCCTGGAGTGGAAGAGATGCTGGATACATTGTGCGACAAAGGATATATCCTTGCAGTTGCTTCTTCCAAGCCGGAATATTTTGTAAAAAAAATCCTGAATCATTTTGCACTGACCGGATATTTCAGTGAGATTGTGGGAAGTGAAATGAGCGGCAAAAGAACCGGAAAAGCGGAAGTAATCGAGGAGGTTCTGAACCGTCTGAATATGCAGAATCATCGTAATGAAGTTATTATGGTAGGGGATAAGGAGCATGATGTGTTAGGCGCCAGAAAGGCAGGACTTGAATGTGTGGCAGTATCTTATGGATATGGTACAGAAGACGAACTGAAACAGGCGCAGCCTTTAAAGATTGTAGATTCTGTACAGGGGATCACTGATTTTTTCTGCTGACCCCTCTGCATAAACAGAACATTTTCAAAAAAGTGTGGAGGGTGATCTATCCCTGTGGAATTCATTTTCTGATTAGCCAGATTGTAGGATATACAGCTCTGGCAGTTCTTTGTTACGGTATGGGATATGGACTGGAATTTTATCAGTCCCAGACCATTCTGATGATTGGGATTACCGCGCTTCTGACAATGGTTCCCTGTATCTGGTTTTATCAGAAGGATAAAAATGCAAGAGTTGCCAGGGGATTGATTCCGGAGCAGCCGGGAAGAAAACTGAAACCTGGAGAAGGAATCTTTTTACTGTTGATAGGAGCGGCGTTTGCTACATTTGCCAATATGCTGGTGGCTTTGCTTCAAAACGTTCTGAATGTACAGGAATATCAGGAAAATATAGCACAGATCACAAACGGAAAAAGCTTTTTTATGCTTATACTTTGGATGGGAGTGATCGCTCCTCTTGCAGAGGAGATTGTTTTTCGATGGCTGATTTATCTTAGACTGAGGGATTATACCCGGATGGCAACTGCAGCAGTGATATCAGGAGTATTCTTTGGCATCTATCACATGAATCTTACCCAGGCTGTTTATGCAGGGATTCTGGGAATTGTGTTTGCGTATTTTCTGGAACTCACAGGAAATCTGTGGGCAAGTGTTCTGCTTCATATGGGGGCAAATATCTGGTCATTGATTCTTCCGGAACTACTGATTCGGATGCCGGAGGAACAGATGATCACGGTTGCGTTGGGGATTGATATAGTTCTTTTATGCATACTTGGAACAGGCATCAGTTATTTTAAAAGACATACATGTTACAGACGGATGATTTAAAAAAAGGGGATGCAAAAAAACTCAATCGAGTTTTTTTACATCCCCTTTCCGTAGAGACTGCTATTTCATATTCTATTTTTAACTGCGGGAAGTAATATGCAGCCAATCCGACTTTAAATAAAAAATAAGAAATACGATGGAACTCAGCGTCCAGGTCAGTGGGTATGCCCAGAAGATTACCTGGATAGATGGAATAAGCTTTACAATAACAGTAATATAACTTACACGGATGATACACCAGCAGATCATCATAACAAACATGGGAATAATGGATTTTCCTGCTCCCCGGAGAAGCCCTGCCAGACAATGGGAAAATGCCAGAAGAAAATAAAACAGAGTCACTGTGCGGGCCTGTTGTACTCCGAAAGCAACAACATCAGGATCGCTGTTAAAAGCTGCGATCAGTACAGGAGAGGCAAAGTAGATAATGATTCCTATGCACTCTGCCATGACAAGACTGCAGATAATGCCGAAGCGGGCTCCTTTTTTTGCCCTGTCATATTTTTTTGCCCCGAGATTCTGGCTGATAAAGGTAGTCAGTGACATGGAAAAACAGGTGATGGGAAGAAAACCGAAACCTTCTATTTTAGAATAGGAACCACAACCGGCTACAGCCAGTTTGCCAAAGCTGTTGATGTTGGACTGAACCACCACATTTGCCAGAGAGATAATGGAATTCTGGATTCCTGCAGGCAGTCCGTTGGAAATGATCTGACGGAGCATGGAGGGATCCAGCTGGATTTTACGAAGAGATACTCGATATTCTTCGGGACTCTTCCTGGTAAGACGGTTCAGGCAGAGAAAGGCGCTGACAAACTGGGAAATGATCGTGGCAGCTGCTGCGGCGCCTACTCCCATGTGGAAAACACCTACAAATAAAAGATCCAGACAGATATTTACCAGGGAGGAAAATATCAGGTAGTAAAGGGGATGCTTGCTGTCCCCCACGGACTGCAGGATACCGACAAAATTATTATAGAGGACAAAAGCCACAGACCCCAGGAAATAGATCCTGAAATATCGGATGGAATTGGGGAGTACGTCTGCAGGAGTTTTCATCAGAACCAGGATCTTTGGAGCAAGAAGGAGACCGAGGATCGTCAAGAGAATTCCGGAGAATAGTCCAAAGCCTATAGTGGTGTGGATGGCTTTCTGTAAATTCTTTGTCTGTCTTGCGCCGAAGTATCGGGCAATGACCACTCCGGCGCCGATGGCAATCCCATTGAAAAAACCTACCAGAAGAAAAATAAGGCTTCCGGAAGAACTGACTGCAGCCAGAGCATTACTGCCCAGAAAGTTTCCTACGATCAGAGAATCGGCAGTATTGTAAAGCTGTTGAAAAAGATTGCCCAGAAAAATAGGAATGGCAAAAGCCGTCATCCTTTTCCAGATGGCTCCTTCTGTGAGAAGTGTTTTTGAAGAAGTGGCGCTCATATGTAAAACCTCGCTTGTTCAGTATTTTAATTCTCTTTTGATTTACTACACTAAATTATACTGAAAATCATCAGGAATTGTCAAGGAAGCGTTGGATTTTGGATTTTTAGGATTTTTAGAGATACCTGAAACCAGGTGACAGATTAAAAGAATATTGTCGATGAGATTTTGTTGACTTTCAGGTAGGAGAAGCATATACTGATAATAGCTAAAAACGTTATGATTCTGACATTAGCGAAAACGCCCCCCCGGAAGTCCACAACACTTCCGGGGGGGCTATTCCTTTTATGTAAGGTGGCTTAGACCTTTAGACTGTTACTGCCTATTGTTTTTGTCCAGCCATTTGCAGATATAGTAGCTAACTATACCTGCTGCGACAGAAACAAAAAACGTCATGATAAGTTCTGACATTAGCATTCACCTCCTTTCTGCTGGAGGTTCGGCAGCAATAGTGTTATATCATTTGCAGACATAAAAGTATGTCATATTCTAGTTTCAAAGTGTGAAAATTTCAACAGTGTAGAGAGAACTATATAAAGTATTTATACTATGCCTGAGAAATTAAAACAGTACACATAAATAAAAAATAGTAAAAGAAAATGTGATTTTTCCTAGAGTAGGCTAAGATTAGTAATTATACTATAAATGAGCAAATTTGAAAAATTGCACAAAACTACACTGCGATTTTCATAAATGAATCAAAATCATTACTTTCCTTTGCATATTGAAAAAGATAACGATACTTTTCCAACTGAATGGTATCACAGATTTCGTGATATTCAGTTTCAAACGAGCAGAACTTACCAGTACCCACGACACACATACCAGGAAAGAATATTGAGCTGAGATACAGACTGATGCCTTATATTTACTCTAATGCAGCAAGGGTCTGGACAGACGATTACACCATAATGAGAAGTCTGCTTTTTGATTTTGCAGAGGATAAACGTGCGGCGGCGCTGGGGGATGAGTATATGTTCGGCGACAGCCTTCTGGTGTGTCCGGTAACAGAGCCCATGTATTATGAGAGGGAAAATCGTGCCATTGACTGTGAGAAAATTTGGAGCTGCTATCTTCCGGCCGGCACAAAATGGTATAATTTCCACACTATGGGGGTATATGAGGGCGGCACAGAGGTTAAAGCCGATGCATCTCTTGACCATATTCCGGTATTTGTAAAAGCCGGAGCCATCGTTCCCATGGAGCAGAGAATGCGCTATGCGGATGAGGTGGTGGAAACACCCTTTGAGATCCATATTTATCCGGGTGCTGACGGAAGCTTTGTTCTGTATGAGGATGACGGAGACGGATATGCTTATGAGCAGGGAAAATACAACCAGATTTCTCTTATCTGGAAGGATGATGAGCGCTGTCTGACTGTGGGGGCAGCAGAGCATACCTTTGCACAGGGACTGAAGGGACGCGAATGTCGTGTGATTCTGGAAGGGGATAAGGTGGAGAAGCGTTTTGCATATGACGGAAAGGAGCAAAGTATTTCTCTATAAGAGAACAAAGCGGAGCGCTTTTATTTACCAGGAAGGTTAGTACAGAAAGTATTACTTTGTTTCCAAGTAAATAAAAAAGAATCCTGAAATCCACCCTTGCTTCTGAAACAGATCAGAAATATGTGGTGGAATTTCAGGATATCTGAGGAAAATCTTTGATTACAGAGAAAAAATATTGTTCTGGTATGCGGATCGGAAAGATCAGCGTGCCATAAGATAAATTTTTTCCATGTCTTTCATATTCAGCTGTTTGAAAACGCCAATGGTACGGGTGTCTTCAAAACTGCATTTAAAGGCAAGCTCGTGAATCTGTTTTTCATTCAGATCAAGACCAAGCTCCCGGAGGCTGGTAGGCATTTTTATTGAGCGGAAAAAATCTTCCATGGCTTCAATACCTGCCAGGGCTGTTTTTTCAAAGTCCACATAGCAGGGAATATCAAATACATTTGTGGCAAACTGGGCAAAGCGCTCCGGGTTTTCCTGATATACATATCTTGCCCAGCTGCCCCAGATGGCGGCAAGCCCGGCGCCGTGGGCAACATCATACAGGCCGCCCAGCTCGTGTTCAAGCTGATGACAGGCCCAGTCGCCTCCTCCTGTTCCACAGCCTGTCAGCCCGTTATGGGAAAGGCTTCCGGCCCACATTACCTCAGCTCTGGCATTGTAATTGCCCGGTTCTTTCATGAGTATTCTGGCATTATAGATCACAGTCTGCATCAGAGATTCGCTGATGCTGTCAGTGATCTCCATGGTTTCCAGATTAACAAAGTATCGTTCCATGGTATGCATAAGAATATCCACACATCCGCTTTCGGTCTGGTACTGAGGCAGCGTATATGTGAGTCTGGGATTCAAAAGAGCGAATCTGGGGCGGCAGAGATCGCTTCTGGTGCTTCCTCGTTTCAGCCATCCGTCCTCGTTTGTGATCACGCAGGATCCGCTCATTTCACTTCCTGATGCGGCAATGGTAGGAATGGCGCCAATGGGAAGACAGTCTTCAGGAACTTCTGTTTTCAGGAAGAAATTCCATACGTCTGTCCAGGGATTGGCAACTCCGTAGCCGATGGCCTTGCAGGAATCTATCACACTTCCGCCGCCTACGGCAAGAAGAAAATCAACCTGTTCTTTTTTACACAGCTCAATTCCCTCACGAACCTTACTGAGTCTGGGATTGGATACAACGCCTCCCAGTGTGACAAAATTTACTCCGGCTTCGGTCAGGCTGGATTTGATCTGATCCAGAAGTCCAGTAGAAACAGCGCTTCCGCTTCCGTAATGGATCAGGACTTTTTTACAGCCATATTCTTTCAGAAGTTCGCCGGCTTTTAAATGCGTATCTTTTCCAAAAATAACCCTTGTAGGGGTGTAATATTCAAAGCCTCTCATAGCAAATGCTCCTTTTATGTTAATACTCTTTCTATTATAAAAAAGATATCACAAATAGTCAAAAAAAATTTAATAAAATTGAAAAAGAATACAAAAAAATTGTATAATGGAGTTGATCGCGGAAGGTATTTCTCTGGTGCTGAAAATCCCTGATAACAGAGAGCAGGCAAAATCCATTATAAAAACACTGACAGATAAATCATCGCTTGCCGGTTAATCAAAAAATTCTTGTTGAATACTGTAAATTATGATATAATAACCAAAGAGTTTGAAGCAGGCACTCTGCGCAACGCAGAGTGTCTTTTTCTATCAAAAACGAAAAAGGAGGAAAGAGAATGAGCGACAAAAAGAAAAATGGAGGTGCGCTTCTGGGTGCTGCCTTTTTGATGGCAACCTCAGCAATCGGACCTGGATTTCTGACTCAGACATCAAAATTTACCAGTGATTTTCAGGCAAGCTTCGGCTTTGTAATCCTGATCTCCATTCTTCTGGCTGCAGTGGCACAGATGAATATCTGGAGAGTGCTCTGCGTGACAGGTCTGAGAGGACAGGAAGTTGCCAATAAAGTTCTTCCGGGACTTGGGTATCTGGTATCTTTCATGGTAGTCTTAGGCGGCCTGGTATTTAATATCGGCAATGTTGGCGGAGGAGCTCTTGGTTTTAATACACTTCTGGGAATTCCTACCAAAGTGGGATATGTACTTGCCGGAGTGCTGGCAATCCTGGTATTTCTCTCCAGAAATGCAAAAGGAGCCATGGATACACTGACAAAAGTTCTTGGAGCGATCATGATCGCAGTTATTTTTATAGTGATCGTAGTTGTAAGACCACCGGTAGGTTCAGCGATTAAGAATACATTTGTTCCGGATGCAGGTGTTCAGGCTCTTGTTCCTGCCATTATCACGCTTCTGGGCGGAACTGTGGGAGGCTACATTACCTTTGCCGGAGCGCACCGTCTGATCGATGCAGGTATTACAGGTGAAAAGAACTTAAAAGAGATCAACAAAAGCTCTGTAATGGGAATCGGTATTGCAACGATTGTGCGTATTTTCCTGTTTCTGGCAGTGCTTGGCGTAGTCGTAAAGGGTGTGACTCTTGATCCTGCCAACCCGGCAGCTGATGCGTTCAAAAAAGGTGCGGGCGAGATCGGATACCGTTTTGCAGGACTTGTTCTGCTGTGTGCGGCGATCACTTCCATCATTGGTGCTGCCTATACATCCGTATCCTTTTTAAAGACCTTCCATCCGGCTATTGAAAAGCATGAGAATGGAGTGATCATTGGTTTTATCGCGGCATCTACACTGATCATGCTGATCCTTGGAAATCCGGCAACGCTTCTTGTTGTTGCAGGAGCTCTGAACGGACTGATCCTTCCGATCACTCTGGGAATCTGTCTGATCGCATCAAAGAAGAAAACCATTATGGGAGAAACATATCATCATCCTACATGGCTTCTGGTACTTGGAATTATTGTAGTTATTATTTCTGCTTATCTTGGAATCACAACCTTTGTATCAAATCTGGGAAGTTTATTCTGAGCATAGTGAGAACGGGGAAAGGTGTGGTCACAGAGGCTTACACCTTTTTCTGATATTTATGAATCAAGGAGAAAAACATGCAGAATATCAGAATTTTAACAGCAGGAGATTCTTCTATTTTAATTGAATTCGGAAAGGAGATCAGTCCGGAGATCAACAGGAAGATTTCTGCTACTATTCAGCTTATGAAGGAACAGCATATTGAGGGAGTGGTGGACATGATCCCTGCCTTCTGTTCTCTTCTGATCAATTACGACCCCCGCGTGATCTCCTATGATGAGATCCGCAAAAGAATGCAGGCGCTGGTAAAGGTAGAAGTAAAAGCGGGAGAGAACCGCAAAAGAATTTTTGAGATCCCGGTATGCTACGGCGGTGAATATGGACCGGATATTGCAAATATTGCAGAACATGCAGACCTGACAGAGGAAGAGGTTATCCGCATTCATTCTTCAAAGGATTATCTCATCTATATGCTGGGCTTTCTGCCTGGTTTTACTTATCTGGGAGGACTGGATGAACGGCTTCATACACCAAGGCTTGCCAATCCGAGAATTCGGATCAGTGCAGGCAGTGTGGGAATCGGAGGCTCTCAGACAGGTATTTATCCTCTGGACTCTCCGGGAGGCTGGCAGCTTATGGGCATGACTCCGGTAAAAACCTATGATCCGGACAGGGAAGTGCCTATCCTGGTAGAAGCCGGAGATTATATCAGGTTTGTCCCGGTAGACGAAGCAGAATATCTTCGTATCAAGGATGCTGTGGAACGTGGAGAATATCAGTGCGTGATCCACGAGGAAGAGGTGTAAAATGGGAATTCGTGTATTAAAAGGTGGAATGATGACAACAGTTCAGGATCTTGGCCGCACCGGATATCAGAGTCAGGGCTTTTCTGTGGCAGGAGTCATGGATGTGCGTTCCTTTAAAATAGCTAATCTTCTTCTGGATAATCCGGAAAACGAGGCGGTGCTGGAAATGACGCTGATCGGTCCAACACTGGAATTTACATCAGCAACCATTATTGCCATTACCGGAGGAGATTTTCAGCCACAGGTCAATGGAGAGCCGGTACCTATGTATACGGCCCTTTATATGAACAAAGGGGATATTCTGAAATTTGGAAGCGCAAGAACCGGAAGCAGAGGTTATATTGCTTTTTCCAGCTATCTGGATATCCCGGTGGTTATGGGAAGCCGTTGTACCAATATGAAAAGCGGGATCGGTGGCTTTAAGGGAAGGAAACTTCAGGCAGGAGATTATATGAATTTCCGGATCAAGAGAAGATATCTTCCGTTTTTCCTTTCCAGAAAGCTGGAGCCGGAAAACTTCGATCAGGATCAGGCGGAAATCCGTGTGGTTATGGGACCTCAGGAAGAACTTTTCAGCAGACAGGGAATTGAGACTTTTCTTAGCAGCGAGTACACAGTGACAAGCGACTTTGACAGAATGGGATGCAGACTGGAAGGTCCGTTTATTGCTCCAAAGGAAACCTCGGATATTATTTCTGACGGAATTGCGTTTGGCTCTGTGCAGGTTCCTTCTCATGGAAAACCGATCATCCTTCTTTCTGACAGGCAGACAACCGGAGGATATGGAAAGATCGCCACAGTGGCATCTGTAGATATCCCGGCTGTAGTGCAGAGGAAAACGGATCAGAAGCTGCGGTTCCGGGCAGTTACAGTGCAGGAAGCTCAGGCTCTTTATCTGAAGGAAATTGAAGAACTGGATGCCATGAGAAAAATTATCCATCAGCCCTGCAAAGAGGTTCTGGACTGCAGACTGGTGGCAAAAAGACTGAGGAAATTATTTGAATAAAGTTTTGTATGGGACAGTACTGTGAGAACAGTATCCTGTACTTTCAGAAACCAACAGAAACAGAAAATGCAGCAGAAAAGGAGAGATACGAATGGATTTAGAAAAAATTGAAGGACTGGTAAAAATAATCGAAAATTCTTCTCTGACAGAATTTACTCTGAAAGAGGGAGATATGAAGATCACAATGAGCAAGCTGGATCATCCTCCTGTAGTGGCAGCCGGAATGCCGATGCCGACTGCTCCGGCAGTACCGGAAGTAACAGTGGAAGAAGCAGATCCGGAAGATGAAAAACTTTTTATCACTTCTCCGATCGTGGGAACCTTTTATTCAGCTCCGGCGCCGGATGCCCCGACTTTTGTAAAGGTGGGAGATCAGGTGAAAAACGGACAGACGGTATGTATTCTTGAAGCAATGAAGCTGATGAATGAGATTCAGAGTGATTTTGACTGTGAGATCGAGGCAGTTCTTGTAAGCAATGAGCAGAAGGTAGAATACGGACAGCCTCTGTTTCGTGTAAAAAAATTATAAAAGCCGGAGGGAGGCCTGAATATTGTTTAACAAAATTTTGATTGCCAACCGGGGAGAAATTGCTGTCCGGATCATCCGTGCCTGCAGGAATCTGGGAATACGAAGTGTGGCTGTCTATTCCAAGGAAGATGCCAAAAGCCTTCATGTACAGCTGGCAGATCAGAGAATCTGTATTGGAGAGGGACCTGCCAGAAACAGTTATCTGAATATGGACAGGATCATCCAGGCAGCCAGAAATATGGGAGCGGACGCCATTCATCCCGGATTTGGTTTTTTGTCTGAAAACAGTGAGTTTGTCCGCAGATGTCAGGAAAACGGAATCACTTTTATAGGTCCGGATGCAGATGTGATCGATAAAATGGGAAATAAATCCCAGGCAAGAAAAACTATGATGGAAGCAGGAGTTCCTGTAGTGCCGGGAACAAAGGAACCGGTTTATGATGCAGAAACCGGGCGGAAGCTGGCCGGTGAGATTGGATATCCTGTTATGATCAAGGCATCTTCCGGAGGCGGCGGAAAAGGAATGCGGGTGGCTGCTTCAGAAGATGAGTTTGAGTTTCAGTTTAATGTGGCGCAGAGAGAGTCTGCCAATGCCTTTGGCGATGACACCATGTATATTGAACGGTTTGTGGAAAATCCCCGTCATGTGGAAATACAGATTATGGCAGATAAATTTGGAAATGTTGTGGCGCTGGGCGAAAGGGACTGTTCTGTCCAGAGAAATCATCAGAAGCTGATCGAGGAATCTCCGTCTCCGGCCATTACAGAAGAAATCAGAGAAAAAATGAATCAGTATGCGGTACTGGCTGCAAAAACTGTAAACTACACCAATGCAGGAACCATTGAGTTTATTGTAAGCCCAAAAGGTGAATTCTTTTTTATGGAAATGAATACCCGAATCCAGGTGGAGCATGGTGTGACAGAAATGGTTACAGGTACAGATCTGATCATTGAACAGATCAGAGTTGCTATGGGACTTCCTCTGAGCTTTGGCCAGGAGGATGTGAAACTGCGCGGTCATGCCATTGAGTGCAGGATCAATGCGGAGATCCCGGAAAAGAATTTTATGCCAAGTCCCGGTGTGGTCCAGAATCTTCATCTTCCGGCAGGCAACGGAGTGCGGGTGGATACCGGGCTTTATACAGGGTACCGGATCCCTTCTGAGTATGATTCCATGATCGCAAAGGTGATCGTCCATGCGCCGGATCGTGAGGCAGCTCTTCAGAAAATGCGTTCTGCGCTGGATGAGATGCTTATCGTAGGGGTGGAAACAAATCTTGATTTTCAGTACCAGATCATGAAGCATCCGGTATTCTGTGAGGGAAAAGCAGATACAGGATTTATAGAAAGTATGATGAATATTAAATAGGAGTGAGGGCGTTTATGTACAAAGTAGATTTAAACAGTGACCTGGGAGAAAGCTTTGGCAGTTATACCATTGGAAATGATGAAAAAGTGATCCCTCTGATCACCTCAGCCAATGTAGCCTGTGGCTACCATGCTTCAGATCCTGTTGTGATGGATAAAACTCTTGGCATGGCAAAAGCAGCCGGAATTGGTGTGGGAGCACATCCGGGATTTCCGGATCTTATGGGATTTGGAAGAAGGAATTTAAGTGTCAGCCCTGATGAAGCCAAGGCATATGTTCTGTATCAGCTTGGAGCGCTGGACGCATTCTGCAGAGTCCATCATATGAAAATGCAGCATGTGAAGCCTCACGGAGCTCTTTACAATATGGCTGCCAGAGATTATGAGTTGTCTTTTGCAATCTGCCAGGGAATTAAAGAGTTTGATCCGGATCTTATTGTTCTGGCGCTTTCCGGAGGCGAGCTTGCCCGGGCGGCAAAAGATCTGGGGCTTCGTACTGCTTTGGAGGTTTTTGCGGACCGCGCTTATGAGGAGGACGGTTCTCTTGTAAATCGCCGTAAAGAGGGCGCAATGATCACAGATGAGGATCTTGCGGTTTCTCGTGTGGTGCGGATGGTAAAAGAGAAAAAGGTTACAGCCATTACAGGAAAGGATATTCCTATTCAGGCAGATTCTGTGTGCGTTCACGGAGACGGAGCAAAGGCTCTGGCCTTTGTGGAAAAAATCCGCAGAGCTCTGACGGATGAGGGTGTGGAAATCTGCGCCCTTGACAGGATTGTGTAAATGTGAATAAAATAAGACAGAATCAGTTCAGAGCTTCTGGAGGGTTCTGTCTTACTTATTTTAAAAACAGGAAATTTTTTCTGTGACAATATCACGGAAATTTTTTCATGAAAACAGTATATTATAGAAAAGGCAGGTGAATGGAAATGGAACATGTAGTGATCATTGGCGCAGGTCCCGCAGGGATTTCCGCAGCCCTTTATACAGCCAGAGGAAATCTGGATCCCCTTGTGATCCACACAGGGATCGGAGCCCTTGAAAAAGCAGAAAAAATAGAAAATTATTATGGTCTGGAGAAACCGCTTTCCGGGCAGGAGCTTTTTGACAGAGGAATTTCCCAGGCGAAGGCTCTGGGAGTAAGAGTAATGGAAACCCAGGTTCTGGGGATCAGCGGATTTGATACTTTTACGATCCGGACAACAGACGGAGAGATAGAAACCGAAAGTGTGATCCTTGCTACAGGAAGTAAACGGGCAGCGCCCTCCATTCCGGGACTCAGGGAATACGAGGGAAAAGGTGTCAGTTACTGCGCCATCTGCGATGCCTTTTTTTACAGAGGAAAACAGGTTGCAGTTCTTGGAAACAGCGATTTTGCCCTCCATGAGGCAGAACAGCTGAAGAATGTGACTCCTTCCGTAACAATCTATACCAATGGCGAGGAGCCTGAGTTTTCAAGAGAGCATGATATTCAGGTGAATACCATGAAAATCCAGTCGGTAGAAGGTGAAAATACTGTTTCCGGCCTTCGGATGGATCAGGATATGAGCGCTTTGGATTGTAAGGACCGAAAGGATTCTTTTTATCCGGCTGATGGGATTTTCGTAGCGCTTGGAACTGCGGGGAGCGCAGAAATTGCCCGCCAGATGGGAGCTGAACTGACAGAAAAAGGAAATATCAGAGTAAACCAGGAAATGGAAACAACGATTCCGGGACTTTTTGCAGCAGGAGACTGCACAGGCGGTCTGCTTCAGGTAGCGACAGCAGTTTCAGAAGGCTGCGTGGCAGGAATCAGTGCAGGAAAATATATTCGAAGAAAATTCAAAAAATAAAGGAGCGATTGATTATGGAAATTACATTAACATCACAGAATTTTGAAGCAGAGGTACTTCAGTCAGAAAAGCCGGTTCTGGTGGATTTTTGGGCAACATGGTGCGGACCGTGTATGCGCCAGGCCCCTATTGTGGAAGAAATCGCAGCTGAGGGATATACAGTAGGGAAGGTTGATGTGGATCAGGAGCCTGCTCTTGCTCAGCAGTTTCAGATCATGAGTATTCCTACCCTGATTGTATTTAAGAATGGAAAAGAAGCAAACCGTATTGTAGGGCTTACCTCCAAGAATGACCTGCTTGCGCTTCTCAATGACTGAAGAGATCAGCGGGGAGTCTGACATATGAAAATTTTGCTGGCAGCATGCAACGCAAAGTACATCCACTCTAATCCGGCAGTGTATGATCTCAGAGCGTTTGCATCTGAATATAAAGAACATATACTTCTTGGGGAGTATACGATCAATCAGACAAGGGATGAGATCCTGAAGGATATTTACAGAAGCGGTGCAGAGGTGGTCTGCTTTTCCTGCTATATCTGGAATATTTCTTTTATCCGGGATCTGATCCCTGACCTCAAAAAAATACTTCCGGGTACGGCTTTCTGGGTCGGTGGCCCGGAGGTTTCTTTTGATGCGGAAAATTTTTTAAGGGAAATGCCGCAGGTGACAGGCGTTATGGTAGGAGAAGGAGAAGAAACTTTTCTGGAGCTGACCCGTTATTACATAGAAGGAAAAGGAGTACTGGCAGATATCCGGGGTATCGCATTCCGGGAAAAGGGTCAGATTTTTCACAACGGATGGCGGGATGTGATGGATTTAAGCAGAGTACCTTTTGCCTATGAGCAGACAGAAGATTTTGCAAACAGGATCATTTATTATGAGAGCAGCAGGGGATGTCCTTTTTCATGCAGTTACTGTCTTTCATCTATTGATAAAAAACTCCGATTCCGTGATCTTGAGCTTGTAAAAAAAGAACTTCAGTTTTTCCTGGACAAAAAAGTTCCTCAGGTAAAGTTCGTGGACAGAACCTTTAACTGTAAACATGACCATGCAATGGAGATCTGGAAATATATTCTGGACCATGACAATGGAGTGACGAACTTTCATTTTGAAATATCTGCGGATCTGCTTCGTGAGGAAGAGCTGGAACTGATGAGCAGGATGCGCCCGGGACTGATCCAGCTTGAAATCGGGGTTCAGTCCACAAATCCGGATACCATCTGTGCAATCCACAGGAATATGGATCTGAAAAAACTGGAAACATCTGTGGCACGTGTAAAAAGTTTTGGAAACATTCATCAGCACCTGGATCTGATCGCCGGACTTCCCTATGAAGATTATGAAAGCTTCCGCCGTTCTTTTGAACAGGTTTATCGTATGAAACCGGATCAGCTTCAGCTGGGATTTCTGAAAGTGCTGAAAGGATCCTCCATGTATCATGAGGCGCAAAAATACGAAATTGTGTATAAGGAAAAGGAGCCTTATGAGGTTCTGTCTACCGCCTGGCTTTCTTATAAGGATATTTTGAAGCTAAAAATGGTGGAAAGTATGGTGGAAGTGTATTATAATAGTGGTCAGTTTCGGAAAACACTTTCCTGGATTGAAACGTTTTATCAGGACATGTTTTCTTTTTATGAAAGTCTGGGAGCCTATTATGAGGAAAAAGGATATGAAGAGGTTTCCCATTCCAGACTCAGGCGTTATGAGATTCTTCTGGAATTTCTAAAAGAGAAGACTCAGCTTTCTGTAAATACAGTAGCTCAGTATATGGTATATGATCTTTATCTGAGAGAAAAGCTGAAAAAACGTCCGGTGTTTGCTTCGGATCAGAAACCTTATGAAGCATCTGTGCGAAATTACAGGAAAGCAAACAAGATTTCAAAAACCGCTCATATTGAAGTATTTGAGGATGGAAGCGCAGTTCTGTTTGACTATGAAAAGCGTGATCCTCTTACAAATAATGCCCTGGCGGAACTGATTTTTCCGAAACAGAACTCAGAAAGTAATGTATAAACAGAAATGTGATCTGTAACATAAAAGAGGTGACAAAAATGGGAATGTTTAATCCGAAAAAACGTAAAATAATTACAGCAGTGATTGCTATTATCCTTGTGCTTGCCATGGTAGTTCCAAGTATCCTGTCCATTCTTGCCTGACAGAGGAAATAAAAATGAAACTTGGACAAAAAGCAATGGAAGCATTAAAAGCTGAGATCACAGGTGAGCTGAAAGCAGGGGATGATCTGGTTGTTGTGGGAGACATTGCCCTGTCGGGAACTGCTCTGATTGCTGAAAAGGAAAAAGAAACTCTTAAATGCTATTTTTCAGAAGGTTTTCTCTGGGATGCGCAGAGAAGTCATTCTCTCTATGGAGCATATGAACTGGAGATTCTTCCGGGAAAATGGGAAAATCTTACCTGTGAGCAGCTGAATGAAAAAAATAAAGTCCGCGCAGAAAAATCCTCTGTGTGGAAAGCTGCCCGGAATATGGGCGCAGATGCACTCTGTGTTCTGGGAACAGGCGGCGTGCTTGCCGGACTCTGGAAAATGGCAGAGGCCGGGGAAACAGGAATTCAGGCAGATCTCCGTAAAATTCCTGTCCGTCAGGAAACCATAGAAATTTGTGAAAGGTTTGATCTGAACCCTTACAGACTTTTTTCTGAAGGGGCATTGCTGATCGGCACTCCAAACGGGACAGAACTTGAACTGTTCTGCAGGCAAAAGGGGATTCCTGCTGCGGTGATCGGGCAGGCTGTAAAAGGAAACGACAGGCTGCTGTACAGCGGAGAGAACTGCCGATACCTGGAACGGCCGGCAGAAGATGAACTTACAAAATTTTCCTGGGGAAGTTCCTGGAAAAAGAAAGGTCTGCTTCCGGGAAAACATAAGGAGAAACAGAAATGCTGAATATCGTACTTCATGAGCCGGAAATCCCGGCAAACACCGGAAATATCGGAAGGACCTGTGTGGCAACAGGAACCAGGCTCCATCTGATCGAGCCTCTTGGCTTCAGTCTCAGCGAAAAGGCATTAAAAAGAGCCGGAATGGATTACTGGAAGGATCTGGATGTTACCACTTATCTTGATTATGAGGATTTCCTGAACAGAAATCCGGGAGCAAAAATTTATTATGCCAGTACAAAAGCGCCTCAGACTTATGCAGAGGTCAGCTATGAGGAAGACTGCTTTATTATGTTTGGCAAGGAAAGCGCAGGCATACCGGAGGAAATTCTTCTTAAAAATCAGGAACGCTGTGTGAGGATTCCAATGATCAATGACATCCGTTCCCTGAATCTCAGTAATTCAGTAGCGGTGATCCTCTATGAAGCGCTGAGACAGCAGAATTTCAGTCATATGCAGCTGGAAGGTCAGCTTACGAAATATCACTGGAAATAAAAAATCAGACAGAATGCTTGTCTGTGAGAAGATTCTGTACTGAACAAAAATAAAAACTCTGAGATACATTCTGAATGTGGAATACCTCAGAGTTTTTGTTTTATAGAAAATTATACTGGAAAAACTTCTCTTTTAAAATACGCCCTGTATATTCATTATACAGGGACAGATCTGGAAAGAAAATGAAATAATTTTCAGAATATTTACAAATAAGAACTAAAATAAAAAAGAAAACCATTGATATTTATATAAAATATACAAATAATAATTGAAAATACATAGAAAAGATGGTAATATAATAAAAATATAACTTTGATAGACAGAGAAGATTCTGTATATATGGATAATGAACAAATTTTATGAGAATATAGAAACGGGATATTCTCGGATGTATAAAGGAGGCAGGGATATGGAGCTTGAACAGTATCGTGTGTATTCTGAAATGGCAAGAGGAATCCGAAAGGCTCCTCTTGTTTTGAAAAATGCGAATATTTTTTATGCACATTCAGGTGAATTCCGTAAAGGCGATGTGGCTGTTGCAGACGGGCTGATCCTTGGAACAGGAAGCTACAGCGGAGAGAAGGAGACAGATCTTACCGGAAAGTATGTCTGCCCGGGCTTTATTGACAGCCACCTTCATCTGGAATCCACTCTTGTGACTCCGGGAGAGCTGATCCGCCAGGCTGCGCAGTGTGGAACCACTACATTTATTGTGGATCCTCATGAATCTGCCAATGTGTCAGGAACAGACGGGATTGATTATATTCTGGAGCAGACAGAGGCTGTTCCGGCCAATGTGTATGTGATGATGCCCTCCTGCGTACCTGCAACTCATGTAGATGACAATGGCTGCACTCTGACGGCAGGAAAAATGAAAGGATATCTGGACAATCCGAGAATTTTGGGACTGGGAGAGGTGATGGACGCTGTTTCCGTGATCAATGGCAGTGTTTCCATGCATGAAAAGCTGGGACTGTTTCAGAATCGTATCCGGGACGGCCATGCGCCGTTTCTGGCAAAGGGAGAACTGGCCGCCTACGCTTTGGCGGGAATTTCAACGGACCATGAATGTGTGGATTATGAATATGCCATGGAAGAGTGCAGAAACGGTATGCAGGTTCTGATCCGGGAAGGCAGCGCGGCTCGCAATCTGGAGGCTATTATAAAAGGTGTTGTAAAAAACAATACAGATACTTCAGGGTTCTGTTTCTGCACAGATGACAAACATATTGAAGAAATACGGAGAGAGGGACATATTAATTATAATGTAAAACGTGCGGTACAGCTTGGGCTGGCTCCGGAAAAAGCTCTTAAAATGGCAACAATCCAGGCTGCCCGGTGTTATGGATTAAGGCATCTGGGCGCAATCGCTCCGGGATATCAGGCTGATCTTGTAATTCTGGATAATCTGAAGGACATGAACGTGCTGGAAGTCTATCATAAAGGCATTAAAATCCAGAAAGATGAGAAAGCTGAGATTCGTCCCTGTGCGCCATCTCTAAAAAATACAGTTCATTTAAAGAATTTCAGTGAAAATGACCTGAGACTTATACATACCGGTGAAAAAGCTCATGTGCTCCGGATGGTGGAGGGGCAGATTGTAACAGAGGATCTTGTGGAGGAGGTTCCTTTCCGGGAAGAAGGCGGAGAGAGGTTTTTTGCTGCAGACAGTGTTTACCAGAAAATTGCAGTGATTGAACGTCATAAGAATACAGGAAAAACAGGAGTAGGTATTGTAAAAGGCTTTGGAATCACAGGAGGCGCCATCGCGTCAAGTGTTTCCCATGATTCTCACAATCTTATTGTGATCGGAGATAATGACAGAGATATGTACCTTGCTGTACAGGAGCTTTTGCGAACTCAGGGCGGATATACTCTGGTGCAGAACGGAAAAGTTTATGAGACACTGCCGCTTCCGGTTATGGGCTTGATGAGTGATGAAGGATATGAAAAGGTAAACGCCCTTCTTGGAAAGATGATCCCCAGAGCCTATGAAATGGGCATAAAAAAAGGGTTTGATCCTTTTATCACGCTGTCCTTTATGGCGCTTCCGGTTATTCCTGAGATACGTGTTACTCCAAGAGGAATTTATCTTGTAAAAGAGGACAGAATCCTTTCCAGTCCTTTTGAAAAATAATTTTATCAACCCTGGAAGGATAAGAGAATATTACCGATAAATGAGGAAAAGCACGACAGGAAATAATTCCTATCGTGCTTTTTCCAGAGTAAAAATAAATTCTGTTCCAATGCCTTCTGTACTGATCACATTAATGTGCTGATCGTGGGCATGAATGATCTCTTTGACAATAGACAGTCCCAGACCGGTTCCTTTTTGATCTTTTCCTCTGGAAATATCGGTTTTATAAAAGCGTTCCCAGATTTTGGAAAGGCTTTCTTTTGGGATGCCGATTCCATGATCCTTGACAGAAACAAAAATTTTTTCATTTTTTTCGGTTGTTTCTATAATGATGGTTGAATGATCCGGGCTGAACTTGATAGCGTTGTTCAGCAGATTATGAAGTACCTGCTGGATCTGTTCCACATCTGCCCTGGCATACAGTTCTTTTCCGGAAAGGATCAGTTCAAGGAGAATATGATGTCTGGTGCAGTCGCCCTCGTAAGTGGCGGCTGCCTTTTTTATGGCGTCATTGATATCAAAGGTCTGAATGTTCAGGAGACGTTTGTGGATATCCAGTTCATTCAGGGTGAGAAGTCCTTTTGTAAGTTTTTCCAGACGGTCAGCCTCATAGGCAATGATCTTCAGGTATTTGTCCTGCATTTCCACGGGGATGGTTCCGTCCATCATTGCTTCCACATAACCTTTAATGGAGGTCAGAGGCGAGCGGAAGTCATGGGAGATATTGGAAATAAACTGTCTCTGATATTCTCCGTTCCGGTTCATTTTATCTGCCATGTAGTTTAGGTTATTGGCCAGATATCCAAGTTCATCATCTGTATACGCAGGGATTTTATAGGTAAGGTTGCCTCCGGCATACTCGGTAACTCCTTTTTTGATCTCTGAAAGCGGTTTGTATACATGCTGACGGAACACGATCAGGATCAGAGACATCAGTATATAGACAAGCAGGAAAAGAAACTGAAGCACAAAAAGATATCTGCCCCGCTGCTGGTAAAGGCTGCTCATCATGTAATGGATGGCAACATAGCCTTTTGTAGTCATGTTGTCCGTAATAGGAGTGATTACACTGAGACGTGCATCGTCTTCAAAATATCCGTAAAAATACCCAACCTGATAATAGGTGCTTCCCCAGATGGATGGATCAAAATTTTTAAGAGGAATCGGGTCTTCCGGTGCAATATCCTTTCGGGTACTCAGAACAACTTCGCCTCTGTCATTGATGATCCAGATAATGGTATTGGGATAGTCGGCAACCATGGTAAGTTTTTCGCGGATGCTGTCAAGGCTGGAAGCGGAAATATTGTACCGGATATCTTCATTTTCTGAGATGCGGCAGGCACTCTGATAGAGATCTGCACTGATATCTTTTTCCAGCATAGATTCGATCATATGGGAGCCTAACAGTGTGACCAGCAGAAAACCCAGGAGACCTACAAGAAGATAGACTGCCATGAATTTCCGGGACAGTTTTTTTTTCATCTGCTTTTTACCTCAAATTTGTAGCCGATACCCCAGACCGTTGCGATGCTCCAGCCGGGATGATCTTTGATTTTTTCACGGAGTCTTTTAATGTGGACATCCACAGTTCTTGTATCTCCGATATATTCATAGCCCCAGATGTGGTCAAGAAGCTGTTCTCTTGTAAAAACCTGGTTGGGAGAAGATGCAAGAAAATAAAGCAGCTCCAGCTCCTTTGGGGGCATGTCTACCTGTTTTCCCATATAGGTGACAGAGTAGTTGGTAAGATTGATGGTAAGGTCGGGATAGGATACTGATTTTCCGCCGGAAGCAGCAGACGGCTGTCTGACCTTAAAGCGGCGGAGAACAGCCCGGACACGAGCCACCAGTTCTTTTGCATCAAAGGGTTTGATGATATAATCATCTGCTCCCAGCTCAAGTCCAAGAACTTTGTCAAAGGTTTCGCCCTTTGCAGAGAGCATGATAATGGGAACATCCGAGGTATGACGGAGTTCTCTGCATACCTGATAGCCGTCAATTCCGGGCAGCATCAGATCAAGAAGAATAAGATCCGGGTGAAAAGAGTCGAATTCCCTCAGAGCCTGTTCTCCGTCATTTACGATTTTTGTTTCAAAACATTCTTTGGTAAGATACAGAGAAATCAGTTCTGCAATGTTATTATCATCATCGACGATAAGAATTTTCTGTTTGGATGTCATTAGACAACCCTCCCTCTGTTATTTAAAATCTACAATAGTCACGCCTGCGTCACCTTCTCCGAATTCGCCGAGACGGAAAGAGGAAACATGCTTCTGGCGGCGCAGATAGTCGTGGATTCCCTTTCTCAGGGCTCCTGTTCCCTTTCCGTGGACCACACGGACACTTTTCAGGTGAGCAATATAGGCATCATCCAGGTATTTGTCAAGTTCGGCAATGGCTTCATCTACGGTGCGTCCAAGAAGATTGATTTCTGTGGAAACGCTGGCAGATTTTGACATACGGATCTTTCCGGCGCCTGTTTTCTGAAGAGAAGGCGTGGTGATTACCGGCTCATCTACAAGTTCCAGATCAGAGAGATGTACTTTGGAACGGATAATTCCCATCTGCACAAAGAGGAAACCTTTGGAATCCGGACGGCTTCCCACAGTTCCTTTCAGATTCATACTGAGGACCTTAACAGAATCTCCCGGATGGATATCCTTGGCAGTAAGCTGCTTCTTCGGCTTTTTTGTTTCCTGCTTGTCGGACATATTTTTTTCCGCTTTGTTCATCCGTTTGCGGAGCTCCTGGCGCTCTTTTTCCACGGCAGCCGTATCCACATTATTTTTCTGGAATTTATGGAACAGCTTCATGGTCTGGTCTGCGTATTCTTTTGCATCCTCAAGAACTTTGTGAGCCTCTTCATTTGCCTGACGGAGAATACGGTCACGCTGTGCGTCCAGTTTTTCCTGGCGGGATTCCAGCTGTGCTTTGAGGGTTTTGATCTCCTCTTTGTAACGTGCGATCTCCAGTTTTTCGTTTTCGATGGTAACACGGTTTTCTTCCAGAGAAGAAAGGACATCCTCAAAGGATTCGTCCTGCTCGCTGATCTGTTCCTTTGCTCTTTCAATAATCTGATCGGAAAGTCCAAGCTTGGAAGAAATGGCAAAAGCGTTACTTTTTCCGGGAATACCGATCAGAAGGCGGTAGGTAGGACGCAGGGTTTCCACACTGAATTCACAGCAGGCATTTTCCACGCCCGGAGTAGAAAGAGCGTATACTTTAAGCTCGCTGTAATGCGTAGTCGCCATGGTGCGCACACCTCTTTCATGCAGGTAGGAAAGAATGGAAATGGCAAGCGCTGCGCCTTCTGTAGGATCCGTTCCTGCGCCCAGCTCGTCAAAGAGAACCAGAGAACGGGAATCTGCCTTTTCCAGAAAGGATACAATATTGGTCATATGAGAGGAGAATGTACTCAGAGACTGTTCGATGCTCTGTTCATCTCCGATATCTGCATAAATTTCATGAAAAAGAGCCAGCTCACTGCGGTCAAGAGCGGGAATGTGAAGTCCTGCCTGGCCCATAAGCGTAAGCAAACCAACGGTTTTCAGAGAAACTGTTTTTCCGCCGGTGTTGGGACCTGTGATAATAAGAAGGTCAAAATCATCTCCCAGACGGATATCAATAGGAACTACTTTCTTTTTGGGAATCAGGGGATGACGGGCTTTTTTCAAAAGCACGCGGCCCTCCTCATTAAAAACAGGTTCACTTCCGTTCATATCCATGGCAAGACCGGCTCTGGCAAAAATAAAGTCGAGCTGTACCATCAGCTCCAGGTTCAGAGAAATGGTTTTACGTTCTTCTGCAATCTGTTCACTTAAGCCTGCAAGAATGACTTCAATTTCTTTTTGTTCCTGAAGCTCAAGCTCACGCATGTCATTATTCAGTTTTACCACAGCCATAGGCTCAATAAAAAGGGTGGAGCCGGTGGAAGACTGATCGTGGATCATACCTGGAACCTGTCCTTTGTATTCCGCTTTGACCGGAATACAGTAACGGCCGTTCCTCATAGTGATCACGGAATCCTGAAGGTAAGTGCGGGCGCTTCCGTTTACCAGTCCGGAAAGCTGTGTATGGATCCGGTCATTGGTTATTTTCATATTCCTTCGTATCTGGCGCAGCGCAGAGCTTGCGTCATCACTGATCTCATCCTCTGAGAGGATGCATCTTCTGATCTCTGCCGACAAAGGTGTCAGAGGGGACAGCTGTTCAAACATACTGTCAAGAGAATCAGAAGGAAGGTCGCTTCGGTCACCTCTGGAATATGCCTTTACCCTGGAGGTGTTTTCCAGAAGAGAGCAGACAGAAAGAATTTCCATAATGCTCAGAGAACTTCCTATTTCCAGTCGTTTCAGTGAGCCGCGGATATCCTTTACACTTCCAAAAGAAACAGAACCTTTCTGAAACAGACGGGTCAGAGCATCTTTTGTCTGAGTCTGCATGAGACGGATCTTATTTATATCAGTAGAAGGCAGAAGTTTCCGGCACAGCTCTTTTCCCATAGGAGAAGAAGCCTTTTCTGTAAGCTTTTCTATGATTTTTGGATATTCAAGTGATGTTAATGCTTTTTGATTCATAATATTTGTCGCTGCCAGAAGCAGCATCTCCTGTAAATTCTGATAGTATTTAGTCTTTTATCATATCAGATTCTGATGTTTTTTTCCAGATGAAACACAGAATCGGAAATAAAATTATTCTGATAAACTTATCATACATGATTTATTTCATAATGAAAAGGAAAAAGTATGTTTTTGTTAATAAAAAGTTCATAAATTTTTGCTAAAATACACTTAAATTATCTGGTTTATGGGAGAATAGTTATGGTTGATAAAAAGGATCAGGACTATCCATTTATAAAAGAAACAATAAAAGAACGACCCATAGATAAAAAGACAGTGTTACGCAGACTGGCAATGGCTGCTGTCTGTGGAATTGTATTCGGGATCTGTGCAGTTGTAACAGTTATGACTTTTATGCCTGATATTTTCAGGCAGCTTGAAAAAGAAGCAAAAAAACCGGAAATGGTCCAGCTGTCGCCTCCGGCCCAGTCAGATTCTGTACAGAAAAAAGAATCACAGACTGCGGAAACTGTACAGCAGACAGAAACAGAAGACGGGGAATCGGCAGAACATCTGAAAAAAATATACAGCACCATCAGAGATATTGCAGAGGAGCCCCGAAAGGCGTTGGTCCATGTGACAGGACTTACGGATACCGAAGATCTTCTGGATGATTCTCTTCTTACTTATGGGGATGAAGAGGGAATTGTTTTTCTGAAAAACAAGGATGCTTTCTACATACTAACAACATCGGATGAACTGGATAAAGCAGAAAAGTTTAAGATTACGTTTTCAAACGGAGTGATGGCAGAGGGAACTTTGTGCGGCGCAGATCCTCGTACCAACCTGGTGGTTGTCAGGGTTCCGGTAAGGAATATAGAGGAAGAGTACAGAGATGAGATCACGGCAGTTACGTTATCTTCCGAATCCAGCCAGCAGCAGACAGAGCCGGTGATTGCCATCGGAAGTCCAAATGGAGATACCAATTCTCTTATTTATGGAAATATCACTTCTGTTTCAGGGAAACTTACCATTCCGGATGCAGAATATACGCTGATCACAACAGATATGGCTGCCGGAAATGACGGAGGCGGTGTCCTTCTGGATATGGATGGAAAGATGATAGGTATTATTCTTTCCCATGAGGATGAAGAAAGTACGGTGATCCGCGCAGTGTCCGTGGCACAGCTGGGGGTTCTTATGGAAAAACTTTCCAATGGAAAATCCATCTGTTATGTGGGACTGATCGGAAGCACAATTTCTCAGATGCAGTCTGAAAGCAGAGGCATTCCCGGAGGAGTTTATATTGACCGGGTGGAAAGCAATTCTCCGGCTATGGCTGCAGGTGTCCAGAGCGGCGACATTCTTCATAAGATGAATGGCAGGGAAATAACCACAATGCGGGAATACAGCGAGCTGCTTCAGAATATGAAGCCGGGGCAGCAGGCAGAACTTACTGTGTACCGCAAAAATCCGTCAGGACAGTATGTGGATGTGGAACTTGAAGTACTGATAAAACAAAAATAGAGAGGCAGAAAAAGAAATGCGTTTTATTAATGAATTACACGAAGGCGACAGAATCAGCGGAATTTATCTGTGCAAACAGAAACAGTCAGCAGTGACCAAGAACGGGAAACCATATGACAGCGTTATTTTACAGGATAAGACAGGAACGCTGGACGGAAAGATCTGGGATCCTAATTCCCTGGGAATTGATGAATTTGACTCGCTGGATTACATAGATGTTGTAGGAGATGTCACAAGCTTTGCAGGGGCCATGCAGGTAAATATCAAACGTGTGCGAAAAGCCGGAGAGGGAGAATATGATCCGGCAGATTATCTTCCGGTCAGTGAAAATAGTACAGACGATATGTATCGCCAGCTTTGCGACATGATTGGCACCGTAAAAAACTCTTACCTGAATACTATCCTCAGGAAGCTGTTTGTGGAAGATCAGGAGTTTATAAAAGCTTTTCAGGGTCATTCTGCGGCCAAAACAGTCCATCATGGATTTATCGGAGGTCTTATGGAGCATACGTTAAGTGTGGCAAGGCTCTGCGATTATATGGCAGGTGCTTATCCTCTTCTGAAAAGAGATCTTCTGATCACAGCAGCCCTTTTACATGATATTGGAAAAACAAAAGAGCTTTCTGCGTTTCCACAGAATGATTATACAGATGAAGGCCAGCTTCTGGGACATATCATCATTGGTTCCCAGATGATTCATGATCTGGCAAAAGAAATTCCGGATTTTCCGGAAGTGTTGGAAAATGAACTGATTCACTGTATTCTGGCTCATCACGGGGAACTGGAGTATGGTTCTCCCAAAAAACCTGCCCTTGTAGAGGCGGTTGCTCTTAACCTGGCGGACAATACAGATGCCAGAATGGAGACACTGACTGAGATTTTTGCGGCAGATAAAGGCAAAAAAGACTGGATTGGATACAATAGATTTTTTGAATCAAATTTAAGAAGAACAGGAGAAGTGTAATCCTCATGGAATATCGTAAAAATGATATAGTTACGTTAGATATTGTGGATTGCGGTACAAATGGTGAAGGCATCGGCAAAGCTGATGGCTTCACTGTTTTTGTAAAGGACGCAGTCATTGGAGACAGAGTTACAGCCAAGATCATGAAAGCAAAAAAGAACTACGGATATGGAAGGCTTATGGAAATCCTGACCCCTTCTCCAGACCGTGTGGAACCGGTATGTCCCTCTGCCCGTCAGTGCGGCGGCTGTCAGCTTCAGGCGCTTTCTTATGAAAAGCAGCTGGAATTTAAAGCGGCTAAGGTTCGTGGACATCTGGAACGGATCGGCGGTTTTACGGACCTTCCCATGGAGCCTGTCCTTGGTATGGAAGAGCCGTTCCATTACCGCAATAAAGCACAGTTTCCGGTAGGGCGGAACAGGGATGGCAAAATTGTCACCGGTTTTTATGCAGGACGTACACACAGCATCATTGAAAACAGAGACTGCGCCCTTGGAGTTCCCCAGAACAAAGAGATTCTGGATCGTGTGATCGGCTATATGGAAACCTATGGTATTTCTTCTTATGATGAGGCTACGGGGAAAGGTCTGATCCGTCACGTTTTTACTCGCTGCGGCTATCATACAGGAGAAATCATGGTCTGTATTGTTGCCAACGGCAGTAAGCTTCCATATCAGCAGGAGCTGGTGGAATCTCTGAGAGAAATTCCGGGTATGGTCAGCATTACACTGAATATCAATAAAAACCGTAATAATGTGATCCTGGGAGAAAAAATCCAGGTTCTCTGGGGACAGGAATATATTACAGATAAAATCGGAGATATTTCCTACCAGATTTCTCCGCTGTCTTTTTATCAGGTGAATCCTCAGCAGACATGGAAGCTGTATTCCAAGGCTCTGGAGTATGCAGACCTTCACGGAGAGGAGACTGTGTGGGATCTTTACTGCGGCATTGGAACCATCTCACTTTTTCTTGCGCAGAAGGCAAAATTTGTTCGCGGTGTGGAAATTGTGCCTGCGGCCATTGAAGATGCCCGCCGCAATGCTCGACTGAATGGAATCCGGAATGCAGAATTTTTTGTGGGAAAGGCAGAAGAAGTCCTTCCGGATTACTATGCAGATTATGCCGCACACCATCCGGGAGAAAACGCCCGGGCCGATGTGATTGTTGTAGATCCTCCCAGAAAAGGCTGCGATGAAGTGTTGCTTGATACGATCGTAGAAATGCAGCCGGACAGAGTCGTGTATGTAAGCTGCGATTCCGCCACCCTGGCAAGGGATCTGAAGTACCTGTGCGAGAGAGGGTACCAGGTGAAGAAGGTGTGCCCGGTGGATATGTTCCCGATGACGGTACATGTGGAGACGGTAGTTCTTTTGTCCCAACAGAAGCCAGATGACACGATAGAGATCGACTTAGACCTGGATGAGTTGGATGCCACCAGTGCCGAGTTGAAAGCAACCTATCAGGAAATCAAAGATTATGTGCTGAAAGAATTTGGCTTGAAGGTTTCAAATTTATATATTTCTCAGGTAAAACGCAAATGTGGAATTGAAGTGGGAGAGAACTATAATCTTCCAAAATCAGAAAATGCAAGAGTTCCACAATGCCCGAAAGAGAAAGAAGATGCTATCAAGGCTGCCCTGAAATATTATGCGATGATCTAAGGACATCGCTGATTTCAAGGAGGAATAACACATGAAAAGCACATTTGAAAAAATGGGTGGAACCTACACACTTGGCGCAGACGGAATTTACTATCCGAATCTTGTCAGTACAGATGAAGAACCGCATTATGGGAAATATGGAATAATGCGAAAAACATATCTGAAAGAGCATCGTCCGGCAATGTATTCACTGTATATGTTGGAAGACAGACTGACAGAACATCTGAATACTGTGGACGATGAAGCACAGGAGAGAATGGATATTCTGATGCGTCAGATGATGGAGAGGCAGGGCATTACGGAAGAATTGAAAGCTTGTGATCAGATGGAATGGGTCAGAGCGGTAAATGGTATTCGTAATATGGCAGAAGAGATTGTGTTAAAAGAATTGGTCTATATTTAAAGTGTGGAAAGCTCCTTCGGGAGCTTTTTACCGTTTCTACAAACAATTTTTTCACGTGTCGGAAAGCAATCTATTTACATGGAACAGATGCAGAGCGAGAAAATATTGGAAGGTTATGATTCTTGATCAGCTTTTTTGCTATTGCTCTTTTAAAGATGGTAAAAAAACAAGTGATATGGTAAAATAATACTATTAGATTGAACAGACAGAAATGAGGAAAGTTGATGAATTAAGAAATGTAATTGCAAATCAATTTGCCTGCGAATATAAGGCTTATGACTTTGGGGAAATCTGTAATGCATTCATTGATGATTTGATTAGATTAATGGAAAATAGTATTAAAAATGAACAAGGCAATTTTTAGTTGACATAAGGAGAACAGAAAAATATGAAAAAATATTACGCAGAAAGACATGGTTTACTTACAAAGCAACTACAGATAGATTTTGATGAGTTATTACAGTATTTCGGACAGGTATATAAATATTTTTGTGATAAAGAGTATTTTGAAGTGGCTACAAGAGGGGTGTGGAGGCAAATTCCTTATACGCAGGATTCGGAGCAGATTTTACCACCAAGTTTGTTGCCATCACCGGAAGTGTATTTTGCAACATGCTTACAGGATAAAGAGGTTTGGCCAATTTGGCAATATCTTGAAGAATATGATGAGCAGACATTGTTTTCAGTGATTGAGATTTTATACGACCATATTGGTGTTTATAACTATGAAACAGATCAGTTTGAAAATGAAGCACAAAAGGAAGAATTTGCTGAACAAATTAATAATATCTTACGTGCATATAAAGAGGGATATTATCTTGAACCGACAAATGGATTTATAATGCAAATACCTAACGGTGCGTTGCGTGAACAGTTAGAATATGACGGTTCTGATTTACCCGATTCAGTATATGAGCAATTAGCAACAGCCACAGAAATGTATTATCGTTTTGATGCCAATTTGGAACAGAAAAAGAAAGCTATTAATATTCTTGCCGATATTTTGGAAAGTGAACGTGAAGAAGTAAAAGATACTTTAAATGCTGAGTATGAAGTTCCTAAAAATGAACATGATAAGTTGATTTTTGGTATAGTTAATGGTTATAATATTCGCCATAATCGTGCAGATCAAAAGAACGATTATAGCAAAGAAATATGGTATGATTGGATGATGCAATATTATACAAGCGTAATAATAGCATTTTACAAGTTGAAAAATAAGTATACCGATATTGATTTTTAAATGGTGAGTTAAATGATATCTCCCTAAGTGGAGTATAAACCTTTTCTCAAAAGGTGATGGTTTCGCTACTTAGCATAAAAAGTAACTTAGAAGTTTCAGAATTAAGTTAATCGTGCCATATGGCTTGATTATAAAAGCAAAGATAAAAACGCAACGTACATCTTTGATGTACCAGAGCCGGTAGGTAGCCCGGCCGTCCTATATAAATAGGGTAAGTAACCTGCCCCTCCGGGTTGTCCATTCTTTGTTCAATCATTTTTAGGAGGGATTCTTATGGACAAAGTAAATGGAAAGCTGACAGTATTTTTTGAAGAGCCGTTTTGGGTGGGAATCTTTGAACGCATCGAAGATGGTAAACTATCTGTGGCAAAGGTAACATTTGGTGCAGAGCCAAAAGATTATGAAGTACAGGAATATATTCAAAAGTGCTATTTCAGTTTGAAATTCAGTCCGGTTGTTGAAACTGTTGTAAAGGATATCAAAAGAAATCCGAAACGGATGCAGCGGGAAGCAAAGAAGCAGATGCTGGAAATAGGCATTGGTACAAAATCGCAACAGGCGTTGAAATTACAACAGGAACAGAACAAGCAGGAACGTAAAGAGAAAAGCCGCAAGAGAAAAGAGGCAGAAGAGCAGCGAATGTTTGAACTGAAACAGCGAAAGAAAAGAGAAAAGCATAAGGGACATTAAAGTTCCTTGGGCTTTTACTCAAATCGTAAATTGTTGAATAAAGCTTTCGGGGGTGTTTCTATGAAGAAAAAAGTACTTGCAATTATGTTAGTTGCTGTATCAATCATGTTGATTTCGGCGTGCGGAAAAAAAGAAAAACTGTACGAAATTCCTGATTTATCGCAGTATAAGACAGATTATGTAGGAGATTCTTAGGTCAGTTTACAAGGAACTACACGCAGACCGTGAAACGGGCTGCTGACAACAAACGGCGCTATGCTCCCGGCTGGGTGCATAGCACCTGTTTGTTGCGGGGGTTTCCAAAGGGGGCAGCGCCCCATTTGGCACACGACTTTGCGGAGCAAAGTGTAGTGTGTTATACGCTCTGTCGGCGTTGCCCTGAAAATACCGTTGCCGCCGGGGAGGGCAAGGGCATTTGACGCGGCAGGAAAGCAGGGCTTTGTTTGGGGCTGGTAAGCCGGAAACAAAGGGCTGATTTCAGCAGCAGACAGGGCGTATTATGAAAGCCCCCGTCCCTCGTCCTCCGCCCCCGGCCTATGGGACAAAAAGTCCCAAAGCTCTGGACACCGTGACCAGATGTGTGGCCACACTCCGGGAAAAGTAGCAGGACGGCAGGAAACCGTCAAGGCTGAAATGAATGGGCTGACGCCCGGCCTTGACCGTTCCCCGCCGCCCCGCTGGATGGGTGGACAAGGTGGCCAATCCCTAAAAGTGTTTGGCCGCACTCGTTCATTTTGGGGCCTTTCTTCTCCCAAAATTGAAATGGGCGGGAAAGCCCTAAAATGGCTTTCCCGCCTTGATTACCCATTAGCAAAGACGGGCGAGACTGTCAACGGCGGCGCTGAAAGCGCCGTTCATCTTGACCGTTGACTGGCTCGCCTGGCTTTGCTACTGCCCGTAAGAGATGGAAAAACAAGATGGAAAACAAGGTTAAAAATGGTTGACAAGTCTATCGGATGTGTGTTATACTGTGCGACAGTTTGAGATTGGAAGGAGGCTTACGTGTGTTAATTTGTGTACGCTAATAAGCAATAAAAAGTAGAAGTACCTTTCCACATGATGGTGGGCTTTTTTTGCGTGCGTATGCAAAGGAACACGTAGGTTTGACACGAGCAGTCTTTGAACTGTATCGTGGTGTTTTTTCGTGCTTTGTTGTTATGCAGGCGTCTGCCCTCTCTGTGGGACAACGCCTGCTTTTTATTGTTAGGGCAAGGCCCTGTTTTACATTGTGGAGTTTTTCGTTGTTCCGAAAAACGAAACTTTGAAAAACAAATAAA
>NZ_JAJQXX010000011.1 GCF_028767025.1 Blautia sp. XA-2221
TTTATTTGTTTTTCAAAGTTTCGTTTTTCGGAACAACGAAAAACTCCACAATGTAAAACAGGGCCTTGCCCTAACAAAAAGAAAGGTGTCAAAAGCAGCCTGCTTTCGGCACCTTTCCGTCCGGCTATTTAGTCTTCCGGTACAAATTCATCCTTGCCTACTCCACAGATCGGGCAAACCCAATCCTCCGGAATATCTTCAAATGCTGTGCCCGGCTCGATTCCGCTGTCCGGATCGCCGATTTCCGGGTCATATACATATCCGCATGGCTCACATACATATTTCTGCATAGCTGTTACTCCTTTCAAGTCTGTTTCTAAAACTTATGAAACGGATTCTGTTCCGTTCCATGGCTTCATTATAACGTCAGTGTTTTTTGATTGCAAGCATTATTTCACAAACCTTTTGTAAATATAATCATTGGCTTCTTTTTCCTGAATATCATCCAATGGTTCCAGCATTGGAATCTCTCCGTATTTCCGCCTGAGAGCCTGTGTGATCAACCAGTCTGCAAGCTGAGGATTCTTCGGAAGAAGGGGACCGTGAAGATAAGTTCCGATCACATTTTTGTATACAACACCCTCATAACCTGTTTGTCCGTCATTTCCCGATCCATAAAGAACCCTTCCAAGAGGCTTGTTATTTCCGATAAAAGTCCTTCCTCCATGGTTTTCAAAACCAACTATCGGCATATCAAACAAGTCGCTTTTCAGAACAATATTACTGATCAGGCGCCCTTCCTGCTGTTCTGTGTGCATATCCACAAGCTCCAGACCTTTGATCATTCCCTGATCTGTTTTATAATAATTTCCAAGAAGCTGGTAACCTCCGCAGATGGCGATCACAACTCCGTTATTTTCCACATATTCCTTAAAATCTCCCCGGATCTCTCTGAGTTTTTCACAGACAAGCATCTGCTCCCTGTCTGAACCTCCGCCCAGAAGTACAATATCCAACCCTGTAAAATCAATGGGATCATTCAGCTCAAAAGAAATGGTTTCCGCCTCAATCCCTCTCCACTGACACCGTTTCATAAGGCACTGGATATTTCCTCTGTCACCGTAGAGATTCAGCAGATCCGGATATAAATGTCCTATCGTCAGTTTCATTTCTGCTCTCCCTCCAGTTTTTTCAGTATATTTCTGGTGGCAAAAAGTGCCGTATAATTTACAAGTACATAGAGATTTCCTGTACCATCCTTGATCCTGTCTCTGATGGCTTTTTCCACATCCGGTTCCAGAACAGACGGAATATCCACATATTTCAGGCGCAGACGCATATCCTGACAGCGGATTCCGCTGACAGTAATGCTTCGGATATTCTCTCCGCCAAAAAGATCAAAATCCACATCCCACAGCCAGGAAATATCAATACCGTCCTGAGCATTATCGTTAATGGCAATGATCACATCCTTTGGCGCTGTATCCTGCATAACAGCAGAAATATTCTGGTTAAAGCCTGCCGGATTTTTGGCAAGGTTCAAAGTCACTCCGGTTCCCTGAATACGGAACTGTTCCATACGTCCGTTTTCCGGATTGAATTTTTTCAGCATATCTGTAAAGTGTTCTGCAGAAAATCCCGCTGTACGCACTCCCGCATAGGCAGCCAGAATATTGTACACATTATAAAAGCCCTTATAACTGGCTGAGATAAGTCTGTTTTCCACCCGAAAAGAAAGCCTGTCGCCCACCTGTACATCTTCTGCATCAAAATCAGGCTCCGGTCTTTTAAACCCGCATTTGGGGCAGACATAATCGCCAAGCTGACTGTAGTGATAAAAGCTGTACTGAAGCTTTTCTCCGCATTTTTTGCAGAAACGTCCTTCACGGATCTCATTGGTATCATTTTTCATAACAGGCTGGCTGATCCCATAGAATACACATGGATTGCCGCTGTCCATTGCAAGATATGCGGAAAGTGCATCATCCCCATTGACGATCACCTTCATATCCGGAACTGTTTTTATCATGGTTTCCAGAATGTTCATGGTAATATCAATTTCTCCATACCGGTCAAGCTGATCCCGGAAAAGATTTGTCATGACCATATAATCCGGCCTGATCTCCGGAAAAATATACTTTGTGGAAGCTTCATCTGCTTCAATGCAGGCATAATCTGCATCCATGTGACCGTTGAGCTTTGCGCCAAGAACAAATGCTGCCACAACTCCGTTCAGCATGTTGGAGCCCGTGTGGTTACAGACTACCTTCTGGCCTTCTGCTTCCAGCGCTGCGCAAAGCATATTGTTGGTGGTAGTCTTTCCGTTGGTACCACAGACCACAAAAATATCTTTTCTTACTTCTGATGCCAGTTCTTTCAGAACAGGGGGATAGATCTTCAGAGCAATCTTCCCTGCCCAGGTAACACCCTGTCTTCCCATTTTCTTGCAGATAAAACCTGCCGTCTTTGCCGCCCATATTGCTGCAATTCTTCTTATATTCATGTATCTGATATCCTCTGTATTTTTTCTTATCATATCCCCTGACTCCGGATCTATACACGTTACCCTCAGTTTTCCTGTCTGATGTACCGTCTTTTTCTGAAATTCTCACGATAAATTCTGCAAACCCCATATGACATATTCTGCAATTACCATATCGTATATTCTGGCTGTATCTGTCCCAAAAATATGCGTGGAAGGGTTTGCGGTAAAGTTCACGGAAACTTCTGTCCGGTCAGGTTCCTGTGTTAATGATTGTACGATACTTCCGTTCATTTATCAACAGAAACTTTACTGCTCAGATTTCATTTAAAAAAGGGGGATATCTGCCTGAGCAGATATCCCCCTGAGATACTGAATTATACTAACTCAATAAGTACTTCCATTGCAGCATCGCCCTTACGTGGTCCGATCTTAACGATTCTTGTGTAACCACCGTTACGTCCAACGTATTTTGGAGCGATCTCATCGAACATTTTCTTAACCATGTCGATGTCTTTTGTGTTTTTCTTTCTGCCAGCACCTTTAGCCGGTACTTCTTTTACAGGATAGAAAACTTTTGCCATCTGACGACGAGCGTGAAGTCTGGAAGGAGCGTCTTTTGTGATCTCTTTCTGAACTTCATCGTATACAGTTTTCTTTTTACCGTCTACGACTTCTTTTACTCTCTTGCCTTCAGCGTCTTTACGAGCAACTTTTGCAGTTACTGTAACTGTCTCAAAGTTGTCTTTTTCGCGAACAGCCATAGCAATAAGACCTTCTGCGATTTTGCGGATCTCTTTTGCTTTTGCTTCAGTTGTAACGATCTTTCCGTGGTACAGAAGATTTGTTACCTGGTTTCTTAACAGAGCTTTTCTCTGGTCGGATGTTCTGCTTAATTTTCTATATTTTGCCATGTTATTTTCCTCCATCTGCGGGACACCGGGACATGCTTGTTCGGTCTTACTGCCCTGATGCTTTGGCTCCCCGCGGTAATATTCATAAAATGAGTGTATTTTATTCCTCTGTAGGCTGAAGCTGCAGGCCCAGTTCCTTCAGCTTTGCAAGTACCTCTTCCAGTGACTTGCGGCCAAGGTTACGAACCTTCATCATATCCTCAGATGTTCTGTTGCACAGCTCTTCTACAGTATTGATTCCAGCCCGTTTCAGGCAGTTGTAGGAACGAACAGAAAGCTCAAGCTCATCAATGCTCATTTCCAGAACTTTTTCCTTCTCATTGTCTTCTTTCTCGATCATAACCTCAGCGGTTTTTGCATTCTCAGAAAGATCAATGAACAGGCTTAAATGCTCACTTAATACTTTTGCTGCAAGGCTCACTGCCTCATCCGGATCAAGAGTTCCGTTTGTGAATACATCCAGAGTCAGTTTGTCATAATCTGTCACCTGACCTACACGAGTATTTTCCACAACCATGTTTACTCTGTCAACCGGTGTGTAAATCGCATCTACTGCAATCACACCAATAGGCATATCATCAGTTTTACCTTTGTCAGCGCTTACATATCCACGTCCTCTTGTAATGGTAAGTTCCATTGCAAGTCTGCAGTCCTTACCACCATTCAGTGTGGCGATCACCTGATCCGGATTCATGATCTCGAGATCCTGATCAGTCTGAATATCAGCTGCTGTTACGACACCTTTTCCTTCACACTCAATGTATGCAGTTTTTGGCTCGTTATCAGAGCTGTTATTTTTAATTGCAAGACTCTTCAGATTCATAATAATCTCTGAAACGTCTTCTTTCACACCCGGAATAGAACTGAATTCATGCAGTACGCCGTCAATTTTTACCTGGCTTACAGCTGCTCCCGGGAGGGAAGACAGCATAATTCTTCTGAGAGAATTGCCCAGAGTAATACCATAACCTCTTTCCAGCGGTTCCACTACGAATCTGCCAAATTTCTTATCTTCGGATATTTCGGTAATTTCGATTTTTGGTTTATTAAAATCAAACACTATAAGGCTCCCTCCTTCTGGAAAGCTGCGTCATACTTTTAATATAGTATCCCCAAACTCCGCCTAAGCTTCGTTTGGGGATCGCATAAAAGCTCAGTTGCACCTTAACCTCTATGCTTTACTTAGAGTACAGCTCGACGATAAGCATCTCGTCTACAGGTACATCAATTACTTCTCTGTTCGGAAGTTCTTTTACAGTTCCGCAAAGAGCATCCTGATTTACATCAAGCCACTCCGGAACAAGTCTTCCGCCTGTTACTTCCAGAATTCCTTTGTATCTTTCGGAACCTTTGCATTTTTCTTTGATCTCAACTGTATCTCCGGCTTTTACAAGGTAAGACGGAATGTTTACACATTTGCCGTTTACAAGTACATGCTTGTGGTCAACGATCTGACGAGCTTCACGTCTTGTTCTTGCAAATCCCATACGGAAGATTACGTTGTCAAGTCTTGTCTCAAGCATAACCATCAGGTTCTCACCTGTCTGGCCCGGCATTCTGTCGGCTTTTTTGTAGTAGTTACGGAAAGGTTTCTCAAGAACTCCGTAAATGAATTTTGCTTTCTGTTTTTCTCTTAACTGTAAACCGTACTCAGAGATCTTTCTGTTTGCACGTTTTAACTGTCTTGTAGATTTTTTATCAATTCCTAAATAGATTGGATCCAGACCAAGAGATCTGCATCTTTTCAGAACGGGCACTCTGTTCACTGCCATTTCAAGCTACCTCCTCAATTAGACTCTTCTGCGTTTTGGTGGACGGCATCCGTTATGCGGAACCGGTGTTACGTCACGGATACTTGTTACTTCAAGACCACATGCCTGAAGTGCACGGATTGCAGCTTCACGTCCTGAACCCGGTCCTTTTACCATAACATCAACAGTTTTTAATCCATGGATCAAAGCAGCTTTTGTTGCAGTCTCTGCTGCCATCTGTGCTGCATAAGGAGTAGATTTCCTTGAACCTCTAAATCCCAGACCGCCGGCACTTGCCCATGAAAGAGCGTTTCCTTCGTTGTCAGTCAGTGTAACGATTGTGTTGTTAAAAGAAGACTGAATGTGTGCCTGTCCGTGTTCAACGTTTTTCTTGACACGACGTTTTGTTGTCGTTTTTTTGGTTGCTTTTGCCATTTTAAAACTAACCTACGCTTTCCTTGAATGTAATATTCTTAAGTTACTTTTATCAATTAAGGAAGTTCGATTCGCTGAATTTATCCTCCGCTTACGCTGGAATCCATTAAGCTTTCGAACCAAGTTCCTACCAAACTCACGCTGCGCTTACCAGCCTGCATTTGTTAAGTAGTCTGCTTATTATTTCTTTTTGTTTGCTACTGTTCTCTTCGGGCCCTTGCGAGTTCTTGCATTTGTCTTAGTCTTCTGACCACGAACCGGAAGTCCTTTACGATGACGGATTCCTCTGTAGCATCCGATTTCCTGCAGTCTCTTGATATTAAGAGCGATTTCACGGCGAAGATCACCTTCTACCATCATTGTTTCATCAATGACAGCGCTGATTCTCTTTACTTCTTCATCTGTCAGATCTCTGACACGTGTGTCAGGATTTACTTCTGCCTGCGCAAGAATTTTTTCTGCGCTCGGTCTGCCGATACCATAAATATAGGTAAGGCCGATTTCAATACGTTTTTCTCTTGGTAAGTCTACACCAGCTATACGAGCCATGTACTGTTTCCTCCATTTTCTTTTTTGAAAGCGCTTCTGACATACACCACTTGCCGGATGGCAAGGTGAAATGGGGCGTATCTGAAAGTCTGCTTTCTGTTTTCAGTTTCCTAATTGGGGTGCCTCGGTAAAACACCCAGCCGTCTTTGGCGTAAGACAGCCTTTCCGAAATTGCAGCTGTACGCTGCTGTTGCCTCTCGGTATTAGGCAATACATGCTTTGATAAATCAATTATACAAACAGTCCGAACAACCCTTCCGGGTGTATCAAACTGCAGCCGCACGTTTCACAAACTACCGGAATTAACCCTGGCGCTGTTTGTGTTTTGGATTTTCACAGATAACTCTGATAGATCCTTTTCTTTTAATGATCTTGCATTTCTCGCAGATCGGCTTTACAGATGATCTTACTTTCACTGGAAATCCTCCTCTCGTAATTTAGGCTTGAATCTGCAGTTATAGACGCACTCATAGCGCGTTCGCATTATAGTGTAGCATCAATGTCTAAAGATTGCAAGTACTTTTTTTATTTTTTCCAAAATCATATATACAAAATTATATCTGCTGCAGCCGGATAGCTATTCACAGGTAATATCCCCCCATAACATAAACAGTAACACAACAGGCGCCATCCCGCTTCCACGTTCCGGCGCCTGCTGTATTTCCATAAAAATTCAGTTATTTATTTTTCCAAAAATATACAGTCTTCTGTCTGTCTTTTATAAATTCTTCCATGAATCACGCCCAGTTCATTACTGCACGTTTCCTGTGTTCCCCTGGAAGATCTGCGCGATCGGGGAATCCGGAGAAAGAATCACAGTTTTGTCCTCGCCCTTCATAGAGTTCTTCAGGGCATCCAGACTGCGTACAAAGGAATAAAAATCGCTTCTTCCCTCTTCGCCATAAGCGCCTGCAAGAATCTTCATATATTCCTGCTCGCCCTGGGCTTCCAGGATCTCCGCCTGTTTCTTGGCTTCGGAGATCTGAATGGCAACCTCTTTATCTGTGGTATTGCGGATCACCTTTGCCTCTGAGCTTCCCTCTGCCGTATAGGTGGCTGCTATATTATCTCTCTCTGAGATCATTCTCTCATAAACAGCTTCCTTGTTGTCATCCGGAAGATCCAGCTGCTTGGTATCAAAAAGCATTACCTCAATTCCATACTGCTCCATATTGGCATCCACAGATCCCATTACCATGTCTGCCAGCTCGCCGTCACGACTGGTGATCACTTCGTCCTGGGACATACTGCTGATCGCATTTTTTGTTGCATTATATATAGCGGTATTAATACGGCTCTCTCCGTTTTCTATAGAGGAATTCAGCGTTCTGGCAAACTTCAGAGGATCTGCGATCCTCCAGATCACATAACTGTCTGTGATCATGGTTTTTTTATCTTTTGTGATGACATCTGAAGGCGCAAGATCATAAAGCAGCGTCTGCTTCGGCAATGTTGCTGTTGTTTCCATTAACGGTACACGAAGGCTGATACCTGGCTTGTCAATCACTCTCTGTACCTTTCCGAACTGACGGATCAGTTTATATTCATTCTGCTTTGTCACTGTAACTGATGTAAGAGCCGCAAGTACAACTACAACACCTGCAGCCACAGTAAGAACTTTTTTACGTTTCATGATCATTCACCTCCCTGCACTGCAGCATCTGTATTCTGATTCTGAGCGTTTTCTGTCTCAGTTGCGGTTTCCGGCTGCTGTGCGTCCACTGTTTCCTCACTGCCGTTTTCCCCTGTAAAAGAATCCAGAGGAAGAACTTTCTGTGTTCCATCGCCATTGTCGATCACAATCTTCATATCCGGAAGCACATCTTCCATGGCCTCATAGAACATTCTGAGCTTTGTAACTGTAGGATTTTTTACATATTCCTCATACATGGCGTTAAATCGTGCCACTTCCGCTTCCGCTTCATTGATTCTGACCTGTTTCTGAGCCTCTGCATCCTGAATGATCTGGTCTGCCTGAGCCTCTGCTTCCGGAAGCTTCTCATTTCTGTATTTATTGGCATTATTGACAGCAGTTTCTTTTCCCTGCTTTGCTGTTTCTACAGCCTTAAAGGCTTTCATGATCTCCTGTGTAGGCGGCTCCGCATCCTGAATCGTAATATTCACAAGCTGGATTCCCACATCCTGGGCTTCCATTTTTTTCATGATCATTTCTTTGATCTTTGCCTGTATCTCACTTTTTCCGGTTGTCAGCACATCATCTACCGTATAGCTGGCAATCACTGTACGGATGCAGCTCTGCGCTATGCTTTTCAGAATTTCTTCCGGCTGCTGAGAGGTATAAAGATATTTTACCGGTTCTGTGATCCTGTACTCCACAAAGAAGTCTACATCAATAAAGTTATAATCTGATGTGATCATGATCCCTTCATCTGCCACCACGTCATTGGATTCCTGATCATACCCGATCGGAAAGCCCTGTATGGTAGTGTTTACCTTATGTACCTGCTGGATCAGAGGCAGCTTAAAATGAAGACCTGTTTCTGTCACTGCTTTCGGCACTCCAAAGGTAGATAAGACTGCCTGCTCCTGTTCCTGGATCTGATAGGTACAGTCTGTTGCAAACAGACCTACAACCACAAACCCGGCTACAACTGCCGCAACCTTTCCTGCATGCTTCCCGGCCTTTGGTCTTTTGGAAGACCACTTCTTTTTCATGTTGTTATTTTCCTCCATCTGTATCCTCCTTGCTGCCCGATCTTCTGAACATACAGGTATACCTTGTACTGAAATTTCTAAGATATGTCCGTCAGGGCATTTATTGAAAGAAAAGAAAAAGACTCTTGCTCCGGACAGATTTATTTCTGCCTCAAAACAAAAGTCTTGCTGCTTACTTCATATCGCGGATACCCATTACTGATATCGAACTGACGCAAATATGTACCTCTTCTGAAAATATATTAATTTTCATCTGATGGCCGCTACTCCCTTTTCTTTGAATGAGATAATATCATATTTTATGACAGGTTGCAAGTACAATCGTAACTGAACTGTAAAATCAGAATTTCATCCAAAAAATGTCTCATATTTTTGTGCAGTTTTTCAGTATCAAAAAATCTCCCGAAGAACATCAGATTTTCTAAGCCCTGATCTCCCGGGAGATTCTTTCTTATTCAAAGGATAAAACTGCTATGAAACAGCCGTTCCTTATCTCTTTGTTTTATGCATTCTCGATATTTGCAAGAACTGCAAAAAGAGAAAAGTCTTCTGCTTCAAATTCAATGGTCTGTTTTTCAAAATCAACAGCTACAGGCTCGATGATCTCCCAAGTTTTTAATTCTTTGTTATAATATAAGATATTAACGTCTTTAAGAGTATCTTTCAGAATCGGAACATGAATCATAACATCATATTTGCCGTTTTCATTTTTCTCTACAGTTGCGCCATCTGCTGCTTCCAGAGACATAAAGCCTGTTAAAAAGTCAAGTTTCTTTTCTTTGATTTCATTTACTGTTTTTTCAAGAGCTGCTTTTGCATTCTCATCAGTTACTGTTTCCAGTGTGGCAGATAATTTCTCAGTAAATGCTTCCACATCTTTTGTTCCTTCATTTACTTCTTTGATCAGATCTGTCATTTCTTTGTCTTCTGTTTCCAGTGTAGTAAATACTTCAGCATCCTCAATTTTATCTGTAACGATATATTTGCCTACGCTGTCCTCTACAACTACTACTTCATCTGTAATACTCGGGCCTGCCCATGTAGTTACAGGGCTCATAAGTACAACTGCACTTAAAATTCCGGCAAGAATTTTGTTTGTTTTTCTCATTGTCGTCTCTCCTTTTTTAAATAAATTTTATATAAGATAATGGCATGTCTGCTATTTATCTTCTTTGTAAAAAACAGAATAGATCAAATCCTGAAGTCCGTCCTGATCCACATGAAATTCATCATAGTATTCACCCTGAACGCCTTCTCCCGGTATTGTGTGTGTTACCGGCTGTTTTTTTTGTGATGCTGTCAGAAAATCCACAAAAATATCATTTCCCATGTTTGTCACCATATAGCTTCTGATCCCCTCATAAAGCCTTGTGACAAATGAAGAATCTTTCTGATATTCCTCCTGGGCTTTTTCCATATATGCCTGCAAAAAACTCCTCTGTCTGTTCTGGCGCACCAGCGCGCTTTGTTCCTGATCCGTATCCCGGTAACGAACAAACTGCTCTACGTTATCCTTTGTCAGAACAACTTTTGCTCCTTCTGTAAATTCAGGATTCACCTCTGACAGACTGTTATCCGGAACTGTAACTTCCACGTTTCCTGCAATTTCTGTCATTACAGGAATCGCATCCATATTGACAGCGCAATAATTCTGGATGTGAATCCCTCCAAATAAATTGGAAACGGCATCCTCCATCAATTCACAGCTCTCCCTTTTTCCATCGCCCTGGGCAAACTGAAGATTAAGATGGTTTTTCATTTTGCCAAGACTTTTTCCGCTTACGGTAAAGGTTTCTATTTCTGTTATGGTATCCCGTGGAATCGAGATCACATGGATCTGCTCTGTCACTCTGTCCATAGATACCAGAAAAATCGCATCTGCCTGTCCGATATTATCTGCATCCGGGTTTTCCACATCGCCTCTGGTATCAATTCCCATAAAAAGGAAATTACTTAAATGTTCGTTATATATATAAGACTTTCCCTTATAGACAATGCCATCTTCCTGCTGGTTTTCAGAAACAGCAGTTTTTACCTGTTTAGAATGAGTGTCCTCTGTCTGGTTTTTCCATATCCCAATCCCAAACACCGCTGCCACAGCCAGAACGGAAATCCCCGTAAGAATATATGCTGCTCTTCGTTTCCGGTATCTGCTTCTCTTTTTTGTCAGCATAATTTTGCACTTCCTGTTTATTCCTTGCTGATATACTTCAGTTCCAACATTTTCTGGTAAATTGCCTGCGCCATTGCCGCCTGGGCTTCATATGTGGAAGCAGGTGCAGAAGTAACGGCAGCAAGACTGATGTAATGCTCTTTCCACTTTTCACTTAACGCAGCATCCAGAGTCGCAGCATCCACGGAACCATCCAGAGGCCGTGTTCCAACTACGATAAATCGATCCTGATTGGAAAATGTTTTTAAAATATGTTCCTGCTGCTGTGCCAGCTCAGCGGGATCGTGATTCCAGCCTCCGTAATATCCCATAAATATAACAGGGATACAGTCCAGATCATCACGGACAAGCTCTTCTTCTGTAAAATCACGGATTCCTGTTTCTGTCACATAAAGCTGTGCGCCATTGGCTGCTTTCTGATGCTCGGAAATAAAACTCTGTATGATCTGGTCGCTGACCCCGGCTCTTTTCATCATAGAGAGCGTTCCTCCGCCCTGAAGAGTCTTATTGAGCACCGGGATATCATATCCATTGTCCTGAAGAAGCTTCTGAAGAACAGACGTATAAGAATACTGCTGTGTATCATCAGCTGTCAGAAGATCATCTCCCCAGCAGGATATCCCTGCTACTTTTTCCTTAGCGGGCTCAGAAGGCTTCGGCGACAGAACAGGTGTGGGAGTTACTGCGTTCTCTTTCTCGGAAGCTACTGCATTCTCTTTCTCCTGAGCTGCTTTCTTTTGAAGCGCTTTTTCTGTTTTATCCTGTTTTTTATCGGATTCCTCCAGAGCTTTCTCATCCTTTGCTCTTGTTTCATCCGCCAGTTTTTCCAGTCTCTGTCTGTCCTCTTTCGTCTGATTTTTGTTCCATACGATAAGACTTCCCAAAATCACAACAAGTACAACACAGAGCAGAGCCAGACATACATTTATAAACTTACTATGTCTTCTCAATTTTCTTTCTTATCCTCTTTCATTTTTTCATAATATGCGGCATACTTTCCACTATAATGAGAATAATACTTGTCTTTCTTCATATCAACTTTATTGAGAACTGCTCCAAGAATCCTGCAGCCACTTTTTTCTATCTGTGCAAGTCCTTTTTTTGCAATTTTATAGCTGACCGCTTCACTTTCCACTACCAGAACCGCTCCGTCACATTTCTGGGCTACAATGGCAGCGTCAATAATCGTGCCAACCGGCGGCGTGTCTATAAAAATATAATCATAATGCTCTCTCAGTTTTTTTAACAGGGTTGAAAAAATCCCCTCGCTCAGAAGCGCTGACGGATTTGGAACGGTCGGTCCTGCAAAAATAATATCCAGATTCTCGTAATTGGTTGCATATAATAAATCCGCAATCCCGATCTGTCCGCTTAAAAACTGAGACAGTCCCGAAATACTCTCCGTTACACGAAACCGCAGAGCATAGGTTGATTTTCTCATATCTGTGTCCAGAAGAAGCACTCTTTTTCCTGACTCAGCCATTTCCCTTGCCAGTGAAAATGTAATATCACTTTTTCCCTCGTTGGGATAACAGCTTGTAAGTAAAATAGTCTTTACATCCTTACCGGCAAATTTTACATTTGTCAGCAGTGTTTTAATAGCCTCTCCATAATAGTAATCCGCTTTGCGGACATCCTGCATTGAAATTCTTTTCATTATTCCGGTATCTCCTTTCACTCAGGCTGTTATTTTTTTCTTCTGTTCTTATTAATATAGTCTTTTCTATCCGGAACAGAAGCCAAAACCGGAATACCCAGATATTTTTCCACATCTTCTTCAGACTTAATGCTGTCATCCATAACCGTAAGCACACAGATAATTCCACCGCAGAGAATAATACCTGCAAGGAATCCGATCAGAATGTTCTTTTTCAGGCTTGGTGAAGTCTGCACTGTGGGGATCTTTCCTTTTTCGATAATTTTCGGCGGAACTACTTCCATTTTATCGCCAATGTATTCAGAAGAAATCTCAACGACTTTATCTGTGATCTTTTTGGCAAGTTCTCCGTCTGTATTCACTACAGAAACTTCCAGAATCCTTGTATCTTCCGGATTATTTACAGAAATGCTCTCTCTGAGGTCTTCTGCGGTCATATCCAGATCAAGCGCTTCGATCACATCTTCCATTACGCTTGTACTTTTTATCAACACCTGATAATCTGCTGCCAGCTGTGATCCTAACTGCAGGTCTGCAATAGAGGTCAGAGTTGTCTCCTTGGACAAAACAAGAATACTGGATGTGGAAGTATACAAAGGTTCCATAAAAAATGCTGTGTACGCTCCATACAAACAGCTTCCCAGTAACCCTACTGCAAGAATAAGAAATAATTTTCTCTTAAGCGCAAAGAATATTTCTCTTAAATCAATCACATCTTCGTCCGGAACATCTCTTCTTTCGTTTAATTCCATCTTTACTCCTTCTAAACCCTTCTAAATCTTCTAGTTTCATAAAACAATGCGAGATCATACTCAGAATCCCAAAGTACATTTACATAAAACAACGGCAATGGACTGATATCACTGCCTTGCTCCTATGTTACTATTGTCAATCTGTTTTTTCAATCAGATCTTTCAAATTCTTATCGCATTATTTTTCATTCTATCATATACATAATAAGTTGTAAATCTGAAAAATGCCGGAATTCATCTACATTCCTCCATTTTTCCTCAAATTTCTGCTTTCCCTGCAAGCTCTGTTTTTTATCTCCTCTTTTTTCATCTGTTTCCGAAAGAAATATCCTTTTTATCAGTTGAATTGCCCCAGGGCTTCTGCTATAGTAATGTTCGGTGCAGGTATCCTGCACACTTTTTGGGTGGGAGAAATGAATTATGAAAACTTCAGCAGATCTTGGAAAAGATCCGGTATCTTCACTGGTGCTGCGTCTTGCCATTCCGGCAATGATCGCCCAGTTTGTCAATGTTCTTTACAGTATTATTGACCGCATGTACATTGGACATATTCCCAAAATCGGAGCTCTGGCTCTGGCAGGTGTGGGCGTATGCGGTCCCATTGTAACACTTCTGTTGTCTTTTGGGACTCTGGTCGGTCTGGGCGGTTCCATTCTTCTGGGAATCCGAATGGGAGAACGTGATCTTCCAAAAGCCAGACAGATTTTGTCCAACTCCTTTTTAATGCTGTGCGGATTCTCTGTTATTCTTACAGTGGCATTTCTTTTTATGAAAGATCACCTTCTGATATGGTTTGGAGCCAGCGAGATCACTTTTCCATATGCAGATACTTATATGACCATTTACACTGCCGGAACTTTTTTCGCACTGATGGCGGCAGGTCTTAATTATTTTATCAACTGTCAGGGATTCCCGGTTGCAGGAATGACAACTGTACTCATTGGCGCAATTTCCAACATTATACTTGATCCTGTTTTTATCTTTTTATTCCATATGGATGTGGCAGGAGCAGCCATTGCCACTGTCATTTCTCAGATGGCGTCCTGTACTTTTGCGTTGCTTTTTCTGTTCAGCAAAAAAGTTCATGTACGCATTTCCTTTGGAAATTACAGTCGGCGGCTGATGCTTAATATTATTTACCTTGGAATGTCCCCGTTCCTGATCCTTGCAACAGACAGTATTCTTCTAATCGTTATGAACACTGTTCTTCAAAAATACGGCGGACCGAAGCAGGGCGATATGCTGATCACCTGCGCTACGATTGTTCAGAGCTATATGCTACTGATCACCTCTCCCATGATTGGGATCAGCGGCGGAACTCAGGCGATCATCAGCTATAACTACGGCGCCCGCCAGACACAACGTGTCAAAAAAACAGTACGCACAAACCTGGCACTGATGCTTATGTTTACTACTTTTATGTTTATCCTGTCCCGCTTTGTTCCGGGAAGCTTTGTCCGCCTGTTTACCTCCAGTAAGGAATACATGGACTTCTCTGTCTGGGGAATCAAAATATTTACCATGATGATCATTCCTTTAAGCTTCCAGTATGTATTCGTAGATGCACTGACTGCTCTGGAACGCACAAAGACAGCGCTTTCCCTTTCTGTATTAAGAAAACTGCTGTACGTTGCCGGAACCATTACTCTTCCGCTGTTCTTCCAGGCGTCTGCGGCATTCTATGCAGAACCGCTGTCAGATTTTGTCAGCGCCGTTGTTTCTACTGCTGCGTTTCTTCTGATCATTGACAGACATTTAAAGAAAAGGGAGGCTGCAGTGGCTACTTAACATAAAGTATTGCCACTGTAATACCTCATAAAAACATCGGAAATTCCTGAAATATTATATGTACGTCTGTTTGTAATATTGTTTTTTATTGCTACAGCCCCCAAAGTTATCCATTATCACTAACGCTGTGATCTCTTTCCATACGCAGGACATAAAATATACCATCATCTCTGAATCCAAAACATCTCTTGGGATTTACACAGCGAAATTTATCTATCTGTTTATCCGAATATTTACTTGTCAAAAACCAGTTTTTTCCTTTAGAGGACGGAGAATACTTCTTATATACAAGAGACTTGTCCTGAAATACTTCATTCCAATCCTCCAATTGTACAAATCTGTCAAATGCTCGAATACAATCACAGATCACATCTTTTTCAAAATAATCAAATCCATGCTCTCTTTCCAGCCTTGAAAAGTTCAGACGTGCCCCTTCGGCAATTGAGGTTCCTGATACATCTAAGTCATTCCATTTATACATTGCACTTAAATCCTGGCCCATTTCCTCTAAATCCCAGAATGGAGGAGAATCTGTAGTCGATAATAAAAGAGACTTCAAACGTTTTGCCATATCACTCTTTTCTCCTCTTAAATCATTCCATGTTTTATCCGGAGTGATTTTTCGCCCATAAAAATCTGAAGATTTGTATATTTTTTCGCCTTGCTCCTTCACATATTTCAAGCATTTCATTACTGGTTTTATTTCATCAAAAAAACTGTCAAGGTTTTTAAATTGTCCCTCTAACGATAATTCATTTAAGTATATTCTGTTCATCATGCACCCCACATTATATGCGCACTGATCTGTCCCTTTTATAATCCTAGCAAATCGTCCAGATCTTCATCAAACTGATCGAACAAACCCTTCTCATAATTTTTAATAATCCCATTTTCATCTATTTCTATGAAAACCGGTCTGCTCAGATAATTCTCATCTAATTTAAAGAAATATACCTTTGCCTGTTCTGCAGATATTTTTTCTGCTTTATACTTTTTCTCAATCCATTAAAAATATGATCACTATGTGTTTCTACAATAATCTGCAAACCTCTTGCAGATAAAAAGCTAAGAAATTCCAGCAGCTTTGACTGCGCTCCGGGGTGAAGATGAATTTCAGGATTTTCAATAATGAACAAGCTTCCTTTTTTGCAGGATAATGCGGAAATAATTACATTTGCAAGATAGCTTACCCCTGTTCCAACATGGCCAGGCTTCACAGCTCTGCTTCCACTTAGCTTTCTACTATAGGAAACTCTTACTACTTCTGTCCCCAAAACACGCTCTGCGATCACCTGATATCCCATAATATAATTTAACCAGTAATCTACCTGGCTTCCCAGATTCGCTCCGATCTCCGGATATTGAAAATCCGCTTCGCATAATGGATTCCATTTATTTTGACTCAGATAATCAAATGCATACTCTCCATGAACCCCGATCCTGTATTCATCTGTTAAATTCTGTGGATAAATATCTTCTGCTCCCATTCTTTCCGCAGATAAATAGATAAAATCCATCTTGGAAACCGCCTGCATATTTTCTGTTTTAAATTCTCTGTCTGCGTATAGCTCAAATTGACATTTCTCTTTTGATTCCTCTGTCTCTACACTAATTTTGACTTTTTTAGCATTTGTAACTGTGTTTTTTACATCCTGAAGGAGTCCCAGACGAACATATTTGCCGTTTAACGGGTTCTGTATCTTATCCTTCTGCTGTATCAAAAGTAAAATAGCCTGTATCATTGACGATTTACCTGCTGAATTTATTCCAGTAAATAGGTTCAGATTTTTTAAAGTAAGCTCCTCACATTCAAAGCATTTAAACCCCTGCACGCTTATTTTTTCTAACATCTATAATCTCCTTATACTTGTCTGTCACCTTTTGAAAACGTTTCGCCACACGAAAAGAACTGTCTACCGTGTACTGTAGACTTTCTAAATATTCTCCATCACACAGTAATTCTTTTACCCCCTGTCTCATCATACTGATATCAAAATTTTTTTCGAACAATGTATAATAATAAAACAGCGTTTCAAACAAAGTCATACTGATAGGTCTTCTGCTCTTGCCCTTAGATGGAATCCTGAATCCATCTTCCCCCATACATTCATATGCTCTTTGCATTGTCTGATCAAACAATTTTTCTAATGCATATAATCTTTCCTCTGACATACTGTTAAAAAGCTGCATTCCTGTTCCGAGAAATTCTTCCATATCACTTCGATACTCTATCTTTTCATTATTTGAATTTACTATTTCTCCCTGATATAACAAATAAAAGCATAAGGCACGAAGGATAATATACTTGTCTTTCATATGTGTTGGAGAAATTGAATTTCCTGTTGCTTTTTTAAAACTTGGCATATGAGACAGCCTGTTCAACAGCTTTGTTGCATTTCCCTGATATAATGCATTTCGCATTTCCTGCTTGTTAAGCGGAGTACCGCCTCGATTTACTCTGTCAAAAATATCAAATCTTACTCTGTCTTTCGTAGGGTGTTTAATGATCTGTATTGCAAGCTGCGTATCCTCAATCATAGTCACATATCGGGAATACTTGATATTTTTGTCCATTTCCTGTATGTTCATACCATTAATCTGTTTTAATATCTTCAAATCTCTTAACCGAAAACTATTATTCAAAAATTCAAAAAAAGTTGTAAGACGCTGGCGTCCATCAACTACAACCAGTTTTCCATCTGCATTTTCTGCTAAATAAATCAGCGGAAGAGGAATCCCCATAATAACAGATTCAATTAATTCTGACTTTTGTTTATTCGACCATACAGCTAACCTTTGAAAATCCGGATCAACACATATCATTCCTCTGTCATATCGTCTCTTTAATTCAAAAATAGAAAACCTGGCAGACTCAATTTTTATACTCAGGTCAGGATAATCTTCTGTTACATCATCTTCTGTATGCTCTTCTTTTACTTCCATAGTATTATAATCTTCTAAATCAACTACCTTTTCCTTATCCTCAATCATTGGTTTTCCCTCGTTATAAAAATATGAATTTAACAACTAACTTTAGTTGTTTTACTTCTAACTGATTTCTAGGCCAGCAAAATCTGCCTTGAACTTCCATGCGTTTATACAGTAGCACAAATCCATCGGATTCGCAGAACATCTGTTCTGACCGTTGCGATATAAGTCTTATCGGCAGCTGTGATATCCCCTAACATTCCAACTCCTTCATAATATGAAGTGTCTGAGCCAAAAGCTGTAGATGTATAATGTTATCAGACATGGTTCTATACCTCCTATGGTATATTTTGTGTGGTAACTTTATTCTACCAAACGGCTATAGACCATGTCTATTTTTATGAAATTGAATTTGCAAAATTAATTATACATTATCGCGCTTACATTGCTTCTTCTTTCACTCGCTCCTTAAAGCTCTTTTGTTCTGCCATAATTTTCCTCTCAAAAAAGTAAGAGGGTCAGCACCTGAACACAAAATAACTACATAACAGAAATTTTTGTACTATTTACATTTCATATTTTTCAATCCTGCACTGATGTTCCTTAGTTTTCTTATCGTAATTGATTCCTACAAGTAAGATATCTGGAACTGTTTTGCATATGAACATCCTGCAGCATTTTGGCTACCGCTGTCTCATCCATTGCAAGGGTCGCTTTTAGAAGTTTCTCCGAATTTTCGATTGCCTTGTAAACTTCATCCCACCCTCTATTTCTAGTTGCAAGGACAAATGCACTGCGTACTTCTTCATTCGGAATAAAAGCTTCTTCAGTTTTGCTGTCATAGGCAAGGTATCCCAGATGAATCAGCAATGTCAAAACATCATCTGCACAGTGGAATGTAGTCATATCATTATGGAAAGAACCTACTTCTATTTTGATTCTTAATCCGCCCAGCATATCCACAATTCTCTGCTTTAGATCGTCAAAGTCCATTTCGATATAAACTTTGAGTGATTCATATGTTTCTGTTTGTGACCAGTAATTTTGAAATTCTTCGTTATTGATTGCTTCCATTACAGAATTCGGGCTGTATACATGACCAACCCGGTTCAAATAGTAACCATCATACCATTTCTTCATTTCTGTAAATGGCATATCATACTCTTTGCAAAGCACCTTAACTTCTGTTTCCGTAAAGCCAATATACTTTGCAATCCCTCCCGGTGAAATCATGGTAAGTTCTCTAAAATTATTTAAAGCAGACTGTGTACCATATTTCTTAATTGGCAGAATTCCTGTGATATATGCCAGTTTTACGAATCGATCAGCTGGACCTCCCTTGAAAAGACTTCTAAGAAAATTAATATACTCAGACTGCAAAGCAAGATTTTCCTTATCTTCTCTAAATACACAATCCCACTCATCAATGATGATAATGAACTTTTTCTTAGTTTCCTGGTTGATATTTGCAAGTGCTGCCGCAACGGAATTTTCTTTTTCATTCACATATTGAGGATATTCCTGTCGAAGCTCTTTCAAGATCTCGCTCTGTATATATCCTAATACAGTCGTGTTTTCTCCCTCTTGAATTTTTCCGATTGCAACGCCACGCATCCACTGAACATCAAGACTAATTACATCATACTTATTGAGGTGCAGTTCAAATGTTTTATCCTTTGCAATTTCAAGATTGCTAAAGACTTCACTGGAATCGCAACCTTTACTGTAATATGAAGTTAGCATCTGAGCAGCCAATGTTTTCCCGAATCTTCTCGGTCTGCTGGACGCAATCAAATGTTTTGCTTTTCCAATACAACCATTCATATATGCAATCAAACCTGTTTTATCGACATAAGTATCTGCCTGAACAAGTTCTGCAAATATTTCATTCCCTGGATTTAAATAGAGTCCCATACTTGCACTCTTCTTTCCGTAAACGCAAAATAGCGAGTACCTTGACATTTTTTGGCGGCTGCTTTGCAGCCACCAGTATTTAAGATTTGCGAATTTCTGCCGGAAGTTTTTCTGACCAAGGCAAAAGATCTTCCAAAAAGGAATAGTCCCTGTTATCCATGTGTTTCGGGATTTCTTCCAAAAGATATTCTACATAATCAAAAGGCTTCAGATTATTCGCTTTTGCAGTTTCCACAATGCTGTAAATGATTGCGGAAGATTTTGCTCCGTGAATTGTATCGATCATCTGCCAATTCTTCTTTCCGATACAAAAACCACGGATTGCTCTTTCGGCAGCTTATTCTTATATGAAGATAAGCTGCCGAACGTGCGATCAAGAATTTTGCCATTGGACGCCGGAACTGGCTGTTTGCTAAAAGTATCAAGGGCGCAGATGCCAGTGCGACCGTATACAGTATAACGGAAACAGCACTACTGAACAGCCTGAAACCTTATAACTATCTGACGTATGTCCTGGGACAAATGAAAGATCTTGGTCCATTTCCCAAAGAAAGTGATTTGCTTCAGCTGCTTCCATGGTTAAAATCGCTCCCAGCTGACTGCTATACAAAACTGAAAAAATAATTTGTATCCGCCCGGTGTAAACTACCGGGCGGTTTTCTCTTGTCAAGATACGGATTATTACCTACTTACAAACAATTTATACCTTTTATGAAAAATCATAACTTTTCCAAAGATAAATCGCCCGCAAAATACTGCTCCAAAAGTGGACTATTCTCATATTCAGTATATGGACAATTAGGGTCATAAAAAACTTCAAAAGAATGATGCGTTCCTCTTTTTTCAATAGGAGGCATTTCCATATAGGCCCCATATCGTGTAGACAAACACCTGTCATACCCCTTAGGGATTCTTACTTTAGTATACTCGAACGGAACATAAATCGATTTCTCAACATCTGCTCGATAGAACAAGTGTTGTCCAGTTTTAGCATAATTGGGCAAACAAGGAGTATCCACATATATCGAATTTTTATGTGAATTTTGTAATCTGCAAACTTTATCGAACAACGACCAAGTTCTTTTAATTCCGATTAAATTAACCAAGAATGCTCTAGCTTTCTTTTTGATGTTCATGCTTTGTGATGGCAAAAAATAACACGCCATGCTTCTTTCTAAAAAACTGGTGAGCTTTAGTTGTATATTTCTAATTACTTTATTGTCAGCTGCATCAAAGACATATATTTCGATAAATGCACCTTTATTACCGTTTTTATTGAGATCCCCTCTGGTAATTCCTGTTGTCCTTGCATCTCTGATTCGTAACAATGTATCGACGCCGTGTTCTGAAATACCATACTGTACATCTATATACTCGGGCCAATCACTCTTGTCGGCATTTAGAAATTTTTCAAAGTCCTCACGTAACATACCAAGGTCAATATCATCGTCCCACGGTATAAACCCTTTATGTCTAACCGCCCCAATGGCAGAACCAAACAATAAATAATAATTTATATTTTCTCGTATACATACTTCTTCCAGAAATGACAGCAAATCCAATTCAGTCACCCACAACTTTTTTCTATTCGCAGACACTTTATATCCATCAATTACTTCATCAGTCAGATACTTACGATCAAGCATATTTAATCTCCCTTCTTCTTAAGATTGAGGATGCGAATAATCACACTGCGCTTCACATAGAGTGCAACCATTGTGACTAGAACAACCACATATCTTATTACTGTATAGTTATACAAGCTTGATGCCAACACGGACAATAAGACAGAAATCAATGCAACGCCCCAAATGGCCTTGCCATTAAAAGGTTGCTGTATGCCTTCCGCTTTACATATCCTAAGCATAAAAAAATAATGAAGCATGCTATATAGAATGTAGCACACTAAGGTGGTATATCCTGCTGCCACAAATCCAAACATCGGGATAAAGATGGCATTTAATATGATATTGATAACAGCTGCTGTTAACGTACCAAACATAACAAACTTAGTTTTCTCATAATAGAACGCAAAGTTTCCAATTAGACTGTACAGCATATTAAATACTATACTCATTGCAACTGGAGGAACAATCCAAACAGCTTCAAAATAGTCTTTTCCACCTAAAATCAAGATTATTTCAGGGGCAAACAAAGAAAACAGAAAACACATAATAGACATCACAATTAAAATTGTGAGCGTCATCTCACCGATTTTCTTGTATTTTTTTTCAGAAATACATTGATATGCCCACGGCGCAAAGGAAGCATGTATTGCATTTGTCAGAATATTCATCAATACAGCAATCTGATAGGCTACTGTATATACAGCTGCATCACCCATACTTGTGATTCTGCTAATCATAATTCTGTCAGACTGGTTTAATATTGTTTGTGATAAATAATGAGGAATTAAAGGTAAATTGTAAGTAACTGCATATTTCCAATATTGGGGTTGAATTAATTTTTTCCCTTTCTTCAATATTTTAAGATACACCAAACCATAAACCACAACATGCACTACCACGATGCCCAAAACTTTCAACTCTGCCCGGTAATTCGAACTCACTAAAACAAAAACAACACTTAATGCAGATGCCAATACGTTTGAAATTAATGTAATAGCAACAACGCTTTTATATTCAAATTCAAAGCGTTTCCTAACTGTCCAAAAAAGCATCGCCTCTGTGAAGAAAATATCTGTAAACATCATGACCATAAATACAGTACTTAATTCAAAAAGGCTATTCCAATACTCATATCCCACAATGTACACGACAAAAAAAGCAACAGTCACACACGATGACAGAAATAGTGTTGATGAAGCATACCCATCTCTATCATCTTTGTATTTAATCATCGCCTTATTAAACACACCTGTAGCCAATTCTAATGTAACTATAATCGTGATGATCCCCAGCCAAGAGTTATATACACTTATAGTTCCATACTCTTCTTGTGTTAGAATTCTCGTGAATATTGGTGTAGTGAGCATCGATATCCCACGCTGAACAACACTGCAAAAGACAAACCAAAGCGATGCCTTTACTGGTGCAGACATACTACTATATTTTGTAAATATTTTGTTCATAAGATTGCTATCGTCCTCCGTTTTTTTTTATTTTCCGAATAGTCTTTTTTACCATTCGACCGCAAATATAGGGTATACTTTCCATAGGACTATTGGTTGCAAACATGAATCTTTCTGGGCTAATTTTTCTTTTATTGTATTTTTTGAAAAGATTATCCAGCTCACAGTACGACATACATAGTACTTCTCTAATAGAAATACCATACAAAGGTGCTCCATGCACTTTCCCATTAATCGAAAAGAATCTTACATTCTCCAGATCTGCAATATGCTCATATTGTGCAATATCTTCGTCACAGGCATTCGCATAGAAGAAATACAATGTACCCTTGTATTCATTTATCAACTGTTTCAAATCCATATACTGCTGCTCAACACGATATTTATCGAAATATCTAATTGGATGGTATTTGTTATAGATTTCCAGTGATATCTGTGGGGAAAAAGCATAAATTGCTTCTGCGTTCAATAAACATCCAAATAGTATTGCCATGAATCCACCTGCCGAAGATCCAACTGTAACTACTTTATATCCTTGAGTTAACATTTTCAGTTTTTCAGCGACCTTATAATGGCTGTTAAATTCCGCGCTAATCCCTTCAATACAGAAATTTTTATAAATATCCCTAACAAAAATCTGCTTTGCAGCTTTTTCTTGAAGTTTTTGTTCGCTTCCAATATTCATCCATTCAAATTTATCTTTTTCAACAACTTCTTTTTTAAATTCTGAAATTGTTGTTGGAAAAAACAAACCATGGGAAGTAAAAAATATGTAACAGTACCCCCCCTGCCTGTCAAAATTCAAAACCTTATAATTTTGTAAATTTGAATAAGCTTCAAATATTTCTTGATTGTCTCTTGCATTTTCAAATATTTCATACATAATATGCGTCTACCTCTCCACTTCTATTGCATTCCTTTTTCTATTAGCTCCATCCAATAAATAAGGTAACAGAATTAAAAACGGATAAATATATCTTGATTGTGCTAAACTTGTATTCAGCCACACCAGTGCAAATACTAATCCTAATATAATATTCTTCTTTTTGAGAATTGGTTTTAGAATATACGGGTAATAAACAAATATTGCCGCAGGGATTCCTGCTGCTGTTACAAAACTTACAATAAACGCACCTGTCGCATAAACCCCACTAGTTACAATAGCATTGGTTAATTCAGTAAATCCTGAGCCTAAAAACAACGCCAAAGGATTATTTTTGATTATCTCACCACATACATTCATCATCGATAATCTAGCATTCCCTGATGCATTTTCAAAACTTTGCATCTCATTAAATTTTGAAAACACAAAAATATTCAAAATACTATCTGTACCACACATACTGTTGTTAATAATTAAGAAAATCAGAACAACAACTATAATGCCAATAACATATCTTCGTGCTCGCCGATTTAGTATATCAGTATTACGCTTGACAAGAAATCCGACAATAATAATCCCCAAAGACATATATCCAGTCGTACTACCAGTTGTTAAGATGGTAATGATGAGAAGCAATATGCTTATTGTATAATGTTTCTTTGGCATTTCAAGATATTCCGGAAAGTAAAGTCCAATCATCAACGCCGCATTAAGTACCATTTGATATAAACCTGGTTCTGTAAAAATCCCATTATTTCTGAAACCGGCATACACTCCACGATAGGTATAAAAAAGCGTACCATAAAAGTCACTCAGTTCCCAACCAGGAACTTGTACCAAATATTGTTTTAATTTACTGGCATCAAAAATCTGAACAAGATAGAATCCTAAGCTTATTACTGCAAAGAAGAGAATAGCCTTCACAACTCTATTAAAAAAATGCTCTTTATCGATATTAAATGCAGTAAATAGAAGGATGAGTGGTTCTATAACCTTGATTGCAACAGTGAGAAAATATGGCTGACTGTGAACAAATACTAATACAAACATAAAAACAACAATAACCAGCATGTGGACAATATATTTATTTTGAAATTTATTTCTATTCATCAGAATGTACACAGCGCCAATAATTAAACTCAGGTATGTAAATGTCCATTCATTTAATGAATAGATTTTTGCGCCGTGTGATATTATCAGTAAATATATCAAGAAATATTGCAAAATAGTATTGATATTAGTATTACATATCACCTTGTTTTCACCAATCGTGATTTTCACTTTACTCCTCCTTAAAACGCCAATCAGGATATGTTTAATTGATTACAGTTTCTCTACATGAATCGCTAAATCTTTACTCCTGACTGAAGCAATCCTATCAATAATCTTATAAATCTTCAGTTTCGCCAGCACTTTTTCGTATGGTTTCATGCCGCCTTCTTCATTTAGGTATGCCATTCTATCACCTGACTTCTGTCCTTCGTGAATTCTAAAACCAGAGACAACAGAATTGATGCTATACAAACGCTCCTTTTCCGCAAAACGCTTCCACAGATCAAAATCGCCGGCGAGTTTAAAATGGGTATCAATACCACCAACAGATTCATACAATGCTCTACTCCAAAAACTCGATTCTTGTTGCAGGCATCCCAATTTAGGTCCATTGTGCCAGCCTTTACGAATAAATTCGTGTGGAAACACCTGAATGCCTTTGCCAACGATATAATTGATTCCGTCTTCAGTATATCGCGAACCAAGTCCTACACACCACTGAACTTTATGTCCGTTGACCTCTTTGTTGATTACCTTATTGATAGTAGCAAGCGTCCAAGGCATATACATATCATCAGAATTAATCCAACAAAAGACATCTCCTTTTGCCATTTTGAATCCTTTTGAAATAGCATCATACATACCATTATCCTTCTCACTTATCCAGCGCATCGGATATTTTCCTTCATATTTCTTTATAATTTCAAGCGTCCCATCTTTAGATCCGCCGTCTACAATAATGTGTTCAAAATCTCGATAAGTTTGAGACATCATACCTTTAATACACTCTTCTAAATATTCTTCTGAATTATATGTAGGTGTTATTACACTGATCATACGTTACTCCCTCTTTATTTCTGACATTCACACTTCAAGAAACTTATTCAATCTGTTACTCCAACTTCTATAATCAAACATTGTTTTCGAATTTTCTTTGGAGTTATTTTTTAATTGTTGTCTTTCTTCAAAAGACTTTGATATAGCTCTTCTTATTGCATTTGCACAATCTTCTGGTTCGCAACCATCAAAAATGATGCTGTCAACATTGTCTGTCAAAAAGTCTTCCGTATAATCACCTACTCTGGTACAAACTGGTACGATTCCATAATTCATCATTTCAGGAACCTTACTCGGAAAATTTGATATCGTATATTGATTATTCGGTCTTGCTAACAACAAATAGTCTGCAGTAGAATATAAGCTCATCAATTCTTCGTATTCGAGCCATCCGTGAATATGAAGAATATTTTTAAATTTATCTAATATGTATCCGTATTTTCCCAGATATTCTTTGATCTGCTCAGGTTTATTATTTGTTATGTGAAATTGGAATTTCTCCAATTCTTCGCCGGAAAGTGAATTCAAGGCAATTAACATGCTATCAAGTGCATCTTTCTTAGAAAACGCACCAGCATAGATAAATTTAACTGGGTTACCATTTTCACAAACTTCACCCAAGCCGGCTTCTTCCGAATCGATTAAAGGCGGTAAATAAAAAGTACTACAACTCAAAGCATCAAAATGCCTTTGAAGATTTTTGCTAATTACAATCACTTTTCCCCAATATGGCATCCATTTATAAAATATCCTATGCCATAACAGATACACAGGATCTAGCTTGCCAAGCTTATACTGGCTTGCCATCGGCCATTCTACTACGCATGTAATTATATGTTTTTTAGGAATGCATTGATATTTTTTTGCTATTTGTGAAAACAAACTAATATATCCGCCATACAAGATGAAATAATCATCTGAATTAATATTCCATTTGCTCAACTCACGATGTATTAGATTTCCAAATAACAGCGTTCCCTTGATTTTCATTGGCATCTTTTTCTTCTGAAACGGAATATTAACACAAATTAAATTTTCGTCAACTTGTACTTCGGTTCTATCTTCACCATTATGGCTTCCGATTGCAATTACATCCCATCCGGCATAAGCTAAGGCTTTGCTCATATATAAAATATAATTAGAATTAGCATCCCCATGTGGCAATTTGCTGTTACTTAAAATAAAAACTCTCTTCTTCATTATGCTGTGTTCCTCACATTCCGTTACACAATCAATGGTTTGGACACGCATTGATACATTTGTAACATCTTATACAAATTTCGGCATCAACAACGGGGTATAAAAATCCCTCTTCGTCAGGCAAGAGAGTTATTGCGCCGGTATGAATATAATCCTTCACAAGATTTTTTCCTATTTGGCAGCTAAAATTATAACCATCTTCACCGTTAAGATTTCCTTCTATATTCCGTTTTGCTCGAATTGGTCTGTCATCTCCACTCAAGGGACACACCGCATAACATGCACCGCATCCACAACATTCTTCACGCTTCGCGTATAGTTCCGGTAGCTTTTTCTCATTTTCAGAATCTTTCACAAAAACATAACGCACCGATTCGTGTGGTCTATATTTCTGCCACTTATTTGATACTGGTTGGCACTCATCTGGTAAATACACTCCAGCCTTATTTTGATAAATTTTCATCGTTTTTTCCCAATCTTCTAAATAATTGATATGCTGCTTTTCTCACATATCGTTTAACCTTGAACAGGCCAGTTCCATTTTCAAATAACATTACATCTAGAATGTCAGACGAATGATATTTTCTCCAAAATGCGTTTCTATCCGCAGGTTCCTTAAACGAATCTGTAAGTGCAGGCTGCATATAATTTTGAATATCTACTTCTCTTACATACAAGTCTACATCTTCCATCATTTTTTCTCCGCGATTGGAATTAACCAAAACCAGTGATATGCCTTTTTCATCAAAGAAATCTGCTTCTCCTACTCCCCAAGCGTCTCCCAATGTTATATCTGATACACGATTCAGCCCTCTATACAAGCACTTGTAACAGCTAGGTCGTATCATGTTATGTCCATAAAATAATTTTGCATATTCATCACTATCATACTGTTTGGAGTTTGTGTAAATTGTTTCCTTAGCTGCCGCCCATCCGAACTTAGATTTATTCCGAAAATCGAATTGAACCAACTCATCATCAATACTTTCCATTTTCTTATTAAGCCATGCGGTGCATACACCAGGGCTCGGAATTCCCCGACATACTATATCCAGCGTAAAAAGATTATTCTTTTCAACCTTAGGACACGCACTAATTATTCCTGCAACTTGACAAGCTGTTCCTGAAAACAGCACCTTTTTACCATTATGTAAATCTATCAGTGCTTGTTTCATTCCATCTGAACTGTCACTTTGTACATATTTAGATCCCTGCAGTTTAGACAGATCTGCCGAATTATCTATTCTAATATGTTTAGCTACTTTTTCACCAATATCAAAATAGCACCCATACACTACGCCATCGTATTCATCCATAAATCGCTGTGCTATTGCAAAAAAAGCACCACCGGATCTCGATTTCATCCTAATATCATCTTTTGTATGTTTTGCAACATAAGCCCTCATGATGTTCCCCTTTATGTTTCTAGACTACAAAGCTAAATACGTTCAAACCACGCAAAAAGTTTCTGAGAAGCTACTTTGATATCAAACCCATGTTCAATAACGCTTGTGCACTCATCTTTTCTTTTGAAGTCGTAAAACTTTTCTATTTGTTTTGACCACTGTTCCGCAGGTGTCCCTAAGTTTAAATAAACTGTATTTTCCGTCACTTTTGTTTCGTGCGGAATTACATCAGACATAACACAAGGCAATCCAGCCGTCTGTGCTTCAATCGCAACAATTCCCAAGCCTTCAAATTTGGATGGCATTAAAAACACATCCATAGCCTGAAGCAAATCCGGTACATCTGTTCTTAATCCCAGAAAATGTATGTTATCTTCTAAACCGTATGTGCTTACCTTTTCTTTTAATCTCTTCTCATCTTCTCCGCTGCCAATCAACAATAAGACTGCATTTGTTTTTTTCTTAATCAATTCACGGAAAATTTCTATCATGAAGTCCTGGTTCTTCTGAAAGTGTAACCTACCGACATTTCCTATGACAAAGTTATCTTCCAAACCCAAATCTTTTCTCATTTTACAGCGTACATCTTCTCGATAGCGGTAATTAAACGTATTTATTGCGTTAGGAATCACTCTATAGTTTTTATTCTCTTTCACCGAGTTAGGATAGCTCCATTCAGCCGCCAAATCAGAGCAAGCCCAAAAATCAGTTGCATATTTCGCCACAAAATTTTTATTTATTGTATGACGAACCAACTGAGATTTACTTCCCATTGCTTCAGAGTTATGGGCATGTATAATTCTTGTTTTAATACCAAATTTCTTTGCAAACTTCAACAAATCTAAATTACAGAACATACAGTCATTCAGCCATGCGGCGTCATACTCTGTAGCATGTTCCTGCATATACTCTTTAAATCTGCGATGGTATTCAAAAAATGATTTTTTTCTGCTCGGAAGATGATAAACTTTTCCCCCGAGAGCAATTACTTCTTGTTCAATTGCAATTTTTTCATACGGAGCAATAAAGTCAAATACAATATCGTTATCTTGCATCCCGCGTATATAACTCAGCATAAAAGTTTCCATACCGCCCAGATTATCAGTCATTCCATATACAAGAACCCGTTTCATTACTAACCTCCTTAAGAAATAAATCCTCTTAAGTACTGCTGAGATTTATCTCGTTTTTCCTTTAATTCTTCTGAAACTTTTATATAATCTACTGGGACTCGCTCCATTTCACTCAGTGTTTCATACTTGCAAGCATTTCTGTGTTCTAAATGAAATTCTTTAATGAGCTCAAGGATTTTCTCTTTTCCATCTGCAAATGAACAGAATTGTCTATGAAAATGGATCGACAGTGCAGTTCCATGAAATGTATCCGTCACTACATATTCTGCATTCATAAACAGCCCTAAAACTTCAAAGGGTGATGCCGGAAGGCTAAAATCGCACCAATCAAACTTATTTCCGACCGCTACAATCTTTAAGCCTTTCTGCTTTGCAAACTCTTTTGTTCGTTTAATTTTGTCCGTATCAAAAGAATATGTATAGACTAAAAGATACTTATCCAATTGTGGCTTAACAGCATACTTTCTTAGATCGACTAAAAATGTAGGGTCTACATGCACATCGATTTCTTTATCCGTCAATTCTTGATAGACGCTCTGAGTTCGTGTATCACGAACAGAAATGCTATCCAATTTACGAATGCCATCTATTACAAACTGATATCCACGTACCTGCTCTGAAGATGTCCCATTAGAACATACCGCATATGTGATAATCTTTTTGCTGTCGATACCCACGCCCCAATATTCTGGTAAGGGTTTAACCGTCTTTCCATTTAACTGCCACATCTCATCACTTCCAATGATGACAAGATCGTACCCGCTTTTTTTCTTCGTCTTTTTTAATTTCTTCTGTGCTTTATTCCATTTATATCTGAACTCATTTCTGAAAGCGATTCGATCCAGATGATACGCATATAAATTGTGAACATTCCAATAAACTGACTTCAAAGATCTTGTAGTAATATATTCCACATCCTGATTGTTTTCTTTCAAAAATTCACCTAATGAAAACGCCTGTAAAAAAGCACCATAATTCACAGCTTCGCAGAATGTAATTATTCCAATTTTCATTTGCAGATTACTCCTTCATACACTTTCTCTATTTCTTCAATATGTTTCTCCAACGAATATCTAATCTTCACAATCTCCAGACTCTGCTTACCCATATTTTTTCTCATGGTATCATCCGTCAGAATTTGAATAATCTTCTCCGTAAAACCAGTCATATCTCCTGGCTCACGCAGGAAGCCATTTTCGCCCTCATGAACAATTCTCGGAATCCCCCCAACATTGGTAGAAACAATCGGTAAACCATATCCCATTGCATCCAGCACCGACATCGGCATTCCTTCCGTATAGGACGGCAGAAAGAAAACATCGCTCTCTTTCAGTAACTTTTCCTTATGTTCGCCGCGAACCCAGCCTGGGAAAGCAAAATGCTCAGAAACACCTGCGGCTATCGATTTAGACTTTACCTGCTCGATTTCGCCAGCACCTGCGACCACCATTTTAATACCCGGCACAACTTCAGCTACACGCTTAGTCACATCAACTATGTCATAGCATCCCTTCATCTGATTGATTGCTCCTAAAAACAACACCTGATTGTTACACTGGCTTCTGTCAATTCCATCTTTTACGATACTATAATTTTCAATAACCGTCATTTTCTCGGTTGGAATAACTTCTGAAAATCGCTCTTTCCAACTTTCAGACAAAACAATAAATCTGGCACATTTACTCCACGCCTTCCGAACCAGCTTCTTTTTTCGCTCAGATGCGTTGGTGTAAAGCTTATCAAACTCCGAACCGTGAATATGATTAATCATCGATTTCTTTGCCCAAGATGACATATAGATAAAGGGAAGTGAACGATAAAAAGAAGGACCAAAGGAAGAATGCATATGTACAATATCAGGACGGTCTACCAACAATACTTTAGCAAAGTGGAAATATCCGCAGATACCCTTGAATAACTTTGTCAGTTTTCCACCATCTTTGTAGGACTCGACATATATCATGTCATAGTCCTGTTCCAACTTAGAGCCATAATATCCGCTTACTACAGCAGCAATACCACCCTTGACCATTTTATTCTGTACAATCATGCAAACCTTAGTTTTCTTTTGCATTCATATTTCCTCTCAGTTCATTTTATTTAAAATTCGTTTAATCAGTTTTCCTGATGCCCTTCCTACAAAACGCCAGGAAAGCCATGCAAGAGCAAATGTTACTGTAACAAGCAGTAACAAGCACCAACCCCAGTCCCACAGGTTAATCAAGTCATAATGCACAATTACATTCAGCACAACCCAGTGATAGAGGAAAATTCCGTAGGTGAGGTCGCATTTGATACGAATCGCAGGTAAGCAGTACCCCCCCCCCCCGATAGCAATTAGCGGTGCTAGAATTCCAACCATAATTCCCGCATAGTATCCCGGAAGATTCCAGTTTAAGAGTCTCAGAACTGTATATACAGCCAGTAACGGCAGTGTCATTTTTTTTAGAATTGGAATAAGTACATCTCGCTTATGGTAGATAAAGCATCCCAGCAAGAACCAAATGAAATATGGCACAAATGCCCTTTCAATCATCTTGGCAATCGCTCCGCCGAAGTATTTTGCGGCATAGTCACAGCCCACATTCACTGCAGCACTTACAGTCAGAGCAATACCCCACTGCACATTATTCATCTTTTTCAGAAAGTCATTGAGGAAGCAAATGACAATGTAAAGCTGAATTTCCGTAAAGATTGTCCAAAGGGAGCCATTGACACTGCCTGTTGCAAAATTTGCGAGACAACCGGGAGTATTGGCAACTCCGAAAACCTGCGTTCCAAGCCAAACAATAATACTTTTATCCAGCAAATTCGGCACTACACTACATAGCATAATAAGATTCACAATAGTACATACCCACAGTTCCGGGTATAGACGTACAACTCGTTTGAGCATATATTCCTTTTTTGACTTAGAACGTTCCAATGAAGCCGTAACAAGGAATCCACTAATTGCAAAAAGTAATACAACTCCGGGAAAAAAGTGCATGACAGATACCATCGTATCCATTGCCTTTATCGGTGTATTTGAAAATGCCTGAGCCTTCCATGCAAAATGCCCCAGCATTACGCTAATAGCAGCCCAATAGCGAATCAAGTCAAAACCATTATTATAAAAATCTTTATCTTGAAATTTTTGCTTCATTATTTACCCCTTATCACTGCATTCCAAATAAACTTCGTGTTCGTCACCAAATATCTCTTGAACAGTCTCTTCGGATCTTGCATCAATCTATAAACCCACTCAAGATTGCACTTCTGCATCCATTCGGGAGCTCTCTCAATGTTTCCAGCAAAATAGTCAAAGCCGGCTCCCACACCGACCATAAATCCATCAATTACTCCTTGGTGTGCCGCCATCCACTTTTCCTGTTTCGGAGCACCCAGTCCAACCCACACAAAGTCAGGTTTTGTCTCATTGATACGCTTAACCACAGCAGCATCTTCTTCCGGGGTTGTCGGTCTGAACGGCGGGCTGTACATCCCAGCAACCTGAATTCCCGGATAGTTCTCGGTCAGAGCTTTATATAACTTCTCAAGAGTTTCTTCCGTGGAGCCATAAAAATAATGACGATAGCCCTTTTCCGCGGAAATTTTCAAGATTTCTCCCATATAAGAAGGCCCCGTGGTTCTCTCCATTTTTTCATAACCACGCTTACGACCAACTGTAGATAAAGGGCCGCCGTCTGGGATTGCCATAATACCGCCGTTCTGCACGGTACAATAATCTGCATCATTATAAGAAGTAACTGTAGTGTGTACATTAGAAACACACATATAGTCACCAGATAAGTCTTTGATGTTCTTATCCGTAAAATCCAGTAGCCAGTCCATATTGATGGCAGCTATATTTACCCCCATGATGTTGCACGTGGGGATCTGGGTCTTATCCACTATGCGATTATAATTTGGGGCAAAGGTTCCTATATTCATACTCAGTGGACTCCTCCCTGCTTTTCCAGTTTAATTTACTTCTTATTCAGATCATTCTTAATCTGTGTGGTACTGATTTCAGGGGTTCTCGGCAGATAAACAACCTCAACTCCTTCCTCTTTCAAGAAGTCAAATTTACCCTTCCAATCATCACCCATTACAAAAGTATCTACATGATATTCGTGCACATCTGTTCTTTTCTGTTCCCAATTTTCTTCAGGGATAACAAGATCGACATAACGAACAGACTCAAGCAGTGCCTTTCTCTCTTCGTATGTGAAATAGCACTTTTTCTGTTTCTCATTCCAGTTGAATTCATCTGAAGACAGCACCACGATCAAATAATCACCCAATGCCTTTGCACGGCGGAGAAGATTGATATGACCATAATGCAGCAGGTCAAAGGTTCCGTATGTAATCACGCGTTTCATAGTTGAACTCCTTCTATTTTTTTAAATTGTACTTTCAAAATTAATATCTAAAATCGATTTTGACAATTCGCTCTTTTTGTCTCTATTCATAAGCTGCGCCACTGTTTCTTTTGGATCTGTCCCTTCATTGACAACAGCATTTACAGCAGTCATTATTGGCATATCTATGTCGTAGCGTTGCATCAGCTGCATAACTGCTGGAAGGGCATTAATGCCTTCAACAACCATTCCAACCTGTTTAACCGCTTCTGTCGGTACATATCCATTTCCAATCAACTGCCCAGCTCTATTATTTCTACTGTGTTCACTGGTTGCAGTAACAATCAAATCTCCTATGCCTGCAAGACCATTAAAGGTTTGCTCCATGCATCCCATAGCAACGCCTAATCGGGATATTTCTGCCATGCCTCTCGTAATGAGTGCCGCTTTAGCGTTATCGCCATAACCCAAGCCCTTTGAAATGCCAGCCGCTAATGCGATGATATTTTTCAATGCACCGCACAACTCAACACCTCGCACATCCACATTGGTATAAACACGCATACATGTGTTCATAAAAACATCCTGTACTTTTCCGCAACTTCAAGGTCTGTACAAGCCGATACAATTGTAGTTGGCATATCATTAACAACTTCTTCTGCATGTGTAGGTCCTGACAAAGCAACAATTTTCAGATTTTCATGTAGCCCGTCTTTCTGCATTTCATCTCGAATTACTTCTGACATTGTGTAAAGAGTGTCAGGCTCAATTCCCTTTGCCACATCTACAATAATTTGACTATCTAGGATATATTGGCGTGCTTTCTCTGCAGTGCTACGAACAAATACAGAAGGGACAGCAAACAAAATAATTTCCTTTTGGTCACACACTTCTTCTATTGATTTAGTGAAAATTATAGAATCCGGGATAATCATATCCGGCAGGTTTGGATGACACCTTGTTACGGACAAATCATCTATTTCCTTTCCTATTGCCGACCACACAGTAACATCATGCCCGCTGTTTGAAAGCATTCTGGCTAATGCCATTCCCCAGGTGCCAGCACCTAATACTCCGATTGAACTCATTCACAATGCCTTTCTTTTAAAAATAAAATTTATTTAAATCGCTATACAGCGCAATGGATTTCTCTAACTAAACCTCATTGGATAGACCCATGTACATTTCTCTTTTTTATTCTCGACAATAAAGCGATTTGGATACAGACCACAGCAAAATACCTCCACCACTTCTCTGTATCCATCTACCGCAAAGCCCTTGATTTCACTACATTTTCAGCCATAACTACCTTTATCACTCTCTGCACCCCTCTATCCAAAATGCAGAAAATCACCTTTTTCCCCCCACGTCTGACTTCCTCATTTCGTGTAAAAATAGGTGCGAATCAATACTCACCCACTGCATTTCGTGTTAAAATGATGTTATCACTACGAAGTACCTGTCTATCCAAAACGCTGATTTTGGGTAGTTTTTCATGGGTGTGGACATGATTTTTCCTGTCATTTTACGCCACTAATTTTGCAGGGTAGACATTATCATATAGAGCCTTGGATTCACGCAGAAACTCCGGGCTAAAGATAATATTTTTGCTGTTAAACTTTTCTCTTACACTTGTCGTGTATCCCACAGGAATCATGGACTTGATAACCATAATGGCATTCGGGTTATATTTCATGACCAGCTTAATCACAGCTTCAACAGCAGATGTATCAAAGTGCTGTGTGTGGCTGTCGTAGTTGGTAGGAGCTGCTATTACAACAAAATCCGAATCCGAATATGCAGCCTTTGCATCCAAGGTTGCAGTCAAATCCAGCTACAGCAATTTTGTATTTCTTCATACTATTTCTCCTTTAATCCTCGTTACCCCAATTTTCTAAATAATAATTTTTCTTTACATTCTCATCTCTTAAGGCATGGATACACTTATTTAATTTTCTCCTACATGTGTTTATCATACTGACAAATTGACTGGTAATCAATAAAGGGGTTATAACAATCAAATATTTTTCTTTGCTGTCAGTACTTCAGTTATCATAATACCACAAATTTATTTTACTTCCACCAAGCTTCTATTTAATATACTCAGAATATTTCTTCGGCAATCAAAGTACTCATTATCCATTCCAATCCCACTTAAACAGCTATCGTTCTTTAATAAATTAAAGTTACTGTTCTATTTGACATTTAGCAGGCTTCTCACCACAAAAATTCACTTTCCCACACATCTACACCGGAATCCTGGAACACATTTCTCAGTCTTCCTTTTAAATGTTCTTTGGTAACACCCTTTTTCAGAATTACTTGCAGAAATCCGCCGCCACCAGCTCCTGAAATAAATTTTCCATCAATAAGGTCTTCACAGGATTCAAAAATCTGATCAATACATGTATTAGTGGATTCTGCATCCAGTTTTTTTGATATCTCCCAATGCCGATTTAACAACTTTGCGAATTCATCAATCTGTCCCTGCTCCAACTCATATCGCATCAATACCGCCAGATGTTTCATTTCTTCCAATGCCTCAATAGATTCCAGACGTCCGCCAATATATCCACCAACTACATATCTCAGAAGATTTCTGGCAAGGCGTCTCTGTCCGGTATAAATTAAGGCAAATCTTTCCTGAAGCTCTGCTTTTGTTTCCTCATCCAGTTCTATATGTTCTACTTTGATTTCCTGTTTCATCCCCGGCTTTGTTGTAATATATTTGATACCAGGAGTCAGTCCACCTACCTGATCCTGCCATCCGCCTCCTGTACTCATAATCTGTTCCAAGTTTAATACACGCTGGTATAAAACATTGTCGGGCCAGTCTTCTCCCAAAAATTCTCCAATAGCTTTAACAGCAGCTCCTGCAAGAATACTACTTGTTCCCAATCCGGAACCTTTGGGTACATTACAAACCCGAGTAGAAATATAAATTCCTCCTCCCAGACGTTTCAAGATATCCTGAAGATTTGCAGTTCCATGCTGTGGGATAATTCCACAGGCGATTAAAGCTGCCTTGTGCAATGCAAAGGAATCATAGGGATTATTGCAATCCTGTATTTCTTCTGCGGATATGGCAGTCCCATAAGCCTGAAAATCAAGGCTTGCAAACTCAACCTGAAGTTTCTCCAGTTTACGTACCTCTACCTCAATCTGCCGTTCTCCTTTCAGAAGAATTGCAGCATTTAATACAACGCCTCCTTTTTCATTACAATATGGTGGAGTATCTGTCCATCCGCCGCCCCAGTTTACGCGAACCGGAAGGGTTACTCTTACTTTGTCTCTCTGAATATGATATGCGTCTCCCTCATTGCAGTTATCTTCCAGACATACAGCTTTCTGTATTGCATCAAAGCACATTTTTTCAACTTTATCGTATGCAATTTCATGGAATACTGCTGACTGATACTTCATAGAACGCGAAACAGCATACAGAACACGGATTTTTTCAGAAAATGTCATATGCTCAACTTTTTCCATCAAAATGTCAAATTGCCGTTCATTCAATTCTGATTCGCCAAAAATTTTTAGTGCAGGAATATAATACTCTCCTGCAAACAGACGTTTCAAGAACTTTTCCACCATAATCTGATTCTGAAGCTCTGTACTCCACTCAATAAACCGGGTAGTATCTCCCAACATAAAGGATTCCTGGAGACTGTACCGTCTTTGATTCTTCCAATTTAAAATTTCCTCTTCTGTTGCTGTTCCATCCATAATGTGCAATAAAACCATAGATGCCTTTTGTGCATCTCTTTTTTTCAATGCAGAAGGATATATCTTTGCCGTCCACAAAGTGTGCTCTTCATTGTTCCATATATCCTGTACACCTACTTTAGCATTTTCCAGAAGCTGTCTCATTGTTCCGTTTAAGAACGTTCCATTTTCTTCCAGTGTCTTTTTGGGATTATCATATACTCCATAAATACGTAATACATATTCATTATTTTCTCTCAAACGAACTGAATGAAAAACTGAATTTTCAGGTACCTCTATATCCTCCAGTGTTACCATGCTAACAACGGCTCCTTTATGAACAACCGTACCTCCTGTCAGCATACTACTTTCTATATAACAATCCTCTTCTACCTTTACTGAATCACCAATAAACGAATTATGAACGGCTCCTGAGCATTCTTCTCTGTTGACAGACACCAATGGCTTCCAATCTAGAAATTCATAATCACTGATTTCTTTCGTAAGCAGGGATAATAATTCTCCTGTTGTTCCGAAGTGAATAAATTCTGCCGGAGAAAGACAGATTAGTTTCATGGGAAATTCGTGAAGCGCCTCCCAGATCTTTGTCCTGCATTCTTTTAATTCGTCACAAAATTCTCCCTCCGGCTGTTCCAGATAAAACTGTTCCAGTGTAGATTCTTTTGCTAACGGATAAAGAAAATCTCCGTAAAAGCTAATTCTCGATCTTTCATTTACAAACTGTGAATATCTGTCCTCCTGTATTTCTCCATTCTCGGCAATCAGCGAAAACAACGCTTCCAGCATTTCTGCGCTACATAATACTGCGCCAGTGTCCAGATCCACATTGCCCTGGTTATTTACTGCTCCCATATTCTGCAGCGTTTCCACAGTTTGTTTATGCAAAAATTTCTGAACATGATCTGTACCATCATTTAAAAATACTCCGTGATCTTTTCCAATCTCTACCGGGGACTTCATAGAAATCGCAGCCGCTCCGCTGAATTGTGCATCAATCTGCAAAGGATTAAACAACAGCAGTACGTCTCCTGACAACACTAACATACCTTCTTTAAATCTGGAAGGAACACCTGCCATTCCTATCAAAAATTCGTCGAATAAAGTCGAAGAACGTCCGTCTGGAAGCACACGGGGAACAGGAGAAAATAATTTTCCATATACTGAATATTGTGGCACTCTTTTACTGTCCCCTCCTGAATGAATCACCAGAATTCGCTTACCTTGGAAATTTCCAAAAAATCCCTCCTGCTCGGAAAGTACACGAAGTACCTGTAAAGTTGCTCCTCCTGAACCAATTCTCTTCCCCTCTGGATCTGGAATTACCAGAAACTTTGTGTTTTTAGGTAAAACTCCGAGTTCCTGTCTATATTTGATCTGGCACTTAAAAGCCTCTGCCTGAGCCTCATTAGAAGCCGTCAAAACTATATAATCCCACTGGGTATAACTATTTTTTCGAACACTTCTCATATAATCTTCCCATGCATCTAAATAACTCTGACGCAAAAAAAGATTTTTCAGCCTTCTATATTTTTGTATGTTTTTCATATTCTTCCCCTTCCATCACATATAATCTTCATATATCTGATCATAAATATTCTGACAGTAATTGTCTATAAAAATAAAATTAATTCTTTTTACGGCAAAAAGACAGGAACACTCTTCTATCCCTATCCTGAATTACCTTTTTTATAGCCTGTAATATATAGTAATATTTATATTTTAGCACAGCACATTTTGTATGTAAAGTCATAAAAACGACTAATTTCATCTAAATATACGCAAAATATCTTACATTTCACATCAAAGCATTTTCAAATTGAGTTTGCAATAAATTATAATTCTTCTTACTACCAGCTGATAAAAATTATAATTCTTCTTCCTGATAACTGATAAAAAGCAAAAAGCTCCCCCTGTCAGATATGTATAAAATATACATACCCACAGGGGGAGTTTTATAGAGTCCGTCTGTCCTTATCTGTCAGCCGTCACCAAAAAGTCTCGCCTGATAGCAAGAAATTTTTATTTATCTCTCCAGATAATTCTGCCCTTGGACAGATCATACGGAGAAAGCTCGATTGTTACTTTATCTCCCGGAAGGATACGGATAAAATTCATACGAAGCTTACCGCTGATATGAGCGAGAACCACATGTTTGTTCTCCAGCTCTACCTTAAACATTGCGTTTGGCAGCTTCTCCAGTACAGTTCCTTCTACTTCAATCACATCTGCTTTTGACATCCTTAACCTCCTGTGTCATCTGTCATTTTGTAAGAGTCAGAATTTCCGGTTCGCCGTCTGTGATCAGAACGGTGTTTTCATAATGAGCGGAAAGAGATCCGTCCATTGTGACAACTGTCCAGTCATCGTCCTCCCAGGCCACGTCTGCGCGGCCAATATTGATCATCGGTTCAATTGCCAGAGTCATGCCCGGCATCAGCTTAATTCCGCGGCGCTTCTGGGGGAAATTCGGTATCTGGGGATCCTCATGAAGATGAGTTCCGATTCCATGTCCAACCAGATCGCGCACAATACCATAGTTGTATTTTGCAGCGTAAGCTCCTATTGCTTTGGAAATATCGTTCAGGTGATTTCCTGCCTTTGCAAATTTGATTCCCTCAAAAAAGCTCTGTTTTGTCACTTCCATAAGCTGGCGGGCTTCCGGAGAAACATCTCCTACTGCATAGGTACGGGCCGCATCTGAATGATACCCCTGATAAATCAGTCCCGCATCGATCTTTACAAGATCTCCATCCTGAATGATTTTCTTTTTGGACGGGATTCCATGCACAACTTCATCATTGATGCTGATGCAAAAAGATCCCGGAAATCCGTTATAATTCAGAAAGTTTGGAGTACAGCCCAGAGAGCGGATCATTTCCTCTCCGATACGGTCCAGTTCCTTGGTACTGATTCCCGGTCTGATATGAGCAGCCAGTTCATTGTGGACCTTTTCCAGCAAATGACCTGCATGTCTCATAAGTTCTATTTCATGTTCTGACTTAATTGAAACTGACATTTTTTATTCTCCTAAAACTCCCACGATTTCCTGGAATACTTCATCCAGAGAACGTGTTCCGTCTACTGTTTTTAATACACCCTGCTCTGTATAGTAGTCAATCAGCGGCTGTGTCTGCTCATGGTAAACATTCAGACGTTTCTGAACAGTTTCCGGCTGGTCGTCATCACGAAGAACCAGTTTCTCTCCGCAGGTATCGCATACGCCTTCTGTCTTCGGTGCAGCGTATACCAGATGATAAGTAGCTCCGCATTTCAGGCACGCACGTCTTCCGCCCATACGGTTTACAATGTTTTCATCCGGAACATCCACGTCAATGGCAAAGTCAATTTTGCTTCCCAGCTTCTCAAGAGCCTCTGTCAGACACTCTGCCTGAGGAATGGTTCTCGGAAAGCCGTCAAGTACATAGCCGTTCTTTGCATCATCCTGCTGAATTCTGTCTACTACGAGATCACAGGTCAGTTCATCAGGTACAAGAAGCCCCTGATCCATATAGGTTTTTGCTTTTTTACCAAGTTCTGTGCCGTTTTTAATGTTTGCACGGAAAATATCGCCTGTGGAAATATGGGGAATTCCATATTTTTCAGCAATCTTTTTTGCCTGAGTTCCTTTTCCGGCACCCGGCGCACCCAGCATAATAATCCTCATAATCATACCCTCCTTATATTCCGGAACAAAACAGTCTGTATCCATACATACTCCTGATTTATTCCTGATAACTTAAAATGGCTGCAGCATGCAGAAGCACACCGCAACCTTCATTTCCTGTGCACAACTTCATTGATGCCAATAAATTTGCGCACTAGTTAGCCAGAAAGCCTTTATAGTTGCGGACAAGCAACTGAGATTCAATCTGTTTCACAGTTTCAAGGACAACACCTACAACAATGATAAGTGAGGTTCCTCCAAAGGAAACCTGAGCCTTAAAGATACCGTTAAAGAAGAACGGAATAACTGCCACGATGATCAGGCCAACTGCGCCTATAAATATAATGTATTTCAGGAGTTTCTCCAGATAATCGGATGTTGGTTTACCCGGACGGATGCCCGGAATAAAGCCACCCTGCTTCTTGATATTATCTGCAACTTCCAGTGGATTAAAGGTAATGGAAGTATAGAAATATGCAAAGAATACGCAGAGAACGATGTAAAGAACCAGACCCCAGCTGTATTTCAGCTGAGCCGGATCACACCAGTTACTGGAAGACAGCCCCTTCAGGATTTCACTTCCGATTCCTGTACCATTTGCTTTTCCTGCAAACTGAGCGATCAGTCCCGGAAAAGACATAATGGAAGAAGCAAAAATGATCGGGATAACTCCGGCAGTGTTTACTTTCAGCGGAATGCTGTTTGTCTGTCCGCCTATCAGTTTACGTCCAGCCATTTTCTTGGAATACTGCACCGGAATTCTTCTTTCAGCTCCATTGAGAATAAGAACAAATACCACTACTACAAGAATGACTGCAAAGATGATCACGCCAGCAAGCATTCCTTTGGCAATCGTTTTGCCCTTAATGAAATTCTCATACAGAGTTACCATATCACTTGGAATCCTGGATATAATATTTACTGCAAGTACAATAGAAATACCATTTCCGATTCCCTTTTCCGTGATACGCTCACCAATCCACATCAGCATTGCAGATCCAGCTGTCAGAGATACTACTACAACAATTCCCTTAAGAATGTTCATATCCTGAACAATGTTTCCTCTTGCAAAGCCGATTGTCATTGCAATGGATTCAAACAGAGCAAGACCGACTGTTACATAACGGGTAATTGCTGTCAGCTTCTTTCTTCCCTCTTCTCCGTCTTTGTGCATATCTTCCAAAGCCGGAATAGCGATCGTAAGAAGCTGAATGATAATGGATGATGTAATATATGGTGTAATGTTCAGAGCAAATATTGACATACTCTCAAAGGAGCCACCGGTGAACGCATCAAAAAAGTTGAATGCGTCCCCGGTGTTGCTCTGAAACCACTGTCTGAATACGTCGCTGTCCACACCCGGAACAGGAAGCTGAGATCCGATTCGGATGACAAAGATCATTCCGATCACATAAAACAGCTTACGACGCATCTCTTTTACTCTAAAGAGACTTTTGAGAGTTTCAAACATTAAATCACCTCTACTGTACCACCAGCAGCTTCAATTTTAGCTTTTGCGGTCTCGCTGACAGCGTTCACTTTTACAGTAAGTTTCTTAGTCAGCTCACCGTTTCCAAGAATCTTTACACCGTCGCCGATTTTGGAAATTGCGCGGCTTTCCAGCAGACTCTCAGCTGTAACCTCTGCTCCGTCCTCAAAACGATTCAGAACGTCAACATTGATTGCAATGATCTCTTTGGAGTTTCTGTTTTTGAAGCCTCTCTTCGGAAGACGTCTGTATAAAGGCATCTGTCCACCTTCAAATCCCGGTTTCTTGTGTCCGGAACGTGCTAACTGTCCTTTATGTCCTTTTCCGGCTGTCTTTCCGTTTCCGGAACCATGTCCACGGCCTCTTCTGAAGTTATCACTGTGCTTGGAACCTTCTGCAGGTCTCAGGTTTGATAAATCCATGTTTGGCACCTCCTTTTATAATCTATACTGTGTAGAATTACTCTTCAACTTTTACCAGATGCTGAACCTGTTTGATCATTCCTCTTGTTGCAGCATTATCCGGCATTTCAACTGTTTTATGCATTTTTGTAAGTCCCATAGCAACTACAGTCTTTTTGTGTTTCGGAACTGCACCGATCGGAGACTTTACTAATGTAACCTTAATTGTATCTGCCATTTTTCGTTTCCTCCTTATGCCAGAATCTCATCTACAGATTTTCCGCGAAGTTTAGCAACTTCTTCCGGAGTCTTCAGCTGGCTAAGACCTTCGATAGTAGCCAGGACAACATTCTGTTTATTTCTGGAGCCCATACATTTTGTACGGATGTTCTTGATACCTGCAAGCTCGATTACGGCACGTGCCGGACCTCCGGCGATTACACCAGTACCTTCCGGAGCACGTTTCAGAAGCATCTCAGCGCTTCCGAATTTGCCTACGAAGTCGTGTGTGATAGAACCGTTCTCATCTCTTGCTACTGTTACCAGTTTTTTCATAGCATCTTCTTTTCCTTTGCGGATCGCTTCCGGAATTTCAGCTGCCTTTCCTAAACCTGCACCAACATGTCCGTTGCCGTCACCTACAACAACCAAAGCTGTGAAACGGAAGTTACGGCCACCTTTAACAACCTTGGTAACACGTTTGATTGACACTACTTTATCTTCTAATTCTAACTGACTAGCATCAATAAGATTATGTTTCATGTGTCTTTTTCCTCCCTTTTAGAATTTCAGTCCAGCTTCTCTTGCTGCGTCTGCTAATGCTTTAATTTTTCCGTGGTAAATGTAGCCTCCTCTGTCGAAAACTACGCTCTCGATACCTGCTTCAACTGCTTTCTTACCGATTACAGTTCCAAGATATGCTGCTGCTTTTACATCATCTGTATGCTCAAGCTCTGCTTTTACATCTTTCTGAAGAGTAGAAGCTGATACTAAAGTTTTTCCCACGCTGTCATCAATAATCTGTGCATAGATATGCTTGTTGGAACGGAATACTGCCAGTCTTGGAGTAGTTGCTGTTCCATTAAGATGATGACGGAGTCTTCTATGTTTCTTTTCACGAATTTCCGCTCTGGATGCTTTCTTAATCATGTTCTCACTCTCCTTATTTATTTCTTACCGGTCTTACCGACTTTACGTCTGATCACTTCATCAGCATATTTGATTCCCTTGCCCTTATATGGCTCCGGTCTTCTCTTATCTCTGATCTCTGCTGCAAACTGACCAACTTTTTCTTTGCTGATACCGGAAACAATGATTTTGTTTCCATCAACTTTGGACTCGATTCCTTCAGGATCTTCCATCTCTACCGGGTGAGAATATCCAAGAGAAAGCACAAGCTTTTTGCCCTGCTTCTGAGCTCTATAACCTACACCGTTTACTTCAAGCTCTTTTGTGTAACCTTCGTTTACACCTGTTACCATGTTCTGGATAAGGCTTCTTGTTAAACCGTGTAAAGCTTTCATTTTTTTCAGATCGTTTGGTCTTGTAACAACTACATGACCATCTTCTACTTTGATTTCCATTTCTGTAGGAAGCGCTCTTTCAAGTGTTCCTTTTGGCCCTTTAACGGTCACTACATTGCCTGCTGCAACATTTACTTCAACGCCTGCAGGGATAGCTACCGGAAGTCTGCCGATACGTGACATAATATTGTCCTCCTTACTTAGATTGTCGGAGAGGAGATATACTCCTCTCTGTTTTCAGTGTTTATATCTTTATTTTCATTTTAAGATATCACAATTTTACACGCATCCCTCAACTAAACTCGCCTGCACTGCAGTTGGGCTCGTTAAGGTTCGGGATGGACCTCGCACTAAATTCATGCTGCGCCTGACGGCTTGCATTCATTAAGTTGCTTTCGGCCTACCATACGAATGCAAGAACTTCTCCGCCGACATGAAGCTTACGAGCCTCTTTGTCAGTGATAACGCCCTTGTTTGTGGAAATGATTGCGATTCCAAGTCCGCCAAGTACTCTCGGCAGCTCATCCTTGCCTGCGTATACACGAAGACCCGGTTTGGAAATTCTCTTCAGACCTGTGATGATCTTTTCGTTTTTAGTCTCACCGTATTTCAGTGTGATGTGAAGTGTTTTGATAACACCGTCTTCTACTAAATCATACTTTGCAATATATCCCTCGTCAAGAAGAATATTTGCGATAGCAATTTTCATTTTGGATGCCGGAACATCTACTGTGTCATGTTTTGCAGTGTTAGCGTTACGGATTCTTGTAAGCATATCTGCAATCGGATCGCTCATTGTCATGTTAGTTTCCTCCTCTAATTTTCTTTTCAGACTTTACATGATTGGTTATTATTTATATAAAAATGTTTTTGATTACCAGGATGCTTTCTTTACGCCCGGGATCTGACCTTTGTAAGCCAGTTCACGGAAGCAGATACGGCAGATGCCGTATTTTCTTAAGTAAGCATGCGGACGACCGCAAATTCTGCAGCGGCTGTATTCTCTTGTGGAGAATTTCTGTTTGCGCTGCTGTTTGATTTTCATTGCTGTTTTAGCCATTTAAATTCTCCTCCTTATTTAGCAAAAGGCATGTTGAACTGTGTCAGGAGCTCGCGAGCTTCTTCATCAGTCTTCGCTGTTGTAACGAAGATGATATCCATACCTCTTACCTTGTCTACTTTATCGTACTCAACTTCAGGGAAGATCAGCTGCTCTTTGATACCAAGAGCGTAGTTTCCTCTGCCGTCAAATGCGTTCGGGTTTACACCACGGAAGTCACGTACACGAGGAAGTGCAAGGTTGATCAGACGATCAGCGAACTCATACATCTTCTCGCCTCTTAATGTTACTTTACAACCGATTGGCATACCCTCTCTGATTTTGAAGTTAGCCACAGATTTTTTAGCCTTTGTTGCAACAGCTTTCTGACCTGTGATAAGCTCCATATCTGCGATAGCAGCGTCGAGAAGTTTAGCGTTCTCCTTAGCTTCACCAACACCCATGTTGATAACGATCTTTTCGAGCTTCGGCACTTCCATAACATTTTTGTATCCGAATTTTTTGGTCATGTTGTCCATGATCTCATTTTTGTAAAGTTCTTTTAATCTACTCACCTGTCATGCCTCCTCTCTTATTTATCGATAACCTCGCCTGTTGCTTTTGCAACACGGACTTTTTTGTCTCCGTCCATCTTGAATCCGACTCTGGTTGCTTTTCCGTCTACTACCAGCATCACGTTAGATACATGAAGAGCGGCTTCTTTTTTTGTGATTCCGCCTGCCTGGTTTGCTGCAGATGGTTTGCTGTGCTTAGTAACCATGTTGACGTTTTCAACGATCACGGTGTTGTCTTTTACGTTAACGGCAAGGACTTTGCCCTCTTTGCCTTTATCTTTTCCAGCGATTACTTTAACAGTGTCGCCTTTTTTAATCTTCATAGCTGACATTAGGCACCCTCCTATAATACTTCCGGAGCTAAGGAAACGATCTTCATGAATTTTTTCTCACGAAGCTCTCTGGCAACTGGTCCAAAGATACGTGTTCCTCTCGGAGTTAAATCGTCTTTAATGATTACGGCTGCATTTTCATCGAAACGGATGTAGGATCCGTCTTTACGACGAGCGCCTTTTTTGGAACGAACAACAACAGCTTTTACTACGTCACCTTTTTTAACAACGCCGCCTGGTGTTGCATCTTTAACAGTAGCAACGATAGTATCGCCGATATTTGCATATCTTCTTGTAGAGCCACCCATAACACGAATACAAAGGATTTCTTTTGCACCAGTGTTATCGGCAACTTTTAATCTAGTTTCCTGCTGAATCATACTGGTTTCCTCCTTATTTAGCTTTCTCTACGATCTCAACCAGTCTCCATCTTTTGTCCTTGGACAGCGGTCTGGTTTCCATAACTTTTACGGTATCACCGATATTGCACTCATTCTGTTCGTCATGAGCTTTTAATTTATATGTTCTCTTCACGATTTTTTTGTAAAGAGGATGTTTTACATGGTCTTCAATTGCAACTACGATGGTCTTGTCCATCTTATTGCTGACAACCTTACCCACACGGGTTTTTCTCAGATTTCTTTCCACGATTCTGTCCTCCTATATTCACTATTTAGCAGCGTTAGCCTGCTCAGTGATTACTGTCTGGATTCTGGCAATATTCTTACGAACCTCTTTGATCCGGCTTGTATTGTCTAATTGATTAGTTGCATTCTGAAATCTCAGGTTAAAAAGTTCTTTCTTAGCAGCTACTAATTCTTCGTTTAATTCTGCAGCTGATTTTGCTTTTAAATCTTCTACGAATTTATTAATTTTCACTGTTATCACCGCCTTCTAAGTCTGCACGAGAAACGATTTTACATTTACATGGTAACTTGTGCATTGCAAGACGTAATGCTTCACGGGCAACCTCTTCGGATACGCCTGCAATCTCAAACATTACACGTCCTGGCTTAACAACTGCTACCCAGTACTCCAGGGAACCTTTACCGGAACCCATACGTGTTTCTGCTGGTTTCGCTGTTACTGGTTTATCTGGGAAAATCTTAATCCAAACCTGTCCACCACGTTTGATATAACGTGTCATGGCAATACGGGCTGCCTCGATCTGGTTAGATCTGATCCAGCACGGTTCGGTAGCAACAAGACCGAATTCACCATAATTGATTTTGTTACCTCTAAGGGCTTTACCTCTCATGGAGCCACGGAATTGTTTACGACGTTTTACTCTTTTTGGCATTAACATTATTTATCGCTCCCTTCCTTAGTTCCTTTTGTGGGAAGTACTTCACCATTGTAGACCCAAGCTTTTACGCCAACTTTGCCGTAAGTTGTGTCTGCCTCTGCGAAGCCGTAGTCGATGTCAGCACGAAGTGTCTGAAGCGGAATAGTTCCTTCGCTGTAGAACTCTGTACGAGCCATATCAGCACCGCCAAGACGTCCGGATACAGATGTTTTGATACCTTTTGCTCCGGCTTTCATTGTTCTCTGCATTGTAGATTTCATTGCGCGACGGAAAGAAATACGGTTCTCAAGCTGAAGTGCAATGTTCTCTGCAACAAGCTGTGCATCTCTGTCCGGTCTCTTAACTTCTTTGATATCAACGATCAGTTTTTTATCTGTATATTTCTGAAGTTCAGCTTTTACTTTTTCGATCTCAGATCCGCCTTTACCGATTACGATACCCGGTTTAGCAGTGTAGATGATGATCTTAACTCTGTCAGATGCTCTTTCGATCTCAATCTTGGAAACACCTGCGCTGTACAGTTTTTTCTTCAAAAATGTTCTGATATTGTAGTCTTCAACCAGATAATCTGCGAAGTCAGCTTCTGCATACCATCTGGAATCCCAATCCTTAATAACACCGACTCTAAGGCCATGTGGATTAACTTTCTGTCCCATGCTTTTCCTCCTTATCTTTCATCCAGCACGATGGTGATATGGCTTGTTCTCTTCTCGATTCTGTAAGCTCTACCCTGTGCTCTTGGCTGAATCCGCTTCATTGTAGGTCCTTTGTTTGCATAGCACTCTGCAATGTAGAGGTTTTCTGCGCTCATACCGTTGTTGTTCTCAGCGTTTGCGATTGCTGACTCAAGCAGCTTTTTGAGAACGCTGGAAGCATATCTCGGGTTGTATGTGAGGATACCAAGTGCTGCCTGCACATCTTTGCCACGGATTGCATCTAATACATAGCATGCTTTCTGAACAGAAACTCTTGCATAAGATAATTTTGCAGACGGTCTTGTCTCTTTATTATTCTCATTTCTGGCTCTCTTAATCTGGCTTCTATGTCCCTTTGCCATTTTAAAGTGCCTCCTTTCTTGTAATCAATCATCTATAGGAATCACCGTGGCCACCCTTCACTGATGTCCGGTGACCAGGCGAATTTTCTTATTTTATCTGCGAACTGCTGTTACAGGTTCACAAATTATCTGACACCGGATTTCTTTTCGTCTTTTCCGTGTCCTCTGTAAGTTCTTGTTGCGACGAACTCACCGAGTTTGTGTCCTACCATATCCTCTGTAACGTATACCGGAACATGCTTTCTTCCGTCATGGACAGCGATTGTATGTCCTACGAAGGAAGGGAAGATGGTGGAACGACGTGACCATGTTTTGATCACGGATTTATCGTTTGCAGCATTCATAGCGTCAACCTTTTTCAGCAGGCTTGCATCTGCGAAAGGTCCTTTTTTCAATGAACGAGACATTCTGTACCCTCCTTATTATTTCGCTAAAGCTTTTCCATCGCGTCTTCTTACGATGAGCTTGTTGGACTGTTTGTTTTTCTTTCTTGTCTTCAGACCAAGAGCAGGTTTGCCCCATGGTGTACACGGACCCGGACGGCCGATACCGGTCTTTCCTTCACCACCACCATGCGGATGGTCATTCGGGTTCATTACAGAACCACGAACTGTAGGTCTGATTCCCATGTGACGTTTACGTCCAGCTTTACCGATGTTTACAAGGTTGTGGTCACCGTTTCCAACTTCACCGATTGTTGCGCGGCATACAAGCGGAACCATTCTCATTTCACCTGACGGTAATCTTAATGTTGCATATTTGCCTTCTTTAGCCATTAACTGAGCGCCATTTCCAGCAGAACGAACCATCTGTCCGCCTTTTCCTGGATGAAGCTCAATGTTGTGGATCATAGTACCAACCGGGATAAGTTCCAGTGGCAGGCAGTTACCAACGCGGATTTCTGCCTCCGGTCCGTTCATGACTTTCTGTCCAACCTTAAGCCCTTCCGGAGCAAGGATGTAAGCTTTCTCGCCGTCTGCGTAGCAGATCAGAGCGATGTTTGCTGTTCTGTTCGGATCGTACTCGATTGTTTTAACTGTTGCCGGGATACCATCTTTTCTTCTCTTGAAGTCGATGATTCTGTATTTTCTTCTGCTTCCGCCTCCGCGGTGTCTTACAGTGATCTTGCCCTGGTTGTTACGTCCGGCATTTTTCTTTAAAGACACTACTAAGGATTTCTCTGGGGTGCTTGTTGTGATCTCAGAGAAGTCAGAACCAGTCATATGTCTTCTTGACGGTGTATATGGGTTATAGGTCTTAATTCCCATGGTGTTTCTCCTTTCGAATATTAATTATCATGCTTTCCAGCATATATTCGCAATCGCTATGCGGTTTCTAATCAAAGTCCCTCGAAGATTTCGATATCTTTGCTTTCCTCTGTAAGAGCTACGATTGCTTTTTTGGTTTTAGCTGTTTTTCCAACAACCATACCACGGCGTTTCTTTTTACCATCGTTGTTCATGGTGTTTACGCTCTTAACTTTTGTTCCTTCAAACATCTTCTCAACAGCTTCTTTGATCTGAGCTTTGTTTGCTTCCGGATGTACGAGGAATGTATATTTTTTCTCACCCATGATGTTCATGGATTTCTCTGTAATCACAGGTTTCAGGATTACGTCATAATATTTGATATCTGCCATTATGCGTACACCTCCTCAATGGATGCTACTGCATCTTTTGTAACCACTACAGTATTGTGTTTCATAACATCATATACGTTCATAGTGTTTACTGTTGCAGTCTGTACATCAGCGATGTTTCTTGCGGAAAGTACTACGTTCTTATCATCAGAAGCTGTGATAACCAGAGCTTTCTCTGCTTTCAGGTTTGTAAGCACTCTCTGCATTTCTTTTGTCTTAACCTCAGCAAGTGCAAGGCTGTCAACAACTACCAGTTTATTGTCCTGAACTTTAGAAGTCAGAGCGGATTTCAGAGCTGCTCTTCTTTCTTTTTTGTTCATTTTTACTTCATAGTCTCTCGGAACCGGAGCGAATACAACACCGCCGCCAGTCCACTGTGGTGCGCGGATGGAACCCTGTCTTGCATGACCTGTTCCTTTCTGTCTCCACGGTTTTCTTCCGCCGCCGCTTACTTCAGAACGAGTTTTTGCTTTCTGAGTACCCTGGCGTTTATTTGCAAGCTGACGAACAACAGCAAGGTGAACCAGATGCTCGTTGATCTCTACACCGAACACTGCATCGTTCAGCTCCATTGTTCCAACTTCATTGCCTTCCATATTATAAACAGTTACGTTTGCCATTCTGATGCTCCTCCTTTCTCAATTATAAAGACTTTACTGATTCTTTGATGGTCACCAGAGATTTCTTAGGTCCTGGAACAGCACCTTTAACTAACAGTAAATTGTTCTCTGTATCTACGCGTACGATTTCAAGGTTCTGTACAGTTACCTGAACATTTCCCATCTGACCTGGCATCTTTTTGCCCTTGAATACTTTACTCGGATCAGATGCAGAACCGTTGGAACCTGCATGACGGTGATATTTGGAACCGTGAGCCATAGGTCCTCTGGACTGTCCGTGTCTCTTGATCGCACCCTGGAAGCCTTTACCTTTTGAGATTGCAGTTGCATCGATGTGCTCGCCTGCAGCAAAGATGTCAGCTTTAATTTCCTGTCCTACCTGATATTCAGCAGCGTTGTCAAATCTGAATTCTTTCAGGAATCTCTTTACGTCAACGCCTGCTTTTTCAAAGTGGCCTTTTTCCGGTTTGTTGACCAGTTTCTCTCTGATCTCACCAAAACCAACCTGAACTGCTGCATATCCGTCGTTCTCCTCAGTTTTAACCTGAGTTACCACACACGGACCAGCCTGTAAAACTGTTACCGGAATCAGAAGACCATCTTCATTGAAGATCTGAGTCATTCCGACTTTTGTAGCTAAGATAGCTTTCTTCATTACATTTTCCTCCTTATAGCGGATTACCCGTCCGGGCAATCATATAGTTTTTGAAGCACTCGGGATTCCGAGTGAACTTACCTTGTTCATATGCCGACTGACCTGAGCCAGCCAGCACGCAGTACCGGGTACTGCTTATTTTGTTTTCATTTTGATATCGATGTGAACACCTGCCGGCATTTCCAGTCTGGAAAGTGCGTCTACAGTTTTCTGAGTAGGTGTCATGATATCGATGAGTCTCTTATGAGTTCTCTGCTCGAACTGCTCTCTGGAATCTTTGTATTTGTGAACAGCTCTTAAGATTGTTACAACCTCTTTTTTTGTCGGAAGCGGAACCGGTCCACTTACCTTTGCACCGTTCTTCTTAACAGTGTCGATGATTTTTGCTGCAGATGCATCTACTAACTGATGATCATAAGCTTTTAATGTGATTCTCATTACCTGATTTGCCATAAAAAAAGTCTCCTCCTATTCGTACTCAATTATGCAGTACGACAAGCGGCGACTGTACACATCTCCGTGTGTGTCCTAAGACATCTCTTCACACGCCCATCCCAAGATGGTTATTGAACTCTGTACAGTGACTTGTCGTCAGTTTCCTAACTTGACATTCGCTCCACGGAAAACCTGCTAATTAAAGCAGCAACCTCTCGCTTCATTGCTATCATGTCACAGCAGTTATCAGTATACACAATGATTTCCAATAATGCAAGTACTTTTTTCAATTTTTTTATTTTTTCTTACGCAAGGAAATTTCTATGTCATATATATCGGATCAGACACGTAAAATAACGGGATTCTCTTTTATATACAGCCCAAACACTTTGTAGGATATCCGACACTTCCCTATCATTTTCATAACCATATATAATAGGAAAGATTTTTCTGTTTCTGTCTCATAAAATTAGTTTTTATATGCGCCAGTATTTATTATTGAGCCGCTTTTTATTGTAAAACCTCTTTTATTAGTGAAGAGCTTTCATTATAGAACCGCATTTATTATAAAACCATTTTTATCATTGAATCCCTTTTATTATTGAGCCTCTTTTATTATAGGACTCAAAAAACAGCGCAGACGGAACTTTTTGTTCCTGTCTGCGCTGTTTTGTTTTAATCCTCTTCGCTTTCTTCTGTATCTCCTCCAAGAATATCAGAATAATCAAAAAGTGTTACTTTTGTAATGGAATCTCTCACAATGTCAGGAGCATCGCCTTCTCTTTTTGCCTTATCTGCAAGCTGGGCGGCTGTCCATACCGGCATTGCCATTTTTTTGATCTCAACAGGAGTTTCTTCTTCCTCCCACTCTTCTTCCACGCTCTTCATACGGTTTCTTTCTTCCTGAAGATCCCGGAAGCTCGGAAGCTCTTCTGTGCGCTCAGACGGAACATCTGCTGTTGCTGCTTCTTCAGCCGTAGCAGCTGCGATTTCCTTTTTAAGAAGCTCGTGAGCCTCACTGGCAGCTGCCTGCATATTCTCAGGATGGACGCCTGTTCTTTCCTGAGTTCTTACCGGACGTTCCTGCTCTTCCTCCTCCAGATCGTCCTCATAGATTTCATCTACAAATCCGCCTGTACGGATTTTCTTTCTTCTCTCTTTTTCTTCTTTTTTTGCCCTTTTTCTGCGATCTTTCTCACCGTAAAGAAGCTCTCTGTCCTCTTCCTGCATCCGTCTCTCGCGGGCTTTTTCTTCCATTTTAAGTTCTTTCTGAGTTTTAAGGTATCTGCGGTCTCCCTGAAGATCCTCATATTCATCCAGAGTCTCAGGCTTCTTCCACAGTTCTGCGATCACATAAAGTATGATCAGGAAAAGAACTGCAAGGGCAAGAACAATGATCCCTTCTGTACTCTCTGTTGCTGCCATAAGATAACCGATCAGCGGAATTGTGATCACAACCTTCGGAACCCAGTTCTTTACAGATACGTTAATATTCTCAGATACCGCAGATTCCGGATCAATGGCAACTCCTGTATTTGTCTGTCTGTCAACACTTACAAGGTTATAACGATATGTACCCTCTCCATCCTGTACAAGAATCGGAGCGCCTGCATTTACAGTTTCAGTCTTTACCGGGATTGCATAGGTCACAGATCCCATTGCAAGATTTGTTTCCTTATTTTTATTATCAATGATCACAGTTTTTATTCCAAAAAACGGTGGCAGTGCCAGTCCAAGCACTATGGCAATCGTACAGACTATCACGAAATGTACGATAAATTTCAAAAATTTAGACATTTGTATATCCCTCACTTCTGTTTTTGTGGTAGTAGTGTTTTGAATACTTTAGTTATTATACCTTGTTTTTTTGCCACGGTCAACTTATAATGTCACATATCGAATATTAATTTCAAGGAGGAAGTTTATGGATTTTCTGAATCTGCTTTCACAATACCGAACGCCTGCGTTTGATATTTTTTTTCAGGGTATTACGCTTCTGGCCCAGGAAACCTTTGTAGTTGTAGTAATCTGCTGGCTTTTCTGGTGTTCTAACAAAAAACTTGCCTACTGTCTCGGTTTTACATACTTTACTTCCGGCCTTCTTGTTCAGGGGCTGAAAATAACTTTCCGTGTCCCCCGGCCCTGGCTTCTGGATCCTGCCTTTGAGCCTGTCGCTTCTGCTGTTCCGGGTGCAACCGGATATTCTTTTCCAAGCGGTCACACCCAGAGCATTACCGCTCTTCTCGGTACCCTTGGACTGTATTCCAGAAAAAAGCTCCAGCGTTTTCTGTGCGCGCTTTTTATTCTGCTTGTAGGATTTTCCCGGATGTATCTGGGCTGTCATACTCCTCAGGATGTGATTGTATCTTTTCTTGTCACGTTCCTGTGTGTGATACTCTGCTATTCTTTCCTATATAAAAGAGAGTTCGCTGTGGGAAAAGAGCTTTTTATCTCTGTATGTATGGCTGCAGTGTGCCTGGCGCTTCTAATCTATACAACCGTTCTTTATAAAAGCGGAACCATTGAATTCCATTATGCGCAGGACTGCATCAAAGCCTGCGGCGCCGGTTTTGCCTTTGCTGTTGGCTATTATATTACAGAAACTCATATTTCCTTTACCCCGCCTGATGGTACAAAAAAACGTATCCGCCGTTTTCTTGTAGGTATGGCAGTGACCCTGCTTCTTCAAGTTGGACTGAAGCCACTGATCGGCGAGTCGCTTCCGGCTTCTTTTGCACGGTACTTTATTGTAGTTATCTGGATTGTAACCGTTTACCCGTTTCTCTTTTCAAGAAGGCGGCAAACCTCCTGCGGCAAGGCTCAGGCCTAAAAAACAAAGCCGCTTTACTGCTCTTTTTCATTTTGATAAGTAAATCTGACATAAAAAAACACCTCCCTGAATTGGTCTTCCTTCCGGGCGGTGTTTTTATTTACATTTATTTAATTTTGATTACTTAAATACCGTTCTATACTGCTCATAGCAGCTTCTTCATCTTCTCCATTAGCGGAAAGTGTAATTTCCTCACCTGAATCCAGCCCCAGAGTCATCATCCCCATAATGCTCTTTGCATTGACTTTTTTCTTTCCGATCTCAACATATATCTCGCTGTTAAACTGGCTGGCTACCTGTACCAGCTGCGCCACCGGGCGTGCTTCAAGACCAGTAGACAGTTGAATTGTAACAGGTTTTTTAATCATAATAACTCCTCCTTGTCATTTCGCAGCTCATCCGCTATCTCACTTAATTTCCTGAGACGGTGGTTCACACCGGACTTGCCAACCTGGGGATTCAGCATCATTCCCAATTCTTTTAATGTAGCTTCCGGATACTGCAGTCTCAGCTCGGCGATTTCAGCGAGACCTTCATTGAGGCTGTGAAAACCAACCCTGCGCTCAATAAGCCGGATGTCCTCGATCTGCTTCACTGCTGCACTGACCGTTTTATTAATATTTGCTGTTTCACAGTTTACTTTTCGATTAACAGAATTCCGCATTTCCTTCAGTATCCGGATATTTTCCAGATTCATCAGAGCAACATTTGCTTCCATAACTGCCAGGATATCCACAATCTGTGCGCCTTCTTTCACATAGACCACATATGATTTTTTACGCAGTACAATCTTGGCATCAATCTGAAAGCCACGAATAAGCTCCTGCAGCTGTTCTGCCTTTTGCTGATCCGAACACACAATCTCAAAATGATATCCTTTTTCAGGATCACTGATGGAGCCGGACGCCAGAAAAGCCCCGCGAATAAACGCCCGCTTACAACAGTTTTGCTGTGTGATCAGAGTATCTTCCAAACAGAGCGCCTCTCTGTCTTCTCTGCTCACAGAAAGCTTCGTCCCCTGAAGAATATTTTCTATCTTATCAGAATCCTTTATTTCCACAAAATAGACATTTCCCTTCTTCATCTGACGGCTTTCGCGGACAATTATTTCAGTATCTATATTAAATGTTTTTTGCAATAATGTAAAGCCTTTTCTTACGACTGCCGCATTTTCCGTCTGCAGTCTCAGATTTCCATCACATGTAATTCTGCCGCAGGCGCTTAAAAGCGCTGCTGTCTCTGCAATTCTGCAGTGTCTGGCAGAACTGATCTGCCTGGAAAGTTCTTCTTTCACCATCCCCGAAAAAGACAATTCCACGTTCTCCTGTCTGCTTATTTTTCCGTCTGTTACTGTTTCTTCAGAAGAGCATCTTTCCCGATATCCCTGTGCTCCAGGCGGATCCCATATTCTCTGGTTTCCTGCAGTCTGTCATAAAGAACTCTTGCCAGAGTTACAGACCTGTGTTTGCCGCCGGTACAGCCAATACCGATCACCAGACTGGTTTTTCCCTCTTTTGCATAATTGGGAATCAGAAATTTCACCATATCTTCCAGTTTATCTGCGAAATCAGCTGCCGCCTGACAATCCATTACATACTGAAAAACATCTTCATCCATCCCTGTATGAGGTCTGAGTTCATCAATATAATAAGGATTCGGAAGAAATCTCACATCAAAAACAAGATCCGCATCATCCGGTATTCCATATTTAAATCCAAAAGAAAGAACCGAGATCACCATATTGCTGAATTTTCCGTTGTCCACAAAAATTCTGTTGATCTCCTTTTTCAGCTCTCTGGTAAGAAGATGTGAGGTGTCTATGATATAGTCAGCTCTTTCTTTCAGGAATCTTATTTTTTCCCGCTCTCTGCGAATCCCTTCATCCACTCTTCCGTACCTTGCCAGGGGATGACTTCTTCGGGATTCTTTATAACGTTTTACCAGCATACGGTCATCTGCGTCAAGAAACAGGATCTCAAACTCATAGCCCGCCTCTCCAAGCTTTTCCAGAACCTTTTCCAGCGCTCCCAGGTCCCGTCCGCTTCTGGCATCAATTCCAATTGCCGCATTCTGCACGTCCTCCCCCTGCATTCCTGCCATCAAAGACACAAATTTGCTTAAAAGAGGGATCGGAAGATTATCCACACAAAAATAGCGGGCATCCTCCAGCATTTTCAGAGCGGTACTTTTGCCCGCTCCTGATAATCCGGTTACTATTACAAGACGCATTTCTTATCTCCCGTTAAAATCACCCAGGAACTTCACCTCAGGTTCCAGGGTAACTCCGAATTTTTCTCTTACCACCTGGATCACATGATCCATCAGGGCTCTCACATCTTCTGCTGTGGCTCCCCCGGCATTGATCACGAAGCCACAGTGCTTTTCTGAAACCTGCGCCCCGCCGATACGATATCCGCGCAGTCCGCTGTCCATGATCAGCTTTCCGGCAAAATATCCCTCAGGTCTTTTAAATGTGCTGCCTGCGCTCGGATAATCCAGAGGCTGTTTTTCTGTACGCCGTTCTGCCAGATCTTTCATTGTGGCACGGATTGCTTCCTCATCTCCCTTTTTCAGAGAAATCACTGCTTCAAGCACAAGGTATCCCGCTGTCTTAATGATGCTGGTGCGGTACCCCATTTCCAGTTTATCTGCAGGAATCGTAAGGATTTCTCCTTCTCTTGTCATAACGGTAACTTCTTTCAGAACATCTTTCAGTTCTCCGCCATAAGCTCCTGCGTTCATCACAGCAGCTCCGCCGATCGTTCCCGGAATACCTCCTGCAAATTCAAAGCCTGTAAGAGAAGCGTTTCTTGCCGCAACTGCAACAGAAGAGAGCAGCGCTCCTGCGCAGGCATGGATTTCTTCACCGTCCAGACGGATTTCTTCCATATTTCGGTCCATCTGAATGATCACACCTCTGTATCCGCTGTCACTGACCAGAAGATTGCTGCCGTTTCCCAGAACAAAAAACGGAAGCTTTTCTTCTTTGCACAGTCTCAGCACGCCTCTGATCTGCTCATAATTTTCCGGCATGGCAAACACATCCGCCGGTCCGCCGATCCTGAAAGTGGTATGCTGACTCATAGGCTCGTCAAAAAGCACTCTGTCGGTTCCGAGAATTTCGATAAATTTCTGTCTCATTTCTTCTTTCACAGGTTCTTTCCTCTATCTTTCTATTTTTTATTTAATCCTTTTCCATTTACTGTCAGGATATCTCTGACAACCTCTCCGGCGATCAACATGCCCGCCACACTTGGCACAAAAGAAATACTTCCGCCGACTATCTCCCCGTTTCTGGCCTCTGTCACTTTTTTCGGACAGCGTTCCCGGGAATACAGAACCTTTACTTTACGGATTCCTTTTTTGCGAAGCTCCGTACGCATTTTTTTTGCCGCCGGACATATGTTTCCTGTCCTGGAAATATCCGTGATCTCAAATCTGGAAGGATTCAGTTTTCCCTCTGTTGCCAGACAGGATATTACCGGCGTACGGCATAGTTTTGCCTGCTCGATCAAAAGAAGCTTGGATTCCATACAGTCAATGGCATCCACAATATAATCATAGCCTCTCAGATCAAACATGCCCAATGTATCCTGATTGTAAAAGGTTTCGTACGTATGGACCAGAATATTCTCGTCAATATCCCGGATCCGTTCCTTGGCAACCTGTACTTTTTTTCTGCCAATGGTAGAATGCAGAGCAAAAAGCTGCCGGTTAATATTTGTTGCAGATACTACATCGTGATCCACCAGCGTAAGGCTTCCCACGCCGCAGCGGGCAAGAGCCTCCACGGCATAAGACCCCACGCCGCCCAGACCAAACACTGCAATCTGCGCTCTTCCCAGACGATCCACGCCTGTCTGTCCCAGTAATAATTCCATTCGGGAATATACGTCGTACATACGTAAACCTCCTGCGTTATTGTTTATCTTTTTAATTATACTATCCACTGTAGAAAAAGTACAGGTTTTCATAGTTTTTTAAGAATTAATGTATAATTTTCATGTTTTTTTACATAATACACACTAAATTCCGCGAAAGGAGAACTTTTCATGTGGCAGCAGATATTTCTGGGTATCCTCGGACTTTGCTCCGGGATCATTATCGCCAGCGGTGTGGCAGGGCTTCTGATCGGTCTCTCTATTGTCCCCCGCTACGCTGGCATTACACATACCGCCGATCATATTTCTCTTTATGAAGATATGTGTTTTCTGGGAATCTTTCTTGGAAATCTTGTGTGTCTGTTCCGGCTCCCGCTGCCTCTGGGAACTCCTTTTTTAATTTTATTGGGTGTATTTTCCGGTATTTTCCTTGGAGGCTGGATTCTGGCTCTTGCGGAAGTCGCTGATATGTTTCCTGTTTTTACAAGAAGGATACGGCTGACACAGGGACTTCCCCTGATTATCCTGTTTATCGCCCTGGGAAAACTGACCGGTACACTTTTTTATTATTATTTTGGCTGGCAGTAAGTCCCATTATATTCATAAACATCTGAAAAGTCAAAAATTTGAAAGGAAAATATTTATGGTAAATTCTGAACAGTTAAAAAAACAAAAACAGTACGAAAAATATGTAAAACAGGTAACTCCCGTCCACAGCCTTCCACTGAATATGATAAAAGCATTTTTTACAGGAGGACTGATCTGTGTGTTCGGGCAGTTTCTTCTGAATACAGCGCAAAGTTTTGGGGCAGATAAAGAAGAAGCCGGAAGCTGGTGCTCTCTGATCCTGATTCTGATCAGTGTGATCCTTACCGGTCTGAATTTGTATTCCAAAATCGGAAAATTCGGCGGAGCCGGAGGTCTTGTACCCATTACAGGATTTGCCAATTCTGTTGCCGCCTCTGCCATCGAGTTCCAGACAGAAGGACAGATTTTTGGCATCGGCTGCAAGATCTTTACTATTGCAGGACCTGTGATCCTTTACGGAATCCTCAGTTCCTGGCTGGTTGGATGTGTTTATTATATCCTTAAACTTATGGAGGTGATCATATGACTGCCGGAAAACTGACAGGAACCGCCAGCATTTCTTTTGAACAGCCTGTATATATTGAAAGCGCAGCTGCTATTGCCGGAAAAAAGGAAGGAGACGGCCCTCTTGGAAATCTTTTTGACATGGTTTCTCAGGACCCTCTCTTCGGAACAAAAACCTGGGAGGCAGCAGAAAGCACTCTACAGAAGGAAACCGCAGGGCTTGCCATTGGAAAAGCAGGGCTGACTCCCTGCGATATCCGTATGGCCTTTGCCGGCGATCTGCTCGCTCAAACCATTGCCTCTTCTTTCGGAATTGCAGAAATGGGTATCCCTTTTTACGGACTGTACGGCGCCTGCTCCACCATGGGAGAAGCGCTGTCACTGGGAGCAATGACAGTTTCAGCCGGTTATGGAGAGCATATCCTCTGCGCTGCCTCCAGCCATTTTGCCACAGCAGAAAAAGAGTTTCGCTTTCCGCTGGGCTATGGAAGTCAGCGTCCCCTTTCCGCTACCTGGACTGTAACCGGAAGCGGCGCCTGCGTCATCGGCTCCAAGCCTCCTGTTTCTGAAGAACGTTCAGAATATTCGCCTCTTTGCAGCAGCTCCGGATGTGCAGTCATCACAGGAATTACCACAGGAAAAGTAATCGACTATGGTTTCCATGATTCTCTTAATATGGGCGGCTGTATGGCTCCTGCCGCCTGCGATACCATCTGGCAAAACCTTTATGATTTCGGCCGGACACCGCAGGATTATGACGCTGTTTTTACCGGAGATCTTGGGATGGTAGGCCAGCGCATCCTTCAGGATCTGCTTTCCGAAAAACACATTGATATCAGCAGAGTCCATCAGGACTGCGGACTCCTGATCTATGACAACACTTCTCAGGATACCCATTCCGGCGGAAGCGGCTGCGGCTGCGCTGCTTCTGTACTTGCAGCTTACATTCTCCCGGAAGTTGTACGGGGTACATGGAAAAGGATCCTGTTTGTACCAACAGGCGCCATGCTCTCCAAAGTCAGCTACAATGAAGGCGAAGCTGTTCCCGGCATTGCCCACGCTGTTGTCATTGAACACAAAGATCTTTAACAGGAGGAATATCTCATGGATTATTTTAACGCTTTCTGGGTAGGCGGTCTTATCTGCGCTCTTGTCCAGATCCTTCTTGACAAAACCAGGCTTCTTCCCGGAAGAGTCATGGTCATTCTTGTATGCTCCGGCGTTATCCTCAGCGCCATCGGCCTGTATCAGCCTCTTACAGATTATGCCGGGGCAGGCGCTACTGTACCTCTGACCGGTTTTGGACAGATATTATGGAAAGGCATGAAAAAAGCCATTGACCGGGACGGGCTTCTCGGACTTTTTACCGGAGGCTTTACTGCCTGCTCTGCAGGCGTTTCCGCTGCTCTGATCTTCTCCTGGATCGGAAGCCTTATTTTCCGCCCCAAAATGAAAGACTGATCTTTCGGAAAGGACTTCATCTATGAACGACACCTTATATCTTCAGCTTGATCAGAATATCGAAGTTCATCATCCTCATGTGTACCTTCAGGATATTGCCCGTCTGTCCTGTACAAACACAAAGCTTCTTAACCGCCTGAGAGTTCTGCCTGTCACCAACCTGGATCCTGCAAAGCCCGGCCGGTATGTGATGTCTGCCATGGATCTGGTAGATCTGATCCAGAAAAAAGAACCGGAACTTACCATTACCCATATAGGTGAACCGGATTTTATCCTCACCTACAAAAAAACAGGTTCTGTCCATCAGATCTTTCATATCGTCAAAATTGCTTTCGTCTGCCTGGCTTCCTTTTTTGGCGCAGCCTTCTCGATCATGACTTTTAACACAGATGCGGACGTAGGAAAACTTTTTAGACAGATTTATGAACAGGTAACAGGCAGCACTTCCAACGGCTTTACGATTCTTGAAATCACCTATTCTGTGGGACTTGGTCTGGGCGTTATATTTTTCTTTAACCATTTCAGCAAAGTAAAGATCACTTCCGATCCTTCTCCCATGCAGGTACAGATGCGGATCTACGAGGATCAGGTAAACTCCACTATCATTGAAGATATCAACCGGAAGCAGGCAGCGGAGCATCAGGATCCGTTATAAAACTCCCTCAGCTGCTTTATGATCCGTTTTTCCATTCTGGATACCTGAACCTGGGATATGCCCAGTATGCCTGCGATTTCTGTCTGGGTCATATCCTGAAAATACCGCATACAGATCAGTCTTCTTTCATCCTTTTCCAGTTTTCCAAGAACCTCCTCCAGAAGAATCCTGTTCAAAAGATTTTCCTGCCGATTCTCTTTTTCCTCCAGTCTGTCTGCCAGAGTGATCTCTTTTCCCTCTCCCTGGTACACTGTCTTATAAATGGATTCCACCGGAGCACCTGCTTCCATTGTCATGGCAAGCTCTTCCGGAGCCATGTTTACCGCACGGGCCAGTTCCTCCATGTCAGGCTCCCTTCCCAGAGTCCGCTCCAGTTCTGCCCTGGTCTGAAAAACTTTGCTGCAGTTTTCCTTTATGGATCTGCTGACTTTTAACATTCCGTCATCTCTTAAAAATCTCCGGATTTCTCCTGCGATCATGGGTACTGCATAAGTAGAAAATTTCACATCAAATCCTGTGTCAAACTTATCCACTGCCTTTAAAAGTCCGATGCTTCCGATCTGAAAAAGATCCTCCATCTCCACGCCCCGTCCCAGAAATCTTTTTGCCACACTGTAGATAAGTCCTGTATTCTCCTCAAAAATTGTATCTCTCGCCTCTTTATCCCCCTGGTGCGCAAGCCCGATCAGGGCAAGAGTATGCTCCATTCCCCCTCCTTATCTTCGGATTGTCTTTTTCATGTGGACAGACGTTCCTACGCCCACTTCAGAATCAACAGTCACCTCATCCATAAAAGCCTCCATAAACGTAAATCCCATTCCGGAACGCTCCTTTTCCGGTTTTGTTGTATACAACGGCTCCATGGCTTTTTTTACATCAGGGATTCCTGTTCCCTGATCTGTAATGTCCACAAAAATCTCTCTTCCTTTCAGCTTCAGATCCATGCGTATCTTATGTACCTCGCCCTCATACCCATGAATAATACAGTTTGTCACAGCTTCCGATACTGCTGTTTTAAGATCCGCAACCTCCTCCAGCGTGGGATTCAGCTGCGTACAGAAAGAAGCTGCTGCAATACGCGCCATCCCTTCATTTACCGGACGGCTGTCAAAAACAATTGTCATTTCATTGGTGTTTTCCATGGTCACTTCTCCTCTCCCTCAGTTTTCTGAATTTCTATATATTTGTGAACCCCTGACAAATGCAGAAGCTTGTCAATATGGGGATTCACCTTTACTGCGCAGATGCATCCCTGTCTCATTCCCAGAGCCCGGTAACGCCCCATTAGAAGTCCGATTCCGGAGCTGTCCATAAATCCTGTATTCTGAAAATCAAACAGCATGGTCCTAATATACACATGGCTCATAATCCGGTCTGATTCTCTGCGTATCTCATCTGACACCGGATGATCCACATCTCCCGGAAGATGCACAGTCAGGTTTGCTCCCTCCAGCTCAAACATTTCATTCATGATTATTTTCCCCCTTATTCTTCATTTTATTCCTTTTTTCCCCATTTTTTATCTGATGTTGATTCTATATTTCCCCGCTTTTCTGTTGTTTTTCAGAAGTCCGGCTACGATTTCGGCAAGTGTAGTCCGGCTTTGCTGGGCACACGCATGAAAAAAGGGATGTGCTTCTGCACATCCCCTGCTCCGAGGTTTCTCTCATGTTATCTGCCTTATTCATAATAGGAGCTGTCGTCATAGGTTCCTTCGTCATAATATCCGTCATCATAATAACCGGAATCATCAGAACTTCCCTCATCGTAGCTTCCTTCATCAGAATATCCGGAGTCGTCATATCCTGAATCGTCCGAACTTCCTTCTGTATTGCCGGAATCTCCGCTGCCTTCCCCTCCGGATGCGCCATCCGTCTGGGGCTGTTCCGGATCTCCGATTCCTGCTACGCCTGTAGCGTCCCGGATGGTAATATAGATTGACTTCAGCGATTCCGGAAGAACATCCACCTGCACATTCTTTATCGCTACAGCTGCTTCATCCAGATTCTGCTGCTGATAAAAAGTATACGCTGTAAGAAGCGACTCGTAGCTTTTGCTCTTTGCCTGCTCTTCCGTCAGCTGTTTAGATACCGTTTCCGCTGTATTATCAGATTTTTCTGCTTCACCCTGTACCTTGGTAAGCTCTGCTCCCTGTGTTGCCAGAGATTCGCTGTACTGAACGATCTGCTGATTTGCCTCCTGATAAATCCCCTGTTTTATGGCAGGAACTGCAAGAAGCCAGAACGCTATTGCGCCTGCTGCCATTCCGGACATGATCAGAAGGAACACCGGAAGTCTGGATTTCTCATGATAAACCGGTGTCTGTACCGTATATTCGCTTTCTGCCGGATCATACTCCATGTTTTTATTTTTATTATCCCTGAAAAAGCCTTTTTTCTGCTTTTCCAGTCTGGTTGTCACGCCAGTCTGTTCATCTACCTCTCTTAAAAATCTAAGAGTTGTCGTATTTGTCTTGTCAATTTTCGCCGCTTTTCTGAGCGTTCTCCTTGCCTTGCTCCACTCTCCGTTTTTTATCTGGATCAGAGCCAGAAGATGATATCCCTTGATCAGCTTGGGATTCTGAGAAAGAATCCTGCGAAGCTGAATGGAGGCCATATCCTCATGGCCTTCTCTGCACAGAAGAAGCGCGTGGTTATATTTCCGGATGGTGTCATTGATAGCCTTCAGTTTATTGCTGTTTGCCTGAAGTCTGCCAATATATTCAGATGCAAGGTTTCTTGTAGGCTGAAGATTTTTGCTGATCACCCATTCACTGAGCGCAGCAACTACCTCGCCTGTTTCAAAATACACAAGTCCCAGAAGATTTCTTGCTCTGATATTTCTTTTATCATAAATAAGGCTCTGTTTCAGACAGGCAATTGCCCCTGACAGGTCACGGATGCTTGCCTTTTCCAGCCCCTGATTATAAAAGCTCTTGGAAAGATAATCCACTTTTTTCTGAATCAGTACATTGTACCCGCAGCTTGGACAATAATCAAGATCCATATCTGTAAGAAATGCACCGCAATTCACACAATTCATCTGTAGAATTCTCCTTATTATTTTACGCGCCTGTTACTCTTGGCCTCTCTTAATACTTCCTGAAGCACATCAAGAATATCAGTGAGCTCTCTGTCGTAAATCGCATCTTCTGCTTCCCGAACGTCAAGACACGGCTCAAACTTCTTCAGTTCTTCCTCATAATCTATCACTTAGCTTCCTCCTTATTGCTCGATGTTCTCTGAGCATACAGGTACACCCTTGGGTGTTTCCTCCTTACTGCTCGATGTTCTCTGAGCATGTTGGTACACTCCTGAGTGTTTCCTCCTTACTGCTCGATGTTTTTCCGGATGATTGCTTTAATCTCTCCCACCAGGTACAGAGATCCTACGCAGAAAAGCATTCCGTCCTCTTCTCTGTATTCAAGAGCTTTTCTGAATGCCGTTTCCACATCCTCACAGCTTTCCGCACAAAGGCATCCCTCTTTCCGGAAAATATCCGCCAGCTGTTCTGCCGGAACCTTTCTGTATCCTCCTACCTGTGTCACGATCACATGCTGGAACCGGATCCGTCCTGCGACAGTCCGGATCATATCTGTATAGTCCTTATCATCTACAGCAGAAAACAACAGCGTCAGAGGGTAATCCTCCTGAAAATGTTCTGCTGTCTCCACAAACTTTTCTACTCCGTCCTCGTTGTGAGCGCCGTCCACGATCACTCCCGGAAGCACCGTTTCCATACGTCCCTGCCAGCGTGTTTCCCGGATGCCCCGAAGAACAGCATCTTTCGGAAGCTTTACCACATCCTGGAGAACCTCTGCGGTTTTTAGCGCCAGAGCCGCATTCATCACCTGATACTCGGCAATAAACGGAATGGAAAATTCTGTGTTTCCATAATACTCATTCTCCATACAAAAATCAATGCCCGCACTGGTATTTCGCAGAATTTCCATATTTTCCTTTTTTACCTCATAATATGGACTGCCCATTGCCTCTGCCTGCTTCCGGATCACCTGTGCTGCCTCCATGTTATTGCCGTCATAGATCACAGGTACTCCCGGAACAATGATCCCTGCCTTTTCTCCTGCAATTGCCTGTATGGTATTTCCCAGATACTGCGTATGATCAAAGCTGATGGATGTGATCACGCAGGCAACGGGATCCTCCACTGCCGTTGTGGCATCCAGACGTCCTCCAAGGCCGGTTTCCAGCATTACATAATCCAAACCTGCCTCAGCAAAGATCACCATTCCCATAAGAAACAGCATTTCAAAATATGTCGGATGATAGTTTCCCTCTGCAACAAGCTCATCTGCAAGAGCCTTTACTTTTTTAAACGCGCTCAGAAAAGACTGATCGTCAATGTTCTTCTCATTGATCTGAAAACGTTCATTGATCTCAACCAGATGAGGAGATGTAAAAAGTCCGCAGGAATATCCTGCTTCTCTGAAAATGGAGGTCAGAAAAGCGCAGGTACTTCCTTTTCCGTTAGTTCCCGCCACATGAATGACTTTGAACTTTTTTTCAGGATTTCCCAGGCGCTCCAGACACTCTTTTGTATGGGAGAGTTTGTTTTTTGTTGTAAACTTTGGAGTTTCTTCAATATAAGCAACCGCTTCTTCGTAATTCATAAAAAAATTCACCACTTCATCTAATGTTTTCGCAGCGGCATCAGAGGCTGTCTCTGATATACCGCTACGATATCATTATATATGAGTGGTGAAATATGTCCAGTACCAATCGTAATCTTTTATTCGGCAGAATCAGTTATCTTCCGTCGGCAGTTTCCATTTATTTTCATCGAACAGCATATAGCAGGAACGGTCATAGCTCTTGCTCAGAGCCTTTCGTGTTGAGCTGTTGCTTCTCTGAACCACGGAAAGCCTGTCGAAATCTTCCAGTTCTGTACCGGAGATCATCAGTGTCGTGGGATTTACATAAATGGTATCGTGCCATTCTCCATTCAGTTTTACCTGACTGGACGGCGTAAAATTAGTTCCCGTGATCCGATAAGTATGATCCCAGGCTGATACCAGTGAAACTCCGTCTAAAGTCACATCATAAAGTCCGAGGCGCATCTTTGTCCTCTTAAACGGATTTTCTCCTTCATAGGAATGTTTCTTTCCATAAAGCAGATCGTACTGAAGAGTTTCCAGATCCACCTGGTAATTCTTTGTATTTCTTCTTGCCTGATGATAACGGAATACGGTTCCCTCATGAATACCAACACGGTCCAGTACCTCTGCTGCCATCTGATAAGCTGCAAGATTCACATCTTTTTTCTCAAGGCCAAAGTTGTCCCACATAACATACTGTGTCTGGAAAAGATATTTATTGTCAACATCCTCCACAGTCAGCCCCATAGTAGGAAGGTGATCCCCATACATAACAAGAACCACATCTTCCGGATAATCCTCCAGTCTGTCTGTAAGCTCTTTGACAAACTCATCCATCTCATGGATCTGATTTACATAGTACTCCCACTGATTATTCTTTGAAGCAGTAGGGGAACCTGTCACAGTGATCTCATGCTCTTCAAGCTCCGGTTCCTCAGGGTAAGCTCCGTGTCCCTGAACAGAGATGGTATAAACATAATCCGGCTGATCCTCTGTAGAATCCAGACATTTAATAATCTCGTCTGTGAGAACCCGGTCTCTTGTCCAACCTAGAGGATTTTTATCCTCCTCCTCAGGCATGTACTCTGCAGAGGTGAAGGTGTCAAATCCAAGATTCGGGAAAATACTTCTTCTTCCGTAAAAATTCGCTTCATTATTATGTATGGCATGACTGGAATATCCCAGTTCTCCCAGAACATACGGAGCGCTTTCACAGGTTGTCTCCTTGAGAATGCTCTTGTAAGGATATTCTCCGGGACCGAAATACCGGAGACTCATACCTGTAATGGATTCAAACTCTGTATTTGCAGTACCTGCGCCTACAGACGGTACTTTATAATATCCTGAAGTATACTCCTTCATAAGCTTACGGAAAGTAGGGATCGGATCTTCGGATATCTCCAGATAATTTACAAGTTCCGGATCAAAGAAAGATTCCAGCTGCAGAAAAATAATGTTAGGGTATTCTCCCTCTCTGCTTTCCGGCAGATTCTCTTCTGTGTTTTCGATCCTTTTGATTTCTTTTTCCGAATAATCTCTTGGGCAGCTGATTCCTGTATCAAAAATCGTAACCCCAAGACAGTAAGGATATCCGTAATCCTCATAGGCAAAGGCTATGTTTCCGAAATAATTGGACAGAACTCTTTTTTCCAGAGCAAGCTGAGTCACTCCGGCAAAAAGTACAAAGCCTGCAAGCACCAGCGGAATATTCCAGCGGTATTTCAGCTTGCCTTTAAACTTCGGCCCTTTGACAATCAGCGCCAGAAGTGTCAGTGCAAAAAGTCCCAGTACGATCAGCGCTACGACCACACCCCATTTAGGGAGATATTTTTCCAAAAGAGCCATTCCGTCTGTCAGAAGGTGAAGGTCCGGTCCGGTAAACGGTGTGACACGGGTAGCCAGGATCACACCGTTTATAATTCCAAGAAGAAGCCAGAACATCACCAGCATCACACGGATAAAGCATCTTCTTCTGAACAGGTATACGATCAGAGAAGATGTAAAGATCAGCGCCGCATTGTAGGCAAACACCAGCGGTCTGCCTGTCATAAAATCCCATGCCTCAGTAAAGGAATGTCTGCTGATAGCCTCGATCAGATAGTAGCCTACTGCGCTGACCAGAGCATGAAGCAGCAGAGAAATCCTGTTACATATATCATACCATTTCATCTTAACGCTCCTTTATCACTTTTGCATCTGTGAAAGCTGTACGTTTACCTTTTCCATCATTTCTTCGTATTTCTGAAGTTTTTCTTTTTCTGCATCTACCTTTGCAGCAGGCGCTTTATTTACAAAGTTCGGGTTATTCAGCATACCCTGGCAGCGGGCGATCTCTTTTGTAAGACGCTCCTGTTCTTTTGTAAGACGCTCGATTTCTTTCTCTCTGTCAACCAGATCTTCCAGTGGAAGATAAACAACTGCGTCAGAAACCACTACGGAAACTGCGTCCTCGCCAATTCCCTCCTTTGTTTCCTGAACCTGGATCTCTTTTGAGAAAGCAAGGTTTACAAAGGATTTTTTGCAGGCTTCATAACGGGCGCAGGTATCTGCATCTCTTCCTACAATATAAAGGCTTGTTTTACGGTTTACCGGAACGTTCATCTCTGTACGTGTATTACGGATGCCTCTTACTGCCTCTTTAAAGCCCTCTACTGCCTTTTCTGCTTCCGGGAAGCTTCTCTCTTCTGTGTATACCGGCCACTGGGAGATCATAATGGAATCTTCCTCCGGAAGAAGAGTACAGTAGATTTCCTCTGTGATAAACGGCATAAACGGATGAAGCAGCTTCAGACCTTCTGTAAGAACTGTGCGAAGTGTCCACAGAGCCTCTCCGGCTGCCTTGGGATCTTCCTCTGCCTTCCACAGACGAACTTTTGCCATCTCGATATACCAGTCGCAAAGCTCATCCCACAGGAAGTCATAAACCTTCTGAACTGCAATACCAAGCTCATATTTTTCCATGTTTTCTGTTACTTCACGGACAACGGTATTCAGTCTGGAAAGGATCCACTGATCCTCCATGCACAGCTCCTTCAGGTTCTCAGGAGCAGCGACTGTTCTGCCTTCCAGGTTCATCATGATAAATCTGGATGCATTCCAGATCTTATTTGCAAAATTACGGCTGGATTCTACTCTCTCCCAGTAGAAACGCATGTCATTTCCAGGAGCATTTCCGGTGATCAGTGTCAGACGAAGAGCATCTGCGCCGTATTTGTCGATCACTTCAAGAGGATCGATTCCGTTTCCAAGAGATTTACTCATTTTTCTTCCCTGGGAATCTCTTACAAGACCGTGGATCAGAACATGATGGAAAGGAGCCTTTCCAGTCTGCTCCATAGCGGAAAATACCATACGGATAACCCAGAAGAAAATAATATCATAGCCTGTTACAAGCACATCTGTAGGATAGAAGTATTCCATTTCCTCAGTGTTGTCCGGCCATCCAAGAGTGGAGAACGGCCACAGTGCGGAGCTGAACCAGGTATCCAGAGTATCCTCATCCTGATGAAGATGAGTGCATCCGCATTTCGGGCATTTTTCCGGCATCTCACGGGCAACAACAACCTCGCCGCACTCTTCACAGTAGTAAGCCGGGATTCTGTGTCCCCACCACAGCTGACGGGAAATACACCAGTCGCGGATATTTTCCAGCCAGTGAAGATAGGTTTTGCCAAAGCTTGCAGGAACAAATTCCAGCTCGCCCTCATTGAGAACGTCAATAGCAGCCTTCGCCATCTCATCCATGCGTACAAACCACTGCGGTTTGATCATGGGCTCTACAGTAGTTCCGCAGCGGTCATGAGTTCCGACATTGTGAGAATGTGGAACGACTTTAACAAGAAGTCCCTGCTCTTCCAGATCTGCCACCATAGCCTTACGCGCCTCATAGCGGTCCATTCCGGCATATTTACCCCCAAGGGAATTGATGGTAGCGTCGTCATTCATGATATTGATCTCAGGAAGATTGTGACGTTTTCCAACCTCAAAGTCGTTAGGATCATGTGCAGGTGTGATCTTCACACAGCCGGTTCCGAATTCCTTATCAACATACTCGTCTGCCACAACCGGGATCTCACGGTCTGTAAGAGGCAGCTTCAGCATTTTACCAACCAGATCTTTATATCTGTCATCATCAGGATTTACCGCAACTGCAGTATCACCCAGAAGTGTTTCCGGACGGGTGGTGGCAATCTCCACAAAACGTCCTTCTTCTCCAACGATCGGATAATTAATGTGCCAGAAAAATCCGTCCTGATCCTCATGTTCTACCTCTGCGTCAGAAATAGAAGTCTGGCATACCGGACACCAGTTGATGATCCTGGAGCCTTTATAGATATAGCCTTTTTCATAAAGCTTGATAAACACTTCCTGAACTGCCTTTGAGCAGCCTTCATCCATGGTAAAGCGTTCTCTTTCCCAGTCTGCGGATGCGCCAAGCTTTTTCAGCTGATTGATGATCTTTCCGCCGTACTCTTCCTTCCATGCCCAGGCATGTTTTAAAAATTCCTCACGGCCGATCTCGTGCTTGTCAATTCCTTCTTTTTTCAGCTTGTCAATAACCTTAACCTCTGTAGCGATTGCCGCATGGTCTGTTCCCGGCTGCCACAGCGCCTCATAGCCCTGCATTCTCTTAAAACGGATCAGAATATCCTGCATGGTTTCATCCAGCGCATGTCCCATGTGAAGCTGACCGGTAACATTGGGCGGCGGCATAACAATGGTAAAAGGTTTCTTATCCGGATTTACTTTTGCATGAAAGTAACCATTGTCCATCCATTTTTTGTACAGACGCTCTTCCAGTCCTTTCGGATCATACGTCTTTGCAAGTTCTTTGCTCATAATAAACCTCCTGTGTATGTTTTCTGTGATAGTGAGGGGAAGATCTCTATCATTTACTAAGAAAGTCAGTACAGAATGTACCTGCTTTTATAATAAATAAAGAAGCCCCTCACACCTAAGTGTGAAGGGCGAATCTTGTCGCGGTACCACCTTCATTATGCAGGAAACAGACAGATTGTCACTTTTATTCCTCTGCACATCTCATTTTCCTTTAACGCAGGATCTACGTGAAAGCCTGCTGCCGGTTTCTGTGCGTTCCCTCCGGCCATCAGCCTCCCGGCTCCAAAGCTACCTTCTGCTGCATCTTTCTGAGAATATCTTCCAGCCAGCGGATATTCCTCTCTGTCAGGGTATTCAGCATACTCCTCTTCTTCCTCGCCTTTGTTATGGTACATACTATAATTACATTTTTTGCGGTTGTCAAGCAGGAACTCAGAAATTTTACAGATATTTCAGTAACTGTATTACTGTCTGCTCCATTCGCAGGAACCTGGTGAAAATACATATTCAGGCATCTCTGGTGATGACATTTTGCGCTGTATATCGCAGGACCGCCTTTTATTCTACGGATTTCAAAGATTCCACCATATTGATCTTTGTGAGTTTCCTGTGCATAAACCAGTTTACAACAACTGAAAAAATACAGGTTATTACCGCACAGTACAAAAAGCTTACAGGACGGATGTCCCGTCCAAACATTACTGCATCTACTTCCACAGTCAGAATAATATATCTGTGAAGCAGAACTCCAAATCCTGAGCCAAAGATGATTCCTGCAATAGTCAGAAGAATATTTTCTCTCAGCACATACTGGGAAACCTCTTTGTCATAAAAGCCCAGAACCTTCAACGTTGCCAGCTCCCTCTGTCTCTCCGTAATATTAATATTATTCAGATTATACAGCACTACAAACGCAAGCATTCCTGCTGAAACGATCAGTACCACAATAACAATTCCCAAGGTACTGAGCATACGTTCCACCTGAGCAGCCATACTGGAGGTATAGCTGATACTAAGGGCTCCCGGCTGTTCAATGATCTTTTGTCCTATTTTTTCTGCCTGATCCAGATATTCATCCTTTACAGAAAATACAATGTCCTGATAATCCGGTTTTTCCCCAAAAGTCTGTTCATATACCTTTGGCGTCATGTAAATGTAATGTCCCATGTAGTTTTCTGTAATTACCGCTACCTTTGCATGAAACTCCTCATTCTCCCGCTTCAGAGTAATGGTGTCGCCCACCTGAAGTTCCAGAAGCTTTGCTGTCTTTTCGCTGATAACCGCGCCTTCATCCGTCAGTTCATAGCTCTCTCCTGTAAGACGATTTCTCAGTGTCACATCCTCACGGAAGGTTTCCAGATTTTCCGGCACATAGAGATAAACGCTGATATTTGACTTTCCGTCCGGCGCTGTGATCTTGCTGAACTGGATATTTGTAAATCTTTCCAGTTTTTCGTTTTTGTCCAGATACTCCTTCAGTTTCTTTCTGTCCTCATCAGAGGCATCCTCATCTGTAATAATAGTTCCGTCATAATGCTGCAGCTCTGAATACTGTTTTACCACAATATCAGAAATGGAATCTCGTATGCCAAAACCTACCAGCATCAGCGCCATGCTTCCGGATATACCGAATATTGTCATAAACAGACGTTTCTTGTAACGGAAAAGATTTCTGAGGCTTGACTTCCAGGTAAAGTTCAGATGTTTCCACAAAATTGTGATTTTTTCTACCAGAACTCTTTTGCCTTCTTTTGGCGCCGGTGGACGCATCAGAGAAGCAGGCGTTTCAGAAAGTACCCGATAACAGGAAACAACAGTGGCTCCCACCGTACAGATAAGTGCGGCAATCGAAGCTGTCATGGCAAATTTCAACTCATAATGGATCTGAAGGCTGTCTCCCACATTGTGGTACATAATTCCATACGCTTTGATAATGATATAAGGAAGAATTTTTTCTCCGATCAGTACGCCTGCCACACTTCCTCCCACAGTGGCAAGAAATGCATAATTCAGATATTTGGACGCAATAGAAAACTTTCCGTATCCTAAAGCTTTCAGCGTTCCGATCTGTGTTCTCTGTTCCTCTACCATTCGAGTCATGGTAGTAAGACTGATCAGCGCCGCCACAAGGAAAAAGATTACCGGAAAAACTTCTCCTATACTTTTGATCCTGTCTGCATTATCTCCATAATCAGAATATTCCGGAAGATCGTTTCGGTCTGTAATGATCCATTCAGGTTCTTCAATCTCTGAAATTTCCTTTCTGGCATCTTCTATCTTCTGCTCACCTTCCGCAATTTCTTCTTCCGCTTCTTTTTTGCCGTCCTCATATTCTTTCCAGCCATCTTTAAGCTTTTGCTTTGCTTCCTTTAAATCCTTTTCCGCATCAGCAAGCTTTTGCCGGTTTTCCCTGATCTCAGCTTCTCCATCTGTTATTTTTTTCTGGCTGTCCTCAAGCTCCTGTTGGCCGGAATTCAATTTCTGCTCGTTTACCTCGATTTCCTTTTGAGCAGAGTTCAGCTTTTGCCTGTTTGCATCAATTTCTGCCTGGCTACTGTTTAAAATTGCCAGACTTTCCTGAAGCTTCTTTTCATTCACAAGCAGCTTCTTTTCATTTGCAGCAATCTGTTTTTTTGCCGGTTCCAGCTTGGCCTCTTCCTGCTTTAGCGTTTCTCTGCCTGAATCAATAGCCTTCTGAGCTTCTTTTAAAGACTCTATCGTTTTTGTCAGCTCTGCTTTTTTCGTTTCTGCCTGAGTGATTCCCTTCCGGACAGCAGCAAGACCTGCTTCCAGCTCCGGCTTTTTTGCCGCTGTTGCAGTACAGGTATCTAACGTTGCTTGCACCTGACCTGCCACGTCATTGGCTGCGTTCAGCTCTCCCTGCGCTGCTTCTACATTCCCCTGCGCTGTTTCCAGATTTCCTCTTGCTGTTTCCACAGCATTCTGATAAAAAGCAAGTTCCTCTTCCGTGATCTCTCCGGCTTCAAATCTCCGGACAGCATCTTCCAGAGCTGCCTGGGCTGTATCAAAAACGGACTGGGCTTCACTGACTTCTGACTGAGCAGCGTCAAACGCAGCCTGTTTTTCTGCTGCAGTACGCTGAGCAGCTTCCAGAGCCTGCGTCAGTTCCGGAATCTGCGCCTCGGCTTCTTCTGCCTGTCTGATTCCTTCCTCAAGCCGGGGAATCTGATCCTGAAGCTGTGCGATCTGAGCATCAATGGCTTTCATTCCGCTTTCTGCCTGAGCAAGTCCGGCATCCAGCTGATTCTGTTTTTCATCCAGCTCTGCCCTGGTCCGGTCTATTTTTTTCTGGCCGTCTTCCAGCTGTTTTTTTGCATTATTTAACTGAGCACGGCCTTCCTCAAGCTGTTTTTTTCCACTGTTATACTGACTCCAGCCGGCAGAAAGCTTTTCCTGGGCTGCATTTAACTGATTCCAGCCATCTGCCGCCTGCTGTTTTGCTGCTGCAAGCTGATCTTTTCCGTCAGCCAGCGTGGTTTTTGCAGAAGCGATCCGATTCTTTCCGTCAGAAATTTCCTGTTCTGCATCTGAAAGCTGTTTTTTACCGTCTTCATATTTCTTTTTTCCGTCTGAATATTCTTTTTCACCGTTTTCAAGCTCGTCCCGGGCATCTGAAAGCTCTTCATCCGCTTGCTTTTTGCCGTCTGAAAGCTCTTTCTCTGCATCCGCCAGCTCTTCCTTGACTTCAGACATCACATCATCATATCTGAGCTGGCAGCGCTCTGACTGGATTCCCTCCACCTTATCCTGAAGTTTCTCAATAAGACGGTCATAGGCCTCTGTATAACTGGTTACCTGATCCACACCCTGAGCGCTTATATAGATCTGTGTAAAAATATCCTGATCAAAATCCTCAGGCAGCACATAGGCAAACCCGTTTACCTCGCCGGAGCCAAGCGTTGTATTTCCTCTGTTAAAGGATATGTAAAGAGGAGATCGTCCCAGGCCGACTACCGTATATGTTTTCTTTTTCAGAAAAGGATCGTCTGTATCCTCTCTTAATTCAATCTGATCTCCGATCTGATATCCCTGGGCTTCTGCAAATTCCACATCCAGAAAACATTCTCCGCTTTTTTCCGGAATATGTCCCTCTGTTACGGTAAGGCCATTTACCTTCTCATTGACAGCTTCTACATGGAGAACTTTCTGCGTTTCTTCCTCCCCGCACAGCACATCTGTTGACCAGGCTCCCTCAGCCCATTCTACTCCCTCAACCTTACGGATGGCCTCTACATCTTCTTCTGTCAGTCCCAGAGTTCCCATCACCCTGAGATCCATCATTTTGCTCTCTGTATAGTAAGCATCCCCGGAAAGCCTCATATCAGGGGAGCTTGCCTGAATTCCGGAATAAAACGCAACTCCAAGGGCAACAATACAGAAAATAGAAATAAAACGCGCCTTGGTTTTTCTTATTTCTACCCAGAAATCTTTATGCAGTGCCTTCTTCATCACGCTCACCTACCATTCGATTTCTTCTACCGGAGTAGGAGCATCATTTTGTACCATAGAAGATACTTTTCCGTTTTTAATTCTGATCACCCTGTCTGCCATAGGAGTAAGAGCAGAGTTATGAGTGATCACAATTACTGTCATTCCTCTTTCCCGGCACATATCCTGCAAAAGCTTCAGGATTGCCTTTCCGGTCTGATAATCCAGAGCGCCTGTAGGCTCGTCACAGAGAAGAAGCTTCGGATTCTTGGCAAGAGCCCTGGCTATTGACACTCTCTGCTGCTCACCTCCTGAAAGCTGCGCCGGGAAATTCCCCAGTCTGTCCTTCAGCCCCACATCCTCCAGAACTGTTGCTGCATCCAGAGGTTCTTTGCATATCTGAAGAGCCAGCTCTACGTTTTCCAGTGCTGTAAGATTTGGCACCAGATTGTAAAACTGAAATACAAAACCAATATCCTCTCTCCGATATCCGGTAAGCTGTTTGCTGGAATATTTCGCAATATCCACACCATCTACCAGCACGTGCCCGGAGGTTGCCTTATCCATACCTCCCAGGATATTCAGCACAGTTGTTTTTCCTGCGCCGCTTGGACCTACAACCACCACAAACTCACCCTTATTGATCTCAAAACTGATGTGATCCACTGCCACGATCTTTACTTCCCCGGAGCCATAAACCTTTGACACATTTTCAAGCTTTACATATGCATGATCCTGACGCTCCATTCTCATCGCCTGCTTTCTGTTGTATGATAAAAAAGAAACCCCTGCCTGAGAGATTTCTTTTTGTTTATATTCAGTATAACAGTTTTAAAATACTTCTTCAATCAACAGAGGTTCAAAAAGATATAAAAATTGTATAAACTCAGGCGGTATGTAATCCTTGTTTGTGCATACTGTTTTTTACTGATCTGTCCCAAAATATTTATCCGGATGTTTATAAATATTATATATGTACACTGAAAATTATTTTCGGGTCAGATATCTGTCAAGGATTTTCATAACATTGCTGGTATTCATTCGATATGTATTTACCGCCAGCTTATCTGGATTGACATTTCGAATTAATTTTTTTGCCTTAAACTTTCCGGCTTCTTTACTCTTTTGTCCGGCATCGACCTTTTTTCCCAAGTACGCACATTCCACATCTTTACAAAACCAGACAAACTCATAGTCTTTGTCCTTACAATACTGGCTTGCCTCTGCCAAAAAATCTGCATCCGCCTGTTTCCTATCATAATCATCACAGTCAAAACAGTAAATAACTTTAGACCGGTTTGTCTTAGATGTGGAAGCGTACTGAGAAATTAGTTTTAAAATTTCTTTTTCTTTATTTTTATATTTTCCTCTTCCATTCATGTATACCGGACTGAATTTAAACTGTGACTGATCATATTGATAAAAATAATCTATTGTATCTTTCATATAAATCCAGTCTGATTTACTTTTTTGTCTGCCTCGACAGCAAAAATCAGTTGGAGTCCCATTATTCATCCTCCTCACTGTATCCAAAAACACCTATAAAATCAATAGAATCTACATTAAATGGAGATCCCTCAATCATACCATTTCTATAAAGTCTGGAAGGTGAATAATTACCGTTCGTTGTCCAGGGATAAATTTTATGGTCCACAGACAAAAAATCAATAGATTTTTTATGCTGCTTTAAAATATCCATAGGACCTACATTATGGGTGGTAAAACAAAGCTGTCCTGCTCCATACTGCATCAGATATTCCAGCAAAGCACATAAGTATACATCATGAAGATTCGAATCAAATTCGTCAATAAAGACGATCCCACCTTGCACCATTTCTTTGATATATGCAAATAGTTTAATAAGCTTTTTAATACCCGTACTTTCAAATTCCGCATGAATTCTATAGGAATCATATACCATAATCAAACTACATATGAATGCGTCATGGTATTCCTTTTTATCTATTTCAATGCCCTGTAAATCTGATTTAAAAATACGAAGAAATTCATATAAGCTATCTACTGTTCTTTGAAAATCTTCGTACATAGATTTTAATACAACATTTCTGGTTACTGCAATCACATTAAGGCATTCTCCGTCCATCTCCAGAAAATGGCTGAACAGAGAATCTTTACCTAAGTTACTACTTTCCAATTCTTCTGAATATCCACATGATCTTTGCATCAGATAATCTCTATGATCATCTGACTGATCTAAATATACATGCAGTTTTCTTCCGAATATTAATAGCGTAAATATGCTTTTAAACAAATCATTTATATATGTTCCCTTTTCTGAAATAATAATTTTGTCATAAAACAAAGCACACATAGATGTGTTTATCAACAGGTTTGTTGTCTTTTTCCGCAGCATTTCGGCAAGCATATCATTTTCACTTTCCCGAATGGAAATAATTTCTCCATTTTTGACTTCAAAAACTGTTTCCATAAAATCATTTTTAGAAAGTGCTTTCTTTGAAGTTAAACATTCATAGGCTATTGTATATTTCCCGGTTTTATCCTTCAACAGCTTTATTTCATATCGAAAAATCATAAACAGTTCTTTAAAATTCACCAGATACTCAGCACCCATAAACAGTTCTTCTGTTTTCTTATTGATTATTTCCTCTAAATTCCCCTGTACAATGGGATTATTCAAATACTCTGGATTAATCAGAAGATTCCTTAAAATATCTACGGAGGTAACAATCGCAGATTTCCCCGAACCATTTATACCGTAAATTCCTTTGACATTGTAATCCTGTGTATCAGGATTTTTAGAAATTGTTTTTTTATAAAAAGATAAAGAAATCAACTGATCCAATGTTTTTATTCCCTTAACAGAATAATTAAGTAAATATATATCCTTCATTTTTCTGTACCTCCTGTGTGACTATAATATATCATATAAAAAAAAGAAAAATAAATACATTATGTATTTATTTTTCTTTATCTTTTGTGACTCTATTTTATTAAACTATACCTGATATTATACCACTGTTTTAGCCGCTTAATTCCTTCCCTCCAACGTCACAATCACCAATCCTCTACACCTTCGGGCGATATCTGAGATCGGACACCGTATACACAGTAATAAATGCCTCAGGATCTTTATGGTTCATATAATCCATAAGCTTCTGGTACTCACCTTTATCAACAATTGTGATAATTTCATTGCGTTTTTTCATATTGTATGCGCCTACAGCCTCATAAATCGTTGCCCCACTGTGCAGATTATGAAGAATAAAATCTCTGAGTTCTTTTTCATGTTTGGTGATAATACAGACTCTCCGTTTGATATTATGTCCAAAAATAAAGTGGTCCAGAAGAAGCCCGTTAAAATAGGTTCCAAGAACACTGAGCACAACAGACTTTTTATCATACACAAGCACTGCGGAAAGAGCTATACACATTCCTGAAAGCGATATTGCCTTTCCAAGCTCCATGTGCAGATATTTATTCATAATCTTTGCCACAATGTCCAGCCCCCCGGAGGACGCGTTCCGGTTAAAAAGAATACTGGATCCTGCACTTACAACCAGAATGTAACAGACTACATCCAGCTCCTGACTTCCTGTTATAGACTGATAAGACGGAAATGCTTTTTCATATATTCCCAGAAAGACAGGAAGCATAATGCTTGTATATATGGTTTTTACTCCAAATTCTTTTCCACAGGTCAGAAATCCGATAATCAGAAGCAGTACATTCATAATCATTGTGATTGCGGAAAGAGGCAGCGGTACAAAATTAGACAGTATAATTCCCAGGCCGGAAATACTGCTTATTGATGTTTTGCTTGGTACCAGAAAAAAGTAAACTGCTGCTGATATCACTGCCATAGCTCCTGTCAGAATTACAATTTCTTTCAAAAGCTCCGTATAATTTATTTTCTGTTTCATGATAAAATCTCACTTTCTGTCAGGTTTTGTCTCTTATTGATTTTCTGAAATAATACTGTGCGATTATCTGATCATCCCAAAACCATTTTGTTTTTTATGAATAAATAATATTTATAAACGCTTCATCATCTAAGCGTGTCCTGTTATTTCTCCGGTTTGTTTTAAAGAAACTGCTTCAGATATTCTTCCACTGACCTAGTCATTTCTTTTGAAAAGTCAGAATTATATTTACGTTCACAAAAAGCAGCGGTCCAGTCCTCAAAGTTTTTCTGTCCGCAGCGGTTTTCAAACATATTTCGGAGTTCTTTCCCATCCATGCCGCGGTATGTATTTTCGTGTACAATATGCCTCTGGTCAAACCGTACCGGTTTCGGTCTGTGTTTCTGCTGTTCTACAGGCCATCCAAACACCAGCATCGCCGCCGGAAAAACATATTCCGGAAGCTTTAGTAGTCTGCGCTGTTCTTCGCAATTTTCCATAATATCTCCAATATAGCAGGAACCAATACCAAAGCTTTCGGCCGCTACTACTGCATTTTGCGCTGCAATGGCCGCATCTGTTACTGCCAGCATAAGATCCCCGACTCCAGGTTTTCGAGGTGTACACCCCGCTTCCAGATAAGTGTCATACCATTTCTTACAATCTGCGCAAAATACCAGAACCATCGGAGCTTTTGCAATAAACGGCTGATGATCACAGGTTTCTGACAACGCTGACTTCAGATTTTTGTCTGTTATATCCAGAATCGTATAAAGCTGCTGACAGCCTGCACTGGGAGCCTGTGCGGCGGCCTCCAGAATTGTTCTCTTCATCTCCTCAGGAATCGTTTTTTCTTCATAGACCCGCATCGATTTTCGTTTGTACAAGCTTTCAATAATTTCGTTCATTTCCTTCCCTTTCAAGAATAAACCTTTTTTCTTTCTCTGAGCATCTGGCAGCAATAAAAAAGAACATTATTTATTCTTATGTTTTCACATTTTTCTTTTTCCAGAATATCACAGAACAGGCTTACTTACAATGAAAAAAGGATTCCCGATTTCCAGGAATCCTCTTTGCTCTTCCTGTTCACTGCGTTTCCAAGCATCGGCTGTGAACAGTCATCCTCTGTATTCTTATTTTTCTTGTTTTTTTCTGCGAGTCATCAGTCCGCCAATGCGCCCTGTTTCCTTTGCCGAAAGGCTTTTCCAGCCATTTTCCAGAACCTGATCCAAAAGTCCCAGCTCTCCGGCAATCTCGTATTTCAACTTTTCCTCTTCAGAAAGTTCTCCCTTCAGATAGCTTTTCACTTCTTTATCTTTATTCAATGTCCTCACACTCCTTATCTGTATTCATCAGGAGTATTGACATTTTCAGGAAAATTTATACGGAAACGTTCTCAAATATCCCTTTCGGCGTCATAGACATATTGGTAAGCTTTTTCAAATAAATCACAGTATCCTGCATTATAATAAGCACCTTCCGGAAAGGGATTTTTCCATATTATTCAGCCTTTCGGAATAATGATCGCAGCTATGATATACGCCCATATGCCTGCGCCGCCAAAACAGGTGAGAATCACCCATGCCAGACGTACCAAGGTAGGATCAATATCAAAATATTCCGCAATGCCGCCGCAGACTCCGCAGAGCATACAGTTTACTGAAGATTTATAAAGACGTTTATTACTCATGTTTCTACTTCCTTTCTGTCAGGCTCCGATGTATCAGAGCCTCTGAAAATCAACTGTCACTTCATAGCATCTGTTCCGGGGATCAGTCAGTAAAGCCTACTTCCATGGTTCCCATACCGCACTCTAACTGCATTTTACGGGCAGCTCCATCATTGTCTACTATTTTGCTTGCTCCCAGACCGCTAAATTCCTCGTCCTCAAGACTGAGTGTTCCTGCGCCACAGGAAAGACGGTAATTATAATCATCTTTTTTACCTGCTGCTTCAAGTTCCATGGTTCCAATTCCACATTCTGCCTCAATATATTCCGCATCAAGATCTGTAAGAGACAGTGTTCCTACTCCAACCTCAATATCAGCCTCTCTGGCTGAAACCGCACCATAGTTTTCCAGGGTTCCCGCTCCTACGGATGCGCTGAATTCTCCTGCGTTCAGATCACTGTCCAAAGTTGCTGTTCCTTCCCCCACATCAATATTTACCTCTGTAAATTTCATTCCGACAGGATAACAAACCACTACCTGTCTTTCTTCAGGCTTTGTTTTTCCTTCACTTTCAATTTTAAGTTCCGTACCTTCTGTGCTGACTGTTACTTCCTCTGTACAGTCTCCTGAAATACGGACTTTTACATTTTTACCGTCATATTCCTCCAGGATCAGCTCATCATAATCAAGCTCGATATCCATAGAAGAAATATTTTCCAGCTCATATATTCCTTCTTTTGCTGACGGATCTATATCTTCACTTTCCCAATCGTCATCATCCCATATATCGTCGTCCCAGTCGTCATCATTCAGGTTTTCTGCCACTCTTACCATGCGGTTCACAACCTTCTGAACAGAACTTCCCTCATATCTCATATCGTCCATGGTTGCTCCCATGGCAACTCCGCCTACCGTAAGCCCTAATCCTACAACTCCAATAACTGCTGCCATGCCTAAAACAATTTTTGAAAATTTTCTCATGCCTGATTACCTCCTTTTTCTCTGTGGATCAATCTGCTGCAAAAGTCTGTGAATTTGTTCAACAGTCTAGGTAAAAGTTTACTGATCACCCAGATAATAAATACCAGTCCCACAAGACCTATGGCTGTAGCAATGCTTCCCAGTCCGACCGTAAAAAGTCCAACCGGTGTTGCAGTGAAACAAAGTCCGATTCCGGCAATCACTGTAACAATTCCACCGATCAGCAGTCCAATTACTCCGGCGCCGATTCCAAATGCCAGGATAAACGGAAGCAGGATGATTGTTACAACAAATCCAACCACACCACCTATAGCACCTGACAAAAACGGTGAAAGGAACACCAGAAGGATCAGTACCAGAATCATCATTCCACTGCCCCGCTTCTCCTTTGGCTGATATCCTCTGTCTTTTCTGTTGGAAGTTCTTTCTTCCGGAACCTGTCCCGGCTCCTCTGTTCTTTCATCATAATAGCCTTTTTCCGTGTAAGTTCCGGCTGTATCACTGTTTTCTCTCAAATCAGCCTTAATGATAGCCGCTACTTTCCCAGGGCTTCCAAGCTTCTGGATTACAGAAGCCTCTTCTGCTTCTCCTGCTTCATCAAAATAACTTTCGTAATAATCAAGAGCCTCTTTTCTCTCATCCTCTGAAATATCAGAGAGGAGCTTTTCCAGCTGGTCCATAAATTCTTTTCTGTTCATAATTCAATTCCCCCCTCAAACAGCCTGGAAATTTTTGAAGAATAGTTTTTCCATTCCACCTTATATAAATTCAACTGCGCAGATCCTTTTTCTGTCAATTTATAGTATCTGCGGTTACGACCTTCATATGCCATATCGTAGGTCTCCAGACATTCATCCTTCTGCAGCCTTCTCAGCACCGGATAAAGTGTGGATTCCGAAACATCCAGAACACTGCGCACATCCTGGGTGATCTTATACCCATAAGTTCCGTCCTTTTCTTGCGATACGATTGCCAGAACAATGGCATCCAGAAGGGCTGCACCTGTATTAAATACCATGGGCTCACTCCTTTTTGTTTCTGTATAATATTATACTAAACATTAATATTGTTTTGTTAACAATACTATATATCATATAATATAGTTTTGTCAATAGTATATTAAAAAATTAACAGACTTTCAATATTCCGGCACACAAAAAGCTCCCTGTGCAGTCGCACCAGGAGCTTTTGTCTAATCTTTAATTAATTTTATCTATAGTAAACAGAATTCCATTTCAATTCATTTTTGAAGTTGCGAATGGTTGTATCGTTATCAATATACACTGCCTCAATACCCATTGCGCTGGCCCAGTCTCCCATCTGTTCTGCAGTAAGATCATAGGAAAATGCAGTATGATGAGCTCCACCTGCCAGGATCCATGCTTCAGCACCTGTAGTAAGATTCGGTCTCGGCGTCCAGAATGCAGATGCTACCGGAAGTTCAGGCATAGATTTTTCTGTATGTTTACAATCCACTTCATTAATAATAAGACGGAATCGATTTCCAAGATCCACAAGAGAAGTGGCAATGGCAGGACCTTCTTTTGCCTCAAATACCAGACGTGCAGGATCTTCACGATTTCCCATGGAAAGAGGTTTCACACGGATGCTGACAGGTCCCTCTGCAATGGTGGGGCAGACCTCAAGCATATGTGACTGTAAAATTCCCTCTTTTCCGGGAACAAGGTTATATGTATAATCTTCCATAAAGGAAGTTCCTTTGGCATCAGGAACATTTTGAGTCATAATCTTCATAAGACGAACCATAGCAGCGGTTTTCCAATCTCCTTCTGCGCCAAATCCATAGCCTTTTTCCATCAATCGCTGAATTGCAAGTCCGGGAAGTTGCTGCAGACATCCCAGATCTCCAAAATGCGTGACGATAGCCTGATAATTTTTTTCTTCCAGAAATCGTTCAAATCCAAGCTCGATCTGAGCCTGTACCGCAACATGTTTCCTGAATTCTTTTTCGTCTCTTCCCTCTGTGACTACCCGGTATTTATCATAATATTCTTCTACCAGAACATCTGTATCCGATTTTGAAACAGCCTGTACCGCTTCTGCAATTTCATTTACAGGATAAGCGTCAATCTCCCATCCAAATTTAATCTGGGCTTCAACCTTATCGCCTTCTGTTACCGCAACATTTCTCATATTATCTGCAATTCTCATAACTCGGATATGGCTGCTTTCCATGATTCCCACAGCAGTCCGCATCCATGATGCAATACGTTCCTGTACCCTAATGTTGCTCCAGTGTCCAACTATAATCTTCCGTTCAATTCCCATTCTGGTAACAATATGACCGTATTCACGATCACCGTGAGCCGACTGATTTTCATTCATAAAATCCATATCAATGGTTTCATACGGAATTTCTTCGTTGAACTGTGTGTGCAGATGAAGCAACGGCTTTCTGTATTCCTGAAGTCCCAGAATCCAGGATTTTGCCGGAGAAAAAGTATGCATCCAGGTAATTACACCTGCACATTCCTCGTCTGCATTCGCTTCATTAAAAGTCCTGCGAATCACTTCGTTTGTAATCATGGTAGGTTTCCACACCACTTCATAAGGAAGAATACCAGAGTCATTTAATTTTGCTACAATAACTTTGGAATGTTCTGCCACCTTTTTCAGACATTCATCTCCGTAAAGGTCCTGTGAGCCTGTGGCAAACCAAAATTTATATTTTTTCTGTGCTTTCATTTTCATATCCTCCTGTATTATTTTTCTTCTGTTCCGTATATTGACATACGGACATGCGATCTTTCAGAAAAACGGGAAACTCATATGTCACATCGCAACCCGGTTCTCGGATCATCCGAAGGATTGCTTCCGCAGCATAATTTCCCAAATCTTCAATGTGATGTCCTACACTTGTCAGGGGAACCGGATTCAATTTCGCCAGTTCGGAATTATCAATACCTATTATGGATATATCTTCCGGAATTCTTTTTCCTGTTTTTAAGAAACGTCTGGTTAATTCATAAGCCACTTCATCATTATAGCAGACGCACGCAGTACATCCTGAAAGACGATATTGAATTTTTTCCATAATCCGGGAAAAATCTTTCATTTCCAGTGTATCAACCCACGTCACTCTGCTTTCGTTCACTTCAATACCCGCATGTCCCAAAGCTTTAAGATAGCCAAGATAACGCCTTCGACCCTGACCGTCATCGGCTTTAAAAATACCTCCGATTCTGGTATGTCCCTTTTCAATCAGATATTCCGTGGCTGTTCTGCCTGCCTGTACATCATTCATACTGATATGCGGAATATCTAAATTTTCATAAAAGCTATTAAAAAACAGAATTGGAATTCCCCGTGATAAAAGTCTGCGATAAAATTTCAGATTTGGATTCGGAAGGCCACTCATAACCGGTTCTGCAATCAGAGGATCCCGACTGCCTTCATCCAACATACGTTCCAAAAGTCTCCTCTCTGTTTCAATACGGTTACCCGTAAACATGATACGTGCACTGTAACCTTCCTTTTCCAGTCGTTCTACCATCGACTGCAAGATTCTTGGAAAAATATATCCATCCACATAAGTAGTAAGAATATCCACTGTATGGGACAGCATCTTCTTTTCTTCCTGCTCTGCCTGCTCATCCCGCACAAAGGTTCCGCTTCCCTGAATACGAGTCAGTATCCCCTGCTGTTCCAGAAGTCCAAGTGCATGGCGCACCGTCTGACGACTAATGCCAAAAACACGGCTGATATCATTTTCTGACTCAATCTGATCTCCTCGGTTCAACTCTCCGGACGCTATTCTGTTTTGAATCCATTCCGTCACCTGACGGTACTTAGCAATACCCATATCTTATACCAGATTAACTCTTTTTCTTTTTTGTTGTTACATCAAGTACAACTGCTCCCAGAAGCACTGCGCCTTTCACAACCTTCTGAAGATCTGTTGACATACCACACATAGACATACCATTATTCAAAACACCCATTACCAGAGCGCCAACAACAGCACCAATAATTGTACCAACTCCACCAGATGCAGCGGCACCTCCGATATAGCAGGAAGCAATGGCGTCCATTTCAATGCCATCTCCCATCTTAGGATTTGCACCGCCCTGACGTGCAGACAATACGATTCCTGCAAGGGCTGCAAGAACACCCATATTTACATATACCCAGAAAAATACATGTCTTGTATTAATACCTGAAAGTCTTGCCGCCTTAGCATTTCCTCCCATTGCATAAATCTGACGACCTGCTACAGTTCTACTGGTAATAAAATGATAAACAGCAACTACAATACCAAGAACAATCAGCTGAATCGGAATACCGTTATACTGTCCCAGTTTTATAAAGAAAAACCACACAATCAGAAGAATCACAGCATCTTTTAATGCCATCTGCCACGGAATAATATTAGCAAATCCATATTTGTTATTTGTTTTAATTGTTTTCAGTTCTGCCAAGATTAGACATACCGTGACAACAGCAGCAACGCCTACACATACCAAATCCAGTGTTCCTCCTGCAAATTCAACCTTAACTGTAGGAAGAAATCCTGTTCCGATGAATGCATAATCCTGAGGCAGAGGACCTACTGTAAGAGATTTTAAAAGCGTATATGTAAGTCCGCGTCCCATAAGCATGGTAGCCAGTGTTACTACAAATGGTGGGATGTCCAAATATGCAATAAAAAATCCTGAAAAGACACCAACTCCAAGTCCAATGGCAATAGCTACAAGCCATGCAAGGGCTACCGGCCACTGCTGCTCTACAACAAGCTTTGCCGCACATGCAGCACCAAGAGCTACTACAGAACCGACTCCCAGGTCAATATATCCAGTCAGTACGCACAGCAGCATACCGGTTGCAAGGATAATAATGTAACCATTCTGCATAATCAGGTTGTTAATATTGGTTGGTGTCGCATTTGCTCCGCCTGTAAGTACATAAAAAATAGCAAAAATTACAACAAGTGCTACAACCATTCCAAGGGATTTCAAATCCAGATTCACATATTTTTTCTTAGTATCTGTTCCCATTATTCTTCTCCTTTCGCATTACCGTCCATAATGCACTTCATAATACTTTCCTGGCTAAGTTCAGCATGACTGAGTTCTCCCGCTATACGACCTTCATTAATAATGTACGCACGGTCACAGGTTCCTATTATTTCCTGCATTTCAGATGAAATTACAATCACCGCCTTACCGGCGCGGGCCATATCATTAATAGCGCAGTAAATTTCATATTTTGCACCAACATCAATACCTCGGGTCGGCTCATCCAATATCAGAACATCTGGCTGCGTCATCATCCATTTTGCCAAAACAACTTTCTGCTGATTTCCTCCTGACAAAGATCCAACCGTCTGATGAATAGATGTTGCTTTGACGTTGATTTTTTTCTTATATTCCTCTGCTTCCAGATTTTCCTTCTGTTCATTGACAATGGCTCCATTAGAATAGTAATTGCGTAATGCAGCCATTGTCATGTTTGTTTTGATATCATCAATCAATACCAACCCGTAAGTTTTTCTATCCTCCGAAGTATAGGCAATCTTATTATTAATCGCATCTTTCACTGTTCTTGTGCTGACCTTTTTTCCGTGCATATAAACTTCTCCGGAAATTTTCTGACCATAGGAATGGCCGAATAAGCTCATAGCAAATTCTGTACGCCCTGCTCCCATCAGTCCTGCAAGTCCCACTACCTCACCTGCCCGTACTTTAATATTGATATTTTTAAGAATCTGCATCTCCGGAATCTCTGGATGATATGCATTCCAGTTTTTCACCTCCAGAACCACGTCACCAATAGAGCAATTATCACGAACCGGATAACGGTTATTCATCTCACGTCCTACCATTCCTTTAATGATTCTGTCCTCTGTCCACTCATCCACTCCTTTTTTCAGAGTTTCAATCGTTTTTCCATCTCGAATGATCGTAATAGAATCTGCAACATAACTGATTTCATTCAGCTTATGAGAAATAATAATGCAGGTAACACCTTTTTTCTTCAACTCCAGCATAATTTCCAGAAGCTGTGCAGATTCCTCATCATTAAGGGCCGCTGTAGGCTCGTCCAGTATCAAAAGATCGACATTTTTTGCCATTGCCTTGGCAATCTCAATTAGCTGCTGTTTTCCTACTCCCAGTGTATTTACAGGGGCATTCAGGTTTTCATTTTCAAGACCAACATGAGCCAGTGCCTCCTTTGCTTCTCCTCTGGTCTTTGTCCAATCAATAACCCCTTTCATAGAAACACGTTCATTTCCCATAAAAACATTTTCCGCTATAGATAAATATGGGCTTAGTGCAAGCTCTTGATGAATAATAACAATTCCCTTGTTCTCACTGTCCTTAATCTTGTGGAACTTACAGGTCTCTCCTTTATAAATAATGTCTCCCTCGTATGAACCATAAGGATATACGCCGGAAAGAACATTCATCAGGGTTGATTTGCCGGCTCCGTTTTCACCACATAACGCATGAATTTCTCCCTTCTTGACTTGAAGGTTTACATCGTCCAGCGCTTTTACACCAGAAAATGCTTTTGTTATGTGCTTCATTTCCAAAATAACTTCTGACATGTCTTTCCATCTCTCCTTTACTGCTTTTTATGAAAAGAGACGGCGGATTCTTCCGCCGCCTCTTTTAGTTTCACATTCAGCTTAACTCATTATTTTAACTGATCTTCTGTATAGTATCCGCCATCGATCAGAACTTCTTTATAGTTGGACTGATCTACTGCAACCGGTGTACACATATATGTCGGAACTACCATTTTTCCATTATCATACTGCTCAGTATCATTGATTTCCGGCTCTTCACCTTTCAGCACTGCATCTACCATGGTAACTGCTTTTTCAGCAAGGAGACGGGTATCTTTGTAAATAGACATGGTCTGTGTTCCGTCAATAATATTTTTGGTAGCCATAACTTCCGCATCCTGTCCTGTAATCAGAGGCCAGTTTTCTTCTGTATATCCGGCTCCAAGAAGAGCAGCTTTGATTCCATATGCAAATCCGTCAAATGCAGAACATGCAATATCAAGGTCTTCATCTGCATAGTTTGCTGTTAAAATGTTCTCACAGTTTGCCTGTGCTGTTTCCTGAGACCATCTGAGGATACATGTATCTTCAAAAGATGTTCTTCCTGATTTACATACAAGCGTTCCATCATCCAAATACTCCTGAAGAACTTCCATAATACCGTTGTACAGGAAGAGTGCATTGTTGTCATCCGGTGATCCCATAAAAAATTCAATTGTGTAGGAATCTCCTGCTTCACGGGCTGCATCCAGCTTCTTAGTATCTTTAATATAATTACCAATAACAGTACCAACGCCTTTATTGTCAAAGGTTGCATAATAAGACACCGCATCTGTATCCATAAGAAGACGGTCATAGGCAATAATAGGAATACCTGCTTCTTTTGCCTGTGCCTCAGCATTTACAAGCACTCCGGAGTCAATTGCTGCAATAACAAGACAGTCAACGCCCTTACCTACATAGTTCTCAAGCTGAGATACCTGCATTGCTGTATCATCTTCTGCATACTGAAGTTCTACCTTGTACCCTTTTTCTTCGAGCTGTTTTTTCATATTAGCGCCATCGTTGATCCATCTTTCAGATGACTGAGTTGGCATTAAAATACCAACTGTTTTCTGCTCTTCTGCTGACACTGTGGTAGCGGAAGCCGCTCCCATGGAACATACCATTGCTGCTGCAAGTGCTGTACTGACTAACTTTCTGTTCATTTCATTTCCTCCCTGTTCATTCTTGTACAAGTCATCCGTTACTTGTACAGTTTTTGTGTTACATTTCGTACAAACGCATTGTTTTTTTGTGTGTTTTGTACGTTTATATGTTACTTATTACGTTTAACTGTGAGCACATTGTATACCCCACCCGGTATATTTGTCAAGTATTTTATATATGCATCTGCATTTTATGTGCATTTTGCACATAAATCTGTATGTACATTTAGTGCTTTTGCCAGTCACTTATATGTACATATTCAAATCTATCCCAAAACTAAAAGCTATCATAAAGATGCCAAATACCGTCTCTAAAAATAATTTAGAATATATTGTAACCAGATTACAGGAAACAAAATGTACAATCATCAAAAACTATATGACTGCGCTCTGATAGCTAAACTCTCGCTCATTACCATGATAACTGTAATCCTCACTTGATTTTTAAAATACTAAAATTATTATCAGGAATACAGGTGTCAAATTCCACCATGTATGATATGATTAAATAACTGTTCGCAATAACATGATTAAACTACAAAATGACAGGATCCACACCAGGAGGTTATCTATGGGAGATTTATCCAAAATTGAAGTTCTTCCTCAGGCCTTTCTTTCCCGGATGAAGGAAATGCTTGGAGACGAATATGAAGAATTTTTAGAAAGCTATAAAAAGCCCCGTACCTACGGGCTTCGTGTCAATACATCAAAAATCACCTGTGAAGAATTTGAGAAGCTTGTTCCGTTTCCCGTAACACGGATTCCATGGACAGAAAACGGATATTTTTATTCTGAGGACATCCGGCCTTCCAGATGCCCTTTATATCAGGCAGGACTTTATTATCTTCAGGAACCCAGCGCCATGACTCCGGCAGCCTGTCTTCCGGTAAATCCCGGAGAGTCTGTTCTTGATCTCTGTGCGGCTCCCGGCGGCAAGGCAACTGCTCTCGGCGCTGCTCTGAACGGGCAGGGACTTCTGATCGCCAATGATATCAGTTCTTCAAGAGCCAGAGCGCTGCTTCGCAATCTGGAGCTTTTTGGCATTTCCAACAGCTTTGTTACAAACGAAACGCCAGCCCGGCTTACAGAGCAGTTCCCGGGATTTTTTCACAAAATTCTTCTGGATGCGCCCTGCTCCGGAGAAGGAATGTTCCGAAAAGATGAAGCTCTGGCAAAAGACTGGACCCCTGAGAAATCTCACCAACTGGCCGGAATACAAAGGGAACTGATTCTTCAGTCTGCAGATATGCTCCGTCCCGGCGGACTTCTTCTTTATTCTACCTGTACCTTTGCCCCGGAAGAGGATGAGGGAACCATTTCTTATCTTCTGGAGCAAAGAGAGGATATGGAGCTTCTGGAACTTCCTGCATATGAGGGATTTTCTCCGGGAGTACCGGAATGGGGAAATGGAAATGAAGATCTCAGAAAATGTGTACGCATTTTCCCACATAAAATGAACGGTGAGGGACATTTCCTGGCTCTTATAAAAAAACAGGGACAGCCGGATATGGTTCAGCAGACTTCTTCTGCCCGCCAGGATGCCAATACCAGAAAGTGGCTGGAACTTTTTCTTGAGGAAATCGGTTTACAGACTCTGGGCGGAAAGGCATTTGACTGGAATCGGGTAGAAACCAGAGGCGACAAAGTTTATTATCTTCCTCCGGTCAACACCAGTTTCCGCAGACTTACCTTTCTCCGCAACGGTCTGTATCTGGGCGATCTGAAAAAGAACCGCTTTGAGCCGTCCCAGCCTTTCGCTCTGGCTCTTTATAAAAATGATGTAAAAGCCGTGATTTCTCTCTCTCTGGATGATTCCCGTCTGACCCGGTATTTAAAGGGGGAAACTCTTCTCATTGAAGAGGGAGAAGCCCATGGCAAAAAAGGCTGGCATCTTCTCTGCGCAGAAGGCTACCCTCTTGGCTTCGGCAAACTAGTAAATGGTACTCTTAAAAATAAATATCCCGCAGGCTGGAGAGTCTGATTAAAAAAATCCCCGGACAGTACATATTGTCTGAGGATTTTTCCGTAATGTTCATAACTGATTGCCTGATTTTATTCTGTTGTTAGGAAATGGAAGGCAGATCTTTTACCGGAATTTCCTTTTGAAGGGCAAAGGAATAAATAATCTTTTCTTTTACTTTTTTCTTCAAAAGTCTTTCCAGAGCCTGAGCATAATCGTCAAGCTGCATACGGTAACGTTCTTCCAGTTTCTGCTCTTCACCTGGAAGAATCCGGTCTGTCTTGTAATCCACCAGGACCAGTTCGCCATCTTCTTCAAAATATGCATCAATGATACCCTGTACAAGAATTTTTTCTCCTCCTGTCCAGGAGTCATTAAGCTCTGAGGCCTGCACAGATATCACAAAGGGCTGCTCACGGAAAAGTTTTTGTTCCTGAGCCGCTTTTTTCATTCTCTGTCCCAGATCTGAGCGCACAAAGCTCAGAATATCTTTTATATAAATGCAGCCTGCTTCTTCCGGACTCATTTTTCCCATTTCTTCCAAATGACTGATCTGTTTTTTAATTCCTTCAAAGGAATTGTCTCCTGTATAATCCAGACATTCCATAACCTGGTGATAGGCAGTTCCCTTTGCCGCTCCCCGGACAGTCTGCTCTTCTGCTGCAAACCGTGGAACCAATGGTACAAATTCTTTCTGAAAAAATACAGTTTCTTCCTGCTCTTCATCCTGCCAGCTTCTTTTTTTCAGTTCAGATACACTTACCTTTACAGGCATTTCTGCCAGATAATCACATGGATACTGAAACTCGAACCGTTCTTCCAGTTCCTGCCGTATTTCCTGATCATATATTTTTTCACAGTCCCAGTTTTTCATCACCTGCTCACGGATCTGAAAATCTGTCATATCTACAATCTGCTCCTGAATAAGATCTGCTGCCGTAACTTTTCTTATTTTAAATTCTGCATTCTCATCTCGGCACTCCTGTTGGCTTCCGGCAGGAATGCCATAATCCAGATAAAGTTTTCTCATTGCGCTGTGACCTGCAAGAGCCGGAAGTATAACATCCCAGAAATCTCTTGCCCCGGAACGGATTCCCCCGGGCAGCAATGTTTCCTCTCTGTTTTTCCCATAGGAAATCCGCGCCAGAGTTTCCTCCAGTTTCTCTACAGTTCCTGTAATATAAAGCTTTTCTTTGGCACGGGTAAGGGCAACATAGAGAACCCTTAACTCTTCACCCAGACTTTCTCTTTTCAGCTCTCTGCGGATAATCTGTTTGTGAAGCGTAGGTGCGATCAGTCTTTTTTCCGGAAGAATTGCATCAGCTCCAAGCCCCAGATCCGGATGGATCAGAAGCCGGGCATTGATATCCTGGAAATTAAACTGTTTTCCCATTCCTGCTGCAAACACAACAGGAAATTCCAGCCCTTTGCTTTTATGGATTGTCATAATCTGGACAGCTCCGCTGCCGGCGTCCGTCACATTTACTTCGCCAAAATCCACCTCATATTTCTGAAGGCTCTCAATATATCTGACAAAATTAAACAGTCCCCGGTAGCTGGTTTTTTCATAATCCATTGCTTTTTCCACCAGCATCCGAAGGTTGGCGCCTCTCTGTTCCCCTCCGGGAAGCGCTCTTACATAGGTTTCATAGCCTGTTACTTTCAGAATATGCAGGATCAGCTGATGAACCGGTGTATAAGCTGCCATATCACGAATTTTCTGAAGCTGACTGTAAAACTTTTTCAGTTTGTCCCTGAGAATCTGTTTTTCCTGTTCCTCCCGGTTCTCTGACTCCGCTTCTTCACTGGGTTCTTTTTCTATAAAAGCACAAAGACTTTCATACAAAAGGCCTTCCTGATTTTCCAGACGGAGCAGCGACAGTTCCTGGGCAGTACAACCCACCAGTGGAGAATACAATACTCCGGTCAGGGGAATGTCCTGCAGCGGATTGTCACAAACTCTCAGATAGTTCAAAAGGGTCACTACTTCCTGAGCAGAAAAATATCCGGTTCTGGACGCTGTATACGCCGGAATTCCGTTTGATTCCAATACCTCCCGGAAGGTATCCGCCCATCCGTAGGCTGAACGGAGCAGTATCACAATATCTCCATATTCCAAAGGTCTGTATGTTCCGGTTTCTTTGTCGAGAACCTGCTCTCTGCCTGTAATTCTCTTTATTTCCGCTGCAATGGCAAGCGCTTCTAACTCCTGAGGTGTCTGACCGGAATCTTCGTCCTGAAGTTCTTCACTGTCCTTTTCCACCAGAAGCACTTCTGTTTTCAGAAATTCTCCACCCGCAGGAAAATCCGCTCCGGGATAAAGGGCGTTGTTGTCATCATAGGTAATGCCTCCCAGATCTTCTCCCATGATCCTGCGAAAAATATAATTCACACTTTCCAGAACCTGCGCACGGCTTCGAAAATTTTTGTGAAGCTCAATTTTCTGTTCCCTGCTGTCCTCTGTGGAGTAGGTCTTATATTTTTCCATAAAAAGCTCAGGCCTTGCCAGTCGGAAACGATAAATACTCTGCTTCACATCTCCTACCATAAAGATATTTTTTCTGTTCTGAGCCCATCCGGAAACCATGGTGGTGATCATCTCCTGAACAAGGTTACTGTCCTGATACTCATCAACCATGACCTCTTCATATTTTTCAGAAAGCTCTCTGGCTGCCTGGCTTGGTTTTCCGTCCTCATCCATGAGAATGTTTAGGGCAAAATGCTCCATATCCGTAAAATCCAGAATGTTTTTTTCCCGTTTTTTCTGAGAAAATTTTTCCTGAAATGTACAGGTAAGCTTTACAAGACTGTCCACCGGGCTTCTGCAGCAGCGGAGAAGTTCCAGAAGCTCCTCCTCTTTCCAGCAAAAATATCTGGCGGAAAGCTCTTTGATAATGTTTTTTTCTTCTTCTCTGAACGTTTTTACCTGAGTTTTTTTATCCTCGTCCTGCTCAGATATTTTTTTTGCAGAAAGCCGCGCAAAAGAAGGCTTTTGCAAAAGCTCCGCTACTTTGTCATAATCCTTTTGTTCTGCTGCCTGCTTAATCTGTCCGATAAGCAGAAGGTCACTGTCCAGAGCAGCCTCATACTGCCAGGGTCCCTGCGGTGATACACAGACTGCTCTTGCCTGCTGTGCAAGCCGTTCTGCTTCTTTCAGCTGCTCTCCGGTTTCTTCCCACAAAAGAGTTATCCACCGGGCTTTCCGCAACTCCTCCTTATTGTCCACCCTGTAAACTTCTAAACACTGACGGAGCCATTTTTCCGGAAACGGATGGCTGACAGAGGCTTCATAAACCTTTTGTATCAGTTCTTTCAGCCCCTCATCTGTTTTGCCAGAGGCATAACATTCCACCAGTTCCAGAAATTCTTCATCTCTCTGTTCGTAAGCTTCTTCCAAAAGCTCTTCAAGGACCTCTTCTCTTAAAAGCTTCAGCTCACCTTCATCTGCTGTCCGATAGCCCGGATCCAGCCCGATCATGTGAAAATAATTTTTGATGATATAAGAGCAAAAGCTGTCAATGGTCGTGATCTGAGCTGTGTGTATCAAGGTCATCTGTTTCTGAAGATGCTCGTTGTCCGGTTCCTCAAAAAGCGCCTGTTCCAAAGCTGCGGAAATACGCTCTTTCATTTCCCCTGCTGCTGCTCTTGTAAAAGTCATGATCAGAAGCCGGTCAATATCCACTGGATGTTCCTTGTCCAAAATCTTACTGAGAATCCGCTGTACAAGCACTGCGGTTTTACCAGAACCTGCTGCTGCAGAAACCAGAATATTTCTGTTTCTCAGGGAAATTACCTGCTGCTGTTCTTCTGTCCATGTCACTGCCATATCAGCGTTCCTCCTCTTCCAGATGATTCCATATTTCCTGATCCGAAAACTGTTTCAGCCGTCTGTACTCATAACCGGGAATTTTCCGGTCAAATCCGCAGACGCCCTGATAAGAGCAGTAGGTGCAGGCAGTTCTTTTTCCCAGCTCATAGGGCGATACCTCCGTGTCACCGGAAAGAATCTCACCACGGATGTCGGAAATTTTTCTTTTTACATATTCATTCAGAAGCCGGAACTGCTCTCTTGTTGCAACAGACGAGCCTTTTCGGAAAGAACCGTCCTTATTATAGGTTACTGGCAGAGAAACCAGGCTTCTGTCCATTTTCTGGATCACATCAGAATTTGCAGCCACAAGTCCGTTCATTTTTAATTCTTTCAGAAGTCCCGGCTGGATGCTGTCCATATCAGCCTGGATATTTTCCTGGATCATAGGATCTTTTACATTATAATAAAAAATCCCTGCCGGCTGGATATCACAGTCCGGGTGCTTTCTCTGCTCTGCATCCAGCGCTGCATCCATGTACACCACCAGCTGAAGCTGAAGACCGTGGTACAGACCGACTAGATCAAAAGAGGTATTTCCTGACTTATAATCTATGATTTTTACATACACTTTTTTATCTTCTTTCAGAACATCAAGACGGTCGATCCTTCCCCCTCCTATGGAAACCTCAAAGCCTTCCGGCAGAAACTCTCCCTGGCGCAGCTGCTCCTGAAGCGCCCATACAGTCCTTTTCAGAATACGGGAGGTCCTCTCTATCATATATTGGTTTCTGGCGCTGCTTTTTAATATTGTGTTGCCATAATCCGCAGCCACCTGATTCAGACATTCTTCTACAATACTGTCTCTTTCCTCTTCATCAAGTTCACTCCACCTCAGTCCTTTTCGCTGAAGTTCTGCGGCAAATTTCTCCAGAGCCTGATGGATCACATTTCCCATATCCATTGCACGAAATTCATATTCCGCCCGCTCTGTAACCTCAAGTCCATACCTTAAAAAATGAGCAAACGCACAGGCTGCAAAACGTTCCAGCCTGGTGGCGCTGTTCGGTGATACATCCCCGTAGAGAGCCTTTGCAATGCTGGCGCTGATTCTGTCTGCAGGCTTTCTCATAAATGCCGCGTCTGTCAGTTTTTTTGTAAGTTCCTGATACTCCGGGCTTCTCAGATACCAGCTGTACAGCTCCTGAAACAAAGGTTCCTCATATTTATCTGTATCGCTGCCAAGAATTTCCAGAAGATAATCCATACCAGTGGAAGGTGTTTCCAGAAGCTCTATAAGACTTTCAGGCTCCTCTGCCCTCTCCGGATGCAGTTCCGGATAAAGCCGTCTGACTGTATGGATCAGATAAGCCGGACTTACTGCTTCCCCCTTCATGTTTGAGTTTGCAAAAGAAAGACAAAGATGCTCTGACGGCTTGGTAAGGTTCAGATACAAATAAAACCGCTGAATATTCATCAGTTCCTTTGGTCCGGGAGCCAGCTCCACTCCCTGATCTGCAAAAAATTCTCTGTCCAGCTCTGTGAGGATTCCCCCTGACTCTGTGTTCTTCGGGATATTTCCTTCATTTACCCCCACAAAAAATAAAGCGCGAACATCCTTCAGACGGGTTCTCTCCATATCTCCCACAAGGACCTGATCCAGTCCGGGAGGGATCAAAGCGACCTTCGCCTGACTCATTCCTGTTTCCAGGATCTGCCGGAATTCTTCCGGGGAGACTGTTTCCTCTCCCAGAATTTCTGTCATTTTGTCAAGAAGCTCTATGACAATCCCGTAAATCTGAGCATATTCCTTTTCCATTGCCCGGTCGCCCTTCCGGAAAAATACTTCTTCCTGCTCATAAAGCTTTTCCTGAATACGGCTCCTTACAATAAAGTCGTAAAGAAATTTGCAGTATTCTTTTACGGTTTTCTTTTTTCCGGAAAATCCACAGGCAAGCGCCTCTGTTTCCCGGACAAAACGCTCACGGATCTCATTCAGTTCCAGAATAGACTCCTCTTTCATTCCCCGATAGATCCGAATCCATTTTTCCTTCCATTTTTTGAAACCCCGTATTCCAAGCGCCACCACATAATTTTCCAGCCGGTCAGCCTCCTGTCGTGTGATATCTGACATTCCGCAGCGCAAATACCGGAACACACTTTCATAGGAAAATCCCTGAGCTGCCATTTCCAGGGCTGCCCTTACATACTCTACAAAAGGATTCATGAGAATAGAATGTTTTTCATCAATAAAGCATGGAATTCCACTATTGTCAAAAGCCTGTCTGGACAGATTTCCATATTCCTCCAGATTACCTGTGATCACAGCGATTTCTCCAAACCTGTATCCCTCTTTTCGCACAAGACGAAGAATCCTTCTTGCAGTTTCTTCCATTTCTTTTAGCGGAGTTCCCGCAGAAAAAATGCTGATTTCCTTTTGTTCCTGTTTATAAACCTGCCTGTGATACCGGAACAGATTTTTTTCCATAAAAGACAGGGCAGGTGAATGAGCAAACCGCGATTTTTCACCGGCTTTTATCCACACAGGTTCCTCTGTTTCTTTTGTAAGTTCACAAAGTCCCCGTATCATTTTGTGACTCATATAAAAAAGCTGATGGGACTTTTCTTTTCCCATAAAGGGTTCCTGAACATCCATAGTCACAGTCACTAAAACTTTGCTACATACGGTCAGAAGCTCTTTTACCACCTTCATCTGCACAGGAGTAAAACCGGTAAATCCATCCAGAACAAGCACACTTCCACGAAGTTTCTCAGAAAAAACAATCTCTTTTGCCAGAACCTCCAACACTTCTTCCTGTGTCATGTAATGTTCTCTCAGATAATCCCGAAATGCCTGATAAAGAACTGTCACATCCTGAAGCTTCATCTGAAGAAGAGTTCTGTCAGAAGCGTCCTCCTTCATTCTTTCCAGCTCCTGCTCTCCTACCTCATACTGCATAAATTCAGAAATCAGAGATTTTACCTCATCCAGATAACCAGGTTTTTTCATCTGATTTTTCAGATAAACCAGATCCTTCTGATGCTTCTGAACCAGCTTCTGAAGAACCATATTTTTTCCTGTTTCTTCCAGTATCTTTCTGGTATCTCCGCCCACCTCTTCAAAAACACGGAAGGCAAGGCGTTCAAAACTAAGTACATCAATGTTCAGAATTCCTCCGTCCGGATGCATTTCTACCAGTGTTTTCTGAGTCTGCATGGTAAACTGTTCCGGAACGATCACATAAAAAAGCTGTTCCGGATGCTCTCTGGCCTCCTGGATCACGCTCTGAAAAACTGTATATGACTTTCCTGATCCGGAATTTCCAATAATAAACTGAAGCGGCATAATTTCCTCCATCTGAAAGCTTTCACTGCACATATTTCCCTTGCTGCTATACAACTGTTTAGAAAAATGTAAAAATGTTTTTTCGCATCATATCTAAATCCTTTTTTGTATTTTAGCACATATGTTCGATAATTGCAATCAAACCAGAATAACTTATTTACTGCCTTAAATGAAAAAATAGCTTAAACCAAAAAGTAACTTAAACCAAAAAGTAGCTTAAACCAAAAAGTAGCTTAAACCAAAAAGTAGCTTAAACCAAAAAGTGGCTTAAACCAAAAAGTGGCTTAAACCAAAAAGTAACTACCATATTCTTAATCTGTAGTGAAATTTACTCTTGCCCCGAAATTTGCTTCAATTACTTCAATAAAATTTATGCTGACAGTTTAAAAGACACCGCCTTTTTGCCGAAATAACATGGGTTCGCTCCTTAGTCCTTAAATACGTTAAAACATTTAATCATCCTGGTTTAAATGACGTGATTACTTTGATATAAATAAGATTACTTTGATATATAGGAAGCATTTTAAGTACAAAAAACCAGTACCCTTGCCTGGTACTGGCTTCATTTTCACCGGACATTCCCTTCCGGTTTCTGTTCGTAAATGACGTAGATAGAAGTTTCTGCAAATAAAAAATAGCTCATTTCCTATAAAAAAAGTAGCCTCACCGGCTACTTACATTGCACTTTCAAAACTACATACATGTTGACATTGGAATCATTTTAACCTTGCTTATGCTTTCAACGACTCGCCTGGTCATTTCGTGACTTCCGTCACTCAATGTCATTTGCCTCGCAAATGTCTGTCACAGTCTGGCAACTTCCCTCTGTGAGTAAACTCACTCCGTTCTGCTCCCTTCCTGTTCCAGCCGCTCGTCTCAGCTTCTTGGTCAAGCCCTCGACCTATTAGTAGCAGTCAGCTCCATACGTTACCGCACTTCCACCTCTGCCCTATCTACCTCG
>NZ_JAJQXX010000012.1 GCF_028767025.1 Blautia sp. XA-2221
TTAGAAGAAGTATTAAATTCTTAAAAAAGATACTGAAAGCAGATTAGGAAAGGAAAATCATTCATGCGTTTGTCGTGAACCTTCTCTGAGTATACTTGACATTTCTCTTATACACTTGTAAGATTACCATAAAACCTGTCAGACAATACTCCGAAGCAGGCGACAAATTACATTTTATAACCATCAACTGCACTAAAAAATCAGCAAATCCATTTTTTCATCTATGGAACATAAGGCTGGTTCTGCATAATAAGCAAAGGAGAATGAATATGGCAAAAAAAAGACTCCAGAAAAAGAAAGCTGCTGCAAGGGCTGAGGCAGAACGTATAAAGACCGTTTCCACCGCTCCACAGGTCAGCGCCCCCCAAATTAAAATCGAAACAAAAAAGACGGAACCTATTAAAGTTTCTACCTCAAAAACCGAGCCCGTTAAGGTCGAAACCAAAAAAACAGAACCCATTAAGGTTTCTACCTCCAAAACCGAGCCTGTTAAGGTCGAAACAAAAAAGACAGAACCCATTAAAGTTTCTACCTCCAAAACTGAACCCGTTAAGGTCGAAACAAAAAAGACGGAACCTGCAAAAATCTCTGCCATGGAAAGGGATGATGCTGTGTATCAGGCCCGTCTGATGCATCATATGGATGAAGTGAAATGGCTGTACTGCGAACTTTATCAGGATGATCCTCTTGTTATGGAGCATCTTTCCCAGCTTTTGAAGGGGCTGAAAACTTTTTATGACACAAGAACTGCAGAATTAAAAGCTTCTGACCTTTCCCGCGAAAAAGATCCTCACTGGTATAAGCGTAATGATCTTACAGGAATGATGATGTATGTCAATTCTTTTGCCAAAACTCTGAAGGGCCTGGAAAGCAGACTTGATTATGTACAGGAATGTAATATCAATTATCTTCATCTGATGCCTCTTCTTGCGTCCCCTGAAGGCCGCAGTGATGGTGGATATGCCGTATCTGATTTCCGTACTGTTCAGAAAAAGCTTGGGACCATGGAAGAATTTTCTCATTTGACTTCTGAATGTCATAAGCGGGGAATCAATATATGTCTTGACTTTGTTATGAATCATACTTCAGAAGAGCATGAATGGGCAAAGCGCGCCCGTGCCGGAGAAAAAGAATACCAGGATCGTTATTTCTTCTTCGATTCCTATGATATTCCTTCCTTATATGAAAAAACCTGTCCTCAGGTATTCCCTGCCACGGCGCCTGGAAACTTTACCTGGCTGGATGATATCCGGAAACATGTTATGACTACCTTTTATCCCTATCAATGGGATCTGAATTACAGAAATCCAGTAGTTCTTAACGAAATGATCTTTAATATGCTTTATCTTGCCAACCAGGGGGTTGATATTATACGTCTTGACGCAGTTCCCTATATCTGGAAGCAGCTGGGAACAAACTGCAGAAATCTTCCTCAGGTACACACCATTGTCCGTATTATGCGTATGATCTGCGAAATCGTATGCCCGGGTGTGCTTCTTCTTGGAGAAGTTGTCATGTCTCCGGAAAAGGTGGTTCCTTATTTTGGAACTGTTGAAAAGCCAGAATGTCATCTTCTTTATAATGTAACAACCATGGCAACAACCTGGCATACCGTTGCCACACGAGATGTTTCTCTTCTGCGCCGTCAGCTTGATCTTGTTGCCGAGTTGCCACGGGATTATGTATTTCAGAATTATCTCCGCTGTCATGATGACATTGGCTGGGGGCTGGATTATGATTTTCTGAGTAACTTTGGTATCCAGGAAATCCCTCATAAAAAATACCTGAATGCTTTCCTGACAGGAAGCTATCCTGATTCTTTTGCAAGGGGAGAGCTGTACAATGATGATCCGCGCCTGGGAGATGCCCGTCTGTGTGGAACAACAGCCTCTCTGTGCGGTATTGAACGCTTTGGATTCGAGGGGAATGAAGAAGGGGTAAACAGAGGAATCCGCTATGACATCACTCTCCACGCTTTTATGCTTTCTCAATCAGGCATCCCTGTTATTTACAGCGGCGACGAAATTGGTCAGTTAAATGACTATTCCTACAAAGAAAATCCTGAAAAAGCATCTGATTCCCGCTATCTCCACAGAGGTGATTTCCGCTGGGATCTTGCTGAAAACCGTCACAGACCAGAAACCGTACAGGGAAAACTGTTTCCTGCGCTTGATCATCTGGAAAAGCTCAGAAAAGCTCACTCTGTCTTTAGCAGCAAGGCTTCTCTTCGTACAATCGACACCTGGGATTCTTCCATTCTGGCACTTGTACGTGAAAACGAAGAAGAAAAATTCATTGGACTTTATAACTTCAGTGAATACGATAAAGTTGCATGGATCAATGAAGAAGACGGAATATATACAGACCTGATCTCCGGACGAGAAATGGAAGCCAAGGGCGTTCAGATTCCTGCTTTCAGCTGTTTCTGGCTTTGCAGGAAAAAATAATCAGCTCTGCTGCCAGTTGTTTATCAACTCTGTAATCGGAAAATGGGCGGTGAAAAAACTCAAACGAGTTTTTTTCACCGCCCATTTCTGTCTGCTTTTAACTTGTCAGGTCCTCAAAAATCCGATATAGTTTCTGATTCAGTTTATAAACCTCTTCCGGAATCAGCTTATCCACCTTTCGGTCATAAGTCATCACGCCATTTATCTCTTCCTCTATATCACTGGTCTGAGTATAAATAGCACTGGACAGTCCATTTTTCAGATTAGGATAAATTTCTTCTTCCCACAGTCTCCTGTAATTATCTGTCAGTTCTTTTCTGGAATGATAATGTTGATATCCAAATTCTTTTTGGCATGCCATATGATCTTTTACAGGATAAGCATATCCCCCATATTCTGTCAATGCCACTGCGCGATTCTGAGGTTTCACCTTCAGTTTTCTCACATAATTGTGAATGCTGTACATATCCCCGCCCTTCTGGTCAAACCACCCACAAGCTTCATTCACCAGACGACCAGGATCCTTCTTTCGGATCAGAGCAGTTGCTTTATTTGCATCAAACTGTCCCCATCCCTCATTAAACGGAACCCATACTGCAATGCAGGGATAATTATAAAGAAGACGAATCATTCCTGTAAGATCCTTATAATACTGTTTTCTTCCCTCGGCATCCTTTCTTTTGAACCATGAATAATGATTGTCTTTAATCCCTCTGGCAAACCAGTCAAAGGCATTGGTAAGATATGTTACAAATATCATATTATAATCTCCGCCTCCATTGGGCATATCCTGCCATACAATCATTCCCAGTCTGTCACAATGGTAATAAAATCGTTCCGGTTCAATTTTAATATGTTTTCGTATCGTATTATATCCCATCTCTTTAAGCTTAACGATGTCATAGATAAGCGCTTCATCACATGGTGCTGTCAGAAGTCCCTCTGGCCAGTATCCCTGATCCAGAACTCCATTAAAAAAGAACGGCTTGTTATTAAGATAAAATCTGAGAATTCCTTTTTTATCTCTTCCAGTAGAAAATTTACGCATACCAAAGTAGGATTTTACAAAATCATCTCCCATTCGGATTTCCACATCATAAAGAACCGGACTGTCCGGAGACCATGGACGAAAATCTCCAAGAGGGATACTGATCGATTTTCCTTCCGTTCCTTTCGCCTCTGCGATCAGATTCTTACCATCATAAATCCGTATACTTACCGTCTCTGGATCCATGTTCTTTTTTTCTTTCGGCAGCACACGAATTTTCACTTTTCCTTCATCAAACATCGGGGTGATTTTAACTGATTCTATATAATGTTTACAAACACTTTCCATCCACACAGTTTTCCAGATTCCACTTTGAGGCGTATAAAAAAGTGAGCCATATTTTCCTTTTTTTACAAGTTTCTGCTTTCCTCTTGCATGGGGAGCTTTTTCCGTCATATCCTTTACGCAAAGAGTAAGAACATTTTCTCCATCGGTCAGAAACTCTGTAATATCAAAAGAAAATGGCAGATATCCCCCCTTATGTGTTCCAAGCGGCCTGCCATTCAGATATACATGGCACTCCTGATCCACTGCTCCAAAATGCAGCAGTACCTTTTCCTTTATAAAACTATCCGGCAATGTAAAACATTTTCTGTAATGAAGAAATTCCTCCGGTTGGACAATTTTCTGTATACCTGATAATTTAGTTTCCGGTGAAAATGGAACCAGGATCTTTTTATCATAAAAGTCCGTTGTATTTTCACGATTAATACAACAGTCCCATTCCCCGTTTAAATTCAGATAACTGTCTCTTACCATATTTGGCCGGGGATACTCTTCCCATACATGTTCTTTATTAACAGTATTACTCCATTGTGTTTCCAGCTGTATCATATTTCATCCACCTGTTTTTTTCTTAATTTAAACTTCTGAAGCTTTTCCGATTGTACCCCTACAGAAATCAGTACCAGCGCTCCCATAATAATAGACTGCCAATGTACTGTGAATATATCTGTAGGCAGATATGTAAAAATAGTATTGATGATAAAATAAATCATAATTCCAAAAAAAGCTCCTGAGAATCTTCCTTCTCCACCTGTAAGTTTTACTCCGCCAATGGCACACATGGCAATCGCATAAGTTTCATACATGTTTCCCGCACTCAGCGTAGCGCTTCCGCTGCTTGACGCAAGAAGGACTCCGGAAAAAGCAGCAATCGCTCCACAGCAGATAAAGGCTTTCATTTTTATTCTGTCTACATCGATTCCCATCATTCTGGCAGCTTCACCGTTTCCTCCTACCGCATACATCCCTATTCCGAATTTAGTATTTTTTGCCAGATACATGCAAAGAAAGGTCACCAGAAACAGAAGGGGGATCAAAATAGAAATTCCGCTTTTCGCTCCCGGAATTACCCCTTTTATAAATTTCAGGTCAGCAAATCTCATGATCCCCTTTTCTATAGGAACAGATCTTTTTGCAATGATCAGGATCACACCTCTCAGGGCAAACAGCATAGCCAATGATGCAATCCAGGAAGAAATCCTCATCTTTGTTACCATGAATCCAATCAACCAGCCTGAAACAACGCCTGTAAGAATTCCACACACAATTCCGAGAACAGGATTCACCTGTCCAACCAATCCCATTACTACTCCACTAAGAGCGAAAACCGCTCCCACAGAAAGATCAATTTCTCCGCACAGAATTACAAATGTCATTCCCAGTGCCAGAAAACCTCCGTTTTTTGCCGCTTTCATCAAAATATTAATAATATTCGCCGGAGAAAGAAATCCTCTGTCAAAAAAGATAATGCTGGAAATCACCACCAGAAGCACAAATGCCAGAATGGTGCTTTTTGAATAAAAAGAATTATAAATTTTTCTGACTGTTTTCATTTTGCACCTCCCTATTTTGTCTGTTCCCTCTGAATAAACACTGCGAATACAATAATTGCCGCCTTAAATACCTGTGCATACTGATCTGGAATGTTATTCATAACACAGGTGAGTGTAATCATCTGCATGATCAGAGCGCCTATCAGTGTTCCTATTACATGAGCTTTTCCCCCACTCATAGGCGTTCCTCCGATAACAACAGCCGCAATAGCGTCCAGTTCTGCCAGTTGACCAAGTGAACTTCCGGCCGCTACTGAAACCTTTGCCGCCTGAAATATTCCTGCAAATGCAGCACAGAAGCCACTGAATCCATATACTGCCATCATAACAGCCGATGTATTGATACCGGCAAGAGCGCTGGATTTGATATTATCTCCCACAGCCTGAATCTGTCTTCCTAAGACTGTCTTTTCGACTATGATCCATACAACTATAACAAAAATAAGAATCGGAATGATCTGTATCGGAATAATTCCGCCAATCTTATAAGTTCCCATCAGACTAAGCTGCTTTCCTACATCTCCCAGTTTATTAAAGTAGATATCTCTGCCATCGCACAATACCTGAGCTGCTCCGCGAACTCCCAGCATAAGACCCAGAGTAATTACCATTGCCTGAAGATCCAGAACTCCCACAAAAAATCCTGCAATGCATCCAACCAGAACAGATGCTGCCACTGCCAGTAAAACCGCTGGAATAATGCCAGTTTCCGGCATAAACTTTGCCGTCATAACGCCTGCAAGAGCCATTACAGAGCCCACAGAAATATCAATTCCTCCAGTGGAAATGACCAGTGTCATTCCCATACCGCACAGAACAGTAGGACATATCTGGGTAATGATGTTGTTTAAAGTACCCATTCTGAAAAAATTAGGTGTAAACACTGAATTTAATATGATAAAAAATAAAAGCATCGCAACCGCACTGTACTGTTTTATCATCTGCTGATAATCCTCTTTTGTTTTAGCCATGGCAGCTCACCTCACTTCCACTTGCAATGATTTCCATAATCCTGTCCTGTCTGATTTCTTGACCTGTCACTTCTCCGGCCACTTTGCCGTCACGCATAACAATAACCCTGTCACAGTTACGTTCCAGTTCTGCAATTTCCGAAGAAATCATTAAAACCGAAACACCCTCCGCTGACAATTCCTGAATCAGTTCTTCGATTTCTGCCTTTGCGCCTACATCAATTCCACGAGTCGGTTCGTCCAGAATCATCAGCCTTGGATTCATACACATCCATCTGGCAAGTAATACCTTTTGTTGATTTCCACCACTGAGATTGCAGATTGCCTGTTCCGGAGACGGAGTTTTTATTTTCAGACGTTCTATATATTTATGTACAATCTTATCCTGCTCTTTCTTTTTTATAAATCCTGCCGTACTCAGTTTTGGCAGCAGCGCCACTGTCATATTTTCCCTGACAGACAGATGCGGAATAATCCCTTCTACCTTACGGTCTTCCGTACAGAATCCCATTCCTTTTTTTATAGCGTCTGACGGAGAATGAATTTCTGCTTTCTCTCCCCACCAGAAGATTTCTCCGGCATCCGGAGGATTCATTCCAAACAATACCTGCGCCAGCTCTGTCCGTCCTGAACCAAGCAGCCCCGCCAGACCAACAACCTCTCCCTGTCGGATTTCAATGTCTACTCCACTTAGTCGCATTCCCTGATGTATGTTTTTCATTTGTACTGCTGTATCAGCATCCTTAAACGTATAGTCCTGTTTTTTGCGCTCCAGAACTTTTGTTTCTCTTCCCACCATCAGTGAAATCAGTCTGAACTGATCAAGTTCTTCTATATCATAATCTCCAACATATTCCCCATCTTTAAATACAGTCAGACGATCACAGATTTCAAAGATCTCATCCAGCTTATGACTGATAAAAATAACGCTGATTCCCTGTTTTTTTAATTTACGGATAATATCAAATAAAACCTGAACTTCATTTTTATCCAGAGAGGATGTCGGCTCATCCATAATAACCAATTTTGCCTGAATACTGATAGCCCTGGCAATAGCCACCATCTGCTGAACAGCAGTTGAAAACTCTTTCAGCGGTTTCGTAACATCAATCTCTATACCCAGTTCGTTCAAAATACGCGCAGCTTCTGAAATCATTTTTTTCCTGTCCACTGCTTTAAACCTGTTTCTGGGTTCTCTGCCAACAAACAGATTTTCATAAACCGTCTGGAACGGAATAAGGTTTAATTCCTGATAGATTGTAGAAATTCCTTTTTCATTGGCCTCCATTGGTGTTGCCGCATTGATTTCCTCTCCATCAAATCGAATACTTCCTCCATTTTTCTGATAAATGCCTGTAATAACCTTGATCAATGTAGATTTGCCTGCTCCATTTTCTCCCATAAGTCCATGCACTTCCCCCTTATTTACAGTGAGCTGTACACCTTTCAAAGCCCGGACACCGGGAAACGTTTTCTCCAGTCCTTTTATTTCAAGTAAAGCTTCACTCATAAAACGCTCCTTTTCTCAGAGAAAGCTGCGGCAAAGCCTGTATACTCCACCGCAGCTCCATCCGTTTTTACTGATAAACCTTAGAATCCAAGTTCTACATCCACGTTTTCTTTTGTATAAAGTGTATCTTCATTTGTAATTGCTTCCGGAATTTCTTCTCCATTGCTTATTTTGGTTATGGTATCCAGTACAATTTCTCCAAAATATGGGGTACATGTACAGGAAGCAAGCTGCTTTCCTTCTTCTACTGCCTCGAATGCTGCCCTGGTTCCGTCGATTCCCAGAGTGAGAATGTCTTCTCCCGGCTTCAGTCCTGCTGCCTCAATAGCATTCATAGCTCCCTGCACCATATCGTCTGTCACACAGAATACTGCATCAATATTTTCTTCTCCCTGAGCCTGAAGGATATTTTCCATTACAGCCTGGGCTTTGTCCATCAGCCATTCTCCATCCTGCTCCGCTACAATCTCATACTTATCCGCATCAAGGGCATTTACAAATCCTTCCTGTCGATCTGTAGAAGTAGATGAATCGTAACCTCCGTTGATAATTACAACTTTTCCTCCATCAGGAAGCGCTTCCATAAGCGCTTTTGCACACTGCTCTCCTTCCCATACAAAGTCTGACATAATCGCAGTTGTATAATGAGTGCCAGCCTCTCCTTCAATAGTACGGTCTACCAGGATCACAGGAATCTCGTTTGCCATTGCCTCTTCCAGAGCTCCCTGAAGTCCATTATCCTCTAACGGCGCCACAACCAGATAATCTACTCCTGCAGCAACCAGATCACGAATATCGGATTCCTGCGTTGCGATATCTCCTCCTGCGTCCTTAACAATCAGCTCACCGCCGGCTTTTTCAACGTACTCTTTAATGCTGTCTGTTTCTGTGGTTCGCCATGCAGACATACTGTCTGTCTGAGCAAATCCCACAGTTTTTCCATCAAGTACCTGTTCTGTTTCTTCTTTTGCATAAACTGTTGTTCCTATCCCCATTGTAGAAATTGCTGTAACCGCTGCCATAAATAAAGCCATCCGTTTTTTCATTTTAATACCTCCCAAATGTTTTTATTTTTATTACAATAATTATGTTATACTATTTTGTCATTTTTTACAATATAGTTTTTGTATATCCATTTATTTTCAGCTATTTACTCAATTTTATTCTGTTTTATTTGTAAAATCTGCATATTTACTTTATTTTTTATGTAATAAATGTTATAATAAAAATATGGAGTAATTAAGAAAAATGTAAGAAAGATACTTTATTTTAACCAAATATGTATTTATCAGGAGGAGCATATGGCAGGAAAAGAAAAAAGAACAGTCAGAATCATTGGAGAAAGAAATATCTATCTTCATCTCAGCAATCCCGAACATCAGAAACGTATCATCAAGATAGGTAAAGCGCTCTCTTCACCGGTACGACTGAAAATTCTGGATATGCTAAAAAATACTTCCAGGTCTCTTCAGGAAATTTCTACTCTTTTAAACATTCCTTTGTCCTCTGCCGCTTTACATATCAAAACATTGGAAGAAGCAAAACTTATTGTTACAGAAAGCCAACCTGGAATACACGGTTCTATGCGTGTCTGTATCTGCAGCGTACAGTCTCTTCATCTTGAAACTTTTGATGCTGACGCCGACTCTGAAAATAAAACAATTTCTGTGAATATGCCTATCGGAAATTTTACCGACTGCAATGTAAATCCCACCTGCGGACTGGCCGATGAACATGGTATGATCGACGCCTGTGACACCTCCGTAACTTTTTATTCACCAAAACGAGTCAATGCTCAGCTTATCTGGTTCTGTTCCGGGTACATTGAATACCGATTTCCAAATATTTATAATCCCCTGATCCCTTTGAAGGAGATTTCCTTCTGCATGGAATTATGCTCAGAAGCTCCTGGTTTTCTCGAAAACTGGCCCTCTGATATTACTGTTTCCGTAAATGATCTGGAAGTCGGTGTCTATCACTGTCCCGGTGACTTCGGCGCCAGACGAGGAAAACTCACTCCTCCTGCATGGCCCAATGGAAATACTCAGTATGGAATATTAAAAACTTTTTCTGTCAGAAATAACGGCGTATATCTTGACGGTAACCTTATTCGCCAGAATATTTCTCTTGAAGATCTGTCAATAGCAGAAAGACCTTATATTTCTCTGAGAATCGAAGTCAAAGAGGACGCAGTCCATATGGGCGGCGTAAACATTTTTGGAGAAAAATACGGAGATTATCCACAGGGAATTATTATGAGCCTCACTTACCAGTAAAAAATTCTGATTCATTAACAATAAAAAGTCCGGTTTTCCCAAAACGAGCTCCGGACTTTTTATTATATGCTCACAGTCTTTGTAACAGACACTACTCTCACCTTGTCACTCCGCCAGTTCCCTGACTGCTTCTATCCCTCTCTGTATCTCTTCTTCTGTGTTGAAATGGCTGAAACTAAATCGTACTGCTCCCTGCTCTGTGGTCCCAAGCGCCTGGTGCATCAGCGGGGCGCAGTGAGCCCCTGCTCTTGTGGCAATTCCATAATCCATATACAGGGCATCGCCTACTTCCCCGGAATCATAATCCCTGATATTCAAAGTTACTATGGCACAGCGATCCATATTCCGGAAATCTCCATAAACCTTCACTCCCGGAATATCCCTGACTCCCAGATAGAACTTCTTCATCAGCGCCTGTTCTTTTTCCCGGATAAAGGAAAGTCCCTGCTGGTTCAGATAATCCACGGCTGCTCCAAGTCCTGCCAGACCATGCCCGTTCAGGGTTCCTGCTTCCAGAGCAGTTGGCATTTGGGAAGGATGCTTTTTTTCAAAGGTCTTTACTCCGCTTCCGCCAGATTTCAGCGGACGGACATTCACTCCGGTTCTCACATACATACCGCCCGTTCCCTGAGGGCCCAGAAGACCTTTGTGTCCGGTGAAACAGAGAATATCAATATTCATCTTCTGAACGTCAATATCAAATACTCCGGCAGTCTGGGAAGCATCCACCACAAAAAGAATTCCTCTATCTCTGGCTGCTGCACCGATTTTTTGAATATCCGGCACATTTCCTGTCAGGTTTGATCCATGAGTACAGATAAATGCCTTTGTATTTGGACGGACTGCTCGGATAAAATCCTCCTGATAGACCATTCCGTACTCATCACAGGGAAGGATTGTCACTTCCACGCCTTTTTCCTGCATCTCGTAAAGAGGACGAAGCACAGAATTATGTTCCAGGACCGTAGTAACTACATGGTCTCCTGATTTCAGGATTCCTTTGATGGCAATATTCAGGCTCTCTGTAGAATTTGACGTAAAAGCAATCCTGGAAGGATCCTCTCCGTGAAAAAATTCTGCAATTCTTTCTCTGACTCCATAAATATTCCGGGATGCATCAAGGGACGCCTCATGGACGCCCCTTCCTGCATTTCCCAGAGAATTTAAAGCCTGCGCCACTGCATAGATCACCGTTTCCGGTTTGTGCATGGTAGTAGCTGCATTATCAAAATATATCATAACGCTTCTCCTCTGTTCTATATATTTCTGCTGCAAAGCGCAGCCCCTATGGCTCCTGCATATCGACATTCCGGTCCCGTAAGCACGGGGGAACCAAGCTTCTGTTCCAGAATTTCCCGCAGATAACTACATTCACACAGACCTCCGGTAAGAAATACTTCTCCGGTTCCTACATTCATCTTACTGCACTGAGCCGCCACTTTATCTGCAATCGAATTTACCACCGCAAAAGCAATATTTTCCTTTTTTTCTCCCTGTCCGATCAGACCGATCACCTCAGATTCTGCAAAAACCGTACACATGGAGCTGATTTTTACGTCTTTCCCCTTTCGCGCCAGTTCACAGAGATCGTCCGGTTTCAGAGCCATGGTATTTGCCATAACCTCCAGAAAACGTCCGGTTCCGGCAGAGCATTTATCATTCATGGCAAAATCTTTCACCATGCCGTTTTCCAGAATAATAATCTTGGTATCCTGTCCTCCGATGTCAATGACTGTCATATCTTTTTTCTTATGAAGCCATATTGCTCCTCTGGCATGGCAGGTAATCTCCGTTACAGTTTTGTCTGCATAAGGCACAGATACCCTTCCATAGCCGGTAGCCACAACTTTTCCGGATTCAGGACAAATCCCTTTTTCCAGAAGCATATTTTTAATGAGATCTGCCGTATCCACGCTGCTCCATCCGGTAGGTTGCACAGATTGATGAAGGATATTCTCATCTTCATCCAAAACAGCAACCTTGGCGCAGGTAGAGCCAATGTCTATTCCAATATATTCCATGACCGCCTATTTCCTTATTTTTATAATTTCAGCCTGACTTTCTGCTCCACTGTAATGTCCAGCCCTTCCACCTGTTCCTTATAGTTTTCATAATCCTCTTCCAGCATTTTCCAGGCAAGTCCGCAGCCTGCTGTGATTTCTCTCGGAACCGGGATCAGCCGTCCGGGTATCTTATGCTGACCGCACTTTTTTTCCATGGACATGGCTGCTGTAGTAGTGGAAAAAGTCAGTACCACACATGGCTTTTTTTCTCTTATCATGGCTTAATGATCAGGGATGCCTGACTCATTTTTTCTGCGATCACATACATATTTGTCACGTTTCCTACCTTAAGCTTTTCTGACAATCCATAAAAATTCAGGCAGGTTCCGCAGGCAAGGATCTCCACTCCCTGAGCCTCCAAGCTCTTCAGATCTTCCAGTGTGGGCGCTTCCTCGCAGGCCAGCTTCACCCCGCTGTTATAAAACAGTATGGTAGCCGGAAGCTGATCCTGCTGAGAAAGCGTATAAATATAGCTTTTCATCAGTGCCGTTCCAAGCTCCGGATCGCCCTCTCCCATACACTGGGAAGATATTACCACTACCGTGTTCTTGCGTCTCATATCCGGAATACAGGAATTATCCTGTTCCTGCATCTGATCTGACTCTCCTGCTGTTACCTGGATTTCAACACGGAACTTCTTTTCTTCCAGCTTTTCAGAAAGAACAGAATAACCGCAGTTCTTTCCAAGCTTTGTCAGATTCTGTACTGCAATCTCATTATCTACAAAAGTTTCTACTGTGCCTCCCTGCACTTTCAGCTCTTCTATTGCTTTTTTTGTTTTTACTACAGGGATTGGACAGGCATCTCCCATTGCATCTACTGTTTTTTTCATAATCATATCCACCTTTCTCTTATTCCTTTTTTATTTAAACTGACTGATCGTCTCCAGGAACGCCTCCAGTCGGGTATTGATCTGCCCGCTGTCTGCTTTGGAGTAATCTGTTTCAATCATCAGATAAGGCACATTTTTTGCCATTGCTGTTTTCTTTACATTATAAGCCTCAATGGAATAGGTATGACAGGCACAGAGGATCAGTTCCAGAACACCGTCTACCTGGTACTCGTCGATCATATTGCTGATATAATCCATACGGGTTTCATTTGGGCTCATAACTGAACAGTTGATATTCAGGTATTTTTTTGCAAGAGCTCTTGCAGCAGGAAGAGCTTCGTCTACCTTTTCCACTTTTTCACGGGTACCGTTACAGCAGTCAAACGCCACTACATCCGCTCCAAGTTCCTCTATCACTTTAATGGTCTTTTCACGGATTCCGCTGTTAGGACAGCCGGTGATCAGGATTCTCGGACGTTTTGATGATTTACCCCTGTAATTTTCTTCCCAGTCTTTTATCACTTCTTCTGTTCTTGCCTCAATGATCCTGCAGCGTTCCTCAATATCCGGATTAAAACCAAGACCGTCCAGTCTTGTTCCCATTTCATAGCCGGAAATCGGCGCCGGATTTAACTTGCCCAGTTCCAGAAAACGAAGCATTACCTCACGCTCCCGGTTTTTCAGACGAATGGCTTTTTTTACATCCTCCTCTGTAATGGTGATTCCGTAAAAATCCTCCAGTTTTTTCCAGAAGCGCACCACCTCTTTTTCCCATGCGTCAAGGGCAGCCTCATCTCTTCTTGCCGGAAGCTGCATCACGTAAGTTTCCTTGATATTGTTCATCAGCTCAAACATTTTTTTCTTTCCGTCGCAGGTTGTCTCTCCTACAATAAAATCCGAAAAATAAAAATAAGGACAGGTGTCTGTCAGAGCAAAACCATAGCTTGCCTTAATAAGAGGGCAGAGATTTTTAGGCAGATCCGCCTCTGCTGCCGGTATTGGTTCCTCGCTTGTAGCACACAGAGGAGCAGCTGTTCCTCCTGCAGCCTCAATCAACTCGGTAGGTACAAAGGAGCAAAAAATACCAACCACTTTTTTTCCTGACTCCTTTAATTGTTTCATACGAAGAAATCCTGCCTTTCTGGCCTCCGCATAAGTTTCAAAATTTTTCGGTAACTGGATCATTTCATATCTCCTTCCTTTTTTCGTGCCTGGATATCTCTTCTGTTTCTCCACCCCGCCACCTGTTTTAAGCTGTTTTCCCTTTATGGCGATGCCACCCAGCTCACTTCTGATATGACTTCAGAAACTTTATAAATTCCTCTGCACATTCTTTTAAAATATAGTTTTTCTGGTACACAATATAAAACTCTCTTCCTGAAAACTCCTCCGGCAGACTAAACTGAAGAAGCCGTCTGGATTCTACATAATCCTTCACAGCCTTTTCGGATACAATGGAAATCCCCAGGCCTCCTGCCACCAGATTTTTTATTGATTCCTGGTCATTGATCCTGGCTGCAACATGAAGTTTTTCTTCTTTTATCCCCATTTTTTCCAGATATCTTCCTGCACTTTTTCCGCTTCCGCTGCCCTCCTCACGAAGAATCATCGGTTCCTGAAACAGAATTTCCACAGACATTTCTGTCTGCTCCTTCATTCTGAGAAATTTCTCTTTTACAGGTGTGATCACCACAAGCCTGTCCCGGTAAAACTGCTCAAATGCCAGAAGCTCGTCCTCGGTTTTCATTCCCACCAGTCCAAGGTCATAAGTTCCTTTATGTACCTCGTCAATCACCTTCTGGCTGTCCATCTGGTCAATAGAAAAGTATACATTTTCATGTTCTTTTCCAAAAGCAGGCAGTACCTCCGGCAAAATATATGCAGAAGGTATCGTGGAAACTCCCATGCGGATGATCTCTGCCTCCCTGCCGTTCCAGCTGTTCACCAGATCATCCCGAAGCTTCAGAATATTCTGGGCGCATACAAAAAACTCCTGTCCTCTCTGGGTCACCTCAAAGTTTTTGGCAGTGCGGATGATCAGCCTGGTATGCAGTTCTTCCTCCAGATTTTTCAGATGAATGCTGATCGTTGGCTGAGAAATTCCAAGTGACTCTGCAGCTGTTGTAAGATTTTTATATTTTACAATGGCAATATATGACTCTAACTGTTTAAATTCCATAAATTTCAACCTTTCTTCTTGGATTTTATCATATATTATTAATATATTCAATGATTATATTGTGTTTTTTAATTATTTGTATAAAAATAAGCAAACGCCTAATTTACATAATAAAATCCGTAAGTATCCATACGCAAAAACTGTCCGTGCCTGTATATTTTCGCTCAAAAAAAGGATCCCCCGCAACTCTGAAGAGGATCCTGTTGATTTATGAATTTTTTCCGTTTTGAAGTTTTGTAAGAAAAGCGGCAACTGGACCTGGATTTTCTTTGTCCAGTGACCGGGCGTAAATATTCCGTATCCATCCGGTGATCACATCAATCAGAACCGGAGCAAAGGTCATAAGGATAAACACCAGAATGATCATGCCAAAGTCCAGAGAGCCAAGAGAAAGCAGCTTCTGGAAAATAACTGCTGCAGCAAAGAAAATAAACTGCATTCCATAAATAATCACTTTCCTGTAACGGTTCAGAGGCGCATACACAGTTTTCAGCGCTGCCATATAGTTCCATCCAGTTACCAGAACACAAGCTGTATTCAGCATGGCATTGGAATGGTATACATTCTGGCATACCAGCATAATGGTAAACACACAGGAGCTTATAGTGATCGCTGCCGGAAATGCATTCAGAAATACATGTCTCAGGAACGTATGATCGATCTTATCGTAATTGTTTTCCTGAGCAAGAAGGAATGTTGGAATACCTACTGCACAGGCGCTGATAAGAGACATCTGTATTGGTTCAAACGGATATGCATTTCCAAAAAAGATGGTCAGAATGGACAGCATAACAGAAAACATGGTTTTGATCAGGAACATGGATGCTGCGGTACGGATATTATTTACTACCCGGCGGCCCTGATTTACAATATGGGGCATGGATACAAAATTAGAATCCAGCAGCACCACATTTGCAATATTCTTTGCAGCATCACTTCCTTGAGCCATGGCAATACTGCAGTCAGCTTCTTTCAGCGCAAGAACATCATTCACACCGTCACCGGTCATGGCAACTGTATGCCCCTGGCTTTTGAGTGCCTGAACCATCTGTTTTTTCTGCTGAGGTGTTACACGACCAAACACACTGTACTCTGAAACTGCACGCTGTACGTCCTGTTCTGTGAGAAGTGTAGTGGCGTCCACATACTGATCTGCATTTTTCAGTCCGGCGCGTCTTGCAATAGCTGCTACAGTTACAGGATCGTCTCCTGAAATCACTTTCAGATCAACTTCCTGGCTGTCAAAAAACTTCAGCGTATCCGGTGCTTCCTCACGGATCACATCTGTCAGAAGCAGAAACGCTACCGGCTCCAGGTCTTTTGGAAGCTCCGTACCTTCGGACTTTTCCGGACTGTGAGCAAGAACAAGAACTCTCAGACCCTCTTCGGCATATTTCTGAGCCTGACGGATCATGTCCTGATTATTTTCCGGAAAAAGGAACTGCACTGCTCCCATAAGATAAGTGCCCTTTTCCGCAAACACTGCTCCGCTGTATTTACGGTCAGAAGAAAACGGTATCACATGCTCACAGGCCATAACTGGTCTTGCAGGAAAACGCTTCCTGAGAGCATTTGCCGTAGCGTTCTCATCACGAAGTACATGCATAAGACTGCACATAATCTCTTCGATTTCCTTCAGGTCAACGGCTTTCGGTTCTTCTGAAACCAGTTCTTCCCGTCTCTCATTTTCTGTATTTTCAGCATTAGGGGATTCTGTTATTTTTTCTGTATTTCCTGTTTCTGCTACAGATTCCGGCTGGTCTGTTTTTTTCGTTCCAGATGCTTCTTCCTGTCCGGTTTTTTCTGTCACAGGCGCATCCTGCTGTGATGACGCTTCCGCAGAAGTTCCTTCTTCCATCCGGTTTTTCCCGAATGACTGGCATTTCCTGCTCCGGATAAACGGCTCTATACGCTCCACGCACATACTGCCTTCTGTGATGGTTCCGGTTTTGTCCAGACAGAGCGTATCTACTCTTGCCAGAGTTTCAATACAGTACAGCTCCTGTACCAGTGTTTTTTTGTTTGCAAGTACAAGGGCTCCAAGTGTCAGGGCAACGCTTGTAAGAAGCACAAGGCCTTCAGGGATCATTCCCAGAACACCTGCGACCATACTTACAATGGAATCCCTGAAGCTGTCGCCCACCATATAATACTGTTTATAAAACAGCAAAGCGCCAATAGGTACAATAATAATACTGATGACTTTAAGGATAATATTCAGAGAGTTTCTCAATTCTGAATTATGACGTTTAAATTCCTTTGCCTCACTGGTGATCTGAGAAGCATAATTGTCTTTTCCTACATGGATGATCTGACATGAAGCCTCACCGGAGGTTACAAAGCTTCCCGAAAACAGCTCGTCTCCGGGATTCTTCGGAAGATTGTCCGCCTCTCCTGTTAAAAGAGATTCATTTACCTCCAGACTTCCTTCCAGTATCCTGGCGTCTGCCGGAACCTGATCTCCTGTTTTCAGGCACACAATATCATCCAGAACAAGTTCTTCTGTAGGAACGGTCCATTTCTTTCCCTCTCTCAGAACAATGGACTTTTTGGCTGTGAGAATCGCCAGCTTGTCAATTGTTTTTTTTGCCCGGATCTCCTGCGCGATTCCAATCAGCGTATTGATAATGATAATACATACAAAAAATGCATTTTTAAACGAGCCTACCATAAGAACCAGAACAAGCAGTACAAGGTTCAGAAAGTTAAAAAATGTCAGAGTATTTTCTTTTACAATCTGCTTGTAGGTTCTGGTATTGGGATTTTCATCAGCATTGGTCTGCCCTGCTTCAATCCTCTCTTTTACCTGTTTCTCTGTAAGTCCAGTCAAACTTCCACCTCGCAATATCACTTTATAATATAAGCAGAGCAAGGCTGCAACAGCAGCCTTCGGTCCTATTCCTTATGGAATATTTCCAAACTCTGTCTGTCACAGCCTTTTTCTTAATACTCTTCCTCTGCTTCCTCTTCACCCTCATGAATGTCAGATTTTGGTTTGGAAAGCCCCTCGATCACAATATGGTTCTTCTGAGCATAGTCCCAGAGTGCTGCATGGATTGCTTCCTCTGCAAGAAGTGAACAGTGAACCTTTACCGGCGGAAGTCCGTCAAGAGCTTCCATAACCGCCTTATTTGTCACCTTCATCGCCTCTTCAATAGTCTTTCCGATCACAAGCTCTGTTGCCATACTGCTGGTTGCCACTGCAGCGCCGCAGCCAAAGGTCTTAAACTTGCAATCTTTAATAATATGAGTTTCGTCATCAATGTCAAGAAAGATTCTCATAATATCTCCGCATTTTGCATTTCCGACTGTTCCAACTCCGCTGGCGTCCTCAATTTCTCCTACATTTCTCGGATTCTGAAAATGATCCATAACTTTTTCGCTGTACATAATTTATTTCCTCCTGTTATGTGGTAATATCCTGTTTTATCTCTGTCCCTGTGTTCTTTCAGGATCCAGATATCCTGAATACAGTTTTTTATTTCTGTTTCTTTATAAAATCCTCATAAAGAGGTGACATATTTCTCAGATTCTGAACAATTTCTTTCAGTTTTTCAACTGTGTAATCCAGATCTTCTTTTGTTGTCTCTTCGCTGAGTGTCAGGCGAAGGGAACCATGAGCGATCTCATGAGGAAGTCCGATAGCCAGAAGCACATGGGACGGATCAAGAGATCCTGACGTACAGGCAGAGCCGCTGGAACCGCAGATGCCATAGCCGTCAAGCATCAGAAGCAGGGATTCGCCTTCAATAAACTGAAAGCTTACATTCACATTGTTCGGAAGTCTCTTCACCGGATCTCCGTTCAGCTTCACGTAAGGAATCTCTGATGTCAGCCTGCTGATCAGATAATCTCTCAGCTCAATTTCCTTTGAGGTACGCTCTTCCATTGTATTAAGTGCCCGCTCTGCCGCAACGCCATATCCTACAATTCCCGGAACATTTTCTGTTCCTGCACGACGCTTGCGCTCCTGGGCTCCGCCGTGTACAAAGGAGCGGATCTTTACGCCTTTGCGGATGTACAGAAATCCGATGCCCTTAGGTCCGTTGATCTTATGAGCGCTGGAACTAAGCATATCAATATTACATTCATCTACATCAATAGGAAGCTGTCCAAAGGCCTGAACCGCGTCTGTATGGAAGAGAATTCCATGCTCTCTTGCGATCATTCCGATTTCTTTGATAGGCTGAATGGAACCAATCTCATTATTTGCAAACATAATGGAAATCAGGATTGTTTCCGGAGTAATGGCTTTTTCCAGCTCTTCCGGACAGACGATTCCGTTTTCATCTACATCAAGGTAGGTGATCTTTGCGCCTCTTTTTTCCAGATATTCACATGTATGAAGAATAGCATGATGCTCTATCTTTGTTGTAATTATGTGATTACCTTTTGCTTTGTATGCTTCAAAAGCAGCCTTTAATGCCCAGTTGTCAGATTCGGAGCCGCCGGCAGTAAAATAGATTTCTTCCGGTTTCGCCTTCAGAACACCTGCGATCTGCTCTCTGGCTTTTGTCACTGCCTCCTTGCTGTGAGCCGCAAAATCATATACACTTGATGGATTTCCATAATATTCTGTAAAATATGGCAGCATTGCCTCAACAACCTCAGGAGCCGTCTTTGTGGTAGCTGCATTGTCAAGATAAATCAATTTATTCATAATCTCTGTCCTCCTGCACTAATAAACAATGTTACATTTTTTCTTCCTGTTTTTTTCTGCTTTCTTCTATTAACTGACCAAGCATCAGAGTATCTACTGCCTGGGTAATACTGTCATTGATCCGCTTCCATACAAGCTTTGCCACACAGATATCCTTTGTCTCACAATTTTCCTCAGGGGACGTACCCGGACACTGTGCCGCTTCCAGACCGCCTTCCAGAATCCTCAGAATATCGCCAACAGAAATCTCATCTGCCGGTCTTCCCAGGCGGTAACCTCCACATGCGCCTCTGGTACTTTCCACCAGCCCTGCACGTTTAAGCTTTGCCATTAACTGTTCCAGATAGCTGACTGAAATATTCTGTCTTCCGGCAATACTCTGAATGGAAACAGCTTCCTGTTCACTGTATACTCCCAGGTCAATCATAGCTCGAAGCCCGTATATTGCCCTTGTTGACAGCTTCATCTGCTCACCTCTTTTAATTCCCAGTATTTTTGTCGGATTTACTGTAATTACAGTAACAGATACTCACCGTTCTGTCAAGGTTATTTTTTGCATATATTTACAAAAAGTTATCAGGATATTGTTATGTCAAAACAGAATTTTTTTAAGGGAACTTTTATCCTGACCTGCACAGGACTTGCCAGCAGGATCATCGGCTTCTTCTATAGAATATTCCTGTCACATTCTATTGGTGCTCAGGGACTGGGACTGTATCAGCTTATGGTTCCTCTGCAGAATCTTGTACTTGCCCTTACCACCTCCGGCATACAGACTGCCCTGAATCGTCTGATTGCTTCTCAGACTGCCCTGAGACACCACAGAGAAGCAAAAAATATCTTCTGTACAGGAATTCTTACCGCATTTTCACTTTCTGTGGGAACTGCATGGATCCTGTATACAAATTCCGGCTTTTTTTCCGGTCAGATTCTGAAGCAGCCTCTTACAGAGCCGCTGTTGCGTATTATTTCTTTCAGTTTTCCTTTAAGCGCTGTTCATTCATGTATCAACAGCTATTATTTCGCCAGAAAAAAAACCGGAATTCCTTCCGGACTGCAGCTGCTGGAACAGCTTGTACGGACAGGTTCCTCCTTTCTGATCTGCCATATCCTGATTTCTCAAAACAGACCTCTTACTGCTTCCATTGCCGCAGGTGGCGCTCTTATTTCAGAGCTTTTCGCCGCATCTGCCGGTCTTCTGATGATCGCAGTGGAGTTTTCACGTGAACAGTATTCCTTTTTTCATGCAACCCGTTTCACAGCAAGACTCAGGGATATTTTCCATACTTCTTTTCCTCTTACTTTGAACCGTGTGCTTCTGACACTGCTTGGGAGTATCGAGGTAGTCCTGATCCCACAGAGGCTGCAGCTTTATGGCATGTCCCCTTCCGATTCTCTGGGCGTTTACGGAATATTTACAGGAATGGCTCTTCCTCTGATCCTTTTTCCCTCCACGATTACAAATTCCGCCTCTGTCATGCTCATGCCATCAGTGGCAGAAATGCAGGCTCTTGGCTTTCGCAGGAGAATCCGCCATATCACAGGAAAGGCCTGTACCGGCTGTATGACTCTCGGACTGATCTGTGCGGCAGGATTTTTTCTTTTTGGTCCTTTTCTTGGCAAGTTTCTCTTTCACAGCCCCACTGCAGGGGTTTATATCCGTACCATGTCCTTTATCTGCCCTTTTTTGTATATGAATACAGCCCTGGTCAGTATCCTTCACGGTCTTGGAAAAAATATCCGAAGTCTGATCCACAATGCTGCAGGGATTCTGGTAAGAATTTCTTTTGTACTTTTTGCAGTTCCTGTAATGGGAATCCGCGGCTACCTCTACGGGATCCTCATAAGCGAAATCCTTTTAAGCGGTCTTCATATCGCTGCGCTGTACCGCTTTGAATAGCTTCTGTATCGACAACAGATAAAGAATCGTATATAATATTGTCGAGGAGGAACTATTATTATGAGCTTTTCATTTATCAAAAAATTACCGACACCAGAGGATATCCGGAACGAATATCCGGTAAACTCTGCCATTCAGACATTAAAAGAAAAAAGGGATCAGGAGATACGTGACGTATTTACCGGAAAATCAGACAAATTTCTTGCCATTATCGGTCCCTGTTCCGCAGATAATGAGGATGCTGTGTGCGACTATCTTCTTCGCCTGCGTAAAGTTCAGGACAAAATTTCAGATAAAGTCCTGATCATCCCCAGAGTGTACACCAACAAGCCGCGTACTACAGGGGAAGGATATAAGGGAATGGTCCATCAGCCTGATCCGGAAAAGAAGCCCAATATGCTTGCCGGACTGGTCGCCATCCGAAAAATGCATATCCGAGCCATTCAGGAAAGCGGTTTTACCTGCGCAGATGAAATGCTTTATCCTGAAAATTACCGTTATCTTTCCGATCTGCTTTCCTACGTTGCAGTAGGCGCACGTTCTGTTGAGGATCAGCAGCACCGCCTGACAGTCAGCGGTATGGAGGTTCCTGCAGGTATGAAAAATCCTACCAGCGGTGATTTCAGCGTAATGCTTAATTCTGTTACTGCCGCTCAGGGCTCACACCGTTTCATTTACAGAGGCTGGGAAGTAGAAACCACAGGAAATCCTCTCGCACACACTATTTTGAGAGGCGCAGTAAACAAACACGGAGAGGCGATTCCCAACTATCATTATGAGGATCTTCGTCTTCTCTGGGAAAGATATCAGGAAAAGAATCTGCACAACCCGGCTGTGATCATTGATACCAATCACTCCAACTCCAATAAACAGTACGAACAGCAGATTCGTATTGCCAAAGAAGTTCTTCACAGCCGCCTTGTAGATCCTGAGTTAAAAACTCTGGTAAAAGGGCTGATGATCGAAAGCTATATTGAATCCGGAAATCAAAAAATCGGAGGAAATCATATTTACGGAAAATCCATTACAGATCCCTGTCTTGGATGGGAAGATACAGAGCAACTTCTGTATACGATTGCAGAAATGTGCTGATATTTTTAAACTACTGTCCGGATACTATAAACAACACCCACTGCCTGTCCGCTATACCCGTAGTGCAGACAGTGGCAGTCTGTATGTAAGAATTCTTTGATTTTATTAATACTTACAGTCTATAAAATAGCACACCCCGGCTTTCAGCTTCTGGGGTGTGCTTTCATATAAACATCTCTCATTTTTATGGTATCCAGTCCCAGATACATCTGGGTGGAAGAAATATCAGAATGGCCAAGCATTTCCTGTACACTTTTTATGTCTGCCCCATTCTGCAGCATATGGACTGCAAATGAATGTCGAAGTGTATGGGGCGTAATATCTCTGTGGATTCCCGCATTCTCTGCATATCCTTTCAGGATCTTCCAGAATCCCTGCCTGCTCATTGGCTTTCCGGAACAATTTGTAAAAAGAGCGTTTTCTCCTTGATTCTTTACAAAAAAATCTCTTGCCTCATCCATATATTTCTGTAGCATATCACGGCTGACATTTCCAATGGGAATCACACGTTCCTTTCCATTGTCATGGCAGATCACATATCCAAAACTTAAATTCACATCCTCTGTTTTAAGGGTCAGCAGTTCACTGACACGCATCCCGGTAGCATAAAGAAGCTCCATCATCGCTTTATCTCTGATGCCCTTGCCGGTTCGGAGATCAGGCTGGCGCAGAAGCCTGTCTACTTCCTGTACAGTCAGAATTTCCGGCATTTTCTTTTCTATTCTGGGTGCTCTTAAATTTTCAGAAGGATCCCCGGAAACCACACCTTTTTTAAACAGATAATGAAACAGGGCTCTGATGGATGCAATATTTCTGGATATGGTAGAAGCAGCAAAATCCGCTTTTCTCATTTCACCGATATACCCCTTCAGGTCCGATTCTGTTACTTCATCTGCATAGAGGATTCCCTTTTTTTCAAAATATGCAGCCATTTTTTTCAGATCACGCTGATAGGAAACCTCAGTATTTCCAGATGTATTTTTTTCATTGTGAAGATATTCAATAAAATCATTGATAAACTTTTCCATTTTTATTTCCGCCGTCCATTCCGATTTTGAATTACCGTTCATCAAGCCTCGATCATAAGTCGTGTATCATACATTATACACTGGTTTTTCTTAAAATCAAAGCACTTTTCATACTTCTCTTCCGTTTCAGAAAAGGTCCAGACTCTTCATCAGAACCTCCATCACCGGAGGATTGCACCATGTTTCCAGCAAAACACCACCCAGGAATACCACTGTGCATAAAAAAACACGAAGTGCATAGACAGATACTTCTCCGGATATCAGCCCACGACTCTTCCAGATTTCCAGCGACTGCCGGTATACCAGCCACATCAGCCAGAAAAAACAGGGAAAATATAAAAGATACTGAGGAAACATAGCTCCCAATCCTACAATCCCACCCTGAAGTCCAAACTGAAGAATTGACATGGTAAGAAGAAGCCCGGTACGGACACCCATATACAAAATCCCCATCACAGCCAAAGGCGCTCCAAATACAGACACTCCACAAAGGGCTGAAATCAGAAATACATTTCCCCTCATTTTAAGTACCTGCCAAAAATATTCGCTCTTATCAAGACTGCTATCAGCAAAAGCTGCCAGCAGATACAGAGAAGCCGCTGTTTTCTGATGCCATTCATATTTCCACATTACATTTGGAATGATCACTCCCATAAAAAAGCCAAAAAAGAAAAGCCAGTATACAGGAAGTCTTCCCCTTCTGTACAATTCCAGTCTTTTTTTCATATCCTCACCCTGTACCAGTTTACGGGACTGGTGTCCAAAATATGTCTGTTCCTTTCACGCGCCTCTCTTCCCACGCAAAAAGCCGTGTGAAATTTCTTTCACACGGCTTATATACTTCATTTAATGAACAATGGTGCATGACCTGTCAGAATTATTTCGCGTAGTCTACTGCTCTGCTCTCACGAATCACATTGACTTTAATCTGTCCCGGATATTCCAGTTCAGCTTCAATCTGTTTCGCAATATCTCTTGCCAGCAGAACCATATCTGCATCTGTTACATGCTCTGGCACTACCATTACGCGAATCTCTCTGCCCGCCTGAATAGCAAAGGACTTGTCTACTCCCTTGAATTCATTGGTGATATCCTCCAGCTGTTTCAGTCTGTTGGTATAGGTTTCCAGTGTTTCTCTTCTTGCGCCCGGCCTTGCCGCAGAAATTGCGTCAGCAGCCTGTACAATACATGCAACAAGAGATTCCGGCTCTACATCACCATGATGGGATGCAACTGTATTGATCACGACAGCAGATTCTTTATACTTCTTACAAAGATCCACTCCAATCTGAATATGAGATCCTTCCACCTCATGATCAATGGATTTTCCAATATCATGAAGAAGTCCGGCTCTCTTGGCCATACGGACATCCACGCCGATTTCACCTGCCAGGATTCCGGAAAGCTGTGCAACCTCAATGGAATGTTTCAATGCATTCTGTCCATAACTGGAACGGAATTTCATTCGTCCAAGAAGCTTCAGAAGCTCTGGATGGATTCCATGTACTCCTACGTCCATGGCTGCATTTTCGCCGTCTTCGCGAATCTGCACTTCCACTTCTTTCTGAGCCTTTTCCACCATCTCTTCGATTCTTGCCGGATGAATACGACCGTCAACAATCAGCTTTTCAAGAGCAACTCTTGCCACTTCTCTTCGGATCGGATCAAATGCAGAAAGAACAACAGCCTCAGGAGTATCATCGATAATCAGATCAACACCTGTCAGTGTTTCCAAAGTACGGATATTTCGTCCTTCACGTCCGATAATCCTGCCCTTCATTTCATCGCTTGGAAGCTGTACTACAGAGATTGTTGTCTCTGATACATGATCCACAGCACATTTCTGAATGGCATTTACCACATATTCCTTGGCTTTCTTGCCTGCTTCTTCCTTGGCGCGGTTTTCAAGCTCCTTATAGAGTCTTGCCACATCCACTTTTACATCGTCTTCTACAGTTTTCAGTAACTCGTCTTTTGCCTGTTCGGAGGTCAGACCGGAAATTCTTTCCAGTTCCTGTACTCCCTTCTGTTCAAGCTCTTCTACTTTCTTTTCTCTTTTTTGCAGTTCAGCAGCTTTTGCTGTGCATTCAGTCTCACGCTTTTCTACGATATCCGCTTTTTTATCTACGGATTCTTCCTTGGATAAAACACGTCTCTCGTATTTTTGCAGCTCATTTCTGCGTTCCTTGGTTTCTTTCTCCAGTTCATTTTTTGTACGGAGAGATTCTTCCTTCACTTCCAATAAAGCTTCTCTTTTTTTTGTTTCAGCAGTTTTTAAAGCTTCATCTATGATGCTTCTTGCTCTGTCTTCTGCTGTGCCGACAACCTCGGCGTCCTTTTTTGCCTTATTTTCGACAGCAAGCTTGCAAGTAAGAGGAACCGCAATAAGCAGTGCGACCACTACAGCGACAATTACACTTATGATGATAGTTGTCACAGGAGCACCTCCTTATTTAGTTTTCATTGTACAAATACAACAATACAAGTTTATCTGTTTTTGAGAAATCTGTCAAGTTTTTCTACCTATTTGTTGCCATAATTTTTATGAAAACTGATTTCCATTTCCTCCAAAACAGAGGAAATTTCTCCTGACCGGAACCCCCGCCTTGCCAGATACCCGTACAGACGGCGCATCTCCTTCTCGTCCAACTCTGTACCCGGACTATATCTTTTCTCTATGGTTCGCCTCAGTATCATCCTTTCGTCAGGTTCTTCAAGGTGACACGCCTGCTCCCACGCTTCGGAAGCCGTTTCTCTGTCAATTCCTTTTGCATAAAGCTCCTGAAAGATCTTCTGCCTGCTTTTTTCATGGATACGGTATGTAATATAATTTAATGCATATCTGCTGTCATTAATATATCCATAGCTTTTTACATAAGCCACTGCATCCAGGACCGCCTGCTCGGAAAACCCTGCCTGCAAAAGTCGGTCGCTGAGTCCCTTTTCTGTCCGGTCCATGCGTTCCAGAAGCTTCATGGCTTTTTTTCGCGCCTGTCTCTGCTCTTCCTGAATTTCCATCATCATTCTGTCTTATCAGATCTCATCAGATTCCGCCGGGGAAGCACTTTCTTTGTCTGCTCCTGCAGTTTCCGCCTCTCCTTCTTCTCCCGGAAGAAGATGGTAATGGATCCTTACCTTTTTTTCTATTTCTTCACATATTTCCGGATGTTCTTTAAGAAATACCTTCACATTCTCACGTCCCTGACCGATCTTTTCTCCCTGATAGGAATACCATGCGCCGCTTTTATTTACCACAGAACACTCTGCCGCCAGGTCAAGAATCTCTCCCTCTCTGGAAATTCCGGTTCCGAACATAATATCAAACTCTGCCTGTTTAAACGGCGGAGCAACCTTATTTTTAACTACTTTTACCTTAGTATGGTTTCCCACCATCTCACCGCTCTGTTTCAGAGTTTCTCCTCTTCTGACATCAAGACGCACAGATGCATAGAATTTCAGCGCCCGGCCACCTGTTGTTGTTTCAGGATTTCCAAACATTACTCCTACTTTCTCACGGAGCTGGTTGATAAAGATAACCACACAGTTGGATCTGCTGATCACAGCAGTCAGCTTACGGAGAGCCTGTGACATCAGACGTGCATGAAGACCCACATGGCTGTCCCCCATCTCTCCCTCGATCTCCGCCTTCGGAACAAGGGCTGCTACAGAGTCCACGATCACAATATCCAGAGCGCCGGAACGCACCATAGTTTCCGTGATCTCCAGAGCCTGTTCTCCATTATCCGGCTGAGAAATATAAAGATTGTCAATATCTACGCCGATATTTTTGGCATAGACAGGGTCGAGAGCATGCTCCGCATCAATAAATCCTGCAATTCCGCCACGCTTCTGAACCTCTGCTACCATGTGCAGGGCAACAGTTGTTTTACCACTGGATTCCGGTCCGTAGATCTCCACAATACGTCCCTTGGGCACACCGCCCACTCCAAGAGCAATATCAAGCCCCAGAGAGCCGGTAGGAATCGTCTCCACCTGCATATGGGCACCGGATTCTCCCAGTTTCATAACAGAGCCTTTTCCGTACTGTTTTTCAATATGTGTAAGCGCTGATTCCAGCGCCTTCTGCTTCTCTTCATTTACCATGATCCCACTTCTCCTTATCATTGTTCTTCATTAATTCAGCAAACTTATGTTCGTTTTTATATGTATATGCTATTATAATTTCTTCTTATTGTCAAGTAAAAGTTTTCGACAAAAAAAGCACAGATCCTTCTGTTTAAAGAACCTGTACTCCTTTTTTATTTTCTTCCGGCTCTTACAGTTGTCATCCCAAGCATGACAAGCCCTGCCGCCATCACAAAGAGACTGATAAACTGGGATGTGGACAGAACTCCCACACTTCCTCTGATCAGATCTCCTCTGAAAAATTCCAGCACAAACCGCCCTGCACTGTAAAAAATCATATAGCAGGCAGCTACCTGTCCGTCTGCTTTTTTGTTCCGGGCAATCCATAACAGAATCCCAAAATGTACAAAGTCAAGTACGCTGGAATAAATCTGGGTGGGAACCAAAGCCACTCCGTTAGGGGCAAAATCAGAATCATGAAAAGTAATGGACGGCCATCCGGAAGTCTCTTTTCCGTAACAGCAGCCTGCCAGAAGGCAGCCGATCCTTCCAAATCCCTGAGCCAGAGCCACAGAGGGGATCAGAAGATCAAAATATTTCAGGAAATTCAGTTTTGTTATCCTGCTGTACAGCCAGCCTGCGATAATTCCTCCTATAATTCCTCCATAAACAACAAATCCGTCTGTCATTGTTCTTAAAATGAATCCCGGATCCTCTGCAATTTCCTTCCATTCTGTGATCCAGAACAGAATCTTGGCCCCCAGAAGTCCTCCCAGCAGACACCATGCTACCAGAAAAAATATCTGATCTGTATCTGCACGGTATTTTTTTGCCCGGTACTCTGCCGTCAACCATGCCGCCAGCACGCCCACTGCAATCATAAAACCATAGCCATATACCGTTAAAGGTCCAATGGTAAAAAGTTCATTTTTCATGGGAATCCCTCCAGTCTCTCCATACGTTCAGCAGCATCCCGTTTACCCTGTCATTACAGGTTCCGTTTTCTCCGGCATCACATTCTCCGCATACATCCATTCCTGCCGGCTCCTGTCGGCTGCACACAGCCCTGAGAATATTTTCCAGCTCCTCTGCCGTCATATCTCCCTGACTCCATGCAGTCACAGCATCTCCGGGACGAAGCACATCCTTATCCACAGAAATATAAAGGGGAAACTCACCGGAAATCTCTTCAAAAAAATTTTTCTTTTCCGGTTCCGTCATCTCTCGCAGATCTTCCCTGGAAAGAAAACGGACCTTTTTTCTGCTCTCTTTCTCCGTCTGTTCATAGGCCTCTCTGTCCGGCCCTACAAGGATCAATTCCTGCAGAAACGGAAGAAGCTTTAAAGCCTCTGCCGCCCATCCTCCACAGGACAGAAGCCCTCCAAACGCAGGTGGCTGCATATCCGTATGATTGTCAAATACCAGCAGACGAAACGGCGCCTGTACTTTTTTCAGCCAGAGCAGGCTCATATAATGATAGTTCCCGGAATCCACAAAATGAATGCCTTTTACCGACAGATCTTCAATTTTCTTTTCCAGTATTTCCTGAGCTTCCCCGTCACAGTAGCAGCTGCATCCGGAAAGTCCCTGCACATCCACCCAGGAAATGTTTTCTCCCCTGTAAAATTCCTGCTCTTTGTAAACTCCGGTAAAATCCATTAAAACTATTTCATTCTTTTCTGTCATAGAATCTTTCCTGTTGTACAACATATCTGAAACAATGAAAAAAGCTGCCGTACCTGACAGGAACAGCACTTCTCTGAACCAGTTCAATACCGCAGCTCTTTTATAATTATTTTATTGCGTTTTTATTCAGGCTTTGTCAATAGAACCAAAAAGTTCCATTTTTTCTTTTACAGTTGCCTTGATTGCTTCGAATCCCGGAGCAAGAAGTTTACGCGGGTCAAATCCTTTGCCCTGCTGATCTTTGCCCTCTTCGATGTATTTACGTGTAGCCTCTGCGAAAGCAATCTGACACTCTGTATTTACGTTAATCTTGGATACGCCAAGGTCAATAGCTTTTTTGATCATGTCAGCCGGGATTCCTGTGCCGCCGTGAAGTACCAGTGGCATATCTCCTGTAAGCTGCTGAATTGCATCCAGAGTTTCAAAGCTTAATCCAGCCCAGTTTTCCGGATATTTTCCGTGAATGTTTCCGATACCTGCTGCCAGGAAATCGATTCCCAGGTCTGCAACCATCTTACATTCCTTCGGATCTGCGCACTCGCCCATACCTACAACGCCGTCTTCCTCACCGCCGATGGAACCAACTTCTGCCTCAAGAGACATTCCGTGTTCAGCAACGATCTTAACAAGTTCTTTTGTTTTTTCAACGTTCTCTTCGATCGGATAGTGGGAACCATCAAACATAATGGAAGTAAATCCTGCCTCTACACATTTCAGGCATCCTTCGTAGCTACCATGATCCAGGTGAAGAGCAACCGGAACAGTAATGTTCAGTTCTTCGATCATTCCTTTTACCATACCAACAACAGTTTTATAGCCTGCCATATATTTTCCGGCACCTTCGGAAACACCAAGAATAACCGGAGAGTTATTCTCCTGAGCTGTTAAAAGGATTGCCTTTGTCCACTCAAGGTTATTGATATTGAACTGTCCTACTGCATAATGGCCTTCTTTAGCTTTTTTCAGCATTTCTGACGCGTTTACTAACATGATAATTCCTCCTAATCTTTTGCGGGAACAGACATACATCTCTCCCGAAATATAATCTTAGTTTACCAGATTCATTTCATTTCGTCTACTGTTTTGTTCAAAATTCACGGCCCGGCGTTACTGCCCGCTCCGTTCCCGGTGCATAGAAGCAATTAGGATCCGGTACATCTGTGGTATTCACCTGTGAACTTTTCCAGAAGAGCATCCGTTTTTTCTTTTTCAACGGTAATTCCCGGTTTTGCCGCAAAAATCCTAAGGGTTTCTGCCACCTCACTCATAAGCTCATCATCCGCCCCCAGTTCTCTGGCCTGATTTTTATACTCTTCCTCTGTCCGCACACTGTGCAGCGCCAGCAGACAGGTTTTCAGGGCTTCTCTCTCTCCGCCTGACTCCCATTCTTTTCTGAAATACTCCAGCGCTTTTTCCATCTGAAAAAGATAGCTGAAGGCACAGCCCAGATTGTGGCATACTTTTGCAGTAAGCCCCTGTCCGTATTCTTCAAGATCATTTTCCTCAAGAAGTTTCTGATAAACCTGAATAGCGTGAACATACATGCCATTCTCCATCAGAACATCGCCTTTTTGTTTTTCTCTTACCTGGCGGGATTCTCTGTCCAGCTTCTGTATCCTGGAATTCAGAACCTTCAGTTCCTCATAGGTAAGATAATTGATCTCCTTAAAAACAGGATAAAGAACATCTTCCAGACTGGAAAATTTTCCAAGACCGGCTTTCAGCCTGGCAGCAAGTCTCGGAAGGTTCAGTTCATCCTGAATCCAGACACACAGCCTTTCATTCATCACAGTTTCATCAACCAGATAAAGATTGTGAAAAAGATAATAGCACAGCTCTTCCAGCGTGTAGATATTTGTGCTGATATTCTCAATAAAATACGGAGAATCCGCAGTTTTTGTCTGACATAAAATATATCCGCTCAATGACTCTCCTCCTTTACCACTGTACGATTTCTTCCCATTCCTTTCCACTGGAAGGGAACATTTCTCCGAAGCCAAGATCCTTTACCGTAATCCTGCATTCTTTTCTGGATATATACTGAAGCTTTAATAAAAGTCTGGTCGTTTTGTTCGGACGCTTCGGAAGTCCTGTCAAAAGCATTCCCATTCTCTTTTTTTCTGTTTCTCCCATGGTTCCCACCACAAAAACAAGCTCCTCGGTATTGTCCAGGATCAGTTCACAGCATGCCCTGCTTTCATACCAGTTATTTCCAGCCTCCAGAAGAGGATAATAGGCAGGCGCCCCCATGACCCGCATCTCCATTCCCACGTCTTTGAGAACAAGGGAGCTTCCCAGATAACGGTAACCTTTCAATCTTTTATTGATCAGTTTTTCCGCTCCTGAGCCGCAGGCTCCTGCTGCAAAGAGATTATTTCCAAAAAATACCTTTCGTTTCTGATAGCAGAGCAGCTTAACAGATTTTACAGCCCACTCCTGGTCAAAGCCTTCACCATTGATCTGGATACTGGAATAAAGATCTGTACCAAGAGTTTCTTTTACGAATTTGTAAAAATCCTCATCTCTTTCCTGAGCAGGCTCTCTGAGTTTTGCTTCTACAGGATTTTCCAGCCGTACAAATACAGGTCTGGTTCCCGAACTCATAACAAGCTTACGAAAAACAACTTTGTCCTTGCTGAAGCTGTACCATCCCACACTTCTGTTCCAGGTTTCCACCTTCTGAGTCAGCACATAATAATAAAAGCTCTCCTCATAGTCCAGAAGACTGAACTGTTCCTCCGAAAGTCCCAGAAATTCTGCTGCCTTCTGAAGATTTTCCACCTGAATGGAATCCATGGTTTCCATAGTTACTGTCAGAGACTTTATATTTTTCTCCACTTCCGCAACTCCCGGAAATTTCAACATTCCACTGAGAAAAAGTCCCAGAACCTCCCAGGGCTCTCTGTCCTCACCGGCCACGTGGACTTTTTCCCGGCTCATGGATACTGCATAAAGATCATCCAGCAAAAATCCACCCTTTTCTCTGGCAAAATATTCTGCTTCCAGACCGATACAGTATTCTTCCTGATCAGTGTCCGTCCGTCTGCACAGACAGGTAGGGGTTTCATAAAGACTGCTTCCCACCTTTACAGGAAGGGAACGCGCCTCCTCCGCTTTCCGGTCGTAGTAACAGATCTGTGAGTATTTTTTCCCAAAATCAATCCCAATGATCAAATCACGTGTTTCATTCATTTTTCCTGTTCCTTTTCTATGGCAAACATTTCCTTCACATACTGTTCCTGACGCAGATAACGCTTCAGTCCTTTTTCAACTTCCCGGACTTTTCCAAGTCTTCTGGCAGAAAGAAGCTGGTTCAGAAGCTGATATTTGCTGCCCGGAATCCCCTCTATCTTTTTCATGGTAACAGTCCGCTCTACAGTTTCCTTTACCTCTCCGTTTCTTTCAATGCGAAAATAATAATGCAGTGTTTCTCCGTAAAACAGCGTAAATGTTTTTGTAAAAATACCCTCATACACTTCTTTTAGCGGCTCGCTTTTATATTCCCGTTCTCCTCCAAGTCCTGCGTCAAGCGCATACTGAAGAGTTACTTTTGCCTCCGGATGGGCATGACATTCCACAAAAGTTTTATCATCCAGCTGCCACAGACTGAGAAGTTCCGCAGGCAGCCTCCTGAAAAATCCAAATACCAGATGATCTCTGGCACATTCTTCCAGAATTTCTTCCGCCATCCTGCGATGTTTTGTTTTCATATGTTTTTCTTTTGAAAGATCCATCAGAAGCGCAAGTCTGCACACCCGGTTCACCGGCCAGTGATTTTCCCATGCATATTCCAGGCGCTGTCTGATAAATCGTGTCATGGGGTATTCTTTTACAAAGATCCCATAAGCCACCTGGGTAAGATAAGCCCCTGTGATCTGCTCCTTGCCTGACTGTTTGACATAGGATTCCAGAACACTCTCTCCCTCTTTGCGGTAGTCTGATGTGAACATAAGAAGAGAAAGAATTCTTTCTTCCAGATCATAGGTGTCCATCTCAAAGCCTTTTGCACTTTTCCAGATAGAAAGAAGCTCGTCAACCGGACCAAAACGATAAAGCATCAGATAGTGAAGGATCACTTCATCATATTTTCCCTGTCGGTATACTTCTGATGCCAGAGAAAGCAGTTCGTCATCCTCTGCCATATCCGCTTTTAATATCATCCTGCTTGTAAGTTTGAGAAGGCTGCCAAGCTCCAGACCTTCATAGCCAAACTCCTCTACAAGTCCCATGGCCTGGCGAAACATCCTTCTGGAAATCAGTATTTCCAGAAGCTTTGCACAGTCTACCTCTGCATATTCCCGGTAATCCATTTCATGCAGATACCGGTCAAGCTCCTCTCCCTGAATATGTTCTGCATAATAATCAAGAAGCTGTTTTCTGATACTTTTTCTGTACTCATCTGTACATGCAGGAGAATCTGACAATTTCTGGAAATATTCCAGATTCTCTGAGCACATTTCTTCCTTTTCACAATAGTAAAGAAGAACTCCCGGATCCGATGCCCCCAGCTTCAGGAAACTGGGAACAGCCGCACTGTCGTCTGTGAGTTTTTTCAGATTATAATGCACCGTTGACATATACCGCCTCTGGTTTTCATCCTCAAACAAGATCACAGCATCATCTGTGTAAATCCTCGGGTATGCCACGCCCTGTATACATGGGTAAACCTCTTCATTTTTCATCTGACTGTGGCAGACGATCACTCTGCGGATCTTTTTATCATCACAGTAAAGACGGTAGGTAAACAACTTTCCGGCTGTCAGTTCCGCCTCTTCTTTTGTCCGTGGATCCAGCAGAAATTCCTGATAAACAACCGCATAGTTTTCATCCATCTGCCCTTCTGCGATTTTCACCCGGGCAAACTTTTCCATGGTATCCCGGTAACTTTCATAAACCTGCGGTTCCTTCTCTTTGCAGGTGATTACGCTTGCATAAACAAAAGCCTTCCGGCTGTCGCCAAGGGTATTGTCATTATAATTAAAATACATCAGAAGAGGCTTTGGCAGCTCTCTCTGATAAGAAATATCCATAGTTTCCACATAATATTCATACAGCCTTGTAAGCCGCAGCCCCTGCTGGACTGCCAGCGAAAACCAACGGAAATATTCCTGCTTACGAGGGTTTCCCTTCATAACATATTTGCAGACTGCCTCCAGAACATCCCCGGAAGGAAATTTTTCATAGCCCGCCACAAGAGCCTGATACAGACTTCCGGAAAAATTCTTCTCATATCCGGACAAATAAGCCATTCGCATAACCAGCTCTTCTGTAAGCAATCCTCTTTTGCCTGCAAAACAGAACACCTGGATCCAGAATGGACTAAGCCTGTGAAAAAGTGTAATGTCTTCACTGATCCACTTCCAGGCCTCCATATACAGAAGAGGACTTGTACAGCCTCTTTCAAACTGCTCTTCCATCATGAAGATTCCTTCCGATGGAAGATTTTTATAGCCGCCGTCCATCTGAAGAAGAATCCATAGTAGCTGGAAACTGTCTGATTTCTGCATATGAAGATTCTGGATCCGCCACACTGCCTGAGCCTTATCTTTATAAAGCCCTGTAAGAGTACAAAGATAAAGATAAACGCCGGCAAGCTCCAGTTCATCTCCTGAAAATTCCTTATTCTGATACTTTTTAAGAATTTCTGTCGCCTCTTCATCCCGACCTTCCAGATGACAGATATATGCCTCATACATCTGATATTCCGGATAATCACAGCCGGAAGCACGAAGCTGGTTCAGAATAAAACGGGTACTTCCGATCCAGGTTTTAAAATCCATTCTGCCTTCCCGGTACTCCAAATAGTCTTTTACCATGGAAGCTCTGTGTTTTTTTTCTTCAGCCCTTACATCTGCCCGGATCCTTGGTCCTCTGGATGCCATAATCTCATAAACCAGCTTCTGATACGGACTTCTCACAATGATCCTGCCAGTCTGATTTCCGTCTTTCAGCCTGTCCGCATGGATTACATATTCAATACGGCACGTGCTTCCGATAAATTCTTCCTGAGTGATCACCCTGCGCTCCACTTCCAGAAAATCGCCATGAGGTTCTATGTCCAGACGCAGATGTCCCCAGCCGCTTTTTTGTATATCAAAGGATTCCTGAACTGATTCCTTTATCTCATAAAATTCATTTCTGACTGTTTTCATGGAAACGGATACCGGCTCCTTTTCCTTTAAGCCCACAAAAAATTCTTCCAGATTCTGATAGGTGACAGGCTGATGAGAAAGCCCTGCATACAGAGCTTTTTGTCTGTTATCTGCCTTTTCCATCATTTCCGGAAAACATTTATCATTAAAAAGGCGATATGCTTCCCGGAAATCTTTTTTTGCAATTTCCCGGAAGGCTTCCATATTTTTTATTTCTCTCTGTGTATTGCTGAGGCTGTCCTTTTCTGCATGGATTTCAAAAGGAATTTTGTATTCTCCTACACTGGAGGCTATACACAGCCATCCGCTGCACTGTTCTCCCGGCTTCATTCCGGTTCCGTCCACTCCATAGGGTATGCAGATGGTCGTACCGGAAAATCTGCTGCTTCCGGGAACAAACCTGCGGCTGGACGACGTAACATAGCCCTGGATCTTCTCATTTTCCTCTGTACCAAGATAAAGTTCTCCCCTGACAGTCTTTCCTGCCTCCAGGGAAATCTCCAACCGTTCCTGAGAAAAAAGAAGAGGCGGCTGCCCGTATCTGAATTTTCCACTCAGTAATTGTTCAATCTTTCTCTTCAATATGGTTCACCTTTTTTTCCTTTTATCTATAATGCGTTTATATATATCGCTCAAAAATGAATGCTCGCTTCGCGTTTTCAACTCGATAAAATACTTTGTATTTTCTCTCCGGAATCTATCTGCTTCGATTCACGATTCCGTCGATGACATATCGGTAAAAATGAATACTCGCTCCGCTCGTGCTCATTTTTCTTCCGATATGTCACATTATACACTACTATGGGAACAGGCGCAAGAAAGTATCAAACTCTCCTGCGCCTGGCATTTTCCTTTGTGTGTAATTATGAAACTCCTATACTATATTAAAAATGATACTTCTGAATTCAGCTGAAGTTATAGTAATCTTGATTTTCCTAATCATCGACATTGATTTACATCCCACTGTTCACTACCTCTTCTCTCAGGGGGATAGAGTCAGTTGCACCCGGTCTGGAAACAGCAATAGCGGAAGCCTTAGCCGCAAGCTGAAGTCCCTCCTGAACCGGCATTCCATTGATAATAGAAGAAATGAAATATCCTGTAAACGTATCTCCTGCCGCAGTGGTATCCACAGCTTTTACCTTATAAATACCCTGGCGATAAATCCCTGTTTCATCCTGATAAACAGATCCATCTCCCCCAAGAGTAAGCACGATTGCCGCTTTTGGGTACAGTTCTCTGATTTTTGCCAGAATCTTCTCAGTCTCTTTTTCTCCTGTAATCTGAAATCCCTCAATTTCATTTACCAGAAACAGACCTACTTTTGTAAGATCACACACTTCCAGCGCTTTATCATAGGGAGATGGATTCAAGATAATCATCATCCCTTTTTCATAAGCCTGATCAATAATATAATCCAACTCATTGATCTCATTCTGTAAAAGAAGAATATCTCCTTTTTCAAAAGCTGAAAGAACTTCATCCACAAACTCTCTGGTAATTCTGCGGTTGGATCCGCCAAAAAGAAGAATACAATTCTGCCCGTCTTTATCTACCTGAATCACAGTATGTCCGCTGGGTTCCTGGATTTTCCTGATAAAATCTGTATTTACCCCATTTTTCCTGCAGGTTTCCAAAAGAATATCCCCTTCTTCTCCAATCATTCCAGCATGGAATACAGAAATTCCGGCTTTTGCCAAAGCAATAGACTGGTTCAGGCCTTTACCGCCACAAAATATCTTCCTGTCCTTTGACGCCTGGGTTTCCCCTGGTATCAAAATAGACTCTACCTGATAAACATAATCAAGATTTAAAGAACCAAAGTTTAGAACTTTCATGATATGCCCTCCTTTTATACAGAAAATGCAGCACCCACTCTTAGTATAAGATTGAAATATAATGTCAATCTCCCCAGACTCCTTTTCTTATAGTATAACTTTGGTTTTTTGCGCAGTCAAGAACCGTATATCGTATTAATTCTTCAATTTATCACAACATTTGTAAACCTTATGCAAAGCAGTCCCACCGTATCTTCATATCCATTTCGTCTATCCCCTGTTTCTTTTCGTTGGAAAAGCACGAAAAGCCTGTCCTGCGCATAAGCTGTAAATAAATCCCCTTTGAGGTGAAGACTTGAAGACCTTTTTAAAACCTTTGACATCTGCCGAGGAAAAGTTATATCTTCAGCGTTACCGGGAGGGTGATTTGGAAGCAAAAAATATCCTGATCGAGCATAATCTCCGCCTTGTAGCCCACGTAGTAAAAAAATATCAGGGTTCCGGTGAAGATCCTGAAGACCTTATCTCCATCGGAACCATTGGTCTGATAAAGGCGATCAGCACCTTTGATGCGGAAAAATCCACGCGTCTTTCCACCTATGCGGCGCGCTGCATTGATAATGAGCTTCTGATGATGCTCCGTTCCAGAAAAAAACGTTCCCGGGAAATTTTTCTGTACGACCCCATTGGAACAGACAGAGAAGGAAATGAGATCAGTCTTCTGGATATCATTGAGAGTCCTCCTATAGACATTGTGGAGCAATATGCCACACGACAGGATATCCATCATCTTATCACTTCCCTAAAAACTGCTCTAACTCCCAGAGAATACCAGGTCATCTGCCTTCGCTACGGTTTGTTCGGAGCTTCTGAGGAAACTCAGAAAACGATTGCACAGAAGCTTTCTATCAGCCGTTCCTATGTTTCCCGCATTGAAAAAAACGCCCTCAAAAAACTCCGCTGTCTTTTTGACGAGAAACCGGAAAATCGCAGTTGAATCTCTGTACAACGCCCGACATTTCCCGGCTTTCTCCGGTGAAGGTATCAATCGTTATCCTATCGCACCATAAAAAATACAGGAACCGCCTGATTTTGGCTGTTCCTGTATTTTTTGTTGGTATTTTATCTGTCTTTTCTTATGGAATTTCAGGGCTTCTTCAACCCTGGATTTTCTTTTATTCCAGCGTAAAGTTTTATGCCTCTGCCCTTCTGAGCAGATCATATTTTTCCACTTCTGCCCCCAGATCTACTGCAAGCTTCTGCTGTGGATGAGGAGCGCTTTCTACCGCAGCTCCTGTCTCGTCATAAATAGCCTGAACTGTAACCGTCAGATTTCTTCCGTCCGGCTTCATGACCTCAATGGTTTCTCCAACACTGAACTTATTTCTCTGAGTAATGTGAACCAGACCTTTTTCGTCAACCTCCTCAGCATATCCCAGATAGGTATATTCTTTTACATAAGTGTTGTTATCATAAATCTGTGTATTCTCATCCGGTTTTCCATAGAAAAATCCCGTAGTAAACTGGCGGTATGTGCAGTTTGAAATCTGCTCTTTATACCATTCCATATTCTCCTGGTATTTTTCCGGAGATTCCATATAATCGTCAATGGCCTTTCTGTAAGTTCTGGCAACAGTTGCCACATACAAAGCAGTTTTCATACGGCCTTCAATTTTCAGGCTGTCAATTCCGCTTGTAAGAACATCATCCATATGCTCGATCATGCACAGATCTTTGGAGTTAAAAATGTATGTGCCTCTCTCATTTTCAAAAACCGGCATATACTCCCCTGGCCTTTTTTCTTCCACAATGGAATATTTCCATCTGCACGGATGAGTACATGCGCCCCGATTGGCATCTCTTCCCACCAGATAATTACTAAGAAGGCAACGGCCTGAATAGGAAATACACATAGCCCCGTGAATGAATGTTTCTATTTCCATATCCTCAGGGATATGCGCTCTGATCTCTCTGATCTCTTCCAGGGACAGCTCTCTGGCAGTTACCACACGTTTTGCCCCCAGCTGATACCAGAATCGATAGGTTTCATAATTGGTGTTATTTGCCTGGGTACTGATATGACATTCGATCTCCGGGCAGATTTCCTTTGCATAAGTAAAAATTCCCGGATCTGCAATGATCAGTGCATCCGGTTTCAGCTCCTTCAACTCCTGAAGGTACTCCCGGACACCTGAAAGATCATCATTATGAGCAAGAATATTTACTGTCACGTAAACCTTTACGCCATGCTCATGGGCAAAAGCAATTCCTTCTGCCATATCTTCTCTGGAAAAGTTTTTTGCTTTCGCGCGAAGGCCAAATGCCTCTCCGCCAATATAAACAGCATCTGCCCCAAATACTACGGCAATCTTCAGAACTTCCAGACTGCTGGCAGGTACCAGTAATTCTATTTTTCTCATATCTTCTCCTTATTATGGGATGTTTCCCGTCCAAACGGCTGTTTAATGCTGAGGGCAGCTCCGTCTCCCAGAGGAAGAATACTGGTCAGAAGCCGTTCATCATGTTTCAGAGCATAAAGATAATCCCTCATTCTTTTGTAAATGGTTCTGTTTCTCCGCTCTACCAGATAATGAGATTCAATTAGCTCGCCCTCCTGCAGTACATTATCTGAAAGAAGGATCCCATCAGGATTCAAAAGGCGTACTGCATCCTCCAGCCAGTGAATATACTGTCCCTTTGCTGCATCCATAAAAATCAGATCAAAGCCAGGTTCCAGTTCCCGGAGAATCTGTCCTGCATCTCCCTCCAGAAGAGTGATCTGCCCGCTCCGTCCTGCCTTTGCAAAATTTTCTCTGGCAATGGGAATTCTTTTTTCATAATTTTCAATTGTTGTAACCTGAAGCTTCTCAGGTCCATATTCACACATAAGAAGTGTGGAGAAGCCTACGGCTGTCCCCACTTCCAGAATGCGCTCCGGCTTTTTTACAGCCAGAAGCACCTTTATAAAACTCTGCATTTCTCTCCGGATAATGGGAACTCCGGATGACAGAGCATCCTTTTCCAGATTTTCCAGAAAATCTGTGTTTCCCATATCCAGAGAATTAATGTAGGTTCTCATTCTCTCTTCTACGATCACGAGTCCGCGCCCTCCTGCTCGGCATCTCCTGCCATGATTGCAAGAAGTCTTGAAGGTTCATAAGCAGTACTCAGAAGATAAGTTCCCGGCTTCATCTGTCCTTTATAATTGGACAGTTTTTCCTGAATCCAGAACACCTTTGCATCCTCCACAAGCCCCTTGTTCTCCAACGTCTTTGCAATGTCATACACAGAATCATCCTCTTTGACTACAACAGTAATCTCCTGTCCTTCTCCAGGGCTCATGGGCTGTTGGTCAAAAATATCATGTCCAAATTGATAAGACAGTCTTCCCAGCCAGATGATCAGAACAACAATACAGACATAAAGTGCAATTTTAAAAGCACCGCCTGCAACGATCACTCCCGCATTTCCTACCCGGTCTCTTGTGTCTCCCATGTTATCCTCCTTACTGTCCGCCCGTTTCAGAGCAGCGGAATATCATCCATTCCATTCTGTTATCCAGTCCAGTTATGCTTCCATGATGATCGGAAGGATCATCGGTCTTCTCTTTGTGCGTTTCCACAGATAGTCGCCTACCGCATCCTTGACAACAAGCTTGATCTTGCCCCAGTCTGTAATATTCCTGTCCATACAGGAATCCAGAGCCTGCTCTACTACTTCTCTGGCATGTCCCATCAAATCTTCTGATTCACGAACATACACAAAACCTCTGGAAACAATATCCGGTCCTGCAAGAACTACATTGCTGTGACGTTCCAGTGTCATGACCACGATCATAATTCCGTCCTCAGCCAGATGCTGCCGGTCTCTGAGCACAATATTTCCCACATCGCCAACTCCAAGTCCATCTACCAGGATTGCTCCTGTCTGGACATTTCCTGTTATCTGGGCGCTGTTCTCATCCACTTCCAGAACATTTCCCGATGCAAGAATAAAGATGTTTTCTTTTGGGATTCCAAGCTCTTCGGCAATGTGCTTCTGAGCAGTCAGATGACGGTATTCTCCATGAACCGGAATCGCATATTTTGGGCGGACCAGAGAATAGATCAGCTTGATTTCTTCCTGGCATGCATGTCCTGATACATGGGCATCCTGGAAAATAACCTTGGCGCCTTTCATATACAGCTCGTTAATCACCTTGGATACTGCTTTTTCATTTCCCGGGATCGGGTTTGAACTGAAGATGATAGTGTCGTTTGGCTTAATGGTTATTTTTTTGTGGATATTAGCAGCCATTCTTGACAGAGCAGCCATAGATTCTCCCTGACTTCCTGTTGTGATCAGAACTACCTTGTCATCCGGATAGTCTTTTACCTGGTCGATCTCGATCAGAGTATTTTCCGGAATCCGCAGATATCCCAGCTCTGAAGCTGTTGAAATTACATTAACCATACTGCGGCCTTCTACGGCTACCTTTCTGCCAAAGCGGTATGCAGTATTGATGATCTGCTGAACACGGTCTACATTTGAGGCAAAGGTTGCAATAATGATCCTGCTGGAATGGAATTCATTAAACAGATTGTCAAAAACTTTACCTACGGTACGTTCAGACATGGTAAAGCCCGGACGTTCTGCATTTGTACTGTCGCACATCAGAGCAAGCACGCCTTTTCTTCCAATCTCTGCAAAACGCTGAAGGTCAATTGCATCACCAAATACCGGTGTGTAATCCACCTTAAAGTCGCCTGTATGGACAACAATTCCCGCAGGTGAATAGATTGCCAGCGCGGAAGCATCCTGAATACTGTGGTTTGTCTTAATAAACTCAATCGAAAAATCTCCCAGGTTGATCACCTGTCCATGCTTCACTTCTTTCAGCTTTGTGGAACGGACAAGATTATGCTCTTTCAGCTTATTGTTGATCAGTCCCAGCGTCAGTTTTGTAGAATAGATAGGAACGTTTACGTCTTTTAAAACATAAGGAAGGGCTCCGATATGATCCTCATGTCCGTGAGTGATCACAAATCCCTTGACCTTTGTGATATTGTCTCTCAGATAGGTTACATCCGGAATCACAAGGTCAATACCAAGCATATCATCTTCCGGGAAAGACAGACCACAGTCCACTACTACTATACTGTCTCCGTACTCAAAAGCTGTAATATTCATTCCAATCTGTTCCAGACCGCCAAGAGGAATGATTTTCAGGCGTTCACTGCTTCTCCGTCCTCTGCGTCCCTGTTTCTGAAAATTTCTTCCGGTATTTTTATTCATGGAATTTCTGGAAGAGTTTTTTATTACAGGCTTCTGCTGTCTGGCCTGATTCTTTTCGGGACTTCTCTCCGCAGATTTTTCCTGATATCTGCTGTTCTGCTTTGCCTGAGGTCTGTATTTATTATTTTTTGATCTGTTTACCTGTTTTCTTGTATTGTAACCGGCATTTTTTCCATAGCTGCCGTTTCTTCTCTGTCTTTCATCTGTTTCTTTTTTTGTATTGTTATTATCACTGTTCAAATAATGCACCTCCATTTTCATGTGCAAATTTCCGCACGACAACTCAGGAATGCCGGTGGCATTCCTTCATCATCCGTCAAATTTCGCTTATTCTGATTTCATTTTCGTAATTTAAAAATACAGTGCCTGAGTTTATAGTCCGTTCCAGTCCGAAAATCCTATATTTCCAGATCCACATCATCCAGCATCTGTTCAAAAACCTTATAAACAGCCTGCAGTTCTTCTTCGTTTTCCACCATTTCGTAGCAGGCTTCCGGGCTGTCCTGAGAAGAACAGTCTTTCAGAATATACGCAGATGCCTCATCATCCAGAGAATCTGATACCAGAAGATAGGATCTGCCTCCTATCATTGTCTGTTCCTCTACATAAAACTCTTCTGTTGTCCCTTCCGGGGTCTGAAATTTTATTTTTTTCATACTGCTGTCCTTATCTGTTTGCTGAACAATCCAGATATCCCTGCAGGATCAACACTGCTGCCAGGGAATCCAGATGTTCCTTTCTGTCTTCACGGCGTACTCCGCCCTCCATGAGAACACGGTTCGCCTCCATTGTCGTCAGACGTTCGTCCCACATCTCCACAGGCAGTCCCGTTCTTTTCTCCAGCATTTCTTTAAATTCCAGAGATTTTTCTGCCCGCTCTCCAAGTGTATTGTTCATATTCTTCGGAAGTCCCACAACAATTTTTTCCACACCATACTCAGCTATCAGCTCTTCAATACGCGCAAGTGTCCTGCGAAGCTTGTTTTCCTGCTTTCTCCATATGGTTTCTACTTTCTGGGCAGTCAGCCCCAGAGGATCACTGACTGCCACTCCTACGGTCTTTGATCCGTAATCCAATCCAAGTATACGCATATCAACGTTCCCAGGAGCGATTCTTAATATACTCGTTCAGAAGCTCCTCTACCAGTTCATCTCTCTCAACCTTCATGATCATGCTTCTTGCACCTTTATGGCTGGTGATATAGGTGGGGTCACCGGACATGATATAACCAACGATCTGATTCACCGGATTATATCCTTTTTCGTCCATTGCGTTATACACCAGATCCAGAACCTCTTTTACTTCCAGTTCCTGATCCGGCTTTGTCCTGAAATACTGTGTATTTCCCAAATTGTTTTCTGTCATTTTCTCTCACGTCCTTACTATTATTTCTTTTCTATTTTAATATAATTCACTCCAAAATACAAGGAGAGTTTTGTACCGGGTTACTGTTCACTCCGTTCACCGCTCAAAATATGCCCGTCTGTAAATCCGGTAGTTTTCACTGTCAGAAGATCATTAACTTTAAGGCCTTCTGTTTTTTCCACAGCTACCTTCACATATTCCCGGCTGTGCCCCAGATAATATGCTTTCCCCTGGATTTCTACTTCCTCTTCCAGAAGAATCTCCAGATTTTTTCCTATCATAGACTCTTCGTATTCATGGGCGCGTTTCCTGTGAAGTTCCAGCATTTTTTCACTCCGCACGGATTTAACAGCCTCTGTAATCTGCCCGTCCATTGCTGCCGCTTTTGTCCCCTGACGTCTGGAATATTTAAAAATATGTGTCTCATAAAAATGAATATTTTTTACAAATTCAAAAGATTCCTCAAAATCTTCTTCGCTCTCCATGGGAAATCCCACGATCACATCTGTTGTCAGGGCAGGAGCCGGATAATACTCACGGATCAGACTGCATTTCTGCGCATATTCCTCAGCGGTATATCTGCGGTTCATATTTTTCAGAGTTTTCTGGCAGCCGCTCTGCAGAGAAAGATGGAAGTGAGGGCATACCTTGGAAAGTCCTGAAATACCCTCCATAAATTCCCGGGTAATGATCCGGGGTTCCAGAGATCCCAGACGGATTCTTTCAATACCTTCCACACTGTGCACAGCCTGAATCAATGAAAGAAGCGTCTGCTTTTCTTCCTCTTCTTTAAAATCAATACCGTAAGAACTCAGATGAATTCCTGTAAGGACCACTTCCTTATAGCCCTTTGCCGCAAGCGCCTTTACTTCTTCCAAAATTTCCTGTATCTTCCTGCTTCGCACTCTTCCTCTTGCATAGGGAATAATACAGTAGGTACAAAACTGGTTGCAGCCATCCTGGACTTTAATATAAGCCCTTACGTGCTCTGCCGTATGGTCAATGGAAAGCTCCTCATATTCTTTTGTTTTATTTATCTCAATCACGCAGGCTTTTTTTGCGTGTTCTTTTTCATATTCAGCAAGGGCCTCAACAATCCTGTTTTTCTGATTATTTCCAAGAATCAGATCTACAGATGAGTCCTCCTTTAATTTTTCTGTATCCGTCTGGGCATAACAGCCGGTAGCAACAACAATGGCTTCCGGGTTCATTTTTTTTGCCTTATGGAGCATCTGTCGTGATTTCCGGTCCGCAATATTAGTTACCGTGCAGGTATTGATCAGATACACATCCGCCCCCTCCTGGAAAGGGACAATTTCATACCCGGCCTGTTCCAGAAGCTGCTGCATTGCCTCTACCTCATAGGCATTTACCTTACATCCCAGATTATGAAGCGCAACTTTTTTACTCATATATATTCATTCCTTTTCTGATATAAATTGATTCTGTTACTGTACACAGGTTATTTTCCCGTAAGGTGCTTTGGCATATATGCAAAAATCCCGGGATATACATGGCAAAATGCCATCACCAAAGGTGCTTTGGAGTGCATTTTGACCAGGCTACTGTGAAGATTGCGAACAGTAACTCGGTTCCTGTTATTTCATGGAAATTTAATAGCTTTTCCCTTGACTTTTTATCAGGGGACGTATAAGATAAAAGTTGTAAATACAATAATTTTTAGGGAGGTTATATCGTAATGAAAACATTAAAAATCTCACTGAACTCCATTGATAAAGTGAAAGCATTTGTAAATGAAATCAGTAAATTTGACTGTGATTTTGATCTTGTATCCGGAAGATATGTTATTGACGCAAAATCTATCATGGGAATCTTCAGCCTGGATCTTTCCAAGCCGATCAACCTGAATATCCATGCTGAAGGAGCAACTCTGGATGCTATCCTTGCAGTTGTTCAGGCATATGTGATCGAGTAATATCAGCAATCCTGTGTAATAGGCTAAATTTAGTCATCTATTATATTGTATGTATTCCGGCGGTACACTTTGGAAATTTTCCATATGTCCGCCGGATATTTTTTGCCTGTTTCCTATTTCTGATAACTCTGTCAGTTGATCTCAATCACTTCTACTGTAGAAAGAGCCTCTTCCATCAGCTGGTCGATTTTTTCTTCCAGTTTTGTCTCAGATCTGTGGATCACGTTCAGATTCGGTTTCGTTACCGGATGTTTTGCCACAAAAATCGTGCAGCAGTCCTCAAAGGGCTGGATAGAAGTCTCAAAAGTATCAATCTTTCTGGAAATTTCCACAATCTCCTGCTTGTCAAAGCCGATTACCGGACGATAAACAGGAAGGGTACACACCTCATTGGTAGCCGCAAGGCTCTGTAAAGTCTGGCTTGCAACCTGTCCGATGCTCTCTCCTGTGATCAGTCCAAGGCAGCCGCATTTCTTTGCAAAATGCTCTGCAATACGCATCATATAACGGCGCATAATAATGGTCAGTTCTTCATGAGGACACTGGTCATAAATATAAAGCTGGATATCGGTAAAGTTTACCACATGAAGACGGATCGGGCCACTGTAGCGAGCCACAAGCTTTGCCAGATCTACAACCTTCTGTTTTGCTCGCTCACTGGTATAAGGCGGCGCATGGAAATAAACCGCGTCAATCTTCACACCTCTTTTGGCGATCATGTAGCCGGCAACCGGACTGTCAATTCCACCGGAAAGAAGCAGCATTGCCTTTCCGTTTGTTCCAACCGGCATTCCTCCCGGCCCCGGAATAGTCTCTGAATAAACGTAAATCTTTTCCCTGATCTCTACAGAAAGAGTAAGCTGAGGATTATGAACATCTACAGACGCTTCCGGAAAAGCATCCAGGATCAGACCGCCAAGGCTTGCACTGACTTCCATGGAATTAATAGGATAGGATTTTCTGGCTCTTCTTGTGTAAACCTTGAAGGTTCCGGAAAATTCCGGGTATCTTGCCTTCATATAGCTTACAACATCTTTTCCCATCTGTTCAAAGCCCTGATCCTCATAGATCACAACCGGGCTGATTCCTACAATACCAAAAACTCTCTGCAGGGCTTCTACTGCCTCATCAAAATCATATTCCTCCGGGCAGAGTACATAAACGCGTCCCTGCTCCTTGATCACGCGGAAATCTCCTTCTACAGGTTCCAGAGCAAGGCGCATCTGTTTTACCAGCGCATCCTCAAAAAGATACCTGTTTTTGCCCTTAATAGCAATTTCCGCATACTTAATCAGAAATGCATGAAATATCATAAATATTCTCCTTTTGTATCTTTTACCTTCTTGAATATCTTCTCAGCATGGGTACCAGTTCTCCCATAACCTGAAGAAAATAATCTGCCTCTTCTATGGTGTTTTCCTCGCAAAAGCTTAAGCGCACAGTGCTTTCAATCTGATCTCTTGACATTCCCATTGCTGACAGTGTGGCACTTGGCTTGCGTTTATGGCTGGAGCAGGCACTTCCTGCAGAAACGTAAATACCTCTTTCCTCCAGAGAATGAAGAAGCACTTCGCTTCGCACACCCATAACACTGATGCTTAAAATCTGAGGCGCACCTTCTCGCAGCTCCATTCCGTTAATACGGATATCCCCGATCTTTTCAAGTCCCTGCACAATGTGTTCCTTGAGCCGATACATGTTTTCCACATTTTCTTCCAGGTTTTGATAAATTTCCACGGCAGCAGTACCAAGTCCTGCAATTCCCGGCACATTGTCTGTTCCGGAACGCATCCCTCCCTGCTGTCCGCCTCCCAGGATCTGAGGCTGGATCTTTGCTTTTTCATTAATGTAAAGAAATCCCACGCCCTTTGGTCCGTGAATCTTATGACCACTGACAGAAAGAAGATCGATCCCCATTTTTTTCGGGTGGATCCTGTATTTTCCAAAAGCCTGTATGGCATCCACATGAAACAGAGCCTTCGGGCTTTTTTCGTGGACAAGGGCTGCAATCTCCTCCACCGGCATCACTGCGCCCACTTCATTGTTTACATACATCACAGATACCAGAATCGTATCTTCCCTGAGTACCGCTTTCAGAGCATCTACTTTTACCACGCCCCGGCTGTCCACCGGAAGGTATGTTACCTCAAAGCCCTGCTCCTGAAGAAACAGTGCAGGCTGACTTACTGCCGGATGCTCCACTGAGGTGGTGATAATATGATTTCCGCTTCGTTTATTTGCCATAGCCGCCCCGATCAGAGCCAGATTATCCGACTCTGTTCCACCTGAAGTAAACAGGATTTCCTTTTCCTGGACCTTCAGAAGCCGGGCAAGACTTTCTGCGGAATTCTTAATATATTTTTCTGCTTCCACACCCTTCAGATGCATGGCGGATGGATTTCCAAAATCCTCTGTCATTGCTTTTACCACAATATCTTTTACCGAATCATAACATCTGGTAGTTGCAGAATTATCAAAATAAACTTCCATGATAAACTCCCTTTATTTTACTGCTGTTTCCTCCCGGACGCTGTATTCTGTTTACTGTTCCAGCTGAAACATCAGAACAGACAGGATCGCAAGTCCGGCTGTCTCTGTTCTCAAAATCCTTTTTCCCAGAGTAATGGGGGAAACACCTGCGCCAATGGCAGCTTCAATTTCTTTTTCCTCAAATCCGCCCTCCGGACCGATAAAAATACCAATGGATTGTCCGGGACGGATTTCACCCAGAAGAGCTTTTGTCTCAGTCATTCCCTTCGCAAGCTCATAGGGGATCAGCCGGATATCCAGCTCCTTTGCATAGGCAAGAGCATCTGAAAAAGTCATTACCGGATGAACTGAAGGAATCAGCATACGCTTGGACTGCTTTGCCGCACTCTCTGCAATCTGCTGCCACCGTTCCACCTTTTTTGCAGCCTTTTTTCCGTCAAGGCGAACAACGCTGCGTTTGGTTTCCACCGGAATCACCTGACAGGCTCCCAGTTCCACAGCTTTCTGGATGATCAGCTCCATTTTATCTGCCTTTGGAAGTCCCTGAAACAGATAAATTTTACTGGAAAGCTCATAATCCGGTTCCTGAGAATAAAGAATGTGAAGGCAGACCTCATCTGTATCAATGGCTTCAATGGTACAGTGGTATTCTTTTTTGTCTCCGTCACTAATCCAGAGCTCTTCCCCGGTCTTCATCCGCAGCACGTTTACAATGTGCTTCACATCACTTCCTGTAATATGGATCTGATGCATTCTTTCATCAATCTGGGACGGCTCCACAAAAAATCTCTGCATGGATCAGTCCTTTCTGGCTGTCACAGACACCCACTCGCCCTGCTTTGTAACCTCCACAAGAGTCAGTCCTGCTTTTTTCACAGCTTCTGTCACAACCGTTTCCTTCACATCCAGAATACCGGAGGTGATGTAGTAAGCGCCTTTTTTCATCTGATGAACGATCACAGGAGTAAGAGGCACAAGAACGTCTGCAAGAATATTTGCAGCTACAATATCATATTTCTCATAGCCCACCTGATCCTGAACCTCTTCATCATCAATGATATTTCCGATCATCATATCAAAGGATTCATCCGGGATCTGATTTGCTTCTTTGTTTTCCTGAACTGCGGGAACTGCGCAGAGATCAAGATCTGTTCCCACCACATGACCTGCGCCAAGTTTCAGAGCTGTAATTCCAAGAATACCGCTTCCTGTTCCCACATCAAGAAGTTCACATCCCTCTTTCACGTACTTTTTCAGCTGGCGGATCACAAGCTGAGTAGTTTCATGCATACCGGTTCCAAAGGCTGTTCCCGGGTCAATATGAAGGATCATCTTGTCCTGATCCTCTGCTTTTACTTCCTCCCAGGAGGGAACGATCAGAATATCATCTACATAAAACTGTTTGAAATACTGTTTCCAGTTATTGATCCAGTCAATATCCTCTGTTTCATCTACCTCAATGCTGCCCTCTCCGATATCCAGAAAAGATCTTAAAGCTTCCAGTTCTTCTTTTACTTCTTTCAGAATGGATTCTACATCGGTTTCCTGACCGTTTTTCAGAAGCTTTCCGTCCTCGGTTTCCTCCACAAAAAAGCTCAGATATGCGGTTCCATCATCCTCCTGCATCTGAGGAAGGATATCCACAAACATCTGCTCCTTTTCCAGTGCAGTAAGAGGCACATTATCCTCAATCTGCGCTCCTTCCAGACCAATATCATATAAAGTACTGATAATGATATCCTCTGCTTCAGTTCTGGTTTTTATTTTAAACTTTTTCCACTTCATAACAAATCTCCTGTTTTATCATAAAATATATGTTTCTATGATCTGCCAGTCTTCCGGCTGATACTTTGTTATACTTATACTACCTCGCACTTTATCATACACGAAAGAACAAAAAAAGAAAAGAGGTTTCCCTCTTTTCTTTAAAAGATTTATCAATCTACTGTGCGCTTCCTTCACAGCAAGCTTAATCCTCAAAAGTCTCTTTCAGCTTATCCATAAAGCTTTTTTTCTTTTTTTCATGCTTCTCTGTACCATCGCTGTTTGTTTCTGCCGGTCTGTTTCCACAGGCCTCATCAAACTTGCGGAGAGCTTCCTTCGCCTCTTCATTAAGATTTGTCGGAACCTGAACAACCAGAGTCACATAATGATCTCCACGGACATTCTTATTTCTCAGAGAAGGAACACCCTTGCCTTTCAGACGGATACGGGTATCAGTCTGAGTTCCCGGCTTCACATCATAGACAACATCTCCGTCTACTGTGTTGATATGAACTTCTCCGCCGAGAGCTGCCTGTGCATAGGTAATAGGCGCAGAGGAGAAGATATTCATATCCTGTCTCTGGAAAATAGGATGGCGGGCAATATTTACTTCCACAAGAAGGTCGCCTCTTGGGCCGCCGTTTGTACCCGGTTCTCCTTTTTCACGGATACGAATACTCTGTCCATTATCAATACCGGCAGGAATGGATACCTGGATCTTCTTTCTGGAAGATGTATATCCGGTTCCACGGCAGGAAGTACATTTCTCTTTGATCACTTTTCCTGTACCGCCACATTCCGGACAGGTCTGGACATTACGCACCATGCCGAACATAGACTGCTGAGTATATACAATCTGTCCCTCTCCGTTACATTTCGGACAGGTTACAGGCTGAGTTCCGGGTTTTGCACCTGTTCCGTGACAGTCAGCACATTCATCCTTCAGAACGATTTCCAGTTCTTTTTCACAGCCAAACACTGCCTCCTCAAAAGTAATATTCACTCTTGCGCGAAGGTTTGCGCCTCTCATCGGCCCATTGTTTGCACGTCTTCTGCTTCCGCCGCCAAACAGATCACCGAAAATATCACCGAAAATATCGCCCATATCAGCGCCGTTAAAATCAAAGCCGCCGAATCCTCCGGCACCGCCGCCGCCATTTTCAAAAGCCGCATGACCGAACTGGTCGTACTGTTTTCTTTTATCCGGATCACTTAAAATACCGTATGCTTCTGTAGCCTCTTTAAATTTTGCCTCTGCTTCTTTATCACCCGGATTTACATCCGGGTGATACTTTTTGGCTAACTTTCGATATGCTTTTTTCAGTTCCGCGTCACTGGCATTTTTTGCAACGCCCAGGACTTCATAGTAATCTCTTTTATCAGCCATCGTTTCTCTTTCCTGTGCTTTCTATCAGACTTCTTTATAGTCTGCGTCTACTACATCATCGCCATATCCGGCTTCGTTTCCACCCTGGGAAGCTCCGCCGCCCATGTTGCCCATATCCGGTCCGGCCTGGCCGCCGCCCTGCTGTGTCTGCTCATACATTTTAGCAAACAGCTTCTGAGCGCTTTCCATCATTTTTTCCTGTGCAGCTTTGATATCAGCTACCTGTGCATCTGTCATCTCAGCATTTGCAGTCTGTGCAAGAAGATCTTTCAGTGCATTAAGGTCTGTCTCAACTGCTGCTTTGTCATTTGCATCAATTTTATCGCCTGCTTCTTTCAGAGCATTCTCAACCTGGAATACCATGGAATCCGCATTATTTCTTGTATCAATTGCCTCTTTACGTTTCTTGTCCTGAGCCTCAAATTCTGCTGCTTCTTTTACAGCTTTGTCGATTTCGGAGTCAGACATATTGGAGCCTGCAGTAATCGTAATGTGCTGCTCTTTTCCTGTTCCAAGATCTTTTGCAGATACATTTACAATACCGTTGGCATCAATATCAAAAGTAACCTCAATCTGCGGAACGCCACGACGTGCTGGCGGAATTCCATCCAGACGGAACTGGCCAAGGGATTTGTTATCTCTTGCAAACTGACGCTCACCCTGTACAACATTGATATCTACAGCTGTCTGGTTGTCTGCTGCTGTGGAGAAGATCTGGCTCTTCTTTGTAGGAATTGTTGTATTTCTCTCGATCAGACGTGTTGCAACTCCGCCCATTGTTTCAATGGAAAGGGACAGAGGAGTAACATCCAGAAGAAGGATATCTCCTGCGCCTGCATCTCCGGCAAGTTTACCACCCTGTACAGAAGCTCCAAGTGCAACGCACTCGTCCGGGTTCAGAGATTTGCTTGGCTCTTTGCCTGTGATCTGTTTTACTTTATCCTGTACTGCCGGAATACGTGTAGATCCACCTACCAGAAGTACCTGACCAAGCTCGGAAGCTGTAATGCCTGCATCAGACAGTGCGCGGCGTACCGGCTCTGCTGTTTTTTCAACAAGGTCATGTGTGAGCTCATCAAATTTTGCTCTTGTCAGGTTCATATCAAAATGCTTCGGTCCTTCTGCTGTTGCAGTGATGAACGGAAGGTTAATGTTTGTAGTTGTTGCGGAAGAAAGTTCTTTTTTAGCTTTCTCAGCAGCTTCTTTCAGTCTCTGAAGAGCCATCTTATCACTGGAAAGATCTACGCCCTCAGTTCTCTTGAACTCAGCAAGCATGTAATCTGTGATTTTCTGATCAAAGTCATCACCACCAAGACGGTTGTTTCCTGCTGTGGAAAGAACCTCAATAACTCCGTCACCGATTTCAATAACAGAAACGTCAAATGTACCGCCGCCAAGGTCGTATACCATGATCTTCTGCTCATTTTCGTTGTCAAGTCCATATGCAAGAGCTGCTGCTGTAGGCTCGTTGATGATACGTTTTACATCAAGGCCGGCAATTTTACCTGCATCCTTGGTTGCCTGACGCTGTGCGTCATTGAAATAAGCAGGAACTGTGATAACTGCTTCTGTTACAGTCTCGCCAAGATATCCCTCTGCATCTTTTTTCAGCTTCTGAAGAATCATTGCAGAAATTTCCTGTGGAGAGTATTTTTTGTCATCAATATTTACACGGTAATCAGAACCCATTTCTCTCTTAATAGAAGAAATTGTCTTTTCCGCATTTGTAACTGCCTGACGTTTTGCAGGTTCACCTACCAAACGCTCTCCTGTTTTTGTAAAAGCAACTACAGACGGTGTTGTTCTTGCGCCTTCTGTATTTGCGATAACGGTGGGCTGGCCACCTTCCATAACTGCTACACAACTGTTTGTTGTACCTAAGTCAATACCAATAATTTTTCCCATGATAATTTTCCTCCTGATTTATTTTCATGCGTTATCTATATATCCATTGTCGTCTGATGATGCCGATCCGGTGACCCTAACCGGTATCATACCAGAAAAGCAAGTGTCTGCTTTCTTTTTTAGCCTAACTAATTTGCGACTTTTACCATACTGTGGCGAACTACAAATCCTTTATAAGTGTAGCCTTTCTGAAGTTCTTCCACAACCATATTCTCTCCTGCTTCTTCGTCTTCCACATGCATTACTGCATTATGGAAATCAGGATCAAATTCTTTGCCGACAGCCTCGATCACTTCTACACCAAGTCCCTCAAGTGTTGTCATAAGCTGTTTGTAGATCATCTTCATACCGTCTGCAAAAGCATCTCCCTCAGGTGCCTGTGCAAGGCCTCTCTCAAAGTTATCCACTACCGGAAGCATATTTTCGATAATTTCTTTTGCACCGATCACATACATACCGGATTTTTCCTTTTCTGTACGTTTACGGAAATTATCAAACTCTGCCATGCTGCGTTTCAGCCGGTCAGTCAGCTCCTCGATCTGCTGATCTTTTTTATCCTTTTTCTTTTTTCCAAAGAAAGAAGTTTTTGTTTTTCCTTCTGTTTTTTCATCCGCGGAAGTTTCTTTTTCCTCTGCGGTATCTTCTCCGGCTGTGGCTTCCGGTGAATCTTCCTGAGCCTCTGTTACAGTCTCATTTTCAGAAATTTCTTTTTCTGTATCTTCCTGTACTTCAGCTGCGTTCTTCTTTTCTTCTGCCACGCGTTCTCTACCACCTTTCTATTCTTCCTGATGGCTGCCGCCATTTTCTTTTTTATTTTTTCCAAATACCTGATCTAATTCAACTTTCAGGGTCTTCAGATTATTAACAACATTTTCATAATCCATTCGTTTCGGTCCTACAATACCGATGGTTCCATGCATTCCCTTGCCCAGCTCATAAGTAGCTGTTACAACGCTGCAGTCTTTCATGGTAGGAATCGGAAGTTCATCTCCGATATATACCTGAACTCCTGTATTATCTGCATCTGCCATGCTTTCTTTTACAAGATCTGCAAGCTGCTGTTTTTCTTCAAATGCGGAAATCAGTCCCGTTGCTTTTTCCTTATCTGACAATTCCGGATACTTGAAAAAGTTCGTAGCGCCTGACGTATAGATTTCCAGATCCTCTTCATCCACATGTATCGTAGCTGCAACTGCGTCCAGTACACTGGCAACCAGTCCGCTGTGAATCCCTGCCTGTTCCTTCAGTCTTGCAATCATTCCCAGATTAATATCCTGAATCGGAAGTCCGTTGAGATTTGTATTAAGAAGAAGATTCAGTTTCAGAATCGTCTCATCATCCATTTCCTCGTCAAGATCTATGATCTGGTTCCGGATGACGTTTCCCTCACAGACAACTACAGCTACAAGCTGACGTTCATTGACTCTGGAAAGCTGAATAAATTTCAGTTTATTTCCGCTGTACTGGGGAACTGAGATCATTGTTGCATAATTGGTATTGCAGGCGAGAACCCTGGCTACCTTTTTCAGCACCTTTTCCATCTTATCTGTTTTTTCAATCATCAGATTTCGGATCTCTTCAATCTCATCTTCCTTTTCCTGCATCAGCTCATCTACATACAACCGATACCCTTTATCTGAAGGAATTCTTCCGGCAGAGGTATGAGGCTGCACAATATAGCCTAAATCTGTCAGGTCAGACATTTCATTACGGATTGTTGCTGAGCTGACATTAAGATCTGTATACTTGGAAATTGTCCGGGATCCAACCGGCTCTCCTGTTTCCATATAAGTTTTGATGATCGCTTTCAGAATCTTTTTCTTACGATCAGTCAAAATATCTTCCACGCCCTCAGCTCCTTTCCTTTTTATTAGCACTCAATATCAAAGAGTGCTAACATTTACATTGTTAAGATAGCACCGTTAAAATAGTTTGTCAAGAGATAAGAAGTATTTTTATGAAAATCTTTTATTATATAAAGAATGCAGACACTCCAGAAACTACTTACCTGAAATATCTGCATTGTTATTAATAAAAAATTTTATATCTGTTCCAACTCCTGAAGATTCCTCTTAAGTTCCAGCATCTTATCTCTCAGCTCTGCTGCCTGCTCAAAGTTCAGATCTGCTGCTGCCGCGCGCATCTGCTTTTCTACCTGAGCGATCAGCTTCGTCAGTTCCTTACGACTCATGGACTCCGGATCTTTTTTCAGCTTCACTTCTGTTTCTGCAACTGCTTTAGAAACTGTAATCAGGTCACGAACTGCCTTTTTAATAGTCGTTGGCGTAATTCCATGTTCCTTATTATAATCTTCCTGAATGCTGCGGCGGCGCTCAGTTTCCTGAATAGCTTTTTTCATGGAATCTGTCATAACATCCGCATACATGATCACATGGCCTTCGCTGTTTCGTGCCGCACGGCCTATCGTCTGGATCAAAGAAACCTCTGAACGGAGAAATCCCTCTTTGTCTGCATCCAGAATTGCCACCAATGTAATCTCCGGAATATCCAGGCCCTCCCTGAGAAGGTTGATTCCTACCAGAACGTCAAATACGTCCAGACGCATATCACGGATAATTTCTGCCCGCTGCAAGGTATCTATATCTGAATGAAGATATCGGACACGTATTCCCACATCTTTCATATAATCTGTAAGGTCCTCTGCCATACGTTTGGTCAAAGTCGTAATCAGGATTTTGTGCCCCTTTTCAACCTCTTTATTTACCTCGCTGATCAGATCATCGATCTGTCCCTCTACAGGGCGTACTTCCACCTTAGGATCGAGAAGCCCTGTAGGACGTATGATCTGTTCTGCCCGCAGCAGCTCATGATCAGCCTCGTACTGTCCCGGGGTTGCTGACACAAACATTACCTGATCCAGTTTGCCTTCAAACTCATCAAAACTTAACGGACGATTGTCTTTGGCTGACGGCAGACGGAATCCATAGTCAACCAGCGTCTGCTTGCGGCTCTGATCTCCTGCATACATTCCCCCTACCTGAGAAACCGTTTTATGTGATTCATCAATAATAAGAAGAAAATCATCCTTAAAATAATCCATCAGCGTATAGGGCGGCTGTCCCGGAGCCAGTCCTGTTAAGTGCCTGGAATAATTCTCAATTCCGGAACAGAATCCCGTTTCTTTCATCATTTCCACGTCAAAGTTGGTACGCTCCGCTATTCTCTGAGCCTCGATCAACTTGTCCTCACTTTTAAAATAATCTACCTGTTCTTTCATTTCTGCAAGGATAGCATCTGCTGCTCTTTTAATCTGCTCCTGAGGCACAACATAATGAGATGCGGGAAAAATCCCCACATGGCTCTCTTCATTTTTAATCTCGCCGGTCAGTACATCAATTTCTGTGATCCGCTCAATCTCATCTCCGAAAAACTCCACACGAACAGCCCGGTCTGTGGCATTAGCCGGAAAAATTTCCAGCACATCACCTTTCACCCGGAAAGTCCCCCGGTGAAAATCCATCTCATTCCTTGTATACTGAATGTCGATCAGCTGCCGTATGACCTCATCCCTGTCTTTTTCCATACCCGGACGCAGAGAAATCATCATGTCAAAAAATTCCTGGGGCGCACCCAGACCGTAAATGCAGGACACTGAAGACACCACAATCACATCTCTTCGCTCACAGAGAGCCGCAGTTGCAGAAAGCCGCAATTTGTCTATCTCATCGTTGGTGGATGCATCCTTGGCAATGTAGGTATCTGTGGAAGGAACATAAGCCTCAGGCTGGTAGTAATCGTAATAGGAAACAAAGTATTCCACCGCGTTATTTGGAAAAAATTCTTTAAACTCGCCGTAAAGCTGTGCAGCCAGAGTTTTATTATGTGCAAGCACAAGCGTCGGTTTATTCAGTTCCTTAATTACATTTGCCATGGTAAATGTTTTACCTGAACCGGTAACTCCTAACAGAGTTTCAAACTGATTGCCTTCCTTAAATCCTTTTACCAGTTTGGCAATGGCCTGGGGCTGATCGCCGGTGGGAGCGTATTCTGATACTAACTCAAAATGATCCATATTCTCTCCTTAAATCACAATGTATTTTTCAGATATCAAATATAAAACATTATCTAACTGTAATTTTATAAGTACAAAGTCACTACAGGTATATTTTACCCACACTGACTTCTTTCCATTATTTATTATATCAGGATACAAAAGAAAAGTACAGAATAATCCGAATGTTTGTTCTGTGATTTTCTTTTAATCTGTTCAGCATTCCAAACGTTCCATTATGTTTATCCACGCTTTGTTTTACAAAAAATTTCCGCTTCCATAAGCTCTCTGATACATCTTATTCAGAAAGAAATCGTCCGTTTTTCTCCGTATTTTCATTGATTTCACCGTTTATAGAATCAAAACTGAATTGTCCGTTTTCTATTATAATGGCATATGAACTCCAGTTGTCTTTTTGCAGCATGAATTTTTCGACAGGATTCAATGGTCTTGTCCATTACCAGTATATTGACAAAAATCGTATAACGGCTAAACTCATTGATAAACATCACTTTTTGCTTTACGAAAATCGTCGATAACAGCTCCTGTCGTCTTCTGATACTTCAAAATAATTGGAAATGGAAATTGCCCGGTATACTTGTTTATTATTCTCTGTATAAAGCGAACAAGATAATAAAACAGATTTTCTGCAATTCCGGTAACTGCACAAAGCAGGAGACAAATGCATTTCAGATAAGCTGAAAATATGCCCCTGTCTCCTCACTCATTTCCCATAACTGAACTTAATTGCTTCCATTCACTGCAGCAACTGCGTACAGCCATATTCCTTCCCAAATATCTATATCAGACATCTGATTTTTGGTATTAAATTTCCCCTCTTTAGTATTTTCCTAAATGATATTACATCACTCTGTGATCTCTCACATAACTGCCAGAAGCAAAGTTCCCACAGTCATACACGCCACACCCAGCGCTGCTTTTTTGTCAGTTTCTCATGAAATACAATCCATGAAAATGCAATGGTAACAAGGATACTTAATTTATCCACAGCAACAACCACGCTTGCCGGTCCCTGCTGTAAAGCATGATAGTAACAAAGCCAGGAGGCTCCTGTTGCAAAACCGGACAGGATAATAAAGGCAAGCTCTCTTTTTTCAGTTTTTCTTATCTGGCGCTGCTTTCCGGTTATAAAGACCATAAGCCAAGCCATAAGCAATACAACGGTAGTGCGAATGGCTGTTCCCAGATTTGAGTCAATATCCTGGATTCCAATTTTACCAAGAATCGAGGTAAGACTTGCAAACACAGCTGATAAAACGGCGTAGATCAGCCATGTTCCATTCCTCTTTTTTTCCTGTTTCGACTCTATTTCTTTACGGCAAATCATCAGCATAATCCCTATTGCGATCAGTACCACTGCTGCTGTTTTTCCCCAGGTAAGCCCCTCATTCAAAAAGATCAGCGCCAGCAAAATCGTAAGTATTGTACTGGATTTATCCACAGGCACAACCTTGTTAATATCACCTTTCTGTAGTGCATGAAAATAACAAAGCCAGGAAGCCCCTGTTGAAAGTCCGGATAATATCAAAAATACCATTGTCCTTGCGCTTATTCTTCCAACTCCGCTTCCTGCACCTGTGATCAAAACCATTAACCACGAAAATATCAGCACAACAACTGTACGAATGGCTGTTGCCACATCAGAATCCGTCTTCTGTATTCCACACTTGGCCAGAATCGCTGTAATTCCTGCAAAAAACGAGGAACCTATTGCATAAAAAATCCACATAACAGCCTCCTTTATCCTGAGTTCTGTCATAGCCACTGTTTAATCCGAGGTGTTTTTCCATAATTTACTGTGTCGGACACATCACGATAATTCTTTGGGGCGCAGTCTGCGGAGGAATACTTTTTGTCACAGAACCATAGTAAACCAGAAGATCCTGTCCCTCCGGACTGCACATAAAACGCTGTCCATTTAAAGTGCGTATATTTGTGACCGGGGAAAGATTTAATTTCAGAGATCCATCTTCCGCAGTCAGCGTATCATCAAAAAATTTCAGAACAACGTCCTGCCCGGACCTTAATGCTGTCACCAGCTCCGCCTGGTACTGAGGAGGAAAAATAGCCAGTGCAGGAAGGCTGGTATCATAAAAAGCAGCTACCTTCATTCCCCGCCTGAGTCTGACGTTATCTACAACAATGGTATCCCCTGATACCACAAAATTCACAATTTCTCCATCTGTATCAACAGAAATCAGAAGCGAGCAGCAAGAACCACCGCTCCTGATATCCCGGATCACTCCAGTTACTTTTTCATAAGATGAAAATGTCATGCCAAAACCTTTTTTATTTATTTTATGAAAGAACCGCTTACCCTGTTACTTCTTTGCCAGAATTTTTCTATCTGATATAAATCCCGTCTGCGCCCACAAAAGAATCTTGCGGATATTCTGAATCCAGAAGTTCACTTCTCTTTTGTAAGAAATCTTCATACTCGTTTTCCATCAGACAGTACAGAAGCTTTCTGGGCATACCCACACGGACTTTTCGTTCTTCTTCCCTGTATTCTGTCTCAGAAAAATAAGGCACTGCCAGAGAAATCTCTACATTTTTCCCACAAATCCTGAGTCCTTCTCCCTGCTCCATAAACAGCTCGCAAAGGGGCTGGTAATATGCTCTGAAAAAATCTTCCTCACGAAATCTGATGCACTCTTTATTTTCCTTCTGAGTGCTTTCCGGCTGACGTACCACACCACAAAGATAACTGTGGTCATAGTAGGTCATACACACTGCTGCCGGATCCGGCACATGTCCATTTACAGATTCAATATCCGAAATCTGCTGACTTCCCTTTTTCAGCGCCTGCTCTCTTCTGTTGCTTCCTCCCTTTGCTTCCCAGACACTCCACTGATTTTCGGGTATGCTCAATCCAATCATATCCTGACGCCATTCACTGTTAAAAAAATCAATAAATTCTTTATGGTCGATACTGCTGATCAAATTCAGATGCGTCAGATAATCAGCTCCGTAAAGCCGTCCACTGACCAGTTTCGTAAGAAACATACCCATATAATAGGACATCACACTCTTCTCTGACGAATCCAGATAAGCAATCCGTTTTGCTTTTTTCAGTCGGTCGCCTTCTGTATCAAGGGCAGTTTCCACAAGAAACATTTTATAGGTAAGCTCCAGTTTCTTTTTTGATAAAAAGGAGGCTGTCATCCTCTGAACAGGCATCCCACAGGTAATTACTGCATGCAGCAGCTCCCTGTTAGAAAATACCAGTTCTGTGTTTTTATTTACCAATCCCGTATTACTCCCGCAGTCCTCCTGCTCCAGAGACATAGTATATGTTTTATCTTCTGTTAAAATCATGATTCTTCTCCTTGAAAAATGATAAAATATCTGTTTTTATTGTATCATTTTCAGGACGGTTTAGGCAATGGATTTTAAGCAAATCTTCCTATTCGCACACTTCTGTTTTTATGACATAAAATATATGGTATCTTAATTCATCAGAAAGGATTTGTTCATGGAAAATTATCATATGAACCGTTCCTGCGGACGTCCATATCATGCAACCTGCGGCATGGCAAAAGCGCAGATGCCCGACAGGTATTCTTCCTGTCCGTGTACAGAACAGCACAAAAAATCGTCCTGTGCCTGCCGTATGCCCAATACAACTACAATAAACCCGGAGATGTATACTCATGCAGATCATCTGGAACCTGCTATGGCATATGTGCCCTGTCAGCAGCTTACCACTACCTATGACCTCTGTTATGCGCTAAATGTCGGAACCATTTTCCCGCAGCTTTGCAAACCATTTTGCGGAAAGAGAGGGGGACGACGATGATGTATCAGAATTCTTCAGGATCCAAAGCGCAGCTTCTTCAGAAAATCAATGAAGTAAGCTTTGCAGTCAATGATCTTCTCCTTTACCTGGACACACATCCCTGCTGCGAAAAAGGAATGGCTCTTTACCGTGAATATGCAGCAGAACGTAAAAAACTGATGAAAGAATATGCCAGATGCTATGGTCCTCTTACCGTAGATGACGCCCTGGAAGCAGACGGAAACACCTGGAAATGGATGGAACAGCCATTCCCATGGGAAATGGAAGGAGGATGCAGATAGCTTATGTGGAATTATGAAAAAAGATTACAGTATCCAATTAATATTAAAACACCCAATGCAAAAATTGCTCAGTTTATCATGAGTCAATATGGTGGCCCGGATGGAGAAATCGGAGCTTCTCTCCGCTATCTTTCTCAGCGTTTTACCATGCCAAACCGTATGGCTTCTGCAGTATTAAACGATATCGGTACAGAGGAACTGGCCCATCTGGAAATGGTGTCTACAATCGTTCACCAGCTTACCCGAGATCTTTCTATGGAAGAAATCGAAAAAAGCGGCTTTGGTCCTTATTATATTGATCATACAGTAGGCGTATGGCCTCAGGCTGCCGGGGGTGTTCCCTTTAATGCCTGTGAATTTCAGAGCAAAGGAGATCCTGTCACTGATCTTTTCGAGAACCTTGCTGCCGAACAGAAAGCCCGATCTACTTACGATAATATCCTGCGCGTGGTACGGAACATTCCGGAAATTGCAGATCCCATCAGATTTCTCCGCGCAAGAGAAGTGGTGCATTTCCAAAGATTCGGTGAAGCAAAGAGTACTTATACAAGCAAAAATAAAAGATTTGTTTTTAGAAATTTCTGTTGTTTTGTTCTCCATCAGATTTAGCTTTTGTTTCATCAGATATTCCATGTAATCTCGATGACATCCTCGTCAATATCAATCCGGTCAATCAGAATATCCGCAACCCGCTGTTTGTCGTCATTGTCAAGTTCATCCCATTTTGCAACATAATTAGTGATTTTGTCCATCTTTCCAGAAGTTTGATTAGTACTTTGCTCAACCAGTTTTTGCTGTAAGGACTGTTTTTCTTTATCCAGTTCCTCAATCCTGCGATTGATATATTCCATCACTGTTTTATTCGCTTCCGGCACTTTTGCAAGCAAGTTTCCTATTTCCTGTTCAATCTCTGCAATCCGAATTTTCTCTACTTGACTGGCAGGCTGCGTTACCTCTTCCAGTTCATCCGACAGATATTGGAACTTGGCAAGCTGCTTTTTCATTTCCTCTAAAACATAATCCTCAAATACATCTGCATAGATGGTATGCCCTGCACCTTTACATTTAATGGAATATCGAGAACCTGAACATTGAAAATATCGCCCAGCTTTCGTGTTTGACCTTGTAACCGTATAGGCATAACCACATTTCTTACACTTCACTTTTCCGGCAAGCCAGGTTCGCTTTCCTTTATTCGTTCTTGCTGACTGACGGTTTTTCATAATTTTTAATCGACATTTCAGCCAGACATCAGACTCAATCACACCCAAATGAGGAGCGATTACCACATCCCGATCTACAAGATCGTACTGCTTTTTCTTTGTCTTATCTCCGTTGATTCCTTTATATAGAAAGATACCGTTAGTTCCCACATAATCAGAAGCCGGGTTAATCATATTTGCGCCCTGGCTTTCAAAGAAATTGTAGATATCAATATCTGCCTTTGCATATACTGGATTTCGGAGAATCTCGCTGATTCTTGCAGTAGACCAGGGCGCACCTCGTTTTTCTGTAAAACCTTGACGAAGCAATTCTCTCATAACTGCTCCCAAGGTCATATCTGGTTCCGAATAAAGCTGATAAATCAATCGAATCTGCTTCATTTCATTCGGTTCCGGCACAAAAACAGATGTATGAATTCCGTTGATAATTGTTTTTTCCAACTGAAATCCATACGGTACACGACCACCCATGTAATATCCTTTCTGACTTTTCGTTGCATAAGCGTCTGCAATACGTTTCTGGATTGTTTCACGCTCCAACTGTGCAAATACGATAGAAATATTCAGCATGGCATTGCCGATTGGTGTAGAAGTATCAAACTTCTCTGTGGAAGAAACAAATTCTACATGATATTGCTGAAATATTTCCATCATATTGGAAAAATCGAGAATAGAACGGCTGATACGGTCAAGCTTATAAACGATAACCCGTTTAATCTTTCCTGCCCGAATGTCTTCCATCATTCTTGCAAATGCCGGTCTGTTGGTATTTTTTCCGCTAAATCCCTTGTCAATGTACGTTTCATACTCAGCTCCGCGAGTTTCATATTTACAAAACTCAAGCTGATTTTCGATGGAGATACTGTCTTTTTTATCCAGTGACTGTCTTGCGTATAAAGCATCGATTGGACACATAGCACATACCTCCTTACTATGTGTAAACAGTCACTCTCCATTACATTGATTATACCATGAATACCGCTTTCCGGTTTAAAAATCATGCATATTTTTTAAAGATATTGTACAAATCTTTTCTTTGTTCTTCAAATATGCGGTTTGCGGTGTCTATGGAATACTGCGGATGTCTGCTGATTACACGAAAATGCATTTTTTCAACATGAATCTCTTTTAATTCTTCTATTTTTTCTGTTATCTGTTTCATAATCTTCCCCCATATATCTTATTTTTGTTATAATTTGTCCTATTCCAAAACAGTCTGATTTCAAAACAAGATTCCGGTTTCTTTGGCGAATGATTTTTCACATTCCTCTTATGAATCGTTTCATAACCCGCCGTTGATTGCCGAGCCACCCCAAGGAGTTTCACCTATCAGATGTGAGTGTCATTATCTGCTTACCGCCGATTCCGGTCTCTCTGATTGTCAAGGTACACAAGCGTTATCCGCTTTTGTAGAGCCATCGTAGCATAAAAAAATCAGAAAACAGCGTTTCTTGCAGGCATAGCAATTCCCTGGAAATCGAGGTTATGAAAATTGCAGATTTGCAATAATATGGATTGACCTATTCTTGGGAAACGACTAAAATAAGTCTAAGGGAGTTGATAGAGATGGCTGAATTACCCGGAAATATCCATGAGAAAATCGGAGATTTAAGAATCGAACGGGGATTAACAAAAAAACTGGTGAGCGAAGATTTGGGAATCCCTGCTTCCCAGCTTACAAGAATTGAAAATGAAGATATCAAAAGTATCGGACACGAACTCATCATAAAATTTGCCGATTATTTTGGTGTGTCCACAGATTATCTGTTGGGACGAACTAGTATCCGTTCTCAGAAGAATATAGAACTGAATGAACTGGGACTATCAAACAAGGCATTGATTACGCTGCTGTCCGGCAAGGTAAATACAGAACTTCTCAGCCGAATCATGGAACATAGTAACTTTATTCCTCTCATGGGATATGCAGAAGCCTATTTTGAAAGCGCCCACGAGGAAGGATTTCTCTCCCGGAATAATGTGATCGACCTTGCAACCGGAGGTTTAACCGAACTTTTAAAAGAAAATCCTTCTCAGAAAACAGAAATAACCAATGAACTCCGCCATCTGAACGCTCAGAAAATCAGCGGAACAGAAGCTGATTTGGAGAAATTGAAGGCTACCTTTTTGAAAATCATGCGGGATGTGAAGAACGAATATGGAGAAACAAAAGAAGATGTTACTGCCGAAGAAATGCGAAATCAGGTGAAACAACTCCATCAGGAAGCAATGAAGCATAAAGGTCATATGACCGAAGCTAAAATGGCAGAACTTACAGCAAAAATGCTTGCTCCGACAGGTATAGATGGCGATAATCTCAAATTATTTGAAAAACTTATGGAAAATATATTGAAGGATTCAAATAAAAAACGGAAAAAGAGGTGATGAAAGTGGATTTGAAAACATATCAGACCTTATGTGCAGATTCAAAAATAATCTGGACAAAACATTGTTTAGAACGTATGCAAGAACGCGATATCAGCCGTGCCGATGTTAAAAATGGAATTGCAACCGGAGAAATCATCGAAGACTATCCTGATGATTATCCGAATCCAAGTTGTCTGATTTTTGGGCATACTGTTAATGATAGGATTTTGCATATCGTTGCCGGATGTGATAGTATAAATATATACATCATAACTGCGTATTACCCGGACACAATAAAATTTGAAAATGATTTAAAAACAAGAAGAAAGGGGAAATAACTATGTGTATGTTCTGTAAAAATACTACAACTGTAGAAAGCACTACCACCCATGTGGTAAATTATAAAGATTGCGTTATCGTAATTAAAAATGTACCTTGCCTTGAATGCGATCAATGCGGAGAAAAATATTATACAGATGAAGTTGCGGAAAAACTGGAAGTTATTATAAATCTGGCCAAGAAACTGATGCAGGAGATTGCTGTGATTGATTATCAGCATGCAGCGTAAATTTCACAAAATTAAACACTTTATAATATTACTCATTGTACGCGAAATTTACATTTTACTTTAAGAGGAGGGCGTCAGAATGGAAAGTACCAAAAAGGATAAAAATGGGCTGTTACCATTTTTGAAGAAATTTATTACTAAAAAAATAGTTGTGTTTTTAGTATCTTTAATCATTATAGTCATAGTTATCTTTGGGGTTAACTCTGCTTTTCAATCCGATTCTAAGACAGTAGATATCGGACTCAGAAATATAGGAGAACTGGCTACTCAAGTTGCTTACGTGACAGAAGTAGATGTTATAGATGATCCTAGAACTTTCTTTGGGGCAAAGATACCATTTACACAATCACATTATGTTTATAGTTATGATTTCGTGATAAAGGCGGGGTTCAAAGTAGAAGACATTATTCCTGATGTAAATGAAGGGACTAAAACGGTAACTATTTTGATGCCTAAAGCAGAAATTCTCAGCAACGAACCAAAGTTAGATTCATTAAAAATCTATTTAGAAGATGAAAGTATTTTTAATCAAGTGACAATGGATGAGAGTAACAAAGCCTTTATTGAAATGCAGAAAAATGCAGAAAAAAATGCTATTTCCAACGGATTATTAGAGGGTGCAAAAGAAAATGCGAAAACGGTTATTACTGGATTATTTGCAGACCAATTTGATCCAGAAGAATATAAATATGAATTCAAATTTCAATAAAGGAGAAACTTACAAATGAAAAGAAAACTACTTTATATCGTAGGTGGGATAGTTGCAATAATACTTATATTTTATATCTATTTATTCTTTACTGCTTAATGAAAGCAATAAGATTGGTTATATATAAACACAACCTAGTTCTGAATCGAATATTCAGAGTTATGAAATGGCGGTGATATAATACCAAACTGGTTTCTCCCCGCCATTTTATAGTATTGTAATATTTAAAGAAAAGGAAAGCTAGACTTTCTAACAATATTGCTTTAAGCTTTTACAGTATTTATTATATACTCGCTCCATGTTTTTTTATATAACTGTTCACAACAAACATTTCTTAATAATATCCTAAAATCTTTCAGAAAATTAATATTTATACACCCTTCGTCTGTTTCATATATATATAGCGCCAATGTTCAAACGCATCAGAAATCATTTCTAATTGTTCATCAAAAAAATTTTCATTTTTAGGATTGAAATGTCTTTTCAGCTCTATTTCAGCCTTTTCAGCCTTTTTACTATCACTTTTACGAAATAATCCCCATAGTCTTTTTAAATCGTGACCATCACAAGATTTTTTCCCTCTTATTTCTTTAATAGACACGCCATAAGAAATCAACAGTGTTTTTATAAATACTTCACAGGAAAAAGCAGAATTAACAATTCCTGAAACAGTATGAGCATCAAATCTATATTCGATAATATTATTCGGCTCTATTTCACAACATTTTGCACAATCAGAAAAAGCACATGCTTGTTTAAACATCCGATGTGTATTCCATACAATCTTTTTCCCCATAAAAATCATACCTCCATTTTAAACAGTTCCAGCTACTCTATTTTATCTATTCGTGTCTATATTATAGCAATATAGATAGAGTTTCTGCAATGTAATCATTTCAATATTTCTTGAAGGAAAATCAGGGTCTAAAAATTAATATCACATTTTCGCTCTATTTTCCGACTATCCTTTTCAGCAATATTTTTCTTCGAAACTTTCAGCTTATGCCATTCCAGTTTCTCCAACACTGAATCCCTGGATTCTTTCTCTATCATCTCCGTCATTTCTTTCTTTGCATTCGATTTTTTAAACATTTCTTCCAACCGAGTGGATAATTTCTTTATCGCACTCCGAATATTCTTTCCAAGGCTTTCCATCTGAGAAATCGCATAGTTCCGCATTTTCTCCGAAGCCTTTCTGTCTGGACTGGACAGCCATTTTTTATAAATCTCAATCTGTTCCTCTGCTGTATTCAACGCCTCCTCCCTTGCTTTGTCTGAAACAATCTCCACTGCTTTTTCATAAGCGACCGCAGATACTTCTTGAATCAATGTTTCTGAATCTAAAATCTTTTCTTCCAGCTCCTTGATTTTCTGTTCTTTTTCTGCGATTTTCTCTTGTTGTTTCTGAATGATATAATCCTGTTTTTCTAGATATTGCCTGCCACCATAGATGGCTTCCGATTCTACTTCAATTCCGAATTTATGGCATTTTATAATAAAATGGTGTCTCATATAATCATCAAAAACCATCTTACGATTATTATTCTTTCCCTGCTTTTTTGATGGATCAGGCAGTTCAAATCCGATTTCTTCCAATGCCTTTTCCTGTTTTGGACACAGTTCGCCATATTGATTTTCCCAAACAAATACATGACGTTCATGGATATGAGGAGTTCCCTCGTCCACATGTAACGCCCAATCTATGATTTTTACATTTTCCCCAAACACTCTTTCCATAAAATCAAAGAATTCCTGACAGATGCAATATAAATCAAAATAGTCAATCGAGGAATCAATATTTCCAATCTGATAAATTGTCTCTTCCGGACAGGTTCTTTTATCATTCAACAAATCCTTGACTGTCCGATTTCGTTCTGGATGACGATTCTTTATATTGCGGGCATTCTGTCCTTGGATAAAATCTGCAAAGATTTCCTCATAGAATTTTTCTTCCACCTGTTCAAAGGTCATTTCTGCCGGTTTCCCATCCTTAGAAATTCCATGATAACAATCCCAATAGAGATTTTCCTTTTTGCGTTCCGGGTCAATGTGTTCACTATGCTGCACATCAAATCTTCTGTCATTATGCTTCGGGTTATAGACTCCATGCTTCCCGGAGCGTCCATTGTGTCTTGATACTCTCATAAGTTTCTTCCTCCCTTCCGTTTCCTCAAATCATCTGCTTCGGTGTGTGAAATGTTTTTCCATCTGCATTCAAAGAATAGAGATCTTCAAAAACGCTTCGTCAGATAATACCCAGTATTAAGTGGCGAAACGCCGCTTAACTGGGCAATGGCGGCTGCCCTTGACCTGCAAAAAAGCCGATATATTCTTGCCTTCGTTCAAATACATCGACTTCTTCATCTGACCTCTGCGGTCATATTCAGTTATGACAAAATGATAGAAATGACAGGCTGATGGTTCCATCCGTTTTTCATCAAGCTCCATTTTCAAGAAGTTCCTCTTTCATTTTGTCATTTTTATCATTTTTGTCATTTTCCGGAAACGAGGATAGATGGAGTTGTTCAAACGGATTCTCCATCGTATCGTCTATTTCCGTAAATTCTGTTTCTTTCAGTGCAGTATCTTTGAAGTAATATGCACCGTCAGAATAGCGTTTCACGCTATATCCCTTATCACCCATATATTTCCAAAATTGGGATTTTCCATGAGGGGTGCGGCCATTCTCTTCGCAATAGTCTTCATACATTTTATAGACATCGCTCCGTTTCATTTTCTCGTTTTTCTTATGACAGAGAATATCATCAGTAAATGCTTTCACACTATCCGCAGAACGATACAAATTTTCTATAGACTCTTTGCTATGATCACTCTCAACAAAATGCTGCTCCTCATACAATTTCTTCAATGCCTTCATTGCCATATGGATTCCATAATCTGATTCCTGATACATCTTTTCTTTCAAGTGAGAATCCTTTTCCGTATCAGAGATCACGTGATTCATATCCAAAACAAGAAGGCGACGATAGTAGGCGTTTGTCTTATCATCCAAATTCAACGGAAGTTCATTTGTAGAAAACAATAATTTCGCATAACTGTTGAACTGGGTAGGGTCTTGTCCTTTCTTCTCATAGAGAAGCGTATCTTCCCCAACCGCTTTTTTAATTACATCCACCCGTTCCATCGCAGTGCTTGGAATATCTGCACAGGCATTCAGCAGCTTTCCAAATAATCCGGTTGGATAGAAGCGTTCGTTTAAATTCTGCAAAGACATACTGACGCAATTTTCCATACCAATCAGATGTTGTGCAAAAGAAATCACAACAGATTTTCCTGTGCCGCCTTTTCCTTTTATCATTAAAAATTTTTGGAATCGAGTATCTGTAGTCATGCAATAACCAAGATATTGCCAAAACATCTCCTGATCAGTTTTATCTGGGATAGAAGAATCCAGATATTTTCGGATGGTTGCCCCTCCGGTCAGAATTGTTTCAGTCTGTTCCGGATGAAAGGAAAATGGAATCTGATTAATTATCAGATGCTTTGCGTCATGCTCAAGTATTTTCCATTCCATCACATCAAAATATCCATTCTGAAAGTTAATCCAATGGGATGGCTGATTATTCAAATCCGAAAATCTTTTTTGAACCTGCGGCTGTGACACCAGAAGATTATAAATACTCTGAATAGTCGTCGCCTTAATACAATCCCGGAAAATCAATTTCTGAATCTTTGACTTCAGTTGAATCCCATTGCCATCCTCGTGATAACAACCATTTTCATAAAGATATGGAGTATTTCCGAGCATAAAAAAATGGACCGTCTGTATCAGATAGTCCACAATCTCCATGTCAAATACGCCAATGCGTTTTCCCTGTTCATTAAATTTATGAAATCGATTTAAATCCGGCGGTTCATTTTGCCTTCCTTCAAATCGTTTGATGAAATCAGAAAGAATTGATTTTAATTCCTGCTGATATTCTGTTTTCCCCAAATATTCCCTGTTTTTAAATAGCCTCCATCCAGAATGATACTTCATCAGATTCTGTTTGAAATGTTGTTCCAATGTATCATTGATCCTTTTTTCGAAACAAGCCGGAATATAACAATATTCGGTTTGATAAGTTCCTGTCAGCATAATTTCATCCATATATGAAATAAAACTATCTACATTATAATAACCGTCTTCCTGTTCCAGAATCAAAATTGCCTTATAACCGGAAGCAATGATATTAAATCCAATCTCCCTGTCGTCTGTCAGAAAAATATATTTCTGCTCCGTCCCCTCTGGAGCTGTGTGCATATAGTGTTCTAAGAATAGTTTGTTCATACGTCTCCTTTCCCAATTACGCTCCAAAGAAAAAAGCGCCCTGAATGAGCGCTGATAATCTGGAGAGTAGCTGTTTACCTGTTTGTTTTGTCGTTCGTTTCGTATGCTTACATAACTACTCTTCGGTGAAGCGCTCAGAAGCGTCCAGGAACAGCTGGATTCCAAAAACTTCTATGCCTTTAACCCGTCTTTTGACTGTCCATGCGAAGCTTCATGCAAAAAATGCTGACAAAAACTCCCCGGTTGTAATGGCCGGGGAGCTGCTAAAAACTTACTCAATGATATATGCGTTGACAATTTCTCCATAATATGCAATATGAACATCTCTATTAGAACCTGTAAAGGAGCTGTCCACATTCTGAGGATAAAACTTCTCAACTGTTTCTTCATCCATTGCATCAATATCCTGCTTCTGTTTATAGACAATTCTGCACTCCAACGTAAGGGGAAGCTCTTTAATCCCGGGAACAGAGATGCTTTCCGGCTCTTCCAGAGTCAGGTTCAATTCCTTGATCTTATCTGTGTCACGTCCGGATTTTGAACCGCAGAATCCAAGGGCTTTTTTCTGGCTGTCATCAAGCGGTATATTTACTGTAAATTCTCCGTTCTTTTCCAGAAGTTCTCTTGTAAAACGACCTTCTCTGATCACTGTAATAAACACAGGCTTACCCCATTCAATTCCCAGCATCCCCCAGGAAATAGTCATAGAATTTACTTTTTCATCTGACTTTGACGTGATCAGAACACCTTTTCTGAGTCCTTTCAGAATTTCTCCTGTATGTTCAAATACATCAATTTGTTTCTTCATATTCGATATCCTCCTTGTCTGCATCTTAAACTGACTTTATCATATGACAAAAAGCTTTTGATTGCAAGAAGAACCCCTTTCCATTCCGAATATATCATTACTGTTCACAGCAACAATATCTTTTTATTTTTCTCATTTTTATGGATGAACACTTTGCACTCTGATATCATAATACAATTATAAAAAAGGAAAACGGAAGTACCGCAGTGGGAATCTCTATGATCATTTCTGTTCTTATAGAACTTCCTTCCCTACTTCTTTTTAATTTTATGCCAAAAAACACCTGTTATTTCTGGTTCCGTATCTGCTGCATTTTCTTTGCTGTTGAACCTCTTGTAACTCTTCTCGTTCCAAATATCTCTGTTTTTATAGTGTACATTTTTTACAGGTGCTGGACTAGAATCTGATTACAATATATTCCATTTATTGCATAAATCCTGTTATAAAAAAACAGAATGCTATCAAGGAACTGGCATATATCACCAGGACTGATCCTCTTGGAAGCCTACTTGTAGTGCTGCTGAGTGGCGCCATAATTGATGCCTCCAAAATGAATGCCCTGCTTATGTTCGCCACTATGCCAGCAGCTCTGAAAATGACAATTCCTCTTCTGAGACTGAACAAATCCGCGAACAAGAAAAGAGTTAACATCAAGTTCCCCTTTTTTCAATATATTCTGAAGGACTCATTCCTGTCCATGTATGAAAAATACGACTGAAATAAAACTGATCTTTATAACCTACCTGTGTTGCTATATCCTTAACATATACCTTATCCTGGCTGCCTAAAAGTTCCTTTGCTTTTTCCATTCTCAGTTCTGTCAGATAATTATTGAAGGACTGTCCCTCATACTTCCGAAATAATCGACTCAGATATGTCTGAGAAACTCCCATTTCATGACTGACCTTCTGAAGATTCAACGGTTTTTCCATGTTTCTCTGTATATAATTCTTTATTTTATTAAAGTAATCCTCTGCTGACACTTTTTGTACATCCAATGTTTCTTCTTTCATATTTCTGAAAAAAATATCTGATATTTGTTCTTCAAGCTGCCGCATATCGCCAGCATTGCTGAACGCTTCATCCATCAGATATTCATAATCTCTGTATTCACCATTCCCTGCTCCATATCGCTGCAGCATATAGCAAATCTGGCGTACTCTACACTCAACCCAAAGCTGTGTTCTCTGTTCCTCACCCCAGGTGTAAAGCAATTCTTTCACAGTTTTTTTCAGACTATCATACTGTCTGGATTTTACCATACTCTCTAATTTCTGAAGGTAACTGTAATCATTATCCCATAAGGAAACAAACTCTTCTCCGGTATTCATAATAAGAATCTGTTTTTTTCCTATAATTATACTCTCATCCAAAACACGATACAGTTTTTTAATCATATCCCCAATTTTTTCCCGGTGAAAGGCATCCCGTAAAATAACCGTTGTTACATACTCTGCCTCAGGCTGTTCCTTTTTTATCTGGTGGCTGATAATATCAACGTAATCTCCACATACAATTTCTTCCGGACAAAGATACAATGTTTCCTGATCATCTCGCCCATATGAAATCATCCATTCATTAATATCAGAAAACACCTCGCTACTGCATCTATCGGAAAACCTTGATAAAATTCCATTTCTTCTGACAATCGCTCCATAATAACAATTTGACTGAAAATATTTCTCGATTTCATTTTCATCTACCGGAAGCTGATTAACCATTCTGTGAATCAGGAGATTTCTCTGATGATAATACTTCTGTTTCAACTTTTTTCCCAGTTTCACAAACAGTTTTTTTATGTCTGAGGGAACAATTGGTTTAAGGATATAATCCGATACTCTGTACTGAATTGCCTGTTTCGCATAGTCAAATTCCTGATATCCACTTACAAGCACACAAAACATTTCCGGATATTTTTCACGGATTCTCTTTACAAGCTCCAATCCGCTCATTACCTGCATCTGTATATCTGTGATCACAATATCTGGTTGAAATCCTTTTAATTTTTCCATGGCTTCTGTTCCGTCATAAGCAATTTCTGCTACCTGAAATCCATCATACTTTTTTTCAATTACCATTTTTAACAGATTTACTGATGTTGGTTCATCATCCACGATCATTACCTGATACACTGACATTCTCCTTTCTGTTTCTGACTCCTACTGTAATACTGAATCCATCCTGACAGTTTTTCATGTCAAAAACAACTCTGTCTGTATACATAAGAAACATTCTTGCATAAGTATTGGCAAGCCCCATACCTCCAATTTCCAACTCAATATTGCTCTGACTTCTTATAATCTTCCGCCGTATATTTTCCATTTTTTTCTCTAATCCCTGTAAAATCTGTTCCGTGATCCCCTCTCCATTATCATGTACACGAATATACCAACCCTGTTCATCTCTCCAGCCCTGTACGTGTATTTTCATAATGTTTCTACCGTTTTTATAGCCATGCTGAATACTGTTTTCTACCAGCTGTTGAATCACAATTTTAGGAAGAACTTCAGCTTCTATGGATAACGCACAGTTCACTGTTACCTCCAGTCTGTGCTCATATCGGGATTTTAAAAGATAAATATATTTATCTAAATAAGTAAATTCCTCTTTTACTGTTGCATATCTCTCCTTATTATTTGCTGAATAGCGCAGCATTGCTGCCAGACTCCCACATATTTCGCAAATTTCTTCATCCTCATCTACAATTCCTCTGTTAGAAATTACATTTAACACATTATATATAAAGTGAGGATTCACCTGGGCCTGCAGCGTGTCAAACTGAGCCTGTAACTGAAGAAGCGAACTTCTTTTTTCTTTTACCATGGCTTCATTTAAACGTTTGATCAATTTTTGGTAAGCAATACTCAAAGCCTCCATTTCATCATCTGTATTAAAAATCACAGGCTCCATATCCAGGTTTTCAATTCCAGTATTTTCCATCTGATCTCTTAGCTGCATAATCGGACGCGAAAGCTTATTGGCTATGACCACCACCACTACTTCAGAGATCATAAAGCATCCTAGGGCTAACAGTGCTGATAAAAGTACTACCTGTTTCATATCGGAAAACATTCCCTGACTGTCTTGTACTACCGCTGCACGGATTCCTGACTTTTCTGATGTATGCACAGCTGCAATCCTGTAGTTTCCTTTATCCGTTCCTGTTTCCAAAAACTTTTCCTGCATCTTAAAAACACGATTTGTAAATTTCTCCGAAAATTTCTCTGACTCGAAAAAAATTTTTCCATCCGGAAGATACACAATTACTTTTACATTGGCATCCGGTACATAAAGAACAGATTTCAATTTTTCCGCTTCGTTCTGGACTTCTATATATCCAAAATTTCCTCCCTGAATTTTTCTTACAAGAGAAAACACTTCTTCAGATCCGCGAAGTCCCCATCTATCTTCATGGGGCGAAACCAAAACAACTTTGCCCTTAGCTGCTGCTGCATCTGAAAGCCAGGAAATCTCTGATATATTTCGGTTTCTGTTGATAATTCCCAATCCGTTATTTGTACTACTGAATACATCTCCCATTTCATTAAATACCAGTACTCTGTAAAAGTCTCTGTTCAGATAATAAAGAGAAAGTCCAGATATAATTACTTCTCCCTGCTTTTTTCTTTCCTCTTCTTTTCCTGTTTCATGGTATCTGGGCATTGCCTGAATTGCATAAAGCATGTCTGGATCTGATACAATATAATCTGTGACCTGTTTCATGGATTCCACCATATTATCCATATTCACAGTTAATTGTTCTGCATAAAACTGCAAATTTTGTCTTGTCATCTCTGTAATATGTTTTGAGTTAAACCGGTAATAAACAATTCCCAGAATAGCCGATATAAAAAATATAATTACAGAAAATCCAATAATCAGCTTTGTTCGAAATTTCATCGCTCATCTCCTATAATTTACCGACAATACAAACATTATAAATACCTTTCCCATATTTTTTCAATATAATTAAATGAGTTTGTCTTCAGCGCCTTCAAAATTGAAAATACGTCTTCTGTATACTAAAAAAGAAAAAGTATTACAAAACTGAATAACCAGTTCTGCAACACCCTTTCTAAAAAATTCATTAGCCTTTTACTGCTCCTGCCACCATACCAGCAACAATTTTCTTATTAAAAATCAAAAACAGAATCAGCATGGGAACTGTAATAATCAGTACATCTGCAAAAAGCAGATTATATGAACTTGAATATCTTCCCATAAAATTATACAAAGTAAGCTGAACTGTTACATTCTCATTTCCAGGAAGAAAATACAGCGGATTCGTAAAATCATTAAAAATCGTAACTGCATTTAAAATAATAATTGTAGATGTAACCGGCTTTAACAGTGGAAAAATAACCTTTACAAACATTCTTCCCCGTGTGCATCCGTCAATATACCCGGACTCCTCTAATTCTACCGGAATTGTATTCATAAACCCCTTATACAACATGATCGTAAATGGAATCTGAAGCGCTGTTTCTACCAGGATCATTCCAAACATGGTTTTATAAATATGAAGTCCCTGCATCACCCATATTGTAGGAAGAATTGCCGGAGGTATCATAAGCCCTGTCATAACAATCGTATCTACTGTTTTAGTGGTTCTGTCCGATCTCCTCTGAAGTACATAACCGGCCATAGATCCTGCAAGAATCAACATAAGAAGAGAGCCTGCCGTCAGAATAATACTGTTTTTAAAAGCTGTAAGAATCTGATAGTTATTTGCAGAAATTACCTCCTTAAAGTTTTCCCACATCCATTCTGTAGGCAGTGAAAGATTAAGCAGATTAGCCTCTCTTCTGTCTTTCAGCGCATTGACAAACATAAATACAAACGGCACTGCAAAAATAAAAATTCCAAATGTGCAGCCCAAAATATCGCCCAGAAGTGTCAGTCTTTTTTTGTTTTTCATTTTAGTTATACACCTCTCTTCTGTTGAGAAATCTCTGAAGAGGAAATGCAATTATTGCAATCAATATGAACATAATTACATTGCCTGCTGTCGACAGTCCGTAAAAGCCAGAAGCATACTGTTTATAAACAACAGAAGATAAAACGTCTGTTGCAAATCCCGGACCGCCTTTTGTCATTGCCCAGATCAAATCGAAGCAACGAAGTCCTCCGATTAAAGACAGCGTAATAATTGTATTCGTTGATGTACGCACAAGAGGCATCACAATATGACGTATCGTCTGCCAGCGGGTTGCTCCGTCAATGGACGCTGCTTCATAATAACTGGAATCAATAGAAGTAATTCCTGCTATAAAAATAACTGTAGAAATACTTACGCCTTTCCACACATCTACTGCAATAACTGAAAACAATGCCAGATTTGTATCTCCCAACCAGTTTGGTCCGGCAATGCCAACCACATCCAATGTAGCGTTAATAAGTCCCTTACTTGGATGCATAAGCGCTTTAAACACAATACCAATAGCAACTGCACTTACGAGGTTCGGGAAAAATACCAGTGCCCTGAGAAAATTCTTTGTTTTAATCTTACTGGTAAGAAACAGGGCAATAAAAAACGCAATTACAACTTTCAGGCCACTTGTAAGAAACGCATAGATCAATGTATTTCTTACTGATATACTTAATGAACGCTCTCCGAAAAATGTTTTAAAATTATCAAGTCCGCAAAATGTAAATGATTTCAGATCCCACACTGTTAAACTAAAAAATAATGATGTTACCATGGGAATGATAAAAAAAATCAGAAAAATAGTTAATGCCGGAACAAGAAACCATGTACTGTATATTTTCTTTTTATTCATTCTTTACTTTCCTCTCCTGACGGAAAACAGCCGTCTGTATTAACTGCAGACGGCTGTTTTTATCATTTTATTCCCAGTCCAAACCAAGCTGCGTAGCCTGTTTTTTACAGTCATCATCATATGCCCGTGCAGCTTCCTCTGCGGTTGTCTGGCCTGTTGCCAGCTCAGAACAGATATACTCACAGTTTGTTCCTTTTACAGCAGTTTGAAATTCCAGTGCAACATTCACCTTACCTGCATCAAAATACTCCTGTGCCTGTTTTACTGCATCATAGGAATCCTCTGGAAGCTCATATCCTTTAATACAATATGGTCCGTCCGGTTTCTGAGCTTCTGTGAATGCATCCAAAGCTTCGTCAGATGTATAAAATTCCATAAATCTAAGAATATCTTCTTTTTTATCACTGTTTGCATTTCCATAAATAGATGTGGGCTCCCATACTGTCAGTCCGTGATTCTCCGGATCGTCTCCCGGAATCCCCATAAGTCCAATTTTATTGACCTCATCTCCATACAGTTCATAAATACTGGAAAGTGCTTGTGTAAGGATAAAGTAATGTCCGGCTTCTCCATTTACCAGTTTGTCACAGGCATCTGCATATGTAGTTGCAGTATAATCTTCATTAAAATACTGCTGAAGATCTGCCAGTTTTTGAAAACTCTTTAATCCTGCCTCTGAGCTTGCATATTTCGTTTCACCTAATTCAAATTTTTCGGCAAAATCTGGTTCTCCTGCCAGCACATTATAATGGTCTCCTAAATATGGTACCTGAATAGTCCAGGAATCACCAAGAGATCCTACAACAGCATCAATTCCTGCTTCTTTCAATGTATCACAGTTTCTCAGAAAATCATCCCACGTATGAGGGATTTCCAGGTTATTTTCTTCATACACTTCTTTATTATAAAGAATCGCACCTGACATCGTAGCCGTCAATGGAATACCATAGACCGCTGTATCTGATCCTGCACTTACTGCTGTTTTATAAGTATCATCCAAACGCTGTGCAAATTCTTCCCCTGAAATATCAATAAAATTTTCTTCCGGATTCAGTTCACTAAGCTTGGAACCAGAATTATATCCACAGAGATCTGTCATTTCACCGGATGCCAGTCTTGTTTTTACCTGATTATCTCCATCTCCTCCTGAAGCGCGGATTTCTGTTTCAATATGAATTCCCGTTTTTTCTTCGCAAAGATCAAAAACAGCCTGATATCCAGCTGACGCAGTATCCGGATCGATCAAAAATGTAAGTTCGGCTTCCTTGTATTCCCATTCCTTCTCTTCTACATTCTGTTTTTCTTCTGCTAATACGGTTGTTGCCCCTGTAACAGTTGTTACCGCCATCGCTGTACAAAGCAGAATACTAAGCATTTTTCGTTTCATGTTTTGTTCCTCCTTTTTAACGTTTTCTGTTCGCTTATGATGATTTTATTTTATCCGCAGCCTGAAAAAAAGTACATGGAGAATCAAGCTTCCTCCATGTACTTTCCAACACAATTCTTTTAATTGTATTTTTATTTTTCGAATACAAATTTGTAATCTCCGGATCCTGTTTCTGCCTTCATGCAGCCTTCACACTGAATAAATTCAAGACCATCTGCTTCTGTTACTTTTTTTGCTTTATCAAGACAAATTGTAGCTGTTGTATTTGCAGGTACAGATACATGCAGAACTGCTTTTTCTCCCTGATCTTCCCAGAACGTTTTTACCGTACCATAAACCGACTGATATTCTGCTTTCAGCCAGTCCAGATTACCACCAAATCTCGGATAAATCACTGTATGTTTATATCCCGGCTTTTTCTCATCAATCTCAATGCCTGCCGCAATACGGAACATCCACTCTCCGATTGCACCGTATGCATAATGATTAAAGGAATTCATATCCGGACTCCACATAGTTCCGTCCGGTTTTATACCATCCCAATGCTCCCATACGGTAGTAGCTCCCATTTTTACCTGATACAGCCAGGACGGAAAATCATCTTTCAGAAGAAGATCATAGGCCTCTTTTACATGACCATTCTGACTGAGAGCATGACAGAAATATGGTGTTCCCACAAATCCTGTTACAAGATGCCCCTCTTCCTTATCCAGTAGTTTCAGAAGTCCTTTTACTGTTTTCTCTTTATATTCCTCTGGAACCAGCCCAAAATAAAGCGCTACTATATGGGCAGTCTGAGTCTGAGCAGTCATCACTCCATTTCTATCAAAAAACGTTTTCTGAAATTTTTCCACAATCTTTCTATACAATTTACTATAAACTTTTATCTCCTCTGTTTTACCCAGAACTTCTGCAATTTTTACAAATAATCCTGTTGAATAAGCAAAATATGCTGTACAAGTAAGATCATTCGGAGTCGCTCCAAAATAGCTTCCTTCTTCTGCATCCAGAGCCACCCAGTCACCAAACTGAAGCTTATAATTCCAGATATAATCAACGGAATGATTTTTCATAAAATCAATCCACCCCTTCATACTCTGGTATTGAAGCTTCAAAATTTCTTTATCTCCAAACGTCAGATACATAGTCCAGGGATTGATCACTGCCACGTCCGCCCAAGCTGCCGCAGAATGACTTCCCTGCTGTAACAGCCAGTCTGCCCCTGCATTTCCTGTAATAATATCCGGAACCACATGAGCCACTCCACCCTCAGAGGTCTGATCTGCTTCCACATCTCTTAACCATTTTCTGTAAAATGAATAGGTGTTCATCAAAAAACAGGCAGTTCTACAAAAAATCTGGGCATCTCCCGTCCATCCCAGACGTTCATTTCTCTGTGGACAATCGGTGGGCACATCTACAAAATTCCCCTTTAATCCCCAAAGGATGTTGTGTGCAAGCTGATTCAGGTCCTGATTAGAACATTCAAAACTTCCTGTTTTTTCCATATCTGTATGCAGAGTATATGCCGTAAAATTTTCCACTTCAGGTTTCCCCGGGAAAGAAACTATCTTTGCATACTGAAATCCCATAAAGGTAAACGATGACGCATAGGTGATTTCTTCCTCCCGGGCAAAAGTATATTTCATGGCTTCTTTTGCGCCTCTTAAATTATCCAGATATACATTTCCCTTTGAATCCAGGACCTCAAAACAGTGAAGTTCTATCACATCCCCTGCTTTTCCCCATGCATTAACCCGAATATGTCCTGTCATATTCTGCCCGAAATCAATTACCGTGTCTCCTTCAGGAGTTGTAAAGATTCTTTTTGCAGGAACCTTATCCATTTCTCTTACTTTACCACTTCCCTGAGCAGTAAGAACAGTCATGTCATAATCAACTGCTGAAACTGCTCTCCAGTTTCCTCTTGGATTTCCAGGCTCTGCCCATCCCGGAATCTCTTTTCGGGCATCATAAATTTCTCCGTCATAAATTTCCGCAAAAACAACAGGAGCATCCTCACCAGTCCATGAAGTATCTGTCAGAAGACATTCTTCCCGCCCATCTTCATACCTTACTGTCATCTGAGCCAGAAATGCAGTTCTGTCTCCATAATGATTTCTTGTTTTTTCCAGGCCGTCAAATCCCATTTTTCCTTTATACCAACCGGCTGCCAGAATAGCACCCATAGCATTTTCTCCCTGTTTCAAATCTTCTGTTACTTCATAAGTCTGATAACAAAGATGCTTTCTGTAAGAAGTCCAGCCTGGCGTAAGCTCATCATGTCCTACTTTCTTACCATTAATATAAAAATTATACAAACCAAGAGCTGTAGTACAGACAAACGCCTCTTTTACTTTCCCGTTTATAAAAAAGTCTTTTCTTACATAAGTTCCTTTGGAATTTGCAGCATCCTCCTTATTTTCTGCAGTAATAAATAAAGCTTTCCATTCCTGAACATTCAGAATTCCTGTAATAAAACAGGTCTCTGCCCAACTGCTTTCTTCTTTGCCATCCCATACTTTTACACGGACAAAATATTTTGTCATGGACCTCAGACGAATATCCTTTACAATAATCTGAGCAGAAGAATCTTCCATAACCTTTCCGCTTCTGTATACGCAATCACAGAACTCCTGATCCAGAGCAATATCTAACTCGTATGCTTCCTGTACAATATTCCGTCCATCACTTTCCAGTTTCCATCCAAACTGAGGTATATGATCCATTCCAGTCTGTTCTTTTTCATAATCCATTAAAATCTCTGTAATCTTTAGCATTATCCTCGCCTCCATAAAAATTATATTTTAAATCCATGCGTTTCTGATTTTCTTTACAATACAAAAAAAAGCGCTATTTCTCAATAACGCTTTCCAATAAAAAATTGACCTTTTTTAAGGTATCTGATTTTCTCTTTTCATTTTTCTGTAATAAGCAGGTGTACATCCTGTGGACTCTTTAAATTTTTTATAAAAGAAATTCATATTGTTATATCCGCACAGAGGAATCAATTCTGACATAGAAATATCTGTATTCTCCAGAAGCATCCTGGCCTTTTTCAGCCTCTGTTCCTGCACATGTTCTACAAAGCTTCTTCCGGTTTTTTCTTTTAGAAAAGCTGTCAGATAATTCCCATGTTTTCCGAATACTTTTCCCATTTCCGTCAGTGTACATGTTTCATAATTTTCTTCAATATAGGACAGAAGTTCTATGATTCGAACCTCTCTTGACAGATCATCCCTTTGTCTGGATTCATCTCTTAACGTTCTTAAAAGCTCGGTAAACAGTATATTTATATAACTTTCCAGCACTTCATCTGTTCCGATATCCTGAGAAAAATATTCCACCATAATGTTTTTTATCAACTCATGCACCTGTGGATTTTTATGCGATGGAAAATAAAGATAATGTTCCCTCTTGCGACTTTCTGTAACCGCATCCACAAGAAATTCTGAAACAATTCCCTGGGCTGTCATTCTGCTTAAAAAAGCAGTGTCAAAAAATTCTTTGCGCATAAGAATATTTACAAGAATATCATTTTCTCCTGCCGCTTCAACAGAATGAACTGCGTGGGTATCAAAAATACACACATCTCCCTTTTTTGTAGTAACAGCCTTTCCTTCTATAGTCTGGTAGCATATTCCGGACCACACATAACAAAGTTCAATGTAATCATGTTTATGGGGTCTCACCTTATTAAACCGATCCTGTCTGGTGACAACAATCTTATCTTCCGGCTTCATAAACTGTCGGCTTTCCAAAATATATCCATCTTTTTCCCGGCTTCTCTGATTCCAGAACTCTTCATTTCTGAATTTTTCCGGATACTGATTTTTCATACATTCTTTTTCCAGTTCCGTATACTGACGGATATAACTTTCCAATTCCTGCTCTGTCATTCTCATTCTTTTGTCCACCTGCTTTTTCTGCTGCTGCAGATTTCATTCCACTGACAGTTTCCACATATTTCCTTTCTTTTTTCAGGATGAAGAATAAATTTTTCCACTTTTTCTGTAAGCTCTGTAAATGGAATGATTTCATTTTCCTGCAGTCCGCACAGCAAAAGCACTTTTCTGTCATACTCTTCTACCAGATTTTCTGTAATGCATGTCTGTTCTTTCAGATTTGGACAGGCTGAACAGATTGTATCTCCCCCAACTGTCAGTTTTACATAAACATCCTTTTTTAGAAGTTCAAGTATTTTTCCCATATGAGCTGTAAACCCCTGGGTGTAACCCTTTCCCTCAAAATACGCCAGACACATACCGTGATGAGGCCGCAGACAGATACTGTTTTGTTTTTCTTTCATATTCTCTCCTGATTATAACAAAACCGGGGAAACTCCCCGATTCTGTTTTACATAATATACTTTTTTAATTTTCTGGACAATCCATATGCCAGGGCGATTTTAATAATATCCGGAATAATAAAGGGTATCACGCACCATCCAAGAACAGCCATCAGGCCTACCGGACCGCTTGTTTTCATATAAACAGCCATAAACCATACAGTACCAAAAGCATAGCAGACAATCAGTCCTGCTGCCATGGACAAAATCTGTATTACAGATTTTTTTCCGGGAATTCTTTCCATTGCCCACATAACAAGGGCAGAAAACAAAAATCCTACAATATATCCTCCGGTTGTTCCTGTCAGAATTCCGATTCCTCCGGTCATTCCCGCAAATACAGGAACTCCCACTGCTCCAAGAATAATATAAAGAGCAACGGCTATTGTCCCTCTTCGTCCTCCCAGAACACCTACTGCCATAAATACTGCAAAAGTCTGCAGAGTAAAAGGAACTGCTGTAGGAACTGAAATCCAGGAACAGACTGCCATCAGCACTGCAAATACTGCAATATAAACAAGATCATAGGTTTTACTTTTTGCTGCTGTCGTTGTATTCATCTCTTTCCTCCTGCTGTGACACATTTTGACTGCCTTACTTTAACACAGGAGAAACAGATTGTCAACTTTATTATTATTTTAGTTTACATTTAATCTTTATGATGTACGTGAACATCCATCTGATTATAAGGGATCACAATTCCCTGGGCGTCAAATTCCTCTTTGATCTTCTGATTCAGCCTCCATTTTACAGGCCAGTAAGAATCTGTAGGAACCCATACACGCAATCCCATGATCACTGCACTGTCTGCAAGCTGATCCACAAACACTACCATTTCACTTCTGTCTCCCTGGGTATCCGGATCCTCCAGAAGAATTTTTTCCAGGATTTCTTTTGCCTTCTGAATATTCGAATTATAGGAAATCCCTACTTTTATTTCCAGTTTTCTCGTTTCTTTTGCTGTGACATTAATGATTGTACTGTTGGAAAGTGTTCCGTTTGGCACCACAATTTTTTTGTTATCAATACTAAGGAGTGTGGTATAACACATTTCAATCCTTGCCACAGTTCCCTCACAGCCGTTCTGCTGGTTTTGAATAATATAATCCCCCACCACAAATGGTTTAAAAACCAGAAGAAGAACCCCTCCTGCCAGATTGGCAAGTCCTCCCTGAAGGGCAAGACCTATCGCTACACCAGCTGTGCCCAGAAGAGCTGCCACTGAGGATTCTGTTACGCCCAGGCTGACTGCTATATTAAAAATCAACATCGTGTACAGAACTGCTTTGCCTGCGGAACAGGCAAACTGCACCACTCCTTCGTCCAGACGCGCCCGTTCCATAGAACGTTTCATCAGCTTTACCGCCCAGCGGATCAGCTTTCTTCCTACAAAAAAGACGATTATTGCAAGTATCACTTTCAGACCAAATCCCACAATTGCAGGAATCTGATCAGCCATATATTGTTTCAAATTCAAAATCTCCTTTATATTATCTGATACTCCGCCAAGTCCTATTTCCTCCAGACTCTGGTCTACCTTTTCTACAGTTTCATTTACGGTTTCCATATCCATAATTATCACCCCATTTACTGTGTTTTATCTTATGCTCTTTTATCATACCATAAATTGTTCCTATAAAACACACAGGAATCCTTGTATTTTCCAATCTGTCTTTTTATTATTGTTCACTCCGTTTACAGTCACTTGCTCAAAATACATTCCACATCGCCTCCGGTGATGTCATTTTGTTGTGTATATCTCAAGATTTTGTCATATATATGCCAAAACACCTCGTAGACCCCTTAGAGCAGTACCCTTTTCTACTTTTAACCTCATACTGCCTTTCCTGAAAAAAGCATAAAAAAATCTCCTAAAAACTCCTGAAGTCAAAAGATTTTTCCTATTTAAAAACTATTTCTACAATGCTATAATAAGGACGCTTAGATAATATTTTATAATGGAGGAAACCATGCATATCAAAATTGTCGGGTACGGAAAAGTAGAACGTACCCTTGCCGAGCAGCTTCAGGAGAAAGATATTAACCTGACGCTTATCGACACTGTTGAAAAAAATGTCAACAATATTACTGAGAATATTGATGCTATAGGAATCGTGGGAAACGGAACCAGCACCAATACATTAATGGAGACAGGCACTAGCACTGCCGATATTCTTACTACTGTTACTGCATCCGATGAGCTGAATCTTCCCTGCTTCCTTATCCCAAATGGAGCTGTACGGATTCCACGCAGTCATGATACCGTGAAGGCAGGAGATCATGTAATTATTTCTACTACACACAAGGGACTTCGCAATATCTGCGATATCCTTGAAAAATAAGGGGTGCAGACATGAATTACCGTATTATTTTTTATATTGTTGGATGGGTATTTAATCTTCAGGCAATATTTATGGTTCTTCCATGCCTGGCTGCTGTTATTTATGGCGAAAATGATCTTGGTGCTTTTCTTATCTCCATTGTCATCTGCCTTGCCATCGGTCTTCCTCTGACAAGAAAAAAATCGTGTAACAAAATATTCCACATAAAAGACGGCTGTATTGCAGTTGCCCTGAGCTGGATTGTTCTCAGCATCACCGGGGCGATCCCCTTTATGCTTTCCGGTTCCATCCCGCATCCCATTGATGCGATTTTTGAATCTGTGTCCGGATTTACCACTACCGGTTCCAGTATCCTGACTGATGTGGAGATTCTCCCGAAATCAGTTCTTTTCTGGCGAAGTTTTACCCACTGGATCGGCGGAATGAGTGTGATGGTCTTTCTACTTTCTCTTCTGCCTCTCGCAGGCGGATATCATAGGAATCTGATGAAAGCCGAAAGTCCCGGATCTTCTGTCAGTAAACTTGTGCCAAAAGTACAGTCTACAGCAAAGATCCTTTACACAATTTATCTTGTCATGACAGTCCTGCAGATTATTCTTCTGCTGCTTGGCGGCGTACCGGTGTTTGATTCACTCTGCATCACTTTTGGCTCTGCCGGAACCGGCGGTTTTGGGATTAAAAACGACAGCATGGCAAGCTACAGCACTTATTGTCAGGTAATAACAACTGTTTTTATTATTTTATTTGGCGTAAATTTTTCCGCCTACTATCTGATATTGACAAAGAAATTTAAACAGGCCTTTAAACTTGAAGAATTACGGTATTATTTTGGAATCATTCTTGCTTCCGTGATCCTGATCGCAGTGAATACCCGTCATATGTTCAGCGGATTCGCAGAAGCTTTCCAGCAGTCAGCCTTTCAGGTTGGTTCCATTATTACAACCACCGGTTATTCCAGTACAGATTTCAACCAGTGGCCGGCGCTGTCCAAAACACTCCTGGTCCTTCTCATGTTTATTGGCGCCTGCGCAGGAAGTACAGGCGGAGGTATCAAGGTTTCCCGTATTGTTCTTCTTTGTAAGGCAGCCCGAAAAGAGTTTCAGTTATACCTTCATCCAAATGCGGTAAAAAAACTAAAACTGGATAATAAGGCGGTTTCCCATAATACACTGCGCTCTGTCAGTATCTTTCTCAGTGTTTATCTGCTGATTTTCTGCGGTTCCATCCTGATCATCTCACTGGATAATTTCGACCTGATCACAAATTTTACCGCAGTTGCCGCAACTCTGAATAATATCGGACCAGGCCTTGAAATTGTAGGACCAATGGGAAATTTCAGTTCGTTTTCCTGTCTGTCCAAAAGTGTTATGATTTTCGACATGCTTGCCGGACGACTGGAAATCTTTCCTCTTCTCCTTTTATTTTTGAGGGATACATGGAAAAAATCTTAGCTTTACTATAAAGACATATGTGGTTAGTCTACATTGAAATGCTCTGAACTTGTGATAAAACCTGCCCGAAACACCAACGAAAAGTATTATTTCAGTAATAATATCGCTTTTCATAATTTTTTCAAATTAACATCACAATTTCTTCATATTTATGTTTTATAGTGGTATATGTAGAAAGTTTAGTGCTTTCTATACAAATATTTTTCTTTTTCATACGCGCCGGTACGAAAGTACCGGCCTCCTTCCAATTATGACTTTTTTATAATCCATCTCTATAAAAAAAGCGCCGGGATATTCCCGACGCTTTTTTACATATCTCTGTTATTTCAGATTTTCACTAATCACTTTCCAGATACTGCTGTTCTCAAATCCAAGTTTCCACTGCGCTACGCCTGCAAGCTTATATTTCGGAATGAGTTTTACCTTTTCTGCAATAGATTTTGCATCCTCAAGCCATATTTCATAGCTGGAACCGTCTTTTTCATAAGAAGCTGTATTCTGTCCTACACTACCGTCCCATATAGGCTCCGCCTTATTTTCTTTTATTGCCTTCTGTGCCTGATCCATTCCAATGGCCTCACTGGTCAGAGCGCCTCCGGTTATTTTCCAGAGTCTTGTATAAAATGGAATTGCCAGAATGGTCCGTTCTGCCGGTACTTCTGTCAGAGTATCCACAACCCCTTTTTCTACCCATGGAAGAGAAGCCACTGATCCCGGTTCTTCTGAACCTACATAATGCTCATCATATCCCATGATGATAACGTAATCCACAACCTCTCCCTGTTCACCTCTGTCATAATGGCTGGTAAAATCTTCAGGTACCGGATTATCCACTGACAGAACAAGATTTCTCTTATGACACTCAATCGACAATTCTCTCAAAAACTGCAGGAAATGCGGTCCCGCATCTTCACTGAGCGTTTCAAAATCCACATTGATTCCGTCAAGTCCTGTTTTTTCTGCAGAACTCATCAGCTGACTGATAATATTCTGGCGTGAGGAAAGCTGAGACAGGGTATCTGTTGTACTTACATCTGCAGTAAAGTTATCGATCAATCCCCACACCTTCATTCCTCTGTCATGCGCCTGACGGACATAATCAGCAGAGGATATATCCGCAATGTTCCCCTGTGTATCCTGCAAATAGAACCAGGTAGGAGAAATAACATTCACTCCGCTTACATTTGCTACTGCATCAGCAAAATAGGCATTTGCTTCTGCTGACGTCACCTGATGCCAGGACAGGTTCACCGGCTCTTCCATAGTCAGATGCTGATATTCTTCTCTCTGAAACTCTCTCTCAAAATCTCTGGTTTCCGGAGCAGACACATCCTTCTTTTTCACAAATCCGATGTATCCGTCCATTGTAGCAGCCTTCACCCATTCTTCATATTCCTCCATAAAGAACAGAGTATCGCCCTTTTTGGCTTCTGTAAGAACCGGTGACTTGATACCACCTCGATAACGGACATATGTATCCTTTTTTACAGTTGCCGTATTTACGCCGGTAAACTGATTCTGGATAATGATCCTGGACGGATTTTCGCCCATATATACATCCATATCTGTATATTTCTGAACAAACGGCAAGCTTAAAAATACTCTTCCATCTCTCAGCCATACATCTCCATCTCCGTTCTGAGATGCCGAATATGTCTGAAGTTCAGAGGGAGTTGCATAAAGAACCTGCTGATTTGCGCTGTCCCAGTAATATCTCTGATTCAGATGAGCCGATACAAACTCCAGCGGAAGATAAATCTGATCATTGGATGTTGCTGCACGCTCCTCCATAATTTCTGTTCCAAGGACAATCACCGACTCTCCCTCTGCAGTGCTTCCATAATATTCATTCAGATCCATGAGTTCTTTTGTTGGAATGTATTTTTTCACCACATGAATTCCAAGCCCTGCTACGGCAAACAGAAGAATCAGAACACAGACAATCACTGCCGGCATATACTGTTTCTTCATTTGCTTTTTTACCTGCTTTTTCATTCGCTTTTTCCTTTCAGTTAAGAACTATATGTTTCACTAGCTTCCTCTTATGTTAAAAAGGCTGTTCCATTATATCATACTTTCGTGTAATTGCATTATAAAATCATACTTTTTATATTTTTTTCATATTTCAGGGATACTCCGCATGGTCAGGCATGAGAGGGGAATTCCTGCCTTTTACGGAATATCCCTGTTCTCCATTGTATATCATCCATGCTTTTGCACAAAATTCTTTTGTATTGTGTGATATATTTTCTCCTCTTCCCTCCTTTCACAGATTTTTGAAAGCACCCGTAGGTTTCTGAAAAATCTCTGTATGCAAAAGAAACCTTATCTGAAAAAATCCGTGGGACTTATACCGTTGCCGCAACGAGAATGTTGCATGACTGTAAACTGGCAATCATATATTTTGAGAAAAGAAATCAGTCAGTATGTAAGCGTGATCTGTGTGATACTCTGCTGTTTCCATTACATTCAGAATGATTTTTCTGTTTTCATTATACCCTGTTCTTATTCTTATGCAATAGGTTTCAGCAAATTATAAGATTTTTTTGATTTTGTTTTTAAATATTTTATATTTAGGTAAATTGAATTTCTTTACATTATCCATATTTGTGGTATATAATATATGCTAAGTTGATATGTATTTTTTTGCTGTAAACCAATAAAGTATTGACACTATCCTGTAAAAATGGCATCACCTGCATGTATGAGTATAATAATATATGTACATGGTAAAAAGACAGGATAAAAAGAATAGGATGTGATTATATGAAAATAGAAAAAATTAACGAAAATCAGATTCGTTGTACCCTGACTCGTGAGGATTTGGAGCTTCATCAGATCCGTCTCAGCGAACTTGCCTACGGTTCCGAAAAGGCAAAAAAACTTTTTCGTGATATGATGGAGCAGGCACAGATGGAGTTCGGATTTGAAGCAGATAATATCCCTCTGATGATTGAAGCAATCCCAGTTACAACAGACAGCATCATTCTTATTATCACCAAAGTAGAAGATCCTGAGGAACTGGACACCCGTTTTTCCAAATTTACCCCCTTCAAAAATCAGGGACAGGGAGATCCGATCCAGCTTGACGGAGCAGACAATATCATAGATCTTTTTCAGAAGCTCTGTGAGTCCAAACTGAAATCCGTTTCCAAAAAAGACACTTCTGAGAATAAAAAGACAACTGAAGAAAAAACCGAACAGGAAACTCCAGCTGTTAATATGATCCGTCTGTTTGTTTTTTCCCGCCTGGATGATGTGATTGCAGCTTCTCACGGACTGAACGGATTTTTTACAGGTCAGAATACCCTGTACCGTAACACGGAAAATGACCAGTATCTTCTTGTTCTTCATCAGTCTGAATCTTCTCCAGAAGACTTTAACAAAGTATGTAATATCCTCTCAGAGTACGGAAGCAGCAAGGCTTTCTCTGCCTCAGGAGAAGCATATCTCAGAGAGCATGGAAAACTGGTTTCCCAAAATGCACTTCAACAGCTCGTACAGCTTTAACAGATACAAAAAGGACATCCTGTGGGATGTCCTTTTTGTATCTGTGTGTTCTCTCTGCGTATTTATTATTTTGCAAGAAAATCATTGAGCTGCTGAACAAGAATATCTGCATCAAATCCATGAACCATAGCAGCCTCTTCCAGAGACTCCATCTGTGAAGACGGGCAGCCGATGCAATGCATTCCCATTCTCATAAGAATTGCAGCGCAGTTCGGATCTATTCTGAGAAGTTCACCAATTGTTGTTTCTTTGGAAACCTGTGCCATTTCTGCTACCTCCTTTTATAATATGCAGAAAATCCATACATCATTTCCTGCGTGTTATGCTGTTTATAGCACATTTATTATAATATAAAAATCAGCGGGAATCAACGGGCTAATTATAAAAATATGTTTATAATTTTATACTTGTAATCCTTTGTAAGATATATTAGAATAGCACTATAGAACCTTTCGGGGGACTAATGAGAAAAAAGGAGGATACTATAATGGCATACGTAATTTCAGACGAATGTGTAAGCTGCGGTTCCTGTGCTGCTGAGTGCCCATCTGAGGCAATCTCTGAAGGTGCAGATCATTTCGAGATCGATGCAGACGCTTGCGTTGACTGTGGAACATGTGCAGATGTCTGTCCTACAGAGGCTATCCAGCCAGGAGAATAATCCAACGGACTACATACAGAAAAAGAAGAGCTGCAGCAAGGCTGTGGCTCTTCTTTCATTTTTATATATTCTTATGTATTTTCAGGGTTCTCCCTGATTTTTTATCCGCGGATGCGGCAGCGGCCTCACGTCTTGCAAGCTGCTGTCTTCGGATTGCAAGATCAAGCGATCGATATCTCTCCTCATCTTCATTTTGGGATTGTATTTCCTGTGTGATCAGCCTTTCCAGGATTGTCTGAAATTCCAGGATCTTAGGGTTTACGGATTCTTCTGCCGCACTGTCCTCTACAGAATATACAGCTTCCTCTGAAAAATCTTCATTTGCAGATACCTCTCCTTCCAAAAGACGTATCTTGCTGTCAGAAGAACCCGGAGCCGTACGGGCGATCTGAGGAATCAGTTCTTTGATTGCCCGAAGCTGCAGACCTCTCTTCTTCAGTTCTCTGATATTCAGAAAAAGCTGAATATCATATCTGGTGTAGTAGCGGTGACCAAGCTCATTTCTCTGGATGTGAAGGTCAAGCTCATCCTCCCAGTAGCGCATGACATATGGCTTCACCCCCGTCATTTCTGATGCCTGTCTGACTGTATATCTTGTCTCCATACCGCACCTCCTACATCTCAAATTATAACAGAGTACATGAGTATTTCAACAAAAACCGTTCGACAGATTTCCCCTGAAGCAATCCATTTTTGCTGTTCCCGATAAACTTCATCAAAATACATTACAAATGACTTCCAACGCTGACATTTTTCCCTGTATATATCGTATTTTTTACAAAATATGTCAAAACGCACCGCAAAGCAGGATTAAAAATAAATGTTGGGATATGATAATGTTAAATTAATCATCTATCCTAACATCTTTCATTTAAAAACGAAAAAGAATCTTCCATATTTCACCTGACTGGTTTCAAATACAGAAGATCCTCTTATAGAATCCTATTTCTTCATATTTACAAACTGTGTATACCTTGGCAGCCATACCAGCTCAATGGTTCCAATGGGGCCGTTACGTTGTTTGGCAATAATGACCTCGGCAATGTCTTTTTTTTCTGTATCCTTATGATAATAGTCATCTCTGTACAAAAACATTACCACATCCGCATCCTGCTCAATCGCTCCGGATTCTCGAAGGTCAGAAAGCATTGGCCTGTGATCCGGTCTTTGCTCTACTGCACGGCTTAACTGAGACAGTGCAATCACCGGAACTCCCAACTCACGGGCAAGCGCTTTCAACGAACGGGAAATATCTGAAATTTCCTGCTGTCTGGAATCACTTTTTCCACTTCCGCTCATCAGCTGCAGATAGTCGATCATGATAATACCAAGATTATGTTCCAACTTGTACTTTCTGCATTTAGAACGCATTTCTGCAATGCTGATACCCGGCGTATCATCAATGATCAGATTAGAGCGTCCAATAATATCCGCCCCTTCTACCAGTTTTGTCCAATCCTCATCTTTCAGATTACCGGTTCTCATGTTCTGGGAATCCACATGAGATTCCATTGCCAACAGTCGGTTTACAAGCTGTTCCTTTGACATCTCAAGACTGAAGATCGCTACTGTAACATTTTTGCGGAATGCCATATACTGTGCGATATTCAGTACAAAAGCGGTCTTTCCCATAGAGGGGCGGGCCGCGATCAGAACAAGATCTGAGGGATGCATACCTGAAGTTTTGTAATCCAGATCAACAAAACCTGTAGGAATTCCAGTAACGCTTCCCTTCAACTTGGAGGCTTTTTCAATATTGTTGATGGCATTCAGAACCACCTGCTGAATCGGAACATAATCGCCCCCAATACTTCTCTGAAGAATACTAAAAAGTTTTTTTTCTGCCTCTTCCAAAAGAGTTTCGGTATTTTCTTTTTCCAGGTAACAGCTGTTTGCCACCTCCTCCGTAGTCCTTATAAGACGCCGAAGAAGAGCTTTTTCACTTACAATATTCGCATAATATTTTATGTTTGCAGAAGTAGGAACTGCCTCCAGAAGTTCTCTGACATATTCCATACTGCTGATATCCGGAGGAAGATCTTTTTCCTTCAGTCTGTTCTGAAGAGTAATCAGATCAACCGGCTGTCCTTCATTGCACAGCTCCACCATAGCGTCAAAAATAATGCCGTACTGGTTCTGATAAAAATCATCACTTGTAAGGATTTCAGACGCAACGAGAATCGCATCCCTGTCCATAAGCATGGAGCCGATCACCGACTGTTCTGCTTCAATACTGTGAGGAAGTATTCTCCTGACCAGTGCTTCTTCCATACTGTGGGTGCCTCCATTTTATGCTTCTTTGATCCAGACCTTAAGACTTCCGGTCACCTTTGGATGCAGTTTCACGCCAACCTGAGTTACACCCAGATTACGGATCGGACCGTCAAGCTGAAGCTTCTTTTTATCAATATCCAGATTCAGCTGAGATTTTACAGCCTCGGAAATTTCTTTTGCCGAAACAGAACCAAAAGTTCTTCCGCCTTCTCCTACCTTCAGAGTAAGAATAACTTCCTTTGTTTCCAAATCCTTTGCGAATGCCTGGGCAGCCTCCAGATTTTCCTGTGCTACTTTTTCTTCATTTGCCTTCTGAAGCTTCAGGTCATTAAGATTTTTCGGTGTTGCCTCAACGCCCAGTTTCTTTGGCAGGATCATATTTCTGGCATAGCCATCACTGACATTTACAATCTGACCTTTTTTTCCAAGAGATTTGACATCCTCTAATAAAATTACTTTCATTTTGTTTCCTTTTCCTCCTGATACATTTCATCAATAATGTTCTTCAGCATCTCTTCAACTTCAGGCATTGGTTTCTTCACCTGCGCTCCTGCAATGTTCAGATGACCTCCACCACCCATTTTTTCCATTAATACCTGGACATTTACCTCATCAATGGCTCTAGCGCTGATATACACCTCATTATTATAAGGCGTCAGCACAAAAGATGCTTTCACACCTGCAATATTTAAAAGCTCGTTTGCCGCCTGTGCTCCCACTACAGTTGGACTTTCCAGTCCCTCGCTTGGACATTTTGCAATGGCAAAACATTCTTTATAGATGCTGGCTGTACGAACAGCCTCCGCACGTGCCTTATATGAATCAATATTATCTCTGAGAAGCTTGCGCACCCTTGTCATATCCGCACCGCTGCGTCTTAAAAATGCAGCTGCCTCAAAGGTACGTACACCGGCTCTGGTAATAAAATTGTTGGTATCGATCATAATACCTGCATAAATACAGTCTGCCTCTATATTTCTCAGTCTCAGATCATCTGAGAAATACTGAAGGATCTCTGCTACCATTTCACAGGTAGAAGATGCATACGGCTCCACATAAGAAAGTACTGCATTCTGAATAATCTCATTTCCTCTGCGGTGATGATCAAGAACAACAATTGTTTTTGTCATATACAAAAGTTCCTGACATTCAGTATAGCTGGGCTTGTTCGTATCCACTACCACCACTACTGTATTATTATCCACAAGCTCCATCGCCTGATTCCTGTCTATAAACATAGACGGTTCGTAATCTGGATTGTTCAGGTATCCAGCCATCAATGGTCTAATGGAGGTAGACGGATCGTTTACTACAATATGCACCGGTTTACCCAGAGTTTTTCCTGCACGGTAAATACCAATCGCTGCTCCCAGCGCATCCACATCTGTGATCTTATGCCCCATAACAACCACACGTTCCTTGGTGCTCATAAACTCCTTCAGCGCCTGTGCCTTTACACGGGCTTTTACCCGGGTTGTCTTTTCCATCTGCTGGGCCTTGCCGCCATAATAAGTGATGCTGTCTCCATTTTTGATCACCACCTGATCGCCTCCACGGCCCAGAGCCATTTCAATGGCAATTCGGCAATACTCATAATTCTGAAGATACGTAGCCGCATTAAGTCCGATTCCTATACTGAGGGTGACAGTCATTTCATTTCCGATATTGACAGTCTTGACCTCCTCCAGAATATGGAATTTCTGTTCTTTCAGCGCTTCCAAAGAGCTCTGGCGCATGATCAGGAAATATTTATCCTTTTCAAGTTTACGCACCAGACCATCATAATTAGAAAAATATTTTGTGATCTTTCTGTCTATTAAAGCAATCAGAAGAGAACGCCTTACATCTTCCACACTCTCAAGAGCCTCTTCATAGTTATCCAGATATGCCAGCGCCACTACAAGCTTGTTGTCCTCATTTGCCTTAATATAATCTTTCAGTTCTGTTTCATCATACAGATACATCGCAATCAGGCTTGTATTTTCAGAAAGTCCCTCCAGAACTTCCGAATGAACCATTGCTTCTCCCAAAAGAACACGCTGCATGGAAATACGGTATATACAGTCTCCGACCTGCGTACTGATCTCGGATATCTCTTTTTCTTCCGGAACAGGAAGCTTGTCCGGTGTAATATCCGGGAAAATCGTGTTGATATTTTTTCTGTAAAACTGATCTTTTCCTGTAAGCTGTGCAAATACCTTATTGCACCATATCATTCTCCCCTGCATATCCATGATCGCATAGGGCAGTGCCAGCTCCTCCAGAACTCTTTTTTCGAGAAATTCATACTGGCTCGCAAATGCCACCAGATCATTAAACATCTGAGGCCTGTGGTAACAGAAAATGCCCACAGCGCAGGCCAGATAAATCAGTGCTCCCAGCGTAACAACCGCTCCCGCTTTCACATCTATCGCATAAACCACTATGTTCAGGATGATCAGAAGAGCTGTCAGATACAGGGGCCATCTCGTCAGATGCTTCAGATGACCTTTTAATTTGAATTTACCATCCATAATCTTCATTACCATTCTTTTTATAAATTTTACATGTTCCTTTTTGTTTGACAAAACATATTATAACAGATTTCAGTGCTTTTTTCCATATAAATAATGAGATAAAAAAACCGCTGCCATTAATCGGCAGCGGCATCAGGGTCAAATTAGTCCTGAACGTATGGCATCAGGGAAAGATGACGTGCTCTCTTAATAGCAACTGTCAGAGCTCTCTGATGTTTTGCACAGTTTCCTGTAATTCTTCTCGGAAGGATTTTACCTCTCTCAGAAACATATTTTCTGAGTTTTGCTACATCCTTGTAATCGATTTCATTGTTTTCTTTACCGCAGAATACACAAACTTTTTTTCTTCTGCGTCCGCCTCTTCTTTTCATAGGAGAGTCCGGTCTTTCGCCTCTATTGTAAGCCATGATGGTTTCCTCCTGTTTTTCTTTCAATTTGATTGACTAAGAAATCCTGACCTTTCACCTGGAAAATCAGTTTTCCCTCTTTTGTTCGTCGTTCATTTCATACTCCGGCTTTAGTTGAACGGCAATTCCTCATCAATTCCATCCGGGATATTCATGAAGCCGTCTGCGCTTGCAGCGCTTGGACTTGGCATGGACGGTGCGGAAGGAGCCACGCTCTGCTGCGGATGAGATGCTGCATAGTTATCACTTGCGGCCTTGCTCTCAGCAAATTCCTGTTCCTCAACAACCACTTCTGTAGTATACACCTTCTGTCCTTCTCTGTTTGTATAGCTTCCTGTCTGGATGCGTCCACTAACTACGATACGGATTCCCTGATGAAAATATTTTTCTGCAAACTCTGCTCCACGTCCGAATACTACACAGCTGATAAAATCAGCAGATGCCTCTCCGTCTCTGCGGAACCGTCTGTCTACTGCCAGTGTATATCTGGCTATTGCCAGAGCATTTTCTCCTGCGGAATATCTAACCTCAGGATCTCTTGTTAAGCGACCCATTAAAATTACTTTGTTCATTTTTCTACCTCTTTCTTTCAGTAAGTGAACGGGTTCTAATGGTGCTTTCTAAAATCCATGTGTAAAAAGATTATGCGTCTTTACGAACGACTAAGTATCTTAATACGTTGTCCATGATGCGTACATGTCTTTCTACTTCCGCCGGACACTCTGCATCTGCTTCAAACTGAATGAAATAGTAGAAGCCTTCATGCATTTTCTGAATTTCGTAAGCTAATTTCTTCTTACCCCATTCTTCTACTTCTGTGATCACGCCGTTGTAACGTGTAATGTAGCCTTTTGCTTTCTCTACTACTGCATCACGTACTTCGTCTTCAACTTTTGCGCTCACAACTAATGCTAACTCGTACTTGTTCATGCTTTTTACCTCCTTGTGGTCTTTATGGCCCTCTGTACTGTCAGAGAGCAAGGATATGAAAATATATCACAGTTGTTTATTCTATCATAGGGTTTCCCGGTTGTAAAGAACTTTTTGTCGAATCTCTCATTTATTTTTTTAACTCAGTTTAAATAAGCCGATACAAAATTTCACACGATAAAATCCATAATATAGCATCCCCGTAAATCTGGGTATATTCCTTTTCCACTGCCCGGTCACCTTCCGGCAAAATACTTCTTCACAGACGCAAGGAATTCTTACCCTGTTTTTCTTGTTATGGCAAAAACTATATTCTGGGCATTGTAATTTGTTTCTTTATTTTATAAGCTGCCATCCTTCTAAAATATCACTTCTTAATTACTATTCACTCAGTACCCGAAATGCAGGTGAAATATTGTTCAAATTACTTTCATTGAAATTATTTCACTCTGTTTTTCTTAGTATCCCAGCAAAAATCCCCCAATCCCCCAGCGAATTTTTCATGTAAACAATAACTGCCTGTAAACAGATGTCTTTCCCTTGCGCTCTTAGCTTGACAAGCTTCCTTCCTTTCTTCTATACTGATTCTAAATAACAAGGGCAGTTTACTGATAATACGCCCATTAAAAGGAGGCTTTTTATATGCTTTTAAAAAATGGTTTTCTTATAAATCCTAAAACCCATGCGCAGGAATTTACAGATATCCGTATTCAGAATGGCAGAATTACGCAGATTTCATCTGATCTTGTTCCTGAAAATAATGAAGAAATTCTTGATCTTACCGGTCTGACTGTTGCACCGGGCCTTGTTGACACTCATATTCATTTCCGTGATCCCGGCCTTACCTATAAGGAAGATCTCCATACCGGCGCTCTTGCCGCTGCCAAAGGCGGCGTAACCTCTGTAATCTGTATGGCAAATACAAAACCGGTTGTAGATTCTGTTGAAACTCTTACCGATATCCTGACACGGGCAAAAAAAGAAAAAATCAATATTTACCAGACCGCTGCCGTATCCCAGGGACTTAAAGGAGAGATCATGAATGATTTTAAATCCCTAAAGAATGCTGGCGCCTGCGGTTTTACAGATGACGGCATTCCCCTTCTTAATGCAGAATTCTGCAGCCGTGCCATGGAAAAAGCAGCAGAATTAAATATGCCCATCAGCCTTCATGAAGAGGATAAAAGTTTTATTTCAAATAACGGAATCAATGCAGGCGCTGTATCGGATAAGCTTGGAATTGCAGGTTCTCCCGCAGTTGCCGAAGACGTCATGGTTGCCCGTGACTGTATGCTTGCTCTTCACACTAAGGCTCCTGTTGTGATCCAGCATATCAGTTCCGGTACTTCCGTTGCTCTTGTACGTCTTGCAAAAGAACTAGGTGCGGATATCCATGCCGAAGCCACCCCTCATCATTTTACTCTTACTGATGAGGCTGTTCTCACTTATGGTACTCTTGCTAAAATGAACCCTCCTCTGCGTACAGAAAAAGATCGGCAGGCAATTATTTCAGGTCTGAAAGACGGAACTATTGATCTGATTGCCACCGATCATGCTCCTCACAGCGCTGAGGAAAAATCCAAACCTATCACAGAAGCTCCAAGTGGTATTACAGGACTGGAAACCTCTCTTGGTCTTGGTATCACTAATCTGGTAAAGAAAGGGTTCCTGACTCTTGAAGAGCTTCTGGAAAAAATGACCTGCAATCCTGCCGATCTTTATCATCTTCCCGGCGGTTCTGTTGAGGAGGGCCTTCCTGCCGATCTGGTAATCTTTAATCCAGATGAAACATGGACTGTAGATTCTTTCCTGTCCAAATCTTCCAATACACCATTCAAAGGGATGGAACTGTATGGAAAAATCCATTACACTATCTGCAGAGGAGAGATTGTCTATAAAAACTGATATCTGATCTGCACTTATTTAAACTAATCCATATTTTCTCGGAGGACGTATCCCAACCCATTCATCGGTACCGGATTGTCCTCCGTATTTTACTCTTACTAATGAGGCTGTTCTTACTTAAAAAGCTTGATACAGAGCCTAAAAAATAATTACAAAATAGCCATATATACAAAAAAGAGCCTTATTTCTAAGACTCTTTAGAGAGGTGCCACCCGGATTTGAACCGGGGATAGAGGTGTTGCAGACCTTTGCCTTACCACTTGGCTATGGCACCAGATATTATATTGTATGCATTTCCTTAAAGGAAAATGACTCCAAGGGGATTTGAACCCCTGTTACCGCCGTGAAAGGGCGGTGTCTTAACCGCTTGACCATGGAGCCAATTATTATTTTGTTAGGCTTCATGCCCAAACTCCCCCTGTTGGACTCGAACCAACGACACTGCGGTTAACAGCCGCATGCTCTACCGACTGAGCTAAGGAGGAATAG
>NZ_JAJQXX010000013.1 GCF_028767025.1 Blautia sp. XA-2221
ACGTATGGAGCTGACTGCTACTAATAGGTCGAGGGCTTGACCAAGAAGCTGAGACGAGCGGCTGGAACAGGAAGGGAACAGACCGGAGTGAGTTTACTCACAGAGGGAAGTTACCAGACTGTGACAGACATTTGCGAAGCAAATGACATTGAGTGACGGAAGTCACGAAATGATCAGGCGAGTCGTTGAAAGCGTAAGCAAGGTCAGAATGATTCCAATGTCAACATGTATGTAGTTTTGAAAGTGCAATGTGAGTAGCCGGTAGGGCTACTTTTTTATTTGCAGAAACAGGAGAAGAAAAGAGGAATTTTATGCGGAAGATAAAACGTGAGCATATGTTGGAACTTACCAGACGTATGACAGTTTCACGTACAGCTATGACACGTATTGCAGGCTGCTATATGGACAAAGATGGATTTGTTGACGGGACTTTTAACACGAATTTTTTGAAATTATCTTCTACAGACAAAGCTAAAAACCTTTCCATAGCAAAGGCGATTCCTTTTTCAGACACCAATGAGAATCTGAAAAGATACCAGTTTACAGGACAGGATTCGGTCAAAATACGTCAGCTGCTTTTAGGGTTGAAATCATGTGCTCTTAAAAACGATGCGCTTTTAGATACATTTTATGAGTTGATTGGGGAAAGCTGCCATTTTATTTATGATTATGCGGTGATCTTTTTTCACAGCACATATGATATTCCTGTAAAGGGAACAGATAAGGAAAGCCTTTGGGATTCTGAAGAAGTTTATGAATATTTAATCTGTGCAGTGTGTCCGGTAACGGGTGATTACGAAGCCGGGAGTCCGGAATTTGGTTTTATTTTTCCGGCATTTTGTGATAGAACAGAAGATCCGGACTATATTGATATTTATGAAAAATATCCGGAAAGACCTCACAGTGAAATATATGATCTTTTGGGAGTGAAATAGAGTTATTGTGATTTTGTTGGCTTTAATTGCTACAATTTTCCTGTGCAGGAATTTTCAATAATAAGTTAAAACGGTATACTTCTTCCATGTAAAAAAATATATATTCTACGATGAAAGATATATATTGAAATGTTAGCTTTTTAAATAAAATAATAGAAAAATAAGGGACTGCTGACAGTAAAGCTCCGGAGTGTATTTACGGATTTTTGCTGATGGCAGTCCCTATTTGTTTTATTCATTGCTGTTAAAAAAATTATTCATTCCTGTTTAAAGAATATTTTTTTATTGAAGAAAAATAGCTGATGATAAGAAGAGCTGCAGCCCCTGTCCAGGCAGCAATCTCAGCATAAAAAATACCATCTGTTCCCATAATAAAAGGAAGAAAAACGGCAACGCCTACACGTACAATAAACTCAATAACACCGCTGAGCATGGGGATAAAGGTATTTCCAAGTCCCTGGAGGGCAGATCTGTATACATGAAGAAAATACAGGATACAGAGGCAACATGCCATGATAAAAAGATATTTCCAGGCAATATCCAATACCTGTCTGGTCTGTGAAGGCTCTCCTGAAATAAACATGGATAAAAGCTGCTTTCCCAAAATAAACATAATGCACGAAATCAGCGCTGAAGTAAGAAAAGCCAGAAAAGTGCTGGCTCGGACACCCTTTTTTATGCGCCCTATTTCTCCTGCGCCAAGATTTTGTCCAACATAGGTTACAATGGCATATCCATAGGAGATAGCAGCCATTTCAAGGATACCGTATAATTTATTTGTTGCGGTAAAACCGGCAACAAAGAGAAATCCATAGCCATTAACAACATACTGAACTACCAGACCTCCAACTGCAATGATTGTGTTCTGAAATACAACAGGTGTACCAAGCTTCAGGAGTTTTTGATCCAGTCCTGGAAGGTGATGAAGATCCTGGCGAGAAATGTGAAGCAGTTCTATTTTTCTGACAACAAGAAAACAATATACTGCAGAAAAAATCTGCGCAGTAACGGTAGCAATGGCAGCACCTGCAACTCCCCAGTGGAAGCCTGCCACAAATAAAAGGTCAAGCACTACATTAACAGAAGCTGCAATGATCATAGCTGTCAGTGGAGCACGACTGTTTCCAACGGCACGCAGTACAGAGGCAAACACATTATAAGCTGCAACTGCAGGAATTCCGCAAGATACAATTCTCAGATAAATCAGAGACATGCCAATAATGTCAGAGGGAGTATTCAAAAATACCAGGATTCCCCGGGCAAAAAACTGGCTGATAGTCAGAAGAAGAACTGAAATAACTGCGGTAAGTACATAGCTTCGTCCAACAGCCTGCCTCAGAAGAGTCTCTTTTTTTGCACCATAATGTTGAGAGATCAGAATAGAAAATCCCTGTGTGGCGCCAGTAGAAACACCAAGAACCATCCAGGTGATCCATTCAACAGCTCCCAGGGCTGCCAGAGCCTGAACGCCTGCAATCTGTCCTACAACGATGGTATCTACCATAGTGTAAAGCTGCTGGCAGATATTTCCCAGCATTAATGGTATGGCAAACAGAATGATCAGTCTGCCAGGTGATCCTTTTGTCATATCCCGAACCTGACCTGACATAATATTTCCCCCTTTGTTGTTTCATTATTTTTGTATGAAAATCAGGCAAACATGGCTATTTTCACATGATTTCAGGGAGTTGTCAAGCAGCAAAAGTTTGGTTGAGGAGTGAATGTCAAAAAACTGTTTACCTTATTGGACTGTATATGAAATTCCTTATTGACAGTCTGCAGAAAAACAGAAGTTATTGTAAATGCAGCGAGCAGTAACAGACAGAATATAAAAAGAATATAAATTATGTGAAATCCCTTGCATTTTCAGCAGGAGTTGTCATAATGTAAGTAGAACAAAGAAGGGAGTGATTGCCAATGGATATTCAGTTATCGGATGAAGTCTCACAGGCGTATCTGTCAGAGGTTGAGGACATTCTTAAAAATAAAGAATTTCTTTCTCTCAGCCTCTATGAACATCATCAGTGGACAAATAGATTCATGCACAGTCTGAATGTTTCCTATATATCATGGAAAATGGCAAAAAAATTTGGATGTGACGCTACGGTGGCTGCCAGAGCCGGACTGTTACATGATTTCTGTCCCTATGATTTTCGTCAGAAGACGCCTACGGGAGAACATCAGGCATTCTATCATCCCAAAGCTGCAGCTGACAATAGTGCAAGGACTTTTGATATCAGCGAAAAGGAATGGAATGCAATTCTGACACATATGTTTCCTCTGGGACCGATTCCAAAGAACAAAGAAGCATGGATCATCACCATGGCAGATAAGATATGCGCCAGCCTGGAGTTATGCCACATTGCGGTTGCTCTGGCAAGACGCAACCGGGTGGTTATAGTATCCGCTCCGGTATAAAACAGGGCCTGCTGTATGGATTGTCTCCGACAGCAGGCTTCTTATGTCCTGTTTTCGGATATGTAAAGAAGAAATCTACGGTGTTGTCAGAAATAATGTATTTTCAGAGGGGATTACAAAAACAACTGGATTATGAAATGAGGTACACGAATGAAAAAATTTACAAAAAAAGAGATCTTTTCTATTCCCAATATAATGGGATATTTCAGAATTTTCTTGATTCCGGTGTTCTGCTATTTATATATTACAGCAGAAAGTGAAAGAGAATATCTGTATGCTGCTTTTGTAGTTCTTGTTTCCAGCCTTACAGATCTTTTTGACGGAAAAATAGCAAGACGTTTTAATATGATAACAGAACTGGGAAAAGCTTTGGATCCCATTGCAGATAAGCTGACACATGGCGCCCTTGCTGTGTGCCTTGCAACAAGATATCCATTAATGTGGGTTTTGATCGCGCTTATGATAATCAAAGAAGGATATATGGGAATTCAGGGACTGATTTTCCTGAAAAAAGGAAAAATGCTGAATGGCGCAATGTGGTTTGGAAAGGTCTGTACAGCAACGCTTTTTGTGGGTATGCTGGTATTGTTTCTGTTTCCGGTTCTTCCATTATGGCTGGTTAATGGTATGATCTGTGTGATGATGGCAGTTATGCTTGTGACGCTGTGCATGTATGTACCAGTATTTAAAAAGATGAAAGAAGAAAAAATGTGAAAGAGAATCCAAGAAATTCCTTATGCAGGAAATTTTATGAAGGATTACAGAAAAGAAATAAAACAAAATAAGACAGAAAAGGGAAATCATAATGTTTGAGCGTATTGATTATGAGGTAAAAAGAATTGACGGAGATTATGCGTATCTTCAGAATACAGAAAACAGAGATGAGGAACTGAAATGTGTGGCAATGGCTTTGCTTCCTCCGGAAATCATGGAAGGAAGCAGGGTGGCTTACGAAATGCTTCAGTATTTTATGGCAGAATGAAATGATGTTTTCTCTCTTATGGGAATCATAGGAAGCTATATTTATGTTTCTGTTGGCAGAATAAAAATAAGGATTTTGTAAGATTAGGATAAGGTTGGCATAAGGTTCAGCTGTTATAATTTCAGTCAGAAAAGGAGGGATACAGAATGAACTCATATCTGATTGAAACTGACCATCTTACAAAGCAGTACGGGGAGCAGAAATGCGTTTCTGATCTTAGCATCCATGTAAAAAAAGGGCGCATTTACGGGCTTCTGGGAAGAAACGGGGCAGGAAAAACAACTACAATGAAAATGCTGCTCGGACTTACTGAGCCAACATCCGGACAGATCAGGATTTTTGGAAAATCTATGTCGGGAAATGAAAAAAAGATTCTTCCAGGAATCGGAAGCCTGATAGAGGCTCCGGGATTTTATCCCAATCTTACAGGAACAGAAAACCTCAGCATTTTTGCCACTCTGAGAGGAATCTCTGACAAAAATGTCATAAGAGATGCTTTGGAGCTTGTAGGGCTTCCATACAAAGATAAAAAACTGTTTTCTCAGTATTCTCTGGGAATGAAACAGAGACTGGCAATTGCTCTGGCAGTCATGCATGATCCAGAGCTTTTGATTTTGGATGAGCCAGTCAACGGACTGGATCCTATTGGAATTGCGGAGGTGCGCTCTTTTATTCAGGCTCTTTGCAGGGAAAGAGGAAAGACAATCCTGATTTCCAGCCATATCCTTTCAGAGATTGCTCTTTTGGCAGATGATATAGGGATCATTGATCATGGAGTGCTTCTGGAAGAAGAAAGTTTTGCGGAGCTGGAACAGAAAAGCAGCAAACATATTCGATTCATGGTATCGGACACTGCCCAGGCAGGAAGAATTCTGGAGCTGAGATTTCATGAGAAGTGTTTTACCATAGAAAATGACCATAAGCTGGTTGTATATAATCTGAATCTGCCGGTAGAACAGATCATAAAGGCTTTTGTAGAAAATGGCCTGGAAATATGGGAAGCCTATACCTGTGAGGAAAGCCTGGAAGATTATTTCAGACGTGTGACCGGAGGTGATGGCATTGCTTAAACTGGTCAGATGTGAATTTATGAAGCTGAAAAGAAAAAGGCTGTTTCAGGCAGCTTTTTTTACTACCTTTATAATGCCCGTGCTTTATTCGCTGTTACTGTCAGACAGTAGTTTTGACGATATCATGAGCATCATACGGGAGGAAAACGGATTTATGCTGCTGATTCCTCTGACTGTTGTTCTTGCGGCAAATCTGTTTTTTGAAGAACAGGATTATGACACTTTAAAAAATCTGCTGTGTGTTCCTGTTACAAAGAATAGCCTTACTATAGCAAAGCTGTCTGTGCTTTTAATTTTTGATATTGCCTATGAAGCCGCAGGATATATGATAGGGGTTCTGATGTCTGTTATATCCGGGATACCTCTGGAGGCAATGTGGCAGCAGCTGTTTCTTACGCTTGCGACAGGAGTGCTTTTGTGGGCTGCTTCTATGCCCTGTATTCTGATCGTTGTGTGGTGCAACAAGTCCTATATTATTTCTGTGATCATTGCCTTTGCATATGTAACTCTGAATTATATTCTGCGTATTAATGACAGCTTTCTCATGGTTCCGGCAGGACTTAATCTTCCTACCCTTTTGCCTGTTCCGATGATCTTTCGGTGGCTGTATCAGTTTCATTCCATGGAAAATGCCGGGGAGGTACTGATGGAATTTTATCAGAGTTTCCGCCCGTATTTTGTTTCCGGGTCACTGGTTTTTGCAGTTCTGATGTCGGAGGCGGCAGTCTGCATATTACTGATCATACAGGTTTATAAAAAACAGGATGTGTAGGAGGTGAACGGAAATGACTGCTATTATAAAAACAGAGTTTCAGAAAATGAAAAGGTATCATATTTTGCTGATTGCGCTTATAGGAATGTTCTGTTCGCCGCTGCTTCAGCTTTTTTCACAGGTTGTAATGGACGATGCTTTAAGAAATCCCAATTATGATCTTGCCGCACTTCTGGAAAGTACCATATGGGGAAATGCTCAGATATTCCTGCCTGTGATGATCACTTTGACAGGAGGCTATCTGATCAACAGAGAGTATACAGATGATACCTTAAAAAATATTCTCACTGTGCCGGTTTCTTTCCGAAGATTTCTTACAGGAAAACTTCTAACCTCCGGAATACTGGCTGTATGTTTTGGGATTTACAGCTTTCTGGCAGCGATTATTACAGGTTTTTGTGCAGGACTTACAAAAGTCAGCCTGGCAGCACTTCTGGGATATTTTTGTCAGATGACAGTGCTTTCTATATGTATTTATATTGTGGTTCTTCCTGTTCTTATCATTGACAGCAGGAAAAAGGGAAGATTTATGGGCGGTTCTGTTGCAGCATTTCTCATTGGCTATGCCTGCCTGTTTTTTAAAACAGGGCTTTTAAGGAGTGTCTATCCGGTATCTGCCGCACTGACAGTGGCAGGATTTGATATGGAAGCCTACACAGGTACAACAACGCCTGGGAACAGGGGGCTTGCGTTTCTTGTACTGGGAATTATACTTTTTATTTCTGTGATATTAGTATGGTTCTGTAGGGCGCCTCAGGAAGACAGGGAACGGAAAAAAACAGGAGGCAGAAGAAAGAGTATCGGGCAAAGAGCATGACAGGTAATACAAAAAGATACTGCACAGTGGAGATATAGGTCTGATATGCAAAAACTTGTTGCTTTTAGAAATTAAATACGATAAAATTCAGATAAATCAAAAGTGATGAGGATATAAAAACAGCAGGGGCGTATGATTGTCGCTCCTTCTGTTACCTGTTAAAGGGACAGCCTGTGCATACACAGAGAATGAAATAAAGTTTAAGACAGAAGCTGACTTTCTATGGCTTCTGTTTTTGCGTTGCAGTATGATGAGATAAAAAATGACTTTATGTATGTAGCAGTATGGAGTGATAGAGAGGTAGGAGTTACTGCTGATTACATATTTAAAATAAAGGACATGCTAAGAATGCAGACAACAGATTTTATGCAGAAAAGAGGAAAAAGTCATATGAAAAAAAGAATCCTTATTATAAATACAGGCGGTACACTTTCTTCTGTAAACGGCGAAAACGGTCTGATGCCGGGAATGAAAAGCAGAGATATGCTGGAGGAACTCCGCATGGTCTCCAGGAATCTGGAACTGGAAACAGAGGATTTTTGCTCAGTGGACAGCGCCAATATTTTTCCGGAGGACTGGGCAAAGCTTGCGGAGCTGATTGCAAAAAGAAGCAGGGAGTACCAGGGAATTGCAGTGATTCATGGAACAGACACGCTGGCATACACGGCGTCTATGCTGTCGTTTATGCTTCAGAATATTTCTATCCCGGTAGTGGTAACAGGAAGTCAGTTGTCTATTGCAGATCCTGTGGCAGACGCTATGGAGAACTGCCGTTGTGGGATACATATGGCGGCAAGCGGCTGCCCGGGTGTATTTGTGGCATTTAACCGTAAGGTGATGCTGGGATGCCGTGCCTCGAAGGTACGGACCATGAGCTTTGATGCGTTTGAAAGCATTAATTATCCTTATATTGGCGAAATCAGCTCTCTGGGACTTCATATCTGCAGAGAAAATCTGGTGGCAAAAAGGGGAATCTTCCGTCCGCAGGTTTCCTATTCAGACAAGGTATTTCTGCTGAAATTATACCCGGGAACAGACCCTTCGATCCTGGATTATCTTCAGGAAAAAGGCTGTCGGGGTGTTTATGTGGAAGGATTTGGACTTGGCGGAATGCCGTTTTTAAAAAATGATTTTATAGGAGCTGTGAAAAAGGCTGTAGAAAATGGAATGGTTATACTTGCAGGCAGCCAGTGCAGATATGAAGGAAGCAATCTTTCTGTGTATGAAACAGGGCGAAGAGCCCTGGAAAGCGGTGTTTTGCAGGCCTATGATATGACTGCGGAGGCTGCCATGGCAAAGCTGATGTGGGTTCTTGGACAGACGGACAGTCTGAGAGAAATCAGGGAATATTTTTCTGTGGATATTGCGGGAGAGGTTACGATTCCTAAAGAGTGAGTGTGGGCACAGAAATGTTTTCAGGGACGGCTGCTGTCTGGAATGATGAAAAATGAAGGATGTTTTTGGGGATTTACCAGTTACCTGGCAGAAAATTTTATGGTATGATATAACTGGATTTTCAGGAAGGGGAAGAAGTAAAAATGGATTTTTATAAGCAGGTTATGCGCTCCGGACTGGAAAGGCAGGAAAGGACGTGAAAAGTGTGCATAAAATTTTTGGCAAAAGAGAAAACGGTAAATATTATGACAGATCAGGCGCTTATCTGATTACATTTTCCGGGGAGAAAACAGCAGTAGTGCGCACTCATAGAGGGTTATTTCTTCTTGGGGGAGGAATCCAGGGTGTTGAAAATGATCAGGAATGTATCAGAAGAGAATGTCTGGAGGAATGTGGATGCGAATGTAGGGTAAAAGATTATCTGGCTTCAGCGGAAGCTTTCAGTATCCATGATACCAAAGGGCTGTTTCATCCAATACAGAGATATTATCTGGGAGAACTCCTGGATAAAGTACAGGAACCTGTAGAAAAGGATCACTGTCTGATCTGGGCGGATTATAAAGAAATAAAAGGAAAACTGTATTCCGATATGCAGAACTGGGCCCTGGAAATGGGGTGGAAAAGGAGACAGAAAGAATGGATATGAGAAAACGCAGGGATGCGCAGCTTGCTTATATTTCTGATGAAAGTATATTTGAAGAGCAGATTGTGTGCAGGAAAATTCTTCAGAAACTGAATTTTATGGACAGGTCAGATTTTGATGGGATTGCAGAGGTAGTAAAGGAGCTTCTGGGTAAATCGGATAAAGCGTTTATCAATCCACCATTTTACTGCGATTATGGAAAAAATATTGAAACCGGCAGGAATTTTTTTGCAAATTATAACTGTACGATCCTGGATGTGGCAAAGGTAAAGATCGGCGATAACTGTCAGTTTGCGCCAAATGTAGCTATTTATACAGCAGGTCATCCAGTTCATCCGGACACCAGAAATACGTTATATGAGTATGGAAAAGAAGTGACAGTGGGGGACAACGTATGGATTGGGGGAAACACGGTGGTATGTCCTGGTGTTCATATTGGAAATAACGTAGTGATCGGTGCGGGAAGTGTGGTAACAAAGGACATTCCTGACTGGTCTGTTGCAGCCGGTAATCCCTGCCGGGTGATCCGGAAGATCACAGAGGATGACAGAAGAAAACTGTTCAGAGATGAGGAGATTGATGAGGAAGCCTGGGAGGATATTTTATCCCGCACTCAGAATAAAAAATAACAGAGTACAGGAAAAAATCTGAAATCCAGATAAAAACAATAATAGATAATTTACATAAGGAGAATAAGGATGAATACAAAAGCAGAACATGCTATTGAGTTACATAAAAAAGGATATAACTGTGCGCAGGCGGTTGCCTGTACCTTCTGTAAGGAGTTTGGCATTGACGAGGAAGCAATGTTCAGAATTTCAGAGGGGTTTGGATTTGGAATGGGGATGATGGAAATGTGCGGCGCCCTTTCCGGAATGGCAATGGTCATAGGCCTGGAAAACAGTGTGGGCAATCCTGAAAAGGGAACGCTTACAAAGGGACAGACCTATAAAGATGTGAAAAAGTATGTAAATAAATTTAAAGAAAATAATGGTTCCTATATTTGCCGTGAATTAAAAGGAGTTGAAACCAAAAAAGTGCTTTGTACCTGTGACAAATGTATTCTGGATGCAGTGGCGCTGACAGAGGAGTATTTGAACAGTAAAAAGGAAGAGCAGGACAAATAAGCTTGTATGGAAAAGCTTATTTGTCCTGCTGGCTATTCTGCTGTGTTTACGAACTGACTATTGTATAAGGTATGATAAAAACCGCCTTTTTCCATAAGTTCATGATGAGTTCCCTGTTCAATAATATTTCCGTCTTTCATCACAAGAATTTCGTCAGCATTGCGTATGGTGGACAGGCGATGAGCCACAATAAAGCTTGTACGCCCCTGCATCAGTCGGTCAAATGCCTCCTGGATCAGCATTTCTGTTCGTGTATCAATGCTGGAGGTAGCTTCATCAAGGATCAGCATTGGCGGTAGGCACAGCATAACCCGGGTAATACAGAGAAGCTGTTTCTGACCCTGACTGAGACTGTCTTCTGTGATAACGGTATCCAGCCGGTCAGGAAGACGGCGGATAAATTCCCAGCTGTGAGACATTTTTGCCGCCTGGATGATCTCTTCTTCAGTGGCATCCTGTTTTCCGATCGTAATGTTTTCACGGACAGTGCCGTTTTTGATCCAGGTATCCTGAAGTACCATTCCGTAGCTGCTTCGGAGAGAGTGACGGGAAATCTGATCTACAGGTTTTCCATCCAGAGAAATGGTTCCGGAATTTACATCATAAAACCGCATCAGAAGATTGATAAAGGTAGTCTTTCCGCAACCGGTAGGACCTACAAGCGCAATTCTCCTGCCAGGTTCCGCCTTCAGATTAAAGTTTTGAATCAGAGGCTTGTCAGGCGCATATCGGAAAGAAACCTGATGAATTTCAACTGCGCCTTTTACATCAGAAAGTGATTCTGAAGGATCAGGACTTTCCGGTGTTTCTTCCAGAAGAGCGAAGATTCTGGAGGCACAGGCCAATGCATTCTGAACCTCTGTGATTACGGAGCTGATATCATTAAAAGGTTTCATATACTGGTTGGCATAGGCAAGCATCACAGAAAGTCCGCCTACAGTCAGCGCACCTGCCGGAATCAGGAGAGCTCCGACCAGAGCGACTCCTGCATAAATCACATTATTAACAAATCTGGTGGAAGGGTTGGTAAGGCTGCTGTAAAAAATGGCCTGCTGGCTTGACTCTCTCAGTTCTTCATTGATACGGGCAAAACGTTCAGAAGCTTTGTCCTGATAGTCAAAGGCCTGTACCAGCTTCTGATTTCCGATCATTTCCTCAATGAGAGCTGTCTGCTGCCCTCTGGCGTTACTCTGACGCTGAAACATCTGGAAAGAGTGGGAAGAAATAAATTTTGCCACAAAAAAGCTCAAAGGTGTCAGCACAATTACGATAATTGTAATGATCACGTTCTGGGACAGCATAAAAATCAAAGTTCCTATAATGGTGACAATGCCGGAAAACAGCTGGGTGAAGCCCAGAAGGAGTCCGTCTGAAAGGATGTCTGTATCTGCGATCACCCGGCTGATAATATCTCCGGTGCTGTGACTGTCAAGGTAAGAAAGCGGCAGATGCTGAATATGACGAATGGCTTTTGCGCGGATATCCTGCACTGTGCGGTATGTCATGCGGTTATTGATGAGATTCATGCTCCAGGAGGAAACGCCTGACAGGAAAACAACAAGGAGAATCTGACGGAGCCAGCACCACATCTGAGAAAAATTTACCTGGTGTTCTGCAATGATCTGGTCAATGGCATTTCCGAAAAGAATCGGAACATAAAGCTGCAGAAGTACGGAAACAGCAGCCAGTACAATACTGACAAACAGAAGAAAACGGTATCTTCCAATGAATCGCAGCACTTTTTTCAGAGTTTTCATGCTGCCTGTCTGGTTTTTATTTATTGCGCTCATGTGTTTACCCCTTTCTTTTCGTGGAAAGTTCTCCGGCATTTTGTGCTGTGTTATAATTTTTTCTCTCATCGGGAAACTGGGAGAAAAAGATTTCTCTGTAAGGAGCACAGATTTTTAAAAGCTCCTGGTGCGTTCCCTGGCCGACCAGGTTTCCGTCATCAAGAACAAGGATCAGATCAGCCTGCCGGATACTTGAAGAACGCTGGGACACAAGAAAAGTGGTTACTTTCTGGCTGAGTGTGTGAAGTGATCTTCTAAGGGCTGCGTCTGTGGCAAAGTCAAGAGCGCTGGCACTGTCATCCAGAATCAGAATTTCAGGATTTTTGAGCAGAGCCCGGGCAATGGTAAGACGCTGGCGCTGACCTCCGGAAAGATTTTTTCCGTTTTGTTCTAAAATAAAATCAAGCTGTCCCTGTTTTTTTTCTACAATTTCTTTTGCCTGTGCTATGGAAAGAGCCTCCCAGATTTCCTTATCAGAAGCATTTTCCCTGCCAATCTTCATGTTTTCACGGATAGTACCTTTGAACAGTACAGCTTTTTGCGGAACGATTCCGATTTTGCCGCGGAGATCTGTCTGAGAATATTTGCGGATATCCTGACCGTTAAGAAGAACGGTTCCCTGATCTGCATCATAAAATCGGGAGATCAGATTTATAAGAGTTGTTTTTCCGCTTCCGGTACCGCCGATAATGCCGACAGTCTGACCTTTTTTTACAGAAAAGCTGATATCGGAAAGGCTGGGGGCGTTGCTTCCGGCATAGGAAAAAGTAACATTCCGGAAAGCAACTGCACAGTCTGAAACGGTCTGCGTTTCTGTTTCCGCAACATAATCCATGGAGGAACGGAGGTTCAGAATGTCAGCTACACGGCCTGCACAGGCGGCTGCCTTATTCAGTGTGATGATCAGAGAGGCAAGTTTAATAAGCTCAACGATCATCTGAGCCATGTAATTGTAAAGAGCTACGGTTTCCCCCTGCTGCATACTGCCGATATTTACCTGGATACCGGCTGTACTGATCAGAAAAACCGTGGCAATATTAATGAGTACATAAGTGGCGGGGTTAAGAAGAGCAGAAAGCCGTCCAACAAATTCATTAAGCTTTGTCAGCTCCCGGTTGCTCTCGTCAAACTCCTTTACAGCTTCTTTTTCACGGCAGAAAGCCCGGATCACACGGACACCGGTAAGATTTTCTCTTGTAAGTCCTGTTACTCTGTCAAGCCTTCCCTGGACTTTACGGAAAAGCGGAATACTGAGGTACATAATAATAAAAACAACAAGAAAGAGAACCGGGATCGCTACAACAAAAACCAGAGCGCAGCGTACATTAATGGTAAATGCCATAACCATAGAGCCGAGAACAATAAAAGGACTGCGAAGCAGCAGTCGGAGTCCCATGTTCAGTCCGTTCTGTACCTGATTGATATCATTGGTCAGCCTTGTGATCAAAGTAGAGGTTCCAAGACGGTCAAGCTCAGAATAAGAAAGTCCCTGCACATGGTCAAACACAGACTGACGAAGCCGGGCAGCGAATCCTGTACTTGCTTTTGCGGCAAAGAACTGGGCTGTAATACTGACAGTCAGACCGGCGCCTGCCATAAGGATCAGAATAAAAAAGCATCGGATAATGACGCTGCGGTTATTTTCGGCAATTCCCACATCGATCATATGGGCGATCACAATGGGAACCATAAGGTCAGATATAACTTCCAGAAACTTGAAAAAAGGAGCCAGTATGGTCTCCTTTTTGTAGTTTTTTAAATAGACAGCGAGAGATCGCATGTTGTGTTTCCTCCGTTTCTATATAGGTTCTTTCAGGGGGGAATCCTGATTGACAACCAATATTATACTCCTGTACAATGAGATAGAAAAGGAGAAAAAACAAATGAAAATAAGAAAGGCAGAGATAAAAGATCTTTCAGATATTCTGAGAATTTATGCATATGCAAGATCGTTTATGAAAGAAAACGGAAACCCTGATCAGTGGGGGAATGTGTATCCTTCTTTGGAGATGGTCCGGGAAGATATAGAAAAAGGGATCTGCTATGTGTGTGCAGAAGAGAAACATATCGCAGGTGTGTTTGTGTTTTTTAAGGGAGAGGACCCCACATACCGTATTATCCGGGAGGGAAAATGGCACAGGAACATCCCCTATGGAGTGCTGCACAGAGTTGCTTCTGACGGAAGTACAAAGGGAATCTCAAAGCTTTGTTTTAATTTTGCAAAAGAACACTGTGATTATCTGAGGATTGATACACATAAAGACAACATTCCCATGCAGAATACTCTGGCAAAAAACGGGTTCCGTAAATGCGGAATTATTGACACTTATGACGATACCAACGATGGTTCCCCGAGAATCGCCTATGACTGGGAAGCCTGAGAGGAAAATATTACAGAGGAGAATTTTATCATGAAGCGAAATGTTACATTGGAAGAAATTTCTGACGGAAATTTATATGGAGCAAACGATATGGTAAAGGCTGACTGTCAGGACTGCAAAGGCTGCAGCGACTGCTGTCAGGGAATGGGAGATACGGTGATTCTTGATCCCTTAGATGTGCACAGACTTTGTGAGGGATTAAAAAAATCACCGGAAGAGCTTCTGGGAAGTGTTCTGGAACTTGGAGTCACAGATGGAAACATTCTTCCTCATCTTGCAATGAAGGGGCAGGAGGAACGCTGTGTATTCCTGAATACAGAGGGGCGCTGTTCCATACATGATATCAGACCGGGATTCTGCAGGCTGTTTCCTCTGGGACGTTATTATACAGAGGACGGGTTTAAGTATATTCTTCAGATCCATGAATGTAAAAAGAAAAACCGTTCCAAAATCAAGGTGAAAAAATGGCTGGACACCCCAGATCTCAAACAATATGAAAAGTTTGTCCTGGACTGGCATAATTTTCTTCTGGAGGTTCAGGAAGTGTTTTATGACACAGAGGATGAAACTCTGGTTAAAAACCTGAATATGTATGTTCTCAGCAGATTTTATTATACTCCATATAAGGAAGAGGAAGACTTTTATCCGCAGTTTTACGTCCGGTTAGAGGAAGCGAAAAAGCTTTTAGCCCTTGGTGTATAACAGAAAAGGAACGGTTAGAAAATGAAATTAAATGATAAACAGTTCTGAAAAAGTCAGGATACTAACCTGCGGAACAAAACAGGGAGAATAAGGAGGTAGACAGAAAAAATGAATAAGACACTTTTAAGATCAGTCAGGGAATACAAAAAACAGTCAGTGCTGGCTCCGTTATTTGTTATCCTTGAGGTGCTGATGGAGGTTCTCATTCCCATGGAAATGGCAAAGATCATTGATGTGGGTATTGCCAAAGGGAACATCCATTACATTGTGCAGCGGGGACTGCTCCTTGTGGTTATGGCTATGCTGGCATTGTGGTTTGGTGTGATCGCAGGGAAAATGGCGGCAGTGGCAGCAGCCGGTTACGCAAAAAATCTGAGACATGATATTTTTTATAAGGTACAGGAATTTTCTTTTAAGAATATCGATCATTTTTCCACTTCAGGGCTTGTTACCAGAATGACAACAGATATTACAAACGTGCAGATGGCATACATGATGAGTATCCGTCTGCTTGCAAGAGCCCCGATCATGGTGCTGCTTTCATGGGTCATGACTTTGATGATCAATGTAAAAATCGCACTTTTATTCCTGATCGTGATTCCATTTCTTGGAGGAACTCTTATCTTTATTGCTAAAAAAGCGCATCCCCATTTTGTCAAGGTATTTGATGAGTATGATGTTCTGAATAATTCTGTTCAGGAAAATGTCAATGCATCCCGTGTGGTTAAGGCTTTTGTCAGAGAAGATTTTGAGATTCGCAAGTTTCATGGAATTTCCAGATATGTGTACGACCTTTTTACAAAAGCAGAGAAAATCGTGGCATGGAATTCTCCGGTCATGCAGTTTACCATGTACACAGTGGTTCTTCTGCTGGTTGCTATCGGAGGAAAGAGCATTGTCCTGGGAAGTATGGCAACAGGAGAACTTACCAGTGTGATCGTGTATGCGCTTCAGATTCTGATGTCTTTGATGATGGTAACGTTTGTATTTGTTATGATCATGATCGCAGAGGCATCTACAGACCGTATCACTGAGGTGTTGAATGAAGTACCGGAAATGGCGGATAAAGAGAACTCAGTAAAAGATGTTCCAAATGGAGAAATCGTATTTGATCATGTGAATTTTAGTTATGGAGGAAAAGGCGGAAATCTTTCTCTGAAGGATATTAACCTTCATATCAGATCCGGACAGACAGTTGGGATCATTGGCGGAACAGGAAGTGCAAAGTCCACACTGGTACAGATGATCCCCCGTCTTTATGACGTGACAGAGGGAAGCGTGAAAGTTGGCGGAATTGATGTACGGGATTATAATCTGGAAGCTCTGCGTGACCAGGTATCTATGGTTCTTCAGAAAAACGTGCTGTTTTCAGGTTCCATTTATGAGAACATTCGTTGGGGAGATGAAAATGCCAGTGATGAAGAGGTACAGAGAGTGTGCAGACTGGCTCAGGCAGACGGATTTATCAACGAATTTCCGTCCGGATACGAAACTCAGATCGCTCAGGGAGGAAACAATGTTTCCGGAGGTCAGAAGCAGAGGCTTTGCATTGCAAGAGCGCTTCTGAAAAAACCGAAGATCCTGATCCTGGATGATTCTACAAGCGCAGTTGACACAAAGACAGATGCACTGATCCGTAAGGCATTCCGAGAGGAAATTCCGGATACCACAAAGATCATCATTGCCCAGAGAGTTGCTTCCATTGAAGATGCGGACCAGATCATCGTTCTGGACGGAGGAGAAGTTGCAGGCGTGGGAACCTCTCAGGAACTTCTGGAAACAAATGAAATTTACAGAGAAGTGTATGAATCTCAGGTTCGGGGAGGTGAAGAGAATGAATAAGAAACAAAATAGAAACCCCAAGCTGTCCAAAGATACTTTAAAGACAGCAAAGCGTCTTCTGAAATATGTAACAGAAACTTATAAAATGCGTTTTATTCTGGTGTTTATCTGCATTCTTATCAGTTCTGTAGCAACGATCTCTGTATCTTTGTCCCTGAAATTTTTGCTGGATGATTTTATTATCCCGCTGATCGGACAGCAGAGTCCGGATTTTACAGAACTTTATCAGGCACTTGCTGTTCTGGGATGCATTTTCCTTCTGGGTGTGATTTCTACCTTTATCTATACAAGGATGATGGTTTATATCGGACAGGGTGTGCTGAAAAGAGTGAGAGACGATATGTTTGAGCATATGCAGACACTTCCGATCCGCTATTTTGACCAGAGGACAAACGGTTCTGTTATGAGTCTTTACACCAATGATACAGATACGCTGAGACAGATGATCAGTCAGGCGATCCCCCAGGCTCTGATGTCCTTTTTTACCATTATCGTCACCTTTATTTCCATGGTAGCGTTAAGCCCGCTGCTGACCGTTCTGGCTGTTGCAGTCATTTTCGTCATGACCTTTGTTACAAGAAAGATCGGTGGAAACAGTGGAAAATATTTTGTCAGCCAGCAGATGGCGCTGGCAGATGTGACAGGCTTTGTTGAGGAACGGATGAACGGTCAGAGAGTTGTCAAGGTATTTAATCACGAAAGAAAATCAGAAGAAGAATTTGACAGGTTAAATGAGGCTCTTTTTGAGAGCGCTTCCAGCGCAAATACTTTTGCAAATATGATGGGACCGGTAATCGGAAATATTGGAAATCTTCAGTTTGTTCTTACAGCAGTTTTGGGGGGCTTCCTTTCTGTTATGGGAGTGGGAGGAATCACTCTTGGCGTTATGGCTTCCTACCTTCAGTTTACCAAAAGCTTTACTCAGCCGTTTATGCAGGTGGCTCAGCAGTTTAACTCTATTGTTATGGCGCTTGCAGGAGCAGAGCGGATTTTTCAGCTGATCGACGAAGAACCGGAAAAAGACGAAGGCTATGTGACTCTTGTAAATGCCAGAAAGGATGCAGACGGAAACATTACAGAATGTAAAGAGCGTACAGGAACGTGGGCATGGAAGCATCCTCATTCTGCAGACGGTTCTGTTTCTTATACAGAGCTGACCGGAGATGTTGTTTTTGAGGATGTAACCTTTGGTTACAATGAGGACAAAGTAATTCTGAAGGATATCAGCCTTTATGCAAAGCCGGGACAGAAACTTGCTTTTGTAGGTTCCACAGGAGCCGGAAAAACTACGATCACCAATCTGATCAATCGTTTTTATGATATCCAGGAAGGCAAGATCCGCTACGATGGGATCAATATCACGAAGATTAAAAAAGATGATCTTCGCCGGTCTTTGGGAATTGTCCTGCAGGATACGCATCTGTTTACAGGTACGATCATGGACAATATCCGTTATGGGAAACTGGATGCCACAGATGATGAGGTTTATCAGGCAGCGCGCCTTGCTCACGCAGATAAGTTTATCCGGATGCTTCCCAATGGCTATCAGACAATGCTCAGCGGTGACGGTGAAGAGCTTTCACAGGGACAAAGACAGCTTCTGTCTATTGCCAGGGCAGCAGTGGCAGATCCGCCGGTACTGATCCTTGATGAGGCTACATCAAGCATTGACACACGGACTGAGAGTATTGTACAAAAAGGTATGGATAATCTGATGAAAGGACGTACGGTATTTGTGATCGCACACAGACTTTCCACAATCCGAAACAGCGATGCTATTATTGTTCTGGATCATGGAAAGATTATCGAAAGAGGAGATCATGAGAATCTGATCAAAATGAAAGGAACCTACTACCAGCTTTATACAGGAAAGCTGGAGCTTTCGTAAAATCATATATTCGTGCAAAAAAGAGACACTGCACAGGAAATGAATGTTCCGGGAAATTTTCCCCGGAGAGCATTTCCGGATGCAGTGTCTTTTCTTCTGTAAATAAATTCTGCGGACGTACTGGCCTGTGCAGCAGAACGCTTACAGGTACAGAGTGATCCAAAGAATCTTTTAGTCTGACACCTCAGAGGACTTACAGGAACTTTCTGAGAGGAACAGTCAGAACCCGAAGAACCCCGTAAAAGATTTTCTTTCCTGTACTCAGTTTTTTGGGAACATAATTTTCACCCTGAATATAGTTCCCGTCAGACCCTATGGTTTTGCTGTAGGTTTTATCAGTTTCTGCTTCCTTGCGGATCATGGAATTTAATTTTTCCGAGTCAATGGCAAGCATCAGCTCTGTATCCTGGTAGGTACTTCTCATATCCAGATTGTAGGAGCCTACAATACTCATTCTGTCATCGATCAGAACTGCCTTTGTGTGGCAGGAATGACCGCCCATAAACTCATATACCTTTGCACCGGTTTTCCAGATCTTTTTTTTCTGGTTCAGGTAATCGGTACATCCCCAGGGATTGGCTCCGCTTGCCACATCGTTGGTAATGATCTCAAGAGGAATATTGTTTTCTTTCAGTTCAGTGAGATCCCGGTACATTTCTTTGCCACAGATGATGTAAGGCGTATAGATGAGAGTTTCCTTTCCCTGAAGCATAAGCTGGTGGATGGAATACCACATCCATGGTTCCTTGTTTTCTGCTTCCAGAGGATTGCAGAGAAGGGAGATTTTATTTGTTTCAAAGGTGAGCTTCCGGAAATCCCAGTCTGTATAAGCTTCCGGATACGTTTTTTTCAGCTTCTGGTAACGTTTTTCCAGAGAACTGACACATTCCTGAATTTTATCGGAAAACTTTTTGCAGGTAAATTCCCGGCTGTCCTTCAGAGCCCATATTTTTTCAAAATAAGTTCTGAGCTGATAAAGAGAGGAGTCTTTCTGATCCTCAGTTTCATACACAAAAATTTCCCGGTCAATATTTTTTGAGCTGGAATAGTCGCCCAGAAACAGATTGGTTGTATTTCTTCCTCCAAGAAGGAACATCTGATGGTCAATGATCAGATATTTGTCATGGAGGCGAGCCTGTACTTTCCAGGGCTTTAAAAGTGTGATCGGATTGTAGATGCGAAGAGAAATATTTTTATGGGAAGCAAGAGCCTGGAACCACTGGGTTCCTTTTCCCTTTACATCCAGAAAACCGCTGAAGCCGTCAATGATCACCCGGACTTTTACACCTCTGTCTGCAGCGTTTAAAAGAGCTGCCATAACATCTTTACCACCTTTGTCAGCGTTAAAATCAAAGGTAGAGAGAATTATTTCCTGTTCTGCCTGGTCAATCATCTGAAGACGATAAAGAAGAGCATCTGTATTATCGTTTATGTAGGCGATGCGCTCGCTTCCTGGCTGGGAGCTGTAAAATTCTCTTTGGCTGAAATCATTCTGAAAATTTTCGGAAACCTTTTTGTGCCGCAGATAAGGCACGGTAAGCAGGGCGATATAGATTAAAATAAGAAGAAAAATAATCCTGCCCGGGGTCAGAAGACCGAAGAAAAATCTGCGTTTCATGTTTATTCACCACTTTCTTTTTTCTAACTGGTATGACAGTTTTATGGTTGTAATGAAACATTCTATGACAAATCAGGAAAAATGTAAAGAAGAAAAATGCTAATCTTAAGCCAATTTTTTTAAGAAGATTCTTTTCATTGTGATTTCAGAGATTTTCTGATATTCTAGTAAAGTGACAAGCTGTTTTTATTCTAATAAAAGAAAATCTATAAAACAGCTTTTATATCAGTAGATAAGTATGTGCTGTATCGGTATGGAAACATACATATTTTATCTGGATGCAGAAAAAGATAAAATTGCTTATTATAAAATATGCATGATTTTAGAAGCTGCAAACTGGTGAAAAAATGATTTTATGAAAAAAACAGGAACAGGAGAATAGATAATGGAAAATCAGGAAAAACCACATAAGCGCCGCGTGCGTTATTCAGGAACTCATCCAAGGCATTTCAGTGAGAAATATAAGGAGCATCAGCCGGAAAAATATGCAGATATTGTGGAAAAAGTAATCCGAAAAGGAAGCACTCCGGCAGGGATGCATATTTCTATCTGTGTGAAGGAAATTCTGGATTTTCTTCAGATACAGCCGGGACAGCGCGGTCTGGACGCTACTCTGGGATATGGAGGACATACGCTGGAGATGCTGAAATGTCTGAAAGGAGAGGGGCACATTTACGGTCTGGATGTGGATCCCATTGAATCAGAAAAGACAAAAGAGAGACTGAAAAAGCAGGGATTTGGAGAAGATATCCTTACAGTTAAACTTCTGAATTTCAGAAATATTGATCAGGTAGCAGAGGAAGCTGGAAAATTTGATTTTGTTCTGGCTGATCTGGGGGTATCCTCCATGCAGATAGACAATCCGGAGAGAGGCTTTTCCTATAAAGTGGACGGACCTCTGGATCTGCGCATGAATCCGCAGAAAGGAATCAGTGCAGCAGAGCGTCTGAAAGAGGTAACGCAGGAGGAGCTTTACGGAATGCTTCTGGAAAATGCAGATGAGCCTTATGCGGAAGAAATATCAAAGGCTGTGATCAGACAGAGAAGGATCCGTCCTGTTGAAACTACCACAGATTTTAAGAACGTGATTGAACAGGCTTTAAGCTTTATTCCGGAAAAGGAACGCAGGGAGGCTGTGAAAAAATCCTGCCAGAGAAGTTTTCAGGCTCTTCGTATTGATGTGAACAGTGAGTTTGAGGTGCTTTATGATTTTTTGGAAAAGCTTCCTCAGGTTCTGGCGCCAAATGGAAGAGCTGCGATTCTTACCTTTCATTCAGGAGAGGATCGTCTGGTAAAAAAATCTTTTAAACAGTTTTATAAAGAGGGAATTTACAGCGATATCTGCAAAGATGTGATTCGGCCTTCACAGGAGGAGTGCGCCAGAAACAGCCGTGCAAAATGTACGAAAATGCGGTGGGCAATCCGGGCATAGGAAATTTGAAATAAAATAAAAAGAAGTGCATAAATATAAGAAAGAAAATGCAGGTCATGTATTACTGAAAGATAAGTAGTATATGATCTGCATTTTTTGTTGTTAGGGCAAGGCCCTGTTTTACATTGTGGAGTTTTTCGTTGTTCCGAAAAACGAAACTTTGAAAAATAAATAAACCACCTGCTGTGCTGGAACTTATTTGCATGAGTATTTAGATATAAGATGGAAATAATAAGGCAAAGATATCGGGCAAAAAAAATTTGGTTATAGAGGAAGATTTCTTTTCTGAAATATAAATTTATGAGGGAGCAGACTGGAAAAAGCCTCGGTATATCTAATAAAAAAATATATTCATAGAATTTAACAGAAAATAATGCTATAATACGAATAAAAACAGTTAATTGTATGTAGGTGATGATTCTGAGAAATGAGGTGAGCGTATGCTGAAGGAGTGGACACCGGGAGAGATCCCGGAAAAACAGGAACTTGAGGAGCAACTTGATAAAAGCAGAAAAAAGCTTTATGATCTTCAGACAAAGATCAAGGAACACAGGCTTCCGGTGCTGGTACTTTTTGAAGGCTGGGCGGCAGCTGGAAAGGGAAGTGTCATCGGCAAGGTGATCAAAAATATTGATCCCAGATTTTTTAAGGTTGCAACTATGGCCGCACCGTCAGAGGAGGAAAGCCGAAAGCCTTTTTTGTACCGGTATATGAAGCAGATTCCGGAAGAAGGAAAATTTACTTTTCTGGATTCCGGATGGATGGAGCAGATAACAGAAGAGGTCCTGAAGAAAAAACTTACAGAACCAGAATATGAAAAAAGAATGGAAAGTGTCCGGCGATTTGAGCGTCAGCTTACGGATAACGGGTATCTTGTGCTGAAATTTTTTATGCACATTGACAGAGAAGAACAGGATTCCCGTATGAAAAGCCTTATGGAAGAGGAAGATACAAGGTGGCGTGTAACGAAATATGATCAGTGGCAGAATAAACACTACGGAAAATGTAAAAAAGTGTTTGACCGTTATATGAAAGATACCAACCTTCCCTCCTCACCCTGGTATATTATTGATGCAGGAAACCGGAAATGGGCGGAGTTTCAGGTATTGGATACCATGATCAATAGTATTGAGATTGCCATGCAGAACCGCCTGCATTCCTCACCTCTGCTTCAGAATGTCTTTCCGCTGGTAAAAATGCCTAAGCTGGCAGAAGTAGAACTTCAGGGAAAAGAACTGAGTGAGGAAGAGTATCGCCATGAACTGAAACGTCTTCAGAAACGTCTTGGGGAGCTTCACAACCGCTTATATCGGAAACGTGTGCCTGTGATCATTACCTATGAGGGCTGGGATGCGGCAGGAAAGGGCGGAAATATCAAGAGGATAACAGGAGCTTTGGATCCCAGAGGCTATGAGGTACATCCCATTGCCAGCCCGGAGCCTCATGAGAAAGCGCGACATTATCTCTGGCGTTTCTGGACAAGACTTCCCAAGGACGGCCATATTGCAATTTTTGACCGCACCTGGTACGGAAGAGTGATGGTGGAACGTCTGGAAGGTTTTTGCACGGAAAATGATTGGAAGCGGGCATATAATGAAATAAACGAGTTTGAGAAGGAACTTTATGACTGGGGAGCAGTGATCATTAAATTCTGGGTTCAGATCGACAAGGATACGCAGCTTGCCAGATTTACAGAACGACAGAACAATCCGGAGAAACAGTGGAAAATTACAGACGAGGACTGGCGAAACCGTGAAAAATGGGAAGCGTATGAGGAGGCAGTGGATGAAATGCTGAAAAAGACAAGTACCACTTTTGCGCCCTGGCATATTCTGGAATCCGTGGATAAAAAATACGCCCGGATCAAAGCACTTAAAATTGTTATAAGAGAACTGGAAAAGCATATTTGAATGAAATGTATAAAGAAATAAGTGAAAAGTATTCAGATTAATATAAAATGCCGGTTTACAAGATTCAATTCCGGAAATATAATTTGAGAGATGTGGAATTGATTTCACAGAACAAAAGAAGTTTCAGGAGAGAATATATGAGCAAAAAAGTTATTTTTCTGGATATAGACGGTACTCTGGCGGAGCCGGGACACAGTGAGCCGCCGGCTTCAGCTATTGAGGCAGTAAAAAAGGCGCAGGCAGCAGGAAATCTGGTATTTCTGTGCAGTGGAAGAAATTATGGTATGCTGTCATCTTTTTTGAAGTACGGGTTTGACGGAGTTGTGGCAAGCGCCGGGGGATACATCCTGTGCGGAGAAGAAGTTATTTATGACTGTCCTGCAACAGAAGAACAGAAGGCAAAAGCCATGGAAGTTCTGGAAGAAAGCGGTGTATGCTGGATTGCAGAATGCAGAGATGAGGCTTATGCCAGTGATAACTTTAAAGCATTTATGGAAAAAGATGTAGATGAACAGGTGAGCAGTGAATTTCTTCGCTGGAAGGAATTTGTAAAAAAGACTTTTTCTATTCTGTCTATAAAGGAATACAGAAATCAGCCGGTTTATAAATTTGTGGCATCCAGTCCTTCCATGGAAAAACTGGATAAGCCCAGAGCGGTACTTGAGAATGAGTTTCTGTTCTGTATTCAGGACGTTTCTCGTGGAGTGGTAAACCTGGAGCTTATCAACCGTAAGTTTAACAAGGGAACAGCAGTGAAAAAGGTCTGTGAGTATCTGAATATTCCAATCAGCGATTCTGTTGGATTTGGAGATAGTATGAACGACAGAGAAATGCTGGAAATCGCCGGTTTAAGTATCTGTATGGAAAATGGCAGCGAAGCTGTAAAAAAGATTGCGGACGAGGTTTGCCCAAAGGTAACAGAGGACGGAATCTGGAAGGCATTTCAGAAGCATCATCTGATGTAATGGAATCTGAGTTTCAATGCGCCTGAGAATATCATTATGAAAAAAGCCCCTGGAAAGACAATGTAATATTAGACGGTCTTTCCAGGGGCTTTGTCAGTGCTATAAAAGTGTAGATGTCAGGAAGGATTAACTCCGGCAGCTGCACTTATTTGACAGGTTAAGGCTGTGATTTACTACGACTTATGGCTCCATGAATTTTTTAAGTTCTTCCATAAAGGTGCTGACATCTTTAAATTCTCTGTATACAGATGCAAAACGAACATAGGCAACTGCGTCCAGCGCCTGTAAATGTTCCATGACGATTTCACCGATCTGATTGCTGGAAATTTCTCTGTCAGCCCGGTCAAAGATCTCTCCTTCTATGGAGTCCATGATTTCTTCTATTTTTTCCACCGGGATTGGCCGTTTATAGCAGGCGCGGAGAATACCGTCCTGGACCTTGCTGCGGCTGTAGGGTTCCCGGCTCTGGTCTTTTTTTATAACGCTTAACGGAATGGTTTCTACCTTTTCATAAGTGGTAAAACGCTTTCCACAGGATTCACACATACGTCTTCTTCTGATGGAGTTGGTATCTTCTACAGGTCTGGAATCTACAACTCTGGTATTGTCCCGACCACAAAACGGACATTTCATGGCATTGTCCCCTTTCTATCCAGTTGAGCAGAGATATGTAAAAGCTTCCAAACCCTGCTGTTATGGGCATATTATACTATAATTTTGCTTTTTATGTCAACAAATGGAAAAGCATAATCAGGCGTTTTTTTTCATATATTTGAGAAAAAACGGTTGCTGTTATGCGCTTATGTGAGCTGAAACAAAAAGAAATCATTAATACCTGTACCTGTCGGTGTCTGGGCTGTCCCATTGATGTGGAATTTGACTGCAAGACCGGACAGATCACAGCGCTGGTGGTCCCCGGACCGGGACGGCTGTGCAGCTTTTTTGGAAGAGAAAGCGAGTATGTGATCCCCTGGAAATGTATCTGCCAGATTGGCGATGACATTATTCTGGTTCAGATCCAGGAGGAAAAATGTTTTCGCAAAGAACATCTGACATAAGCTGTCAAGGGCTTATATTTTTTATATTTTTCTGAAAAAAGTATATTTCTTCCTGTCTCTGAGAAAGCTTTTAGTAAGCAAAAGAGAGAAGGAGGATGTTTCGATGGCGCTTAATAAAGTAGAAATCTGTGGAGTAAACACTTCTGAGCTTCCTGTTTTGAAGCCGGAGGAAAAGGAGGAACTGTTCCGCAGGATTAAGGAGGGGGATAAAGGAGCAAGAGAGCAGTACATCAAAGGAAATTTAAGACTTGTATTAAGTGTGATCAGACGGTTTCAGAACAGTAATGAAAATGCAGATGATCTGTTTCAGATCGGCTGTATCGGACTGATGAAAGCAATTGATAATTTTGATACAACACTGCAGGTTAAATTTTCCACCTATGCAGTGCCTATGATCATTGGTGAAATACGGAGATACCTGAGAGATAATAACAGTATCCGTGTCAGTCGTTCCCTGAGAGATATTGCCTATAAGGCCATTTATGCCAGAGAAAATTATACAAAGCAGTATCAGAGAGAGCCGACGATTGCAGAAATCTCTCAAGAAACAGGAATTGAAAAGGAAATGATCGTTTATGCAATGGATGCCATTCAGAATCCGGTAAGTCTTTTTGAACCAGTGTATACAGAGGGCGGAGATACTTTGTATGTGATGGATCAGATCAGTGATAAAAAGAACCGGGAAGAAAAATGGGTGGAAAATCTTTCTCTTCGGGAAGCTCTGGAAAGGCTTTCGGACAGGGAACGGCATATTATAGAAATGCGTTTTTATGACGGGAAAACCCAGATGGAAGTGGCAGAGGAAGTAGGGATTTCTCAGGCCCAGGTCAGCCGTCTGGAAAAAAATGCGCTGAAAAGTATGAAAAACTTTCTGGGAACATAAAAAATAAAAAGAATAAAAACTGCCGCAGAGCAGAAGTGAGAGTTTTATTCAGCACTTTGCCTGCGGCAGTTTTCTGTATAAGAATTGGAGGATTAAACAACACCCTGGGCTTTCATTGCCTCTACAACTTTTTCAAATCCTGCAATGTTAGCGCCTACGACGAAATTGTCTTTCATATCATAGCGCTGTGCAGCGTCATCGATTTTTCTGTAGATATCTTTCATGATGCCGTGGAGTTTTTCGTCTACTTCTTCTGCACTCCAGGAAAGTCTCATGGAGTTCTGGCTCATTTCAAGAGCTGAGGTGGCCACGCCGCCTGCGTTGGAAGCTTTTCCCGGAAGGAAGAGAACACCGTTTTCCATAGCATATTCAGTAGCATCCAAAGTAGTAGGCATATTTGCGCCTTCTACAATGTATTTGCAGCCATTGGCAATAAGAGTCTTAACAGCATCAAGGGCAAGCTCATTCTGAGTTGCACAGGGAAGATATACGTCACATTTGATATTCCAGATGCCAACGCCTTCTGTGAAGGAGGAACCTTCCACACGATCAGCATATTCTTTGATACGTCCGCGTTTTACTTCTTTAATATCCTTTACAATATCAAGCTTGATACCTGCAGGATCATGGATATATCCGTTGGAGTCGCACATTGCAACAACCTTTGCGCCAAGCTGTGTTGCTTTTTCGGCAGCGTAGATTGCAACATTTCCGGAGCCTGTAACGATTACAGTTTTTCCGCTGAGTTCATCATTGTGTGCTTTCATCAGTTCGTCAAGCATGTAAACAACACCGTATCCGGTAGCCTGAGTACGTATAAGTGATCCGCCATAGGTAAGTCCTTTGCCTGTAAGAACACCTTCGCTAAGGTCACGAATTCGCTTGTACTGGCCGTAAAGATACCCGATCTCACGTCCGCCTACACCGATATCGCCTGCCGGTACATCTGTGTCAGCGCCGATATACTTGCACAGTTCAGTCATAAAGCTCTGGCAGAAAGCCATAACCTCTCTGTCGGATTTGCCCTTGGGATCAAAGTTGGAACCGCCTTTGCCGCCGCCGATAGGAAGTCCTGTCAGAGAATTTTTGAAAATCTGTTCAAAGCCCAGGAACTTCAGAATACTCTGGTTTACAGACGGATGGAAACGAAGACCTCCCTTGTATGGTCCGATCGCGCTGTTAAACTGTACACGATAACCCTTGTTTACCTGTACCTTTCCGCTGTCATCTACCCACGGAACACGGAAGGAGATGATTCGTTCCGGCTCTACCAGACGTTCAAGAATAGAAAGTCTGCGGTATTCTTCTTCATTTTTGTCAATGACTACCTTCAGGGAATCCAGAACTTCTTTTACTGCCTGATGGAATTCCGGTTCACCCGGGTTCTGTGCTACGACTCTTTCGTATACCTCTTCTGTGTAAGACATAATAATTCCTCCTCATCCATTTTTATCCGAGTTGTCTGTTGACAGATATTGTCAGCATTGATGCTATTATACACTAAAGTGATAAGGCTGAAAAGAGAACAGCGGAAAATTTTTAAAAAATTTATAAGAAAGAAGGAGCTGTTTAAAAGAAGGATCTGTTTATTGTAAAAAATTTATGAGAATGTTTTCTGAGGCCGGAATTGATTTTCTGTAGACCAGAATGAAAAAAAATGGTATACTGTCAACTGAGGATATTGTTGGAACAATAACAGAGAGAAAGGAAAGAGGAGGGGCCTTGATCGGACAGAAGTGAAATGTGAAAGGAGAAATCATGTATGACAGGATTTAACATGAAAGTAACACCGGAGATTGAACAGCTGACAGAAATGTGTAAAGATCACAGCAGTATAGATCTGTCACTCTACGGGAAATATGATGTAAAACGAGGACTGCGTGATATTAACGGAAAGGGTGTTCTTGCAGGACTTACCCAGGTTTCCAACGTTCAGGCAGTGAAAGTAGTTGATGGAAAAGAAGTTCCCTGTGCAGGCAGTCTGTATTACAGAGGATACAATATCAAAGATCTTACAGCCGGATTTGTAAAGGACAATCGTTTTGGTTTTGAGGAAACTACATATTTGCTTTTATTCGGTGTACTGCCAGATAAAAAGCAGCTGGAAGAGTTTAAGCAGCTTCTTGCGAATCAGCGTTCACTTCCGAGAAACTTTGTCCGTGATGTGGTAATGAAAGCTCCAGGAAGAGATATTATGAACGCTCTTTCCAGAAGTGTGCTGACTCTGTACTCCTATGATAATAATCCGGATGATATTTCTCTTCCGAATGTACTTCGTCAGTGTCTGAACCTGATCAGTGTATTTCCGCTTTTGTCTGTTTACGGATATCAGGCGTATAATCACTATATAAGAGGAAAGAGTCTGTATATTCATAATCCCAAAAAAGAACTGTCTACAGCAGAGAATATTCTCCGTATTCTGAGACCGGACAAGAAATATACAGATTTGGAAGCAAAAATTCTGGATCTTGCCCTGATCCTTCATATGGAACACGGCGGAGGTAATAACTCCACCTTTACCACTCATGTAGTTTCTTCTTCTGGAACAGATACCTATTCTGCCATTGCCGCAGCTCTGGGTTCTCTGAAGGGACCAAAGCACGGAGGCGCTAACATAAAGGTGATCCGTATGTTCCAGGATATGAAAAAAGAAGTTCATGACTGGGAGGATGAGGACGAGGTACGCAATTATCTGAGACGTCTTCTCCACAAAGAGGCCTTTGACAGAAGGGGGCTTATTTATGGTATGGGCCATGCCATTTATTCTGTATCTGACCCCAGAGCGGAAGTCCTTAAAAGCTTTGTGGAAAGCCTTGCAAAAGCGAAAGGCAGGATGAAGGATTACAAGCTGTATTCCATGGTAGAAAAAATGGCGCCGGAAGTTATTGCAGAAGAACGGCGTATTTATAAGGGCGTAAGCGCCAACGTGGATTTTTACAGTGGATTTGTGTACAGTATGCTGGATCTTCCTCTGGAACTTTATACACCGATGTTTGCGGTGGCGCGTATTGTGGGCTGGAGTGCTCACCGTATGGAGGAGCTGATCAATACAGACAAGATTATCCGCCCCGCATACAAAAACGTGCTGGAAGCAGCGGAGTATGTGCCGCTTGACCAGCGCTGAAAAACAACGTAGAGCAGGAGATAAAAATGTTTCGATGTTTTTTCCCGGATGAATATCTGGAATCTGCTTATGCAGTGAACTATGAAAAATTATATCAGGAGGGAGTCAGAGGGCTTCTGTTCGATATCGATAATACGCTGGTGCCTCACGGGGCGCCGGCAGATAAACGGGCAGTGGAGCTCTTTGAGCGCCTCCGCAAAATCGGATTTAAAAGCTGCTTCTTATCAAATAACCAGATTCAGAGAGTAGCTTCTTTTAATGAAAAAATAGGGGAGCGTTTTATTGAAAACGCACATAAACCGGCAGTTCGCAACTATCAGAAGGCGATGGAACTGCTGGGAACAGACTGTTCCAACACTGTTTTTATCGGAGATCAGCTTTTTACAGATATCTACGGAGCAAAAAGAGCAGGAATCCGTAATATCCTCGTAAAGCCGATCCATCCGAAAGAAGAGATTCAGATCGTTTTAAAACGATATCTGGAAAGAATCGTACTTTATTTTTACAGGAAAGAGGAGGGGACTTTATGAACCATGTGGTGATCATCGGGTTTATGGGTTCAGGTAAGACGAGAGTAGGCAAGCAGCTTTCCAGGGATTTGGGACTGCCTTTTGTAGATCTTGAAAAACTAATTGTAAAGAAAATGAACCTCTCAGTAAGAGAGATATTTGAGAAATTTGGAGAGCCGTTTTTCCGGGCACTGGAGACAATGGCGCTGAAAGAGCTGATCAATGACAGTGAAAGAAGAGTGATTTCTCTGGGTTCCGGGCTTCCGCTTCAGGAACAGAATCAGAAATATCTGAAAGAACTGGGAACAGTGGTATACCTTAAAGGATCACTGGAAACACTGAAAAGAAGACTGGAAGGCTCCAGTAAGGATCCGGTCCTGGATGGAGATGACCGGGATGATAAGATCAAAAAGCTTCTTAAGCAGAGAGATCCTGTTTATCAGAAGTTTGCGGATATTCAGGTGGTGACAGGAGAGAAGCCATTTGAGGATCTGGTTCATGAAATTGAGGAAAAATTAGCGGTATATGAAAAAAACAGTTGAAAAAACCGCTATGGTATTATAGAATGATGGGTAGTGAACATTACAATAAGGAGGAACTAAATTATGATTTCAGCAGGTGATTTCAAAAACGGTATCACACTCGAAATTGAAGGAAATGTATGTCAGATCGTTGAATTTCAGCATGTAAAACCTGGAAAGGGTGCTGCTTTTGTCAGAACAAAATATAAAAACATTATTACAGGGGCTGTTCTGGAGAAATCCTTCCGTCCTACAGAGAAATTCCCGCAGGCTCGTATTGACCGCGTGGATATGAGCTATCTGTACAATGACGGTGATCTTTACAACTTTATGAATGTGGAGACCTATGATCAGATCGCGCTTACAGCAGAGCAGGTTGGAGATTCTCTGAAGTTTGTAAAAGAGAACGAGATTGTTAAAATCTGTTCTCATAACGGCAATGTATTTGCAATTGAGCCGCCTCTCTTTGTTGAGCTTGAGGTAATTGAGACAGAGCCTGGTTTTGCAGGAAATACTGCTCAGGGAGCTACTAAACCGGCAACTGTTGAAACAGGCGCACAGGTACAGGTTCCGCTGTTTGTAAATCAGGGAGATAAATTAAAAATTGATACAAGAACAGGCGAGTATCTGTCCCGCGTTTGATTTGGATAAAATCTGAAAACGTATTTAAGTAAGAGGCTGTATCAGAAGTGATCTCAGCAGTATTTTTGGACATTTTTTCTGTGAGCTGTAGGCTTTCGGAAATAAAATGTGTTGAAATATACTGTAGAGACAGGCTGATAACAGCCTCGTTCTGATATAAGGAGAAAAAATATGGAATACAGAATTTTAGGAAAAACAGGGCTGAAAATTTCCAGACTTGGATTTGGAGGAATTCCAATTCAGAGAATTGATGCTGAGGGAACAAAAAAACTTCTTCACGAAATGGTGAAAAAAGGAATTAATTATATTGATACGGCAAGAGGATATACAGTCAGCGAAGAATACCTGGGATATGCCCTGGAAGGAATCCGTGATAAATTTGTTGTGGCAACAAAATCCATGGCAAGAACAAAAGAGGCAATGAAAGCAGATATTGAGACAAGCCTTGGAAATCTCCGCACAGATTATATTGATCTTTATCAGGTGCATAATCCAAGCATGGAACAGCTGGAGCAGGTTATGGGGGAGGACGGCGCCCTTCAGGCTCTTCAGGAGGCAAAGGAGGAGGGGAAAATCGGACATATTGGTCTTACCGCTCACTCTACAGCCGTTTTTGAAAAGGCGTTGGAGCTTGACTGGGTGGAAACGATCATGTTTCCGTATAACATCGTAGAAAATCAGGGAGAGGAGCTGATCCGCCGCTGTACAGAAAAAAATATTGGATTCATTGATATGAAACCTCTGGCAGGAGGCGCGATTGAGGACTCTTCCCTTGCTCTTCGTTATATCTGTGCCAACAGAGCGGTGACAGTTGTAATTCCGGGAATGGCAGAGATAACAGAACTGCATCAGAATATAAAGGCATGTGAGGATGAATCTCCTTTCTCAGAAGAAGAACTTCATAAAATAGAAGAAATAAAAAAACAGCTGGGTACAGACTTTTGCCGAAGATGTAATTACTGCGCTCCCTGTACGGTGGGAATTAATATTCCAAGTGTATTTCTGTTTGCGGGATACCTTCAGAGATATAATCTGGCAGACTGGGCAAAAGACCGATACAGTACACTGCCGGTAAAGGCGTCTGCATGTATTGAATGCGGAGAATGTGAGAAGAGATGCCCGTATCATCTTCCAATCAGAGAAAAACTGAAAAAATGCGCTGAGGATATGGGCGAGTAGAGTGTGAAGCTGAAAAAACTGCGGACGATTCAGGAAAATTTCTGAAAACATCCACAGTTTTTTGTTATGTACGGTTTAGTTTGCTTTTTTTCTTCCTGGCTCAAAGAACATAAAGAACAGAGCGCTTACAAGAAGAATATATGGATAATAAAGATTTGGCATAATGTCAAAGGCTGACATTTCAAATCCAAGCTCCGCAGCAGTAGAAAGTGCGATCAGCATCTGAGCTCCATAGGGGATCACGCCCTGGAATACACAGGAAAAGGTGTCCAGGATAGAAGCGGTTGTCTGAGGCGTTACATCGTATTCCTCTGCCATTTCCTTTGCGATTGGGTTAGCCATAACAATGGCAACTGTATTATTGGCTGTTGCAATATCCATAGCGCCTACAAGAAGTCCCATGCCCAGCTTTCCGCCTTTCTGGGTTTTAAAGATACGGCGGATAAAGTTTAAAAGTGCAGTAAATCCATCATACTTCTGGATTAGCGCACAGATGGCAGATACCAGGATTGCCACCATTGTGGTTTCATACATACCGGCGGCCCCGGTTCCCATGTTTGCCAGAAGGTCCGTTGCCTGAGTTGCTCCTGTTGCCAGAACAATAACAGAACCGGAAGCAATTCCGATCAGAAGAACTACAAAAACATTGATACCGATAATACCTCCCACCAGCACAAGAAGATAGGGGATGATGCGGATCAGGTTGTAATCTTTGATGATCGCTGCGCTGTCTGTACCGCCTGAAGTACGGATAAAAATAATCGCCAGAGTCACGAGAGCAGCAGGAAGGGCAATTTTAAAGTTGGCCCGGAATTTATCCTTCATTGCACACCCCTGACCATTGCAGGCAGCGATGGTCGTATCGGAGATAAAAGAAAGATTATCGCCAAACATAGCGCCGCCCATAACAGCGCCTACGCACAGTGGAGCTGCGAAGCCGGAAGCTGTGGACACGGCAAGGGCGATAGGAGTAATAAGAGTGATGGTTCCAACAGAAGTTCCCATGGCAAGTGACACGAAACAGCTTACCACAAACAGTACGATCACTGCAAAGCGTGCCGGAATCACAGAAAGCAGAAAATATGCTACGCTTTCTGCACTTTCCCGTCCTACAACTCCTACAAAAATACCTGCAACCATAAAAATCAGGATCATGGTAACAATATTTTTATTACCTACACCCTGTGCCATTACAGAAAGCTTTTCGTCAAAGCTTAATTGGGGGTTCTGGATACATGCAACCAGAAGAGCAGTCAGAAATGAAACCACAATGGGAATATTATAAAATCCCATGGGAATTTTCAGAACATACTCAAAAAGAATTCCCAGTCCCAGATACATAACCAGGAATACTGCAATTGGAAGAAGTGCCTTCCAGTTTCCTTTCTTCATATTCGTTTTCCTCCATAAAAGTAACATGCTTTCCGTGTACAAACATATTGCGGATGCGGAAAGTATACTTCATTGTAACATTAAATATGCTGTGATACTACATAAAAATTATTTTTTTCCATGGAAGCAAAACTGGTAAGACCAATTTAGACGTTGTTGACATATTCATTAAAGAAAAACGGGCAGATATCAGTCAGTTTTCCTATTGTGCAAAAAAAGATATGTGCTATAATGAAAAACGCTGATTTAAAAGTTACAACTGTAACATTTTACTGTATCAAATATTGAATTATCCATAGAGAAGGAGACAGGATATGAAGTATATGAGACAATTCGGGATCATCCTGGGTGTCACCTGCGCAGGGGAACTGATGAAATATTTTATCCCACTTCCGATTCCGGGAAGCATTTATGGACTTTTACTTATGTTTGTACTGCTTTTTACAAAAGTGATCAAGGTGGAACAGGTAAAGGATGTAGGGGAGTTTCTTATCGAGATCATGCCGCTAATGTTTATTCCTGCAGGCGTAGGGCTGATGGCATCCTGGGGAGAGCTGCAGGGATTCCTAGTGCCTCTTCTTGTGATCACAGTAGCTACCACCTTTATTGTTATTTTTGTGACAGGAAAAGTAACGGATTTTATGATGGACCGTAAGGAAAAAAATAAGGAAAGAGAACAGGAAACGATAGGAGGGATGAAAAAAGATGGAAAACATGGTGCTTAATTCGGCAACGCTGGGATTTGTGATCAGTCTTCTGGCATATGAGATTGGACTTGCAGTAAAGAAAAAATGGAAACTGGCAATCTTAAATCCTCTTCTGATCTCCATTCTTCTGGTTATCGGCGTTCTGATCTTATTTGATGTGGAATACGACAGCTATAATGCCAGCGCACAATATTTGAGCTATCTGCTTACTCCGGCAACTGTCTGTCTTGCTATTCCTCTGTATATTCAACTGGATGTTCTGAAAAAGAATGTGGTTGCCATTATGGTGGGAATTTTATCAGGAGTGGCTGCAAGCCTGGGAAGTATCCTGGCTATGGCTATGGCGTTCGGGTTAAGTCACAAAGAATATGTGACTCTTCTTCCAAAATCTATTACAACAGCTATCGGAATGGGCGTTTCTGAAGAACTGGGAGGATATGTGACAATTTCAGTTGCCACAATTATTATTACAGGTGTTCTTGGAAATATTTTTGCAGAGTCATTATGTAAGCTGTTCCGTATCCGTCATGCAGTTTCCAGAGGGCTGGCAATCGGAACGGCGGCTCATGCGGTAGGAACGGCCAAAGCAATGGAAATGGGAGAAGTAGAAGGGGCTATGAGCAGCCTTGCAATCGTAGTATGCGGACTTTGCACAGTGGTTGGAGCCTCTGTGTTTGCCAATTTCCTGTGAAAAAACAGTAAAAAAACATCCCGGCGGGATCCGTCTGTCGGGAACATATTGTATCATCTTCATGCTGCATAGAGTTCCTCTGTGCAGCTATTTTACAGCGCTTTATGATAATTTTCGTGTTGCATAGGGGGTTATTTTGGCGTAAAAAGCACCGTTTTGGCGAGAATTCAAACACTGCAATAAAAGCAAGAAACCCAGTAAATACAGGCATTCCTGTACTTACTGGGTTTTCTTAAAAGTGGACCTGGCGGGAATTGAACCCGCGTCCGAAAGCCTATCCCTTGCGGCATCTCCCATCACAGTCGCTGTTTTAACATTCCCTCGGCAACACGCCCACCGACAGGCTTGCTACTTCAGTAGCTTCATAATACATCTACCGGGGCAAAGCTTACCCGGCAAGGTTTCTCACATAGTTGACGCCAGGTTCCTGATGTGTGAGTGCATCAGGGCTGACGAGCAGCAATTAGGCTGCTAACGCGTACTGTTCGTTTGCGTTTATATTTAGGTTCCCGGTTGGTACGCAGTCCAGGAGTCTGCGGATGGCTTCCCCAACTTCAAAGCCCCCGTCGAAACCAGTACAAGCCCTTAGAAATAAGATGACTGCCGGTAAACAGACGAACGTAAGCTTTTCTGTCTTTATATATTAGAAGAAATTCAGTCATATGTCAAGGGTGGTTTTTGTTTTTCTTCCAGACAGGATTTTGTTTTTCTAGGCTTTAAAAGCAAAAAGGACAAAGTGTTTCCGGTATGGGAGTTTATCCGTTATATCACGGGGATGACAAAAGTTTCTGTTCAGGTATGGATATCTCTGTGGTTCAGCTCCCATATGGATGCGGCGCTGAATACAATGGTAAACAGGCATACAAAAATAAGAAATGGCAGCAGTTCACCGGACATGGCATTCTCAGATTTGTTGGCGTTCATGCCAAGGAGCATCAGGCAATAGGGCCAGAAGAAACCTGCCCCTTCACTGTTTAGTACTGTGCCGAGAACACTTCCCACCAGTCCAACAGCAATAGGAATGGAAAAACTTCGTATTTTCATAGAAAGGAACAGCTGAAGAGCGCATATGGGAAGTGTCCCTACAGTACCTCGGAGAAGCCATAAAAAAATATCAGGAGGAAACAATCCGGGAAGACCGGCTATTTTTCCGCAGATCAGATATAAGATTCCTGTCCAGAGCTGTGTCAGCAGTGTGATTGCCAGGATAATGGCAAGCTTTGCGAAATAAATACAGCATACAGGAACAGGAGCAGTCATAATGGAGTTCCAATTATTGTTTCGATGTTCCAGACGCCATAAATAGGAGCAGTAAAGTCCGATCAGCGGTGCAAAAAAGAAGCTTGCATAAAATAAAGTATGCTGTGTCCAGAGAGAATACCATTGAGAGGTTAAAATCTCCAGATTCTGAAGATAATTAAAGGTTCCCATGATTGCCGGGATAATGGGAATCAGAATACACGCAGGAAGGATCAGGGAATGATGAAGCTTTCTGCGCTCGGTAAGAATACAGCGGGTAAGCATAGATTAAACCTCCTTTTTTACAACAATCATGCGACAGATCATATAAATTAAAACGCCTGCTGCCAGAAAAATCAAAAACCGGGATAATGGGAAGGAAATCACATAATAGTCAATAATTCTTGTATCAGGATCCCAGTTCATACCAATCATAGAGAAATTCGCATAATATCCCCAGAGTACCAGATACGCTACAGGCTTTGGGAAAAACAGGGAAAAAAGTCCAAGAAAGCTGCCGGCAATTCCAATTCCCAGAGGAAGAAGCTGACTGTGGGATACCAGTGACAGCGTTTGTTGTATGGAGAGAACTACAGCGCTGACTGCAAAGACTGTGATCAGATATATGAAAAATCTGGAAAGGCTGAAGGCGCCCAGATGTTCTACTGTTCCCAGGAAAAGAATCATGATCCCCTGTCCGATAATGAAAAATGTTATATACCGGAGACAGCTCAGATATTTAAAGTCAAAAAAACTGCCCTGTTTCTGCATAGTATAAAGGATTTTTAGAGTATCTCCTTTTACTTCCATATCACAGACGCGACTGGCGATTACAGATATCATTAATGGCATCAGGATCGTATTTATAATAGGAAGATTGTAAAACATCATCAGATATCCCTGCGAAATGTCAGAGGACTTCGCAGAGTTGATCTGCCACATTGTCCAAAGTGTCTCAAAAATAAGAAAGCCAAGTGGAACAAGAAAGGCTTTTGTATGACGGAGCTTCTTGTGTTCTGCCCGTATTTGTCTCAGTGTTACAGAAGTCATAAGCTCACCTGCTTTCCTGTAAGATGAAGGAAAATTTCTTCCAGGCTCATCTGATGTTCTTCCAGCCTTAAAATTCCAATGCCGGAATTTACCAGAAGAGAAACAGCCTGCATGATCCGGTTGTCTTCCAGGGTGTTCAGCATGATCCGGCCATCCTGCCACTGTGAGGAAATGCCGGAATGTTTCAGATACTGAAGGGCTTTCTGGTTATCAGAGGTATGGAGAAGTATTTTTGAGCGGCTGTGCTCATGGAGAACATGAAGGCTGTCCTGAAAGATAAGTTCTCCCTGGTTGATGATTCCTACGTGAGTTGCCATCTGGTCTATTTCTGAAAGAAGATGGCTTGAAATAAGAACCGTAATACCCAGGGCATCGGGAAGAGAACAGATCAGTTCCCTTATTTCCTGGATTCCGGCTGGATCCAGTCCGTTGGTAGGTTCGTCCAGAAGGAGAAGCTTGGGCTTTCCCAGAAGAGCTGCGGCCAGTCCAAGGCGCTGTTTCATTCCAAGAGAATACTGACTGACTTTTTTGTTTTGCTGTTCTTCCATACGAACGATAGAAAGAACTCTGGAAATGTCTTTTTCGGGAACATTCTTCAGCGTGCAGATGATCTGCAGATTTTCTTTTCCGGTAAGATGCCCGTAATAGGCAGGCGACTCAATCAGAGAGCCTGTGGCGTCGAGGATGCTCAGGCGGTTCCCGGAGCAGACTTCCTTTCCAAAAATCTGGATATTTCCCTTTGTAGGCAGGATCAGTCCAAGAAGCATTTTGAGAGTTGTTGATTTTCCTGCGCCGTTTGGTCCGAGAAAGCCATAAATGCTTCCTCCCGGAACACGCAGATCTAACTGATCTACAACTGTTTTATCCTTATATTTTTTTGTAAGAGAATCGGTGGTAATGACAGGTCCCATATAAAGTTCCTCCTGTAAAATTAATTGTTATTTTCTGAATTGATGACAGTATAGAATATCAGACTTATGTGAGACTTAACTATACCTTATTTTTAGCTTAAATTTGCACAGGAGCAGTTGGAATGGGTAAAAAAATAAACTATAATAAGAAAATAAATGGATAAGCGGGAGGGGGATTTTATGGATATATATGAACGTAAACTTATGCTTGTAGATGACAATCAGGAGCTTCTGGAGATGATTGCAGACATTTTGAAACAGAGCGGTTATCGAAATGTGGTAAAAGCCAAAAGCGTGCAGGAGGCGTTGGAGGTTTTTCGGGCGGAGAATCCGGATATGGCAGTTCTGGATGTGATGTTGCCTGATGGAGACGGATTTCATCTGTTTCAGAAACTGAGAGAAAATTCAGAGATTCCTATACTTTTTCTGTCCGCCAGAGATGAGGACAGAGACAGACTTTTTGGACTGGGACTTGGAGCTGACGACTATATTACCAAACCATTTTTACCGCCGGAGCTGGTTTTGAGAGTTACTGCTATACTGAAAAGAACCTATCGTATAGAAAAAATCCAGGAGGAACATATTCTGCGTCTGGGCAGTCATGAAATACTGTTTGATTATGGAGTTGTACGTTTTCAGGGAAATGAGACTTCCCTTACGGCAAAGGAGCTGGCGCTGCTTTTAAAGCTGAAGGAAAACAGAGGTAGAATCGTCACTTTTGATGCTTTATGCAATGCTGCATGGGGAGATGGTTATTATGGATATGAGAATACGCTGATGGTACATATCCGGCATCTGAGAGAAAAAATTGAGGACGATCCCTCGCATCCGCAGTGGCTTCTTACTGCCCGGGGACTGGGCTACCGGCTGGCAGCGAAACCGGGAGGGAGAGCATGAAAAGTCTTTTTAAGATCATCAGCAGATATTCTGTTACAGCCGGCGTGATTATCAGTGTCATACTGTTCAGCAATATAGCAGTTTTTATGGCGATAGGCTACCATAATATCATTGCTTCAGAACAGCAGGATTTTAAGAGCAGTTCTCTGGAAAAAGTGGGAAAGGAATTTTACAGAACAGGTGAAAACTGGGCTCTGTCAGCGAATGGTATACGGGAACTGGAAGAGTCGGACTTTAAATGGTGCATGGCTCTGGATAAAACAGGGGAGGTTGCCTGGGAATGGAAACTTCCTTCAGATTTTGAGCGTTCGTACACGATTTCGGATGTGGCGAAATTTACAAGATGGTATCTTCATGATTATCCGGTAGCAGTCTGGGAAGCAGAAGAACTGCTTCTGGTCGTAGGGCTGGATCCGGAATTTTTTTCCAGATACAGTGAGATCTTTACGTTGGGCAATATTATGATGATCCCTCAGTATATCAAATGGGGACTGATCGTAAATGCCATTGTAATTATACTTTTTGTTGTTCTTCTTGGCTATCGGTTTTATCAGACATTAAAGCCTTTGGGAAGAGGAATAGAAAAACTGTCCAGGGAAGAGAAGGTAAAATTGCATGAAAGGGGAATGACGGGGGTTTTGGCAGCTCAGATTAACAGAACTTCTGAAATTCTTCAGGAACAGAAGCAAAAGCTTACAAAAAGAGATCTGGCAAGAACTGAGTGGATCTCAGGTGTTTCACATGATATCCGTACGCCTCTGGCCTTGATTGTAGGTTATACGGACCGGATTTCCAAAAGTCCCAACCTTAACCAGGAGGAGAAAGCTTTAGCTGATGCGGTGTGCAGACAGAGTATGGTGATCCGGCAGCTGATCACTGACCTGAATCTTACATCAAAACTGGCATATGAGGCCCAGCCACTGAACAGACAGGAATGTTCTCCGGCTTTCATTCTCCGGGAGTGTGCGGCAGATATTTATAATGAAAAGATTGAACAGGGAAAGAATCGGGAACCGGAAGTGGAACTTCTGATTCCGGCAGATATGGAAAAAGTCTATATTTTTGCAGACAGCGGTCTTCTTAAACGCGCGCTGCGGAATTTGATCGGAAACAGTGTAAGACATAATCCTGATGGATGTCAGGTAACGGTAAAGCTGTATAGAAAAAATGAAAAAATATATATTTCGGTGAAGGATACGGGAAAAGGAATTCCGGAACTCGTAGTGCAGAACATGGACAATCAGACGGATAAAGTCCATATTATGGGATTAAGGCTTGCCAGACAGATTATAAGAGCCCATGGAGGGGAGCTGATTTTTGAGAAAAGAGATTCGGGTACTTATGATGCGACTCTGGAATTATCGGTATCGAAGCTGCGCCCGTAAGGAGAATACTTCTTTTTGTTTTGGACGGGATTCAGAACCCGGAAGAAGCTATTTTTCGATTGTATTTCGTGAAGATAGCGTCTATAATATGTATGACTAAAACGAAAGGATAAGAGGTATTTATGTACACGCTTAAAAAATTTATCCGTTACTACGGACCTTATAAAACAGTGTTTTTTCTGGATCTCCTGTGCGCAGCCATTATCAGTATGGTGGATCTGGCATTTCCGCAGATCCTCAGAACACTGACAGCAACTATTTTTACAGAAGAGCCTTCTACTATCCTGAAGGCCCTTCTTCCAATCGGACTGTGTCTTCTTCTCATGTACGTCATTCAGAGTTTTTGTGTGTATTATGTGGGTTATCAGGGCCATATGATGGGCGCAAAAATGGAGCGGGATATGAGACAGCAGCTTTTTGACCATTATGAAAAGCTGTCTTTTTCCTACTACGATCAGAATAATTCCGGTCAGATGATGAGTAAGCTGGTGTCAGACCTTTTTGATATTGCGGAGTTTGCCCATCATGGTCCGGAGAACCTGTTTATTTCTCTGATCAAGATTGTGGGTTCCTTTGTTTTTCTGTTTCTTATTAACTGGAGACTGGCGATCCCGCTTCTGATCCTGGTATTTATCATGCTGGTATTTTCCATGAAACAGAACCGGAGAATGCAGGAAACTTTTATGGACAACCGCAGAAAAATCGGTGATGTGAACTCCAGCCTTCAGGATACTCTGGCAGGAATCCGTGTGGTACAGTCCTTTGCCAACGAAGAAGTAGAGCGCAAAAAATTTGGCAGAAGCAATCAGGCTTTTCTTCATTCCAAGAACGCAAATTACAGATGTATGGGAAATTTCATGGGATGGAACCGTTTCTTTCAGGGAATGATGTATCTGGTGACTCTGGTGTTCGGCGGACTTCTCATTGCGAGAGGAAAAATGAATGCCGGAGATCTGGCGATGTATGCTTTGTATATTGGCATTTTTGTAAGTCCTATCCAGATTCTTGTGGAGCTGATCGAAATGATGCAGAAAGGATTTTCCGGATTTCGCCGTTTTCTGGACGTGATGGAAACAGAGCCGGATATTGTGAATGCCCCGGATGCAGAGCCTCTTACTGATGTGAAGGGAGAGGTGTCCTATGAAAACGTGTCCTTCCATTACAGTGATGACGAGACACTGGTTCTTGATAATATTTCATTTACCATTCCTGCAGGGCGTTCCATTGCGCTGGTAGGTCCTTCCGGAAGTGGCAAAACCACCATCTGTTCCCTGCTTCCAAGATTTTATGATGTAACCGGAGGTCGGATTACGATTGATGGCAAAGAGGTTGGAAAGCTGACTCTGGAATCACTGAGAAGCCAGATCGGTCTTGTGCAGCAGGATATTTATCTTTTTGGAGGAAGCATCAAAGAAAACATTGCTTACGGCAAACCATCCGCATCTATGGATGAGATTATTGAGGCTGCGAAAAAAGCAAATATCCATGATTTTATCATGTCCCTTCCTGACGGATATGACACTTTTGTAGGAGAACGCGGAACAAGACTGTCAGGAGGTCAGAAACAGAGGATTTCCATTGCCAGAGTATTTCTGAAAAATCCGCCGATTCTTATTCTGGACGAAGCCACAAGCGCTCTTGATAATGAAAGTGAGCGCTGGATCCAGAAAAGTTTGGAGGAGCTTTCAAAAAACAGAACAACCATTACCATTGCCCATCGTCTTTCCACCATACGGAATGCAGATGAGATTCTTGTGGTTGCAGATAATGGAATTGCAGAGCGTGGTTCTCACGAGGAGCTTCTTGCGAAAAACGGAATCTATGCACATTATTATCAGATGAGCTGATAAAATGATAAATCCCGGAGAAAAATTTCTGGAGTCTGCCAGAAAATTTTGCTCCGGGATATTTTTAAAGTACAAAATTTTTTAAAATCTGTTTTAGCGTTCACAGAAGAAACATAAACTTCTGGTATCATAAATAAAAAAGAGAAAAGGCAGATCTGGACAGGCTGAACGAAGGTATGCTTCTTTAGCACAGAACAGGAAGATTGGCAAAATAAAAATTGTTTTGCCTGTCAAAATCTCTTATAATCATTATAAATCAAAACAGGAGGTATTCATATGGAAGCCCTGAAAATACTTGTAGTAGATGACGAAAGCCGTATGCGAAAGCTGGTAAAGGATTTCCTGACCAAAAAAGGATTTCAGGTTCTGGAAGCAGGAGACGGTGAGGAAGCCATGGATCTTTTTTATAGAGAAAAGGATATTGCTCTGATTCTTCTTGATGTCATGATGCCGAGAATGGATGGATGGGAGGTATGCCGTGAAATCCGTAAAAATTCCAAAGTTCCCATTATTATGCTGACAGCGAGAGGGGATGAGAGGGACGAGCTTCTGGGATTTGAGCTTGGCGTGGACGAGTACATTTCCAAACCCTTCAGTCCGAAGATCCTTGTGGCAAGAGTAGAGGCGATTTTAAGAAGAACAGGACAGGATACTGCGGAAAATATTCTTTCTGCAGGAGGGATCGTTATAGATAAAGCGGCTCATCAGGCAACTGTAGACGGAGAGCCTATGGAACTGAGTTTTAAAGAATTTGAACTTCTCACATATTTTCTGGAAAATGAGGGGATTGCTCTTTCCAGAGAAAAAATCCTCAATTCTGTATGGAACTATGATTATTTCGGAGATGCCCGTACCATTGACACCCATGTAAAGAAGCTGAGAAGCAAAATGGGAGAAAAAGGTGAGTATATTAAGACCGTATGGGGAATGGGCTATAAATTTGAGGTTGATGAGGCATGAGCAGGAAACTGTTTTCTGAAAAGAAGAGTTTTCGGATAAAAAAACAGGAAAAAAGTCACGAGAAGAAAATTTATTCTCTGAGGCATCAGCTGGAATTTTTCTTTATTGGACTGCTTGTGGTTTCTATGTGTACCATTACTGCCATTAACTTTCTGTTTCTGGAACGGTATTATATTACAAAAAAAACAGAGGTTCTGGAGGCAGCGGTCAATGATCTTCAAAAACTGAAGATTGTAACAGATCCGGAAGGAAAAAGTACGGCAGAAATTTCTGACAGTCTGAAAAGAGAATGTTCGGAAAATAACCTCACCTGGATCATAATCACAGTGGATGGCAAAGAGGTTGCCTCGGAAGGCGGCAATGAAAAAATGCTGCAGGCCCGTCTTATTGGTTATGCATATGATCTGGATGAGCAAAATGACAGGACAAAAATTCTGGATTCAACAGATACCTATGTGATCCAGCAGGTCAGCGACAGATTTGTGGAAATGGATTATGTAGAAAGCTGGGGAACCCTGGACAATGGGTGCTTCTTCCTGATCCGGACTCCACTGGAAAGCATTCGTGACAGTGTGTTTATTTCCAACAGCTTTTACTTTTTTGTAGGGATACTGATCATTGCCATCAGCGCAGTTATTTTATGGGCAGTGACAAAAAGGATCACCAATCCCATCAGCGAGCTGACGGTTCTTTCCAGCAGAATGAAAAATCTTGATTTTGATGCAAAATATAAATGCAGGGCAGGTAATGAGATCGATGAGCTTGGAGAAAATTTCAACAAAATGTCAGAAGAGTTGGAAAAGACTATTTCAGAGCTGAAATCTGTAAATAATCAGCTTCAGAAAGATATAGAGAATAAGATCCGTATTGACCAGCAGAGACAGGAATTTCTGAATAATGTGTCTCATGAACTGAAAACTCCCATTGCTCTTGTGCAGGGATATGCAGAGGGCCTGAAGGAAAATATTTCAGATGATCCGGAAAGCAGAGAATTTTACTGTGATGTGATCATGGATGAGGCGGCCAAGATGAATAAACTTGTGAAAAATCTCCTGACGCTGAACCATCTGGAAGAAGGCCGGGACGAAGTAAAAATGGAACGCTTTGACATTGTAAGTCTGATAAAAGGTGTTCTTCAGTCCATGGACATTATGATTCAGCAGAAAGAGGCAAAAGTCAGCTTTGATACAGAGAACCCCGTGTATGTGTGGGCAGATGAATTCCGGATTGAAGAGGTTGTTACCAACTATACCAGCAATGCTCTGAATCATCTGGATGGAGACAGAGAAATCGAAATCTGTGTGTGCCCTGAAGGCGACAGAGTGAAAATTACTGTGTTTAATACGGGAAGCCCAATACCGGAAGCAGATATTCCCAATCTCTGGAAAAAGTTTTATAAAGTGGATAAAGCAAGAACCAGAGAATATGGAGGAAGTGGAATCGGACTTTCTATTGTTAAGGCAATCATGGAAAGCCATAATCAGGAGTACGGTGTTCGCAATTATGATAATGGTGTAGAATTCTGGTTTACTCTTGACTGCGTAAATTAATACAGAATATAGAAACAAAAATCGACAGATGTGAAGAAAGCTCTTTGCATCTGTCGTTTTTTAGGGTATACTTGACGTAGCCCATGGAAAATGGATACAGATACGAGTTGGTTTCAGTGATTTTGGACAGGATAAAAAGTAGAAATCCATTCTCTGAAATCAGTCAGCTGAAAATATCTGGCAGAAAAAAGGAATTTCAGTAATAAGATAAAGAGGTGACAATTATGGCTCCTTTGTCAGGAGAGTGGCTGGAAGCGCTGAAAGGCGAGTTTCATCAGCCATATTATACTAAATTATACAAAACAGTTATGCAGGAATATAATACTCGAAAGATTTTTCCTCCTGCAGAAGATATGTTTAATGCATTTCATTTTACGCCGCTCAGCGAAGTAAAAGTGGTGATTCTGGGACAGGACCCCTATCATAACGACGGACAGGCTCACGGCCTGTGTTTTTCTGTAAAAAAAGATGTGGAGATTCCGCCGTCTCTTGTAAATATTTATCAGGAGCTCCATGATGATCTGGGCTGTTATATTCCGGATAACGGATATCTGGAAAAGTGGGCTCATCAGGGAGTGCTTCTGCTGAATACTGTGCTTACTGTACGGGCGCATCAGGCCAATTCTCACAGAGGGATCGGCTGGGAGCAGTTTACCGATGCCGCAATCCGTATTCTCAATGAACAGGATCGTCCAATTGTATTTCTTCTTTGGGGACGTCCGGCCCAGATGAAAAAATCCATGCTGAACAATCCGAAGCATTTGATCCTGGAAGCGCCTCATCCAAGTCCGCTGTCTGCGTACAGAGGATTTTTCGGATGCAGACATTTCAGCAGGACAAACGAATTTTTAAGAGAAAACGGTCTGGAGCCAGTTGACTGGCAGATCGAAAATAAAGAGCAGGTGTGAAGGAGACATCATGGGAAAAAAGAATAATCTTGTAAGAAATGCCTCCTTTTTGATGATCGCGGCAATGATATCCAAGATCATAGGTCTTTTGTATAAAAGCCCTTTATCCTCTATTGTTGGAAATATGGGAATGGGTTATATCAGCCTTGCTCAGAATGCATATATGATCCTTTTGATGATCGCATCTTTCAGTATTCCTCAGGCAGTATCGAAGCTGATTTCCGAAAGGATTGCTTTAAGAGATTACAAAAATGCACAGAAAATATTCAGGGGATCTATGATCTATGCGGCTGTGGTAGGCGGAGCAGTAGCTCTTTTCTGCCTTTTCGGCGCCAGATTTATTATTCCCCGTAATCAGCCGAATGCAGTTCTGGCTTTGCAGATTTTATCCCCTACCATATTCCTTTCCGGAATTCTTGGCGTGTACAGGGGATATTTTCAGGCATACAGAAATATGCTTCCCACATCAGTTTCTCAGATCCTGGAACAGATTTTTAATGCCATTGTAAGTCTTCTTGCGGCATGGCTTTTTATCAGAAATCTTTCAGACGGGACACCTGAACAGGTGGCAAAATGGGGAGCTGCCGGTTCGACAGTGGGAACAACTGCCGGAGTAGTGACAGCGCTTTTGTTTATGATAATGGTTTACGGAATGAACCGAAAAGGCATTCGTGCCAGAGTAAAAAGCGATCGGAGACACAGAGAAAAATCATATGGGGATATTCTGAAACTGATCATGCTGATCGTATCTCCTATTATCCTCAGCGCATTTATTTATAATGTAAACGGGTATCTGAACGGGGTTCTTTATTCGGAAATCCTTGGAACGCAGGGGGCAGATGCAGACCAGTTAAGTATGATGTATGCGGAGTATGCAACATATTTTATGAGCATCATCAATATTCCTCTGACACTTTCCAGCGCTGCGCCCACCTCTATGATACCTGAGGTTTCCGCTCTTTATGCTACAGGCGCAGTAAAAGAAACCAGAAGAAAAATTGACCAGACAGTACAGCTTTCCATGTTTATTTCTGTTCCCTGTGCAGTGGGACTGGCTGTTCTTGCGCAGCCCATTGTGTCTCTGCTGTTTGGAGGAACCAATGGTATAGCCGGAAAGCTTTTGATGCTGGGTTCCTTTACGATCCTGTTAAATGGAATGTCAAATATTTCAAACGGAGTGCTTCAGGGAATCGGAAGACCAAAGATTCCAATGATCACCGCTGCAGTAGCGCTGGTGGTAGATGTGATAGCAGTTGTTCTGCTGTTACTTTTTACAGATCTTGGAATTTATTCTTTGCTGGTTGCAATGATTATTTATGCGGTTGTTGTATGTATCCTGAATGACAGAGCTATGAAAAGATATCTTCGATACAAAAATCCGTGGAGATCTGCGTATCTGAATCCGATTCTCGCATCTGTTCCTATGGGAGCTGTGGCAGGTCTTGTATATTATGGCCTGTACAGACTGATCCAGTCAAATGTAATTTGTCTGTGCCTTTCCATTGCTCTGGCAGGAGCTACCTATTTTATGGTATATATTCTGCTGGAAAAACCTTCTCAGGAGTGGCTGAGAAGAATGCCGGGAGGCGCTGTTCTGGTAAAAATATTTGGAAGAATGTTTTAAGTTAATGAAAATGTAGAACAGATAAAAAGTCCCTCAGTATCGGGGGACTTTTTCCAGTTCCAGAAGCTTTAGTTTGCGTTCCAGTCCTCCGGCGTATCCGGTAAGACTTCCATTGCTTCCAAGCACTCTGTGACATGGCACGATAACAGAAACCGGATTGTGAGAAACCGCATTTCCTACAGCCTGTGCAGACATGCGTTCCAGACCTCGTTTTTGTGCAAGAACAGCAGCGATTTCTCCATAAGTGACCGTGGTTCCATAAGGGATATCACAAAGAATTTTCCATACTTCTTTCTGAAATTCTGTTCCTTTCAGATGTAGAGGAACAGAAAAATCCGGTTCCTGTCCGGAAAAATAAAGATTGAGCCAGCGCTTTGCCAGATCCAATACAGAATATGATTTTTCCTCATGACTTTCGTCCAGATGAAGAGCAAAATATTTTTGTCCGTAAAACCATAATCCTGTCAGTCCCATATCGTCCGCAGCCAGAAGAATTTTGCCAAGAGGAGATTGATAACGGCTGATATACTGCATAATACCTCCATGTAAGTGTGTTTTATGGGCGTATTATAATTCTTTCTGGGAGGAAAAACAAGACACGTATATTGTACAAAATATAAACAAGAAAATTTAATTTCAGTAAAAAACTTACTTGATTTCATTTGTCAGTTTACTTTTTGATGTTTGTTTGTGCTCTGCGGTAATTTTTAATTGAGATACCCCAAAAAGTATGTTAAACTGTATACAGCATGTATTTTTCAGGATAAAGAAAATAAGGAGAATGCAGTATGAGGAAAATTGCTATTGTAACTGACAGCAACAGTGGCATTACGCAGGACGAGGGAAGAAAGCTTGGGATTTCTGTTCTGCCGATGCCCTTTTATATTAATGAAGTGATGTATCTGGAGGGAGTTACTCTTTCTCAGGAAGAATTTTATGAGCGCCTGAAAAAAGACGAGCCTATTTCCACTTCGCAGCCAAATCCGGGCGAAGTCTGCGGACTGTGGGATACACTTTTAAAGGAATATGATGAAATCGTGCATATTCCCATGTCAAGCGGACTGAGCGCTTCCTGTGAGACAGCTATGGGACTTGCCCGCGACTATGAGGGTAAAGTTCAGGTTGTGGATAATCAGAGAATTTCTGTAACTCAGAAACAGTCCGTACTGGATGCTCTTGCTCTTGCTCAGGCAGGTAAAAATGCTGCGGAGATCCGCGAGATCCTGGAGGCAGAAAAGCTGGAATCAAGTATTTATATTACTTTGGAAACCCTAAAATATCTTAAAAAAGGCGGACGTATCACTCCGGCTGCGGCAGCGATTGGTACAGTTTTGAACCTGAAGCCGGTACTTCAGATACAGGGCGAAAAGCTGGATGCTTATTCTAAGGTAAGAGGCAAAAAGCAGGCAAAGAGAGTAATGCTGAAGGCTCTGAAAGAGGATCTTGACAATCGGTTTGCAGAATATGCAGAAAATGGTGATATGTGCCTTGAAATGGCATATACAGGAAACCGGGAGGAAGCAGAGGAATTCAAAAAAGAGGTTCAGGAAATGTTTCCGGATTATGAAATTCAGATGGATCCTCTTTCCTTAAGTGTTGCCTGTCATATCGGACATGGTGCGCTTGCAGTTGCTTTAACAAAAAAGGCTACAGTCTGAAAAAAGAAAAGAATAAATACGAGGAGTCATAAGACATGAAAAAACTGATGGAAATTATGGCAGAGGAGCTTTCCTCAGCCTTTGAAAAAGCCGGATATGATCCGGAATACGGAAAGGTAACAGTATCCAACAGACCGGATCTCTGTGAGTTCCAGTGCAACGGGGCAATGGCAGGAGCCAAGGCATACAAAAAAGCTCCGTTTATGATCGCTGATGATGTGGTGGAATATTTAAAAGACAGCCAGGTATTTTCTGTGGCAGAGGTGGTAAAACCGGGATTTATCAATCTGAAAGTAAAAGAAGAGTTTCTTGCGGATTATCTGAAAGAAATGGCGGAAGATCCTAAATTTTCTGTTGCCCAGGCAGAAAATCCCAAAACGATCATTATTGATTATGGCGGACCAAATGTGGCAAAACCACTTCATGTAGGTCATCTTCGTTCTGCCATTATCGGAGAGAGCATCAAGAGAATCGGTCGTTTTGTAGGTCATAAAGTGATCGGTGACGTACATCTGGGCGATTGGGGACTTCAGATGGGACTGATCATCACAGAGTTGAAACACCGTAAACCGGAACTGGTATATTTTGATGACAGCTATCAGGGAGAATACCCTGCAGAAGCGCCGTTTACCATTGGGGAACTGGAAGAGATTTATCCATGTGCCAGCGGAAAATCCAAAGAGGATGAGGATTACCGCAACGAGGCCCTGGAGGCAACTCATCTTCTGCAGCAGGGAAAACCGGGATATATGGCTCTCTGGAACCATATCATGCAGGTTTCTGTAACAGACCTTAAAAGAAATTATGATAATCTGAACGTTTCCTTTGACTTGTGGAAAAAGGAATCGGACGCACAGCCTTATATTCCGGATATGGTTCAGGCAATGAAGGATCAGGGATTTGCATATGAAGATCAGGGCGCTCTTGTTGTAGATGTAAAGGAAGATACAGATACGAAGGAAATTCCTCCTTGTATGCTTTTAAAATCAGACGGCGCCTCCCTTTATACAACAACTGATCTCGCAACCATCGTAGAGCGTATGAAACTTTATGAGCCGGACGAGATTCTTTATGTGGTGGATAAACGTCAGGAGCTTCATTTTATCCAGGTGTTCCGCTGCGCCAGAAAGACCGGTCTTGTGAAAGAGGACACCAAACTTTCTTTCCTTGGTTTCGGTACCATGAACGGAAAAGACGGCAAGCCTTTCAAGACAAGAGAAGGCGGTGTTATGCGTCTGGAACGCCTGATTGCAGATATTGACCAGGAAATGTACAGCAAAATTGTAGAAAACAGAAGTGTAAAAGATAAGGATGCCACAGAAACAGCTCAGATTGTAGGTTTGTCTGCAATTAAGTACGGGGATCTTTCCAATCAGGCAACCAAGGATTATGTTTTTGATATTGATCGCTTTACTTCTTTTGAGGGAAATACAGGCCCGTACATTCTTTATACGATTGTCCGGATCAAATCTATTCTGAACCGTTATATGGAAGAGGGAGGAAGCCTCGAAGGGATCAGGATGCTTCCGGCAGTAAACAGCAGTCAGAAGAACCTGATGCTGGAGCTGACAAAATTCGGCGCAACCGTGGAGAATGCTTTTGAGGAAAAAGCGCCTCATAAGATCTGCGCATATATTTATGAGGTTTCCAATGCATTTAACAGCTTTTATCATGGAACAAAGATCTTAAGCGAGGAAGATCAGGCACAGAAGGAATCTTTCCTGAAGCTTCTTGATGTGACCAAAGGAATTCTGGAGACAAGCATTGATCTTCTGGGATTTTCCGCACCGGATCGTATGTAAAATATTACAGAGATTTATTTTTTAATATCCGTCAGACTGCGCTGCGGCTTATGCCCGGCCTTCTGGCGGTTTTTTGATATAAAAATCTTGAATTGGTTGTAAATGTGTGGTACGATAAGTGTATCAATACAGTTAATACACTGTAGGCCGGAAGGGAGGAAAGTCTTATTATTATTTTAGATTATCAGGATCGCAGGCCCATTTATGAGCAGGTGACAGAAAAATTTCGCATGCTGATCTATAGGGAAGCTCTTCCGGCAGGAAGCCGACTTCCATCTGTCCGTCAGCTTGCCATGGAGCTTTCTATTAATCCCAATACCATACAGAGAGCTTATACGGAACTGGAGCAGGAGGGGCTGATTTATCCGGTCAAGGGAAAAGGGAATTTTGTGGCAGAGTCTGATCAGATATTGAAAATAAAAAAAGAAGATTATCACAAAGAATTTATGCAGACTGTACGCAAAGGAAAGAACCTGGGTGTACAGATGGAAGAGATGGTGCAGGCAATAAACGTCTGTTATGAGGAGGAAGACCAATGATAGAGATAAAAAACTGCAGTAAATCCTTTGGCACTGTCAAAGCAGCAGATAAAATTTCTCTTGAAATAGGAGAAAGAGAAGTTTTTGGTCTGGTGGGAAGCAATGGCGCAGGTAAAAGTACACTTCTTCGTATGGCAGCAGGAATCCTGAAGCCGGATGAGGGAGAAATACAGATAGACGGCGAATGTGTATATGATAATGAGAACGCAAAATCAAGTCTTTTTTACATATCGGACGACAGTTATTTTCCGGCGGATTACACACCACGGGATATGGCGGATTTTTACAGATATTATTATCCGAAATTCGATGTACAGAGATTCTCAAAATTTATGAGACAGTTTCGCATGGATGATAAAAAAAGAATCAGCACTTTTTCAAAAGGAATGAAAAAACAGCTCCTTGTGCTTCTTGGAGTCAGCGCAGGGACAAAATATCTGCTTTGTGATGAAACTTTTGACGGACTTGATCCGGTTATGCGCCAGGCAGTAAAAAGCCTTTTTGCAGCAGAGATCATGAGCAGGGAATTTACACCGGTGATCGCGTCTCACAATCTGAGAGAACTGGAGGATATCTGTGATCATGTGGGACTTCTGTACAAAGGAGGAATCCTGCTTTCCAGAGATCTGGAGGATATGAAATTTCATATCCATAAGATCCAGTGTGTACTGAAAGACAAAGAGCAGGAACGTCAGCTTCAGAAAGAAATGGATGTATTGAAGATGGAGCACCAGGGATCTCTGCTGCTTCTGACAGTCAGAGGGACCCGGGAACAGATCATGGAGAAGATACAGGGGAAAAATCCTCTGTTCTGCGAAATTCTTCCACTGACATTGGAGGAAATTTTTATCAGTGAAACGGAGGTGGCTGGATATGAAGTTAAAAATCTGTTCTTCTGAATATGTAAAAACGGTTTCCCGTGGCAAAAGCTGGATTCCTGCTTTTTTAAGCCTTGGACTTTTCCTTGCATTTCCGGTTGTTCTGCTTCTTATGATAGGAAACTGGAGCGCTGCCGGATATACACAGGATCAGATGACTCTTCTTTATGAAAGTCTCTGGAAGGGAAAACTTGTTATTACGGGAGGGATGGTAGCAGCAGTGGCTGCCATCATGAACAGCATAAATGGATTCAGCTATGTTTATTCCCGCAAAAAAGTGGATTTTTATCATAGCCTGCCCATAAAGCGGTCACGGATGTTCTGGAGTCGTGTATACACAGGCCTTTTGTATTACCTGATCCCTTATGCTGTCGCAGAATTTTTTGCAGTGTGCATAGGAGCGGCAAGAGGTTTCTTCAGCCTGAAACTTATGGGATTGGCTGTCAGTCTGTTTTTTGTTCATTTGCTTTTGTATTTAATGCTGTATTTCAGCGTGATCCTTATTTTTTGCGTGACCGGAAATTTTCTGATGGGAGGCTTATGTCTGGCCGGTATGCAGTTATATGGACCGGTGTTGGGAATCTTGCTGTCATCCTGTGCCTACAGTTTTTTTGACACCTTTTTTGCAGGCTATCCATATGGTATTTTTAAAATTCTGGAGAGTTATGCATCGCCTCTTACTCTGGCAGATGAGTTTGTACAAAAGTACAGAGAGGGCCGGGGGATGGTTCTGGCAGTTGTCCTGGTTGTGCTGACCCTGATCTTTCTTGCTGTTTCTTATATTGCTTACATACGCAGACCATCTGAGGCGGCAGGAAAGCCAATGGTATATGGGAAACTGGCTACAGTGCTAAAATTTATGGTTGTTGTGCCATGTGGCATAGGAACAGGATTTATTTTTTATTTGATTCCTACAAGTCATGCACGGAATATCTGGTGTGTGTTTGGACTGGTGCTTGGAACTGTACTTGCTCATGGAATGACAGAAACCCTGTATCAGATGGACTTTCATGCATTCTTTTCCAAAAAAGCCCAGCTGTTTGCAGCGGCAGCTCTTGTTGCAGTGTGTGCGCTGATTTATCAGAAGGATCTTCTGCGTTTTGACGCCTATATTCCCAAACAGGAAGAAATTAAAGCGCTTAACATAGACATGATGGTTCTGGCAGATGACATGACTGATTATGTAAAAAAACAGGCGGACGGTACATTCCGTATAAAAGACAGTACGTCATGGGAACAAAGAGAAACGGTTCTTTCCGGAAAAGACGGAATTGGAAATGAAACTTATACAGTTCTTCAGAAAATTGTTGAAAATCAGAAAAGCAGAAAGTTCAGAGAGGAAAGAGAGCAGACAGAAGAGGGAACTTTTCGTCGTCTATTATTGGGATATCAGCTTCAGTCAGGCAGAAAAGTGAACCGCAGTTATATGGTAAATACAGAAGAATGTGATGAGCTTTTGGGTGTTCTTTATAAGGAAGAAAATCTGAAAAACAAAACAGAGCAGTTTCTGGCTTTGGATACCGCATACCTGGACAATATTACTTTGATCTCCGGAAACGGAAGGGACTATGCGATTTTCCAGGATCAGCTGGAAAAACAGAAAAAACTGATCGAGGCAGTAAAAAAGGATTTTCAGGAAGCTGCTCCGGAAGATTTGCTTGAACTTCCGTTTGCCGAGCTTCAAATGGGATATACCCTTCCGGTAGCCCAGGATATATACAGTCTGGTTCCCGGGGAGAAAAACCCAGAAGGACAGGCATATGGGGAAATAAAACTGTTTCCTTCTTATAAAAATACGATTGCAGTTCTTAAAGAAACCGGATATCCTCTGAGTCTTAAAGATACAGACATCAAAAAGGCAAAGATTGTCTATTATGATGAGTCAGGAGAGGAAGAAAAAACCGCAGAATATACGGAAAAAGAACAGATAGAAGCTCTGGTTCAGGCAGCAAATCCATCCTTTGGTGATTGTTCCTGGATAGAATATGAACCGGATGTAATGGTGATCTTCCAGACGGAGCAGGGAGAAGAATGTTATGCAGAGTTTCTGAAAGACCGTACTCCGGAATTTGTTCGTCAGGAAAGTAGAAGTACAGACAAAAAAGAAAACACACAGACGGATACAGGAAATTCGGAGAGGACAGAGGTTGTAGGAGAGGCCGACGGCCCCACAGAGATTTCTATTGAGGAAGAAAAAAGAGAGGTAACAGATGAGTAAGGCAGTGAGACTGGATAAATTTCTGGCTGATGCCGGAAAGGGAACCAGAAGTGAAGTAAAAAAATACATACAGAAAGGTCTGGTACAGATCAATTCTCAGACTGTAAAAAAGCCGGAGCAGAAGGTGACAGAAGAGGACAGGGTGGAGCTTTTGGGTGAACCTGTATCCAGGGCTCCGGAGTTTGTATACTATCTTCTTAATAAGCCGGCAGGCTATGTAAGCGCTACGGAGGACAGGTATGACAGAACCGTGATGGAACTGATCACGGAACCGAGAAAGGGAATGTTTCCGGTAGGGCGTCTGGACAAAGATACAGAAGGCCTTCTTCTGATCACAGACGATGGAGCGTTGGCCCATGATCTTTTATCACCGGCCCGCCATGTGGAAAAAACATATTTTGTGAGAGTGGAAGGCGCAATAACAGAAGAGGACAGACAAAAGCTGGAGCAGGGGATTGACATTGGAGAAAAAAGACTGACCCTTCCGGCAAAAGTACAGCTTTTTCCCCGGGATGGCAGTGACATGGAAAATTCGGAACTGCTGCGCCGGGTACGAACAGAAAATCTTCCGGAAAGCTATACAGAGCTGCTTCTTACTATCAGCGAGGGAAAATTTCATCAGGTTAAGCGGATGATGGCGGCAGTGGGAAAGCCTGTGATTTATCTGAAAAGACTCTCAATGGGACCACTTACACTTCCGGACCAGCTGAAAAAAGGCGAATACCGTCCTCTGACAGCGGAAGAAGTACAAAAATTAAAAAATGCAGGCTGCTCTTCCACGGGAAAATAGAAAAAATGTTGAAAATACAGCCGAAAACAGGAAAACCCTCTTTACACAGAGGGTTTTTATGTGTTATACTCCAAGAGTTGCAAAATAATCACGCGTGGAGATTCCGAAGGATGGTGCCCATACGGTGTGACGGCGGGGTCCAGATAGAAAATGATCTGCGCGGAAGAATTTAACCAAAAAAGGAGAACAAAAACATGAGCGTTATTTCAATGAAACAGCTTTTGGAAGCAGGTGTTCATTTCGGACATCAGACAAGAAGATGGAACCCTAAAATGGCTCCGTACATCTACACAGAGAGAAATGGTATCTATATCATCGACCTTCAGCAGTCTGTAGGAATGGTTGACGATGCTTACAATGCAATCGCTGACATCGTAGCAAACGGCGGAAACATCCTTTTCGTAGGAACAAAGAAACAGGCTCAGGACGCTATCAAAGTTGAGGCAGAGCGTTGCGGACAGTTCTATGTAAACGAGAGATGGCTTGGCGGTATGCTTACAAACTTCAAGACAATCCAGAGCCGTATTGCAAGACTGAAAGAGATCGAGGCTATGGAGGCTGACGGAACATTTGACGTGCTTCCTAAAAAAGAAGTTATTGAGTTAAGAAAAGAGCTTACAAAACTGCAGAAAAACCTTGGCGGTATCAAAGAGATGAAACGTCTTCCGGACGCTATCTTCATCGTTGACCCGAAAAAAGAGAGAATCTGTGTACAGGAAGCTCATACATTAGGTATTCCGCTTATCGGTATCTGTGATACAAACTGTGATCCGGAAGAACTTGACTATGTAATTCCGGGTAATGATGATGCTATCCGTGCCGTAAAACTCATCGTTTCCAAGATGGCAGACGCTGTTATCGAGGCAAACCAGGGTACAGCTGAGGCTGACGGCGAGATCGAGGCAGAGTCTGAGGAGTTTGCTGAGACAGTAGAAGAGTAATTTTATTAAATTATTCAGATTAAAAATATCCAGGAGGAAATAGAGATGGCTATTACAGCAGCACAGGTAAAAGAGTTAAGAGAAATGACCGGCGCCGGAATGATGGACTGTAAGAAAGCTCTTACAGCTACAGAAGGCGATATGGATAAAGCAGTAGAATTCCTTCGTGAAAAAGGACTTGCAACTGCTCAGAAAAAAGCAAGCCGTGTAGCAGCAGAGGGTCTTTGCAAGACTGTTGTTGCAGAGGATGCTAAGAGCGCAGTAGTTGTTGAGGTTAATGCAGAGACAGACTTCGTGGCAAAGAATGAAAAATTCCAGAGCTATGTTGCAGACGTTGCTGCACAGGCACTTACTACTACAGCAGCTGATATCGAAGCTTTCCTTGCAGAGCCATGGGCACTGAACAACGAGCAGACTGTAAAAGAAGCTCTTGCAGCTCAGATCGCAGTTATCGGCGAGAACATGAACATCAGAAGATTTGCTCAGGTAAAAGAAGAGAACGGTTTTGTTGCTTCCTATACACATATGGGCGGAAAAATCGGAGTTCTTGTTGACGTAGAGGCAGACGTTGTAAACGATGCTGTAAAAGAAATGGCTAAGAACGTTGCAATGCAGATCGCAGCTCTGAAACCACAGTACACAAACAGCTCTGAAGTGAGCGCTGATTACATCGCTCATGAAAAAGAGATTCTTCTTGCTCAGATCATGAACGATCCGAAAGAGTCTCAGAAACCGGAGAAGGTTATCCAGGGCATGATCACCGGACGTATCAACAAAGAGCTGAAAGAAATCTGCCTTCTTGACCAGGTTTACGTTAAAGCAGAGGATGGAAAACAGACTGTTGCTAAATATGTAGAGCAGGTTGCTAAAGAGAATGGCGCAAACGTTGTAATCAAAGGCTTCGTTCGTTTCGAAACCGGAGAAGGAATCGAGAAGAAGGAAGAGGATTTTGCAGCTGAGGTTGCAAAACAGATGGGAAACTAATTTCCTAGATAACATGAATTTTAAAACCCTTGAAAATCCCAGGATATGGGCATTTTCAAGGGTTTTTTGAAGTTTAAGGGAAAATCGTAAATTATCATAAAATACCGTATTTTATTATTGGATTTTGGGATAGACGCTAATCTGAATTTTTCCTTCCCTTCATCCTTGAAGAGCAGAAAAAATTCACGGATGATAATACCTCAGTACATGCTCCGGATATTTCTGGTCGCCGTAATCCCACGGGCCGGCAGTTTCATAAAACGGATCATCCTCGGAACGAGCAGTTTCGCCGCTGGCCATTTTGGCAAAAGCTTCTGAAGTTTTTTCAGACCAGGAGGTGATGCCATTCTTTTTCAGGTAAGTGAAGTAAGCATCTGCACCGAAATTATAAGCCTGAAGAGCAAGACGGATTCTGTTTAGATCTGAGGGATTGGATACACCTGCCTTTTCCATTGCATATTTCAGTTCCTGGATACCACATTCAATGGAGTATGAAGTGTCTGTGATTCCGTTGGGAACCTGGGGATATTGTTTGTTGTATGCGCCCTCAGAGGACTGAAGGACGTCAGGACCGCTGCCAGAGCTTTCCTGCATCATCAGGGCAAGGATCAGGTCCGTATAATCGGACATTTCGTATTCGGCGGCAATATTTTCCACATCCTGACGATAGGATTCACAGGCAGAATTAATGGCAAGAAATTCTTCCGGCTTTTGCTTCAGTACAGCGATTCCCCCTATGACAGCAAAAAGCAGAATGATTGCGGCTGTTCCAAGGAATATTTTCTGTATTCTTACCTTCTTTTGTCTTAGCTGTTTTCTGCGGTGCGTGCGGATCTCCCGGTTGGATCTGGAGGCCCTTTTTTGTCGGGCAGAAGGACTGGGCTTTTTACCGGAAACTCTTTTTTTACTGGAAACAGAGGGTTGGTTTTTAACCGTTCTGTTCTGAGTTCTGGCAGAAGGTGTACGGGCTGACGATACAGACCGGCTTTTTTTATGTCCGGCAGTGGAACGATTCTGTTGTGTTTTTAGAGTTTTTTTATCTGATGTATTCATAGCATTATTGTATCGGGAAAACCCTGTTTTGAAAAGAAAAGAATTATTATGAAAGTCTTAAAAATTGGTGAACATCACTTGGAAAATTGAAAATAGAAAAGGTCTGTGGTATGATTTGTAGGAAGTATCACAGAACAACTGATTACAACGAATATGAAACATGATTCTATTTCAATATAGCAAAGATGGAATATCCGTTGTACCGGAAAGTGACAGAAAGGCTGTGTCGGTAAAGAAACTTGAATGTTACGGGAGCGCAGTCAGAAAGAGAAGGTGAAAAAGCATGAAAAACAGGTTCTGTCTTCTTCTGTTATCAGCGGTTCTTTTTTGGGGAGGAACTGTTGTTTATGCGGATGTTGCTGATTATGAAACAGTGACGCAGGAAGATCAGAAAGAAAATAAAACCATACACACTTTTGAAACGGATGACGGACAGGGGAATTCTGTAAAGGTTGCGGCATGCAGCGATGTTCTTTATGTAACTGCCAGGACTGCAGCGCTCCGGTCAGTGCCAGGTGACAGAGGGGAGGAGCTTGCAGAGGTCAGTCTTGGAGATGAGGTTTCCAGAAGCGCTGTGTGTGATAATAACTGGAGCAAGGTTTCTGTGGAAAAAAACGGAAGTAAAGTGATCGGTTACATACAGAATCAGATGCTCAGCTCTGATATTCAGATCCAGCCGGAGGACGATCAGGTGGAGGTAAAAACAGACAGCAGTATTCTTGACTATCCGGGCAAAAAAGACGGAAAAGTGGTAGGAGAGGTACTGGAGCTTGATCAGGTGAAGCGTACAGGAACTGTAAATGAAGTGTGGAGCAGAATTTCCTATGAGGACGAAAACGGGGCAGAACAGACCGGCTATATCCCGACCAGCGCCCTGGATCTTTCGGAAACGGTACAGACTGCAGATGCAGGGATTGATAAAAAGCTGGATGCGGGAACGCTTTCAAAAAGCAGTGGAGAAGGTGTTTTTGCAGAAGCAGTGGAGGCAGGTGGAAGCATCAGCCAAGTGAACGGAGTACAGGTGGGAACCCCGGTTGCAGCTTCCTCGGATGCAAATCTGAAGCCATTGGGAACTTTCCGGATCACACATTACTGTCCATGCAGTATCTGCTGCGGTCCGTGGGCCAACGGGATTACATCTACAGGTGTAACAGCAACCACAAATCATACGATAGCAGTTGACCCGTCCCAGATTCCTTATGGAAGTCAGGTAGTGATCAACGGGCAGGTATATGTGGCAGAGGACTGTGGAGGAGCTATTAAGACCAACTGTATTGATATTTATGTGGCAACTCATGAGGAAGGTGAGTCAAAGGGCGTTTATTATACAGATGTATATTTGATCCAGTAACCTTATGATCTGTATGTTTCGCTCTGTGTATGCTGGCAGATGATTCTGGCAACCTCTTCCGCGCTTTCTTTCTGACCGTTTTCCTCCCATTTCAGGAAGGTATTCAGCAGGCCGCCTGCATAATAATAGATGTCATATAAAGACTGTGCAGTTTCTTTTGGCAGATAAGAAAGCATAAATTCATTGATTCCGTCCATGAGAATGGAATGCAGTCCGTTTTGTGTCATTGTCAGAAAAAACGTTTTGTACTGATCAAAGAATTTAAGGGAAAAGATAACATGGGAATACTCCTGGAAATTTCCAAGACCGGGAGTATTTTTTCTTGCCTTTAAATAGTCTGCAACAATCTCTTTCATATAATCAGTAAGGGCTTCCTGAACAGAATCGTAGTAATAATAAAACGTCATACGGGATACCCCGGATTTTTTGGCAATTGCGGAAACATTTACACCGCTCATCCCTCTGTCCTGCATAAGCTCAATAATGGCTTCTCCAATGCACATGCGGGTAAAAAGAGAACGTTCTGTTTTCTGACCGGTTTTGTATCTGCTGCCGGAATAAGTTGTATTTTCCATGTAAATCCCTCGAATAGTTCTTATTTTGCGGTTTCCTTACAAAAAGAAACATTTTGTAAATTGTATCATGTACAGAGATAGAATACAATGACAGGTATTGATAAAAATACAGAGTTAGGAGAAATGATACAATGACAAGATTTATTGCGGACTCCTGCAGTGATATGCTTCAGATGGAAGGCGTGGATTTTGTGGCGGTTCCGCTTACAATTTCCACAGATGCCAGGGACTATGTGGATGATAAAAATTTAGATGTAAAAGGAATGACTGAGGATTTGGCAGGTTATAAAGGAAAATCATGCACTGCCTGTCCCGGAGTGGAAAGCTGGCTGAAGGCTTTTGAGGGAGCAGATGTTATTTATGTGGGAACAATGACAAGCACGCTTTCCGGAACTTATAATTCAGCCCTGGTGGCAAAGGATATGTATCAGCAGTCACATCCGGAAGCAAAGATCCATGTATTTGATACCTTAAGTGCAGGGCCGGAGCTGAGACTTCTTATGGAAAAACTGACAGAATTGGACAGAGAGGGAAAAACGTTTGAAGAAGTGGTACGACTGGGATGCGAATATATGAAAAAAACAAGACTGTTTTTTGCACTGAAGTCTTTACATAATCTTGCACAGAATGGAAGAGTGAGCAAAGTGGTTGCCGCAGCCGCAGGGGTACTGGGAATCAGTGTTTTTGGAACTGCCAGCGAGGAGGGAACCCTGGAGCCTTCTGCAAAGTGCAGAGGACGAAAAAAAGTAGTGGAAGAATTTCTCAGGGAGATCACCAAAACAGGATTTCAGAAAGGCAGGATCCGGATCAGCCATGTAGATAATCTTTCCCTTGCAGAAAAGATTAAAGATTTGATACTGGAGCGGTTTCCACAGGCAGAGATCCTTGTGTATGAAGCCAGGGGACTTTGCAGTTACTATGCAGAGAGCGGAGGCGTTCTTGTAGGGGTGGAAGGCAGCCTGTAAAACATAATCTGAGCTGTGGAGAATTTCAGCAGCTTTTTTATGAAAACGAAAAGACTGATAAACAGCGTTCTTATGATGGAACATTGCTTATCAGCCTTTTTATGTATTTGATAAAGCTACTATATGATCATTCAGGCGTTTTTCAGAGCTTTTTCCATATCAGCAAGAATATCATCAATATGTTCAATTCCTACAGACAAGCGGATCATTCCCGGGGAAACGCCGGCCTCCCGTAATTGTTCATCCTTCATCTGACGGTGAGTATGACTTGCCGGGTGGAGAACCATGGTCTTAGATGCTGCAACATGGGTGCAGATATTGGCAAGATCCAGACTGTCCATGAAGCGTACTGCTGCCTCGCGTCCGCCTTCCAGCTCAAAGGAGATTACGCCGCAGGAGCCGTTAGGCAGATATTTTTCTGCAAGGGCATGGTATTTGTCTCCGGGAAGTCCCGGGTAAATAACCTTGGAAACCTTCTCATGTGATGCAAGGAATTCCGCTGTTTTCTGTGCATTACTGCAGTGGCGTTCCATACGGAGAGGAAGTGTTTCCAGTCCGATATTCAGAAGGAAACAGTTGTTGGGGGAAGGAATGGAACCAAGATCTCTCATAAGCTGGGAGGTTGCCTTGGTGATATAGGCTTTTTTGCCAAACTGCTTTGTATACACAACTCCGTGATAGGATTCATCCGGCTGGGTAAGACCGTGGTATTTGTCACCGTAAGCTTCCCAGTCAAAGTTTCCGCTGTCAATGATAGCGCCTCCTACCTGAAGTCCGTGACCGTCCATATATTTGGTGGTGGAGTGGGTGATAATATCAGCGCCCCACTCAAAGGGACGGCAGTTGACAGGAGTGGCAAAGGTATTGTCAACAATAAGAGGAACTCCGTGCTGATGGGCAACATTGGCAAATTTTTCAATATCCAGAACTACAAGAGCTGGGTTGGCAATGGTTTCTGCAAAAAGAGCCTTGGTGTTAGGGCGGAAAGCAGCTGCAATTTCTTCAGCAGAAGCATCTGTGTCCACAAAGGTACAGTCAATGCCAAGTTTTTTGAAGGTAACAGCAAGAAGATTAAAGGTTCCGCCGTAAATGGTGGAAGCAGCTACCACGTGATCTCCTGCCTCGCAGATATTAAATACTGCATAGAAGTTTGCAGCCTGTCCGGAAGAGGTGAGAAGCGCTGCAACACCGCCCTCCAGCTCGGCAATTTTGGCAGCAACGGCATCGTTGGTGGGATTCTGAAGTCGTGTATAGAAGTAACCTTCAGCCTTCAGGTCAAAAAGCTGCCCCATTTCATCTGTAGTGTCGTATTTAAAAGTGGTGCTCTGATAAATCGGAAGCGCACAAGGTTCTCCTTTGGAAGGAGTGTAGCCTGCGTGGAGGCATTTGGTTTCAAGTCTGTAATCGCTCATGTTGTTCAGTCCTTTCTGAGATGTAAGCTCTGTCCGCAGAACAGTATTGCACCGCTGTGAACAGGTGAAGAAATAATCTGGATTTATCATAGCACAAAAAAGGTTCAGTGACAATTAGAAGGGATAAAAAAGATAGGTAGTTGTTGGGTTTCAAGATCTATGTTAAAGTAATCACATCGGATAAAAATGTTTTTATGGAGTAATACCGGGCAAATGGCAGTATTGTTCCGGAATGGAGGCAGGAGAAGCAGATTTGAAAACCATTAAAACAACAGAGGTGACAGAATTATGGCTTATAAAATATTGATGGTGGAGGATGATTCTTCTATTGCGGCGGGTCTGAGCTATGCGCTGGAAAAAGAGGGCTATCTTGTGACTCAGTGTGGAGAAATTTCCCAGGCCTTTGAAAAAATAAAGAATATCCACTTTGACCTTGCGCTTCTGGATATGCAGCTTCCGGACGGGCTGGGGAAAGAAATCGGACAAAAGCTTCAGACAGATCAGACAAAGGTAATTTATCTGACCGTGGTTGATGATGAGGATGAAATTGTCCGGACGCTGGAAGACGGCGCTGCTGATTATATTACGAAACCTTTTCGGATGAGAGAACTGATGGTCCGGATCAAAAGGACGTTGAAGATAAAAACAGAGGAACAGCAGGTTCTGAGGCTGGGGGAGGCTTTGATTGATGCAAAAGCAGGAAAAGTATTTGTAAAAGATCAGCAGATTTCACTGACCGCTCTGGAATATCGCCTGCTGCTTATTTTTGCGGAAAATCCATCCATTCTTCTTACAAGAGAGCAGCTTCTGGAACGGATCTGGGATATCAGTGGAGATTTTGTGGAGGATAATACGCTGACGGTATATGTGAAGCGTTTGCGGAAAAAGCTGGGAAATGCTGTTCAGATTTCAACAGTCAGGGGGATTGGATATCGTGTGGATCAGTAAAAAAGAGATTCTGGAACTTTCACAGGGAATCCAGAAAGCCATTGAGGGAGAATGTTTTGATCCAAGGGATGAGAAGGAAGGTTCCTGGAGTATTCTTAAAAATGATATTTATACACTGATGAACCTGGAGCGAGAGCAGAGAAGTGCTGCGATAGAAGAAAAAGAACATCTGTCAGAATATTTATCTGATATTTCTCATCAGTTAAAAACGCCGGTTTCATCGATTCTTCTGATGACTGAGCTTATGGAAGATGCCCTGGAGGAAAAACAGAAAGAATTTCTTTTTTGCATCAAAAAAGAAGTGCGGCATATGGAGTGGCTGGTAACGGCGCTTCTGAAAATGGCAAAAATCGATTCCATGAACGTAAATTTTCATAAAGATAAGGTACAGGTGGGGGAGCTTCTGGATCATGCTATGGAATCCATAGAGATCATATTGGATATCCGAAATCAGACGGTGAAGTTAAAGGAGGATATACAGCTTGTCTGTGACAGGAAATGGACAACAGAGGCCCTTATCAATCTTTTAAAAAACGCTTCAGAATGTTCGGACGAAAACAGTGAAATTCTGGTGGACTCAGGAGAAAATCCAATTTATTGCTGGATATCAGTTACAGATCAGGGAAAAGGGCTGAAAAAAGATCAGATTGCGGGATTGTTCCGGAGATTTGAGGGTACTCATAAAGAAAATGGATATGGGATCGGCCTGCCTCTGGCTCTTTCTATTATGCGGGCTCAAAATGGGGAAATTGAAGTACAGTCCGGTATGGAAAAAGAAGGAACTACATTTGTGATGAAATTTTATAAATAGTCACGGAAGAGTCACTTTTCTTATTTATCATGAATATGAAAGCGGTCAGACAGATGCTATGACCGGAAAAATGAGAAAAGAGGTAAAGTATGGAAGTCTTGGAAGTAAAAGAACTGACAAAAATTTATGGCAGCGGAGAAAATCAGGTCATTGCTCTTGACCATGTGAGCTTTCAGGTAAAAAAAGGCGAATTTGTTGCTATTGTTGGGGCGTCAGGGTCCGGTAAGTCCACTTTGATGAATCTGCTGGGAGGAATTGACCGTCCCACCTCCGGCAGTGTGGTGATCGACGGAAAAAAGATTTTTGACATGAATGAAAGTGAAATGGCAATTTTCAGGCGCAGAAATATTGGCATTGTATATCAGTTCTATAATCTTATTCCAAATCTGACCGTAGATGAGAATATTATGCTGCCCTGCCTTCTGGATCAGAGAAAACCGGATGCAGGAAAGCTGGAGAGAATCGTGAAAATGACAGGGTTATCCCACAGGAGAAAACATTTGCCGGGACAGCTTTCCGGAGGTCAGCAGCAGAGAGTGTCGGTAGGAAGAGCCCTTATTAATGATCCGGCTTTTATTCTGGCGGATGAACCAACAGGAAATCTTGACAGCAGATCAGGAAGGGAAGTGATAGAACTTCTTATGGCTGCAAATCGAAAAGCCGGCCAGACATTGATCCTGATCACCCATGATGAAAATATTGCGCTGCAGGCAGACAGAATCCTTACAATCAGTGACGGAAGGATCATAAGAGATGAGGTGATACGAGGATGAATATTTTGTGCGAACTGGCTTACAGCCAGATCAAACGAAAAAAATCCAGAACTGTGATCACCATTGCAGCAATCTGCTTATCCACGGCTCTTCTTACGGCAGTGATTAATTTTGCGGTAAGCGGAAATACCATGGTTCAGGGGTTCCTGGGGGAGGATTACGGAGATTTTGGAGGCGCATATACCCTGCTTTTGTTGGTGCCGGTGGTAATTCTGGGGACTTTGATCATTGCAATGTCTGTGATCGTGATCTCAAATGTTTTCAGGATGAGCGCCAATGAACGGATGGCTCAGTTTGGCACTCTGAAATGTGTGGGAGCTACAAAGGAGCAGATATATAAAACCATAATGTATGAATGTCTGCTTCTGTGTGTTGTGGCAATTCCATTGGGTGTTGTGTTGGGGTATGTTCTCAGCTTTGTGGGGATCGGAATTTCAAATCAGTTTATGGAAGAGATGAATACTCTGGTAAGAGTTATGATCAAGCAGGTAAATTTTAAGCTGTCCTTTATTTTTTCTCCGGTGGCTCTTCTGGCAGCTGTTCTGATTTCCGGTAGTACAGTTTTTCTGGCAGCTATGATTCCGGCAAAAAAGGCCATGAAAGTATCAGCGCTTGTCTGTCTCAGAAACGGCGGAGAAATCAGAGAGAACATGAATGTTCATACAAAAATTCAGATTAACGGAAAAAGGGGGATTGAATACCAGCTTGCCCGTAAGAATGTTGCCTCTAATCGAAAACAGATGAAATCTGCGGTTATGGCTCTGTCTGCCAGTATGATCTTACTTGTTTCCATGAGTGGCCTTAAAGAGATTGCAGATGGGGTGCAGGAATATATGACGTTTGATTATGGATATTCTGTGGTGGCTGACTATTCTGCAAATCGTAAATATACTATCAATCCGGAAACCGGTCGGAGAGAGGAACATGCAAAGACCATCAGCTCAGAGCTTGCAGAGGAAATCCTGTCAGAACTTTCAGAATATGAAGGAACAGAAGTATACGGAAGCGGAGTGGACTATGCAACTTATGATACTCCTTTAAGTTCTGAGGATCTGACTACGGAAATGCAGAAAGCGCTGGAAAAAGAAATTGCAGAAGAGCATGGAGAAATGCTGCTGGATGTGGAAAGAATCGTACTGGATAAAAAGCATTACAGAGAATTGTGCCAACAGGCAGGAGTGAAGTATGGTGGGATTTTGCTGCTGAACGATTATAAGTATAATGATCACGGAACAGAAAGACACGTTGAGCCTCTGCCGGAATCCATTACCTCTCTGAAACTGGAAAAAGCAGATGGCAGCAGCAAGGAGATAAAGATTGATGCTGTTTTAAGCCTGGAAGAGATTCCGAAGCAGCTTTTGTATCCGAACACAAACCCAATCCGTATTGTTGTTCCTTATGGAGACGTAAGAGGATATAACTGGATGACTACGCCGGAGAATGAAAATGGATATATGGAGTATGCCAGACAGGTTCTGGAAAATTATTTTCCGCAGAATGGAATGGAGTATGCAGAAGCCGGATATGTCACCCGGGTCTATGGGGCTGAGGACTATTCAAAATTTATGAACATTGCCATTGTGCTTGCAGCTTTTTTCATTTATGCGTTTGTATTCCTGCTGGGACTGATCGGGATTCTCAATGTGATCAGCGCAGTCAGCTTCCAGATCAGGATAAGGGCAAGGGAACTGGCAGTTCTGAAAAGTGTGGGAATTACTGCAGAGTCGCTGGAAAAAATGCTGAATATAGAAAGTATCCTCTGTTCCGGAAAGGCACTGATCGCAGGACTTCCGGTGGGAGTGGTTCTTGTTCTTATTATGGGTTACTGTGTAAAAAGAGTTTTTCCTATTTCCTTTCATATGCCCTGGGGAGCCATTCTGATCACGATCGTAGTGTCTTTTGGGGTTATCTGGGGTACGGTAAAAGTCTCGTTGAATACGTTAAAAAAACAGAATATTATAGAAACAATACGGACTCTTTAAGGGAGGTTCCTTTAAATTTTATTTTCGGAATAACAGTTATTTTGGGAGGTTGCTGGAGAGGTATTTTCGGATGCAGCAGGAAAGAAAAGAACAGTAATAAAAATAAAAAGTTCTTGACTTTTGGAAAAATAGGATTATAATATCTAACATAACAATAAATTAATGTGATAAAGCACCGAAATCCAATGAAGAGAACAAAGCTGTGTTCCGTAATGGTATTTCAGAGAGTCTGCGTTTGGTGAAAGCAGATATACCAGGGAATATGGATATCATCTCGAAGGAGCTGACTGAAACAACAGTAAGTCATGCCGGAATCCTCCGTTACAGGGAAAACGTATGAAGTACGTGAGAGCTGCAGTTTTATGCAGAAACAGGGTGGTACCGCGGATTCTATTCGTCCCTTCCGGCAGAAGCCGGAGGGGATTTTTTGGTGCTTGCGCAAAGAATGGAGGAAGCATTATGAAAACGTTACAAAAGGCAGGCAAATTCTTATCAGATTATACTTCTGCGGTAGTGATTGCAATTGCAGTGGTTACTTTTCTGGTTCCGCAGCTGATGGGCTGGGTAAACTATCAGCTGTTTACAGACATGGTTGGAAACAAATTTACCAGTCAGTCTATGATCATCGGTATTATTATGTTCAGTATGGGACTGACACTGACCGCAGAGGATTTTAAAATCCTGGCGCAGCGTCCGTTTGATATCTGCATTGGCGCGGCAGCCCAGTATCTGATCATGCCGTTTCTTGCGCTTGGAATCAGCAAAATGCTTCAGCTTCCGGATGCCATTGCCCTGGGACTGATTCTGGTAGGCTGTTGTCCCGGTGGTGTTTCCTCAAATATCATGTCTTATCTGTGTGGAGGAGATGTGGCATTTTCTGTGGGTATGACAACTGTTTCCACCCTGTTATCTCCCATTATGACACCTCTTCTTGTTTCTTTCCTTGCCAGTGGAACCAAGATCAATGTGGAAGGACTTCCAATGTTTGTTTCCATTATTGAGACAGTAATTCTTCCGGTAGGACTGGGATTTGTTTTAAACCGTTTCCTTGGAAAGAAAAAAGCTTTTCAGGAGGTTCAGAAGGTTATGCCCGGTGTGGCAGTGCTGGGACTTGCCTGTGTGGTAGGAGGAGTTATTTCTTCCCAGGGTTCAAACTTCTTTACATCCGGCGTAGTGATTTTTGTGGCAGTTCTTCTTCACAACGGACTGGGATATCTTCTGGGCTATGGAGCCGGTAAGCTTACAGGAATGAATACAGCGAAAAAGAGAACTATTTCTATTGAAGTGGGAATGCAGAATGCAGGTCTAGCTACAAACCTTGCCACCACAACAGCGCAGTTTGCAAGCGCTCCTCAGTCGGCAGTGATCTGCGCGGTATCCTGCGTATGGCACTCTATTTCGGGAACTCTCATTGCAGGACTGTTTGCAGGTTTTGATAAGAAAAAAGAAAAAGCACAGAGCGAAAATGAAGTAGCAGCAGAAAACTGAATGTTTTCAGGGGCGTGTAAAAAATGATTTTTCATTTTTTACACGCCCCTGTTTTATTTGAAAAAAATATATTTTGTAATGGAAATTTATGGTTTCTGAATATCTGTCAGTGGTTATTTAATACGTCCTTAATTGAGTGTATGCTATAATGCACAGAAACAGGAGGCAGAAAAATGAAATTAATTTATGCAATAGTCAGCGATGACGATGGAGATAAAGTGATCGAAGAACTTAATAAATATGGATATAAGGTAACGAAGCTTTCCAGTACCGGCGGATTTTTGAAAAGGGGAAATACTACACTGATGATCTGTACAGAGGATGAAAATGTCAAGTGTGTAATAAAGAAAATAGAACATATCTGTGGGAAACGCCATAAGATTAAATACAACATTCCATGTGTTACTTATTCGGCAGGTCCTGGTAATAATTTTATTCCAGGCTGGTACTCAGGTGTGCAGAAAGAAATAGAGGTAGGAGGCGCTGTAATCTTTGCGGTAGATGTGTGTTGTTATGAGAGAATCTGATGAAAATGGAGCAGTACTATGATAAAAAAAGAAATTATTATTTTCAGGAAAGAGGAACCCTCTTATAAAGAAGTATGCGACATTATCGCTCACTTTTGTAGAGAACACAGCAGGGAATATGAAAGAATAGGAAACCCTGAGAAACTGATCTATCAGATCGATGGAAAAAAATATAAGATACAGGTATGTAAGGAACAGGATGCAGCAGGATGGAGAATTTGCTGTATGTGTTTCTAATAGTTGTATTTATATGCGAAACCAAAGTTATTTTTGATAATTGAAAGAGGAAATTATGAAAAAATTAATTTTTAAAGGCGTGGGAACTGCCATGGTTACCCCTATGAAAGAAAATGGAAATATCAATTATCCTGTATTTAAAAAGATGCTGGATATGCAGCTGGCAGGAGGGGCAGATGCGGTTGTAATTGCAGGAACAACCGGAGAGGGAGCAACTCTTACAGATGATGAGCATCTGGAACTGGTAGAATATGCTGTCAGGGAGATAAATGGAAAAATTCCGGTAATTGCCGGAGCGGGAAGCAATAATACCAGACATGCAGTATGGCTTTCCAGAGAGTGTGAGCGGGTAGGTGCAGATGGATTGCTTCATGTCACACCTTATTATAACAAGGCGTCTCAGGAAGGAATTTATCTTCATTTTAAAGCCTGTGCAGATGTATCGGGAATTCCGATTATATTATATAATGTTCCTTCAAGAACAGGAGTGAATATATTTCCTGCAACCTATAAGCGTTTAAGTGAAATAGATAATATTGTAGCATGTAAGGAGGCCAGTGGAAACTTTTCACAAATTGCTAAAATTGCAGCTCTCTGTAAAGATGATCTTGCGATTTATTCAGGTAATGACGATCAGATTACATCAGCGCTTGCTATAGGAGGAAAAGGCGTAATCTCTGTATTAGCTAATATTTGTCCAAGGGAAACCCATGAAATCTGCCAGGCTTATTTTGACGGAGATACGGAAAAAAGTGATAATCTGCAGTTAGAATATCTGGATCTTATTGAAGCGTTGTTTTTTGATGTGAATCCAATTCCAATAAAACAGGCAATGAGAGCTATGGGACTTGATGTGGGACCGTGTCGTCTGCCGTTATGTAATATGGATCCTACAAATGCGGAAAGACTGTATCGTACGTTAAAACATCATGGACTCCTGGATCCCAGTATAAAAGCAGGATCTCTTACAATACATAATGTATCCTGTACAGGAAATGTTCTTCGTGGAAATGTTTAAAATAAAAAAATATTGACGAATTAAAAAATTAACGCTATACTATAGCATATTAACAGCAATAACGAGATGAAGTCTACAGGAAAGAGGCTTTTAGCCCACCGAAGGAGTAAAACTCTCAGGTACCCGTGCTTCGGGCAGAAACTGTAGATGGATCGTTTCTCTGGAGACACCTGTTTTTACAGGGGCCGAAGGTGCAAATGATGCAGAATGCGTCTTGAATCTCTCAGGCAAAAGGACAGAGTATGCTATCTGAAGATATGCTATTTTTTCTATATGTCTTTTATCTCTTTTTAGAAATGATCTTATTTTAATCCCAAGGCTGTAAAATTTTATACAGAAGGAGTACTTTTACTATGTGGAGTATGATGAATCAAATCCTTGTAACTGTAGATGATTTTGTCTGGGGTGTACCTCTTATGGTCCTGATTATGTCAGGGGGTATTTTACTTACTATACGTCTGGGACTTCTCCAGATCCGGCATTTACCGCTGGCATTAAAATGGATGTTTAAAAAAGAAGAAGGCGGCCGTGGTGAAATTTCCAGTTTTGCAGCCCTGTGTACAGCCCTGAGCGCTACTATTGGAACCGGAAATATTGTAGGAGTGGCAACCGCAGTGTGTACAGGAGGCCCGGGAGCGCTTTTCTGGATGACCTTGGCTGCTTTTTTTGGAATGGCGACCAAATATGCAGAAGGACTTCTGGCGGTGAAATACCGTGTGGTTTCATCAGATGGACACAGCCTTGGAGGACCTTTTTATTATATTGAACGGGGAATGGGAGCCAAATGGAAATGGCTTGGGAAGATGTTTGCTTTTTTCGGCGTGTGTGTAGGGCTTTTTGGAATTGGAACCTTCAGTCAGGTAAATGGTATTTCCAGTGCGATCCAAAACTTTTTTGATCCGGAAAAAGCAAGCTGTATCAACATTCCGTATCTGGGAGAATATTCCTGGGCAGTTGTGATTTCTTCATTGATCCTGGCATTTTGTGTGGCTGCGATCCTGATCGGAGGACTTCAGAGAATTGCTACAGTCAGCCAGATTATTGTACCGTTTATGGCTGTTATTTATTTCGGATTCAGTATTGCTTTGATTTTATTTAATATCAGAGAAATTCCATCAGCAGTTATGACAGTGATTAACGGTGCTTTTAACCCGTCGGCAGTAACCGGTGGCGTTGTGGGAAGTATGATTGTGGCAATGCAGAAGGGAGTTGCCAGAGGTATTTTTTCCAATGAGGCGGGACTTGGAAGCGCACCTATTGCGGCAGCTGCTGCACAGACAAAAGAGCCGGTACGTCAGGGACTTGTAAGTATGACAGGTACTTTTATCGATACGATTGTTATCTGTACTATGACAGGACTTTCCATTGTATTGACAGGAGCCTGGCAGGTGGAAGGTTTGGAAGGTGTACAGGTGACTACTTATGCATTTCAGCATGGTCTTCCTATTCATCCGCAGGTGGCTTCTTTTATATTGATGATGTGTCTGGTGTTCTTTGCTTTTACTACAATACTGGGATGGGATTATTACAGTGAACGCTGTCTGGAATATCTTACAAAAGGGAACAGAAAAACAATCCTTGCCTATCGCTGGCTTTATATTTTTGCAGTATTCATTGGACCTTATATGACAGTAAGCGCTGTGTGGACCATTGCAGATATCTTTAACGGCCTGATGGCAATTCCGAATATGATTGCCATGTTTGCGTTAAGTGGTGTAGTAGTAAAGGAAACAAAAAGCTTTTTTAAGGCTCAGAAACATAAGAGAGACTGATACGTTTGTCTGACGGCAGATATAGGAGTAGGGCGAGACTGTTCCTGCTTTTATATCTGCCTTTTCTGATATAAAATGCTTTGAGCAGAAGAAAGAACATGGTATAATATGAACACTTAATGAATCCAGAGAGAAGATATGCCTGGATATGGAACGAAGCTGAGTAATGCGAACATCGAGTCTTATATCTATGGTATGATAAAAATATTTCATGCTTCGGATAGAAAACGCAGGATGAATTTAGAGAGAATCCATAACCGGATATTGAAAAATTCTGAGTAATGCCGTTTTTTGGAACATGAGCAGCAACTGCAGAAAATGTGCTGCAGTTTTAGAAACGTATAGAAAGAGGGAGATTATGGGGGAAAATCTGATAGAGAAAATCAGAAAGGAGCTTCTGGAAATGCAGGACCTTCCTTACCGGGATTTTCATGCAAAGCTGATGCCCACTGTGGATAAGGATACTGTGATCGGGATCCGGGTTCCGATTCTTCGGAAATATGCCAGAACACTGGCAAAGGAAGAAGAGATCGGCAGTTTTTTCAGTGACCTGCCTCATAAATATTTTGAGGAAAACAATGTTCACGCTTTTCTGATCGAGCAGATCAGGGATTTTGAAAAATGCCTGGAAGAAACAGAAAAATTTCTTCCTTATATAGATAATTGGGCTACCTGCGACATGATGTCGCCTAAAATATTCAAAAAACATAAAGAGCAGCTACTGGTATCTGTGCGGCGCTGGATCACGTCAGATGAAACTTATACAGTCCGCTATGGGATTGGGATGTTGATGCAGCATTTTCTGGATGAAGATTTCAGGGAGGAGTATCTGGAACTTGTATCAGGTATCCGTTCTCAGGAGTATTATATAAATATGATGATCGCCTGGTATTTTGCTACAGCTCTGGCAAAACAGTATGAAAAAACGCTTCCATATATAGAAGAGAAAAGGCTGGATGACTGGACTCACAATAAAGCGATACAGAAGTCCTGTGAAAGTTATCGGATCACGCAGGAACAGAAAGCCTATCTGCGAACTTTGAAGGTGAAAAAAGTCCGGGTGCAAAAAAATAAGACAGAGGAAAACGAATGCAGAAGATAATAGAAATAAAAGATTTTCAGAGTCCGGAGCTGGATGTGTATGCAAGGCTTTCAGAGGTACAGCTTCTGAGAGCCTGTGAGCCAAATCCCGGACTGTTTATTGCAGAAAGCCCAAGGGTGATCGAGAGAGCTATTCAGGCAGGATATGATCCGGTTTCTTTTTTGGCTGAAGAACAGGAATTAAAAGGACTGGCAGGAGAGATTACGGAAAGATTTACGGAAGTTCCGGTTTATACAGCGACACAGGATGTTTTGACACAGCTGACCGGTTTTGCTCTTACCAGAGGGATGCTGTGCGCTATGAAAAGAAAAGAACTTCCGTCTGTGGAAGCCATATGCGCCGAAGCACAGCGCATAGTCATTCTGGAAGATGTGGTAAATCCCACAAATGTTGGAGCAATTTTCCGGTCGGCGGCAGCCCTGAATATGGATGCGGTTCTTCTGACAGCAGGATGTAGTGATCCACTGTACCGAAGAGCGGCCAGGGTCAGTATGGGAACCGTGTTTCAGATTCCCTGGACAAAATTTGGAAAAAAAGACTGGCCGGAAAAGGGAATGAAATGCCTGGCTGATAGGGGATTTAAAACAGTTTCCATGGCTCTTTGTGAGGATTCGGTAAACATTGACGATTCAGAACTGCAGGCAGAAAAAAAGCTGGCAGTGATCATGGGGACAGAAGGGGACGGTCTGGCTTCTGATACTATTGCCGGATGCGATTATACGGTGAGAATTCCTATGTCCCATCAGGTGGATTCTCTGAATGTGGCAGCTGCCAGTGCGGTGGCTTTCTGGGAGCTTGGAAAAAGAAGAAAATAAGATGCGGCAGGCTTCAGAAAACAGAGAGAAGCATGCATAAGAAAAACACTGTAAAGGCTGCTCAGTAAAAGAGAACCGTTACAGTGTTTTTTGCCGGTAAAATTTATTTCAGTTTTTCTCCTGTAAGCATTTCGTATGCCTGAAGATATTTGTCGATTGTTTTGTCGACAATCTCCTGAGGAAGAGTCCAGTCATGACCTTTGTTTTCTTTCAGCCAGTCACGGGCAAACTGTTTGTCAAAAGAAGGCTGTCCATGTCCCGGTTCGTATCCGTCAGCAGGCCAGAAACGGGAGCTGTCCGGTGTGAGCATTTCATCACCGATTACCATGTTTCCGTTTTCGTCAAGACCAAACTCAAATTTTGTATCTGCAATGATGATTCCTTTGCTGAGTGCGTATTCAGCGCATTTTTTGTACAGAGCAATGGTATTGTCACGAAGCTTTTCAGCAAGCTCACGACCTTTTCCCGGGAAATATTTTTCCAGATGATCAACGCTCTGTTCAAAGGAGATATTTTCGTCATGATCTCCGATTTCAGCTTTTGTGGATGGTGTGTAGATAGGTTCAGGAAGCTTGTCAGATTCCTTCAGTCCCTCCGGCAGTTTGATGCCGCAGACAGTGCCATTTTCCTGATAGCTTGCCCAGCCGCTGCCTGTAATATAGCCGCGGACAATACATTCGATAGGAAGCATGTTCAGCTTTTTGCACATCATGGATTTTCCGTCATATTTTTCGTTCCGGAAAAACTCCGGCATATCCTTTACGTCTACAGAAAGCATGTGGTTTGGCAGAATATCTTCTGTCATATCAAACCAGAATTTAGACATCTGTGTCAGTACAGTACCTTTTTTGGTAACTTCATTGTTCAGGATTACGTCAAAGCAGCTGATGCGGTCCGTTGCAACCATGATCAGGCTGTCGCCGTTATCGTAGATCTCGCGTACCTTACCTTCTTTGATCGGTTTTAAATTCTGCATGTGTTCACACCTCATCATTAGATTTTTGTTTTTCGTTTCCCTGTAAAAAGTAGCACTGTTTGACAGTTGCTGTCAAGAGCAATTTCAAAACTTCTTTTTTGGTTCTTTTAAAAATACAAAGTGACCGGAGAAATTCAACAGGCTTCCGATTGAACAGGGAATTTGTTTGCAGTATAATAATATCCAACAAAAATATGGAGGGATGTAATTATGACAGTATATGGAATCACATTCAGCCCTACAGGGGGAACAGACAAGGTAACAGAGCTTCTGATGGAAGCAATGGACGGCGAGAAAAAGATGCTGAGTCTTTTGTCGGAAAAGGAAGATTACAGTAAACACATATTTAAAAGCCAGGATATCTGTTTTATTGCAGTACCTTCTTTTGGGGGAAGAGTCCCTCAGGAGGCAGTAAAAAGGCTTGGAATGATGAAAGGAAATCAGGCAAGGGCAGTTCTTGTATGTGTTTATGGAAACAGAGCTTATGAGGATACGCTGATGGAATTGAAGGATGCTGCCAGAGAAGCGGGATTTGTTCCGGCAGCGGCAGTAGCGGCCATTGCAGAGCATTCTATCATGCACAGATTTGCACAGGGAAGACCGGATGAAACCGATCAGAAAGAGCTTCGGGAGTATGGACAGAGAATCAGAGAATATCTGGACAGCCAGGAAAATCCAGGAGAACTCAATGTTCCGGGAAATCATCCTTATAAAGAGCTTGGGACAACTTCTTTCATTCCAAAACTGGGAAAAGACTGTAATTCCTGTGGACGATGTGCGGCACTTTGTCCGGTTGGAGCCATTGATCCGGACCATGTAGAAAGGGTAGATGAAAAGAAATGCATTTCCTGTATGCGCTGTATCGCAGTCTGTCCGAAAAACGCCCGCAGCCTGGACAGAAACATTCTTTGTGCGGTAGAAGAAAAAATGGCAAAGCTGTTTGAAACAAGAAAAGAAAATGAATTGTTTCTGGGAGAAAATGCATGACAGATAAAGGAAATTGTACACAAAACAGAGGAATGAACCGGGATACCATCAAATATATTGCCATGGTTACCATGCTTTTGAACCATATTTCTTTTATTTTTCTGGAACCGGGAACCTTATTGGCTGAGCTATTCACTGCTGTGGGATATTTTACTGCTCCTGTGATGTGTTATTTTCTGGTGGAGGGAATGGGATATACCAGATCTTCGAAAAAATATGGACAAAGACTGCTTTTGTTTGCCGTGATCTCGGAGCTTCCCTATTGCCTGGCACTGACAGGGGAAAAGATCATAGGATTTGTGGGAATGAACATGCTGTTTACACTGTTTTTGTGCTTTCTGATTATCAGGGTGATGAGAGAGATGATAAATCCTCTGGGCAAAAGTCTTGCCCTTGCAGGACTGATTCTGCTGTCTATGTTCTGTGACTGGGCAATTCTGGCTCCGATGTTTACCATTCTTTTTGTAAATGCAGGGCGAGATGACAGAAAGCTAAAAAAAGCGTTCCTTACGGGAACTTTGGTGTTTGGCGTTTTCAATTTTCTGGGAGAAGCTGGAAACTCTTCCATGGGAATAAATATATTACATACAATTCTGAGTATGGCAGGTCCGGCGGCAGCTGGCATCTGTATCCTGCGATTTTATAATGGCAGACGGTCAGAAAAACACAGAAACTTTTCCAAGTGGTTTTTCTACTGGTTCTATCCAATGCATCTTCTGATCCTGGGACTTGTGAGAGTGTTTTTGTTTGCCTGACGATTTACGCCTATAAAATGCAGGAAAACTCTAAAGTGTATCTTAAATGTCTGAAAATGGTGTTTTATGCGGTTTCTGATTGACAAATAGGTATAATTAAGATAAAGTAAGGTTATTTTGGAGGCAGGAATTAATTTTCTAATCGCATTGATATTGTTTTGTGTTGTATTAAAACAGGGAATAAATATCTGCAATATCTATTTGTATGTAGCCATTTACAGTGTGATGAGATTTTTGCTGGAGTTTTTTAGGTATGATAGAAATGAAAGAGGATTTTGGCTGGGAATTTCCACATCCCAATGGATTAGTATAGCGCTTTTTCTTAGTGTGGGACTCGTATGGGTTCTGCATTTGAAGAGAGTTCGGCTAAGAAGAGAAAAGGAAATACAAAATCCAACGAGAACAAAATCAAGTAGTTTCTGAAAAAGACAGTATCATTGATGCAGGCTTAGAGTCTGGAGGCTGTAGTGTATGAAAACCAGAAAAGAAGTATTAGAGTATGGCCTTTCTTTCCCAGATACATATCAAGACGCTCCATTTCATGATCTGAATTGGATCCTGGTAAGGGTGAGAAAAAATAAGAAAGCATTTTTATGGACTTATGAAAGAAATGGACAACTGTGCATAAATATAAAAGTGAATCCGGAGTGGCGTGACTTTTGGAGAAATGCATATGCGTCTGTGGTGCCGGGGTATCATCAGAATAAGAATCACTGGAATACGGTGATTCTTGATGGAACGATACCAACACATGAGATCCAGAGAATGATTGCAGAAAGTTATGATTTAGTCATTTAGAAATGGAATATACACGGGAGGGACAACCGTGGAAAAATGCGGTTGCAAATTTTAATCATGAAATAATGGACAATATGCAGAGGTGGTAAAAGCACTTTCTGGAAAAGGTGTCATATGTGAAAGAGGTCATGACGCATTACTGAATGCATATTATATGTATTAAAAGATGAAACAGAGGTATATGTAGCGAACGATTATGGAACATTAGTATTCCAATTTTTCAGAGCTATTAAGAGTGAGGTGGAACCATGGCATACAGTGAACTAATCAAAAACTTTAATAAGATCCGTGATTACATGCGGGATTTTTATGTCTATGGTTTCAAGAGTCGGGATGATTATACGAAAAAAAGTGCCAGGTCTTATGATGACGAGAAACGTCGAATAGAGAGCTGGCTTGGCGATTATATGAAGTTTCATCAGACCGCTGATGGGAAGAATGTGTTTTTGTCAATTGATAGCAGGGTAACCAGACATAATCCGCTTTATAAGGCATGGAAGACGAAGAGCTTTACAGACGGAGATATTACCCTGCATTTTATCATTATGGATATCCTTTCGGATGGACAGGAACTGTCACTTGTGGATATTGCATCTCAGGTGGACGAATATCTGTCTGTTTTTGATCATGCAAGAGTATTTGATGTTTCTACAATCAGAAAAAAACTTAACGAATATGTAAAAGAAGGATTACTGGTAAGCAGGAAAAGCGGTAAGACAATGCGATACCGTCGTACAGAAGAGCTGGAAATGTCAGGTATGGATGTTTTGGATTTCTTTTCAGAAACTGCGCCATGCGGTGTGATTGGATCGTTTCTGAAAGATAAAACAAATAACACAGCTGACCATTTTGCATTTAAACATCATTACATAACCGATGCAATGGATAGTGAAGTTTTGTGTACGATATTGGAAGCAATTCATGAAAAAAGAAATATAACAGTTGAAATGATCAATCGTAAGAAAGATCGTATTACGGAAACGAATGTTGTTCCACTTCGAATAATGATCAGTGTACAGAGTGGAAGACAGTATATAATGGTCCATGTCCCATATTTTAAGCGAATAACAGGGTATCGCCTTGATAATATTGTCACTGTTAAAAAAGGCGAGACTGCAGATCGGTTTGATGAACTGAGAGATAAACTAAATGAAATGCAGAAACACATGTGGGGAGTCGCTACAGACAGCCGATCGGGAAATCGTATGGAACATATTGAATTTACAGTTAAGTATGAAGAGGGAGAGCAGCATATACCAAGACGCTTGGAGCGAGAAAAACGAATCGGACAGCTGGAATACATTGATGAACATACATGCCGATTTTCTGCGGATGTTTACGATGCAAGTGAGTTGATACCATGGGTACGTACCTTTATCTGTCGCATCACGGATATTTCAATTTCCAATAAAGCCTTAGAAACACAGTTAAAAAAAGACTTGCAGGCGATGTATGAGATGTATGGATTGGAAGGAGAAGGTGATTATGCTGTTTCATGAAATTTACAGTACATATTTTCAAACTGTTGCGAAGATTTTGACAGAAGCAGTGGATCATCCGCTTACGACGGGAGAAATTAATTTAATTATTCAGAACAATGCATTTGAAGAAAGCATATTAAATATTCCGGAGTCTTTGGGAGTGGCACGCTGGCAATTATTGAAAGAAGATGGAACAACTATTCTTGGAAAGAAGCCGACTATGCCACTTACAATTTTACAGAAACGCTGGATCAACGCAGTCGCATTAGATCCAAGAGTACGTTTGTTTACAGATCATCCAGTTGTATTTTCGGATGTCGAACCGTTATTTCTTCTGGAAGATATTTACGTCTTTGACAAATATTCAGATGGTGATCCGTATGAGGATGCAGAATACATTCGGAACTTCCGTTTAATATTGGATGCGATCAAACATCAGTATCCGATTCAAATCAGAATTATGAATCGTCACGGGAAACAAGTAACAGCCAGAACGGTTCCGGAATATCTGGAGTATTCTGAGAAAGATGATAAGTTCCGTTTGATTGGAACAGGTAGTAAGCTGGGAAATACAATCAATCTTGGGAGAATCATTTCATGTGAAAAATGCGAGGATGAACAGACCGCTAAGCCTGGTAAAAGGAATCGTCCGCATCCACGAATAATAATATTTGAATTAGTAGATGATCGAAAGGCTTTGGAACGTGTTCTGATGCATTTTGCATACTTCGAAAAGCAAGTGGAGAAAATAGATGAGCGAAAGTATAAGGTGACGTTACACTATGATAAAGAGGACGAAACAGAGATTTTAATTCGTGTTCTTTCGTTTGGACCGATGATTCGCGTTGTGAAGCCTGCGGCATTCATTAATTTAATAAAGGACAGATTGTCAGAACAAAAAAGTTGTGGACTGTAGAAGTTCGCAACTTTTTTTCCATGATAAAAAGAATCAGAAACGATAGACTTAGATCATAGTAAAGCACGTGAGGGGAAAGGAACTTGCCGATGGACTGAAAATCCATCGGCAGCAGATGAACGTCGTAACATCTGCCTGGTGTGCTTTGCCAATAAAGGCGCATACAGCAAAATAGTTCTAATGATTTTATAGGAAGCAAAGTTTAAAGTGTTGATGAGTTGCTCAAGAAACCAAAAGGCAGCGTCTTGTGTCTGAAAGGCATCTACAGCAATACACTGGCAAAAGAATATTTATTTTCTGTACAGAGTCAAGTCCTGGTGGCGTCTTATTGTTATGAAAAATATAAGCTATAGATTGACGAGAAAGGATGTGTATGAAATGTTTGAAATAAAGGGAAAAGTTACAACAGCAATCTGCTACGCAAAAGTCGTAGAAGATGAGGCAATTGAGCAGATAAGAAGAATATGTGACTATGATCTGACAAAAGGCTGCAAGGTGCGGATTATGCCTGATGTCCATGCAGGAAAAGGATGTACGATCGGGACAACTATGACAGTCACAGATAAGATTTGTCCTAATATTGTCGGAGTCGATATTGGCTGTGGAATGTATACGGTAAAACTGAAGGATCAGGTGATTGATTTTGAAAAAATAGATGAAGCATGCCATTATGTTCCTTCCGGAATGAATGTATGGGAAGGGAGAATGGAGCGATTTGATCTGACGCAGCTTAAATGTTATAGATCTTTACGAGGTGCAAAGAGATTAGAGAGATCACTTGGAACATTGGGTGGAGGAAACCACTTTATAGAGGTTGATCAGGCAAAGGATGGTACATATTACTTAGTTATTCATTCAGGAAGCCGAAATTTGGGAAAACAGGTGGCTGAGATTTATCAACAGTTGGCAATCGATTTGCATGCGGGAAAAGAAGCGTACTTCAAAGAGCGGGATGAGATTATTCGTACTTACAAAGAGCAGGGAAGAAGATCGGAAATCCAGGAAACATTGAAGCAGTTAAAACAGAATTATGAGACACAGGATTTAGATGCGCCAAATGATATCTGCTGGCTTTACGGATCATTTATGGATGATTACCTGCACGATGCAGAAATCTGCCAGCGGTTTGCAAAAAGAAGCAGAGAGCGCATGGCAGAAGTTATTATTGAAAGAACCGGAATGACGGCGTTAGAAGCTTTCCATACCATTCATAATTATATAGATGTCGATGAGATGATTCTCAGAAAGGGGGCAATTGCCGCACATGCCGGTGAAAAAGTACTGATTCCGATTAATATGAGAGATGGCTCCGTTCTTGCTGTTGGAAAAGGAAATTCGGAATGGAATCATTCAGCACCACATGGAGCCGGAAGAATCATGTCCAGAACAAAAGCGAAACAGACCATTGATTTAGAAGAATACAAAGCATCCATGCAGGGGATTTATTCTACGTCAGTAAATGCAGATACATTAGATGAGGCACCAATGGCATATAAATCGCTTGAGGATATTAGTGATGTAATCAGGGACTCAGTAGATGTCATTGATATCATGAAACCGGTGTATAACTTTAAAGCCTCGGATGGGGAGGTACCCTGGAAAAAGAAAGGCGACATAAATGAGAGAAAAGATACAGACTCAGCTTCGTAAGATTGAAGAAGAGGAACGTATAAAAATACTATTAGCCGTAGAATCGGGAAGTCGCGCCTGGGGATTTGCATCCCCGGACAGTGACTATGATGTGCGTTTTATTTATATCAGAAGAATCGAAGATTATCTGAAACTGGATGCGGTTCGAGATGTGATTGAACTTCCGATAGATGATGTTTGGGATATCAACGGATGGGACTTGCAAAAGACATTAAGATTGCTGTACAAGTCAAACCCAACATTATTTGAATGGTTTTCTTCTCCAATTGTTTATCAGGAAACAGAATTTGCCGACAGGTTTCGTGATTTGATGATTCATTACTTTTCATCAAAGAAGACGTTGTACCACTATATCAGTATGGCTGAAGGAAACTATAGAGAATATCTTAAAGGTGATTTTGTCAGAGCAAAGAAATATTTCTATGTTTTACGCCCAGTGCTAGCATGCCAATGGATATTAGACCGAGGAACGCCTCCTCCTATGTTGTTTTCAGAGTTAATGAAAGTAGAGTTGCCAGCAGAATTAATCGGTGCAGTGAACCAATTGCTGGAGTTAAAGATGAAATCTCCAGAAGTGAAGGCGATCCCAAGGATTCCGGAAATAAATGAATATCTTGATGAAAGTATTCCGAGTATCAAAAATATAGTGAGATCGCTGGAGGATAGTCACACACCAGATTGGAGTGAGTTGAATCAATTATTCTTGCGAGAACTGAGGAATTGGGAGTAACTTGCAAAGTATCAGGATAGAGAAGCGGAGAGGCCCAGTGTCAAGTATCGACGAAGGACGCAGGATTGATTCCTGCAACTGATGTTATGTGGTTAAGATTATTGATAAATTGGACGCTATTTAGTGAAAAAGGAGTTGGTATATGTTATGATGAGAACAAGTAATTTGTTATCAATATCATTGCCAAAGAAGTCTTTGGAAAGAAACGGATTGACAAGGTAAAACTATCAGACGCAAAAGGTTGGCTCATTAAATTGCAGGCAGCCGGTAGAGTGTACAGCAGTATTCATTCTATCCGTGGTGTTGTAAGACCAGCGTTTTAAATGGCTGTTGATGATTGGATACAAAAGACCCCTTTTGAATTTCAGCTTGCAACGGTGGTTGTTAATGATAGCGTAACAAGAGAGACCATTACAAAAAGCAGGAGAGAGCTTTTCTTGAATTTGTAAAGCATGACAAGCGCTTTCGTAAGTATTATGAGGGCAATTGCATTTTATTTAAGACAGGACTTCGTATTTCCGAATTTGTTGGATTGACGATTTCTGATATTAATTTAGAAAAAGGTGTTATCAATGGCAATCCTCGTTGCAACGTAAGCGTAATATGGAATATATTATAGAGGACGCAAAGACAGACAGCGGTACAAGACTTGTGCCTATGACTGATGATGTAAAGGCGTGTTTTCGTAAAATTATTCAAAACCGTAAAATGCCAAAATCAGAACCTGTAACAGACGGTAATAGTGGTTTCCTGTATTTAGACAAAAATGATATGTCTATGGTTGCTTTGCATCGGGAGAAATATCTTCAGCATATTTGCGAGAAGTATAAAAAAATATATAAACAGGAATTACCTAAAATTACACCTCATGGTCGAGTTATAATAAGGACAAGTTAGAAAACTCCAGTAAATACAAGGGGTTGCACTAATTTAGTCCTTATTTTTAACTCCCTGAAAAGGGAAAAATAAGGCAGCGCTGTCATTCCAGAATATGAATTATTACAGATCCAGACTGGAAATGGATTTGTGTAAGACAAGAGTAAAAACAACAGAATTATTGTAATTATAGGACTGAATTAGCTCGCACGGAATATAGATTCCGGTTGTCTAATTCAGTCCTCTTTTTGATTGACGACGATGAAAGGTGATGAAAAATGGCTAGAATTATTTCTATTGTAAACCAAAAAGGGGGAACGGGAAAATCCGCATGTACAGCTAATTTAGCAGTAGGATTAGCACAAAAGAATATGAAAGTGTTGATTGTAGATGCCGATCCACAGTCTGATGTATCCGCAGGATTTGGATATCGTGATTGTGATGACAGTAATGAAACAATTACAGCTCTTATGGATTCAGTAATGAAAGATGAAGATATTCCTTCAGACTGTTATATCAGACATCAGGCAGAGGGAATAGACATTATCTGTTCTAACATTGGACTGGCAGGTACGGAAGTACAGTTGGTAAATGCAATGAGCAGGGAATATGTATTGAAACAGATTTTATATGGTATCAAGGATCAATATGATGCAGTCATTATTGACTGTATGCCATCATTGGGAATGATTACGATCAATGCGCTGGCTGCATCAGATGAAGTCCTCATTCCAGTTGAAGCGTCCTACCTGCCAATCAAAGGCTTGCAGCAGTTGTTAAAAACGATCGGTAAGGTTCGTAAGCAGATTAATCCGAAGTTGCAAGTCGGTGGGATTCTGTTCACTATGGTCGATGCGCATACAAATGATGCCAGAAATAATATGGAACTTCTCAGAAATGTATATGGAAGTCAAATTCATATCTTTGATAATTATATTCCATTTTCTGTAAGAATGAAGGAAGCAGTCAGAGAAGGACAGAGTATTTTCTCTTATGATCCGAAAGGCAAAGCTACAGAAGCTTATCGGAGAGTGACGGAGGAGGTGCTGAAAGATGCCATCTAAAAAAAAAGCAACTCCCATTTCCTTACAGCCACTTGATGCGTTGTTTGGAACAAACGAAGAAACAAACAATGGAATTTGTGAGATAGCAATAGGAAGCCTTCATCCATTTCCAAATCACCCGTTTCAAGTAAAAGATGATAAGAAAATGGAAGAATTATCAAAAAGCATTACACAATATGGCGTGTTGGTTCCTGGTATTGTGCGATTGAGAGAGTCCGGTGGTTATGAGCTGGTAGCTGGTCATAGGCGAAAACGAGCATGTGAACTTGCGGGATTAGAGAAAATGCCTGTTATCATCAAAGATCTTACAGATGATGAAGCGACGGTGATCATGGTAGATTCCAACATTCAAAGAGAAGAGCTATTGATCAGTGAAAAGGCGTTTGCTTATAAAATGAAGTATGAGGCATTAAAAAGGCAAGGACAGAGAACGGATTTAACTCCTTGCCAAGTTGGCAAGAGGTTGGCGGCAGAGGAAGTCAGCCAGAATACAGGGGATAGTGCCAGACAGATTCTTCGATATATTCATCTGACAGAGCTAATATCAGAGCTGTTAGAATTAGCAGACGAAAAGAAGCTTCCTTTTAATACAGCAGTTGAAATTTCTTATTTAAGAAATGAAGAACAACAAATATTGCTTCAGTATATGAACAATCATAATATGGTACCGTCCATGAAGCAGGCAAAGGAATTAAAGCAGATTTCAAAAGAACGGATACTGACGTATTCTGATATTGACCAAATATGTATAAATAAGAATACTGAAAATGTTCAGGTATAGATTTCCGCGAAGAAGTTGAAACAGTTTTTTCCAGAGACATATTCAAAGGCTCAGATGGAAGAAATAATATTCATGCTTCTTGCATCGTGGGCAGAAAGAGAAGGTAAATTAACTGGAGAAAGGAAGTAAAAGTATGGCATTGAAAATTGTGCGAAGATATGATGCTAACGGAAATGAGCTTACTGAGAAAGATCTGGAAACCTTCCGACCGGATTCTCCTGTAGTAAGAGATATACTGGCAAATCTTAATAGAGAGATAGCGGAGGGAATCAGGCAGAAGGAGAGAAAAGATGACGATTGAAGACGTAATCAAAAAAACGATTTTGCCATTAGCATTCATGGTGTTCTGGTTTTGGATGACAAAAACGATTATGAAAGTCAGTGGACAGACAGATTTATTCTGGTGGCTATTTCTTTCCGGACTTCCATTTGGAATACATAAGATGCGGCTGATCCTGATTCCGCAAGGGATGGATACCACAGCAACACTTGGAATGGCTGCATTAAGTGTCATCATCGGATCATTGATTGGAAGTTTCATGATTCCGGTGTATGTGGTCAGAGCATTATATGTTCTTATAAGGTATATCGTTGGAAAATAAAATAATAGTTTGAGAAGAGGCAGGCTTGCGAAAAGAAAATCGTAAGTCTGCCTCTTTTTTTGTGCCAATAATCAGGCAATTCAGGGTAAATCCCTTTTGCAAATATATAGTTTGGAGGATTTTTAGATGAGAGAACGAATTGAAAACAAGTATGTCACCAAGGAAATCAAAAGTCAGATGCCGGTGATCCCGATGGAGATTATCAAAGAAAGAGGCTGTACGTTCTGTCCGTATTATCTGGGGAATTATGAGAAACAGCCCCGTTGCATGATGAAAAATTGTGTCTGGGATGATGAAAAGGAACGTTTCCACCCGGTTCTTCGAGAATTGATTCCATTTTACAAGGAGAAGATGGAAAAAGCAGAAGAAAAATATCTAACGGAAAAAAAGATTTATTCCACGTTGATGGATATGTTTGCAGAAGAAATGCGGCAGGAAGAGCTGGAAAAGGATGAATGCTACGGATGTGCATATGGAAAATGTGGTCCATGCGTCGGTATCTGTTACAAAAAATTGAAAGCATAGGAGGTTGGAGCGAATGAATACAACAATTATTTCCGGGCGACTGGTAAGAAATCCCGGATATAACGAAGTGGAGAATGAAAAAGGGCTTCATAAGATTGCCAAGTTTGTACTGGCAGTCAGAAGGAATTACTCCGATGAAGTAAGTTTCATTCCGGTGAAAGTTTTTGCAAAGAAAGCTGAGTTTGCAAGAGATTATCTTGTGCAGGGAACCAAGGTTATGGTGGAAGGTGAGATTGTTACAGGTAATTATGAAGATAAGGACACTGGGAAAAAGATTTATACCACCGAAGTGTATGCAAACAGGATTGAATTTGCAGGTGCAAAAATGTCAGAAAGACAGCCGCTTCCGGAAGATGCGGAAGGATTTCTGGAGGTACCAGAGGGCATGGAAGAAGAAATGCCGTTTAGATAGTGGAGGAGAACGAATTATGGTTTCAGTAGATAAGGCGTATATGATTGGGCATATGAGAAATGCAAATGGAAGTCTCAATAACAAAAATGTAGTGCTGTCTGCGGCATGTGAAGCAGCAGAATTGTTCCAGTGTATGATGGAAATCAATCAGAAACTGGACGACTGGCAGAGATTTAACCACACGTTAAATATGCATTTGAGAAGCGTGGAATGTGAAAAAATCCATGATATCTGTCAGGCAGTATATGCGATGCGTCATCCATCCAAGGAACTGGAAGGATTATATCTTGCAAGGGAGGATGAACAGATCTGCCTGCTGTATTATCAGGTTTTTGTAGGAATGTTGGAAATCAATATCAATTCAGCCGAAGTGTTGTACAAACAGAAGGAGGAAACGACCAATGAGTAAGATGGAGTATATGCCGGTAGATTGTCTGCAGGTGCCAAAGATGCTGTTCCAGATGGAAAAATACAAGAATCTGTCAAATACAGCGAAGATTTTATACAGCTTATTTCTGGACCGTTTGAAATTTGCGGTACAGAATGGCTGGGTGGATCATAACGGGGATCTGTTTGTTATCTATCCAAAAAGTGAAATGAAGAAAGACCTGAATACGACACGATATGGGGTGGATCAGGCGGTGCAGGAGCTGGTTAAGGCTGGAAATCTGGTGCGTATCATTCCGAATAATGGGAAGGCGAACCATTTTTATATCAATGATATTTATGAAAATGAAATGGAGGAAGAATCAATGATGACATTAGACAGTATTATGGAGAATATGCCAATGGAAAAAAAAGAAATGATTATGGACAAGATGGTAAAAGCGTCCAGGGATATTCTGGACACGATCGCAGACATGGGATATCTGGATGAATATGACACACCACTGACTCCTATGGAAGAGCGTGGCTATTATGATGAAGAAGGCAATCTTGATATTGACGCCATAGAAGCAGATGGCTATGAATTTGGTATGGGTCTTGCATTTGGCGTGTTATCTGTTAATGATGGAAAGCCTGAACGTGTGCTGGAGATCCAGAAATATGTGAATGAACAGTATGAGCGCTGTTCAAAGAAGAAGTTTATGAAAGTGCTGGAAACAATCGCACGGATGAATGGAAATGAGGATGTTTATATCGAAGATATGTATGCCTGCAATAAAGAAGCAAGGGCATATTATCTGAGTGAGTTAATGATGTGTTTTAATTTTGTATTTAATGAAATGTGGCAGGGCACAGGCTGTGCGGCAGGATGTGACGTTAAAAATCAGAAAGAATAGGAATTAAGCTATGGCAGATTTTGAATATTTCAGAGCAGAAGAATCTGACCAGTTTTCTTTTTTTCGGATACCAAAAGCGCTGTTTACAGAAAAGGAGTTTGCCTGTCTTTCCACAGATGCAAAGCTCCTTTATGGAATCCTGTTAGACCGTATCAGCTTATCCAAGAAAAATGGATGGATTGACAGTGATGGTTACGTCTATATCATTTATACGATCGCAGAACTGCAGGAGCTGTTGCGTATGTCGCATACGACCGTGACAAAACTTCTTTATGAGCTTGACAGTGTGCATGGGATTGGATTGATCGAACGGTATCGTCAGGGGAATAATCGTCCCTCTGTTATATACGTGAAAAATTTTGTAAAACGGAGCAGTGGAAAGCCAGTAAGATATTATACTTCTAGATTGCAAGAACCTGGAAATCCAGACTGCAAGGAATTGGAAATCCGGATTGCAAGAAATTGGAAATCCGGACCGCAAAAAAGTAGAAGTCCGGATTGCAAGAATCTGGAAGGAAGTAATACTAAGATAAATAAGACTGAAAAGAACCATACGGATAAGAGTAAGGGCAATACTTCCGCTTTGGAAGAAAAAATCAGTCAGTATGGAAGATTTAAAAATGTTGTCCTGTCGGAAGCGGAACTGCAGGAGTTGATAACGCTATTTCCATGGGATTATCAGAAGCGGATCGACCATCTTTCAGTTTATATGAAATCTAGTGGAAAAGAGTATCAGAACCATTTTGCAACAATCTGTCTTTGGGCAGAACGGGATGGAACCAGGACAGGAATGGACAAATATGAATTTCAGGAAGGAGAAAGCCTGTGAAAGAAAATGAAGTAACAGAAGATTATATGGATGAAGAGGGATGTCTTCATTGTGGTATTTGTGGAAAAAGAAAACAGATGAAAGTCAGTCTGATGGGATTTGAGCATGTAGTTTCCTGTTTGTGCGAATGCGAAGCGAAAGCCCGACAGGAACTGGATGAGAAGATGCAGAGGGAAGAAGCACAGAGGCAGCTTTATCAGAGAAAATCAGTAGGACTGAGGGAAAGGAGATTTTGGGAATGGAAATTTGAAAATGATAACGGAAGAAACCAGAAGATCATGATTGCCAGGCAGTATGTAGAAAACTGGCCAGATATGAAGAGAAAAAATGTTGGGCTGCTTCTGATGGGACCGGTAGGAACCGGGAAGAGTTTCTTTGCAGGCTGTATTGCAAATGCACTTTTGGAACAGGGCGAACGTGTTATGATGACGAATTTTTCAAGAATCTTAAATGAAATGACCAGTTATCAGGCAGATAAGAACCAGATTATACAAAACCTTGTGGATTATCCGCTGCTGATTATTGATGATCTGGGAACAGAACGAAACTCCGAGTTTGCTTTGGAGCAGGTCTATAATGTGATAGACAGCCGCTATTGTAAAATGCTTCCGTTGATCGTAACAACAAATCTGGGACTGGCTGAAATGAAAGCTGCAGATTTGGATACCGCCCATCAGCGTATTTACAGCCGGATACTTGAAATGTGTGTTCCCATCTATTGCGGAGGGGAAGACAGGAGAAAAGAAGAAGGGACAGAAAAACTTGTACAGGTGCAGAACCTGATTACCGGTTAATCTGTCCTTTTTCATTGAAGGGGGGTGATTGCCATGATGACAGATCCGGACAGCAGTTGAATCGGTGAAAGGAGGGAAAAGCCATGCAGGAAGAGGTAACTCAGAAAACGGTCACATTCTGTATTCGGGCTACTAAAATTACGGCAGACCTGTTGAAAAAGGTTCTTGCTGCGTATCTGCGTCATCAGAAGCAGAAATCAGTAGAGAAGAAAGCACAGAGAAATCAGCCGAAACAGGGAAAGGTCACGGTAAAAGAGCTGGCAAAGCAGAATGCCGGGATGGTCAATATCGAGATCACGAACAAAAATATCAAGTCTTTTGAACGGTATGCCAGAAAATATGGAATCAATTATGCTCTGAAAAAAGACAAGAGCAAGGAACCACCGGTTTATCTGGTATTTTTCAAGGGACGTGATCAGGATGCCCTCAATGCTGCCTTCCGTGAGTTTTCCCAGAAACAGATTCAAAAAGCGAATAAGCCTTCCATTCATAAGCGTCTTGCAGCTTACCGGGCAATGATGCCAAAGAGGACGAAGGACAAAGTAAAGAACCGGCATCAGGAACAGAGCCGATGAAGAAACAAAACGGCAATAAGCTGATGCAAAAGTGGAAGAATAAGGCTGGGGTCAGGCTGTCCGCCCTGGATAAAAAGAAACTGGTTCTTACAAATCTCCCCTATATTCTGACCGCTTTTTATGCGGATCGGGCATACTGCCTATACAGAAGCAGCCCAGGTGAAGATATGGGGAATAAACTGTTGTATGCGATGGAACATGCTGACCGGATCTTTGCGGGGATTCTGATAAGTTTTGACCTGAGAGACCTATTGGTTGGAGTTACTGTCGCAGTGGTTCTGAAACTTTTAGTCTGGCAGAAACAGTCGGATGCAAAGAAACTTCGGAAAGGAATCGAATATGGTTCAGCCAGATGGGGAAATGCAGAGGATATCAAGCCTTATATGTCAGAAGATCCATGGATGAACATTCCCCTGACAGCAACAGAAGCATTGACCATGGAAAGCAGACCGAAACAGCCGAAATACGCAAGAAATAAAAATATTGTAGTCATCGGCGGGAGTGGTTCCGGTAAGACACGTTTTTTTGTAAAACCATCGGTCATGCAGATGAACTGTTCCATGGTAATTACTGATCCAAAAGGCACTTTGATCGAGGAGTGTGGGAAGATGTTGGCGAAGGGACCGCCTAAGAGGGATAAAGCTGGAAATGTCCTGAAAGATAAATCTGGGAAAGTGGTACATGAACCTTATGTGATTAAGGTCTTGAATACCATCAACTTTTCCAAATCCCTGCATTACAACCCGTTTGCCTATATACGGTCTGAAAAAGATATCCTGAAACTGGTGACGACAATCATTGCCAACACCAAAGGGGAAGGCGAAAAATCCACCGAGGATTTTTGGATAAAAGCGGAAAAATTGCTGTATACAGCGCTGATTGCTTTTATCTGGTATGAGGGGGATGAGGAAGAGAAAAATCTGAATACCCTTCTGGATCTTTTGAATGAAAGTGAAACCCGTGAAGAGGATGAAACTTACCAGAATCCTGTGGATATGATGTTCCAGGAACTGGAAGGTAGAGAGCCGCAGCACTTTGCGGTCAGACAGTATAAAAAATACAAAATGGCGGCTGGTGTAGTAAGTTTGAAGAGACTTCTTAATCAATTAATTTTAAAGAGTTGGAGCCCCAAAATGATTAAAAAGTCTCTTGAGGCTTATTTTTTTACCTTAAAGAACAAAATTGTATTTTGTAAAAATTCAAAATATGTCCGTATTTTGTTTCGTCAGTAAAGAGATTGTGTAAGGAACTTTAAAAAGTTGGCACAAAATCAAAAAAATTGCAATAAGAGCCTGTAAAAAGACCTCTGAGCATTTCGATTAGTGTAAGGAACTTTTTTACTTCTTACACGAACCTTGAAAACGAAACAGCCTGCCCATAGTGATACCAGAGTTGAATAGGCATTCAGCATGTCTTTTATGGTTAATACGTCCCGGAAACATCAGAACCCGGTACAGGAACGGATATGGGATGAGAACAGGAAATCAATAAACGAAGGAAGGAGGACATCTGACTATGACAGAGAAACAGGGATTCTTGACAGCGTTGTATGAACGTCTTAGTCGTGATGATGAATTAAACGGAGAATCCAACAGTATTTCAAACCAGAAGAAATTATTAGAACAATATGCAAAAGAACATGGATTTACCAATCTTGTTCATTTTACTGATGATGGTATATCGGGTACCAGATTTGATCGTCCAGGTTTCCTTGCCATGATGAAAGAAGTGGAATCGGGGAAAGTCGGAACGATCCTGATTAAAGATATGAGCCGAATGGGAAGAGATTATCTGAAAGTCGGACAGTATATGGAATTGCTGCGACAGAAGAATGTCCGCCTGATTGCAGTCAACGAGAACGTAGACAGCTTCCGGGAGGACGATGATTTTACTCCATTCCGAAATATCATGAATGAATGGTATGCAAGGGATACCAGTAAAAAGATAAAATCTACTTTCAAGGCTAAAGGAAAATCCGGCAAGCATGTGGCAAGCACAACACCGTATGGATATCTGAAAGACAAGGATGATCCGAATATATGGATTGTTGATGAAGAAGCAGCTGCAGTTGTACGGAGAATCTTTCACATGACAATGGATGGATACGGACCATATCAGATTGCCAGGGCGCTGAAAGAGGATAAGGTTGAGATACCAGCTGTTCATATGGCAAAGAAAGATGCTGGATTATGGAAAGGCAGAGTAGAAGAAATAAAAGATCCTTATGGATGGGGCTCTTCTACCGTCGCAGGTATTCTGAAGAAAAGGGAGTATCTTGGTCATACAGTGAACTTCAAAACCAGAAAGCATTTCAAGGATAAGAAAAGCCATTATGTATCTGAGGATAACTGGACGGTATTTGAAAATACACAGGAAGCAATCATAGATCAGGAAACTTTTGATAATGTTCAGCGAATTCGAAGCAATGTGAAACGATATCCAGATGGATGGGGAGAAGCCCACCCACTGACAGGTCTGATGTACTGTGCAGATTGTGGTTCCAAAATGTATGTCCACCGGGTAAATAATGGCAAGCGAGTACCACAATATACTTGTTCTGCATATTCTAAAGTTCCGGTTGGGACACTCTGCCGGACACAGCACAGAATTAATGCTGATGTGGTTTTAGAACTCATTAAGGAACTGTTAAGGGCTATTGCAGAGTATTCACAATTGAATCGTGAAGAATTTTTGGAAACAGTAAAAAAGGCACAGACTTCACAGCAGTCCAGTGAGATTACGAGATTGAAAAGCAGATTAGCAGAAGCAAAAAAGCGTGTGCAGGAACTGGAAAAACTGATTTGTAGAATTTATGAGGACAATATTCTTGGAAAACTGCCAGATAAACGCTATGCGATTCTTGACGGACAGTATTCTAAAGAACAGAAAGATTTGTCGGCAGAAATTGCAGATATGGAAGCTGAATTATCAGGCTATGAAGAAGGTCGCAGATCGGCGGAGAAGTTTATTGCTCTGGTTGATAAATACCAAAACTTTGATGAATTGACTACTTATATGCTGAACGAATTTGTTGAAAAGATTGTGGTTCATGAGCGTGATCGAAAAGGAAGCATTGAAACAACACAGGAAGTGGAAATCTATTTCAATTTCATTGGAAAATATTTACCTCCACATTTCGGTGAGGTAGAAATGACACTAGAAGAAATTGAAGAAATGAAGAAGCGGGAAGCCAGAAAAGACAGGCTTCATCAGAATTACTTGAAAAGAAAAGCAAATGGCAAGCAGCAAGAATACTATGAACGTACGAAAGCCAAAAAGAAAGCGGCGATGGACGCAAAAAAAGAGGGAATCCGTCAGGAAGATATTGCAAAAGGTGTGTTCGTTCCAGTATCATTGCTTCCACCTACAGAACCAAAGAAAGGAGTTGCATCAGCATGAACAAATTAGAAAGAATCATTCATGATGACAGTAACGGTCTGGATTAGTGCCTTTTGTTTTGCTCATTATTAAAAATGGACTGTATGAGCCAGTCAGAAAAATGAATAAAGACCGATCAGGTCAAAGGATTGAGCCGATGTATTTGGACTTTTGTATGAGGTTGAAATTGCGTCGGCTTTTTTATTTTACAAAATCCGAAATAGAGGATTTTTGAAAAATAGACAGAACGGAGAACATGCCGAAGGGACAGCGGCAGGAGTTTCGTTTTGTCTGCCGGGAGTGCAGAGGGCTGGAAGTCCTTTGTGCCAGGAATGCAAAGGGTGGCAACACCTTGCTGGGGTTAAGGGGCAAAGCCCTTAGCAGGTTAAGGGCGGCAGCCATTGCCCAGTGATATGGCGTTTCGCCATATGGTACTGGGTACTATCTGTAACAGCGACAGAGCCTTTTAGCAGCTTCGCTGCAATCCCTTCGGGAAAACAACTTAAAAGAAAGGAAAAATGTGAAATGAAAGGAACAAGGCATAACGGTAGGTCTGGGAAAAATGGAGTTTATAATCCACTTCACAATGATCGAAGATTTAATCCAGAACACAGTGAGCATATCGACAATGAAAGAGTTCGACAAAATATTTACTGGGACTGTTATCAGGGATATACCACAATGGAAGATCAGAGAAAAGAGGATAATTTTTCTTTTGAACAAATTGAGTTGGCATTCTATGAAGAGCATTATGGAAATTACGTTATGAAGCAAAATGAAAGACATGTGAAAGCCAGACACCCCGACAGATGCAAAGAAGTAGAAGATGTTTGGAAAAACAAAAAGACCTGTCCGGAAGAAAGTATCTATCAGCTTGGGACGATAGATGAACACGCTTCTGTGGAACTGCTGGTTTTAGTTTTTGATGAATTTAAGAAAGAGTTCGATGAACGGTTTGGTTCTAATGTGCATATCATCGACTGGTCACTGCATATGGACGAAGCAACGCCTCATATCCATGAGCGTCATGTTTTCGATGCTACAAACCAATATGGAGAGATTGAGCCGAAGCAGGAAGCAGCGTTGAAGGAACTTGGATTTGAACTTCCAAATTCGGAAAAGAAGAGATCAAAGACAAATAACCGCAAGGTTGTTTTTGATTCTGCCTGTCGGACAATGTTTTTAGATATCTGTAAACGGCATGGATTGGAACTTGATGAAGAACCATCATATGGTGGACGGAAATATCTGGAAAAACAAGATTATATCCGCATGAAGCAGAAAGAAGAAATTGCGGATCAGAAGGAAACAATCCTTTTGCAGATTGATAAGGTAAACGAAAATCGTTTGGAGCTTGCAAAACAGTCAAGTCATGTTCGTGCAAACGAAGAAATTATTCGGTCTCAGGAAGAAAAAATAAAACAGCAGGATATAGAATTCGCTAATAATTCCGACCGTATTTTCAAGCAGGGTGATCTGATTGAAGAACAGAGAGAGGAATTGCAACAGCTTACAGTCCGTATTGAAGATGTGGAAACTTTACTTGACGAAGTATCCAGTGGAGCATACGACAAGGCAGTAGAGAAAGTTGCAAAAGAAGCAATGTTGGCTACTAGAAGAGATGATATTCGCCTGGCAGAAGATTCTAAAAAGTGGATTCAGGATCCGAAACACAAGGCTTCCAAAAGAGAAAAGGATTATGCAATAAAAAGACTGGATGGTCTGATAAGAAAAATAGAAACAGCAATGGAGAAAGTGGTCATACGGATCACCAACCAGTTAAAACAGCCAGAGAAGAAAAAAACTGTTGTAGAAGAAATCAAAAAGGAAGTGAAGCCATCTATCAGGGAAAGACTTGCACAGAATGTAGCAAAAATCCAGAGAGAAGAGGCAGAGAGAAGAAAATTGAATAAAGGAGAGTCACGTTCTAGTGATTTAGAGATATAGAGCATTCCGTTGTATTTGTTATTGAATCAATGGGAGTGCTTTTTATTTTCTCGGAAAGGAGCAGGTATGAAATTATTTGAAGCTGTAAAGGAAGCTGTTACTGCAAGAAGTGCTGCAGAATATTATGGAATCAAAGTAGGACGAAATGGAATGGCCGTCTGCCCGTTTCACCCAGACAAGAATCCGAGTATGAAGCTTGATAAAAGATATCATTGTTTTGCCTGTCAGGCAGATGGAGATGTGATTGATTTTGTTGCCAAATATTTCAATCTTTCTGTAAAAGACTCAGCTGAAAAACTGGCAGAAGATTTTTCTGTACCTTATGAAAAATACCAAAGCTATAACAAGACGAAAGATTACCCAAAATCAAAACAAAAGAAACAGACACTGGATCAATTCTTTCACGAACAACAGATTCGTTTTTTTCGAGTATACAGTGACTACTACCATCTTTTAAAGAAATGGAAGGTTGATTATGCTCCCAGAATTGAAGATGATGATTGGCATCCGTTATTTGTTGAAGCAATGGAAAAATACACACTTATTGAATACAAGATGGATGTGCTTCTTAGTGGTTCACTAGAAGATCGTGCAAGATTGATTTTGGACTGTCAGGAGGAGGTGAAGAGCATTGAGCAACGAATTAAGGAAGAATCTTCCAGACGACCTGGTTGCACGTCTGGAAGCATTACAAAAAGTTGAAGAAGTAACCGAAGAGACACAGGTGGAAAAGAATTTATCCAAAATGGAACTGCCAATCTGGTTCGATGGCAAGCATATCAATGAAATCCTTCTGTATCAGACAATTCTACAGCAACATGAAATTAAGTGTATCAATGGAATCTTGTATGATATAGACCGTTCAATTCCAAATGATGAAATGGAGAAAGAGATTCTGGATATTATTGAACATTATTGGACCAGCGGGATTTCATCTAAAGTAACGGCTATTTTAAATGGATTTAAGATGTACACCCGTTCAGATCCGCTTCCCATAAAAGAAGATCGGGTTCATTTTAGGAATGGAACCTATTTTGTAAATCAGAAGTTCATCAATCGGAAAGAATGGACGCAAAACCGATTGACGGTTAATTATAACAAGGATGCATCTAAACCAAAAAAATGGCTAGCATTCCTGGATGGATTGCTCGAAGAGGATGATATTGTCTGCCTGCAGGAGTTTATGGGATATTGTCTCATTCCCAGCAATAGAGGTCAGAAGATGCTGCTGATTATCGGAAAAGGTGGTGAAGGTAAAAGCCGTATTGGCAGAATTTTAAAAAGAATATTTGGTCATAACATGAATTCAGGAAGTCTTCAGAAACTGGAAACCGACAAGTTTGCCAGAGCCGATCAGGAAGGCAAGCTGTTGTATTTGGATGATGATATGAAAACAGAAGCATTACCATCAACTAATGTGATTAAAGCAATTGTTACAGCTGAGGATGAAATGGACTTAGAGAAAAAAAACCAACAAAGCTATCAGGGACTGCTTGTTTGCAGAATACTGGCATTTGGAAATGGTACATTGAAGTCGCTTTTTGACAGGAGTAAAGGTTTTTACAGACGTCAGATTATTCTGGAAACAAAAGATGTACCGCCAGATAGAATCAATGATCCCTATTTGGCAGATAAGATGATGGAGGAAGTGGAAGGCATAGTTTTATGGTGTATTGAGGGATTAGAGAGACTGATTCGTAATGATTATCAGTTTACTATCAGTAATAAATCCCAATTATTGATGGATGAAATGCAGGAGGATGATGACAATATCCTATCGTTCCTGGAATCAACCGGATATATCAGACTGGAAAAAGGCACTCATGCTACGTCAAAAGATTTATATATTGCTTATTGCAGATGGTGCAATGATAACTTGGATGTACCCGTAAGCGAAAGATCCTTTGCAAGGAGATTTAAGGAACGGTCATCTGATTATGGAATGACTTATGACAAGAATATCTCGGTAGGAAATGGTCGTTTTTGCCGAGGATTTCGTGGGATCCATGTCAAGGTGAGGACGAAAGATGTCAATTATTGATCTGGCTGGAAAAGGCATTAGGCACTAGAAAAGCCTAAAATATATTCTGCTTAAATATATGGGTTTTATAAGTATATGTTTTTTTCTTATTAATTTTAAAAATGAAGTGCCTAAGTGCCTAAAGTATGATAAACACTGGAGAAACAGGTATTTTTAAGTGCCTATTTAATGCCTATAAAGGGCCTGAGAATAACCTTTAAGTGCCTACTCCTTGTCGGGCTTCTCAGTATAACAAGATATAAGCATATAAAAAATGCCTTCTATGGTAAAAAAGTGCTGTGATCACAAGGATTTTTGTAAGCATAAAAGAGAAGCCTATATATAGGTAGCCTATGAAACTGCAAGTGCTTATTTTGAGCCGAGTTTAAATAATAATGTCCTGACAGAGACAAATGGAATGGCTCTTCGCCGGGATCCAAAAGGAAAGGAAAAAAATGATTATGGAAAAAATGATGAATACAAAAACAGAGAAAAACATATTTACAAAGAAAATAGGACAGACGGTCTATGTTGTTCGTTATCATTTCAATGAAGATGCAACGGAAACAATGCAGGAGAAAATTAACCGGATGCTAGTTACAGAAGCAAGCCGAATGGCAGTGTATTAAAATTAGGGGGATGTAATTAAAGAAAAAATATGATATCATGCGAGTAACAAATTAGAATACGGACGGTATCAAAGAACTTATCCCGGAACTGAAACGGATAGGGAACAACCTCAACCAAATAGCAAAGAGGTGTAATGAGGGGGGAATGTTGCCGAGTGAAGCGGAAGTGCGGAAGCATGGAGAGGAGCTGAACAAAGTATGGCAGTCATTAAGGCGGTATCTTCAAAGGCGGGCATAGGGCACGCAATAGATTATGTGACGAAAAAAGAAAAGACAGAGGAGAAGCTTGTCAGCGGTCTGCATTGTGAGCCGGAGACGGTCAAGGAGGAAATGCAAGCCACAAAGGAGCTGTGGGGCAAGACGGACGGAAGAACCTATAAGCATTATGTGCAATCCTACCATGAGGACGAGGAAATAACCCCGGAGCAGGCTCACAAGAACGCTGTCGAGCTGGCAGAGCATACAAAGGCATGGAAAGGGCATGAAGTTCTGATAGCCACGCATATAGACAAGGGGCATATACACACGCACTTTATTGTCAATTCCGTAAATTATGAGAACGGTCATAAGCTCCAATGGATGTAGGACGGATTTTGCGGACATTCAAAATAAAAAAGAATGTGGAGGTAACAGACAATGGCAAAATCATTATTTGAGGAACTGGGCGGCAAATACGAAAGGCAAGGGGATTATTTGATACCGTGCTTAACTGTACCCGCC
>NZ_JAJQXX010000014.1 GCF_028767025.1 Blautia sp. XA-2221
TTGAAAAGCCACCGAAAGATGGCTTGTTTGCTATGCAATTTATTTTTTTCTACCCACTACCTCTTTGTTTCAAACTTTTTCCTCCTCGTTTAGAAGCCGATGGTTTCTTTTTATAATTTTCTGCCGCCGCATCAAAAAACTGTCTCAGCGCATACTGATAATTGCTCTGTTCCACCTGATTCGTCCGCACCCGCACAAAATGCTCCAGCTTGTCCATATACTCCTGAGGTGTGATACTTCCCTCTGCCACATAGGTAAGTCCTTTTTCCCAGCTTGCTGTAAGCTCAGGGTTGAGAAGCTGCCGTATGGAACAGTTCACCACATCAAAAATCATTTCTCCCAGTAGTGTAGGTGTGATCACCTGAGTCTTTTTATTCAGGGAAAGATATTTAATGGAAAACAGTTTTTTCAGGATTTCCGCTCTGGTAGCGCTGGTTCCGATACCACTTCCCCGAATCTGCGCTCTCAGTTCTTCATCCTCGATCAGCTGGCCTGCATTTTCCATAGCAAGAATCATAGAACCGGAATTGTACCGCTTGGGCGGAGAAATTTCTCCCTCCTTGATGCTCAGAGAATCCACGGAAAGTATATCATTCTTTTTCAGCTTCTGCAATGCTGCCAGAAGCACCTCATTACAGGATGTATTTTCCTCTTCCTCTGAATCCTGAGACTTTTCCGGGGCTTTTTTTGCCGCAAAAGAATTGGCTGCAATCTTCAGATATCCCTCGCTCTGAAGAACACGGAAAGATGAAAAAAGACGTTCTTTTTCCATAACTGTTACCAGGTTCACCTTCTGATAAACTGCTGGCGAATAAAAAATGCATAAAAATCGCCGCACAATCGTCTCATACACTCTCTGAGATGTGAGAGAAAGAGAATTCAGAGCGTTCAATCCCTGACCTGTGGGAATAATGGCATAATGGTCTGTGATCTGTTTGTCATTGACATACCTTGTTTTTGCAATGCTTTTATAGGTTCCCATTTCCAGAACCTGGTCTGCCGCCCCATTGATCTGCAGGTATCTGCGAAGCCCGGAAATATTTTTGTAAATTTCTTTTGCAACTGCAGTAGAAAGCACACGGGCATCTGTTCTGGGATAAGTAACCAGTTTTTTCTCATAAAGCTCCTGAACGATCCTCAAAGTCTCATCCGGGCTGATCTTAAAAAGCTTGGAACAGACATTCTGAAGCTCCGCCAGGTTAAAAAGAAGAGGCGGATTCTTGTTTTCTTTTTTTCGCTCGACTTTTTCTACCTGACAGGTAAGAGGAGGATTCTGGCTAAGTTCTCCGATCAGCTGTTCTGCATATTTTTTCTCTTTAAATCCATTTTCTTTGTAAAGATACGGGGACTGAAAATATCTGCTGCCTTCCACAGCCCGCCATTCGCCGTCAAAATTTTCTCCCTCCAGAGAAATACTGCCAAGAACCCGGTAAAATGGTGTTTTTACAAAGGAGCGAATCTCCCTTTCTCTTCTCACAACCATTCCCAGAACGCAGGTCATAACACGGCCCACAGAAATTGCCTGATATTTTGTCTTCAGATAATTGGACACACTGTTCCCGTATCTCAGGGTCAGCACACGGGAAAAATTAATTCCCATAAGATAATCCTCTTTTGCCCGGAGATAGGCGGACGCAGAAAGGTTATCATACTCAGAAATGTCTTTTGCCTCCCGGATTCCCCTCAAAATCTCTTCTTCTGTCTGGGAATCAATCCACACGCGCTTCTGAGTCTTATCGTGAACGCCTGCCATCTGAGCCACCAAACGATAGATATACTCTCCCTCACGTCCGGAGTCTGTACATACATAAATGGTGTCCACATCCGGTCGGTTCAAAAGACCTTTGACTATCTGAAACTGCTTCTGCACTCCCGGAATGACTTCATACTTAAAATCGCGCGGTAAAAAAGGCAGGGTATCGAAACTCCACCTTTTGTACTTGATATCATATTTTTCCGGATAGCTCATAGTGACCAGATGCCCTACGCACCAGGTCACTACAGAATCCTCGGATTCCAGATAGCCATCCCTTCTCTGACCGTTGATCTTAAGAGCTTTTGCAAACTCCTGAGCCACGCTTGGTTTTTCCGCTATGTATAAAGCTTTTCCCATTACTGATCTGCACTCATCTTTCTCAGCGGCCAGGCAAGAAGAAGCGCGCCGCCTACCATATTTCCAATTGTAACTATCAGCATACTTTTCAGCATAGCGGTTAAGGAAAGTCCCGGAACCAGGCAGTATGCAGCCATAAAGGTACTCATATTCGCAATACTATGTTCAAATCCGCTGATCACGAATCCTGAAATACACAAGATGATCATCAGGATTTTAGCCGCCTCGCTTTTCATCTTGATGCCGCAAAGAACGCCAAGACATACGAAGAAATTACAGAGAACAGCCCGGAAGAACATTTCCCCCATTGGAATTGAAAGCTTGTTGTTAATAAATCCGGCAAAATAGTCTTCGGTCCCTGCTGCTCCTGCCCATATAAAAATCATAGTCATGATCACACAGCCTACAAAATTGCCGATATAGCTTATCAGCCACACCCTGCCGGTTTCTTTCCAGGTTACTTTTTTGTCAAAAGCGCCAAAAGCCATAACAAAATTGTTTCCGGTAAACAGCTCACCACCTATCATAGAAATCAGAAGAACCGCAATGGAAAATACCACTGCGCTGAGAAACTTGCCCCAGGCAGGAAGCTCTGCCCCGGAAAATACATTTCCCACTACATTTGAAAAAATCATGGCAAGAACAATAAAAAATCCTGCCATCACAGCCCTTGTAAAGTATTTGCCGAAGCTGGTGTTTACAAGCCGCGCTTTTGCAGCTGCCGCGTTTGATACTTTTTGTACATCTTCATAGTTCATCTCTTACCACCCTTGTCCTTTCCTGCTTTTTACATAAGTCAGACCACCGCCTGCCCGGATTCAGTTATCACTGGTATCCCGATTAAGTGTTTCGGAAATACCATGGTCACTAATCTCGGTCGACGCATCTCTTGACCTCGCTAAGTGTCCAGGTATAAATTCTCACTAAATTCATCCTGCGCCTTTGGCTTGGATTCATTAAGTGTTTCGGAAATACCATGGTCACTAATCTCGGTCGGCGCATCTCTTGACCTCGCTAAGTGTCCAGGTATAAATTCTCACTAAATTCATCCTGTGCCTTCGGCTTGGATTCATTAAGTGTTCATATTATATCATTATTTTGGGATTCGCTCAATAGTAACTCAGACAGTAACATCTTGAAAAATTTCTCCCACACTGCTATAATTAAAAAAATTTTGGGTGTCGTTGGGTAACTGGTGTGCCCCCTGGTCTTCAAAACCTGTGCTGGACGTTAAAAGCGCCCTGGGTGAGTTCGATTCTCACAGGCATCCGCCAGTATATAATGAGGCTGTGGAACCAATTTCCACAGCCATTTTTTACAAAACCGCCTTATAAATACTTTTTTATTTTTTACAAAGCGCTTCTCTCAGCACTTCTGCAAACTCCCGCTTCTCTCCCTCTGAAACCGTACGCATTTGAAGTAAAACCCTGTCATTTTTTATATGGGAAACAATGGGAACAGAACACAGACGGAGGCGGTCCGCCAGCTGTTGAGCAGTTTCTTTTTCCGGCGAAATTTCTATTGCATAATCCGGCATTATTTCGCCAGGAAGAGAACCTCCTCCGATCACAGCGCTGCTTTCTGTAACTTCTATCTTTCCGGAACAGGAACATGAATTCAGTTCCCGGGAAATTTCCTCTGCCTGATCAAGAAGCTCTTCTTTTGTTCTTGCGATCATTTTAAGAACAGGAATATTTTCCCATGCCTGTTCCTCATGAAAATACTCCCGGAAGGTTGCTTCCAGAACCGCAGTTGTACATTTGTCAAGACGCAGCGCCCGCATCAGAGGATGCTGTTCTATTTTTTGTATGTATTCCTTTTTTCCGACAATAATCCCGGCCTGCGGACCGCCCAGAAGCTTATCCCCGGAAAAGCACACTACATCCGCCCCTTTTTGGAGGATTTCTCCTACCGTAGGCTCATGGACAAGTCTGTATTTTTCAAGATTGACCAGAACACCGCTTCCCAGATCAACGATCACAGGAATCCCATATCTTTTTCCCAGAGCAGAAAGCTCATCTACTGAGGTTTCCTCTGTAAATCCCACAATCTTATAATTGCTTGTATGAACCTTCAGAAATGCGGCAGTTTCTTCTGTCGCTGCATGTTCATAATCTGAAATCCTGGTCCGGTTGGTACATCCGGTTTCCCGAAGGACAGCCCCGCTCTGCTCCATAACCTCCGGTATGCGGAAATGTCCTCCGATCTCAATCAGCTCTCCCCTGGAAACAATCACTTCTTTTTTGTGCGCCATAGCCGCAAGGATCAAGGTCACTGCCGCAGCGTTATTGTTCACCGCCACTGCAGCTTCCGCACCCGTGATCTGACAGATCACATCTGCATAATGAGCCTGTCTTTTTCCTCTTTTCCCTTCCGAAAGGCTGTATTCCAGATTGGAAAATCCGCGCATGGACTGAATGGCCGCTTCCATCTGATGTTTCCCAAGAGGCGCCCGTCCCAGATTCGTATGAAGAAGGATCCCCGTTGCATTAAAAACCCTGCGGTAAGATGGCTCTTCCAGCGCCTTTGTCCTCTCTACTGTCTGTCGGAGCAGCCGGGAAATAAAAACCTCTGTTTGCTGTGTATGTTCAGCTGTTTTTCCTGCCAGAAGCTCATTTCTCAGATTGTCCAGCTCTTCCCGGAGAATACCAAGAATCCTGTCTTTTCCATATAGTCTGCACAGTTCTTCTGTTTCCGGCTTCTGAAGGAGATGATCCACCTTCGGAAGCTGTCTTAAAATTTCATTTTTGTTCATATTCTATCCGTTTATTTTAGTATCAGATATTTTTCCTGCTTTGAAGTTACCTCTCCAATAGCCGTACCTGGAAGATCAAACTCAGCCAGACGTTCCAGAAGCTGAACTGCCTCTTCTTTTTTTACTGCAAGCATAAGTCCTCCTGACGTCTGAGGATCGTACACCAGATCTTCCTGCCAGGTTCCTGCAATTTCACTCAAAACGTCCGCTTCCAGATATTCCCGGTTTCTGTAGGCTCCCGCAGGAATCAGCCCCATCTGAGCATATTCCTGAACCCCGGGCAAAACCGGAAGTTTCCCGGTGTGAAGGATCAGTGTCATTTCGCTGCCCTTTGCCATTTCCATGGCGTGTCCTGCCAGGCCAAAGCCTGTGATATCTGTGCAGCTGTGGATTTCAAATCCCGCAGCAATGTCCCTGGCATATTTATTTAAAGCAGCCATTGTTTTTACAGCAGTATCTATCTCCTGTTCGGAGGCAAGTTCTCCTTTAATGGCAGTGGAAATAATACCTGTGCCCAGAGGTTTGGTAAGAACCAGAATATCCCCCGGCTGCGCCCCATAATTTTTCCACATGGATTTCGGATTCACAAACCCGCTGACGCAAAGTCCGTACTTGGGCTCATTGTCAGAAATGGTATGACCTCCTGCAAGTACAGCCCCTGCTTCCATCACCTTATCCGCGCCGCCCTGAAGGATTTCTCCCAGGATCTCAATATCCAGGCAGTCCGGAAAAGCAGCCAGATTCAGCGCCACCTTAGGCTCTCCGCCCATGGCATATACGTCGCTTAGGGCATTTGCAGCTGCGATCTGCCCAAACAGATAAGGATCATCCACCACAGGAGTAAAAAAGTCAACTGTCTGGATCATTGCCAGTTCCTCACTGATCCGGTATACTGCAGCATCATCCGCAGTTTCTGTTCCCACCAAAAGCATGGGATCATTAAATTTTGGCAGCTTACCCAAAACTTGGGCAAGGGTCTCAGGACCTTTTTTCGCCGCTCAGCCGGAGGTCGTCGACATCTGTGTCAAACGAATTTCTGTATTTGCCATATCACTCACCTCCCTTCCATGTTTTCCATTTTCTTTTAAAGCTTTATTCATTTTCAGCAATCTTTTATTTATCAGAAGATTTCAGAATCCTTCCACCTTCTGTTTTTCTAGTAAAACCATTTTTGTCAAAATGCTCCAGAAGCGCCATTGCAACTTTCCGGGAGCAACCCAGATAATCCCGGTATTCTCCAAGGGCAATCTCCGGTTTTTTTTCTGCCATTTCCCGGAAAGCGCTTCTGGCCTTCTCGTAATAATCATGGTGAACACAGTACTGACCATCCAGTCGGATCAGTATTTTTTTGTTCAAAAGCGACTTAAACACGGCTGGAAATTTCTTCTGTTCCTGATGCTCTTTCAGATAAACCTCTGTAGCAACAGGAGCAAAGCCCTGATTCAGATAATGGGCGAGGATTTCTTTTGCCATAGCATCCTCATCTTCCTTCAGAACAACCCGGAATCCCTTTTTACTGATCAATCCATGCTCTTCCTTGATCACCTTTTCATCCTTTAAAACAGCAAGGATAGTATCTACAAGTTTCCCCTCTGAAATTTTCATCCTGCTTCGCATTTCTTCAATACCCATGCCTTCTTTTAGGGGATTTTCCTTATGAAATCCATCCAGAACTGTTTCTGCCCTTTTTCGGTAAAAATCCATTTCTTTCCTGTGGATATAAAGATCTTCATTAAGGCGCACCAGGATTTTTTTCTCTGAAAGTTTCTCTGCAATACTTTTCAATCCGGATTTATCAAGAGAGCTTCGTCCTGCAAGTTCCTCCAAAGAAAAAAAATTTCCCCAATGCTCCAGGACAGAAAGTTCCAGCATTTCCTCTCTGCTTCCGTTTTCCTTGATCCGGCAGGTTTCCAAAACCTTTATGTCATTTCTTTTATGCTTCCTTGGACAACCGTCCAGAACGATTCCGCCTCCAATGGTTTCCGCCGGGGAATAAAACCGAATCACAAACCTCTCTCCCTTTTCCATAACCGTTTCTTTTTCCAGCCGGAGCTGAGCATAACAGGTTTCCCCTGCTTTTAGCACATCTCTGTCAAGCAGGATCACTTTTCCCAGAAGCTCCTCTGTACCGTGGTATACATGTACCCTGCTTCCGTTCTTGACACTACGCTCCGTATGTTTCAGCACAGTCAGAGACACATCTGCCATCATAGTCGGATACATACTGTTTTTAAGGGCAACCACATCCCCTCTTCGGATCTCCTGTTTTTTCCTGTCCGGAAGATTCAGCGCCACCCTCTGCCCTGGGTGGGCTTCTTCCACATTTATCTCATGTACCTGAATGCTGCGGATCTTTACAGAAATATTTCCCGGATAAAGACAGGCTTCCTGTTCCTTCTTAATCTTTCCGCCGGAAAGCGTTCCTGTAACAACTGTTCCAAATCCTTTCATCGTAAATACACGGTCAACAGGCAGACGGAAGGCGCATGTTTCCTTATGCTCCGGAATCTCTCTGTACATCTGGTACAACGTATCCCGAAGCCTGTCTATTCCCTGATTTCTGTACACAGAAACCGGAACCACAGGCGCATCCTCCAGAAAAGTTCCCCTAACCAGTTCCCGTACATCCTCCTCCACCAGTTCAATAAGCTCTGGATCTGCTGCGTCTGTTTTTGTGATCACGATCACACCGCGGCGAACACCCAAAACAGACAGAATATCCAGATGCTCCACTGTCTGAGGCATAATTCCCTCATCTGCAGCAACCATCAGCATTACCATGTCCATTCCTGCCACGCCTGCAAGCATATTTTTTACAAATTTTTCATGACCGGGCACATCCACAATTCCTACCCGCTCCCCTTTCGGGAAATCCATCCAGGCAAAACCAAGCTCAATGGTAATGCCCCGCTTTTTCTCTTCTTTCAAACGGTCTGTATCGATTCCCGTCAGCGCACGGATCAGACAGGTCTTTCCGTGATCCACATGACCTGCTGTTCCTATAATTCCATATTTCATGAGATTAACCCTTGCAAAAACCGGAGAGGAAAACCTGCCCCAGTTTCATATATTGTTATCAGCTTATTTTAAATTTCTCGGTGGGTAAAGTATCGTCCTATAAAAAATTATAGTTTACTTATTTTCCCATATAGCTTCCTTACAATGCGGACACTTTTTGGGAATAAGTAAATTGCTGTTTTCATATTGAATTAAAGTTATTTTCTTATCTCTACGATCACAAATATCCTTGACCGATTTATTTATAAGACTACCGCCTTCTTCACCTAAATATCCTAAAGTTGTCTTATACCATGGAAATTTACCTTTACATTTAGGACATTTCCATAGAAACATAAAAATATATTCAAGAAAAAAAGATATGAAAAACATTAAAAAACTTACCCCAAATGTTACTAAATAAATAAGTCTAACATAATTCACTATATTCTCCTTTAATAAATAACCTGGTATATTCTCCTTTAATAAAATATCAATAACCCCTATAGCAACTGAAAAACAGCATATATATGGCGAGATACGAACTATCTTTTTAATCAATACGCTTAACTTAACAAATAAATCCAAATTTTTATATATAAGTTTTACCTTAGGGCTTTGCATATCCACCCTCCTAAATTCAAATTATAATATATCGCCTTTACTATAGTATATCATTAGAAAATTTACTAGTCATTACTTTTCTTCTATCGAAGAAGTTTTCGATAGATACATTTGCCCTGTCAGTCTTCTGCTGAGAGCTTATCGTAATATTTTTTCTGCTCTTATTTCAAAAGCGGTTTCGTGACGTTTTAGATATTTTCTGGGGATGTCTTTTTCTTTTAAGGTCATACCAAGAGTTTTTATGATTTTGATGGATGCAGAATTCCTGCTGTCACAGCAGGCAGTGATTTTGTTAAGATGAAGAATATCTTGGCAAAAGCTGAAAAGTGCCTGTGTAGCTTCTGAGGCATATCCTTTTTTACAGTAATCTCTGTGAATGATCCATCCAAGTTCTCCGATTGTAAAAGCCTCATCTTCAGCGTAAACAGAAACCTCTCCAATGTGTTTGCTATTTTGTATGACAGCAAATACATAATAGCGGGGGAATGTTTTTTTCCATTCCTTACATGACTGCATAAGAAAATCCCGGCACACTTCGATAGATTCGTCTGGATAGTATTTCATATATTTTACATGCTCTACATCGGAAGAGTAAGCATAGACAGTAAACAGATCATCCGGACTGACTGGACGGAGAAGCAGGCGACTTGTTTCTAAGCGAATATTTTCGTACATGAGAGGGCACCTCTTTCCTTTGGAAAAATAGAATCGTCATTCAATTATAGTTTACCATAATTGCAGTGTCATGGACATATTTTTAATCTGGTTTATTTTTATTTCCGTCCCTCCTGATTTTAGTCCTCTGTAAAAAGATTGTTTCTTTTATCGGAGCCTTCCTAAAGATTCTTCACTTTTTCCTGTCTTCTGCATTTTTGCGAAGTCCCAGCCACAATGTGATAAAAAATACTACAAATACCAACATCCCCACGCCAGTGGATTCCTGACCAAATTTTATTGTCAGATTCAGCTTCGCCTGTTCTTCTCCGACCTGATGAACTGCGCCTGAATACCGTTCCAGCGCCCAGTCTGTTTTCAAAAGATAATAATAGATCATTCCCAGATAAACTGCAAGATCGCCCGCTATAATCCCCGCATATACATTTAAAGATTTCTTCCAGGAAAAAACTCTCTTTTTTGCTACAACATAATATAAAAACACGATCACACCACTGCCAAAGATCAGTAGTTCCAGTTCCATAACAAACACTGAGATCACAGCATTTCCGCTGTTCATATTGACTATTATCCGCTCTGTAAGAACATCGATTCCTGTTTTTACCAAAGCTGCTACCCCTCCAAACAGAACTGCCTGAAGAATCACCTTAAAATAACTGTCAATATTTTCCATATATTCTCTTATTGCCACATAAAGACTTCCTGTATAAATAAGCCACCAGACAAATGAAATAAAAAATGACGCATCAAAATATCCCCAGACCATGTAAGGAATACGCACGGTTACTCTGGAAAGTGCACCCAGTAATATGGTTGCGGTTACAGCAATTACAGCGCCTCTGCTTTTACTCATAGTCTTCCCTCCCGAACTTTATCGTTTTTGTATGCTCACTGTTCATCTCTCTTCTTCCATTTCTCTGATCAGATATTCAAACCCTTTTTTATATTTTCTGTGTACCATAACGCCGCTGTCCTCTAATTTCCGTAAAATCTCTTCCTGTTTTTTATTTTTCGGCTCATAAACAACTAATTTCAGCAAGGGAATCTCTGCTAAAACCTCCAAATTGTCCACAGAAACCTGATACAGGTTTACTGCTTCCAGGTTTTTCAGCTCACACAAAGGTGAAATATCTGTAAAGGGATTATAAGCCAGATTCAAAATCCGCAGATTTTTCATATTGCTGAGCCCCTGAATATTCCGGATCGTATTATAGTTAATATCCAGTTCTTCTATCTGACTGCATTCTGAAAGAAAATCCAAATCTTCAAAATAGTCAAAATATGTAAGGTCTAATTTTTTCAGCTTTTTCAGATCTGGAAGGGTTTCCTCCAGCATATTTATAATTCCGACTCTCTGCTTCTGAAATTCTTCCTTTTCCTCATCTGTCATACCGCCTGTATCATATGTCAGATGCAATTCTTCCAGATTGGGAAACAGTTTCAGGTCTTCCAGCGTTTCAAAACGCCCCGAGGTGTCTGTTACATAAAAACTTCTGACCTTGTCTGCTTCTTCCTTCAGCACACTTCCTTTCCCAGTATCCAGAAGATACAGTGTCTGTATTTCCATATTTTTGTCCTGGAACTTTATACATTTGCTATCATACCAGAGCCGCAATGCCAGAAGCCCTGCCAACAGAACTAGCAAAGTAATACACAGATAAACTGTTTGTTTTTTTATCTGCTTCCTTTCCAAATTTTAATCCACCTTATTTTTCTGATTTTTTGATTAGTATAATTATATCATCCAAAATTTTATCTGTCATCACCTATTTTCCAGATTATTTTCAACCTAACTAATAGTAAAAGCGGTTTCCAAGGCATTTTTCCGCCAGATATTTATATGTACAAGTCCCAGGGCATACAGAATAAATACCGCCAACAAAAAACAGACTGCCTTATCTCTGTGAACCAGAGCAGACAGCCTGCTTTTTGATATATCTTGTAAATATTTTATTTCTTTGTGATAAATCCTTTTGCCTTCAGAGTTTCTGCGCAGAGAACAGCTCCGCCTGCAGCGCCTCTTACTGTGTTATGGGACAGTCCTACGAATTTATAATCGTATACCGTATCCTCACGGAGACGTCCAATAGAAACGCCCATTCCGTTTTCATAGTTTACATCCTCTGTTACCTGAGGGCGGTTATCTTCCTCAAGATACTGGATAAAGTGCTTCGGCGCACTTGGAAGTTCAAGCTCCTGCGGAACACCGCTGAAGTTGCGAAGCGCTTCGATCAGCTGTTCTTTGGTAGGTTTCTTACGGAATTTTACAAAAACAGCTGCTGTGTGGCCGTTCAGTACCGGTACACGGATACACTGGCAGGTGATCACTGGCTCCTGAGCCGGAATGATCACGCCGTCCTCGATCTTACCCCACAGTCTCAGAGGCTCTTTTTCGCTTTTCTCTTCCTCTCCGCCAATGTACGGAATGATGTTGTGTTCCATTTCCGGCCAGTCTTTAAAAGTCTTTCCGGCACCGGAAATCGCCTGATATGTAGTAGCCACTACTTCATATGGCTCAAATTCTTTCCATGCAGTAAGTACCGGCGCATAGCTCTGAATAGAGCAGTTTGGTTTTACTGCGATAAATCCTCTTGTTGTTCCAAGACGTTTCTTCTGGAATTCAATTACATCAAAATGCTCCGGATTGATTTCCGGGACTACCATAGGAACATCCGGTGTCCAGCGGTGGGCGCTGTTGTTGGAAACAACCGGAGTTTCAGTTTTTGCATATTCTTCCTCAATAGCCTTGATCTCGTCCTTAGACATATCTACAGCAGAGAAAACAAAGTCAACCGTTGCAGCAACCTTCTCTACCTCATTTACATTCATTACAACAATATTTTTTACTGCTTCCGGCATCGGAGTATCCATTTTCCATCTTCCGCCTACAGCCTCTTCATAAGTTTTTCCTGCACTTCTCGGGCTGGCCGCAAGTGTAACCACCTGAAACCATGGATGATTTTCCAGAAGAGAAATAAATCTCTGTCCTACCATTCCGGTAGCTCCCAAAATACCAACTCTCAGTTTCTCGCTCATAATAATCGCTCTCCTCACTTTATGTCTTTGTGTTGCATACATTTGTCGTTCTTGTACATACTATAACATTTTCTGGAAAAATGCAAGTATTTTTTCTTATGTATCAGTGATTTTGAAGATATTCCTGATTGGCTTTGATCACCTGTTCCATCACCTCTGAACCGGGCGCTCCGTAGGTACAGCGTTTTTCCACGCAGGTTTTCATGCTAATTGCCTCATAAATATCTTTTTCAAATACAGGGCTGATCTCCTGATAATCTTCAAGGGGCAGTTCATCCAGAGAAATCCCCCTGTCAATACAGGTCAGTACCAACCGTCCTACAATACCGTGAGCATCACGGAAAGGAACACCGTGGTTTACCAGATAATCTGCCGCATCTGTGGCATTTGTAAAGCCGTTCTTTGCACTTGCTTCCATTACATCCTTGCGAAATTCCATGGTAGAAACCATGCCTGTAAACAGGGCAAGACAGCCTTTTACCGTGTCAATAGCATCAAAGGTAAGTTCCTTGTCTTCCTGCATATCTTTGTTGTATGCCAGAGGAATTCCCTTCATAGTTGTGAGAATAGACATCAATGCCCCGTACACGCGGCCTGTTTTTCCGCGAAGAAGCTCCGCAATGTCAGGGTTCTTTTTCTGAGGCATAATACTGCTGCCTGTGCTGTATGCGTCGTCAATTTCCACAAAACGGTACTCATTGGAATTCCACAGGATGATCTCCTCGGAAAAACGGCTGAGATGCATCATCACAGTAGACAGGGCAGACAGAAGCTCGATCACATAATCTCTGTCCGATACAGAATCCATACTGTTTCTTGTGGGCTCATCAAAACCCAGAAGTTCTGCCGTATATCCCCTGTCAAGAGGATAGGTGGTGCCTGCCAGCGCCCCTGCGCCAAGAGGACAGGTATTCATTCTTTTTCGGATATCTGCCATACGGCTTCTGTCTCTCCGGAACATCTCGAAATATGCCCCTACATGGTGAGCCAGAGTGACCGGCTGGGCTTTCTGAAGGTGGGTAAAGCCCGGCATATAAGTATGGATATTTTCTTCCATAATCTTCTGAAGTGCCACAAGGAGCTCTTTTAAAAGACCGTCAATGGCATCCACTTCATCTCTCGTATACAGCTTCATATCCAATGCCACTTGATCGTTGCGGCTTCTTCCTGTATGAAGCTTTTTGCCCGGATCACCGATCCTGTCAATCAGATTTGCTTCCACAAAGCTGTGGATATCCTCGTACTCGGAAGTGATTTCAAGCTTCCCTGACTTTACATCTTCAAGGATACCTTCCAGTCCTTCCAGAATCTGATCACGCTCGTTTTCCGTGAGAATCCCCTGCTTTGCCAGCATTTTTACATGAGCTTTGCTTCCTCTGATATCCTGCTCATAAAACTTCTGATCAAAAGAAATCGAAGCATTGAAGTTATAAACAAGCTGATCCGTTTCTTTTGTAAAACGTCCTCCCCATAACTGTGCCATAATAATTACTCCTCACCTTTGTATAATATTAATAATTAATCATGCAGCAACTGTTTTTTTACATAAAATACCGCTCTGTATTTCAAGTGTTTCTGGCTGATTATTACCAGTATATCACACTTTTTCCAAAAATCAAACAAAAAGAATATTTTTTGTATATTTATTCATTTCTATCTCTTTTTGAAAAAACGCAGCCACAGTAATCCTGACGGTACAGATGATGCTCTACGGACAGTTCAACAGAACGTTTATAACCGTTTTTTTTCTTAAAATCCGAAGGAAGATGCTCCACTCCATAAATATCTGCCAGCTCTTCACCGATTTCATTTATTTTAGGCGCATTTTTCAGAGGGCTAATGGACAGAGTAGTTGTAAAATAATCATATCCGCCTTCCTTTGCCAGCTTCGCCGCCTCCTCCATGCGGAGACGATAACAGCGAAAGCATCGCTCGCCGCCCTCTGGAATCTGCTCCAGCCCCTTTGCCATCTGAAAAAAGCTCTGTGGATCATAGATTCCCTCAACCAGCTTCACCGGGTGGATAAACTGCATCTCCCCGATCATACGACGTATCTCCTCCACCCTTTTTTCGTATTCTTCTTTAGGTGAAATATTTGGATTGTAAAAAAACACTGTAATTTCAAAATATTTGGAAAGATATTCCAGTACATAGCTGGAACAGGGTGCGCAGCAGCTGTGAAGAAACAGTCGTGGCACTTTGTTTTCTTTTTCAAAACCGGTGATCAGAGCATCCAGCTCTCTCTGATAATTTCTATTGTTCATGTAAGCTTCTTTACTCCTTATATATCAGTCAGATTTTCCGCAGACAATCCTATTGCCCGCCGTTAAAGAATTTCTGTTTTTCCGTTTATCTTCCACTTGCTCATGGGTCATATTTTAGCCCTTTTTGCCGTCAGCGTCAACATAAAGAGCTACTTCCGGAATATCTCTGTACACAAGATTCCCGGCACGCATATCATAACATATAGCATTTTCAGATTTCATCTGAACTGCTGTATCTATAAATATGGAGGTATTTTCATGAAACCACTTCTGGAAGTAAGAGATATTTCTCTTTCCTACCATACGCCTTCCGGGGAAACTGCCGCCCTTTCTCATATATCCTTTGATCTGATGCCAGGAGAATTTCTCGCTGTTGTGGGGCCTTCCGGCTGCGGAAAATCCACACTGCTCAATATTATCTGCGGACTTCTGGAACCTGAGCAGGGCTCTGTTCTCATGAACGGCACATCTGTTTCCCGTGGTGACCCCCGGATGGGATACATGCTTCAGAAAGATCACCTTCTGGAATGGCGAACGATTTACAAAAATATACTTCTGGGACTGGAAGTACGCCGGGAACTTACCCCGGATAAGCTGTCCTGTATCGAAAAAATGCTCCGCACCTATGGTTTGGACAAATTCCGCTCCGCCCGTCCCTCTCAGTTATCCGGGGGAATGCGTCAGCGAGCGGCTCTGATCCGAACCCTCGCTCTGAAACCTGAGCTTCTCCTTCTTGACGAGCCGTTTTCTGCCCTGGATTACCAGACGCGGCTGAATGTCAGTGACGACATAGGGAAAATCCTGAAAAAAGAAAACAAGCCTGCCATACTGGTCACTCACGATATTTCAGAAGCGATCAGCATGGCAGACCGGGTGATCATACTGACAAAACGCCCTGCATCGGTAGCAAAAATTATTTCCATTGACCTTGATATTGAAAACCGCACGCCTCTTTCCTCGCGAAATGCACCGGATTTCAAATCTTATTTTAATCTGATCTGGAAGGAGCTGAATCAATATGCCTGACCTTTCCTCTGCCCAGACAAAATATCTGTCCCGACTGAAGCGGGAAAAGTATTTTGTTAATATTTCCAGACTGGCTCTTTTTGCAGGTTTTCTTGTTCTGTGGGAAATCTCTGCCCGTGTCGGGTGGATCGACTCTTTTATTTTCAGCAGTCCCTCTGCCATAGCATTAAATTTCCTGGATATGTGCAGAAGCCAGTCTCTTTTTACTCATATCGGGATCACTCTTACGGAAACTCTGGTAAGTTTCTTTTTTGTGGTGATCCTTGGAATTGGAATTGCCATCCTTCTATGGCTGTTTCCGAAACTTGCAAAAATTCTGGAACCCTACCTTGTGGTGCTGAACAGTCTGCCAAAGTCTGCCCTTGCGCCTCTTTTGATCGTATGGCTTGGCGCAAATGTCAGAACCATTATCGTGGCAGGTATGTCTGTGGCAATTTTTGGCTCCGTAATTAATCTCTATACAGGATTTCAGGACGTAGATCCGGATAAACGAAAGCTGATCGCCACCCTTGGAGGGACAAAAAAGGATGAACTGATAAAGATTGTCCTGCCCTCCTCCGTTCCTCTGATCCTGAGTGTTATGAAAGTCAACATCGGACTTTGTCTTGTAGGCGTCATCATCGGAGAATTTATCGGAGCCAGACAGGGACTTGGCTATCTGATCATTTATTCCAGCCAGACCTTTAAGCTGACTACGGTTCTGATGGCAATCCTTGTACTATGCATCATTGCAATGGGGCTTTACAGCATCCTGAATCTGATTGAAAAACGATATATGAAACAAAGATAGCAAGCTCCTATCCTGGTAACAAAAAAGGCTCCGCAAGGATGCAGCCAGATGCATTAGGAATATGACTGCCTGCAGCAGTCTGCCATCTGGCGCATAACGCGGAGCATGTCCCTCAGGGACTTAGTGATTTCAAAGCGAATAAGTCCGCTTTGCTCTGAGTGTACAGTTTTTCTTACATCAATGGGATTTTACCTGGTTCCACAGCTCGCCATAGGTCTGGTCTGCCTCAGTTCCAAGATACTGGAAAGTTTCCAGATTGTCATATTTTGAAAGGTTCGGGAACGCAATCTCACTGTTTCGGATTGCTTCATCCTCGATCATCTTCCTGGCTTCTGTATTCGGTGTGGAATATGTAATATACTCAAAATTCATCAGGGCAATCTCCGGTCTGCAAAGGAAATTAATGAATTTTTCTGCATTCTCCTTGTTTTCTGCATTTTTCGGAATCACCCAGGAATCGATCCAGATATTGCTTCCCTCTTCCGGAATCACATATTCCAGATCAGGATTTTCCTTTTGAGTGTAAATGGCCTCTCCGGAATAAATCACACCGATAGCAGCCTCATTTCCGATCATCTTATCGCGAACCTGGTCGATCACATAGGCCTGTACCAGAGGTTTCTGTTTGATCAGAAGATCTCTTGCCTCAGTCAGTTCATCAAGATCTGTGGAATTCAGAGAATACCCCAGATACTTCAAGGTCACCCCAAAAGCATCCCTTACAGAGTCCTGCATAAGGATATTATCTTTGTATTTTTCATCCCACAAAACAGACCAGCTTGTTATCGGTTCCTCTACCATAGTTTTGTTGTAAAGAATGCCTACGGTTCCCCAGCAGTATGGAACGGAATATTTATTTTCCGGATCAAACTGTCTGGACTGTTCCATATAATCTTTTCCAATATTTTTAATATTGGGAATGTTGTCAAAATTGATTTCCGCAAGGAGATCATTTTCTATCATCCTCTGGATCATGTAATCACTTGGACAGATCACATCATAGGCAATGGCACCGGAGCTGATCTTGGGATAAAGAATCTCGTTTGTTTCAAATTCCTCATACACAACATCAATTCCCGTTTCTTCCTCAAACATGGTAAGAACCTCTGGATCAAGGTATTCTCCCCAGTTGTAAACAACCACTTTTTCGGAATTCATCATATTGGTTTCCCGGGCATAATAAAAGCCTCCAAACACAAAAACTGCGCAGATCACTGCCGGGATCACACGGCGAAAAAGAACTTTCTTTACTTTTGACGGCTTTTTCACCCGTTTTTTTCTGCTCTCCTCTTTTTCTTCCGGAGAATAATTGATCAGAATCAGAAGCACAAGGACTGTCACAAACATAATGGTGGACAATGCATAAATTTCCGGTTTGATCCCCTTTCGCACTTCTGTGTAGATTTTTGTGGAAAGGGTATCTATTCCCGGTCCTTTTGTAAAGTGGGTGATTACAAAATCATCCAGAGACATGGTAAATGCCAGCATAAATCCGGACAGCACCCCAGGTATAATGTCCGGGAATACCACCTTAAAAAAAGCATTCAGAGGAGAGGCTCCCAGATCCAGAGCCGCCTCATATACATGACGATTTGTCTGCTTCAGCTTGGGCGCCACACTGAGTATCACATACGGAATATTAAAAGTAATATGAGCGATCAGGATCGTTCCAAATCCTAAAGTCATACGACAGGCGATAAAAAGCAGCATCAAAGACACGCCCATTACAATTTCCGCATTCATCATCGGAATATTTGTTACTCCCATATAAAGAGTACGCCATCTGTTTTTCATTCCCTGGATGGCAATGGCTGCGGCGGTTCCTATAACGGTTGCTACTGCCGCAGAAAGAAAGGCAATGACCAGTGTAGTGTAAAATGCACTCATGATCTGTTCATTCTGAAACAGCTCCTTATACCATTTCAGGGTGAATCCGCCCCATTTTGACCTTGTTTTTGACTGATTAAAAGACAAAACGATCAAGGTGACAATAGGAGCGTAAAGTATTATAAAAATCAGAGCCAGATACAGCTTCTGCAAAGATTTTTTTATCAAAATGCCGTACCTCCTTCTCCTTTGTCATATTTTGCAACAAGAGCCATGCTGGCAATAATAAATACCATCAGTACAAGAGAAAGTCCACTTCCCACATGCCAGTTGCTGTTCTGCTTAAAGGACTGCTCGATCACATTTCCGATGAGAAGAATCTTTCCGCCTCCCAGAAGGTCAGAAATCACAAAGGTTGTAAGCGCAGGCACAAACACCATGGTAATTCCGCTGATCACACCTGGAATACTTAAAGGAAACGTTACTTTTACAAAAGTCTGTACGGGATTTGCCCCCAGATCCCTTGCCGCATTCAGCACATTGGAATCAATTTTAATCAGCACATTGTAAATCGGCAGTACCATAAAAGGCAGGAAATTGTATACCATTCCAAGAACAATGGCATAAGGTGTATTGATAATCTCCAAAGCCGGCAGATGAAAAAAACTCAGGATACTGTTTATAACACCGTTCTTTTCCAGAAGCGTCTGCCATGCCATGGTTCTTAAAAGGAAATTCATCCACATGGGCAGAATAAAAATCAATACGATAAAACTTGTCTGACTGACCTGCTTCTGGCTTAATATCATTGCCAGAGGGTAAGCCAGCACCAGACAGATCAGAGTGCTTACCAGAGACAAAAGCACAGAAATCCCCAGTGCCTTCAGATTTTCCGGCGTGGTGATCTGCGCCAGATTGGCAAAGGTAAATCCACCCTTATCTGTGGTAAACGCATAATAGACAATCACCAGAAGGGGGATCACAACAAAGGACACGGACCAGAAAAGATATGGACCTGCCAGAAGACGCTTATTCTTCAATGTTTACCGCCTCCTCATCCTCAGATTCCGGTTTTTTCATTATCTGGATATCAAAAGGATCTACATGAATGCTGACCTCTGTTCCCACAGGAAACATATCTGTACTGTGGACCAGCCATTCATAATTATTTGCCATGACTTCCATCTCGTAATGAACACCCTTGAAGATCAGGTGCGTCACAACACCGTCCATACTTCCCTGCCCCGGCTTCAGCAGGTCAATATCCTCAGGACGTATCACAACATCAACCGGCTTGTTCTGTCCGAACCCCTCGTCCACACAGGCAAAATTTACACCCAGGATCTTAACCAGACGGTCTTCCACCATAGTAGCCGGAATAATATTGCTTTCCCCGATAAAGTCCGCAACAAACGCATTTTCCGGCTCATTATATATTTTTTCCGGCGTTCCGATCTGCTGAATATAACCCTGATTCATTACCACAATCGTGTCAGACATGGTAAGAGCCTCCTCCTGATCATGCGTTACATACAAAAAGGTAATACCCAGCTCATTTTTCAGACGGATCAGCTCATACTGCATATCCTGGCGCAGTTTTAGATCAAGGGCCCCCAGCGGCTCGTCCAGAAGAAGAACCTTTGGTTCATTTACAATGGCACGGGCAATGGCGATCCTCTGCTGCTGCCCACCGCTTAAAGAATCCGGCATACGGTTTTCAAATCCGTCCAGATTCACCAGCTTTAATGCATATTTTATTTTATCATGAATATACTGTTTGCTTTTATTTTTGATCTTCAGTCCAAAAGCAATGTTATCCGCAATAGTCATATGGGTAAAAAGCGCATATTTCTGGAATACTGTATTCAGCTGTCTCTTATTTGGCGGCAGATCCGTAATGTCCTTTCCGTCAAAGATCACACGTCCTGCATCGGGTGTTTCAAACCCTCCCAGAATACGGAGAGTGGTTGTTTTTCCACAGCCGCTGGGTCCCAGAAGTGTCAGGAATTCATTTTCTCTTATGTAAAGGTTAAAATCATCCAGAACGGTCTGCATCCCATACGTCTTTGAGATATTCATAAAATCAATCAATTTATTGCTCATGACCTTTCCTCCCTAAAAAATCCCCCTGTTTCCATAATACAGGGCAACTCTACCTGTATATCACAAAAACAGGGGGATTTCAATAGCTTTTACACGATTTTTAAAATTAGCAGAATTTCATTTCTTCCATATATCAGGGATGCAGCCAGCTGCTGTCAAGTCTGGCGAGAAGTCTTGCATTATGATAAGCCATCTTAATTGTCAGACACGTCCTGCCCAGATACTTTTTTCCATCTGATGTTTTTACACAGGCAAGAGCCAGATCCGCCTTTCCCGGATTCTGAAGGCAGACAGGAATCAAAAGCTGGATCCCGTGATCGTAATATTGGGGCACTGCTGTCCGGTAATCAGCCTCCAGCATATGCCGGGCCTGACGCAAAGCTCCGTCAAAAAGCTGTACTTTCATCCTGCTTGTCCTGACATTTTCCGGAAGTCTCTGAATATTTTCCTCATCTCCAAAAATATGCTCATACTGAGGGATGATCTCCAAACGTGAATCAAACACAAGATCCGCAGGATTTTTTACATATTCCGCCCTCTCCGGAAGACTGACGATTCCTGATTTTAATAAATAATATTCTGTGTAAAACCCTTCCAGAAACCACTTCTGACGGTCCGGAACCAGATTTTTCACAAAAAACGCATACACCGGCTGATAATAATAATTAAAAAGACCTGTGTTAAAAATCGCATAGCAGTCTTCTTCCAGTACCTTCCCCTCCTCATACACTCTTTGAAACGTATGCTCCAGATAACCTTTCAGGATCCCTCTGTCTTCATTCTCGCCAAAACTCCACTTTTCAGGAACCATTCTGGAAAGATTCTGAATATGCCTGTTATAATTCCCACAATAGGTAAAATCAAATAAATTCATAGCACTCTCCCACCCCCTGGTATTTTTCTGTGTAAAAAGGCTTTATTATATTGTATTTGGAATTTTTCCGGACAGAACATTTTTCTATATTTTTGTAGTCACAGACGCCGGAAAATGCTATAATGACACAGAAATACAATTACAGTTATGTCATTAAAACATAAGCACCTTTTCGCAGGATATGCGGAGCTTGCATACGGGCTGCTTATAATCAAAATCACAGAGGAGGCAGCTATTATGACAAAACAGGAATTTCAGAAATTAACAGAAAATATTCTTTTTCTTGACGGAGCCACCGGTTCCAATCTTATGGCTCAGGGAATGCCCCGAGGCATCTGCACAGAGCGTTGGGTAATCGAACACAAAGATGTGATACAGAATCTCCAGAAATCTTATATCGAAGCAGGAAGCCAGATTATTTACGCCCCCACTTTCGGAGGAAACCGGCTGAATCTGAAACAGCACGGACTGGAAAATAAAATTCAGGAGATCAACAGTACCCTGGTTGGTTACTCCAGAGAAATTGCCGGAAACAAAGCTCTTGTGGCAGGTGACATTACCACTTCCGGACAGTTTGTCACTGCTGACGGTGAATATACCTACGAAGATGCCTTTGAAATGTATAAAGAACAGATTACGATCCTGAAAAATGCAGGAGTGGATCTGATCGTAGCAGAAACCATGATTAGTATTGAAGAAACTCTGGCCGCAGTGGATGCCGCCAATTCTGTCTGCGATCTTCCTGTTATGTGTACCGTTACAGTAGAAGCTGACGGAAGTATCTTCAGCGGCGGAAATGCTATAGAAGCTGCTGTTGCCTTTGAGAGCGCAGGAGCCGCAGCTGTCGGAATCAACTGTTCTGTAGGACCGGATCAGCTTGTATCTATTGTCCGTAATATCCGTGAGTCAGTTTCTATCCCGGTCATTGCAAAGCCAAACGCCGGAATGCCTGTTATTGACGATCAGGGCAATGCCGTATACAGCATGAACCCCGTAGACTTCGCAAAGCATATGAAGATCCTTGTGGAAAACGGCGCAGGAATCATCGGAGGCTGCTGCGGAACCACCCCGAATTTTATACGGGAAATGAAAAAACTTCTGGGATAATTTTATTCCATATATGTATAAGGGGGCGGCCTGACGGCCGCCCCCTTATACATATCACTTTACTTTAATTGCCTTTTCCGGGCACATTTCCTGACAACAAAAACATCGGATGCATTTTTTGTAATCATAAACCGGAGGATAGTCTTTTCCGTTTTTAAAGTCCACTGCCTTTTCCGGCACTGGACAGCTTTTCACACAGATTCCGCAGCAGATACACCTGGATTCCTCAATGTACGGTTTTTTCTGGAAAAGATTCAACGCTTTTGCCATTTTTTCCCAGATCCCTGCTTTTATTACTCTTCTGTCTACGTTAAATTCCGGATTTCCATATTTTTTCACAGCCTCTGTTATGGAAATCTGACCTTCCGGTGTCAGAAGCTCTATTTCCTCTTCCTTCCAGGTTCCAAGTCCCATTTTTTCTCCATGATAGCAGGTCGGAACCATTTGTGGCTTCAGATGCACCAGACGGCAGAATACACTGTCCAGCGCTACCGGATCTGCGGACATCAGCATGACCTTCATATCAACAGGGTCTCCTGATCCCGGTCCGTTTCCCTCCATGGCTGTAATGCCGTCCATAATATAAAGTCTGGGGTTTACGCACTGATTCAGATCGATCAGCATTCTCGCAAAACTGTCCGCGCTTGGAAAAAGAGTATGTCCTTTTGCTTTGTGTAAACCATAAATAAATCCATAGCTGTTCTTCACTGCGCCTGTGATCCGCTCCAGCGCATGGGTTTTCATTTTGCACAGAGAGATTACACAGTCACTTTCCAGAAGTTCTTTTCCAAGAATAAATTCTTTTGCCTGAACACCTTGCTCATACGGAGTGCGAATACCCTCCGAAAAATCAACAGCCGGGATATCAAGCTTCTGAAGATATGTGTCCATTCCGGTTCCGGCAATGACTTTTGTGGTATTTCCATGTCCGCAGGAATCTGCCAGGATCACCTTTTCATAGCCTTCTTCCCTTAAAAGTTTCCCAAACATTCCCACCACTGCCGGGTGAGTGATCACTGCCTTTTCTACCTCTGCCCTCTTCAGAAGATTTGGCTTTAAAAGGATTTTCTCATTTTTTCTCACAAGAGACTCCAGCCCGCCAAGAAGCCTTAATCCCTTTTTTAAATTGTCATAAACAAGTTCTTCCCTGTAGGAGTTACAGGGAAGAAGAATTACTTTACTTTTATTTTTCATGATCTGCCTTTCTTACTTAAATACCGGGTTCAGCCTCCGACCTTTCACCGACGCTCAGATCCGTGTCTCTCAGAGCCTTTCTTACCGGAAGGATACAGGCCGGAACAACAGACAGAAAATCCACTCCCATTCGGAGAAAAGTTTCTGTCAGCTCTGTATCCGCTGCAATCTCACCGCAGATCCCTGCTTTTTTCCCTTCCGCATGAGCAGCGTCCACCACCATACGTATCATGCGCAGAATGGCAGGATGATGATCGTCATATTTATTTTTCAAAAGAGGATTCTGTCTGTCCATAGCCAGAGTGTACTGGGTCAGATCATTTGTGCCAATACTTAAAAAATCCACTCTTTTTGCAAGCTCACGGCTGATCATCACCGCAGCCGGGGTTTCGATCATAATACTTGTCTGTATGTCACTGAAAGGGATTTCTTTTTCTTTCAGCCCGTTCTTTACTTCACCGATGATTTTTTCAATTTCATCCATTTCAGCTTCTGAAGAAACCATAGGGTACATGATAGCAAGGTTTCCATAGGCGCTGGCCCGGTAAATGGCACGAAGCTGCGCCTTAAACATACGTCTGCGATCCAGACAAAGCCGAATTCCCCGATTTCCCATAATGGGATTTGTTTCTTCCGGAATATCCAGATAGGAAGCCTGTTTATCTGCGCCCAGATCCGAGGTACGTATTACGGTGAGCCGATCTCCCATAGTTTCTGCAAGCTGTTTATATGCACGGAAAAGTTCATTTTCTCTGGGATAATTTTCTCTTCCCAGATACTGAAACTCACTGCGCAGAAGACCGATCCCCGCTGCTCCGTAAAAAAGAACATTGTTCAGATCGCTCATGTTCCCAATGTTTGCATAAAGTCCGATCTTTTTTCCGTCTGCTGTTTCATCTGTCTGGTTCTTCAGCTTCAGAAGTTCTTCTTTTTCTTTTTTATCCGCTTCCAGACGGATCCTGTACTCTCTCTTGATCTCTGCATCCGGATTCAGATACAGGGTTCCTGTATAACCGTCCACAATGGCTGTCTGACCGTCCCACTCAGCATCTGCTTCTATGTCCACAAGGGTAGGGATCTCCATCGTCTTTGTCATAATAGAAGTATGAGAAACCGCGGAACCATGGTGCATGACAACCGCCAGAAGCTTTTCCTTATCCATCTCCATGATTTCTGTAGGTGCCAGGGATTCTGCCACAATGATCACCGGTTCGTCTCCCAGACTGATCCGGGTACAGGAGCCTCCGAGAAGCCGGATCAGCCGTGCGGAAATTTCCTGGATATCCTGGATGCGCCGGCGCACCACAGGTTCCTCCAGATTCCGGAAAGTTTCTGTAAGCTCATCCCTGTTTGTCATGATCGCGTATGCCGCATTTACCTTCTCCAGAGAAATACAGCTTTCAATGGCCTTCTGATAACTTTCTGATTCCAGAAGCCTGATCTGTCCCAGAAGAACCTTTGCCTCCTGTTCATTCACACTTCTGTTTTTTTCATAAAGTTCTTCCAGCTCTTTCACTGCCTGCGCCCTGGCTGCATAAAATTCCTGCAGTTCTTTTTTTATGTTGCTTACCAGGCACTGCCGTATCTGGTATTCGCCTCTGTTGTAATACAGTATTTTACCGATGGCAATTCCGGAAAAAGTTGCTGTTCCTTTATAAATTTCCATCCTGTAACCCCCTTATTTCCGTCAGTCGCAGGCTGCCTTAAATTCTGTCCAGTTTTTGCTGTACTGCTCTTCTGCTTCTGCGCTTACGTTTTGTACGATATCACCTTTTTTTACAGAATCCGGCACTACCAGATCCGGATTTACCAGCTCATCCGCCGCTTTATTTGTGCTGTAGTATCCAATAAAATCTGTACACTGCGCAGCGATCTCCGGCTGAAGGATGTAATCCATAAACTGGTATGCAGCCTCTTTGTCAGGGGCCTGACTTGGAATGAACATTCCCATTATCCCAAATCCCAGACCTTCTTCCGGATAAACCACTTTAAGCTCCGGATATTCTGCAAGAGCAGCTGTTACCTGTGAGGTATAAAGGAAGCCAACGCTTGCCTCTCCGTTCAGAAGCGCATTCTGTGTGTTGTCGTCCTGGATCAGACGCACATTGGGAGCAAGCTCCAGAAGCTTTTCGCCTGTTTCCTTTATGGAATCTACATCCTCTTCATTCATGCTCTTTCCAAGCATCAGATTGGTGATTCCATTGATCACACGGTAGTTGGCAACCAGAGCAATGCTGTCTTCCAGAGAAGGATCCCAGAGATCTGCATATCCCTTAATATCAATATCAACCATTTCCGGGTCATAAACGATCAGGGGGATTCCTGCCCCGTAGGGAACTGTATATTCATTCTCCGGATCATAGAACTGTCCCTGATAAAGAGGATTGATATTTTCAAAACCAGACAGTTTTGATTTATCCAGCTTTTCTGCCAGTCCTTCCTGAATCACATTTTCCAGAATGTAATCGTCTGCAATTACAATATCGTAATCTCCGCCCTTTGCCATGGAAAGCTTTTCCAGCATGGTTTCATCTGTGTCAAAATTGGAATAGATGACCTTTATGCCTGTTTCTTTTTCAAATCCGTCCAATACCTCCTGAGGGAACATATTTTCCCAGGTAAACAGTACTAATTCCTTATCAGAATCTGCACTGACCGGAACCGCTGCTGAAGTTACTGTCAAAGCTGAACATAATGCCATTACAAGTAATTTTTTCATGTTTTCCTCCTATATATAGCTTTAATCTGTACTGTTTTAGTATAATCTATTTTTATGTGGTTGAAAAGAGCCTGTTTTGTTATTGCTCATTCCGTTTACAGGCAGTTCTGTTTTTTCCTTTTATCAATCTGGCAACCAATGTATAAATAAGCAGAACTCCCAGAGTAGCAGCAAGCATCAGAGTACAAAGTGCATTGATCTCCGGTGTCACTCCTGTTTTCAGCTGCGTATAAACCTTTACCGGAAGAGTTGAGATACGAGGACCGTTTACAAAAATACTGATTACCACATCATCCATGGACATGGCAAATGCCAGAAGCGATCCCGACATAACTGCCGGCATAATAAGAGGCAGCGTAATGTCCCAGAAAGCCCGGAAGCTTCCTGCACCAAGATCACGGGCCGCTTCCTCCAGAGAAGGATCCATTCCTGCCAGTCTTGCTTTTACCTGCATTAAAATATAAGGTACACAAAAAACCGTGTGTCCCAGAAGAAGGGTCAGCATTCCAAACGGCATATCCAGAAGATAAAAAAATGCCATGAGCACCATTCCAAGAATAATCTCCGGGATCATCAGAGGCAGAATGGAAATATACTCCAGCGCTCCCTTTGTTTTCCAGTGTATCCTGGAAAGCCCCACTGCTCCCAGCGTTCCGATCACTGCGGAAACAAGACAGCTTGATACGCCCAGTATCAGACTGTTCCCCAGCGCTTCGATCATGGCTCTGTCATTTAAAAGCTCCTGGTACCACTTCAGGGAAAATCCGGTAAACCGCACAGGAAGCCTGGACTCATTAAAAGAAAAAATGATCACCACCGCTACCGGCAGATACATCAGAAAAAACACAATCCCAAGATACAGTCCGGAGAGCTTCGTATTTTTTTTCATCCGATTCCCTCCAATTCTTTTACATTTGTTATTTTACGGTAAAGACCGATCATCAGTGAGGTGAGGATCATAAGCACCACTGCAAGAGCTGCTGCAAAGGGCCAGTTGTTTCCTCTTGTCATCTGCTCCTGGATCAGACTTCCTACCAGAACGATCTTATTTCCTCCCAGAATATCCGCAATAAAGAATAGTCCCATAGACGGAATAAAAGTAAGGATCACTCCTGACAGAAGTCCCGGAAGAGTCAGCTTAAAAGAAACGGTCCAGAATGCTTTGATTTTTCCCGCTCCAAGATCACGGGCTGCCTCCACAAGAGACCAGTCCAGCTTTTCCGCACTGGAATATACGGAAAGGATCATAAACGGAAGAAGTACATAGACCATACCCACTACAATAGCCGGATAACTGTACAGAATCTTTAAAGGCCTGTCGATAATGCCCAGTCCCTTTAATATGTAATTCAGTACACCCTTATTCTGAAGGATAATGATCCATCCGTAAAGGCGGATCAGAGAATTGATCCAGAACGGCAGCATCAGAAGAAGCATGGCTCTTTTTTTCCAGGTTTCAGACATTTTTGCCATAAAATACCCGAAAGGATATCCCACCAGACATATGATCACCGTACTGGTCAGAGCAAGCTGAAAAGATTCCCGGAAAGTCTGAAGATAAACCGGATCCAGAATCTTTCTGTAATTTTCAAAAGTCAGGTTCCACTCCACAGAGGTTCCGCTTCCCGGCTGAGCAAAGCTCAGAGCAACCATATAGATAAGAGGGCCTGCCACAAACACCAGAGTAAAAAAATACAGAGGCAGGATCATCCATACAGAGGTGGTTTTCTTTTTTTGTTTTGTCCCTTTCATCCTCAGGCCTCCCCGCCTTCCCGGAAAGTATCACGGTCCACAAAAACCGCATCCTCCGGCGCAAAGCACACACTGACGGTTTGTCCCTGCTGCACTCTGGCATCAATTCCATAACGGCTTGCCACAAGCTCTGTGCCGTCTGTAAGCTCCAGAACCACTCGAAGAAGTCCGCCTGCAAAATTTTTTTCCGTTACCACCGCCGAAAGACCGCAGGAACATTCCTCATCAATTCTTATGTTTTCGCTCCGAACTGCCACAGTTACTTTTTCTCCCGGATGGATTTCTTCCGCAGAAGCAACCTGAATACAGCCTCCTGATATGCCGACTTTCACATTTCCGTTTTCCATACCCTTTGCTTCCCCTTTCAGGATATTGGCATTTCCCACAAAGGTTGCCACATAGCTTGTACGGGGGTGATTGTAGATTTCATCCGGAGTTCCGATCTGCTCAAAAGTCCCGTGATTCATCACTGCGATCCGATCAGACATATTAATGGCCTCTTCCTGATCATGAGTAATATAAATAAACGTAATCCCAAGCTTTTTCTGAAGCCTTTTCAGTTCAGCCTGCATGGCCCGTCTCAGCTGAAGGTCAAGGGCGCCCAAGGGTTCATCCAGAAGAAGCACACTGGGATTATTAATCAGCGCTCTGGCAATGGCAACTCTCTGTTTCTGACCTCCGGAAAGCTCAGAAGGCTTTCTTTTTTCATAGCCCGGAAGCTGCACCAGCTCCAGCATTTCCTTTACCCTTCTGCGGATTTCAGTCCTGGGAACTTTTTTCAGTTTCAGCCCGTAACCGATGTTATCTGCGACGTTCATATGAGGAAAAAGCGCATAATTCTGAAATACCGTATTTACATCACGATCCTCCGGATTAAGGGCTGTCACATCCTTTCCATCCAGAAACACCTGTCCGGCATCCGGCATTTCAAGCCCTGCAATAATACGGAGTGTTGTTGTTTTTCCGCATCCGGAAGAGCCCAGAAGAGTAATAAACTCGCCTTTTCCAATCGCAAGGCTGATACCCTTTAAAACTTCCTCCTCATCTGAAAATCCTTTTCTGATATTTTTTAATTCCAAACAATTTTCTGTCATCTCTGTTTTTTATACTGCCTCCTTACGGTTTCTGTCCCACACATTTTCTATACGGGGTACTTTTATGTATATTGTTACTGTTTGCATATCACTGTACCCCATAATATTCTGTCATATCTCTGTATCATTACATTTGCTTTTCAATATACTCTATATATTGTTTTTTGTCAAAAACCGGAGTAAAATCATCCGCAATCTTTTTTGCCTCCCGGGCATCATTTCTCAAAAGCCGGTAAATGGTAAGCGCCATAAGCTTTGTCGGAAGGATATACGCCTTATCTTCGTCTGTAATCCGGAAATCCTCTCCGTGAAGACGCCCCTCAAAGCCCCGGAACGTAAAGTTCACTACCGGAAACAGCTGGGTAAGATCTCCCATGTCCGTACATGCATTGTTAAAATCTCCCGACTTCACAGTCCGAAACGAAACACCCAGCTCCTCTGCTGCCTGAATCAGCGCCGGATCTGCCGCCCTCTGGCGGACAGGCATATACCCGGGAATCCTTTCCCTTTCAATTTTTCCGCCAAAAGCATAGGCGGCTCCATCATAAGCCCGGTCGATCATTTCCTGTACTTCCTGAATCCGTTCCAGAGAAGAAGCTCTGATCTTCGTTTCCACAACCGCCTCATCGGGTACACTGTTTACCACATCTCCGGCTTTCCTGATCACATTGTGAAGCCGCACATGATCCTCCTCCCGGAAAGTTTCCCGCATCAGACCCATCATCTGAATGGCGCTTGAAGTAATGCTCAAAGCATTGACTCCGTTCCAGGGATCAATGGCTGCATGAGCTGCTTTTCCCCGGACAGTCACTCTCTCTGCTGTAAAACCGTTACAGGCCGGATTTCCCAGATAAAAATCCTCCTCAACCGGAACCATATGCACATGAGTGGTCATTACAAGATCCGTGTTGTCAAATTCCCCCATCCGGATCATTTCGCTTTTTCCGGAACCAAAACGGATCCCCTGTTTTCGAAGGACTGTCCTTTTATCTGCATCAATATATTCCTCTGCCGGCACAGCAAAAAAAGTCAGAGAACCTGTAAGCTGTTTCCGAATCTCAGCATCTGCAAAAACCATTGCCGCTCCGGCCATAACAGCCATCTGCGCGTGGTGGCCACAGGCATGGGCCGTTCCGTTTTTTGTATCTGCCTTTGGGTGAAGCCTGCATCCAATGGCATCCATCTCTCCGATCACTGAAATATTCGGGTACTTTCCTGTACCTTTTCCCGCAGCGTTTTCTCCTGTTCCACACATCCGATCAGAAGCGCACTCTTCACTGCTCCAGTCTCCCCGAACTCCGGTCAGAGCAATTTCCTCCCGGACATCATATCCATATTTTTTCAGAAGTTCAGCTGTTTTTTTCGCTGTGCGGACTTCCTGAAACCCAGGTTCCGGATGTGCTTCGATATCCCGGGCAAAATCCAGGATTTCCTGTCTGTGCTCTTCTATAAGATCAATGATCCTCTGTTCTGTTTCATCCATAATAGTTCTCCTCGTATAATAAATGTATAGTCGGTAAAAATAGTAAATTTGCGCTTTCTATAGATTTACAGATGATCTGAGATACCTTACTGATATTTAATCATACCATAATCTCTGCCTATTGCAAGTGGCAGCAAAACCAAAATCCATCCGCAAAAGCGGAATATTTCCGTTTTCCTGAACAACACTTCTGCCCCGGACGCTTCCTTTTAAAAATAAAAAACTGTTCTCTCATATTCTGAAAGAACAGTTTTTTATTTAAATAATATGTATCTCTTACTGATATCTGTATAATAAAAGCTGGAAATGAGACTCGAACTCACGACCCCTTCATTACGAGTGAAGTGCTCTACCGACTGAGCTATTCCAGCCTGTGCATGACACACATGATATTATACTAGATTTTCAGAAAAAAGCAAGAACTTTTTCTTTTAGGCTGCCGGCTTTTTTGAGGATTTCTTTTCTGTTGTTCCTGTTGATCTTTTGCGGGATGCAGGCTTTTTCAGAGGTTTCTTTTCCGCTTTTTCTGTGAGAGTACAGGATAATACAACGGCTCCAAACGCTGGAATCCGGAGCTTCAGAGAATTTTCTCTCTCATCGCATTCTTCCGGCCTGCTGGATTTTGCTCTTGGATTTCCTATTCCCTGACCTCCGTACTCTTTACGGTCGCTGTTAAAGATTTCTTTGTATTTTCCCTTAAAGGGAACTCCGATCTGGTAGTTTTCATAAGGCACTGCCGCAAAGTTCACAACTGCCAGAAGGGTTTCCTGAGGATTTTCTGTTTTACGCATGAAGGCCAGTACATTTTCTTCATATTTCATCAGCTGGATCCACTCAAAGCCTTCATATTCATGATCCTTCTGCCACAGTGCAGGATGAGAACAGTACAGTTCATTCAGATCATGGAAAAAAGCTTCCATTTCCCGGGAAAGTTCTTTGCCCGGAGAAGTCATCTTAATTCCCGGATGAAGCATCTGATAGGTGTAGGCAGCCCTTATCTGGGCAAGCTTCTGACTCTCGTTGCCCGGTAGCTTTTCCATAAATCCACTGATCTCTCCAACATCTCTTGTTCCCAGTGTCAGTACATAATGTTCACAGTAGGCATAAAGCATGGACAAAGTAAGCTGATCATGGTCATACTGGCGCTGAGCAGGATCAAGTTCCAGATAATGGATAAAATCACTGGTCCAGTTATTATTCCATTTATAGTCAAAGCCAATATGATCATTTTCTACATGATCTGTAAGCTCCGGCCAGAGCCCATCCTCCTGTGCGATCATCAACACACCCGGATGCTTTTTCTTCATTATGGAATTCAGATGCTTCAGAAACTCCACTGCCGCCAGATTCTCATTGGTTCCATAAAGATTTGGCTTCCAGTTTTCTCCCTCTCTTCCATAATCCAGATAGAGCATAGAATCTACATCATCCACACGGAAGCCGTCCACATGATATACCTCTGTCCAGTAAAAAGCATTGGCGATCAGGAAGTCTTTCACCATTGGGCTCTCATAATTATAAAGAAGTGTGTCCCACATAGGGTGAACTGCCATTGCAGGGTCCTGCACTTCATAAAGAGGCGTTCCGTCAAAGCATTCCAGTCCCTCTCCGTGGCGTGGAAAATGAGCCGGAGTCCAGTCCAGTATCACACCGATATTTTCTCTGTGAAGCTCATTGACCAGACGGGCAAAGTCCTCCGGCATTCCATGTCTCCGGTCAGGGGCATAGTAAGAAAATGTGGAATAAGGTCCTGTCTCCTCATCCAGATATCCCATAACCGGATGAAGTTCCACATGGGTATATCCCAGTTTTTTTACATAAGAAACAAGTTCCCGGCTGTCATTCCAAAGGGCAAGATCTGTCTCATAAACAGATATCGGCTGATTTCTGTCCGCATATTTTTTTCGTTCCGCCATCCAGAAATCATCTGTCCAGGTAATGCCTCCGCCTGCTTCTGCCACTATGGATGCTGTGGCAGGAAAAATCTCTGTGCAGGCTCCATAAGGATCTGCCTTCAGAATTGTCTGCCCGCCTCTGATTTTAATCTCATATTTATAAAGATCTCCTTTTTTTACTCCGGGAACAAAAAGTTCAAAAATACCTGACATTGGCCGTCTGTGCATCAGATGCCCTCTGCCGTCCCAGCCGTTAAAATCTCCCACAACGCTTACACTTACTGCATTTGGAGCCCAAACGGCAAAGCCGGTTCCCTCGGTTCCGTCTATGTTCATCACATGGGCGCCCAGTTTTTTATAGGCGTGATAATAAACGCCTGCACAAAAAGCCCGTTCCTCTTCTTCTGTCAGCTGTCCTGCAAAGGCATAAGGATCTGCAAACTCCTTTGTCTCTCCGTTTTTTGTTACCCGATACAAATATGAGGGAATCTTTCTGCCCGGGATCAGTACTGCAAAATATCCTGCCTCATCTTCCCTTTCCATAGGGTATACTTTTTTCTCTGTCACTGCCTCCGCCTTTTCCGCATCCGGAAAAAATCCCTGAAGCAGCACTCCGTCCGGAGTAAGTCTTGGCGCCATAATATCTTTTGGGGATACTTCCTCTCCATATATGATTGCTTCAATTCCAGGCCAGTCCATATAATCATACGCTTTTCCATTCATTTTCTCCAACCTCCTGACCGATTCCTGTGCCAAAAAGGATATCCGTTATCTAAAACAATCAGATTTCCCACTGCAAAAGAATCTGTAATATGATTATTTTACCATTTTTACTGCAAAAAATAAAGATTCAGCAGAATTTTGTTTGACAAAATTGCTCCTCTACGCTAAATTGATAATAACAAAAAAAATGAAATTTTCCTGTCTGTTTTTTTAAGATACGGAGATTGTATTTCTCACAGAATATTCAGGCGACTTAGAAAGCCAGTCTAAAAAGGAATACGTGAGAAAAAGCAGATTGACAAGAAAAAATTAATATGGGAGGTTTATTATGGAAACCAGAAAATACGATGTAACTGCACTTGGCGAACTGCTGATTGATTTTACCGAAAACGGTGACAGCGCTCAGGGAAATCCTCTGATGGAAGCAAATCCGGGCGGCGCTCCCTGCAATGTGCTTGCCATGCTTCAGAAGCTTGGCAAAAAAACAGCCTTTATCGGCAAAGTAGGAAGTGATATGTTCGGAAACCAGTTAAAAAAGGCTGTAGAAGAAGTAGGAATCGATACCCGTAACCTGATTCTGGACAAAAAGCACCATACTACCCTTGCTTTTGTCCACACCTATCCTGACGGAGACCGCGATTTTTCTTTTTACCGTGATCCCGGAGCAGATATGATGCTCACAAAAGACGAGGTTCAGAAAGAACTGATTGAAGATTCCCGCATTTTCCATTTCGGTACCCTTTCTTCCACTCACGAAGGCGTCAGAGAAGCAACCCGTCATGCCATCCAGCTGGCAAAAGAGGCTGGCTGTATTATTACTTTTGACCCGAATCTCCGCCCTCCTCTGTGGAATTCTCTTGAAAATGCCCGAAGAGAGATTGAATATGGAATGGGAAAATGCGATGTACTGAAAATTTCTGACAATGAAGTCGAATTTCTTTTCGGAACCACTGATTACGACAAGGGAGCTGCCCTGATCCGAGAAAAATACAATATTCCTCTTGTACTGATCACCATGGGAAAAGATGGAAGCCGCGCTTATTATAAGAATCTCAAAGTAGAAGTTGCTCCTTTCCTTCAGGAAAATACCATTGAAACTACTGGAGCCGGAGACACGTTCTGTGCAAGCGCTCTCAACTATGTTCTGGATCATGGTCTGGAAGATCTTACTGCTGAAAACTTAAAAGAACTTCTGACCTTTGCCAACGCAGCAGCTTCTCTTATTACCACCAGAAAAGGCGCGCTTCGGGTTATGCCATCCAAAGAAGAAGTTCTGGAATTTATTGCTTCCAGACAGTAATGTTTCTTTTTTCTGTTCAGGCTATAGAGAGAGAACCGGCTTTGCCGTTTTGGTTCCAAATAAAGAAGGCACTCACTCCAAAGTGAATGCCTCAGAAAAAATATATATTTGCCCTTACGGATACAGCCTCTCCTGCACACAGACAGGAGAGGCCTTTTATTTATGCCAGAAAAACTTTTTATTAGCTTTTATTTGATCACCCGCACCTTGGATACGCCCTCTACAGCACGAAGCTCTTCAAGGGCCTCCTGGGAGGCTGCGCTTTCCAGATCGATCAGAGTATACGCGTATTCACCTTTACTCTTATTTGTCATATCTGCAATATTCAGTCCCTCTGCGCCAAGGATTTTCGTAACCTGACTGATCATGTTGGGGATATTTCTGTGGCAGATGGCTATACGTCCCACAGATACGCAGGTTCCCATATCACAGTTCGGGAAATTCACTGAGTTTTTTATATTTCCGTTTTCAAGGAAATTCCTCAATTCTTTTACTGCCATTTCCGCACAGTTTTCTTCTGATTCCTCTGTAGAAGCTCCCAGATGAGGAGTTACCAGGATTCCTTCCCGGCCTGCCACAAGAGGATTGGCAAAATCTGTCACGTATTTTTTCACTTTCCCGCTTTCCAGAGCGTTGATCAGCGCTTCTTCATCAACAAGAAGATCTCTGGCAAAGTTTAAAAGAACCACTCCGTCTTTCATTTTATCAAAAGCTTCTTTGTTGATCATTTTGCGTGTGCTATCAAAAAGAGGCACATGAATGGTAATGTAATCGCACTGACTGTAGATCTCATCAAGAGATTTGCTGTGCTTGATGGTTCTGGAAAGATTCCATGCAGCATCAATGGAAATATACGGATCATAACCGTAAACCTCCATTCCCAGATGAGTGGCAGAATTGGCAACCATAGCTCCAATGGCTCCAAGACCGATGATACCAAGCTTTTTGCCACTGATCTCACAGCCTGCAAACTGTTTTTTCTGTTTTTCTGCAAGCTTGTCGATATTTTCTTTGTCCTTCTGACCGGCTACCCACTCGATACCGCCCACAATGTCACGGGAAGCGAGAAGCATTCCGGCAATGACCAGCTCCTTTACGCCGTTGGCATTCGCTCCCGGAGTGTTAAAAACAACGATTCCTTTTTCCGCACAGGCATCAACAGGAATATTGTTTACACCGGCGCCGGCACGGGCAATGGCCTTTACAGAATCACCAAGCTCCATATCATGCATCCTGGCGCTTCTCACAAGAACAGCGTCTGCTTCATTGATATTTTCTGTTTTTCTGTAATCCTCGCTGAACAGCTTCAGACCACGCTCAGCAACAGGATTCAGGCAATGGTACTGGAACATTACGCATTCTCCTCCTCAAATTTTTTCATAAAAGCAACAAGGGCTTCCACTCCCTCTTTCGGCATTGCATTGTAAATGCTGGCCCGCATACCGCCTACAGTTCTGTGACCTTTCAGATTTACAAATCCTGCTGCTTTTGCTTCTGTTACAAATTTCGCATCCAGGTCTTTATCTCCTGTCACAAAAGGCACATTCATCAAAGAGCGGGACTCCGGCTCCACGGTTCCTTTAAAGAGTTTACTTTCGTCCAGGAAATCATAGAGGATTTTTGCCTTTTCCTCATTTCTCCGCTTCATCTCTTCCAGTCCGCCCATGGATTTTAGCCACTTGAATACCTTTCCGCACACATAAATGCAATAAGCATTGGGAGTATTGTAAAGGGAGCCTGCATCTGCGTGGGTTTTGTAGGTAAGCATAGTAGGTGTTCCGGGAAGAACGTCCCCGGTGATCAGATCTTCACGGATGATCACGATCACCATTCCCGCAGGCCCGATATTTTTCTGAACTCCGCCGTAAATAATTCCGTATTTACTTACATCAACAGGCTCTGAAAGGAAGCAGGAGGAAACGTCTGCCACCAGAGTCTTGCCTTTTGTATTTGGAAGAGTTTTAAATTTTGTTCCATAGATCGTATTGTTTTCGCAGATATACACATAATCCGCATCAGGACTGATATCCAGATTGCTGCAGTCCGGAATATAGGAAAAGGTCTTATCCTCAGAAGATGCGATTTTATTAACTTTTCCATACTTCTGTGCTTCCTGATAAGCTTTTTTTGCCCACTGTCCGGTGACAATATAATCTGCCACTCCATTTTTCATCAGATTCATGGGAATCATGGCAAACTGCTGAGATGCCCCTCCCTGCAGAAAAAGGACCTTATAGTTGTCCGGAATATTCATCAGATCTCTCAGATCCTGCTCTGCTTCATCAATGATCTGCTGAAATTCAGGACTTCTGTGACTCATTTCCATTACAGACATACCGCAGCCCCGGTAATCCATCATTTCTTCAGCCAGCTCTTTCAATACCTGTTCCGGCAATACGGCCGGTCCGGCGGAAAAGTTATACACTCTGCTCATTTTTCATATCCTCCTCGTCAAAAACATCATCAATGTTTGCCCCGGCAGGCACCATAGGAAACACGCTGAGATCCTGGTCGATCCAACAGTCAAGAACGATCGGTCCGTTATAAGACAGAGCCTCTCTAAGCGCAGGTTCCACTTCCTCCATTTTTGTGACCCGGACAGCCTTTGCTCCCATGCCCTCAGCGATCTTCACAAAATCCACTGCATCATTTAATACAGTATGCGAATATCTGTGATCGTAGAATAAAGTCTGCCACTGACGCACCATTCCCAGAACATGGTTGTTCAGTACAATCTGCACAAGTGGTTTTCCACAGCGCACTGCTGTTGCAATCTCATTCATGTTCATTCGGAAGCAGCCGTCACCTGCAATATTTACCACAGTCTTTTCCGGTCTTCCCATTTTGGCTCCGATAGCTGCTCCCAGACCAAAGCCCATGGTTCCCAGACCGCCGGAGCTTAAAAAGGTTCTCGGTTCTTTGTATTTATAATACTGAGCAGTCCACATCTGATGCTGTCCCACATCTGTGGTGATGATCGCATCACCATCTGTCAGCTCATAAAGCTTCTCTATAATATACGGACCTGTAAGCTGAGTATGGTCATAATTCAGAGGATATTTCGCTTTCATCTCCTGAATATGCTCCATCCACTGAGGATGTTTTTTCTCCGGGACCTCCTCCAGAAGTCTTCTTAAAACTTCCCTGATATCTCCCTCTATGTAAGCATCTACCAGAACATTTTTATTTATTTCCGCAGCATCAATGTCGATCTGAAGAATCTTTGCTTTATTGGCAAAGGTTTTTGCATTTCCGGTTACACGGTCACTGAACCGGGCTCCCAGAACGATCAGAAGGTCACACTGACTGACACCCAGATTGGAGGTTTTTGTTCCATGCATTCCCAGCATTCCTGTATAGTAGGGATCTTCCCCTGAAAAACCGCCCTTTCCCATAAGGCTGTCACATACCGGAGCCTGGATCCTGTGAGAAAGCTCTGCAATCTCTGTTGATGCGCCGGAGATCACGGAACCGCCGCCAACAAAAATAAACGGTTTCTTCGCCTCACAGATCATTTCTACTGCCGTCTCCACATCCTCCCTGTGGATTTCGCTTGTCTCACGGTTCACAGTTGCCGGGCGACGGGGAGAATAATCATAAAACGCTCCTGTTACATCCTTTGTCACATCCACCAGAACCGGTCCCGGACGTCCGCTCTTTGCAATATAAAAAGCCTTTCTCATAGTATCCGCAAGCTTGGTGATATCCTTTACAATGTAACTGTGCTTGGTGATTGGCATAACAATTCCTGCAATGTCCACTTCCTGGAAGGAGTCCTTTCCCAGAAGAGGTTTCCCTACGTTTGCAGTAATAGCCACTACCGGAACAGAATCCATATATGCAGTGGCGATCCCGGTTACCAGGTTTGTGGCTCCCGGTCCTGAAGTTGCCATACACACTCCCACTTTTCCGGTTGCACGGGCATAGCCGTCTGCCGCATGAGCTGCTCCCTGCTCATGGGAGGTCAGAACATGATGAATTTCATCTCTGTATTTATAAAGTGCATCATAGACGTTCAGAATTGCTCCGCCCGGATATCCGAAAACGGTATCCACGCCCTGTTCCTTCAGACATTCTATAATGATTTCCGCACCTGTCAGCTGCATATGTTTCCTCCTTATTCCCTCTGTATTTTATGATGTATCTCTTCGATCCGCTGTAAAATTGTCACTGTTTCGTAATGCCTGTGAAGTCCTCTCCGGACTGTTTTGTACGACGAATAAGCTTATTATTTCTGAGTCTTCGGTACCTCAAGGATCGCTCCGCGGTTTCCGGAGGTTACCATAGACGCATATCTTGCCAGATATCCTGTTGTTACTTTTGGTTCTCTGGGCTGCCATTTCTCTCTTCTTGCTTTCATTTCCTCATTGGAAACTTTTACTTCCAGTTTCAGTCCCGGAATATCAATACTGATGATGTCCCCTTCTTCGATCAGCGCAATAGGACCTCCTACAGCCGCCTCCGGAGAAACATGTCCGATAGAGGCTCCTCGGGATGCACCGCTGAATCTTCCGTCTGTGATCAGCGCCACAGAAGAACCAAGACCCATGCCTGCAATTGCAGAAGTAGGATTCAGCATCTCTCTCATTCCCGGTCCGCCTTTCGGTCCTTCGTAGCGGATCACAACTACATCTCCCGGTACAATTTTTCCGCCCTTGATGGCGTCGATAGCGTCCTCTTCACAGTCAAACACTCTGGCAGGGCCCTCATGAACCATCATTTCCTGCACAACCGCCGAACGTTTGACCACGCCGCCGTCAGGAGCAAGGTTGCCTTTCAGCACCGCAAGTCCTCCGGTCTGACTGTATGGATTGTCAATGGGACGTATTACCTCCGGATCCAGATTCACACAGTTTTTAATGTTTTCTCCTACTGTCTTTCCTGTGACAGTCATGCACTCTGTATGAAGCAGACCTTTTTTGTCCAGCTCATTCATAACTGCATAAACACCGCCGGCTGCGTTTAAATCTTCCATATAAGTAGGTCCTGCCGGAGCAAGGTGACAGAGGTTCGGCGTTTTTTCACTGATGCTGTTTGCAAAGCTGATATCAAAATCCATGCCGATCTCATGAGCGATAGCCGGAAGATGAAGCATACTGTTTGTGGAGCAGCCGAGAGCCATATCCACAGTCAGAGCATTGAGAATGGCTTCCTCAGTCATAATATCTCTCGGACGGATATTTCTTCTGTACATTTCCATAACCTGCATTCCTGCACGTTTGGCAAGACGGATCCTCTCAGAATAAACTGCGGGGATTGTTCCGTTTCCGCCAAGTCCCATGCCCAGAACCTCTGTGAGGCAGTTCATGGAGTTTGCAGTATACATACCGGAACAGGATCCGCAGGTAGGACAGGTTTTGTTTTCATATTCTGTCAGCTCATCCTCAGAAATATTTCCTGCCGCATAAGCGCCCACTGCTTCAAACATACTGGAAAGACTGGTTTTGTGTCCGTGGATACGGCCTGCAAGCATGGGACCTCCGCTGACAAATACAGTAGGTACATTGATCCTGGCTGCTGCCATCAGAAGCCCGGGAACATTTTTGTCGCAGTTTGGCACCATTACCAGGGCGTCAAACTGATGGGCCATTGCCATTGCCTCTGTGGAATCCGCGATCAGATCTCTTGTTACCAGAGAATATTTCATTCCTGTATGTCCCATGGCAATACCGTCGCAGACAGCAATAGCCGGGAATACCACAGGCGTTCCGCCTGCCATGGCAACTCCCTGTTTTACCGCGTCCACTATTTTATCAAGATTCATATGTCCGGGAACAATTTCATTATAAGAACTTACGATTCCCACCATGGGACGTTCCATTTCTTCCTTTGTAAATCCAAGAGCATTAAACAGGGACCTGTGCGGAGCCTGCTGTGAACCTTTTTTTACTGCATCACTTCTCATGTGTATGTCTCTCCCTTCTGTATGACAAGACAGATTATTCTGCCTGATGTTTACTGTAAATTCAAAAACCAATCAATCACAACTGATCTTTTCTGCAAAGCAGTGTCCGGTAGATAATTCCGGTTTTATTCTGTCACACTGCTGCCGCGATCAAATCTCCCATTTCTTCGGTTCCTACCGGCATACATCCTTCTGACATAATATCGCATGTCCGGTATCCGTCTGCAAGAACCTTCTGTACTGCCATTTCCACTGCGTCTGCTTCCTTATCCAAATCAAGAGAATATCGGAGCATCATGGCTGCGGAAAGAATAGTCGCAACAGGATTTGCCTTATTCTGTCCGGCAATATCCGGCGCAGAACCGTGGCTGGGCTCATAAAGCCCGAATTTTGTATCATTCAGACTTGCTGAAGAAAGCATTCCGATAGAACCGGTTACCATGCTCGCCTCATCAGAAAGAATATCTCCAAACATATTCTCTGTAAGGATCACATCAAACTGTCCCGGATTATGGACAAGCTGCATAGCGCAGTTGTCTACCAGCATATGCTCCAGAGTAACCTCCGGATAATCCTTTGCCACCTCTTCCACAACTTTTCTCCAAAGTCGGGAAGAATCCAGTACATTTGCCTTATCTACACTTGTCACCTTTTTCCTTCTCTTCATTGCAATATCAAAAGCTTTTACTGCAATACGGCGGATTTCATTTTCGTTATAGGAAAGTGTATCAATGGCTGTTTCTATTCCATTTTCCTCAACCGTTTTTCTTTCCCCGAAATAAAGGCCTCCGGTAAGCTCTCTGACAATGATCATGTCAAATCCTTCTCCTATAACCTCTTCTTTCAGTGGGCAGGCTGCCTTCAGTTCCTGATACAGGTATGCAGGACGAAGATTTGCAAAAAGATTCAGCTCCTTGCGGATTGCCAGCAGTCCTGCCTCCGGGCGTCTGGACGGCTCCAGTCTGTACCAGGGAGAAGTCTTTGCATCTCCTCCAATAGAGCCCATCAGAACCGCATCTGAAGCCTTTGCAGTTTCTACTGCTTCCTCTGTCAGCGGAACTCCATGTGCATCAATGGATGCGCCACCTAACAAAACCTCTGAGTATATAAATTTATGACCGTATCTGCTGCAGACAGCATCCAGAACTTTCCTGGCCTCTCTTACAATTTCCGGTCCAATCCCATCTCCGGGGATCAATGCAATCCTGTATTCCATTTCCTTATTTTCTTTTTCCGCAGAAAACTACCCTGCAGACCCCTTTCCTTTTTGGATTGTTACTATAATAACGCACTTTGCAGAAGAATTCAACCTGTTAAAGCGAAAAAGTTATATATAAATACTGTCTTAGTTTGTGTCATTCAGACTATATCTGCTAAAACGCTTTATTTTAGAGCAATTTCCAGCAAAAAATAAGCACCGGTCACCCGGTGCTTATTTTTTCATTATGCAGTTGCCTGCTCTGCTTTTTCTACTTCTGCAATTGCCTGTTTTCTCATAGGAATACGGCAGTTTTTGTTGTTTCCAAACTCTACAATAACGTCTTCTTCTGTCATGTCAATAACAACACCGTAGAAACCGCTTGTTGTTACAACGCTGTCGCCTACTTCCATACTGTTCAGCATAGCCTGAAGTCTTTTCTGCTCTTTTTTCTGAGGGCGGATCATCAGGAAATACATGATTCCAAAAATGATCACCATCCATATGAGCATCATACCCATACTTGCAGCTCCGCTTGCTTCCATTTTGTTTCCTCCTGTTTTCTGACTGTCTTACCTGCTTCCCTGTCCGGAAACATTATAACATATCATACACAAAAATAAAAATTTCTTCAAGTGTTTTTGTTGTTTTTTTCTATTTCTACATTTTATTTATACAGTTTTATTCTCCCCTGAGGAAGCCCTCCAGACGCATTTTCTTATATTCTGCAAATCTGCCCTCATCAAGGGCTTCTCTGATCTCCTCCATCATGTGATTATAGAAATACAGATTATGAAGAACACAAAGACGCATTCCCAGCATTTCCTTTGCTTTCAGAAGATGACGGATATAGGCTCTGCTGTAATGACGGCAGGCAGGACACTGGCATCCCTCTTCTATAGGTCTTGTATCCAGTTCATATTTTGCATTGAACATATTCATTTTTCCATGATTGGTGTACACATGGCCATGACGTCCGTTTCTGCTTGGATATACGCAGTCAAAGAAATCCACACCTCTGTCCACACCTTCAAGAATATTGGCAGGCGTTCCCACTCCCATCAGATAAGTAGGTTTATCCTGAGGCAGATACGGAACTACCGCATCCAGGATCCGATACATTTCTTCGTGGGTTTCTCCTACTGCAAGTCCGCCTACCGCATAGCCGTCCAAATCCATTTTTGCAATTTCTTTTGCATGCTCGATACGGATATCTTCATAAATCGCGCCCTGATTGATACCAAAAAGAAGCTGATCTTTATTGATAGTATCCGGAAGGCTGTTCAGCCTTGCCATTTCTGTTTTACATCTGGCAAGCCATCTAGTAGTTCTCTCTACTGATTTCTGCACATAATCTCTGTCTGCAACACTGCTTGGACATTCATCAAAGGCCATGGCAATGGTGGAGGCAAGATTGGACTGGATCTGCATACTTTCCTCCGGTCCCATAAAGATTTTGTGTCCGTCAATATGAGACTGAAAATGAACACCTTCCTCCTTGATCTTACGGAGCTTGGAAAGTGAAAATACCTGGAATCCGCCGGAATCGGTCAGGATCGGTTTGTCCCATACCATGAACTTGTGAAGTCCGCCAAGCTGTTTTACCACCTTATCACCAGGGCGCACATGAAGATGATAGGTATTGGAAAGCTCTACCTGAGTTCCAATCTCATGAAGATCCATTGTGGACACTGCGCCTTTAATGGCACCGATGGTTCCTACATTCATAAATACAGGGGTCTGTATTGTGCCGTGGACCGTATGAAACTCTGCCCTTTTTGCACGCCCCTCTGTTTTCAGCAACTTATATTCTGCCATATTTCTGTTTCCTCTTTCTGCGGTAAAATTTTTACTGTTTTTCAGTATAACTTGTATTGCATAAAAAGTAAAGTACGCAGCCAGAGGAAATCCGGCTGTTTATACTGTGATAGATTGCATGATCTAAACAGCTGATATATTTTCACATATTAAAATCAGATTATTTTTATCTGTTTTTCAGAATCCCACACCTGTTTACCCTTACAAATTGTGAAAGTTATACATTGTCATTTTAAAAACTTTGTCGTATAATGTTACGGAATCTTTATCTTATTGTTTACTTATAATAAGAAAGAATATTTGACAGATCTACAACAGATACGACACGAGGAGGCTGACTCACATTTTATGAATACATATACATTAGGAATTGATATCGGATCTACCACCGTAAAAATCGCGATTCTTGATGAAAATCAAACCCTGTTGTTTGCCGATTATCAAAGACATTTTGCAAACATTCAGGAAACTCTGGCCGATCTTCTCCAGAAAGCATATGATAAGCTTGGCGAATGTACCCTGCAGCCGGTGATCACCGGTTCCGGAGGTCTGACTCTTGCCAATCATCTGGAAATCCCGTTTGTCCAGGAAGTGATCGCTGTTTCCTCCTCCCTGCAGACAATGGCTCCACAGACAGACGTTGCCATTGAGCTTGGCGGTGAGGATGCCAAGATCATTTACTTTGAAGGTGGAAATATCGAACAGCGTATGAACGGGATCTGTGCCGGCGGTACAGGATCCTTTATCGATCAGATGGCATCCCTGCTTCAGACAGATGCCCCTGGTCTGAATGAATTCGCAAAAAATTATAAAGCCCTTTATCCCATTGCAGCCCGCTGCGGTGTTTTTGCAAAAACAGATATCCAGCCGCTGATCAACGAGGGCGCTACAAAAGAGGATCTTTCTGCTTCTATTTTTCAGGCAGTTGTCAACCAGACTATTTCCGGTCTTGCCTGCGGCAAGCCCATCAGAGGTCATGTTGCATTTCTGGGAGGCCCTCTGCACTTTTTGTCAGAGCTGAAGGCTGCTTTTATCCGAACTCTGAAGCTGGATGAGGAACACACCATTGTTCCGGAAAATTCTCATCTTTTTGCAGCCATTGGCTCTGCCCTCAATGCGAAAAAAGAAATAGAAGTTTCTCTCACAGACCTGAAAGACCGGCTCCGTCATTCCATTAAGCTTGATTTTGAAGTCGAACGCATGGAACCTCTTTTTTCTTCAGAAGAGGATTATCAGGAATTTACAGAGCGACAGAGCTCTTATCGGGTAGCCACCGGCGATCTTTCCACTTACAGTGGAAACTGCTATCTTGGCATTGACGCCGGCAGCACCACCACAAAAACTGCTCTTGTAGGCGAAGACGGAAGTCTTCTTTACTCCTTTTACAGCAGCAACAACGGAAGCCCTCTGAATACTGCCATCCGCTCTATCCAGGAAATCTACTCACAGCTGCCAAAGGATGCCCATATCGCCTATGCCTGTTCCACAGGATACGGAGAAGCTCTGATCAAAGCGGCTCTTCTGCTTGACGAGGGAGAGGTGGAAACAGTTTCCCATTATTATGCTGCCGCTTTTTTTGACCCCCAGGTAGACTGCATCCTTGATATCGGCGGACAGGATATGAAGTGTATCAAGATCAAAAATCAGACTGTGGACAGTGTGCAGCTCAATGAAGCCTGCTCTTCCGGGTGCGGTTCCTTTATTGAAACTTTTGCAAAATCTCTGAACTACAGCGTACAGGACTTTGCAAAAGCAGCTCTTTTTGCAGAACATCCGATTGATCTTGGAACAAGATGTACGGTATTTATGAATTCCAAGGTAAAGCAGGCCCAGAAGGAAGGTGCAGAGGTTTCTGATATTTCTGCCGGACTTGCCTATTCGGTTATCAAAAATGCTCTTTATAAAGTAATCAAGGTTTCCGATGCCTCTGAGCTTGGAAAACATATTGTGGTTCAGGGCGGAACCTTTTATAACGATGCAGTTCTCAGAAGCTTCGAAAAAATTGCCGACTGCCATGCAATCCGTCCTGATATTGCAGGAATCATGGGAGCTTTCGGCGCTGCTCTGATTGCCAGGGAACGCTATGAGGAAGGCAAAGAAACAACCATGCTTCCTATTGAAAAGATCAATTCCCTAAAATACACAACCTCCATGGCAAACTGTCGGGGCTGCACCAATAACTGCCGTCTTACCATCAACAAATTCAGCGGAGGACGTCAGTTTGTCAGCGGAAACCGATGCGAACGCGGAATCGGCAAAGAAAAAAACAAAGAGCATATTCCAAACCTTTACGAGTACAAGTATAAGAGAATTTTCTCCTATGAACCCCTCTCTGCGGACAAAGCAGTCCGGGGCAAAGTAGGAATTCCCCGTGTTCTTAACATGTTTGAGAATTATCCTTTCTGGTTTACTTTCTTTACAAAACTGAATTATGAAGTAGTTCTTTCGCCTACTTCCACCAGAAAGATTTATGAGCTTGGAATTGAATCCATTCCCAGTGAATCCGAATGTTATCCGGCAAAAATGGCTCACGGGCACGTAAGCTGGCTTTTAAAAAAGGGCATAAAATTTATTTTTTATCCCTGTATTCCCTATGAGCGCAACGAGTTCCCGGATGCTGTAAACCATTACAACTGCCCAATCGTCACTTCCTATGCGGAAAATATCAAAAACAATGTAGACGAGCTTCATGATCCGGAAATTGATTTCCGTAATCCTTTTCTTGCATTTACCTCAGAGGCAGTGCTTACTGACCGTCTTGTAGAGGTTTTTAAAGAGTTGCCCGCTCAGGAGGTAAAAGACGCTGCCCATGCTGCCTGGGAAGAACTGGCAGCCGCCCGCAGAGATATTGAGAAAAAGGGTGAAGAAACTCTGGAATACCTGAAAAAAACAGGACGCAGGGGCATTGTCCTGGCAGGCCGTCCCTACCACATTGACCCGGAAATCCATCACGGTATCCCGGATCTTATCAACAGCTACGGACTTGCTGTTCTTACAGAGGATTCCATTTCCCATCTGGCAGACATTGAGCGTCCGATCCGAGTCAATGACCAGTGGATGTATCATTCCCGCCTTTATGCTGCTGCCAGCTTTGTAAAAACAAGGGAGGATCTTGATCTGATCCAGCTGAATTCCTTTGGCTGCGGTCTGGATGCTGTTACAACCGATGAAGTATATGAAATCCTGGACGGAAGCGGCAAGATCTACACCTGTCTGAAAATTGACGAGGTAAACAATCTTGGCGCAGCCCGCATCCGTATCCGTTCTCTTCTGGCAGCCATCCGCGCCAAAGAAAAGCAGAACAGAAAACGGGATATCCGGTCCTCTGCCATAGAAAAGGTTGTTTTTACAAAAGAGATGAAAAAGGACTATACTATTCTCTGCCCGCAGATGTCGCCATTTCATTTCAGTATTCTTCAGGCAGCCTTTAATTCCTGCGGATACAATCTGGAGGTTCTTCCAAACGATAACAAAGGCGCTGTGGATGTTGGACTGAAATATGTAAACAATGATGCCTGCTATCCTTCCCTAATCGTTGTAGGACAGATTATGGATGCTCTTTTATCCGGCAAATATGATCTGGACAAAACAGCCGTTATTATGACTCAGACGGGAGGCGGCTGCCGCGCTTCCAACTATATCGGATTTATCCGCCGTGCGCTGAAAAAAGCCGATATGGAGCAGGTTCCTGTCATCTCTCTGAATCTGAGCGGTCTGGAAAGCAATCCGGGATTTAAGCTGACTCTTCCTCTGGTAAAAAAAATATGCTACGGAGCCGTGTTCGGAGATCTTCTTATGAAATGCGTTTACCGAATGCGTCCTTATGAACAGGAAAAGGGCATTGTAAACCGGAAGCACAAAATATGGGAGCAGCGGGTAATTTCTTTCCTTCAGGGAGGAAGCATCAGCCACAACCAGTTCAAAAAAATGTGTCGTGAACTGGTTTACGAATTTGATATGATCCCAATTACCGGAGAGCGCAAGCCTCGGGTTGGAATCGTAGGGGAAATCCTGGTAAAATTCCTGCCCGCTGCAAACAACCATCTTGCCGAGCTTTTGGAGGCAGAAGGCGCAGAGGCAGTATGTCCCGATCTGATCGACTTTATCAGCTACTGTTTCTTTAACCAGAATTTCAAATCCGATTATCTTGGATTTAAGAAATCAAAGGCAACTGTTGCCAACTGGGGAATCAAAGGTATTGACTGGCTCCGCAAAGCCGCAGATGAAGCGCTTGAACAAAGCCGTCATTTTTCCTCTTCTGCGGATATCCGACAGCTTGCAGAAATGGCTTCTCCTATTGTTTCTCCGGGAAATCAGACCGGGGAGGGCTGGTTCCTGACCGGAGAAATGCTGGAACTGATCAACGGCGGTGTTCCTAATATTGTTTGTATCCAGCCTTTTGGCTGTCTGCCAAACCATATTGTAGGAAAGGGCGTTATCAAAGAGATCCGCCGCAGACATCCAAAAGCAAATATTGTTGCTATTGACTACGATCCGGGCGCCAGTGAGGTAAATCAGCTAAACCGTATCAAGCTTATGCTTTCTACTGCTGTAAAAAATATGGAAAAAGAAGTGTAACTGCCTCACTGAAACAACATTTTGTTTTATCTACGCCAACCGTATCCACATAAAAAAAGGGTATTTTCAGCCGGCTGCTGCCAGCTGAAAATCCCCTTTTTATTTTATTTTCTGATTCCCAAAAAGCATCTCTGTACTGCACATTTCCCGCTTTTAGCAGGTTGCTCCGCCTTTCAGATGTTTCTGAGCTTTGATATTCTCTTCTTTTCTGCTGAGAAGATCGTCTGCAAGAAGCTGTTCCTGTACATTTTCAAATCCCAGTCTTGCTACTGTGTCTGCAAAACGTTCTCCTGTGATACCCTGTTCACGGAACAGAAGAATTGCCTTTTCTACTATAGACAGAACCTCTTCTTTATCTGTAAATACTTTGTCCAGATAACGTCCCTGAGCAACTCGTTTACCCCATCTTCCGCCAATGTATACGCGGAATCCGTTGGTATAATTCTCAAAGGCATGGAACGGACATTTTCCAATGCAACGTCCACAGTGATTACATGCATTTTCATCGATCACGATCTTTCCGTTTTCTACCTTCGCCACCTTGATAGGACAGTTGTTTTCTACACGGCAGATCTTGCATCCGCGGCATTTTTCCATATCTACCAGAGGAATTCTCTGTCCGATGATACCAAGATCATTAAGGTCTGGCTTTACACAGTTGTTTGGACATCCGCCCACTGCGATCTTAAATTTGTGAGGAAGCTTAACGTCCGCATAGCCGTGGAAAAATCTTTCATGAATCTCCTCTGACAGAGCAAAGGTATCTATCAGTCCATACTGACAGGTTGTTCCCTTACAGGATACTACCGGACGTACTTTTGAGCCGGTTCCTCCTGTTTCCAGTCCTGCCTGCATCAGATATTCACGAAGCGGTTCAATATTATCAAAAGGCACTCCCTGGATTTCCATAGTCAGTCTGGAAGTCATGGTTACTTCTCCGCTTCCAAACATCTCTGCCGCTTCTGCAATTGTTCTGGTTTCTTCTGCAGTGATCTTTCCGTTTCTTGTGATCACACGGCCATTGAATTTGTCTGCAGTTGTCTTATCTCTTAAAAATCCAAGTGCTTTTACCCTTGTTTCCTCTTCCGGAGTTACCGCTGCCTGTATATTCTGCACCTTCACGTCATTAAAAAACAGAGAGCCTTCCAGAACTTTTGTATTTTTGTATCCATAATGACGAAGACGGTTCTGGAGGAAATATCCTCTCTTTCCTTTTGCGCAAACAAGAAGAAGCTTTTCTTCCTTATCCAGTCCCTCAACTTCTCCGTTGACTTTTGCCAGATCCACATACACGGCTCCCCTGATCGTCGGCGCCGGACTTGCATCAATGATCTTATAGTCCTTTGCTTTGCCTGCGGCGTATTCTGCCGGTGTCATGCTTTCCATTATACCGTTGATCTTATTTAACAGAATATAAACAACCTGGACAAAAGGATGGATTGCTGTGGAAAATGGCGGCGCATAAGCAAAATCAGCATTCTCAAAGTCTTCCAGCACTGCACCCATATTAATTCCCATTACTGCAATGTCAACCATTTTGTCAACTGCTCCCGGACCAAACACCTGAACTCCAAGAAGCTTATGCGTTGTTTTATCTGCAATCATTTTTGTGATAAAGAAACTGGAGTCCGGATAATAATGAGCCTTGTCATCTGTTGGCGCAAGCACTGTCACCACATCATAGCCTGCTTCTTTTGCCTGTTCCTCTGTAAGTCCGGTACGTCCGATATTTAATCCTGGAAGCTTGATCACTCCGGTTCCCAGAACGCCCGGATAGGTTTTTTCTTTTCCGGAAAGAATCTGCGCCAGTGTTCTGCCTTCCATATTGGCAGAGGATCCCATCGGAGACCACTGCGGTTTTCCTGTGATGCGGTTTGTAACCATAACACAGTCTCCTGCTGCATAAACATCCTCCAGGCTTGTTTTCATGGTATGATCCACCAGAATCGTTCCTTTGAACATTTCTATTCCGCTGTCTGTCAGAAAATCAGTATTCGGTCTGATTCCTGCTGCCATGATCAGAAGTTCACATCCCAGAACCCCTGCGGATGTTTTTACTCCTGTCACTTCGCTGTCTCCCAGGATTTCTTCTGCTTTTGTTCCGGTAATAACACGGATTCCCTCTTTCAGCAGATGCTTCTTTGCATACGCTGCCATTTCCTCATCCAGGATGTTAGGAAGGATCTGAGATGCAAAATCAATAACCGTTACCTGGATTCCCTTTGCTTTTAGATTTTCCGCTGCCTCCAGACCAATAAAACCAGCTCCTATCACCACTGCTTTTTTTACCTGATGCTCTTCTGCATAAGAACGGATCTCAATGGCGTCATCCGGTGTACGCATTTTGAATACACCCTGTTTGTCTGTTCCCGGAACAGGAAGAACTGCCGGAGACGCTCCTACTGCCAGAACCAGTTTGTCATAAGAACAGACTTCTTCTGTTCCTGTCTCTGTGTCACGTACGGTAAGCTGTTTCCTGTCTGCATCCAAACCGACAGCCTCTTTGCCTGTTTTTACTTCCACACCGGTCAGTCCTGCATATTTCTGAGGAGTGTTTACAATCAGTTCGTCACGACTTTCGATCAGCCCTCCCACATAATAGGGCAGACCACATCCTGCATAAGAAATATCTTTATCTTTTGTGATTACAACAACTTCCGCATTTCTGTCTTCTCTTTTTAATTTTGCTGCTGTTTTTGTTCCTGCAGCAACACCGCCTACGATTAATACTTTCATTTTAATCTCTCCTGTTTTTAAAATGGGTTTGTGTATTGTATCTTTCTTTCTCTTATGTCAGCCTCTTCTTCCTACTGCCTGTGGCAGCAATACTTTTCATTTATACACTCCGGACGCATTGCCTCGCACACAGTGACATCCCCTCCACTGATGGTGATACTTCGTCCGTTTACCAGAGCATCTGCGATTTTCTGTCTTGCACTGTTATAAATCCTTGTTACTGTCGGACGTGAAATATCCATTTTTACGGCACACTGCTCCTGGTTCAGGTTTACAAAGTCCAGAAGCCTCATAACTTCATATTCGTCCAGCGTAAGATTTACACAGTTCTGTTCTGAAGCCCCCTTTGCGGAAAATTCAGTAACCTTTGGTTTCGAACAGATACATCTGCACTTTTGCGGTCTTGCCATTTTTCCCCCTTTCTCCGGCGCCTGCACATTCATATACTGTTGCTGCATCCCAGCCAGTTTCACAGCTCTTACAGTATTGTTTTACTGTTTTTACACCCTAACAATACCTCTGTTTTGAACATATGTCAATATCTTTTTATATAAATAAGCAATAAAAAATGTACAAAATTTCTCGCTGAATAACTCTGTATCATGCAAATGCAAAGCCTGATCATCTTTTGTGCCCGAATTTTACACAAGTAAACCTGCAATATAGAAATACAAAAAATTATCCGGACGGACATACCTCCTTCCACATACAAGTCCGTAAAAATTTATATTCTTTTTCAAATTTGTTCTTGTATAAGGTTATGTAAAAAAACAGAAAAGCCGTCCGGGTTCACAGTTTAATCTGCGAAACCAGACGGCAAATCTGCAAAACTTTTATTTATCTGTTTCAAATCTTTTGCTTTAATTCTGAATAAGCTGCAGACATTCTCTCGTAAGCTTCTTTCAGCATTGCTCTTGGACTTGCAATATTCAGACGGATAAAGCCTCTGCCCTCATTTCCAAAAACACTTCCCATATAGACGGAAACATTGGCTTTTTCCAGAAACCATTTTTCCAGCTCTTCCTCTGTGATTCCCAGTTTTTCATAGCTGATCCAGAGAAGATACGTTCCCTGTCTTTCAAGAATCTCAAATCCCGGAAAATGTTCTGCAAAAAACTCACGAGTGAATTTTTCATTTTCGTTTACATATGCAAGCATCTGTTCGTACCATTCTTCACATTCCATATATCCGTGTTCTACAGCTGCCACTGCAAAAATAGTGGGATTGTGCATACCGATACGGTCAATGGTCTGAGCAATGCGGCTTCTGATCTTCTTATTCGGAACAATCATGTAAGAAACGATCACTCCCGGAACATTAAAGGTCTTTGTAAGGGATGTGGCAACGATCAGCCGCTCTCTCACTGTTTCTGATAAGGTAAGAGCGGTTGTAAAGGTCACTCCTTCTGCGACAATATCACCGTGAATCTCATCTACAAACAAAAGAAGATCATGCTTTTTGCAAAATGCTCCAGCTTTTTCCAGTTCTTCTCTGGTCCATACTCTTCCTACCGGATTGTGCGGACTACAAAGAATAAACATTTTTGTTTTATCTGTCACAACAGATTCCAGATGCTCAAAGTCGATTTTATAACTGCCGTTTTCCAGTATCAGCGGACTTTCTACTACTTTACGGTGATTCTTTATAATAGCCTGATACAGAGGGCCGTAGGCAGGGGTATTGATGATCACTTCGTCCGTTTCTTCTGTAAATGTTTCCACACAAATGCTGGAAGAAACATTGATACGCGGACAAAATACAATTTCCTCTCTGGAAACCTCAGCCTGATGCTTCTTTTTCATCCACTCCCGGATATTTTCATAGAATCTGTCGCTTAAATCTGTATAGCCAAAAATACCTTTGTCAAGAATACTCTGAAAAGCATCGATAATCTGTTTGGGAGATTGGAAATCCATATCTGCAACACCAAGATGCAGCATTCCTTCTTTCTGATATTTTTTGTCCATAGTATCCCATTTTCCGCAGTTGGTATTTCTTCTCTCATTCCATTCATCAAAATTAATTTTCATATTCGTTTCCTTTCCGGGCCCATGTTCTTTTTATCAGGCTCTTTTTATAAAACAGGGGATGCCGCCTGCATTCCGATCTGCTTATTCTGTTGTTTGTAAAAAAACACACAGAATATGCGTCCAAACGTCTTTCTCCGGCATCCCCTTTTCCTATTCGGTCATGTGTGTTACACGTTTTTATTCTACATCAATTCCGTCAGCTTTATTTAAAGCCACATATTCATCATAATATTCACTGTCTTTTGTGATCTTTTTAATACCGATTCCGGTGAATCCCCAGATTACGGCAAAGATAACGCCTGTATAACAGATAATTGCCCACGGCAGATATTCCAGAGTGGAAACTCCCAGAGTTGTAGCCATATAAACTCCGGCTGCTGTCCATGGAGTAATAGGTTCTATAACAGTTGCGGAATCTTCCAGCGTTCTGGAAAGGTTTCTGGGTTCCAGACCTTTTTTCAGGTAAGTATCTTTAAACATCTCACCCGGGATCAGGATAGACAGCTGACCGTTGGAAGTAACAAACACTGCTGTGATGCAGGAAACAATTGTAGAAACAATCAATCCGCCTGTAGACTTCACAATAGTCATAAGTTTATTCAGTACAATATTCAGAGAACCGGTCACTGCCAGTGTACCTGCAAAACCATACGCGCAAAATGCGATCAGTACGGTATTCAGCATGGAAACCATACCACCTCGCTGAAGCAGCTTCGGAATATCTTCGATCACTCCCTCTGCAGCAAATCCTGCAACATGGATCATATCCATATTAAATCCGCTGATAGCAGCTGTAAAGCAGTCCTGAAGACTGAAATTCTGAAATACAACTGCGTTAAACATGGCAACCGCACTGGACGCCAGCATGATCGGAATGGTCGGTTTCTTTGCAACAGATCCATAAAGTACAATAAGCGGCGGAAGAATGATCAACGGATTAAATTTAAAGATCTGTGAAAGTGTGTCAAAAATAATAGTAACTTTTTCCGGTGTTCCTGCTGCCGCAAGATCTCCGCCAAATGTAAATCCTACGATCGTGTATACAATACAGCATATGATAAATCCGGGGCCTGTTGTCCAGAACATATGCTGAATGTGATCGTAAAGCTTTCCGCCTGCCGCAATAGGCGCAAGGTTTGTAGTATCAGACAGAGGTGACATTTTATCTCCGAAATATGCGCCGGATACAATCGCACCTGCCACGATCGGCAGAGGAGCGCCCATACCTGCAGCCACACCCATCAGAGCTACACCGATGGTTCCCGCAGAACCCCAGGATGTTCCTGTACACACAGAAACAAACGCAGTAACCAGAAATGAAGTAACAACCAGATATTTCGGGCTGATCAGCTTCAGTCCATAAAATACCATCATCGGAATGGTTCCGCCGATCATCCAGGAACCGATCATAAATCCGACAATGATCAGAATGAAAATTGCCGGCATTGTTTTACTGAGTTTGGACACAATAGAGTCCATAATATCATCCCAGGTATAACCAAGATAAATTGCGATCACGCCTGCAATTGCTGCTGATACCAGCATCAGAACCTCCGGGCTCAGCCCCATAACCGCATATCCCACTCCCAACAGTAAAATCATTGCCAGAATCGGAATTACTGCCAGAAACAATGTAGTTTCTTTTTTCTCTCTTACTTTTTTTGTTTTCCCTCTCATAAAGTATTCCTCCAAATAAACTCATTCTGTAATCTGCAAAACAGATTTATCAGATTTCTGCAATTACTTCCACTTCGCAGAGAACATTTTTCGGCAAAGTTTTTACTGCAACACAGGATCTTGCAGGTTTGGATACAAAATATTTTTCGTATACTTTGTTAAATTCTGCAAAATCTGCCATATCACTTAAAAAGCAGGTAGTTTTTACCACGTTTTCAAAGCAGGTTCCTGCCTCGTCCAGAATTGCTTTCACATTCTCCATTACCTGCTCTGCCTGAGCGGTAATATCCGTTCCTACAATCTCACCTGTCTCAGGGCTTGCAGGAATCTGTCCGGAACTGAATAAAATATTTTTCAGTATAATTCCCTGTGAATATGGTCCAATAGCTGCCGGTGCCTTTGATGTGTTCACCACTTTTAACATTTTCTCTTCCTCCCAGATTATTTTTTTGGTTAAATTGATAATATCACTAAATTATTTTTTAGTCAATGAAATCAAGTTTCTTTTTATACGTCATTTTTACTGAATTTTATTTCAGTTTTTATTGCATATTGCACGAAAGAAGATTATAATTACTTATAAGTAAATCTAAAAAGTTGTCCAAAACCACTCGCCTTTGTTTCTGTGTGGTATACACAGACCGAGTATCACTTTTTTGACCTGTATCTTGCACATTCCATTGTGTAATATTCAGAGTTTGCCCATTTATAACAAATAAAAACACAAACACCTTATTTAACAAAAAAATAAAAGGAACTACTATGAAAAAAGAATATATTACTTTAACTCAAAACGAACGAATGATCCTGCAATCCTACATACCTGTTGTCCAGGGACTTGGACAATATCTGGGAGAAGGCTACGAAATCATTCTGCACAATCTGGAATCTCTGGAACACTCTGTTATGCAGATCGTAAACGGTCACCATTCCGGCAGAAAAATCGGAGCTCCCATTACAGATCTTGCCCTTGGTATGCTCTCAAGGATCGAAAATTCAAAAGATCACTCTGCCATCTCCTATTTTAACCGAAGACAGGACGGTGTGATCCTGAAGTCCACCACAATCCCCATTCCCGGTGAAGGAAACCGTATTATTGGAATGATCTGCATTAATTTTTATACCAATATGCCTCTTTCCACTGTGATCCAGCAATTTATCCCGGAAGATCCCAACTCCCTGCAGGGCTATCCGCACATAACAGAAACCTTTACCGAAAATGTAGATGAGCTGATCGAAACAGCTCTTGCAGATGTCAAAGACCAGATTTTAAATGATACGTCCATCTCCACCAATAACAAAAACAAAGAAATTGTTACTGCCCTTTACAAAAAAGGTATTTTTAACCTGAAAGACAGTGTAATAAAAGTTGCCAACCGCCTGAATATTTCCAAAAATACCGTTTATATGCATATACGAAATCTTAAAAGCGATCTGTTAGAATAATAAAAATGGGTAGAAAAAAGAAGCGCAGGACTTACTGTCTTGACGCTTCTTTCTATCATCTCTTCTGCTCTTATCTCAATTGTACGATTCCCATTACCACTGCTCCCACCGAGCATCCTGCACACTTCACAAACCCTGAGATATTCTCCGCCTGCAATACAGTTTTTGGAAGCATGAGAAAAAGTCTCACCTGTTCCTCCAGCTCTCTGTATTTACCGGACCAGAATTTAAAATCCGACCATCTGGATGGGATCCAGCCCTGAGGGATCTCAATATTTTTCCAGATCAGCACTGCGACTGCAGCCACCATAAGAATACAGGCTCCGGTCCACAGCCAGCAGCCAATTTTTTCCTCCCTGCACTGTTTTCTCTCCCTGTTTGCTTTCATAAAAAGGATTGCAGACACGATTATCGGAAATATCAGCAGAAGTATCCGTGCTGCGCTGATAAGAAAGCCGGAATCCACAACTGTACCGTTCAGTCCATATGCCATCAGAAACTGCTCTGCTGTTTTTGAATCCTGCAGACTCTCATTTTTCAGAAATACTCTGGTATACATGGCCGTTTCTTTCTCCGGACGGATCAGGATCATTCTCTGCTTCCAGGGAAGCACCTGACGGACCTGATAGTTTTTTCCTCCATATACAAGCCAACGTCCCTCTGCCTCTCTGGTGCCAAAAAGTTTCCAGGCGGTTTCTCCGTCAATTACACAGCCCTCTTTATCCTTTTCCCAGAATCCATGGATTCTTTTATCATAAAGACTTCCATCGCCCAAAATTCCTGCTACCATTACCTCAGCGCTCCGTCCATAATCCGGTTCTGTCAGTGTGGTCATGCCGCCGTCCCAGCAAAAGCAGGCGGAAGTTTCCGCTTCTGTCTGTTCCAGTGTTTTCAGAATCTCCTCTGCGCGATTTTTTTCCGGATAATCTCCTGACAGAAATACAGAAACAGAAGGTTCTTCCATCATACTGCCAAATGCCAGTACAGACCATCCGTAAAAAAGCAGCGCCAGCATTCCCGGAAGCAGACGTTTCCAGAAAACTCCCGGAAACGTCCGCTTATCTGAACTCATGATTCCTGCAGCCTTACCCGGCTGCCGTCCGTAATCTCTCTGTCTGTTTCTGTAATAACTTTCTGAGAACCGGAAAGAATCCCTTCCTGAAGAGCTGCGGTTGTCTCATTTTTTTCTATTACCGTAACAGGAACCTTTCTGGCTACCTGTACCTCTCCCAGCGCAGAATCTCTGGTATCAAGAACAAGTACATATTCCTGTCCTTTCTGCCCGTAAAGTGCAGAAAGCGGCACACAGCAGGCATACGGTCCTTCATCTTTCTGCACGGTAAAATCCACGCTTTCCCCTACAGTCAGCCCGCTCTGCGGAACGCTCACCGTAAGGATACAGGTTCCCGGATTTGCCGGATCCTCCTGAACTGACTGAACCACTGCATTTTCCACAACTGTTTTACTGTTTCCCTCCAGATGAACAGGTGAACCGGCTGAAACATATTCCAGATCGTCTTTTTTTATCACTCCTGTCATGCTTAATTCCCCTGTAAGTTCGTAGAGAACTGCCGCAGCATCCTGAGCCGTCTGCCCTCCTGTCTGAGCTGTAACTGTTTTTACCACACCGTCTGCCGGAGATGTGATCTCGCCTTTACTCTGCATCAGAACATTCAGCTTTTCCAGTTCTTCCTTCTGATTGTCAAGCTGTGTCTGAAGATTTTCCTCTGTGCTGTCCTGAGGCGCCGGAAGCGCTGCATCCTGCTTTGCCCGGTCTGCAGTTGTCACTGCCTGATTTCGGCTCATGATCACCTGATTCAGGGCCTCTGTTTTTGCCCGGACATCATCTACAAGAGCCTGTTCCTGCATATCCTCTTCTGAAATCACTGGCTCCTGAGGCAGGTTACTTCCGTCTGAAAAATCCGTCTGTCCTTCTCCGCCGTCTCCAAAATCCGATCCCTGAGACTGCTGTTCCAGCTCCTGCTGATTTTGAGCCTCTGCTTTTTTCTGCCGGTATTCTGCAAGTCTCTGCTGGGCAATATTCAGTTCATTCTGGGCATTGGAAATATTGATATCCCCGTTTCCCAGAGCTGTATCCAGATCCTGCTGCGCCCAGTGGGAGGAATTTTCCCTTTTCTGTGCATCAATATTTTTCTGGCTCTGGATATCGCTGATCTTTAAAGAACTCTCCTGTATCTCATCCTTTTTTTTATCTATACTATCCTGAATGCTGCTTTCCAGTAAAGTCATCAAAGGCTGCCCCTTTTGAACCGCTTCTCCTGCTTTTACGTGAACCTGGGCGATTTTAAGGCCCTCCTGTACAAAAACAGCTGTCTCTTTTGTGCTTTCTATTTTACCAGTTCCCGATACCCTGTGGCTGATCAGCTGATTCTGCGGCGCTGATACCAGTACCTTTGCAACACTTACAGAATCCGCTGCCCTTGATAAAAATGTAAATACAAGCATTGCCGCAAAAAATGCGGCAAACCATTTCAATAATTTTTTCCGCTTCATTTCTTTTACTCCTTAACTGCCGTAGAAACAATTCCCTGTTCCAGATAATCCTGACCTGCCAGAAATACCAGCACTGCCGGAAGCAGCACCAGAACAGATGCCGCAAATGCGGTTCCTGCCTGTTCCATACTGATATTGGGAAGATAAAGGGACAACGGCCATTTTTCTTTTGTTTTCAGAAAAGCCATAGGCTGTTCAATAAGATTCCAGTATTCCAGAAATCCCAGAACCAGAGCCGAGATCATTCCCGGCGAGCCCAAAGGTATTCCGATCCTGAAAAAAATCCTCAGCTCCCCTGCCCCGTCAATTCTGGCAGAGTCCATAATAGCTTCCGGAAGTCCCTGAAAAAAACGATACATCAGAAATACCGGAAAGGTGGAAAACACTGCCGGAAAAATGATTCCTGCCATAGCATCCAGAAGTCTCATCTGATCCAGAACAAGATAATTACTGAGCATCATAACCTGAAAGGGCATCATCATAAGCGCGATATAAATAGTAAATAAAATCTTTTTGCCCGGAAACTGATATCTTGCAAATCCCCATGCCGCCGGAGTTCCCACGAGAATCTGACCTGCCAGAATCGCAGCTGTAAGCTTTACGGAATTCCAGAACATCACAAAAAATTCCGGAGAATCCAGAAGAAGCTCCACATAATGCATCATAGTCGGATACTGAGGCATCAGTTTCCAGGAGGCAAAACCATCCATAGTTCCAAGAACCGGCATAAGAAGTTCTTTGATCTCTACATTTCCCATAAAGGAACCGCATACCAGAAACAATATGGGAAATACTGCTATCAATGCCATACAGAAAACCAGAGCTGTCAGAAGTTTTTTTGTCATAGCGCATCCTCCTTTGCCCAGGCTTTCTGAAGAAGCAGAATCAGTATAAGAATTACAGCTCCTGTCACCACTGCCGCAGCCGCCATTTTATCCAGAGAAAGATCCCTGTACCAGTTATTAAAAAGATGCTGCAAAAGATACATGCTGTCCTGAGGATAATCTCCTGCCACCAGATATGCCTCCCGGAACACCTTAAAACCATTTAACAAAGACAGCACCACAATAGTAAAAAGAGAGGGAAGAAGATTGGGAAGCGTGATTTTTATAAAGCATTTCCACTCTCCTGCTCCGTCTACCCTTGCCGCCTCATAAAGAGCAGTTGGAATCGCTCCAAGTCCTGCCACCCAGAGAACAATATCGTATCCCAGATTTCTCCACAGATAACTTACCACCAGTACCCAGAAAGAAGCGTCCGTATTCATCCAGTCCACGCTCTGAAGGGAAAGGATTTCCAGCAAATGATTCAAAAGCCCCTGATGGTGAAAAAGCACTTTCCATAAAAGGACTACTGAGGCCACAGGAATAGCCATTGGCAGAAGAAACATACTTTTCAACGCCTGCATATTCTTTTTTCTTCTTGTAAGAAGAACCGCGATCAGCAAAGACAGTACCACCAGCGCAGGAATACACACAAGAAAAAACCGAAGCGTATTCCCTGCCGCCAGACGAAAAGCCTGGTTTGCAAAAACCGTGCTGTAATTTTTCATGCCTGTAAATTCTCCGCTGACAGCGCTGAAAAAAGAGCGCCTGATCACATCCAGATACGGGACCACCCAGAACACACACACACCTGCAAAGCTTGGAAGCAAAAACAAAAGACCTTTGTATTCTCTTTTTTTTATTTTCTTTGATCCTGTCACTTTTATCTTCTCCCTGATAATGATAAAATAAGTGTAACAGCACATTCTTTAAAAAAACTCTAAGGGGATTTTTCTTTTTAAAGAAAGTTTACAGAATGTTTTGTTAGGATGATAAGATAGCATCAGACTATACGGGGTGTTCTCTCCACAGGCTGACGCAATTTCTGAACAACGAGAGGTAAACACATGAATATTTTAATGATTGAAGATGACCGGGAGCTGTGCTCTGCTGTTTCCTTCCGTCTGGAACAGGAAGGATTCTCTGTAACTCTCTGCCATGACGGTGAAGAAGGTCTTTATTATATGCAGGAAACGCCTTATGACCTTGTGATTCTGGATCGAATGCTCCCTCATATGAATGGAATCGAGGTCCTCAAAGAAGCCCGCTCCCGTCAGATCAAAACACCTGTTATCATCCTTACCGCCCTTGGTGAGCTAAATGACCGTCTTACCGGTCTGAACTGCGGTGCTGACGACTACATGGTAAAGCCCTTTGCCTTTGAAGAACTTCTTGCCAGAATCCGCTGTCTTCTGCGCCGTCCTGCTGCCTACAATCCTGCTGCTGATGCAGTTTCTCTGGGAGATGTTACCTTTATCCCGGAAACCCGCCGCCTTTCCAGCGGCAAAAAGGACTGCACTCTTTCCAGCCGGGAGGGAGATCTTATGGAAGTTTTTCTCCGCAACCCCGGACAAACACTTCCCCGCCAGCTGCTTCTTACAAGAGTCTGGGGACTTGACGCTGATGTGGAGGAAGGAAACCTTGACAATTATATTCATTTTCTGCGCCGACGGCTAAAAACCGTAGAAAGCTCCCTGCAGATAAAAACTGTCCGGGGCGTGGGCTATCAGCTGGAGGTTTTTCAGTAACATCTCCTGAACCGGACTGATTTTTCATAATATCTGTCCGGTTTTTCTCATATACATTTCAGTTCATAATCACAAACGGCAGTTATCTTCTTCCGGTTTTCTCTTCTGAAATTCCGGTTTTTAGATAACTGCCGCTTTTAATTTTCACCTCATAAATCTGACAATCTGAAGATCATTGTTCTGCCGGATCGTACCGCTTTTTATTCAGACAGATATAGGTTGGCCTGCTGGATTGCTCCCTTTGCAGCCTCCTCAAGGCTGATCTCGCCTTCCAGATATCTGCTGCCGTTTGAGGCAACTGCCTCCAGTATGATTTCATTCTGTTCTGACGGCTGAGTCAGAGTTTTTCCAAGCTCCTGAATATACTTTGTATTTTCCTCATCTGCTCTTACAATATCAAATTCTATATATTCTCCTGTCTCTGCATTTCCAGATCCAAGCGTTCCCAGTTTTCCGTTTTCATCTCCCACTGCCCAGTACTCTCCACTGTCATAAACAGTTTCGTTCACCGGGAAACCTTCACTTGTTCCTGTTTCCTGACCTTCCTTACTGAACAGAAACTCTACCAGTTTTTCCGCTGCCTCAGGTTCTGCTGCTTTGGCGCTGATTCCCACTGTCTGTTTCGGGATAAAGCAGTTCTGAGCCTGTCCATTCCAGAGAATGTGTGCCAGATTCGGATCTTTCTGTTCTGCACTGTACAGATAGCTCAGCCCGTCCGGAGAGGAAAGCAGTCCGGCTGAAAGCTTATAATATCCTCCAAGTACGCTGATGGCAGAAGCAGACATATCAGACATCATTTTTATTTCGCTCATGGAATGTATAGCAAAGCCCTGAGCTTTCAGCGCATCAATTCCGGCTTTTCCAGTCTGATAGATACGATTTGCCTGTTCCAGATATTCGGTCACTGCAGCCTCATCCAACGTTCCATCCTCTTTTAACCATGCAGGAGCATTTACATCTGCAAGCAATCTGATAAATGGATCTGCACCTCCTGCAAGAAGAGAAATTGATATATATTTTTCAGAATACTCACCCTGATATTTTTCCAAAGTATCTGCCATAGATGTAAGATCTGTAATGGAAGTTACATCCTCTTTCTGTCCCTGAATCATTGGAATTCCAAATCTCACAGGCATCACATACTGACTTCCGTCCTCCTGGACATAGCTCTCACGGATATTTTCAAGAATACCATCCTCTTTCTCAATTTTATCAAGAATACCACTGATATCCTTTAACATTCCTTTTTCCACATAGGTATCTGAAGGAATGCCGTCCATTACAAGGACATCCGGACCGTTTCCTGCCATGATTTCTGTGTTAAGATTTTTCAGGGCGTCTGTACCTGTCATGGCGTCTTCATCCGTAATACCGATTTCCAGATTCAGATAGATGTCCGGATACTTTTTCTGGAACAGAGCTGCCACCTGGCGAATATAGGTGTTATCTGTAAGAGAATAAACCGTCAGCTCTGTATCCGGTGTTGCAGGTGTATCCGGGGAATACGCATATTTCAGAATCTTCCCTGAATTTCCCATATCTGCAGCGCTGTCCTGAACTGCCAGATAAAAATTTCCGTCCTTATCTCTTACCATGGAAATCAGAGAAATGTCCGGAGACGATATCCGGTTTAGTTTTCCGTCAATCACCTGCTCTACTACACTGCCGCCAAAAGAATATCTGTATATGCCTTTATCATCTGTATAAAAAATACTGTCCTTCTCATCTCCTTTTGTAAATACCAGTGGAAACGAGCTTGTGCTTGTCATCTGTAGGTTCATCTCATCAGAGGTGATCTGCTCTGTAAGAGCCGCTTCATCTTCAAGGGGCTCCCCTGTTTCCAGATTATAATAATGAAGAGTGGTGTCCGTCACAGCAATCAGATGATTTCCAAGCACTGCAAAGCAGCTGACTGTTCCTCCTTCCTCATATTTGCGGACAATACTTCCGTCTTCCAGGCTAATTTCCAGAAGGGCGGTAGCAAAATCATTAATAATAACTGTATTATGATCTGTAAATCTTGCATCTGTAATATATCCGCTGGAAAGCTCATTTCCGATATCCATTTTCTGGTTGGTTCCGTCAGGCGAAATATAGTAATAAGACATTTCTTCCACGTTTTCAGAAAAAGGATAAATGGTGAGAAAAATCCCTCCGTCAGCACTCAGCTTCGGATAAGAAACCGTGTATTTTGCAGAATCAATTCCCAAAAGCTCTGTAAGGTTTTTTGCTTCTCCCCAGGTTTTTCCTCCATCTGAAGAATCGGCATAAAAAGATCCCTCACCGCTTCTGAAATAGCAGACCCGAAGACTTCCATCCTCAAGCATTGTCATATCTGCAATATCTCCACAGCCCTCCGGAAGCGTCACATCCTCTTCCAGATATCTGCCCATTGCCGTATTCTTTTTTTCTTTATTCTGTTCACCGGACTGACCGGAATCTGCTGATTTATTTTTTTGCTCCGCACCGCATCCTACAAGTCCCGGCATAACCGCCAGCGCAAAAGCTGCCGTCAGCGCTGTCCCCTTTTTCCATATCTGATGTCTCATTTTATGTCCTCCCTGTTTTTTTATTTTGCCCTAGCATATCAGCCTTATCTCGAAATAACCTCTAAATGCTCTCCATTTTTCTTACACATCTTATATCCTTAGAGATTCTTTTGAGGGTTCTGTGCAATAATCTCTGTATCTTTCACAGGGGCTTTTGTGCTATGATAGATACAAGAACAGCTGTATTTTCCCTGTTTTTCGCCATGTACTGCGAAAATATTTCTATGCTGTTTATAAAACTATACAATTAAGGAGGCTGTCATGTTCCGGAAACTCCATATCCATATGACACTGTTTTCTACATTTATTACAGGAACTATCCTTGTTCTTCTGGCTTCTGCCTGCCTTGTCATCACAGAGAGCAATATCCGTCAGAAGCATTATACTGTATTTACCAATAATGCTTATTCCTGTGTTTCTCATCTAGAAAGTCAGAATGTCCTGTCTCATCGCTGGATCCAGCAGGTAGAAACCAACTACAACATAGATATGCAGATTTACGATGGAAATACTCCGCTGTTTTTTGAACAGCTTCACAGCAAAGACGATATGAAGAAGATCTTTGAGCAGGCAAAAAAAGAGTCTGCGAAGAATCACGGACTGAATCTTGACAGTCCCCAGTCCTCTCAGGCTCTGTCAAAGATTGCCATGTTCCAGCTTCCGGGATATTATGCCTGCACTGCCAGAATCCCAAAAAACGGCGGTATCCTGAATACTATTATCCTTTATCCTCTGGATGCACAGTCAAAACAGATCAGAACGATCAGATTTGTTTTTTTTGCGGCAGTTATTGCCGCCATCTCAGCACTGGCTGTGTTTTCCTGGTTCTTTACAAGAAAAATGATCCGCCCTCTGGAAAAAAACCGGAAAGAGCAGAATGCTTTTATTGCCGCAGCCTCTCATGAGCTCCGCTCTCCTCTTACTGTGATACAGACAAGTCTGTCCGCCATTTCCTATGCGGAGCCGGAACAGACAGAGCACTTTATTTCTATCAGCCTTGACGAATGTAAAAGAATGTCCCGGCTGATCCAGGATATGCTGTCGCTTTCCAGATCAGATAATCACACCTGGATTCTGGACTGTACCTCCTGTGAAATGGATACCCTTCTGTTGGATGTGTACGAAAAATACGAGCAGACTGCCCGCCAGAAAAAAAAGCAGCTCCTCATTGAGCTGCCTGAAGATTCTCTCCCAGTGTGCTTCTGTGACAGCCTGAAAATTTCTCAGGCTCTGGCGATCCTGATTGATAACGCTCTTACCTATGTGCCGGAAGGAGGCGTTATCCGCCTTTCTGCCAGACAGGAAACATCTTCCGTTGCTCTGTTTGTTTCTGACAATGGCCCCGGTATTCCAGATTCGGAAAAAGATTCTGTATTTCAGAGATTCTACCGTTCCGACACTTCAAGAAATGACAAACAGCATTTTGGTCTTGGACTTTGCATTGCAAAAGAAATTGCTCTGCTTCATCACGGCACACTGACCATTCTTGACACTCCCGGAGGCGGCGCTACCTTTAAACTGAAACTTCCTTTGAATTAAAATTGTCCATGGCTGGAATATTTCATGTACTGAAGCACTTTATAAACCGGAAACTTTTTATATACTGAATCTCTTTATGTGTCAAAACACTTGATACACCGGAATATTTCATGTACTGGATTTCTTTCGAAACTGCTTCTCTATAGAAAAACTGCTTCTCTCTGAATCCATATTTCCGGAAAAGAGAAAAGCAGTTTTCTTTTTATGATTTATTCACTTCTCAATGCATCAATAGGATTCAGGTTTGCAGCCTTTACAGAAGGCAGAAGTCCGAAGATCACTCCGATCAATGTAGAAAACAGCACCGAACCTATAATGGCCGGAATACTGATTGCTGTAGGCGCTCCGGAAATTTCCGACACCACCCTGGACAAAATAATTCCAAGAATTACTCCGATCACGCCTCCAATACTGGTAAGCATGGAAGCCTCTGTAAGAAACTGATAAAGAATCACTTTTTTTCTTGCCCCAATGGCTTTTTTCAGACCAATCTCACTGGTTCTCTCAGTAACCGAAACCAGCATAATATTCATAACACCGATTCCACCTACCAGAAGGGAAATACTTGCGATCCACAGAAGCTGCTGATTTGTACTCTCACTGAGCTGCTGCATATCCTTAACTTTTTCCATTACATCATCTGCTTTGTATTTAAACTTGGAATCTTCCTGGATTCCCTGATTTAAAATCTTTGCCGCATCGTTTCCCGCTGAACTCATATTATCTGTAGAATCTGCTTTGATCACAACATTTTCCGGCTCGTCAAACTGAAATGCAATGGGCCAGCATTTGCTGGGAATCATTACAGTTCCCACAACCGTCTGATAATAGGAATAATATTCTTCAAGACTTGAAATGTTAGGCTGATAACTGTCTCCCTGCTGAACAATTCCTACAACTGTAAAAGGATCGTCTCCGATCTCAATGGTTTTTCCCAAAGGATCCTCTCCGGAAAAAAGATTCTCTGCCGCATTGCTGTCAATCAGAGCCACCTTATTCAGATTGTCATAGTCCTTCTGAATAAAGCCTCTTCCTGATCTGACCATATATCCGCAGGTATCCAGATAATTTTCATCAATTCCGTATACCGTACCTCCCTGCAGCGCAGTATTCTGGTAATATATGCTGCTGTAAGTGCTTGTATGAAAAAATGTAGCATTCTCCACATGCTCCATATCCATAACTTCTTCTTTCTGCTCTTTGGTCAAAAGAGGCGGTTTGCCGCTGTCAGTCATTCCAAACATAGGATCATAGCCGCTGTCACCGGAATAAAGACTGATAGTAACCGTATTATTTCCTGAACCAATCAGATCTTCTTTAATCTGTTCACTTGTTCCCTTTATCGTAGATACAATAGCAATAATAGAAGCAATTCCGATAATGATACCCAGCATAGTCAGAAAGGAACGCATTTTATGGGACCAGATTCCCTGAATGGATATCCTTATATTTTCAAGCATAAAATTCCACCTTTCTACTGATACAGCTCTTCAAGAGTAACGTCCTTTGTCTTAACACCCTCTTTTGCTGTTTTTCCATAAGGGAATGCAATCTTATCTTCTCTGGTGATTCCGCCTTTTACAATTACAGACATTCCGCCGTTTGCATTTCCCCCAACAGTCAGAGGCTGTTTTTTCAGTACTCCGTTTTCTTCCTTATACACATAATAAGCTCCGTTTTCGGTTCTTACAAATGCTTTGTCCAGAACAATCACTCCTGAATTTTCTGTGCCGCCCTGAATATTTATACTCAGCCAGTCATCCTCTGTTACCTGAACAGATTTATCTGTGATCGTGGCGCTGTAAGTATAATAAGAAACATTTGGATTTCCATTACCTGTTCCGTAAACCTCATCCGATACCGGATACTCAGATACATCTACAACCTCCGCATCAAAAGCTCCGTTTGAGCCGGAACAGTTCAGGATCGTTCCCTCCTGTATCTTATCCAGAAGCAGCTCGCTGACTGTACCTTTTACATAATAGCCTTCTTTGCTTTTTACAGTCATAAACGCATTTCCGTCTGATACTCCGGTAACCGGATCGCCTACTTTTGCAATGGTTCCGTCCAGCTTACTGTAAATAACTTCTTTGTTTACCTTTTTTTCCAGCTTACCAATGTTAATGTCGCTCTGTCTGATATCCAACTTCAGACCTTCTACCTTTGTCTGCTGAATCTTAATAGCTTCTTCTCTGGAAATAGTCACCCCCGGATCGCCGCCACCCATATCGTCTCCGCCTCCGGGTATCTCAAAATCATCTTCATAGTGAGAGGCTCCCTCAAGGGTATATTCCACAGAAGCAGTTTCTTCTACCATTTTTTCCAGAAGGCTTCCATCTATCAGATAATATCCGGTACAGGATTCTTTTCTGTCGGCAAAATTCGTGATTGTGTCATTGTGATGAAATTCCAGCTGATACCAGTATCCATTGATTCCCGGCTCTTTTGTTCCATCAGCCTTAAAGCCTGCCATTTTGTTTAAAAATCCTCCTGTGGCAATGACTTTTCCTTTGGCTGAGCTGCAAAGAAACACAAACGGATCCTCCTCTGTACCAGTTCCTGTAAAAGGAACTGTATCTGCTTCCAGCTTCTGATAAAACTCCGGTTCTCCGTCTGTAATGTCATTTTCGTGACTGTCCGGTTCCGGATCAATGATTTCAATATCATTGTCTGAAGGACTATCTGTAAATTCCTCATCCGGAGTTTCTGAAGGAAGAGGTTCCGGAGAAGGCGTCACAGAGGGCTCCGGTGTGATCTCGCCCTGACTGCCGTCTCCAAAATCAACAAAGCTGTCATCACCGGACGTTCCCTGATCGCCGGAATTCTGAGATGCGTCGCTGTTCCCCTGATCTGTTCCGGTATCCGGATTGCCGGAAGAAAAATCTTCCTCTGTTACAATCCCCATATCTGCTGCCGCAAGAATCGGTCTGGTTATTGCAGCCAGATAGCTTCCGTGTATGCTTCCCGCTGCGGAAATCATTTCACTGCCGTCTGCACTGCCAGCTGACGGCAGATCAGGAAGCTTACTGTCCTCTTCCTCTATGGGGCCACCATTTTTCAGGCTGTTCAGCCTGTTCACTGCCTTTTCCAGATCCTGTTCCTGCTTTTGTTTTTTCAGCTTTGCAATGTTCAGCTCCATCTGGACAAGCGTCATATCAAAAGACATCAGCTTGTCGCCTTTTTTTACGGTATCCCCCTTCTGGACATACAGATCCTTAATGATCATGTCTTTATCCACTGTTACATTCTGTGTTACATTTGTAACAATATTTCCATCCAGAGTGGTATCGTCCATATAATAATCAGAAGCCAGGCTGTCCACACTGACTACACCTACGGTCTCTTTGTTATTATTTTTTAAATAAACTGCTCCACCCGCAGCACCTCCTGCCACCAGAGCCACCACAACAACACCTATGATGATCTTTTTGGCATTTTTCATGATTTCACCTCTTTTTCCTGAAGCACACCGTCACGGATCGTCACCACACGTTTTGCATGTGCGGCAATGTCCGGATCATGTGTGATCATCAGAACTGTTACACCTTCGTCATTCAGCTTCTGAAAAAGCTCCATTACCTGAGCGCCTGATTTACTGTCCAGCGCACCCGTAGGCTCATCTGCAAGAAGAAGCTTCGGACTGTTTACAATCGCTCTTGCAATGGCTACTCTCTGCATCTGACCTCCGGAAAGCTGATTCGGCCGAAAATCCACTCTGTCTGAAAGTCCTACTCTTCCCAGCGCTTTCAGAGCTCTTTCCCGGCGTTCCTTTTTTGGCACCTTTGCATAGTTCAAAGGCATTTCCACATTTGCAAGAGCAGACTGCCTTGGAAGCAGATGAAAACTCTGAAAAACAAAGCCAATTTTATTCAGACGAATATCTGACATGGCGTTTTCCGAACAGGAACGGACATCCTGTCCATCCAGAAAAAAGCTTCCCTTAGTAGCCTGATCCAGACATCCGATAATGTTCATCAAGGTTGTTTTCCCGGATCCAGAAGGTCCCATGATCGCCACATATTCGCCTTCCTCCATAGAAAAATTCACATCTTTCAGAACAGGAACTGTCATCTTTCCCTGAATGTAATCTTTATAAATCCCTTTTAGTTCAAGAATCATTCCATTCCTCCTGTTATTCATTGCCTGCCGGAACAAGAACCTCATTTTCAGGAAGCGCTGCATCCGGAGTCATTTCCATCATGGAATCCTCCATACTGCTTCCCATATCTGAAGAAGAAACACTGCCCTCTTCTGAAGGCTCCTCTTCAGATATCTCATCCGGCGCTGCATCCGGTATCTCTGCTGTGCCGTCATCTGACGGAATTTCCTCCACAGGTGCTTCCGGCGGCTGCATTCCCTTATCTCCGTTTCCGGCATTCTCCATTTCCAGAGTGGTAAAATCTGTAGCAGCCGCGCTGTTGGTTGTTGTTTTCATTCCTTCCTCATAAAGCTCAGAAGGATAGGCAATACAGTCTTTTTTGGTAAGTCCCTCTACAATTTCATATTCACCCAGATTTTCATCATACTGACCTAAAATCACACTTTTCTTTACAAGACGCTTATCCTTGTCTGCCGCCCATACATAAGGACTGTTTGTATCTGCATCTACAATATAAAACTCGCTGAGCCACAGACCTTCCTTTTTCTCTTCCTGTCCTTCATCCGGTTCAATATACACATGCTGCCCCAGCATCAGTCCCTCAGAGGACTGCAGTTCCACATAAAAGGGATATGTAGTGGAGGATGTCTGGGCATCACCGCTTGCATCTATCATTCCCCATGAATTATTGCTGTTCTGAGAATTGGCACTCTCTCTGTCAACACTGCCCATAGTGCCCTTCCATACCTGCTTTTCATCTACACGGGAACGGATGATCACAGGCTGTCCTTCAATGATACTTCCCACATTCATCTCATTAACAGTTCCCTTGATTCTGTATGCTCCTGTACTGAGAATGGTAATAAAACCTTTTTGGCTACTGTCTCCTGCCATACTTGTATCAGAATAGCTGAGATCCTGGTCCATGCCATCTGTGCCATCGTCACCTGTTGTAAGCTTAGTGGTATCAATCTTCTGGATCACGCCGTCAATAGGGCTTCGTACTTCTGTATTCCCCATTGTATTCTGAAGCTTGGCGATCTCCGCCTGCTTGCTTTTCTGACTGTATTCATTTTTCTTGAGATTCATTTTATTTGTTTCAATCTCAATAGTATAAGAAAGCTGGTCTTTTTTTTCTGCCTGCTTTTTCTCTTTTTCAAGAGTAGCAATCTGTTCATTCAGACTGGCCGCCTCATTTTTCAGACGGTCAAGATCCAGCTGCGTTTCCTCCAGATCCTCCTGGATACTGGTAAGGTCATATTCAAAAAGAAGCTGTCCCTGCTTGACTTCTTCACCGGTTTTGACTTTCACTGTTTTTACTTTCCGTCCGTTTTCCAGTTCCACCTCTTCTGTTTTCTGCGGCTCCACAACACCTGCATACCTGTTTGCAATTCCCGCAACATCTCCGGTAATCTGGCTGATCTCTGTAACATAAGCTGTTTCTCCGCTTTCCTGCTCCTGTCCAAAAACGCCCATTTTCCAGCAGACTCCGCCTGCAGCGCCGCTAATTATAAGAATTCCCAAAAGGATCAAAATACGTTTCTTCATATTTTTATTTTTACCTCCCTGTAAACAAAGGAACTATCTGACTGTACTATCATATCAGATTACGCTTTAAAAGAAAAGTCCTGACAAAAATCACCTGTGGTTTCACAATTTTTTCACTCTTTTTTTAGAAAAATTACATCTAATTTCCGTTTTTTTGACTTTTATCCCGTTATCTGGTAAAATGGAGGGGAATATTTTGGAAAGGAACGAATCATATGAAGATCGCAAAAGGTCTGATTCCGCTTCTCGTGCTTATCTTTGCCGTATCAATGATCATCGGCTGTTCCCACTCAGATAAGTCAGATGTGGAAGGAGTCATTACAAGTGAACTGGATCTCCTGAAAAATCTGGATTCTGATACGGCTCAGAAGTATATTTCCTATCAGGAGCTGTTTCCGGATGCCACAGAAAAAACCGAACTTTCCAAGGAAGTTGAAGATGTTTTTTCTCTTTTTTTCGAGGATTTTGACTACAAAATCCAACATATCAAAGTTGCCAAAGACAAGAAAGAAGCCTCTGCACGCCTGAAACTCACCACGATCGACGCCCAGGCACTGGCAAAAGATTATACTGTTTCTCATCTGGAGAATGCAATATTGCTTGCTGCAGATTCCCCTTCTCATAATACAGAAGAAAATTCCGTTTCTCTGGAGGACCGTTATCGCATCCTCAGTGAACTGTTGAAAAACAATCAGTATAAAACTGTAGAAACCAACTGTTCCCTGACTCTGATCAATCGGAATACGGAAAAAGAAGAGGAATGGGAAATCAGGCGTACTCACGAACTGGAAAACAGTCTTGTCGGCGGTCTTATCAGCTATCTCTCTGACAGTGATCTCCTGACACCGGAGGAAACACTGGCCGTCTATTTAAACACCCTGAAAACTATGGATCTGGATCAGATGAGCAACTATCTTGGTCTGGAAAGTCTTCTGAATACTTCAGATAATGCAAAAGCTTCCATCGCCTGCGCTCTGGTGGAACAAATGCATAAAAACTTTGATTTTAAAATAACCTCTTCTCAGATAAAAAGTTATCAGGCTTCCGTAGAAGCTGAAATCACTACCTTTGACAGCAATGCCATCCTTAGCGCCTACCAGAAGGAACTGGAAGAATATCTTGCTTCCCCACAGGCAGTGATCGACGGTTCTCAGAAACGGTATAACCATTCTCTGGAACTTCTTCTGAAAAACATAGAAAACAACACAAAAACTCTGACTCATCCGGCAAGCTTTTCTCTTACCAATGACGGCGCTTCCTGGAAACTGCAGGATGACGGACAGGTGATCGGAACCGGGATCTTTGGCAATCTCAGCAGTACCCCTGTGGAAGAAGAAATTTCTCCGGAAGAAATCTCGGAAGAAGATACGGATTCCTCCGACGAAACTATTTCTGAATAAAATTGATCCACTGTGACGAAAAAGGCTTTTCCCAAAACGGAAAAGCCCTTTTCTTATTTTACAGTCATCAGACCGTATCTTATTCTTCTGTTTTCTCCGGAGCGGTTTCAAGTCCCAGTTCCTGTAACTGAGCCTCGCTGACAACACTTGGAGACTGTGTCATAAGACAGGAAGCGTCTTTTACTTTTGGGAAAGCGATCACTTCACGGATGCTGTCAACCTTTGCCATCAGCATAACCAGGCGATCCAGTCCGTAAGCCAGTCCTGCGTGAGGCGGAACACCGTATTTAAACGCATTCAGAAGGAAACCGAACTGTTCGTAAGCAGATTCCTCAGTGAATCCAAGCTTTTCGAACATTTTTTCCTGGATATCGTTCTGGTGGATTCTCACACTTCCTCCACCAATCTCATTTCCATTCAGTACAATGTCATATGCTTTTGCACGAACCTTACCCGGATCTGTGTCAAGAAGAGGAAGGTCCTCCTCCATAGGCATGGTAAATGGATGATGCATGGCTGTAAAGCGGTTCTCTTCCTCACTCCACTCAAGAAGTGGGAATTCTGTTACCCATACAAAGCGATACTCGTTCTTATCCAGAAGCTCCATCTGTTTGGCAAGCTCTACACGGAGAGCTCCAAGTACGTCATAGACTACTTTGTTCTTATCCGCTGCAAAAAGAAGCAGATCTCCCGGTTTTCCTTCCATTGCCTGAACAAGAGCATCCATCTCTTCTTCTTTCATGAATTTGGCAAAAGAAGACTTTCTTGTACCGTCTTCTGCAATAGCAATATAGGCAAGCCCTTTCGCGCCATATCCCTTTGCAAATTCCACAAGCTTGTCGATTTTTTTTCTGGGCATGGATCCCTGTCCCTCTGCGTTGATTCCGCGGACCGTTCCACCAGCCTCAAGAGCGCCCTTAAACACAACAAACTCACAGTCCTTTACTGTTTCACTGACATCATGAAGTTCCATACCGAAACGCAGATCCGGCTTGTCGGAGCCAAAACGATCCATTGCTTCCTGCCAGGTGATACGCTGGATTGGAAGCTGAACGTCCACATCCAGAACTTCTTTGAACAGGTATGCAAGATATCTTTCATTTACATCAATAACATCATCTACATCTACAAAGGACAGCTCCATGTCGATCTGGGTAAACTCCGGCTGACGGTCCGCACGAAGATCCTCGTCACGGAAGCAGCGTGCGATCTGGATATAACGGTCGTATCCGGAACACATAAGAAGCTGTTTGTAAAGCTGCGGAGACTGTGGAAGTCCGTAAAAGCTACCCGGGTGAACTCTGGACGGAACCAGATAATCTCTGGCGCCTTCCGGTGTACTCTTTCCAAGGATTGGAGTTTCCACCTCCAGGAAACCTTCTTCTGCAAAGAATTTTCTGGTGAGAGTGGCAACCTGACTTTTCATCATAAGATTTCTCTGGATATCCGGTCTTCTGAGATCCAGGTAACGATATTTTAAACGGATCTCATCTTTTGTTTTGCTGTTTTCCTCTATTGGGAAAGGCGGAACCTCTGACTCGGAAAGTACACGCAGTTCATTGGCACGAAGCTCCAGTTCTCCTGTAGCAAGGTTTTCATTTACTGCTCCGCCTCGTTTTTCCACAATACCGGTAACTGCGATCACAAACTCACTTCTCAGTTTTCCGGCTTTCTCAAAGCCTTCCTCATCAATACTTCCGTTTTCAAAAATAACCTGCATGATTCCGGAACGGTCTCTCAGATCAACAAATACAAGTCCGCCTTTATTTCTGGCTTTCTGCACCCATCCCATCAGAGTTACTCTGGTGCCTGTCATCTCTTTTGTTACTTCCGCACAGCGGCAGGTCCTGTGCAGTCCCTTCATACTTTCAGCCATGATCTTACTCCTTTTTATAATTTATCCCTGAAAAATTCAACGAATTCAGTGTATCCTTCTGTCATCATCTGTTCTTTCTGGAATTTTTTATTTTTTTTCATAATAGAAATAGTTACCTGAGTTCCATTTCTTCTCTCTTCTTCAGCCTGCTTCAAAATTGTCAGAAGCTTGTCTGCAGGCATATTCTTTTCAATGAGATATGCCTTCTTTTCACTGGTTCCCGGAACTTCGTAGCCTCTTTCCAGAAGCAGCATAACAATTCGCTCAAATCCAATAGAAAATCCGCAGGCGCTTGTATTCTGTCCTGTAAATTTACCGATCATCTCGTCATAACGTCCGCCGCCGCCTACAGAACCGCCGAACTCATCCATGGCGATCTCAAAGATCGGGCCTGTATAATAAGACATTCCACGCACCAGAGTAGGATCAAAGGAAATCTTAAAGTCCGCACTCTTTACTGCGTCCACAGAAGCAATGATAGTTTCCAGATCCTCTGCAACCTTGGGATCAAGAACATCTTTCAGCTTTTCCTTAATATAGCGTACACCCTGGATATCAGAGGTAATCTCACGGAACATACCAAGATAAGTATCAATGCTTTCTCTTGCAAAGCCTTCTTTTTCCAGCTCTGCCGAAACACCCTCAAGACCAATCTTGTCCATCTTGTCAAGAATGATAAATACTGTATCAAAGCTTTCTGCCGGGAATCCGCTGTACTGAGCCATTGCCTTCAGAATTTTACGGTCGTTGATCCTGATGGTAAAATTATGAAAATCCAGTTTGCCCAGAAGTGTTGTGGTTGCCAGCACAAGCTCGATCTCAGCCAGATAAGTAGGCTCTCCCAAAATATCAATATCACACTGCATAAACTGGCGGAAACGGCCTCTCTGAGGACGGTCAGCTCTCCATACATTTCCCATCTGCAAAGCCTTAAAAGGAGCCGGAAGCTCATTGGCATGGTTGGAATAATATCTGGAAAGAGGCACTGTCAGGTCATAACGAAGACCGGAATCCACAAGATCCGCCTCCTCCTTTGCGCTTTCCAGCTTCAGCTTTTCTCCTCTTTTCAGGATCTTAAAAATCAGTTTTTCATTTTCGCCCCCCTGCTTGCTGCTGAGGTTTTCAATATGCTCCACACATGGAGTTTCAATAGAAGAAAATCCGAACTTTCCATAAGTTTCCCGGATCATATTCATTACATAGTTTCGGATTTCCATTTCCTTCGGTAAAATATCTTTCATACCGGTTACTGGTTTTTTCTTTAATGCCATGCCTGCCTCCTGTTATTTATTATGTATAATTCTCTGAAATGCAAGAAAAACTTCCATATCAAAATTTTTGATCTCATCGATCATAAGCTCCATCACAGTTGCAACATCAAACGCAGTCCTGTATGGTCTGTCAGATGTTAGCGCTGCAAATACATCGCATACCCGCAAGATCCTGGCTCCAATGGGAATCTGATCTCCAATGAGGTTATCAGGATATCCGGTTCCGTCATAATTCTCATGATGATAAAGAATACTTTCCAGAACAAACTCTGAATACCCCTGACCTTTTAATTCCTCATAGCCCAAAGCAGAATGCATACGGACATATTTCAATTCCTCGATCAGAAGAGGATCCTTTTCACGTCCGTTGATATATTCTGTCAGCTTCAGCTTGCCGATATCGTGAAGCATTCCCGCAACAGCAAGCTCGTAGCAGATCTCCTGCGCCAGTCCCATCTCAGAAGCCACCTCATACGCAAGGTTGCTGACAACAATCCCGTGATTCAGCTCTGCCGAAAGGTCAAAATCCAGTATTCTGTCTGTTGTCTTTTCCACGTCTGCCTGCGCCGCACTCAATCTGCACACCTCCTGTCTTTAAAGCCATCTGTCAACAGCCACCCGTTTTCTTTCAATCATTTCATCTATACGGGTAATATAATTCCATACATCCTTCACATTCTCCACACGCTCGATCCTCGTTCCATGATCAAATACCAGTTTTGAAGATCCGCCTGCTCCCAATGCGATAATGGGCTGTTTTTCTTCCATAATTAGTATATTGTAAATCCCGGCTTTGTCAACCTCTGCATAACCTACATTTTCAAAATTGCCCTTCATATTTTTCTGTCTGTACAGATAATAAGGACCCATTCCCATTTCGTAGGCTGTCTTCATGGTCATTTCCATGATCTCCTGATTGTTTTCAAAAGTCATTTCCTGATATTTATCTTTAAAAATATTCAGCCTTGCCGCTCTTTTTACTGCAAGAGAATGAACCGTGATACTATCCGGAGCCATCTTTTTAATTTCGTCCAGCGTGTACTGTACTTTTTCCAGATCTTCTCCCGGAAGTCCAACGATCAGATCCATGTTGATATTATCAAATCCACACTCTCTTGCAAGATAAAATGCCTGCCTTGTCTCCTCTGCAGTATGGCGTCTTCCGATAATCTCCAGAGTTTCCTGGTTCATCGTCTGAGGATTCACGGAAATCCTGCTCACCGGATATTTACGGATCACCTGAAGCTTTTCTCTGGTAATGCTGTCCGGCCTTCCTGCTTCAATGGTAAATTCAGCCAGGTTTCTGCAGTCAAAATGTTCCATCAGGGTATCCAGAAGTCTCTGGAGCTGATCCGGTTCCAAAGTGGTAGGTGTTCCGCCGCCAATATAAACGGTGTCCAGCTTACGTCCTTTTTTCTTCATAATAGAAGAAACTTCCTGAATCTCCTTGCAGAGCGCATCCAGATAAAGATCCACTCTGTCCTTCCACTGCTTCAGAGGATAGGAACTGAACGAACAGTAAAGGCAGATACTTGGACAAAACGGAATACCCACATAAAGACTGTATCCGTTTTCATAATCAATATCTTTCAAAATTTCTCTTTCCCTGTTGGCAATGGTAATGGCAAGGGCTGTTTTTTCCGGGCTTACCAGATAACGTTCCCGCATTTCCTGCGCGATCTCTGAATTTTTCATTCCTGCTTCGATCATTGCCATGGCAAGCTTTGCAGGACGGATTCCTGTAAGATTTCCCCAAGGAAGCGTCTTTCCTGTAAGTTTTGTCAAAAGCTGATACAAAGAGTATTTCAGTACATCCTTCTGCTCCTTGCGCTGTTGTCTGAACGCATCCTTTTGTTCTGTACAGGAAAGAGGGGCATCATCCGAAGAGTGCCCCTTTATGATTTCTGCTTCTGTCACACCGGTATGGCTTTCATTTTTATATCGGATCAAAAAACTCTGCTCCTGCTTTTCCACCCGAAACAGAAGATCCGCTGTATTTTCCCCGTCTTCCTCTTCATAGGAAACTACAATCTCAGCTTCCGGGTAAAATGCCCGGATCAGCTCATAAATATCATGTTCAAATTCTCTGTTGTCAAACAGAATACTGATCTTATACAAATGGATTGTACCTCTTTTCATAACCGATAGTGGTGGAAATATCATGTCCCGGATAAACCTCTGTTTCCTCAGGAAGAGAATCTGTAAGCCGGTGAAGACTTTCCACAATCTGGCCTGTGCTTCCTCCCGGCAGATCTGTTCTTCCCACGGAACCATAAAACAGCGTATCTCCACTGAACAGGATTCCCTCATCTTTCAGATAGTAACAACAGCTTCCCGGTGTATGACCGGGGGTATGAATCATCTGAACAGAAAATCCTGCGGCGTCAAAAACCTGAAGATCTTCGAGAAGTATATCTGCCTTTAAGGAACAGGAACGATTTCCATATCCGGACAGATTTGCTGACGGATCCAACAGAGTCCCTGATTCTTTTTCACAGGCATAAACCGGTATCTGATACTCTTTTTTTACATCCTCCACTGCAAGGATATGATCATAGTGACCATGGGTCAAAAGAACTGCTGCCGGCTTTGCCTGCATTTCCTTAACCTTGGAAAATATCTCCTGAGCCTGATCCGCAGGATCCACGATCAGAACCTCTCCTGTATTTTTATTTTTCAGCAGATAGCAGTTCGTTGATACAGAACCAAGAACGCATATCTGAAGTTCTGAGTTTTTCATATCTGTCCCTTCTTTCTCTGTCCCTGTATTTTTTGACCGATCAGCCTGTGGTACGTTCCACATCGATCACACTTTCCACCTGACGTATTTTTTCTACAAGAGACGCCAGCTCTTCTTTACTGCCGACCTCAAAGCTTACTGCAATAGTTGCTTTATCCTGTTTGCTTGTACGGCAGTTCATATTTTTTACATCAATTTTGCGTTCTGTAAATATTTTTGAAAGGTCTACCAGAAGCCCTGTGCGGTTATTGGCAAAGACTTTAAGTTCTGCCATATATTTTTCCGATGCTCTGGTATCTGCCTGCCACTCAGCCTCGATCAGCCTTGTTCTGTCTGTTTCCGACATATTTAGGATATTTACACAGTCTGTACGGTGAATGGTAATCCCACGTCCTCTTGTGACAAATCCAACAATCTCATCACCTGGAATCGGACTGCAGCATTTTGAAAAACGGACTGCAACATCATGGATGCCACGGACAACAATGCCGCCTTTGGATTTTACCAGATGAAGCTTTTCGTGAGCCTCAGAGGCTGCGTCCAGCACATCCTGATCTGTGATCTTTTTCTCATGTTCCTTTTCATAGGCCTCCATCAGCTTATTGAAGACCTGTCCTTCTTTCAGACCTCCATGACCGATAGCAGCCAGAACGGAATCCCAGTCACGGAATCCATACTTGCGCATAACCGCCTCAAGATACTGGCTCTTGCTGTAATTACCGATCTTATAGCCTTTTGTTCTGGCATACTGAGCCAGCATTTCCTTGCCTTTTAAAATATTATCTTCCTTCAGTTCTTTTTTGAACCACTGGTTGATCTTATTTTTTGCCTGAGTGCTTTTTACTATTTTCAGCCAGTCACGGCTTGGTCCCTGAGAATTCTGTGATGTGATGATCTCAATCCTGTCGCCGTTCTGAATCTCATATTCTATGGGTACCAGCTTGCCGTTTACCCGGGCGCCTACCATACGGTTTCCTACTGCGCTGTGCACGCAGTACGCAAAATCAATAGGCGTGGAGCCTGCCGGAAGGTTTTTTACATCACCCTGTGGAGTGAAGCAGTAAACACTGTCTGCAAAAAGGTCCAGATCGTTTTTCAGAAGGCTCATAAATTCCCGGTTGTCTGACATATCTCTCTGCCATTCCAGAATCTGTCTCAGCCAGTTCAGCTTTTCCTCTTCACTTTTTCCTACCGGCACTTTTCCGTCAGATGACTCTTTGTATTTCCAGTGTGCCGCAATACCATATTCCGCAGTTTTATGCATTTCATAGGTACGGATCTGGATTTCAAAAGGCTGTCCGCTTGGTCCGATAAGAGTCGTGTGGAGAGACTGATACATATTGGGCTTCGGCATGGCGATGTAATCCTTAAAGCGCCCCGGAATCGGTTTGTACATTTCATGAATCACGCCCAGAGCCGCATAACAGTCTTTTACACTGTCCACCAGGATCCTGACTGCAAAAAGGTCATAAATCTGGTCAATGGTCTTGCCCTGATTGACCATTTTTTTATAAATACTGAAAAAATGCTTGATGCGTCCGTCTACCTGAGCCTGGATCCCCGCATCATCCATATGCTGTTTTACCTGCTTTACGATTCCGTTGACAAAATCCTGTCTTTCACTTTTTTTCAGAGAAACCTTGTCTACCAGATCATAGTACACATCCGGCTTCAGATATTTGAGAGAAAGGTCATCCAGCTCTACCTTGATCTTGGATATACCAAGACGCATGGCAATGGGAGCATAGATATCCATAGTCTCCCTGGCCTTTTCCTGCTGCTTTTCCGGACGCATATACTGCAGAGTACGCATATTATGCAGACGGTCCGCAAGCTTGATCAGGATTACTCTGATGTCCTTTGCCATGGCAAGGAACATTTTTCTCAGATTCTCCGCCTGCAGCTCCACCTTGTCTTTTGAATAATTCAGCTGTCCCAGTTTGGTAACACCGTCCACCAAAAGAGCAACCTCGGAACCAAATTCCTTTTCCACCTCTTCGTAGGTCATCCAGGTATCTTCTACCGCATCATGAAGAAGTCCTGCAACGATTGTTTCTTTATCCAGTTCCAGATCTGCAAGAATGATCCCCACGCAAAGCGGATGAATGATATAGGGCTCCCCGGACTTCCTTTTCTGATCCTTGTGAGCCTCTCTTGCCACCTCATAGGCTTTCTGTATCATGGAAATATCCGTAGACGGATGGTATTTTCTCACACTGGTGATCAATTCCTGATACAGAACTTCCGGACTTGTAAAATCACTCATGGACTTTACTGCTGCATCCGCCTTTTTCACGGACTCGATTTTTGCCTGATCTACAGCGCCCGGCTTTTTTTCCGTTTGTATATTTTTATTTCTTTCTGTCATTCTCTCCCACCTGTCTGATATTCTGCTGCTGTTTTAGGCAGCGATCACACACCGTCTGTGGTTATTTACCTTCATACCGGATCACAGAAGCCACATCATAACCAGCCAGTTTCTCACGGCCTTTCAGTCCGGCCAGCTCCATAAGAAATACAATTTTGACAACTTCGCCTCCAAGCTCTTCAATAAGATTCACTGCCGCCTCAACTGTACCTCCGGTAGCGATCAGATCGTCAATGACTGCAACCTTCTGTCCCGGTTTGATAGAATCTCTGTGCATCTCTATAGTTGCGCTTCCATATTCCAGATCATAGCTTCTGGATACTGTTTCACACGGAAGCTTACCTTTTTTGCGTACCGGTACAAATGGTTTATGAAGATTATATGCAATCGGAACCCCAAACATAAAGCCTCTTGATTCTGTTCCAACGATCACATCCACGTCTGTGTCCTTCAGACATTCCTGCATGGAATCAATTGCCAGTTCCAGTCCGTCCGCATCCTGCAGAATACTTGTTACATCACGAAAAATAATGCCCGGTTCCGGAAAATCCGGAATACTTCTCACATAATCCTCAATTCTCTTCATTTACCTGCACCTCCGCCTGTTTTCTATAATATAAGTCTAAATCAGTATATCACTTTTTTTTTATGGAATCAATCCAAAACCCGACAAGTATCGCCAAATACCGCTATTATCGCCATTGACTTCCATTCATATGCTGTTTCCTGCCTCTGTTAAAAATAATTGCGTATGACTGCCTGAAGATTTTCTCTTCCCTGATATACATTGATCTCAGGATAATAGGTCACCGAAATCGACTCTTTCTGCCGCACATACTGTTCAAATTCTTTCGCCGCTCCAAAATATACTGCATCTACAGAATTTCCCTGTCCGTCCACCAGACACATTTTTGCCACATTCTGATTCTTTCCAAAAATTCTCAGGTTTAAAACACGAAGTCCCTTCTGGGCAAATAATGGTTTTGTATTTCCTTTTCCAAAAGGTTCCAGAACAGAAAGCTGTTCTGTTAAAGTTCTGGACAGATAAGAAATCGGCATTGGAACGTCAATAACCACCTTTGGCACAAGCTCTTCTTCTGTAAGTGTACACACCTCATTCAGCCTTTTTCGGAATGCATCTATATTTTCTTCTGAAAGAGAAAGACCTGCAGCCATAGGATGTCCGCCAAACTGTTCCAGAAGATCGCTGCATTTAACAAGTTCGTCATACATGGAATAGGCTTCAATGGACCGTCCGCTGCCTTTTGCCCCTTTTTCTGCTTTTGTCAGAACAAAGGAAGGCTTATAATATTTTTCCCTCAGCCTTCCTGCAATGATCCCTGCCAGGCTTTCATGACATTCGGGAAGATAAACTACCAGAACACGGTCTGAAGAAAGTCCCTGACTTTCGATAATATGCTCTGCCTCTTCTCTGCCTTTTTCGGTCATTGCTTTTCTGCTCTGATTCAAAGCAACCAGATCTCCCGCCTCTTTTGCAGCTCTGTCCGCATTCTCTGTACACAAAAGGCTCAAAGCGCGAGCCGCAGTATCCAGCCTTCCGCTGGCATTGATACAAGGTCCCAGCACAAATCCCACATGATAGGCTGTGATCCGTTCACCGCTCAGCCCGTTCGCCTCAATGAGAGCGCGAAATCCCTGATTCTTTGTAACGGGAAGCCGTTTCAGTCCTTCCTTTACAATAATACGATTTTCTCCCTGCAGATCCATCACATCTCCTACAGTTGCAACTGCTGCCGGCTCAGAAAAATCCAGAATTTCTTTTCGATCAATTCCATATGTCTCATAAAGAGCCCAGATCAGTTTCCAGGCAACCACGGCGCCACAGATATTTTTGTTGGGATATGGACAGTCCGGCTGTTTGGGATTGATCACTGCATCTGCCTCGGGAATAATCCATTCTCTTCCTTTTTCGGTATCACGGTAAGGAATTTCATGATGATCTGTCACAACAACTGTCATTCCCTGTTCTTTTGCCTGTTCAATTTCAGCAGAAGCGGCAATTCCGTTGTCACAGGTAACAATCGTATCAATCCTGTCCTCTGCCGCCTTTTCAATCAGCTGACTGTGCATTCCGTATCCGTCTTTTATTCTGTCCGGAATATAAGTATCTACCTTTGCGCCAAGACGCCGGAATCCGGTAAGAAGAATATAAGTAGATGTCACTCCGTCAATATCATAATCCCCTATAATCCTGATCCTGGCCTTCTGGTCGATTTTGCTTTTCAGTATTTCCACCGCTTTTTTCATATCTTTTAAAAGCCATGGAGAGGGAAGCTCTTCCAGAGTTCCATACAGATAAGATCGGATATTTTCCATACCTTCTACATCTCTGTTTCTGATCAGACGCGCGATCACCGGATCAATGCCAAAGGTCTGTCCAATCTTTTCAAAATCTGCTTTTTTTGCGGTTACTACCCATTTTTCCATTTTTTTCTCCTGTAAAAACACATCCCGGGACAGCTTACTGCCCCGGGACAATCCTGTTTTATTCTGTTTTATTTTCTTCTGCTTTCTTTTCCGCTTCCTGAGCCGCAAGACGTTCTGCTACTCTTTTACGGTTTTTCTTTTTGGGCTGTTTCTGACCATTTGCTGAATTCTGTACAGATGTCTGAGCTGCGCTTTTATTTTCCACAGCCGGATTCTTTGAAGCAATAGCCTGAACTTTATTTTTTCCAAAACCACGTTTCATCACAAGCCACAGAGAACCTGTGATACAAACAGAAGAATAAGCTCCGCAGATAATACCTGCCATCAGAGGCAGTGCAAATTCTCGAATAGAGGATACTCCCATAATATAAAGCACTGCTACCATGACAAATGTTGTCAGAGAGGTATAGATACTTCTGGTAAGTGTCTGAGTAATACTTTCATTAACAATGTCGGCAAGATCTGCACGGCTTCCCATTTTCTTGAGGTTTTCACGGATACGGTCAAAAATAACAATTGTTGCATTGATACTGTAACCCACAATTGTCAGCATACATGCAATAAAAGTATTTCCAACAGAGATGCGCGCAAGGGCATAAAATGCAAATACAACAAGAACGTCATGCACAAGAGCCAGTACCGCGCTGCTTGCAAAACGGATATCCTTAAAGCGGATCCAGATATATGCCAGCATACACAGGGTTGCAACAATAACTGCCACAAAGGCATCCTGTCGCATTTCAGAACTTACTGTAGATGAAATACTTTCTGTGGAGATCAGTGTCTGGTCTACATCAAAATTATCAACCATTGCCTGATTGAGTTTTTCTCTCTCCGGCTGAGACAGCGCGCGTGTCTTAATGATCACCTGATTGGTTCCCACAACCTTGGTAGGCTGTACATTTTTATCTCCGGTTACCTTTTCTACAACAGGCGTTACCTCTGAGTCGATCTGTTTAATATCCATGTCCTCATTAAAGGTAACGGTCGTTGCAGTTCCGCCGGAAAATTCCAGACTGTAGTTCAGAATACTTCCATCTGTTTTCTGATGGATCATCATGGACACAGGTCCCACAAGAATCAGGATCAGAGAAATAATAAAGAAAATATTTTTCTTTCCAACAAAATTAATACATTTTCTCTTCTTTGCTCTTCCGTAGAATTTTTCATCCTGAATACCTACCGCATACAGAGCATTTACAATCAGTCTGGATACAACCAGGGCTGTAAACATAGATACTACAATACCCAACGCCAGTGTGTAGGCAAAGCCCTTTACTGTTCCGGAGCCCAGACACATCAGTACCAGAGCTGCAAGCAGGGTTGTAACATTACCGTCAATAATCGCAGAAAATGCTTTGCTGAATCCGGATCTGATCGCTGTTCTTACAGAAGAACCTGTTGCAATTTCCTCCCGGATACGTGCATAGATAATAACATTGGCATCCACCGCCATACCAATACCCAGAATAATACCGGCAATACCGGGCAGTGTCAGCGTGATATCAAAAGCATTCAGAGTGATAAGCTCAATTGCAGTATAAAGGATCAGAGCGATTGCTGCCACCAGTCCGGGGATTCTGTACGCAAAGATCATAAACAGGATCACGATCACAAGACCGATTGCTCCTGCAACCACACTTGTTGTAATCGCCTCTTCACCCAACTGTGCTGCAACTACACTGGAACGCAGTTCTTCAAGCTCCAGGCTGAGGGAACCGATACGGATATAGGATGCAAGATCCTGGGCTTCCTCTACCCCTTCCATTCCATTGATCTCTGCCTGTCCGCCTGTAATCGCTTCCTGTACGGTAGGTGCGCTTAAAACAGCGTTGTCATAAACAATCGCAATCTGTTTTCCTACATTTGCCTCTGTTGCCTCAGCAAATTTCTTTTTTCCTTCTTTTGTCAGTGTCAGACTTACCGAATATTCTCTTGCGCCTTTTTCATTCTGGTAAGTACCGCCTTCTGCATTTGCAACATCTGTACCTTCCAGTACCACAGATCCGGATTCTCTGATCTCATCAAGACTTCTTGTAAGTTCATAATTTTTTTCACCGAAAACAAAGTTCTGATTTCCGTCCTTGTCTGTCTGCTCGATAAAGCACAGAGAACCTGGCTTTCCAAGATCGTTAAGAATCTTGTCCGCATCGGTTACGCCGGGAATCTCTACCGTAATACGGTTATCGCCTTCCTGATATGCCTGCGCCTCAGTGCTGTACTGTTCCACACGTTTCTGCATTTTATAAACAGTATCTGACATATCTTCCTTGCTTGGGTTTTTGTCCTTTGCCTCGTAAGTAATACTTACACCTCCTGACAGATCAAGACCGGTATTAATATTTTTTGCCGCTCCGGTTCCTGTCGGACCCAGACCGACAGCTGCGGTATAACACAGAAAAACCGTAATGATCGCAGTCAGGACCAGTACAATGACTCCTCTTTTTTTCTTCATTGTTCTTCCCTTCTTACTACAATAATTTATGGGTAATATCCCTTACAGGCAGTAAGGAATTATCCATCTCGTTACCTGAGCTGTAAATGACAGAGAAACAGGTTTATCATCTTCCTTCAACTTCACATTCATATAAAAGACTGATAACCGGTTTCTCCTTCAAGCCCTTCCGTCATCCAGTGACTGTCGGGCGGATTTTCATAAATATTTATTCTGCAAGCGCAGCTTTGATCATGATCGCGCACTCCACACGCTTCCTCTGAAGCTCGCATCCGATCTCATAGCTGCCTTTTACATCTTTCTGGAAGTGATATGCGTTAGCCGCACAGCCTCCGCTGCAGTAAAATCTGGCAAAGCAGTCTTTACAGTCATCCTTTGTATAAACATTACATCCCTTAAATTCTTCACGGATCTGTGGTCTGGTAATTCCCTCATCTACATTTCCCATCAGGAATTCTTCCTCTCCCACAAACTGATGACAGGGATAAAAATCTCCCCATGGGGTTACTGCCAGATATTCCGTTCCTGAACCGCAGCCGGAAAGACGTTTATATACGCAGGGACCTCCTGTAAGATCGATCATAAAGTGGAAGAAATTAAATCCTTTTCCTTCTTTTTCTCTTTTGATCATTTCTTTTGCAAGAGCGTCGTATTCCTCCAGTATCTGAGGAATGTCTTCTTTGCGGATAGCATATTCCTCCTCGTCCGGAGCCACTACCGGCTCAACAGAAATCTGTTTGAACCCAAGGTCTGCAAGATGAAGAACATCCTTTGAAAAATCAAGATTATGATGCGTAAAAGTTCCTCGAACATAATAGTTGTCCTGATTTCTGGATTCCGCAAATTTCTGGAATTTCGGCATGATCAGATCATAGCTTCCGGCGCCTTTGCGGAATGGTCTCATATAGTCGTGTACCTCTTTACGACCATCCACACTGAGAACAACATTGGACATCTCACGATTACAGAATTCCATTACCTCGTCGTCCAGAAGAACACCGTTGGTGGTAAGAGTAAAGCGGAACTTTTTATTATGAAGCTTTTCCTGCTCTCTTCCGTATCTGACCAGATCTTTTACCACCTGCCAGTTCATCAGCGGCTCGCCGCCAAAAAAATCCACCTCCAGATTTCTTCTGGATCCGGAATTGGCGATCAGAAAATCCAAAGCCTTTTTTCCAACCTCAAAGGACATCAGCGCTCTTCTTCCATGATATTCTCCCTCCTCCGCAAAGCAGTAACGGCAGGCAAGATTGCAGTCATGAGCAATATGCAGACAAAGCGCTTTTACAACCGGACGGCTGTTTTTTGAAAACTCGTCAATTGCACTTTCATAAATATCTCTGGTAAAAAGCATCCCCTCTTCTTTCAGCTTTTCACATTCTGAAACAGAAGTTCTGATCTCTTCCGGGCTGAACTTATCTTTCAGCCTTTCCACTGTCTCGTCTGTTGAAAGACCTTCCTCCATGCATGGCAGAACCTCATAGGTTACAAGATCTACCAAGTGAATACATCCGCTGTTAATGTCAAGAACAATATTATATCCATTGCTCTGATATCTGTGAATCAGACTCATTTTTTTGAAATCCTTTCCTGTAAATTATACCTGAAAAGTTCAGGACAGATTTCATCTGCCCTGAACCCGTTTTAGAAGCCAGGTAAACTTTTTTCTATTCCCCTGGTTTCTCATATACTCAGGGGGCTGTTCGGCCTTCCAGACCTGCATTTTTATTTCAGCCAGATCTAGTGACTCTCTATATTTTTATCTGTTTGACTATAAATGCGTAAATACAGAATTCTGCACAAGAGAATCTGCTATTTTATTTACTCTTTTACAGTTCATAAGATAATTTCCTGCTAAATCACGACCACCGGCTTAGCCGGTGGTTTGCTTTGACCCTATAAGGGTCTGTTACCGGCACTGGAGTCTAAAGA
>NZ_JAJQXX010000015.1 GCF_028767025.1 Blautia sp. XA-2221
ATCGTCGCTTTGGTAGGCCGTTACCCTGCCAACTGGCTAATCCAACGCGGGTCCATCTCACACCACCGGAGTTTTTCACACTGAGCCATGCGGCTCTGTGCGCTTATGCGGTATTAGCAGTCATTTCTGACTGTTATCCCCCAGTGTGAGGCAGGTTACCCACGCGTTACTCACCCGTCCGCCACTAGGAACAAGCTAAATCTGCCGAAGCTTCTTTAAATTGTTCCCCGTTCGACTTGCATGTGTTAAGCACGCCGCCAGCGTTCATCCTGAGCCAGGATCAAACTCTCTGTAAAAGTTTTTTCCACTCAAGATAACTACTAGCTATCTCTCGTTTTACTGTTGTTGGTTCATCGAACCGTTCTTAAAAATAAAATGTAAAGAATTTTCGAGAATCGTATGTGTCTCACTGTTTAGTTATCAAGGTTCTTTGTTTTCTGTCTCTCAGACAGCTCATTTACTTTATCACATCTCTTTTGGTTTGTCAAGAACTTTTTTCAAGTTTTTTCAAACTTTTTTGACGTTCTTTTAAGTAATTCGCTCTCTCGCTGACAGCTTGTTTACTTTACCACATCTTCAAGCGGTTGTCAACAAGTTTTTTTAATTTTTTGAAGTTTTTATTTTCTTCAAAAAACAAAACGGAGAAGGAGGGATTTGAACCCTCGCGCCGGTTACCCGACCTATACCCTTAGCAGGGGCACCTCTTCGGCCTCTTGAGTACTTCTCCAGACTCCGAATTCATAATTTCTTATGCAATTTGAAGGCATTCATATCTGAAATGCATTATTGATTATACAGAAGGTATTTCATATTGTCAACCTGTTTTTTATAAAATTTTGAATTATTTTGTATTTTTTATTTGAGGCTTTTATTCTACTCTTTACTTTTATTCAACATTGTAGTAATTTGTTTCCTCTTTTCTCTTTTCCTGTGGTAAAATATACCCATACAGAATCATTATTTACTACTTTCGCATTAATGCCTTTCTGATATAATATTTATCTTATTGCTTTTGTTACTGATGCAGTTATTTATATGAGGTTTTATTATGGTCAAACAACTTGCACCGAATTCTTTTTGCTTAAAAAGAAATTCTTTTTTTAAACATTCCTCCCGTTATCTGATCGGAATACTTTATACCATATGCGTTATGCTTTTCAGCGCAGGCTCCTCTCCCGTTATCAACAATATGGGGACAGACAGTTCTGTCTTTTTTGCAATAGGACGCAGTATGCTGTCAGGTAAAGTCCCATATCGCGATCTTTTTGATCATAAGGGATGGTACATCTATTTCTTTAATTATCTTGGCGCCTGCCTCAGTTCCAAAACAACAGTGGGGCTTTTTATTATTGAATGTACATTTATGATTATAAATGTGATTCTTTTGTTTAAAATTACAGACTTAATTTCAGGTGATCGGATTTCTGAAATATGTAAAGCCCTCTCTGTGGGTGTCATGCTTTTACTTACCCTGAATTTCATTACATATCAGGGCGGCAATTTCGTTGAAACCTATGGACTGACTTTTCAGTTTCTGTCTGTTTTTCTTATTGTCAAATATTATAAGAAAAAGATCATTGACCATCCTCCGCTTTTCATGTTCTTTCATGGAATATGCGCGGGAATTACACTGGGGCTTCGAATCAATATGGCTGCAATGTGGGGCGGAATTGCCATCATACTTTTAATCAGACTGCTTTTCCACAAAAAGTATAAGTCCATTCTCCTTAATGCAGTTTCCGGAAGTCTTGGAGTATGTACAGGAATTTTGCCGATCATTATTTATTGCCTGAACACACACAGCCTGGAACCGATGATACAGCAGTCTTTATTTTTTAATCTGCAATATTCCTCAAGCGGTTCCCCTGCGGAAGATTTTTTACAGCTTTTTACAAATATAAAAACTCTCTGGGTTCTTCTGGGCTGTATCATATCTCTGATGATTGTTATCAGATCCAAACAGCTTACACAAAGTTTCCGCGCAATGTACGCCGCAGCTCTGCTGCTCTCTGTGTTTTCTGTTTCCATGTCTGGCAGAAATTATGGACATTATTATGAATATCTGATTCCATTTCTTTTGCCCGCTGTTTTATATTTAACAGAAAAGGTCGCCTTATTTTCAGAGAAACTGATTCGTTACAGAAAGCTTCTTACTGTATGTTTGTTTACTCTTACAGTCTGTATCAGTTTTCAGATACCTGTAAAACTTTTTTCTCTTACAAACATACCGAAGTTTTCGCAGACCGCAGATAACATGGCAAAAATTTATCACAAGCGCTATTCTGACAGAAAAACAGTGCTTACAGTAAATAACAAATCTATGTTTTATAATAAATTTAATGTAATTCCGGAGGATAAGTTTTTTTACATACCTGCAATCAGCTACCAGACCTTTCCGGATGCGGTAAATGCTCAGGCAAAATCTATACTAAGTGGAAAAAACGATATTATCATTCTTTCTTACCAGAATGCCGAAAAAAAGCGGATTTTCCCCTTCGGCGTAAAAAACAGGGAAATCCTTCATTACCTGTCTGAAAACTACCAAATGGTATATGAACAAAATCAAATCCAGATGTATATAAAACAGAACCATATATAAAATCACAAAGGAGCTATCTATTTATGGATAAATTATATATTGTAATTCCTGCCTATAACGAAGAGGCCAACATTGAAAAAACAATCCGGCAATGGTATCCCATTATCGAGAAACATAACGGATGCGGAGCCTCAAAAATAGTCGTTGTCAACGACGGAAGCACGGACAACACCTGGAAGATTCTATGCAGACTTTCAGAATCCATGCCTCTGTTAAAACCTCTTACAAAGAAAAACGGAGGACACGGTTCTTCTGTTCTTTACGGATACAATTATGCAGCGGAAATGGGTGCCGACTATATTTTTCAGACTGATGCGGATGGTCAGACAGATCCCGGTGAATTTGAAGAATTCTGGAATCTGAGAAAAGATTACGATGCAATAATCGGCAAACGAACAGTCAGAGGTGACGGAAAAGCACGCAAATTTGTGGAAAGCACGGTCTGTTTACTGCTTCGGATTATTTTTGGTGTAAAAGTTCCTGACGCAAACGCTCCCTTCCGGCTTATGAAATCCGGACTGGTAAAAAAATATATTAAAAAGCTTCCCAAAAACTATAATCTCCCCAATATCATGATGACCACATATTTTGCATATTATCATGAAAATTTATGTTTCCGGGAAATTTCTTTTAAGCCCAGACAGGGAGGAGTAAATTCTATTAACATAAAAAAAATAATAAAAATCGGCTGGAACGCTCTCGGAGATTTCCGAAAACTAAAAAAAGAACTTTAATATACCACAAACGGCGGTGGGTCAATCCCATCCGCCGTTTGCTTTTATTGTTTCTTCTATTCTTCGTCTTACTTCTGCTGCAATTTCTGTTGATTTCATATCCTTATATTCTTCGTATTCCATCGGCTTCAGAAAATGCACCTGAACGGTGATAGGCGCCGCAGATCCTGTGTCAAAGGATTTATAGGAATCTATCAGAGCAACCGGAATAATAGGGCATTTTGCCTTCATTGCGGCCTTAAAGCTCCCTCCTTTAAACTCCTGAGGATGATTGCCCTGCTTACTTCTTGTTCCTTCCGGAAAGATCAGATAATTACGACCCTTTTTTACTTCTTTGGTCACATTAATAATTACCTGCATGGACTGCCTGATATCCTCTCTGTCGATCAAAAACGCTTTCATGCAGGCAAAAACCTGTTTTAAAAACGGAACCTGCCCTACTTCTTTTTTGGCAACAACAGAAAAGGGAACCGGACAGGGCGCCATGATCGCAAGAACATCATACAACCCCTGATGATTGGGATAAAAAATAAATCCGTTTTCCTCAGGAATGTTTTCCACTCCATGTGCGTCAATGGTAATATTTCCGCCTTTATTTGCACGTCTGTCAATCATTTTAAGAAGAGCATACCGCTCCCCCTCTGTGTAATTATCTACATGAGATGCATACCAGCACAGCTTAAACCAGGCCATTGGGATAAATGGCAGATTACGCAGCACCATCATTATAATTCTTTTCATTTAAACAGCTTTCCTCCACTACAGAAATATCAGTTAAGTTTTGTAGCCAGTTTTTCCTCATATCCAGGATTCTTTTTTGAAAAAGTGTCATATGCTGTTACATATTCCTTATAAGGATCTGTTTCCATAAATGATGCATATCTGGAAGCCGCTTCTTTTTTCATATCGTCTGTAATATCAGATGGCGCAAGAATGTTGTACTTGCCCTTTTCGTTCTGCTGTGTCATATAGGTACTGATGCAGGGATAGGACTGTCCATCCTCCAGAATCAGACTGTATGTGATATAGACATAAGCATTCTTGCCATTTTGGTAAATTGTATCACAGGCATTTATTTTTACTTTTTTTGGCTTGTGTACTTTAAAATATTTAATCGTGGCAGAGATTTCTTTTTCAAGATTTTTATCTGCTTTTTTAACCCCATAGCATTTTTTAATCTTACGCTCATCTCCGTCCACATAGGATTTTACCAGAGTTTTTACCACCTTCTCAGGTGATTTATTGCTGACACCGCAGCTTTTTACCGCAAAAACAAGAACGATCACCAGGACCGCCAGCACTGCGGCCCCTGCAATCATCTTTATATTATTTGTTTTCTTTCTTCTGGAAGAAGCTGAATATTTCCTGTTTCTGGTATTTTTGCCTGCAGGTCTGCGTTTTTTGTTTTTAGAAGACTTTACCTGTTGTACCATAATCTTTCTTTACCTCTTTATTCCTCTGTACCTGTCTCCTGGTTTTCCGTGTCATCTGATTCCGGCTGTCCGCTATCTGCTTTATCCAGAATTTTTTCTTCTTCCTTTTCTCTGACTTTTGCAAAACTTGCCACTGTCACACCGTCAGAAAGATTAATAAGCTTTACTCCTGATGTGATTCTTCCGAGAATAGAAATATCAGAACACTGCAGACGGATAATAATACCCTCTGTTGTGATCATCATAATCTCATTTTCTTCATTAACAGCTTTTGCTCCAATAACGTTTCCTGTCTTTTCAGTGATCTTATAGCATTTTACACCTTTACCACCTCTGTTCTGACAGGTAAATTCACTGATAGAGGTACGTTTTCCCATACCGTTCTCAGATACCACCAGCAGGTAATATCCCTGAGAATTCAGCTGCATGCCAACGACCTCATCACCGTCCATAAGATTGATTCCTCTTACGCCCATGGAAACACGGCCTGTGGTTCTCACATCTGTTTCTTTAAATCGAATACACTGACCATCCTTGGTAACAAGAATGATATCTTTTTTGTTGTTTGTTACCTTTACCTCTATAAGCTCGTCATCATCACGAAGGGAAATCGCTGCAAGACCGATCTTGCGTACATTTGCATAGTCACGGATCGGAGTTTTCTTCACAAGTCCCTTACGGGTAGCCATCATCAGATACTGGTCCTCTTCAAATGTATTGATAGGAATAACCGCAGTGATCCGCTCTCCCGGCATAAGCTGGAGAAGATTGATAATCGCCGTACCTCTTGCAGTTCTGCCGGCCTCCGGAATTTCATAAGCCTTCAGACGATAAACACGGCCTGTATTGGTAAAGAACATCACATAATGATGAGTGGTAGTCATCATCAGTTCTTCAATGTAGTCATCATCAATGGTCTGCATTCCCTTAATTCCCTTGCCGCCTCTGTTCTGGCTGCGGAAATTATCTACTGTCATACGCTTGATATAACCCAATTTTGTCATAGTGATCACGGTATTTTCCCGCGGGATCATATCCTCCATGGAAATATCAAAGGCATCAAAGCCAATGGAGGTTCTTCTGTCATCACCATATTTATCGGAAATCTCCAGCATTTCCTCACGGATCACACGGAGAAGGAGATTTCTGTCTTCAAGAATTGCTTTTAATTTACGGATTTTTTCCATTAATTCTGCATATTCTGTTTCCAGTTTTTCTCTTTCCAGACCGGTAAGAGCACGAAGACGCATATCAACAATAGCCTGAGCCTGTACGTCTGTCAGCTCAAAGCGGTCCATCAGCTCCTGTCTGGCGATCTGAACACTTCTGGAACCACGGATGATCCGAATCACTTCATCAATATTATCAAGGGCTTTCAGAAGACCCTCTAAGATATGAGCTCTTTCCTGCGCCTTATTCAGATCATACTGAGTTCTTCTTGTTACAACATCCTCCTGATGAGCAAGATAATACTTCAGCATATCATGAAGATTAAGAACCTTTGGTTCAAGGCTTCCATTGGTTGAAACAAGGCAGAGCATGATCACTCCAAAGGTATCCTGAAGCTGGGTATGCTTATACAGCTGATTCAGAACTACATTGGCATTGGCATCTTTGCGCAGATCTATACAGATACGCATTCCCTCACGGCTGGAATGGTCGTTCAGGTCTGTAATTCCGTCAATTTTTTTGTCACGGACAAGCTCTGCGATCTTTTCGATCAGGCGGGCCTTGTTTACCAGATACGGAAGCTCTGTGACAATAATACGGGACTTTCCGTTAGGAAGAGTTTCAATATTTGTCACTGCACGGACACGGATTTTGCCACGTCCTGTACGATAAGCCTCCTCGATCCCTCTTGTTCCGAGAATTGTTGCTCCTGTAGGAAAATCCGGCCCTTTTACGATTTCCAGAATCTCTTCAATAGTTGTGTCACGCTGTTCCTCAATAATATTATCAATGATCTTTACCACAGCCTGAATAACCTCCCTGAGATTGTGGGGAGGAATATTCGTTGCCATACCTACGGCAATTCCTGAAGTTCCGTTTACCAAAAGATTGGGATAACGGGACGGAAGCACTACCGGCTCCCTTTCTGTTTCATCAAAGTTCGGCTGGAAATCAACTGTGTTTTTATTAATGTCTGCCAGCATCTCCATGGAAATCTTGCTCAGACGGGCCTCCGTGTATCGCATGGCGGCTGCGCCGTCGCCATCCACAGAACCAAAGTTTCCATGTCCGTCAACCAGAGGATATCGGGTTGACCAGTCCTGCGCCATATTTACCAGAGCGCCGTAAATAGAGCTATCTCCATGAGGGTGATATTTACCCATGGTATCACCGACAATACGCGCACACTTACGATGCGGCTTGTCAGGACCGTTATTCAGCTCTATCATTGAATACAGAACTCGTCTCTGTACCGGTTTCAGTCCGTCCCGGACATCCGGCAGCGCTCTTGAGGCGATTACACTCATGGCATAATCTATATAAGATTTTTCCATGGTCTTCTGCAGATCCACCTCATGCACTTTATCAAAAATATTGTCTTCCATTTTTTATTCTCCTAGATATCCAGATTTTCTACAAATCTTGCGTTCTCTTCGATAAATTCACGTCTTGGCTCTACTTTATCTCCCATCAGAGTTGTAAAAGTAAGATCGATCTCTGAGGTTGCGGATTCATCCATTGTCACTCTCAGAAGAACTCTCTTTTCGGGATCCATAGTTGTTTCCCAAAGCTGGTCTGCATCCATTTCTCCAAGACCTTTGTATCGCTGGATCTTATTATTATTGTCGCGGCCTATTTCCTCTAGAATACGGTTCAGTTCCGCATCATCATAGGCATACCATACCTTTTTATTTTTTTCTATTTTATAAAGAGGCGGCTGCGCCAGATAAACATATCCCTGTTTGATAAGCTCAGGCATAAAACGATACAGGAACGTAAGAAGAAGCGTTGCAATATGCGCGCCATCCACATCCGCATCTGTCATAATGATGATTTTATGATAACGGAGCTTACTGATATCAAAATCTTCATGGATTCCTGTTCCAAAGGCTGTGATCATAGCCTTAATCTCTTTATTGCCGTAAATTTTGTCCAAACGGGCTTTCTCAACATTAAGAATTTTTCCTCGAAGTGGAAGGATTGCCTGTGTTGCACGGTTTCTTGCTGTTTTTGCAGAACCGCCCGCAGAATCTCCCTCTACGATATAGATCTCACAGTTTTTGGGATCTTTATCCGAACAGTCTGCCAGCTTGCCGGGCAGAGCCATACCGTCAAGAGCTGATTTTCTTCTGGTAAGATCTCTGGCCTTTCTGGCTGCCTCACGGGCTCTCTGAGCAAGAACAGACTTCTCCACTGTTGCTTTTGCCACAGTCGGATTCTGCTCCAGGAAAATTTCCAGCTGTTTGCTGACAATAGAATCAACGGCGCCTCTGGCCTCACTGTTGCCCAGTTTCTGCTTCGTCTGTCCCTCAAACTGAGGTTCCTCGATTTTAACACTTACAATAGCAGTCATTCCCTCACGGATATCATCTCCGCTTAAGTTTGGCTCGCTGTCTTTCAGAAGCTTGTTTTTGCGGGCATAATCATTAAATGTCTTTGTCAGAGCATTACGGAAGCCCACGATATGGGTTCCGCCCTCCGGAGTATTGATATTATTTACAAAGCCATAGGTATTCTCTGTGTAGGAATCATTGTGCTGCATGGCAACCTCTACCACAACGCCGTCTTTCTCGCCCTCACAGTAAACAACCTCCGGATAAAGCGCTTCTCTGCTTCTGTTCAGATATGTGACAAATTCCCGGATTCCACCCTCATAATGAAAAACCTTTTCCTTTTTGGAATCTTCTCTGTCATCTCTGAGAACAATTTTCAGCCCCTTTGTAAGAAAAGCCATCTCACGAAGACGCTGCTTGAGAATATCGTAATCATAAACTGTTTCTTCAAAAATTTCTTTATCAGGTAAAAAGGTTACAGTTGTCCCTGTATATTCAGGCGCACAATCCCCTACAACCTTCAGAGGATACATGGTATGTCCTCTTTCATATCTCTGCTTATATTCTTTTCCCTCTTTGAAAATAGAAACCTCAAGCCACTCAGACAAAGCGTTTACAACAGATGCTCCAACTCCGTGAAGTCCTCCTGAAACCTTATATCCTCCACCGCCGAATTTGCCGCCTGCATGAAGGATTGTAAATACCACCTCAACTGCAGGAATTCCCGCTTTATGGTTGATTCCTACAGGAATGCCTCTTCCGTTATCTACAACTGTAATTGAATTATCAGGATTGATCGTCACCTGGATTTCCGTACAAAATCCTGCCAGCGCTTCATCCACCGCATTATCCACGATTTCATATACAAGATGATGCAGGCCCCTGCTCGACGTACTTCCAATGTACATTCCCGGTCTTTTTCTTACAGCTTCCAGCCCTTCCAGAATCTGAATCTGATCCGCTCCGTACTCTGTATTCTCTCCGCCCATTTGCGTCCTCCTGTCATTCTATATTTATGGCATCAACAGGCATACAGAAATCCTGCACCCACTGATAAATAGACATAGTAATACCAATTTATTATAACACAAAACGGGGGTGCTTTCCATTAAATTTAAACAAAATACCGAAAATGAAGGACTCTTTCAATCAGTAGATGTTTTTTATGGCAAACAAGTATCTGATTTCCTATATAGCAAGCTATCTGTAATGAAAACTTTTTAGTTCTCTGTAAATAAAAAGCTATGCCTTATAATGGATATCTTCACAAATACGCCGGGAAATAATCCCAGCATATTTAGTTTCAATTCCATAAGACATAGCTCTTTTTATATCAGCATTATAAAACATTCACCAGATACTGATACACATCTCTCTTGCTTACTCCCCTGTCCTTTGCCACCTGCTTCATGGCATCTTTCCGGGAAAGCCCCTTACTTTCATAAATCTCCATATGCTCTTCTATGGAAATCTCCTCCCAGGAGGCTGCTGCCTCTTCTTTCAGTTCCTGGCGGCTTTTGCCCTCAATAATAAGCACGCACTCTCCAAGAGGTTTTTCATTCTCATAATAGGTGATCAGTTCATCTATGGTTGTACGAAAAGCAGTTTCATGCTTTTTAGTCAACTCCCTGCAAAGTGTCATTCTTCTGTTTCCAAGGGTTTCTGTCAGATCTTTCAAGGTCTTTACCAGCTTGTGAGGCGCTTCATAAATAATAATGGTTCTTGTTTCATTCACAAGCTCCTGAAGCACCTCTCTTCGCTCTTTTTTGTCCATGGGAAGAAATGCTTCGAATGCAAATCTTCTTGTAGGAAGTCCGGACAATGTAAGAGCTGTAATACAGGCAGCAGGTCCCGGAAGTGAAGTTACTTCTATTCCGGCCTCGTAGCACATGGCCGCAAGTTCTTCTCCCGGGTCTGAGATTCCGGGAGTTCCTGCGTCTGTAATAAGAGCAATATTCATTCCACTCTGCATTTTTTCTATCAGAGTATACGCCTTTTCGATTTTGTTATATTCATGATAACTGGTCATGGGAGTTTTTATGTCAAAGTGATTAAGAAGCTTGATGCTGTTTCTGGTATCTTCCGCAGCGATCAGATCCACTTCCTTTAAAGTCCGGAGAACTCTGAGCGTAATATCCTCCAGATTTCCGATTGGGGTCGCACATAAATATAATTTCCCGCTCATAATATTCTCCGCTCCTTGTAGTTTAAGATTTTATTTACAGATACTGAAATTTAAAAAACTGTTTTATCCTTTTAATAAATATCATCAGCTATACAAAGCCTGTTTTTTGTTCCTCTTCCTGCCGGAATCTGAAATCTATACTTACACTCCGGATCCGTAGATTTCCAGTATTTCTTCTGTGTATACACCTGGCTTCTCATAAACGATCAGCGGTTTTTCCACTGTAATTCTTGAATTTCCGCCTTTTAAAGCCTCAATAAGAACCATATTCGGTTCCCGGTCTTTAAATGGATAAACAAGCTGCATTCTTTTTGGTTCCAGCTTATACCTGGTAAGCACCTGAAAAATTTCCACCAGTCGAAATGGACGGTGCACCATGTAAAAACGGCCTCTGTCCTTTAAAACTTTTGCGGTCTGGCTGACCACATCTTCCAGAGTACAAAGAATCTCGTGTCTGGCAATTGCTTTTGCCATATAGGGATTCTGCAGCCCGTGCTGTCCGATCATATACGGAGGGTTGCTTGTTACTGCATGAAAAGAAGCTGCTCCAAAAATTTCAGCAGCCTCTTTAATATCACCGCAGACAATATCAATGTCCTGTTCCAGACCGTTATAAGCTACGCTTCTCTGCGCCAATTCAGCACATTCCTCCTGTATCTCCAGTCCGGTAAAATGCCCACCCGGCGTCTTTGACTTCAGAAGAACAGGAATGATCCCTGTGCCGGTTCCCATATCCAGAACACGCTCATCTTTTTTTATTTTTGCAAAGCCGGATAGCAGAACTGCGTCCATTCCAAAACAGAATTTCTCAGGATTCTGAATCACATAATATCCATTTTGGAGATCATCCACACGTTCTCCCGGCTTTACCAGATTGTCCCGCAGATTATTTTCCATGAGATTTGGAATCTCCTTCTTTATCTTCCAGCCGTTCCAGTTCTTTCATTTCTTTTTCGGAAATCTTTACTTTTTTCTTTCTGGGACGGAATTTTAATTCTTCTACCGGATACTCCTGAATCTCTTTTTCATCATTGACTTCAACGATTACTTTCACCAGCTGTCTCAGCACATTGACGCTGTGAACGGTTCCCTGAAGACCATCGGGCAATGTTACTGTATCTCCTGTTCCCGGAAGCTTTTTGTTCAGCTCCTCATAGGTTTCCTGTTCATTCTTCAGACAGCACATCAGTCTTCCGCATACTCCGGAAATCTTTGTCTGATTCAGAGAAAGATTCTGCTCTTTTGCCATCTTGATAGATACCGGAGCAAACTCCGAAAGATACGTATGACAGCACAGACATCTTCCGCAGATTCCGATTCCTCCAAGGATTTTTGTTTCATCACGGACGCCGATCTGACGAAGTTCGATTCTTGTTTTAAAAATAGCCGCAAGATCTTTTACAAGCTGGCGGAAATCAATTCTTCCGTCCGCAGTAAAGTAAAACAGAACTTTATTGTTATCAAACGTATATTCTGCGTCGATCAGTTTCATTTCCAGACCATGCTCTCTGATTTTCTTCTGGCAGATTTTAAACGCTTCTTTTTCTTTCTGGCGATTCTGCTGCTCTCTCTCTTCGTCTTCCTGGGTTGCCACACGAAGGACTTCTTTCAGTGGGTGGATCACCTCATCCTCTCCCACTTCCTTTGGTCCAAGCACTACCCGTCCGTACTCTACGCCTCTTGCAGTTTCAACGATCACATGATCGCCGATTTTCATTTTGTATTCTTTTGGATTAAAATAATATATTTTTCCGACATTACGGAATCTGATTCCTACTACTTTTGTCATTCTATCTCTCCCTGATCGTCAGGAACAACAGCTCCAGCGCAAGCTCAAAGTTTACGTTGGCACGAAGGCGTACTTTTGTTTTTTCCAGTGCCTCCAGGATTTTTTCCAGATTCTCATAGGAGCGCTGACTGGCCTGTTCCTTGATATAATTAATTTCCTGCTTAAATACCAGATTATCAATCTCTCTGGTTGCCTTAAACATCAGGACATCCCTGAACCAGAACTGGAAAATATCCAGATAATCATCGATACTTTGTTTTTCGCCGGACAAAAGTTTAATTTCATCCGCAAGCTCATAAACCTCCATGGAATTTGCATTTTTCAGGATTTTCAGAGCATTTTGTGTAATATTAGAAAATTCTTCCGAGGTCGCTGCTTCTTTTGCTTTTCCTATACTTCCCTGAGCAAAACTTGCATCAATCTCAGCCTGATAGTCCGGTACATGAAGGCGTTCCATCAAATATTTTTTTACAAGGCTGTCATCCACAACTTTCAGATCCAGTCGGACACAACGGGACTGAATGGTCGGCAGCATTGCGTCTGCATTGCTTGTAAGCAGCATGATCACCGCATATTCTGGCGGCTCTTCAATCGTCTTTAGAAGAGCGTTCTGGGCCTGTACTGTCATAAGCTCCGCATCCGGAATAATATAAATTTTATGAGGACTACAGTATGGTTTCACCGCTACGTCATAAATTACCTGTTCCCTGATCTCATCAATACTGATCGTTCCCGGTTTTTCATGATTTACCATGATGATATCGGGATGATTCTTGCCTATAGCCTTTTTGCATGAATCGCATTTCTGGCAGGGTTCTGTTCCGCCCTCCTCGCACTGAAGCGTCATCGCATAAGTCGTTGCAAGAAGTTTTTTTCCTGATCCGGGTCTTCCGGTAAAAATATAAGAATGGGAAACTTTCCCTGTTTTCATTGCATTCTTTAAATGCCTGATAATTTCTTCATGTCCAATAATATTGTTAAAACCAGCCATTCAGAATCACCTCACTTTTCGTCTTTATCCTGATGAATCACATTATATCATATTTTGTCTGTTAATAAAAAGTGTTTTTGCTTATGTCATAGATTTTATATATTTTATAATATTTCCGACACAATTATCCAGATCATCATTTTCGAACCGAAGGCGGATGCCTGCTGCAAGAATATTTTCCTCCGAAAAATCCTCCTGATCTGCCAGAAATCTGCGGCACAGCTCTGCATATCTGGGATTTTCCTGCTGTCTTTCCCTGAGAAGCGCTCTCTGCAGTCGCTCTCCGTCTTCCACCTGGATATATATGGGGCAAACTGTTTCTTCCCCGTAATATTCTTTCATTTTTTCATAGGATTCCAGCGTCCCGATTCCCAGATAGTCTGCACCCTGTGGATTGATCTGTCCGTCATCCGCAGTAAAATACGTCCAGACTCCGTGTACCGTATTGTAAGCTCTTGATTCGATCAGCCTGTTGTTTTTTCTAAATTCCTCCAGTTTATTTTCATCTGTAAAATAATATTCTCTGCCGTTTTCTTCTCCTGCCCGTATGGGACGGGTGGTATAAAGCACCAGTCTTTTCAGACCAAGGCTCTCCTCTTTGGAAAGAATGGAGTAAATCCTGTCCTTGCCGGAAGCGCTCTTTCCCATAATATAAAAAATCTTTCCCATTATTCCTGTGTTTTAACCTTTCCCTCAGATTTTTTTTGAGATCTCTCTCTTGTATCTCTGGCAAGAACAAGAATCGTATGATCCGACATATCGCTGAGTCCCTGAAGTTCCAGCCCCTGTTCCAGATATCTTTTCATATTTTTTATGAGAAGTCCGGTAATCTGCTCTCCGGGAACAACAAGAGGGATTCCCGGAGGATACAAATATGCAAACTCCACAGATATTTTTCCAATGCTTTCCTCCAGAGTACATCTTTCGCTTAAAGCATCCATAGCGCATGAAATTCTCATAAGAGAATTCAGTTCCGCACATCTGCACTTTTCTTTTTTAACATCTTCCTTACTGTATTCTAACGATTCCCGCCTGTCAATTTCTTCAACTGCTCTGCACAGTCTGTCAAATCCTTCTTCTGTATCGCCAACAGAAGTCAGGGCGATCACATAATTTTCTGCTTCCATTTCTATTTCCAAATGGAATTCCTGGCGCAGAATTTCTGCAAGCTGTCTTCCGTTCATGGTACTGTGGACTGTAGAAAGGATGATTTTGGATCTGTCTGCATCAAATACATTCATAGACGCATCTCCAGGCTCCACAAGCCTGATACAGGAACCTTTCCGGAGCCTCTGCCTGGCTCTTTCCAGATTCTTCGTATATTCTGCAAACATCCTGTGTCCGTCCTGCTCCATTTTATATATACAGGCATCCATAGATGCCATAAGAACATACGAAGGGCTGCTGGTCTGATACATTCCAAGAAATCTTACCAGAAGATCTCTGTCCACCCTGTCGCTGCACCTGTGAAGAAGCGCAGTCTGAGTCATTGAAGGCAAAGTCTTATGAAGGCTGTGGATTACAATATCCGCCCCAAGCTCTGCTGCCGACACAGGAAAATAATCAGAAAAGTAAAAATGCGCTCCATGGGCTTCATCTACGATCAGAGGAATGTTATGGCTGTGAGTAATCTCTGCAATTTTTTTTATATCAGATACAATTCCATCATAAGTAGGCGAAGTCAGAAGAACTGCTTCAATATCCGGATTTTCATCAAGGCATCTTTCCACACGCAGCGGAGAAATTCCTCCGTTTATCCCCAATTCTGTGTCCTCATGTGGATAAATATAGGAAACCTTCAGATCACGAAGATAAGCTGCATGATAAACAGCTTTGTGACAGTTCCTTGCCAGCAGGATATGACCGCTTTTTTTTACAGCAGCAGACACTGCCGCCAGAATTGCTCCGGTACTTCCGTTAATACAGAAAAAGCTCTCCTGTACCTGATAAAGCCGGGCGGCGTTTTCCTGTGCTTCTTTTAAAATTGTTTCCGGATGATGAAGATTATCAAATCCGTTGATTTCCGTAATATCCTGTTGCACAGGAAAATCCCCTGCCACAGACAGGGGATTTCTCTTATGTCCCGGCATGTGGAAGGGATAGAAATCTGATTTTCCATACGCTTCCAGTTTTTTATATAATCTGTCCATTTATCTCCCTTTCCTTACAGCAGATTCAGTAAAGTAATAAGTGTTCCCATTATACTCTACCTTCAGACAGATGTCATCATGCCAGTTCTTTCTTTATAATTTTTATGAAATATTTATAATTTAATCTTGCTCATTGCTGCTTTATCGCATACAACTGTCACATCATTGTGAAGCTGAAGAATGGAAGCAGGAACCTCTGGTGTGATCGGGCCTGTAAATGCTTTTGCAATAATGTCTGCTTTGCCTTCACCTGACGCCACAAGAAGGATTTTCTTTGCACGCATAATAGTTCCGATTCCCATGGTGTAAGCCTGACGTGGAACGTCCTCTTCCTTCTCAAAGAATCTCTTGTTTGCCTCGATCGTGCTCTCTGTCAGATCCACGCACTGGGTATTCTTGCAGAATTCTTTTGCAGGCTCGTTAAAACCAATATGTCCGTTATGTCCGATGCCAAGAAGCTGAAGGTCAACACCGCCTGTAGCTTCTACAACAGCGTCATACTCGCGGCATGCTTTTTCGCTGTCCGGCTCCAGTCCGTTAGGCACAAAAGTTCTGCTCTTGTCAATATTCACATGATCGAACAGATGAGTATTCATAAAGTAACGGTAGCTCTGGTCATTATCTCCGGAAAGTCCTCTGTACTCGTCAAGGTTTACACTTGTAACCTGTGAGAAATCCAGATCTCCTTTTTTGTACCATTCTACAAGCTGAGCATAAGTTCCTTCCGGTGAAGATCCTGTAGCCAGTCCAAGAACGCAGTCCGGCTTCATAATGATCTGTGCAGAAATAATGTTTGCTGCGATGCGGCTCATTGCCTTGTAGTCTTCTCCACAATAAAATTTCATTTCAAAGGTCCCCCTTTTTTAGGATAAAATGATTGATATGTTCAGGACAGCTTCTACATCAGTCTGAGAAGCATATCCCCTGTACCTACATTATAACCGCTTGTGGCAAAAATTCCATTCATTTTTCCGGAAGTTACAATAATAAGCGGAAGTTTTTCATGATCCACATACATTCTTCTTCCAAGAAGCTCAATATGGTCTGCAAAACAGTCATAATAAACCTGGATTTCAGGGAACATGGCAAGCGCCTTTTTCACGGTCAGATCCTGAAGCGCTGATTCACTCTGCACTACAAACATAATACCGGAGCAGATTTTTTTGAAAGCTTCCGGCTGTTCCATCATTTCATTCAGAATATGCTCTGTAGGCTCTCTGCTCTCTTCCAGGAACATAAGAATATGTTTGCCTTCCGCAGTAAGTTCAGATGCCCTTACTTTTTCTGTGCCGGCTTCATCCTTGCGCAGCTCAAATTCAGGAAGCTCAATATTTTCGAGCATATCTTCCAGATCTGCCTGTCTGAGAACAAGAGAAATCTCTTTCTTCTCTCCTGCTGCCATTGAAAAATAATATACATAAGCAAACATATTTCCGTTTGGCAGACGATTGGATGTAATGATCCTGTACTCTCCCGGTTCCAGATCTGCATTCAGAAGATCATCCTTCCATGTAAGACCTCCCAGACGCAGGGAAACATATTTTCCGTTTTCCAGTTTTGCCATTGTCCAGTTCTGGAAGTATTTCCATACAGTTCCATCCCCTGATTTCAGCGCAAGGCTACAGCTTTTTTCTGCCTCCGGGAGAACCGGAATAAATTTCCCGTCTTTCCTGTATTCCATGGAACGATCTTCCGGATTCAGTCTTGCCGGAATACCCAGTGTCCTTGCAATTGCAACAAAAAGAATTTTCTTTGAGAGAGTGCTTCCCACTCCCATTTTCAGACAGCCGGAAGGTGTGGTGATCACACTTGCTCTTTCCTGTTCCGGAAGAGAAATGATCTTTTTGTCAACAGCTGTCCAGATTGTTGCAGGATTTTCACGGAAACCATGTTTTTCTTCATCAGAAAACGCTGCTTCCACATCAGCTCTGTATTTCATCAGAACTTCATCATCTACTCTCGGATTCAGAACATAATTCACAAAAACAGAATGTTCCAGATTTTCCTCATACGGCGCTGCCCAGGTAAGATGCTCTTCCAGAACCTCTGCCACACAGTCCGTTCTGTCTTTTTCTGTGAGAGCTTCAAGAAGCTCTGCTCTCAGGGTACTTTCCTCGCAGTCTGACTCAGACACATTCTGAAGGAATTTTTCACATTCAGGATTTGTCCAGTTTTCTGTCTTTGCTATTCTTTTTGCAGACGCTTTTTCCAGACGGATATTTCCCTCCGCCGTCTGTTCCGGTGTAGGCATATCTGTATTTACCGGAGTGTCCACCGGAGCGATCATATCAATTTCTTTCCAGATATTTTCCTGTCTGGAATTTTCTCCCAGAGTAACTTTGATTTCTTTCTGTTCTCTTGTATCAGCAAATACACATTCACAGAACTGGCCACAGGAAACCTGTACCGCCAGACTTCCCAGACCGGTTGTAAACCTGCATTTTCCGGCTTTATCAGTAACTCCTTCTGCAACAGGAGATAATTCCGCATAGTTCAGTACCTGGAAGGATACCTCTGCACCCTGAACCGGCTCTCCATCTCTATCACATACTTCCACTGTAAATTCTGTTACTTCTGCATACCGTGAAAGCTCATTGAACATTGTTACCATTCCGTCTTTTCCAATGGTTTCCTCATCAGCGGAGGCTGAATCAAACCAGCGTGAATGAACCATCATTGCTCTTGAAGAAGCATTGGTAAACCATCCCTTATTCAGAATCGGAAGAGGCTCACAGGCTCCAAGAAAATACCATGTTCCATCGTTCCAGATTTCTACCCAGGCGTGATTGTCATCACAGTGAGACCACTTTGGCGCATATACCTGGCGAGCCGGAATGCCCACGCTGCGCATGGCATTTACTGTAAATACAGATTCCTCGCCACAGCGTCCGTTTCCTCTTCTGTAAACAGTAAGAGCAGAAAGAGTTCTGTCGTCTGTGCAGTGATAAGTAGCTTCCTGCGCGCACCAGTAATTTACCTCAATGGCAAAATCTTTTCTGCTGCATCCATCCATAAGAGAAAGCTTTTTATTCTCTTCCATAAAGCTTCTGATCTCATTATGGAATAATTCTCTGCAGGGCGCGATCTCTTCTTCATTTACTCTGTGATACAGAACATAATTCAGGAAAATATCTTCCGGAAGAGCTCTGACACCCTCAGCTTCTTTCCACAGTCTTACACTGTTTTCTGCATAATCAAGAAATACCTTAAAAGAATAATTGCCCATATCGCTGCAGGGCATTGTCATATAAAGATATTTCAAAGCAAGAGCCGTTTCCGGCTCCTGCTTCTCTATTTGTTTATCTGTTTCCTCAAACACACCAGGAAACTGCTCTTTTATTTTTTTATAACCTTCCAGAATTCTCTCCCGGTTTTCTTTCAGAAATTCACTCATATTGTCCCTTTCCTGTCCGGTATCTCACAGACATACAGGTATATTTCAATTTCTGCCGCAGAATCCGTCAAGCACCTGTCTGGCTCTGCGTACAGCCTCTTCATCAGTTCTCCAGATTTCATACTCGCTGAGAGACGGAAGTCCCATATTAACTCCCTGTCTGCGATATTCCATTTCACTGTCCAAAGTAACTTTTCCGGACATATGGAATGCTGTTGCTCCTGTTTTCGGATAAAGCTCCCTGATCACATCCGCATTCACGCCGCTTCCAACCTGAATGGTGATCCTTCCGGCGCTTTTCTCTACCAGTCCCTTGAGAAGATCCGCTCCGGCAGTACAGATATTTTTCTGTCCTGATGTAAGAATTGTATCAATTCCAAGAGAAATTGCCTGCTCCATTGTTTCGTATGGATCAGCGCACACATCAAAGGCTCTGTGAAGAGTTACAGACATTCCCTCTGCATCCTCCATCAGAAGCTTCATCTGTTCCATATTCAGAGTTCCGTCAGGATTCAGGATACCAACAACAACTCCCTCTGCGCCAAGTCTGCGAAATTCTTTCACCGCCTCACGGATCAGAACAAATTCTTCATCTGTGTAGCAGAAATCACCAAATCTCGGACGGATCAGAGCATGGATCCTGATATCTGTATGCTTCCGGATTTCCTGAAACAGCCACGGATTTGGAGTTGTTCCTCCGATGACCAGACTGCCGCACAGTTCCAGCCGGTCTGCGCCGCCTTTTGCTGCTGCCAGCGCAGACTCCACTGAATCTACACATGCTTCTAAAATAAAATCAGTCATATATCCTCCTTATTGCCCGTTTTTGCAGGCATCCAGATAAAGATTCTTTATTTTGCGGCATTTATACCAGTCTGACCCCGGATGCCTCCAGGGTCCTCACGATCGTACTGTCCGGATACTCGTCTGTTACGATTCCGTTTATGTCGTCAAAATGCGCAAATTTATATGAATCATTAAAATAAAATTTTTCTTTTTCCATTACAACGTATTTATGTCTGCTACTGCTGATCACAGCTTTTTTGGTCAATCCGTCCTCCACTCCCAGAGTAGTGACAGTACAGTCAACCATATCCACTCCGCAGCTTCCCAGAAAGGCTCTGTCAAAGCTGTATTGCTTCAGCACCTCTATAGTTGCCGCTCCCATAAAACCGTTTACGCCCTGATACATGGTTCCCCCTGTACCGATTACAGTAATCATGGGATTCTGCACGAGGATCTGCAGAATATCAATCATATTGCTTACTACAACAACCTTTATCCTGGAGGCAGCAAGAAGTTTGGCAAGCTCAATATTTGTTGTGGAAATATCCAGAAAAACGGTTTCATTGCTTTTGATAAGTCCAAAAGCCTTTTCTGCTATGATCTTCTTTTTATCCAGATGATAGTTTCGTCTGTCAATAACATCTCTCTGGAGGGGATAGTCCTGAGACATGATCGCCCCTCCATAAGTTCTTTTCAGTTTTCCGGAATTTTCCAGGGTCTTCAGGTCTTTGCGGATACAGTCCTCTGACACATGAAATTTTTCACTGAGGGACTTTACCTTTACCTTACCCTTTTCCTGAAGACACTGTATAATAGCAGCCTGTCTTTCTTCTGTAAACATGAAATACCTCCTTTCCGTTAAGAGGTTTTTATGCCATTACTCTTCTGTCAGTATTACATCAAGAACTGTATCTGTCTGATCCGGCAGAATTGGATCAAGTCCGAGATCTGCAAATACAATGTCCGGATAATCACTGTGTACCCAGCTGTTGGAAACCGGAACCTCAGCGCCTGTTGCAAGGTAACGGATTCCTTTCAGACGGTCTTTCGGAACGCCAAGAAGCGGAACCGGTCCGATTGTATTTTCAAAAAGGTGGAAATATCTGTGATTTCCTTTTCCTGTTACACGACCGTAATCCGGTTTTGCAATCTCTGTTTTTCCGCAGCCGTAAATACTCTCTCCGTTTTTCTTCATCCATTTACCGATCTCGCGAAGGATCTCCATGGATTCCTCAGGAATATTACCCTTAACATCAGGGCCTACATTAAGAATCAGGTTTCCGCCTTTGGATACGCACTCTACCAGCTTCTTGATCAGCATGGAAGCCGGCTTGTAGAAGTGGTCTGTAGCGCAGAAGCCCCAGTGATTGTTCATAGTCACGCAGGCCTCCCAAGCAATGTCATTACCCTCCACATCCTGGATTCCGTTTGGCGGGATCATCTGCTCAGGGCTTACAAAATCACCGTGGTACGGAGTAGGATTACATGCAGCCAGAGAACCGTATCCCTCGCCGCTGCACTCCAGACGGTTGTCAATGATCACTTCCGGCTGAAGGCTTCTTACCATATCCATAAGCTCTGTCGCTCTCCATGCCTCTCCTCTGAGGTCATCATAGGAAAAGTCAAACCACAGAATATCAATCTTTCCATAGTTGGTACAGATTTCACGGATCTGGTTATGCATATAAGTCAGATAATTATCAAAGTTACGTCCGTCGTTTTTGTACTCCGGATTGTTTCTCATTGGATGCTGTCTGTCTCCGTAATGAGGATAATCGTCATGATACCAGTCAATAATAGTAAAGTAAATTCCTACTTTCAGGCCTTCTGCACGAACAGCTTCCACATATTCTTTGATCAGGTCGCGGCCACATTTTGTATTTGTGGATTTAAAATCTGTGTACTGGCTGTCATAAAGGCAGAATCCATCATGGTGTTTTGCTGTAAGTACCACATATTTCATACCTGCTTCTTTTGCAGCGCGCGCCCATTCTCTTGGATCATAGTCAACAGGATCAAATTCCTCAAAATACTTCATGTAATCTTCTTTCGGAATTTCCTCCTCGCTTCTTACCCATTCTCCTCTTGCCGGAATAGAATAAAGTCCCCAGTGGATAAACATACCGAATCTTGCATCCAGGTACCATTCCATTCTCTTGTTATACTCATCTCTGTTAAATGTGTACATAACCTTCCTCCTGTGCGGATTTTAATTTATGATTTTCTTTTTACTCCTTAATATCCGGATAATGACATTTTACAATATGTCCCGGTGCTACCTCTACCGGAGTCGGACGCTCTGTCTTACATTTCTCTGTACAGTGAGGGCAGCGTGTATGGAACAGACATCCACTTGGCGGGTTACTTGGACTTGGAAGATCTCCCTGCAAAATAATACGTTTGGACTTCTTCTCCGGATCCGGGATCGGAACTGCAGAAAGAAGCGCTCTTGTATATGGATGTCTCGGATTTGCATAAAGTTCTTTTTTCGGCGCTGTCTCAACAATTGTTCCCAGATACATAACGCCGATTCTGTCTGAAATCATTTCTACAACGCTGAGGTCATGAGAAATGAACAGATAAGTAAGGTTATATTCCTTCTGAAGACTCTGAAGGAGATTCAGTACCTGTGCCTGAATGGAAACGTCAAGAGCAGATACCGGCTCATCGGCAATGATCAGTTTTGGCTGTACGGTAAGGGCTCTGGCAATACCGATACGCTGACGCTGACCACCGGAAAATTCATGAGGATAACGCTCTCCATGAGAAGGGCTTAAGCCTACAACACCAAGAAGTTCATGAACTTTTTTCAGTCTTTCTCCTGCAGTCATATTCGTATGGATCAGAAGAGGCTCGCCGATCAGATCCTGAACTTTCATTCGTGGGTTCAGGGAACCATAAGGATCCTGGAAAACCATCTGAATATCAGATCTTAAAGGACGCATCTCATTATCAGAGATTTTTGAGATATCTTTTCCTTCAAACCAGATCTCACCTGTATCCGGAACGATCAGATGATCGATCAGTTTACCTGTTGTGGATTTACCGCAGCCAGACTCTCCTACCAGGGAAAAAGTTTCTCCCGGCATAATATCAAAGGAAACGTCGTTTACTGCGTGAACGAATTTTTTCTTTCCAAACATCCCCTTATTTGCAGAAAATGTTTTTGATATATTTTTTACTGATACTAATGCTTCGCTCATGATCAGTTACGCCTCCTTTCCAAGATCATTCATATGATGACATCTGCATTTGTGGATGCCTTCCACGGTCATAAGTTCCGGTTCCTTCTCTCTGCAGATATCTGTTGCGTATTTACATCTTGGCGCGAATTTGCAGCCTTTTGGCATTACAGAAAGATCCGGTACGCTTCCCGGAATAGACGGAAGTGATTCCACTCCGCTTCCCAGCTTCGGAACAGAAGCGATCAGGCCCTGTGTATACGGATGTTTCGGTGCAGAGAACAGCTCTTTTACCGGAGCTTCCTCTACAATACGTCCTGCATACATAACAACTACACGGCTGCACATTTCAGCTACAACACCAAGGTCATGTGTGATCATCAGGATTCCAGTATTTTTCTTTTCACGGATTTCTTCCATAAGCTCAAGGATCTGCGCCTGAATGGTAACGTCAAGTGCAGTAGTGGGCTCATCTGCGATCAGCAGCTCCGGCTCACAGGACATTGCCATAGCGATCATAACACGCTGGCACATACCTCCGGAAAGCTGATGCGGATAGCTTTTCAGTGTCATATCCGGCTCAGGAATACCTACGGATTTCAGTACGTCATAAGCTCTCTGATGAGCCTGTTCTTTTGTAAAATCATTATGAAGCAGAATTGCCTCTGTAAGCTGCTTCTCTATTTTCATGCAGGGATTCAGGGAGTTCATCGGCTCCTGGAAGATCATTGCAACTTCTCTTCCGCGGATATTTCTCATCCCTTTTTTATCTTCTTTCAAAAGGTCAGTTCCGTTCAGAATAATCTCACCGTTGGAAATCTTGCTGTTTCTTGCCAGAAGACGCATAACTGACAGGGAGGTTACTGACTTTCCACAGCCGGATTCTCCAACCAGACCAAGGATTTCTCCTCTCTCAATGGAAAAAGAAACATTGTTTACGGCTGTTACCCATGTTTTGTCCCGCTTAAATTCTGTGCGGAGATTTTTTACTTCCAATAATTTTTCTGCCATGGTTTTTCCTCCTAGTTCATCTTCGGATCCAGAGTATCTCTAAGTCCATCGCCAAGCAGGTTAAATGCAAGAACAGTAAGGAAGATCAGGATACCTGGAAACAGTACCATATGCGGAGCTGTATTCAGATAGTTACGTCCAAGTGAAAGCATTGCACCCCAGTCAGGCTCTGTAACATTTGCGCCGAATCCCAGGAAGCTCAGAGATGATGCAGCAAGGATTGCTGTACCAATACGCATAGTAAAGTTTACGATCATAGACTGAATTGTTCCGGGGAATACATGAACAAACAGAATTCTGCTGTTCTTACATCCCAGTGAACGGGCAACCTCAACATAAAGAGACTGCTTTACGGAAATAGTTGCGCTTCGTATGATACGGGCAAAGGATGGAACCGTAAATACCGCAACAGCGATCATAACGTTTACCATACCAGGTCCGATAATAGCAACAACTGCGATTGCAAGAAGGATGTCCGGAAATGCGAAAAGCACATCACAGCATCTCATGATCAGGGAATCAACAAAACCGCCATAGAAACCAGCGATCAGTCCCAGAATAACACCGCCGGCTGTTCCGATGATCGTAGCGATCAGAGCGCAGGAAAGGGACAGTCTGGAACCTACCATCAGACGGCTGAATACGTCCTGTCCAAACTCATCTGTACCCCAGATGTGAGCGGCACTTGGTCCCTGAAGAAGACTTGTATAGTCCGGCTGATCCGGTGCATATGGAACAATAAACGGTGCAATAATTGCCATTAAAACAATAAACAGAATAAAAACAAGAGAAACAACTGCTGTTTTACGCTTCATAAACTTTTTGGTAAATTCTTTTACCTTGCTCTGCGCCTTAGGAAGCTCTTCAGCAGCAGCAAATTTATTCTGATCTAAATTTGTATTTGTCTGTGCCATATTTTTTCCTCCTAATTATAACGAATTTTCGGGTTGATGACTCCGTAAAGAACATCCACGATCAGGTTGATGACAATATACTCTGCTGCAAAGAACAGAAGCAGCGCCTGTACTACCTTGTAATCTCGGAAGTTAATGGAATCTACCAGCAGACGGCCAAGTCCCGGAATAGAAAATACAGTTTCAGCCATAACAGAACCGGAAAGAAGACCACCGATCTGAAGTCCGGCAACTGTAACGATCTCAATAAGAGAGTTTTTAAATGCATGGCGCATTACAACAAGAGTTTCTTTCAGACCTTTTGCACGAGCTGTTCGAACATAATCCTCACGCATGGTCTCCAGCATGGTAGATCTGGTAAATCGTCCAAGTACAGCCATGATTCCGGCGCCCATAGTAAGTGACGGAAGGATGTAGCTCTGCCAGGAATCCAGACCTCCTGTAGGAAGCCACTGAAGAGCAACTGAGAATCCCTGGATCAGCTCAAGACCTAACCAGAAACTCGGCACCGATATACCTGATATGGCGATGATCATTCCTATATAGTCAAGAGTTCTTCCATGGAATACTGCTGAAATAATACCAAGAGCAATACCGATAATGGTTGCCCAGATCATTGCAGAAACTGTCAGCATAATAGTTGGTTTCATTCTTGGAGCGATTGTCTCAACAACTGTTTTTCCGTTTTTAATAGAATCGCCAAGGTCTCCGGTAAAAAGACCTTTCATGTATTTTCCATACTGTACCAGCAGCGGATCATTCAGTCCCAGCTGTTCTCTTACAACTTCTACGTCTTCTTTCGTTGCATCCTGTCCTGCGATCATTCTGGCCGGATCGCCAGGGATCATATGTATAAACATAAATATTACAAATGAAATCACAAGAAGGAGAGGGATTGCGCTTGCAACACGCTTACAAAAATATTTACCCATTCTTTTGCCTCCAGTCTGAGTTATAAAAAATAATCATTGTCCATAGTCACAAAAACTGCCGTCCCCACATCTGTGAATGGTCACAGACAGTTGAACGGCAGTTTTCTGCTAAGAACTTTTATGTTCTGTTACATACTTCTGCGGCGCCTGTCGCCCCAGTTATATATTTACTTTTTAATTATTTACTGAGCAAGCACTGCTTCAGTGAAGTTAAATGATCCGTCCGGAGATACATATGCGCCGGAGAGATAAGATTTAGATGCATAGAGGATCTGATCGTTTCCAAGGAACAGCCACGGAGCAGCTTCCCATGCGATTGTCTGAGCCTCACCATAAACCTCAGCCTGTTTGTCCGGATCTGCAGTTGCAAGACCTTCATCTAACAGTTTGTCAAAGTCTTTATTTATAAAGTATGCTGTGTTGGCACTTGTAGGAGGTACCATATCGCTGTGAAGCAGGGAACGAACAGAACCATCCATAGTAAAGTCAGATGCAGACCAGTTTACATACCACATATTAACTTCTGCTTCTTCCTGATCTACATAAATCTTGTCGTTAAGTGTTGCAGGCTCCATAGGAAGAACCTCAACGTCAATGTTGATCTGAGCAAGCATCTGTTTGATAAATGTCATACCTTTTACTTCCTGAGTGGAGTTATCTCCCCACAGTGTAAGCTTGAATCCATCCTCATAGCCAGCTTCTTTCATAAGCTCTTTTGCTTTTTCAAGATCATAAGTATAAGGAGTCTGCTCTTTGTATCCTCCGATAATAGAAGGAACGATAGATGTTGCAGGTTTTGCATATCCGGAATACATAAGCTGAATGTATGCGTCTTTATCGATTGCATAGTTCATAGCCTGACGAACTTTTTCATCTTTCAGCTCCGGAACATTCATGTTCAGAGTTACATATCTCATGATGTTGGAGTCTGCTGCCAGTACGTTTACATCATCATTGCCTTTGATTGCCTCGATCTGGTCTGACGGCATCGGATAAACGAGATCTGCCTCTCCAGTCTGAAGCATAGCAGTACGGGAACCAGCCTCCGGAACCTCTTTAATAGTAACAGTATCTACAGAAGCTTTTTCGCCCCAGTAATCTTCATTGCGCTCAAAAGTTGTATGATCTCCCTCTTCCCACTCTGTGCAGATGAACGGGCCGGTTCCTACCGGATGATTCATAATATCATTGCCATATTCCTCAAGAGCAGCCGGGCTGATCATGCAGATCTGTGTCATACGATTGATGAACGGCGCCCATGGCTCACTGAGTTTGAATACTACAGTGTAGTCATCCGGAGTTTCGATGCTTTCCACACGGTATGTTTCTGATCCGTCTTCTCCAGTTACAACAAAAGTTCTTCTCTGACGAAGATTGTTTTCTTTATCAATGATACGCTCATAGTTTGCTTTTACTGCTGCTGCATTAAAGTCTGTTCCGTCTGTAAACTTAACGCCTTCACGAAGATGGAAAGTGTAAGTAAGAGAATCCTCAGATACTTCCCAGGAATCTGCAAGCTGTCCCTGAATCTCCTGATTCTCATCAAATGCTACTAACATTTCGTAGCATCCACGGGTTGCGGAAATTGCGTTTGTATCCGGAATATTTGCCGGGTCCATGGAACTTACGCTTCCCTCGATTGCGATCACCAGATCATTGTCCGGGGATTTTGCTTCTGTGTTGGTTGCCTTCAGTGCGTATCCGTCTTCTTTTTCTGCTGCGAATACTGTTGTGCCCATTGACAGTGTCATTACGCCTGCCAGAAGAGCTGCGAGAACTTTTTTACGATTCTTCATAAATCTTTCTCCTTTTTCTTTTTTATTTGTTAATAAGTTACAATTTCGTTATGAAATATGGGTACAAAAAAAGCATCTCTTATTTTTTGCATTTTGCAATGTTCTCATTATCTGATCTGATTCAACAATTTGCCCCTTTGCATACTCATAAAAAATACTTTGCCTTAATTCGATATCCACAGTATAACAATTTTCTACATATTTGTCAATGATTTTTTATTATTTTTTATTGATTATTCTTACTCTGTCCTGTTTTTATTTAACAAATAAGTATAAACAATCCAAAACAGGATGAATCAAACATTTTTCTTTTATCAGAAATTATACACTCTGCCTTTTTCACACAGCAGACCTGAAAAAAGGACAGCCCGGAAAATCTTCTTTTCCAGTCTGTCCTTATATAAATAGCTCTTATATCCTATTGGGAAAGCCTTTCTTCCGTTTTCCCTGTTTTCTCTTTAAACTTTAAACCGGTATCCTACGCCCCATATGGTTTCAATATACTGAGGCTTGGCTGTATTAAATTCAATCTTTTCCCGGATCTTTTTAATGTGGACCGTAACTGTGGCAATATCTCCCACGGATTCCATCGCCCATATTTCCCGGAACAGTTCGTCTTTTGTAAATACACGGTTGGGATTTTCTGCCAGAAATGTAAGAAGGTCAAACTCTTTTGTAGTAAAAGTAGTTTCTTCTCCGTTTACCCACACACGTCTTGCAGTTTTATCGATCTTGATCCCCCGGATCTCGATCACGTCGTTTTTTACAGCTCCGGATCCCACCAGTCGATTATATCGTTCCATATGGGCCTTGACTCTGGCAACCAGCTCACTTGGACTAAAAGGCTTCGTCATATAATCGTCCGCCCCCAGACCCAGGCCCCGGATCTTGTCAATATCGTCTTTTTTGGCAGATACCATAATGATCGGTGTATTTTTTTCCTGACGTACCTGCTTGCAGATATCAAACCCATCCACCTCCGGAAGCATAAGATCCAGAATGATCAGATCGTATTCCTCTGTCATTGCCTTCTGGAGTCCGGTATCGCCTCTGTTAGCAATCTCCACCTCAAAACCGGAAAGTTCCAGGTAGTCCTTTTCCAGATCTGCAATAGCCTCTTCGTCTTCAACGATCAATATTTTACTCATTTCATTGGTACCTCCTGATATTTTCTTAAAACAAAATACATAATGGTTCCGATTCCCTCACGGCTGGTAGCCCAAACCTTTCCTCCATGATCCTCCATAATCTTTTTTACAATGGAAAGACCGATGCCGCTTCCGCCCTTGGAAGAATTTCTGGAAACATCAGTCCTGTAAAAACGGTCAAAAATATAAGTGAGATCCTTGGATGCGATCCCTTTTCCATTGTCCTCGATCTCTACCTGAACAAAATCCCCCACATCCTTCACCCGGATTTGGATCACGCCCTTTGTCTTGTCCATATATTTGATAGCATTTCCGATAATGTTATGGATTACACGGCGAATCTGCTCTCCGTCTGCAATCACCAGCACATTTCTGTCAACATAATTGGCATAGTAGAGCTGAATCCCTCTCGTTTCCAGTTCCAGACCGATTTCCTCTGCACAGTCAGAAAAATAATCGTCCACATTCAGTTTGCTGAATGTATATGGAATCCTGTTTGTGTCGATCTTGGAATAAAAGGTAAGCTCGTTGATCAGGTGATCCATTTCGTTTGTTTTATTATAAATGGTTCTTACATAGCGGTCCATTTTTTCGGGAGTGTCTGCAACTCCGTCCATAATACCTTCTACATATCCCTTCACTGCTGTGATAGGTGTTTTGAGATCATGGGAAATATTACTGATCAGTTCCTTGTTTTCCTTATCCAGAATGAGCTTTTCCTCTGCTGATTCCTTCAGCCGCCGCCGCATTTCTTCAAAATCCCGGCACAGCTCAGAAAATTCATCTGTTCCTTCCACATCCAGCACAAAATCCAGATTCCCATCCTTAATATTCCTGGTGGCCTTGCGCAGCTTCACAAGAGGAGTGGCAATACTCCTGTAAATCCACAGTCCCACAGATAAACTGGTAAATACAAGTATCACCAGAGCAGAAACAAACAGATCCTTTGTCATGATCTGAAGCCCATCCTGCCCTGTTTCAGAATCAGCAATGGTGATCCCATAACCATAATCATGCTCTGCCGACACTGTTTCAGCTGTTTCTGTCTTTTTTTCCTCCCTGATCTGTGCTTCCCGCATTCCGTGAAGTGTGGCGGCAAACAAAAGAAGAGGTACCAGAATGATCATAAAAAAGCCAACCATAATTCTTGTCTGTAATTTCATGAAGCCTCCCTGTTTCCATCAGACGGAAGAAATTTCTCGCATTTTCCTGCAAACTTCCCTGTCTGGCAGAACAATATATCATACTGCTTTTTCCGGCATATAAAAACGCACGGGCAGCAAAATCACATTACCACCTGTGCGTTCATTATATCACATCGTCAGATTTCTATGTCTAAATTTTCTATAAAATCATCTTATGCAAGATACTTTTTCAGATCATCTACTTTATCAAGTTTTTCCCATGGAAGATCTACATCTGTACGTCCGAAATGTCCGTAAGCTGCAGTCTGTTTATAGATCGGTCTTCTTAAATCCAGCATACGGATAATTCCTGCCGGACGAAGATCAAAGTTTTCACGAATGATCTCAACAAGCTTTGTATCAGAAAGTTTTCCTGTTCCAAAAGTCTCCACATTAATGGAAGTCGGCTGTGCAACACCGATCGCATAGGAAAGCTGGATCTCGCATTTATCAGCAAGGCCTGCTGCAACAATATTCTTTGCAACATAACGTGCTGCATACGCTGCGGAACGGTCTACCTTTGTGCAGTCCTTTCCGGAAAAAGCGCCGCCGCCGTGACGGCCATATCCGCCATAGCTGTCAACAATGATCTTACGTCCTGTAAGACCGCTGTCTCCGTGAGGTCCGCCGATTACGAAACGGCCTGTAGGATTGATGAAATATTTTGTATTTTCATCTACCATATCCTCCGGAATGATGGCGTCAAATACATATTTCTTAATATCCTCATGGATCTGCTCCTGAGTAACGTCCGGATCATGCTGAGTAGAGCATACCACGGCATCAATACGAATCGGCTTGCCTTCTTCGTTATACTCTACAGTAACCTGAGTTTTGCCGTCCGGTCTTAAATAGCTGAGAGTTCCGTCTTTACGGATCTTGGTAAGCTGACGTGCAAGTTTGTGTGCCATGTTAATTGCATACGGCATATACTCCTCTGTTTCATTGGATGCATATCCAAACTGAATACCCTGATCTCCTGCTCCAATGGCATCGATCTCATCCTCGCCCATTTTTGCTTCCAGAGCCTTGTCAACGCCAAGGGCAATGTCTGCAGACTGCTCGTCAATAGCAGTGATAACTGCACAGGTATCTGCGTCAAAACCATATTTGCCACGAGTATAACCGATCTCTCTTACAGTATCTCTTACGATTTTCTGAATATCAACATATCCGTTTGTTGTGATCTCACCCATAACCAGAACAAGACCTGTTGTAGTTGCTGTTTCGCAGGCAACACGGCTCATTGGATCCTGCTCGATCAGTGCGTCAAGAATGGCGTCGGAAATGGCATCGCACATTTTATCCGGATGGCCTTCAGTAACAGATTCGGAAGTAAATAAAATTTTTTCCATTGCGTTTTCCTTTCTTCATAACGACCCGAAACTCCATTATCCCGGGTATTGGTAAACAAAAGAGACAGCCCGAATAATCGGACTGTCTGAATTTATCTTTCAATCCTCTTATTGTTCGATCACTCGCTCAGGCTGGCACCTTCCTCAATAGAGGGGTTGCCGTGGCTTCACAGATCCTTTGTATCTCCACCACTCTGAATAAAAGGCCGTTCTCTATTTGCTTTGTAACAATCATACAATATACTTATTTTTTCCGTTTGTCAAGAAAAAATATATGTTTTCCGGATCATCCTACGCGAAGACGGAATTTCTGGATTTCTTTTTCACCGGAAACTCTCTCGATTTCTGCTCCAAGACTTCTCAGCTTTTCTTCGAAATTCTCATACCCTCTCTGAACGTAAACAATATCGTCCACAACCGTTATGCCGTCTGCTGCCAGACCTGCAATTACCAGGGCTGCACCTGCACGAAGATCCGGTGCACTGACTCTTGCGCCTGTAAGCTTGCGTACTCCGTCAATGATCGCAGAATTTCCTTCTACTTTGATGTTTGCTCCCATTCTGGAAAGCTCGTCCGCATATTTGAACCGGTTTTCAAAAATGCTCTCTGTAACAATACTTGTTCCCTCTGCCAGCGCCAGAGTTACAGCGATCTGCGGCTGCATATCAGTGGGATATCCCGGATAGGGAAGTGTTTTTACATGAGTTCTGTGCAGTCTCTTTCCTGCGCGAACGCGAACTGCATCGTCAAATTCCTCTACCTCACAGCCGATTTCTTCCAGCTTTGCAGTAGTTGCTTCCAGATGTTTGGGAATTACATTTTTTACTGTAATATCTCCGCCTGTAGCTGCCGCTGCAAACATAAAGGTTCCTGCCTCAATCTGGTCGGGAATAATAGAATATTCTGTGCGGTGAAGTTTCTCCACACCTTTGATGCGGATCACATCTGTTCCAGCTCCCTTAATGTTGGCTCCCATGCTGTTCAGGAAGTTGGCAACGTCTACCACATGTGGCTCTCTGGCCGCATTTTCGATAATCGTACGTCCCGGAGCCATAGATGCCGCCATCATAATGTTAATGGTTGCGCCAACAGAAACAACATCAAGGAAAATGTGGCTTCCATGAAGATTTTCCGCACTTGCCATAATTGCTCCGTGAAGAATCTTTACCTCTGCTCCAAGAGCCCGGAAACCTTTCAGATGCTGGTCGATGGGACGACTTCCGATATTACAGCCGCCCGGAAGCGGTACTTCCGCATGTTTATACTTGCCAAGCAGCGCGCCCAGAAGATAATAGGATGCGCGGATTTTTTTAATGTATTCATAATCAACGCTGATATCAGCAATGGTAGAACCATTGATCTTTACTGTAGATCTGTTGATCCGTTCTACCTGTGCTCCGATCCCGGCAATTGCTTCCAGTAAAACATTGATGTCTCTTACGTCAGGCAGATTTTCGATTAATATGGTTTCATCCGTCATGATTGCAGCAGAAAGTATTGCAAGGGCTGCGTTTTTGGCTCCGCCGATTTCAACTTCACCTACTAACGGATTGCCTCCTTTAATTACATACTGTTCCATAAAACACCTCTATGAATTATTTTCACTCCGTAAGCCGAAGCAAACACCAGAAATGTTACTGTTCACTCCATTCACAGCAACCTGGTCGATCTGCATTCCGGATCACTTTCCGTGATCACATTTGGCCAGTAACCTGTAAACAGTAACCCAGAAATAATTTGTCATATCTAAAAAATATTAATATATTAAAATGTTCAATAACGTATTATAACATATTTTTAACATTTGTAAATAAAAAGTTAAGTATCTATGCCTGCTTCCGGTTACTGTTCACTCCGTTCACAGTAACTGCTTCTGCTCTTTCCTTTGTTTCAACAGCTACTTTTTTGCTTTTCCAGTATTTCCAAAACTGTCTGAAGACATGTTTCCAGATCCTGTCCCTCCTGATCGACCACAATGTCCGCATATTCTTCGTACAGAGGCGTACGTTCCCTGTAAAGATCCGCCAGCGTCTGTCCTTCCTTCAGGACAACACCTCTTCCCTTAAGGTTTCCCAAACGCTTTGACAGTTCATTTAATGACAGCTTCAGATAGACTACTGTTCCAAAAGACTTCAGATGCTCCATTGCCTCACGGCAGTAAACCACACTTCCACCTGTGGCGATCACCGTTTCCTCTGCCTCAATAGATGCGTTGACACGGTTCTCTATTTCCTGAAATCCATCATTTCCCTCCTGGTCAATGATCTGATGGAGCTTTCTTTTTTCCTGCTTCTGTATCAGAAGGTCAGAGTCAAGGAACTGATAGCCCAATACCTTTGCAAGAACAACACCTATGGTGCTTTTTCCTACTCCCGGCATTCCTATCAATGTAATGTTATTCATATATCCTCCAGACATCTCTGTCTATCATATTATCTGCAAATAACCGGATATTATTTTACCATAAAATGCCCTTTTCTGCAATCCCCCGGGAAATCTGCACTTTTTTTCCATTTTTCAGCGTTTTTTACTGTGTTTTTTTGCTTTTTTTACACTGTAACCAAAAGTTCCCAGTTTCTTTCCTGTTCCCAGATATTCCCCATGTGAATATACAATCGGTCGGGCTCTGTTCAGATCAAACCGGTTCTTCTCGTCCATATATTTTTCGTCTGCGTGTACTGCCACAACCTCGGCAATAAACATGTGATGAGATCCCAGTTCCCGGACCTCTCTTACCTTACATTCAATAGAAACAGGCGCTTCCGCTATCATTGGCGCTTTTACCTTTTCTGCCGTTTCTCTTGTCAGCCCTGTTTCCCTGAATTTATCAACATCTCTTCCGGACTTTACTCCGCAGTAATCTGTGGCAAATGCCAGCTCCTCAGTAGTCAGATTGATCACAAACTCTCCTGTTTCGCGGATCATATGATACGAGTAACGCTCCGGACGGATGGATACGGATACCATAGGAGGATTGGTACACACAGTTCCTGCCCATGCTACTGTTATAATGTCATCTCTGCCCTCTTTATCCGCTGTGCTAACCATCACAACCGGAAGAGGATAAAGCATATTTCCCGGTTTCCAGCTCTGTTTTGACATAAAATCACCTCCTGAACTTACGCGTACTCATTCTGCATCTGGGCAGCTTCCATCAGTGCAGGGATCAGCTGTTTCTTTCTGGAAACCACGCCTTCCAGATACAGAGAACCACTGTCAGCCACCATGTCAAAAGCGTTCTCTGCCATCTCTTTGCTTCCCTCACCATAAAACAGCAGCTCTGTGGAACGGTTCATAATGCTTGTCAGCATAAAATAAACCCTGGAAACTCCATGACGTCCACATTCACTTACCATAAACGGCTCCAGACGTTCTTTTATTTCTTTCAGCTCCTCTTCGTCCATGGAACTGATCTGTCCCACACCAAAGGTAACATCACCCTCTGCAATAAACTTCTTATAATCCTGATAAAAAATCTCTTCCGGTGATTTGTCTTTCAGATTGCTTCCTGCCTTAAACATTTCCTTTGCAAATTCCTCTATGGAAATATCAGCGATCAGCGCAAGGGCTCCTGCTGCCATTTTATCCTGAAGAGTGCAGGTAGGAGACCGGAACATCAGTGTATCGGAAATAATAGCCGCGCAGAGAAGTCCCGCTATTTTAGGCGGAATTTCCAGCTTCTGCTCTCCGTAGATCTGATACATGATCGTTCCCGTACATCCTACAGGCTGGTTCCGGAAGCTGACCGGCTGCATTGTCTGCAGCGTGCCCAGCTTATGATGATCAATAATCTCAAGGATCTCCGCTTTCTCAATATTATCAACAGCCTGATCCTTTTCATTATGATCTACCAGGACAACCTTTTTCTTATGCATATCCAGAAAATTACGACGTGAGATTGTTCCCACACATTTTCCCTTTTTGTCAATTACCGGGAATGCCCTGTGACGGTGCTTGATCATAACATCCTGAATATCATCTGTAAAATCCTCTGTATGGAAAGTTACCAGATTTTCTGTTTTCATAATGTATCGCACAGGAATACTCTGATTGATCAACCTTGATATGGTAAACGTATCATATGGTGAAGCGATCACCACAATATCCTTCTCATGAGCAAGCTTCAGAACATTTTCTGTAACCTGGATATCCATTCCCACAATAATACAGCTTACATTCATTTCAATGGCCTGCAGATGATCTTCTTCTCTGTTTCCAAGAATGATCATATCATTCTCACGGACATATTCCCTCATCTTGTCCGGGTCGGCAGTTCCTACCATAACCTTTCCTTCTGTAAAATATCCGTGTTCATTTCCCTCGATCACCCTGCCGCCGATCGTTTCCGCAATACGTCTGTACTGAGTTCTTGCCCGTGACAGAAGATAGCTGTCTGTTGTGTCCATATAGGTCTGAGCAATATCTCCAATGGTGATCAGACCTTCCAGACAGCCTTCCTTATCTCTGATTGGCAGAGAAACAATACTGTTTTCCTGCATCAGATCCCATGCGTTCTTTAGTGACATACTCTTATCTGCTTCCGGACTCATTCGGATATCCATATCTTTAACCTGGGTTCCGATATTACTCAGATAACCCGGAGGCTGGATCCCGAAACGATTCAGCACATACTCCGTTTCCTCACTGATCTGTCCGGCACGTTTGGGAACATATCTTCTGTTCTGAAATGTTCTGTTTTTGATATCACAATATGCGATCGCAGAGCAGATAGAGTCCGTGTCCGGATTTTTATGTCCGATCACAAAAATCTTATCCTGTTTTCTCATAAATTCCTCCTCGCTGCCTCTTTATTCAACGGATCCTGTATTTCTTTGAAGTGATCAGTCCAGTTTGATCCCTGCAAATAATGATCCAAGAGAAGTGGTTGCCTCCTCCCCTGCATCCGGAACCTCATAGACTTCTTCCTCAATATCCTTTGCCATCAGATCCGCAGCCTCTTTGATGCTGAGACTTAATTTTCCATCTTTTACGGCAATTACCTTAACTTTTACTTTATCTCCGACAGTAAGAACCTCTGACGGCTTTTTGATCCTTTTTTCACAGATCTGAGAAATATGAACAAGACCGGAAAGACCGTTTCCAAGATCTACAAAAGCTCCGTATGGCTGCAGACTTTCTACGGTTCCCTCTGTTACAAGTCCTACCTGCACATTTGAAATTTTATTCTTTCTCTCTTCCTCCGCCTGTTCTCTCAGAAGTTCCCTTGCAGAAAGAATCAGTTTTTTGCTGTCTTTGTCACACTCGATTACCTGAACCCTGATCTGACGGTTCAAATATTCCTCTGTATCCTCCACATATCCAAGAGAAAGTCTTGATGCCGGAATAAAGCCACGTACACCTTCTACATACGCAATTACACCTGCATTGGTGATTCCCTTTACTGTAACGTCAAGCGCTTCTCCTGATTCCTTGTATTCGCTGATTTTTTCCCATGCAAGCACATCTGCCGCCTCGACTCTGGAAAGAAGGATATTGCCGTTTCCGTCATCTTTACGGACAACAGTAGCAGAAACCTCATCTCCCGGATGAACTTCCTCTTTCAGATTAAATCCCGGCTCTCTTGTATAATCTTCAACCGGGATCACACCCTCTGCATAATATTTCAGATCAAGGATCACTTCCTTTTCATCCACACTTACTACTGTTCCGGTAAGAATATCTCCTTCTTCTATTTTTTTCATAGACTCATTCAACTCTTTTTCATAATCTTTCATTGTTTCAGCCATAATATACGACTCCCTTTCCTGCCATTATTTTCCTGTGTCCCCGTTCAGAACTGTCAGGCATTTTTGATTTATGTCACATGATACCGTGGACACGAAACCCGGTATTTGCGCTGCTCGCTCCCGTTAGGTGTCCGGGCATATATTTTCACTGAATTCATCCTGCGCCTTCGGCATGGAATCATTAAGTGCTCATATTATACCATATGGAGTTTCTGACCTACAACCCATTTACATTTCAACACCAAAAAAGCTCCCTGGATCAGAGAGCTCTGTAAACGAGGAGTGCCCCGGCAGTGGTTTACCGGGGCAATTATTATGAAAAAATTTATGTGTAATGAAGAACATTACAACGTCATAACATTGTTCTTTCGAACTGTTCTTATCATAGCAATATTTTATGAACTTTTTATGAATAAACAATGAACCTTCCGTGTATTTGCACAATATTTTTCTATATTCCTCTTTATTTTTATAAAAATTGTATCATGTTCTTCTGCATTTTAACAGATTAACGTTGTGTCATATGCATAATTCGTTTATTTTTATTTCCAGCGTGTCTGAAGCTTTTGTCAATTCAGGATATCCTTGACCATATCTACCAGTTTCCCGAAAATACTCTTAACATCCTCTTTTGTCACCCCAAGGCTCTCCAGTTTATCGTATACCTTGTGAACCTGCTCTCTTAACTGTTCCTCGTCAAGATCCATATTCTTAAACTTGTTATAAAGACTTACCAAGGTATTTTTTTCTGAATCTGACAGAGTGAAACCGGCAGCCTGTGCAGCAGTGTCAATAGCGGAAGAAATTTCCTCGTCAGACACGTCTGCCTGTCCAATTGAATCCATAGCAGATACAATAATATCAACCACCTTGTCCGGATCCGAAAGAAGATCTCCCACTCCGCTCTCCTTCAGAAGGTCCACTGCCTGATCCACCATTGCATCTGTTGTAGTGTCTGCATATACAGCAGCAGGCGCTGTACAGGTCAAAGCTCCTGCAAGGATCCATGCGCTTAATTTTTTTATTTTCACTTTTATTACCTCCATTTTGACTGAAACCATGTTTCGGAAACCCTTTTACGATTTCCTGTTATCATATCAGAAACAGCGACTTTCATTTCATCTCCGGTCACCTGAGCAAGTACCTTCCGGATCACTTTCGATAACATCTCTTTTTCTGACAGTTATTATTATATCATACTTTCAAACCTGCGCTGTAATCTGTTTATGAACCTCTTCTCACCTTCAAAACAGCTCTTCTATTCATAAATCTTTCTATTTTCGTTCATTATTTTTTCATATCTTAAACACGAAACTCTCATATTTTGCAGATATACTATTTACATAAAAATAATACAGCCAACATTATTTTTATAATTTTCTTTTTCATATGTTGGATACCTATAAAGGTATTCAACTCTCCTTCCTTTTAAATTTAATAAATCTTCAAGTAAAAAGCATCCGACCAGCCACCGGATGCTTTTTGCATACTCTTTTTTCTGTAATCTATGTGAAAAGCTCTCACTGCTGCAGCATCACCGGGATGCCGCGCAGCAAAATGCATTTGTCAGAGCAGCAAACTGCTCCAGACTCAGAGCCTCTCCTCTGATGTTCAGAGGAAGACCGCAGGCGCTGATCGCGCTTTCTACCTGTTCTTTTGTATAATTAAGTTCCTGAGAATTTTTCAGCCCATTGGCCATTGTTTTTCTTCTCTGGTTAAAAGATGCACGAATCAGACGGAACATCAGCTTTTCATCCTGAACCTGAACAGGAGGCTTACTGTGTCTTTTCAGACGGATCACAGCGCTTCCCACCTTCGGTCTGGGCATAAAACAATTCGGAGGCACATTAGCAACGATCTCCGGTTCCGCATAATACTGAACTGCCAAAGACAAAGCCCCGTAATCCTTTGAGCCAGGTCCTGTCTGCATACGGTCTGCCACTTCTTTCTGAACCATTACGGTTATGGATTCTACCGGAACATGGCTCTCAAACAGCCCCATAATAATGGGCGTTGTAATATAATAAGGCAGATTTGCCACTACTTTGATCGCTTTTCCCTGATTTTTTTCATCTGCAATCTTCTGGATATCTGTTTTCAGGATATCTCCGTGAATCACATTTACATTATCCCAGTCTTTCAATGTGTCCTGCAGTATGGGAATCAGAGCATCGTCAATCTCCACTGCTGTAACTGCCCTGGCAGAATCTGCCAGATACTGGGTCATAGTTCCGATTCCGGGTCCTATTTCCAGTACAAAATCATCTTTTGTTATTTCAGATGCACGAATGATTTTTTCCAGAACATGAGTATCGATCAAAAAATTTTGACCAAACCTTTTCTGAAAAACAAATCCATACTTCTGAAGAACTTCAATCGTGTATTTGGGATTTCCAAGATAAGGTCTGGTCATAATCTTTACTTCCTTTTCCGTTATTTATTTTTTATATTACTTAAAATCCTTTTCGTAGAGAACTGTATATCCATCCATATCTGTTCTCTTCTTGGAAATGTTTCTGCTCAGCTTACGGATTCCGCCGGTAGATTTGGCTATGGCATTGTCAATGATCTCTTTTACTGCCCCCACATTCATAGGCACATCCTCTTTCTGATTCACACTGATCAGATTATAAAGAGCGAGCATTGCCTCCTGAGCAATCGTATAGCCCCGTTCTCTTGTGTAAACCATTGCAAAGTTTACAAGCTCGTCATTGGTAAATACCGGAATATTGATCATGGATGTAAACTTGGATGTAAATTTCGGGAATCTTGCCATCAGCTTTCTCATTCCGATCTTTTCATCTTCCAGGATCACGATCATTCCGTCTGTGCGGAAATCCATTGCCTTGCTTAACTGATTTACTGTTTCTTTTTTAAGCTGGTTTGCATTTTCGATTACAAGGAAACCACCTGCCATCTTTTTGACGATTGCAGGAATATTTTTGCCGTTGATCTGCTCTGCAAATACATAGGCAACCTTGGCGGCTTCAAGATTCAGTTCCTTACAGATTGCAGGAATCAGTCCGGAGATCAGTCTTGTTTTTCCTGTTTCTCTTCCGCCCATAACAATAATATTTCCGGTTCTGGATGTTTTGTCAGCAGCAGCCATCTGAACGTCACAAAGCGCATCGACAAGCTGTTCTCTCAGCCCCGGTACTCTTGCAAAATATGTAAACAGTTTTTTCTCACTGTCTGTAAGATTCTTTTCCCTTGGGATAATATCCATTGCCTCCTGAGGACGGATGCTGTCCACAAACCGTTCCAGTTCCTCAGCCTGGCTCAGACGGACATTTTTCTTCTTCCGAGGAATCTGCTGGCTTACCGGCTCTTCTTTAAATACTGTTTTTCTGTCCGGATCCGGCTTCCTGATCACCGCATTGTTCTCATCGGAGATTTTCTCTGCAACTTTCTTTTTAGGAAGCGGTCTGCGGCTTACAACAGGGAAATCTTTAAATTCTTCCTCATAAAGCTCTTCGGAAGCATCATCCGAATCTTCGCCGTAGAAGTCGTCATATTCGTCGTCTGACTCATCTTCATAAAAATCGTCGTCCTCATCATCTGACTCATCTTCGTAGAAATCGTCATCCTCATCATCCGACTCGTCTTCATAGAAGTCGTCGTCCTCATCGTCTGACTCATCTTCGTAGAAATCATCATCCCCGTCATCATATTCATCGCCGTAGAAGTCATCTTCTTCTTCATCATCAGAAGCATCCTCATAAAACTCATCTGCTTCCTCAAACTCTTCTTCCTGAAGCTCTTTCGGCTCTTTGTGAACGTTTCTTCCTGCCGGACCATTCAGGAATTCTTCTTCTGCTTTCCGAAGATCTTCCTCAGTCATATAATCTTCATCATCAGGCTCTGTTGTGTGAACGTCCTCTGTTTTCAGTTCATCATCCGGAATTTCAATTCCCTGGGCAGTTGCTGCTGAAAGGATCATTTCTTCCAGGTTAAAATCAAGATCGCTTTCTGTTTCCAGAACATTCTTCTCTGCTCCCGGCAGTGTTACGTCCGGAGCCTTTGGAATTTCTGTCACAGCAGAATTTTCCAGATCTATATTTTTCATGGATTCCGGAATTTCAAGCTGTGGAAGCTCTGCGCTGCTGCCGGAAAGAGTCTCTTCTTCTTCCAGACGTGCAACCTCTGTCTGGTCGGAAAAATCCTCAAATATCTCATTTACGTCAATTTCCGGCTCATTTGCTTCTTCCTGTTTCTGTGTGTCTTCCTCAGGAATATATTCTTCTGCAGGTTCTTCCTCCCGCATAACAGAATCTTCTTCCGGTTCAAGATCCGGTACATTTTTATGTTCTTTCTCTGAAGAACGATCCCGGATCATTTCCTCCTGAAATTCTTCCTCTTCTTTTGTGAAATCCTCTTCTTTCTTTTTGCCGTTAAAGATGTCCCGGATTCCCTTTGAAATTTTTTCCTGGATACTTTCAGCGTTATTTACATCACGCTCATCAATACGAACATTATCAATTACAGGAGAATCTTCATCCATAGCAGTCTCATATTTATTCTCGGAACTGTTTTCCCTGGATCCTGCTGACTGAGTTATCTGATCCACAGTTGTCAGATTCGGAATAAACTGTTTCTCATACTGCTCTCTTTCTTTCCCGGTAAGCTGTCCCATGCGGTTCTTCAGATCCATTGCCTTCAGCACATAACGGCCTTCATTGAACCAGAGAATAATGTCATTGCACATTTCCAGGCATTTCTTCATATCGCCCTTCTGGTAGTACAGCTTTGCCAGCTCATAGGACCAGCGTTCTGTGAACTCACGCTCCTTATATTCTTCCAGAATACGGATCTGCTCGTCCAGAGAAACCTGTTTTGCTTTGCTTATCTTATATTTCAGAATATACCGGGTATTGTCATTGGGAGCAACCTCAAGATATTCCTCATAAAACTCGTCTGCTTCCTGAAAATCCTGCATTTTCAGAGATACCTCGATCAGCCTGTACAGGATATTTTTGCCGATAGGCGCCCGATGGTATGCCAGAAGAAAAATCTCCTTACTGTCCTGATATCTCTTATTGATAGCATAAATCTCACCGACCACGCACAGATTATGAACATTTTTTACTCTGCGCCAGTCAATGCTGTCAACAACCTCCATAGCCTCTTTATATTTCTTCTGGGCTAAAAGGTTCTCAATACGGCTCATTTTTATTCGAAATTCCTCTTTATCCAATATACATTCACCAACTTTCCATAATTAAAACAAGTTTAACATATGCATTTATGCTTGTCAAAGAACTTTCCCCGGAAAAAATAAATTCCGGGGAAAAAATTACTGCTGCTTACAGTTCGCTGTTCTTTTTTACCGGATTAAAAACTTCGCCTTTCACAACCCGGAATACTTTATTAATGTGAAACTGATGGTTCACAAAATCATCCAGACCTGTACAGGTGATCAATGTCTGAATATCATGAATACTGTCCAGAAGATACGTCTGACGGCTGCTGTCCAACTCTGAAAGTACATCATCCAGAAGAAGCACCGGTGTATCTCCGATTTTTTTCTTTACAAGATATATTTCTGAAAGTTTCAAAGACAGAGCGGCTGTCCTCTGCTGTCCCTGCGATCCGTATTTCCTGATGTCAATGCCGTTTACCAGAAAGCACAGATCATCTCTGTGAGGTCCTGAAGATGTCATTTTCATCCGGATATCCCTGTCCCTGTTTCTGCAGAGCAGCTCTTCAAAATTCTCTTCCTGTGCACTTGGTTCATAAATAACCTGAAGAAGTTCTTCCCCTCCGGTAAGATTTTTATGAATATCACAAATAATCTCATTTAGCTCTTCAACAAAAGTCTGCCTTTTACGGATCAGCTTTTTTCCATACTGCAGCATCTGATGATCCCATACGTCCAGAGTATCTTTCAAAGTTGGATTGGCATACATATCCTTCAGAAGGCGGTTTCTCTGATTCACAATATGATTGTATCCGGCCAGGTCAGACAGATAGATCTGATCCAGCTGACACAGTTCCAGATCCAGAAATCGTCTTCTTTCACCAGGCCCGTTTTTAATAATATTCAGATCCTCCGGCGAAAAAAATACAAGATTGACAATACCGAAAAGTTCTCTTGCCTTTTTAACCGGAAGCCCGTTGACTGCAGCTCCTTTGGATTTGTTTTTCCGAAGATGCATATCCAGCTTATAAGAAAGACCGTCCTTTTTTACCATCATCCGGATATGAGCATCCTCCTGACCGAAACGGATCATTTCTCTGTCCTTGCTTCCCTTATGAGACTTTGTTGTCCCACAGAGATAAACAGATTCCAGAATATTGGTTTTTCCCTGAGCATTATCCCCGTAAAAAATATTTGTTTCTCTGTCAAGATTCAGTTCAAGGGTTTCATAATTTCTGAAATTTTTTAATTGTACAGACTCTATATACATAATCTACCTGATCACTTTTATATCCTGTCCGTTAAAGGAGATCACATCTCCCTCGTACACTTTTCTGCCGCGCCGTTCATCCACTTCGCCATTAACTTTAACAAGTCCGTCCTGAATAACAAACTTTGCTTCAACACCGTCTTCCACAACTCCGGCAAGTTTCAAAGCCTGTCCCAGCTTGATAAATTCATCTCTGATTTTGATTTCCACAATAATCCTCCTTTATCTTGCCTGATTCTGGCTGATATTTACAGGCAGGATCAGATAGGTGTAAGTTTCATCATCATCTCTGATAAAACATGGCGCCTTGGGGTTCATAAGATACATATGAATAGTTTCATCATCAATAACTTTCAAAGCATCGATCAGGAATTTCGGGTTAAATCCGATAAGGATATCCTTTCCTTCTTTCTCGATATCGATCTCTTCATTCATGGAACCCATGGAAGAATCGATTTTAAGCTCCATTTTGTTATCTCTGATATCAATAACGATCGGTTTTTTATCACCTTCTCTTACAAGAAGTGTGGCGCGGTCAATACAGTTCAGAAATTCTTTCTTGTTTACAGACAGCCTGGTATCATAATCACTGGAGATCATCTGATCAATGCGGAAGTATTCTCCCTCGATCAGTCTGGATACCACCATGGTCTGATCAAACTCAAACAATATATGATTCTTTGTAAAATAAATACTTACCTGATCATCAACCTCGCCGGAAAGAATTTTACTGATCTCACTGAGTGTCTTTCCTGGAACGACAATCTTTTTGTCAGAATATTCTCTCTTAAGCGGCATGCGTCTAATGGATATACGATGGCCGTCCAAAGACACTATTTTCAGACAATTATCCTTTATCTCAAAAAGCTCACCTGTCATTAATCGGTTATTTTCGTTTACAGCAATAGAAAACAGAGTCTGACGGATCATTTCTTTCAAAGTAAACTGTGAAAGAGTAAGGGATTCATCCCGTTCAATAACCGGAAGATAGGCAAAGTCTTCTCCTGTTTTTCCCGGTATTGTAAATTTTGCTTTTTCACAGGTGATCGTGGCAACATATTTTTCGTCTGTATGGATGGTCACATCATTATCAGGAAGTCTTCTGATGATTTCATAGAAAATTTTTGCATCAAGAGCAACCATTCCTTTTTCAGCAATTGTTCCGTCAACAATCGTTTCAATTCCCAGTTCCATATCGTTTGTAGTAAATTTGATCTGGTTTGTTGATGCATCGATCAGGATACATTCCAGAATAGGCATTGTTGTTTTAGAAGGAACAGCTTTCAAAGAGATATTTACGCTTTTTAATAAACTTGTTTTGGAACAGATAATTTTCATGTTGTGTATAACTCCCTTCCTGTTTGAAAATGGCTTTTTTAAAAAATAAATAAGAAAAAATCCGTATTAGCCGCCTTAGGGGCTGTGAATATGTGAAAAAGTCCAAAAAAGCCTTAAAAATCAAGACTTTCAAACTGTATAACTTCGTGTAAAACCCGGGGGGTCCTATGTGGATAAAGTAATTATCCCTGTGGATTAATTTTTTTCCTGAGGGTGTCAATGGAATTTTTCAGGTTGTCATTTGTTTGAAGTTCCTTCTCAATTTTCTCAATTCCGTGCATAACTGTGGTGTGATCACGGTTTCCGAGATTTTTTCCAATGGTTTTCAGTGACGTATCTATAATATCCCTGCACAAATACATGGCAATCTGTCTTGGCATCACGATTTTTGAGCTTCTTTTGTTTCCGCAGAGGTCTGCTGTTGTCACATGATAGTGCTCCGCTACTACAGAAATAATGTATTCCGGGGTAATTACCTTCTGCTGATCCGGTGAAATGATATCTTTCAGCGCTTTTTCAGCAAGTTCCAGGGTAACTTCCTTTTTTTCAAGCTTGGAACTTGCCATTACTTTATTAAAGGCGCCTTCCAGTTCTCGGATATTGGATTTTATATTGGTGGCTATGTATTTTATAACCTCTTCGCTGATATTATAGCCGTCCAGTTCTTCTTTTTTATGAAGAATCGCCATTCGGGTTTCATAATCCGGCAGCGTAATATCTGCGATCAGACCCCACTCAAACCGGGAACGGAAACGTTCTTCCAGGATTTCCATATCTTTCGGCGGTTTATCAGAAGATATGATGATCTGTTTTTTGGCGCTGTGGAGACTGTTGAATGTATGGAAAAATTCCTCCTGTGTGGACTCTTTTCCTATAATAAACTGGATATCGTCAACAAGGAGAACGTCAATATTCCTGTATTTTTCACGGAATTTGGACATTGCTGAATTATTTCCGTTTCGGATCGTCTCGATCAGTTCATTGGTAAATTCTTCACTTGTTACATAAAGAACCTTACTGTTTTCGTTATTATCAATAATATAATGTGCAATGGAATGCATCAGGTGAGTTTTTCCCAGTCCGGCGCCTCCGTAAATAAAAAGAGGATTGTAAGTATCTCCCGGAGATTCCGCTACTGCAAGAGCTGCCGCCTGAGCAAATTTGTTGTTGCTTCCTACAATAAAGCTGTCAAATGTGTATTTTGGATTCAGATGAGCTTCTTCGCATCTCTGATCTCGAACAGATCTGGATTCAGACATATTATAGGAAGGATTTTCTTTTTTCGGGACATTTTCCGGAAGAATAAACTGAATTTCACAGCTTTCCATTCCTGTAACCTCGCAGATCGTAACCTGAAGAGGCAGTCTGTATTTTTTGTTGACAATATCTAAAAGAACACTCTGTTCAGAAGGAACGAGGATCGTGACAACGTTGTCCCTTACCTCGTATACTTTCAAAGGCTTCAGCCACGTATTGAAGGCAACGTTCGCAACATCATATTCAACTTTCACGATTTGAAGGATTTCATCCCATTTTTCTATTACTTTATCCATTTTCACTCTCCCGGATCCTTGGTTTAAGGTGTTTTTTTGTTTATATTAAGTCTGAAAGACATAAATACCCTTATATATATTATAATAAATAAAGGTTTTACGCAATCCTTATTTGAATAATTATAGTTATCCACATTTTTCCACATGTGGATAATGTGGGAGGTGTGGAAAATCCCCTTTAAGTTTACATAAGATTGTCAATAGTGGATAAATACCCATGGGGATTGTGTATAACATTGTCCACGTAAAAATCCTTGTAAAATAAAGGCTTTTTTAAACATAATGTGTAAAAATAAGTCGAAAAATGTGGATATTTATCAGGGTGTCCTCAAAGTTATCCACAAGTTATCCACAAAATGTGGATAACATTACGTAAACTGAAGATTTCCACATCTATATGTTGATTATAAACAGCCGGAAGTAAGAGGAACTTTCAAACCTGATAAGAAGCGGTTCTTTTATATAAAAATCTTATTTTTAGCTTGACGAACAGGGTCTTTATGAATATAATTGAAATGATGTTCTATGAAAATTTTTAAATTGGATAATAGATAAAGGAGGTGCTTTACCTATGAAAATGACATTTCAGCCAAAGAAGAGATCAAGAGCTAAAGTTCACGGATTCAGAGCTCGTATGAGCACAAAAGGCGGCCGTAAAGTATTAGCTGCAAGAAGATTAAAAGGAAGAAAGCAGTTATCAGCATAAGATCAGACATAAGACCGCAGTATTGTGGTCTTTTCTTCTATACAGGATTATTTCTGTAAGAATAAGAATTGAAGGAGGACCAGATGAAATATTCAGAGTCCTTAAAGAAAAACAAAGATTTTCAGCAGGTTTACAGACATGGAACATCAAAGGCAAATCGGTATCTGGTGATGTACGTACTGGAAAATCAGTACATGAAGAATCGTCTGGGAATATCAGTAAGTAAAAAAGTAGGAAACAGTGTGGTCCGCCACAGAATCACCAGATTGATAAGGGAAAGTTATCGTTTAAATGAACCGTTATTTTGTAACGGCCTGGATATTGTAGTTATTGCCAGGGCTTCTGCAAAGGGAAAGAGCTATCAGGAAATAGAGAGCGCCCTTCTGCATCTGGCCGGAAAGCATCATATAGCAGGTGAAAAGAAAAATGAAAAATGTTCTGATTAAACTGATACGGCTTTATCAAAAATATTTATCACCGATGAAGAGAACAAAATGTCCTTATATTCCCACATGTTCTCAATATGGTTTGGAGGCAATCCAAAAATATGGCGCGATCAAGGGTGGATTGCTTGCCCTCTGGAGAATTTTAAGGTGTAATCCTTTTTCTCACGGAGGATATGATCCTGTGCCATAATCAGGAGGAAATGAAAATTGGAATTGATGATTTTAGCTACAAAGAACTCGACTCCGATCATTGGTCAGATCTCAGTTGTCATGGGTTGGGTAATGAACGGTATTTACAAATTCCTTGACGGATTGTTCGGAATCCAGAATCTTGGTCTTTGTATCATTATTTTCAGTATTCTGATCTATCTTTTTATGACTCCTCTTCAGATCAAGCAGCAGAAATTCTCAAAACTGAGTTCAGTTATGCAGCCGGAGCTGATGAAGATCCAGAAAAAATATCAGAATAAAAGAGATCAGGTTTCCATGCAGAAAATGCAGGAAGAAACCTCAGCAGTTTACCAGAAATACGGAGTATCCCCTACCGGAAGCTGTGTTCAGCTTTTGATCCAGCTGCCGATCCTGTGGTCTCTGTGGCATGTAATCCAGAATATTCCTGCCTATGTCGGCAGTGTAAAAAGTGTTCTTGACGGAGTTGCTTCTCAGATTATTGGTATTGGCGGATATACAAATATCCTTCAAAATTTTATTAATGAGAATAAAATGACCCGTGTAAGACTGATCCTTGACGGTCAGACAGCAACTTCCAACTCAGTTATTGACTTTTTGTATGCACTTTCTCCTTCACAGTGGGAGAAACTGGCAGATATGAAACAGTTTGCAGGCTTTTCAGATGCAATTAACAGTACAGCAGCAGAAATTTCTCATATGCAGAGCTTTCTGGGGCTGAATATTGCAGATCAGCCATGGAACTATATTAAAGCTGCATTTGTAGGAGGTTCCATTCTTCTTGCTATTGTAGCAGTTCTGATCCCTGTATGTTCCTGGGGAACTCAGGTACTGAATCTGAAGCTGATGCCTCAGGCAGCGCCTCAGAATGACAACGGTGCAAACCCAATGGCAAGCTCCATGAAGACCATGAACATGGTAATGCCTCTTATGTCAGCATTTTTCTGTTTCACTTTCCCGGTAGGTCTTGGTATTTACTGGATTTCCAGTGCTGTTGTAAGAAGTGTTCAGCAGGTGCTTATTAACCGTCATCTGAACAAGATGGATATTGAAGTTCTGATCAATGAAAACATGAAAAAGATAGAGGAGAAGAGGGCAAAAGCCGGACTTCCGCCTCAGAAGATCACGAATCAGGCACATCAGAGCGTAAGAAATATCAATAAGATAGACAAAGGAAACAGCGGTTCTCCGGAAGCAGAGCGTGCGAAAAAGGTTGAGGAATCTTACAAAAAGGCAACGTCTGCAAAACCGGACAGTATTACAGCAAAAGCAAATCTGGTAAGAACCTTTGACGAAAGAAATAAGAAGAAATAGGAAGGAACGGAGGGGTTCATCATGAATGAGTATGTTCAGTTTTCTGCAAAAACGAAAAATGAAGCAATTACAAAAGCGTGTATTGAACTGGGCGTATCCAGTGATCAGTTGGACATTCAGGTGATTACTGAGGGAAGTACAGGTTTCTTTGGATTTGGAAGCAAGCCGGCTATCATTAAGGTACGTAAGCTTGAGGTTTCTTCCGAGGAAGCAGAAATTGAAAAAATTGTAGATTCAGTAAAAATTGAATCCTTTAAAGAAGAGAAAAAGGCACCGAAACAGAATTCCAGACCTTCTCACAGAGCAGAAAAGAAGGACGAGCCTGCAGCTGAGGTTCATGAAGCAGCAAAAGAAAGAGAGCCGAAGCCTGTAAATGAAAGAACTTTTAAAGAAAAGCCTGTAAGAGAGCCAAAAGAAAAAGTTCAGAGAGAAAAACCTGTAAAGCCGTCCAGAGAGATCGAGGTTCTTTCTGATCCGGAAGAAATCAAAGAAGTCGAAGAGAGAGCGCTTGTATTTCTCAGAGAGATATTTTCTTCCATGGAACTGGGAGAGGTTGAGCTTACCTCAAAATATAATACAAAGGACGGCTGTCTGGAAGTGAATTTTGAGGGCCAGGATATGGGAATCCTGATCGGAAAAAGAGGACAGACCCTTGATTCTCTTCAGTACCTGACAAGTCTTGTTGTAAATAAAGGGAAATCTGCATATATCCGTGTAAAACTGGATACAGAAGATTACCGCAGAAGAAGAAAAGAAACACTGGAAAATCTGGCAAGAGGAATTGCCTATAAGGTAAAGAAAACCAGAAAACCGGTTGTTCTAGAACCAATGAATCCTTATGAAAGAAGAATTATCCATTCTGCTCTTCAGGGAAATAAATTTGTAGAGACTGTCAGTGAAGGTGAAGAGCCTTACCGTCATGTAGTTGTAAAACTGAAAAGATATTAAGATGAGATACATCTGAACAAAAATGTTATTCTGGGTGAAAGCGTGAATAATACGGACTTGACGTAGGCTTTTTCCCGGAGTAACATTTTTTTATATAAAGGAGGATTGCAGATGGAGACAACGATTGCAGCGATTTCCACAGCAATGAGCGCTTCCGGCATCGGAATCGTCCGGATCAGCGGAGAAGATGCAATGAATGTAATTTCCAGGATCTACAGGTCAAAGAATGGAAAGAAAAATATAAAGGAAGTAAAAAGCCATACCATTCACTACGGATATATCTGTGATGGAGAGGAAACTGTAGATGAAGTTCTGGTAATGGTAATGCGCGGTCCAAAAACATACACAGGAGAAGACACCGTAGAAATCGACTGTCACGGCGGTGTGTTTGCCATGAAGAGAGTTCTGGAAACTGTGCTGAAAAACGGGGCTCAGGTGGCAGAACCCGGAGAATTTACAAAACGTGCTTTTTTGAACGGAAGACTGGATCTTTCTCAGGCAGAGGCGGTTATGGATGTGATCCAGGCAAAAAGTGAGATAGCCCTGAAAAGTTCTGTAGAGCAGCTGAAGGGATCGGTTCTCCGGGTGATCCGGGAGATCAGGGCAAAGCTGCTTCATCATATTGCATATATAGAAACTGCACTGGATGATCCGGAGCATTTTGATCTGGAAGGGTATCCGGATGAACTGATGGAAGTGGTAAAGGAAGAGGCGGAAGAGGTAAAAAAACTTCTGAGATCTGCTGATGACGGAAAAATGATCCAGGAGGGGATACGCACAGTTATCCTGGGAAAACCAAATGCAGGAAAATCTTCCCTTTTGAATTTTCTTGTAGGAGAGGACCGGGCGATCGTAACAGAAATCGCAGGAACCACAAGAGATACTCTGGAGGAATATATTTCTCTTCACGGAATCAGTTTAAGAATTATTGATACAGCTGGGATCAGAGAGACAGAAGATATCGTGGAAAAAATTGGTGTGGAAAAGGCCAGACAAATGGCTGAAAAGGCGGATCTGATCCTGTATGTGGTGGATTCTTCTCAGCCTCTTGATAAAAATGACGAAGAGATCATGGAACTGCTTCACGGAAGAAAAAGCATTATTATTTATAATAAAACAGACCTTACTCCGGTGGTATCCCCGGAAGTTCTGGAAGAAAAAACAGGAAAACAGGTGATACCTGTGTCTGTGGTGGAAGAAACAGGAATCGAAAATCTGGAAGCGGCTATTAAAGAAATGTTTTTCCGCGGAGAAATTTCCTTTAATGATGAAGTTTATATTACAAACGCACGTCATAAGACTGCCCTGGAAGAGGCGGAAAAAAGCCTTAACATGGTAATGGAAAGTATTGAGGCAGGAATGCCGGAGGATTTCTTTTCTATTGATCTTATGGGAGCTTACGAAAGCCTTGGAAAGATCATGGGCGAATCCCTTGGAGAAGATCTGGTAAATGAGATATTCAGCAAGTTCTGTGTAGGAAAATAGATGGAGGACAGAGGAATGTGCGCAAAGAGGTTGGAAAAAAATTGTGACATTGTTGTTGTGGGGGCAGGACATGCAGGCTGTGAAGCAGCTCTTGCAGCAGCAAGGCTTGGATTTGAGACAGTAATGTTTACAGTAAGTGTGGACAGCATTGCCCTTATGCCCTGTAACCCCAACATAGGAGGAAGCTCCAAGGGACATCTGGTACGGGAGGTGGATGCTCTTGGCGGCGAAATGGGAAAAAATATTGATAAGACCTTTATTCAGTCAAAAATGCTGAATAAATCAAAGGGACCTGCAGTTCATTCACTGAGAGCTCAGGCAGACAAACAGGCTTACAGCAATGAAATGCGTAAAACACTGGAAAATCAGGAGCATCTGACTATAAGACAGGGGGAAGTAACCCGCCTTCTTACAGAGGAGAACAGGATTACAGGTGTGGAACTTTATTCAGGCGCTGTTTATCACTGCCGTGCTGTGATTCTCTGTACAGGAACTTATCTGAAATCCCGGTGCATTTACGGAGATGTCAGCGATTATACAGGACCTAACGGACTGCAGGCGGCAAATTATCTGACGGATTCTCTGAAAGAGCTTGGGGTGGAAATGTTCCGGTTTAAGACAGGAACACCGGCGCGTATTGCAGGAAATACCATTGATTATTCCAAAATGGAAGAACAGTTCGGAGATGAAAGAGTGGTACCGTTTTCTTTTTCCACAGATCCGGAAACTGTACAGATTCCGCAGAAATCCTGCTGGCTGACTTATACGAATGAAAAGACTCATGAGATTATCCGGAATAACCTGGATCGCTCGCCTCTTTATTCAGGTATGATCGAGGGAACAGGGCCAAGATACTGCCCGTCTATTGAGGACAAGGTAGTACGCTTTGCTGATAAAAACCGCCATCAGGTATTTATTGAGCCGGAAGGACTTTATACAAATGAAATGTACGTGGGAGGAATGTCCAGTTCTCTTCCGGAAGATGTTCAGGATGCCATGTATCATTCTGTACCCGGACTGGAACATGCAAAGATCGTAAAAAATGCCTATGCCATTGAATATGACTGCATCAATCCCCGGCAGCTTTATCCTACACTGGAATTTAAGAATATAAAAGGCCTGTTCAGCGCCGGCCAGTTTAACGGAAGTTCCGGATATGAGGAAGCGGCAGCTCAGGGTCTGGTTGCAGGTATCAATGCAGCGCTGAAGCTGCAAGGAAAAGAAATGCTGGTTCTGGACCGCTCAGAGGCTTACATAGGCGTTCTCATTGATGATCTTGTAACAAAAGAAAATCATGAACCGTACCGGATGATGACAAGCCGCGCAGAGTACAGACTGCTTCTCAGACAGGACAATGCAGATCTCAGACTTCGCAGAAAGGGTTATGAAGCCGGACTGATCGATGAGGAAACCTGGCAGAAAACCCTGGAAAAAGAAAAAGCCATAGAAACAGAAATAAAAAGAACCGAACATGTGACGATTGGAGGAACTTCTGAGGTTCAGAAGCTTCTTGAGGAAAAAGGAAGCACTCTTCTGAAGTCAGGAACAACCCTTGCAGAGCTGATCCGAAGACCGGAGCTTACTTATGACGATCTGGCTGCTGTTGATAAAGACAGACCAGAGCTTCCATGGGATGTAAAGCAGCAGGTAGAGATCAATCTGAAATATGACGGTTACATTAAACGCCAGATGAAGCAGGTGGAACAGTTTAAAAAGCTGGAGGCAAAAAAGATCCCGGAGGATCTTGATTATGAAAAGGTAGGAAGCCTTCGCATTGAAGCAAGACAGAAGCTGGAAGCCTACAGACCGGTTTCTATCGGACAGGCGTCCAGGATTTCCGGTGTTTCACCGGCAGACGTATCTGTACTGCTTGTATATCTGGAACAGTACAGAAAAGGCAGATAAGAAAGCAGATAAGGAGAAAATTATGGCATACGATTTAAGTGTACTGGATCAGGGCTGTCAGGAAATGGGAATTGTCCTGAATGGAGAACAGAAACAGCAGTTTGTGGATTTTTATGAGTATCTTGTAGAAAAGAACAAGGTCATGAACCTGACAGGGATCACAGAATTTCAGGAGGTGCTTGTAAAACATTTTCTGGACAGTCTTGCCTGCGTAAAAGCAGTTGACATAAAAAAAGTAAAAAGCATTATGGACGTAGGAACAGGGGCTGGATTTCCGGGAGTGCCTCTGAAGATCGCATTTCCTCATCTGGAAGCCTGCCTTCTGGATTCCCTCAAAAAAAGAGTGAACTTTCTGGAGGAAACTTTTGATATCTTAAAGCTGACAGACATTACGGCTGTTCATGGAAGAGCAGAAGAATATGCGAAAAACAAAGCCTACAGAGAAAGCTTTGATCTTTGCGTATCAAGAGCAGTTTCCAATCTGGCTACACTTTCTGAATATTGCCTGCCTTATGTAAAGGTTGGCGGAAGCTTTATTTCCTATAAATCAGGAACTGTTCAGGAAGAAGCAGAGCAGGCAGAAAAAGCAGTAAAAATTCTCGGAGGAAAAATTAAGGATGTGGTTTATTTCAGCCTTCCGGATTCAGAGATCCAGAGATCTCTGGTGGTAATTGAAAAAATAAAATCCACACCGGGAAAATATCCCCGAAAGGCAGGAACGCCTCTGAAAGAACCACTTGTATAATTGGTTTCACAAAATCATCACACAATTCCCCTACTTTTATCACAACTTTTTCATAGAATATTCATAAGGCGGACAAACACAGAGTCCGCCTTCAATACAGTCAGGGAAAAAGGAGGAGAATTCAGTGATTGAAGTCAGCAATCTGGTTAAACGGTATGGCGACCATACGGCAGTTGACCACCTTTCTTTTCAGATAGAGAAAGGCAAAATTTATGGATTTCTTGGTCCCAACGGCGCAGGAAAATCTACAACAATGAATATGATCACCGGCTATATTGCGTCTACGGAGGGTACAGTAACCATAGACGGACATGATATTCTGGATGAGCCGGAAAAGGCAAAAAAATGCATCGGTTATCTTCCCGAGCAGCCACCGCTTTATTTCGATATGACCGTTCTGGAATATATGAAATTTGTAGCGGATCTTAAAAAAATCCCAAAAGACAAGAAAAAAGCCATGATCGAAGAGGTCATGGATATGGTAAAAATTACAGATATGAAAAACCGTCTGATCAAGAACCTTTCCAAAGGTTATCGTCAGAGGGTAGGGCTTGCCCAGGCAATCCTCGGATATCCGGAGGTTATCATACTGGATGAGCCAACGGTAGGACTTGACCCGAAACAGATCATAGAGATCAGAGATCTGATCAAAAGTCTGAAAAAAAAGCACACGGTTATTTTAAGCTCTCATATTCTCTCTGAGGTCAGCGCAGTCTGCGATTATGTACTGATCATTTCTCACGGAAAGCTTGTGGCAAGCGATACTCCGGATAATCTTGGAAAGCTGGCAGCAGGATCCAATAACCTGAATCTTCTGGTAAAAGGAGAAAAGAGCCGTATCCGTCAGCTTCTGGAAGAAATTTCCGGAGTAAAAGAAATCTCCATCGAGAAGAAATCAGAACAGGAAGGCTGGAATGTGACTGTTTCCACAGAAGAAAATACAGATATCCGTGAAGAAGTATTCTTTAAGATGGCGGAAAATCAATATCCGATCCTGGAAATGCAGTCGCAGAAGATTTCTCTGGAAGAGATTTTCCTTGAGCTTACAGAGGATAATAAAAAAGATTCTTCTGACACAAATGACCGCATACAGACAGCGGAAGAAGCAGAAGCTGTACTCGGAGATTCAGAAAACATGACAGAGGAGGCGGATAAACATGACAGCAGTTTATAAAAGAGAGCTGAGAAGCTATCTTACCTCAATGATTGGATATCTGTTTATCTTTTTTATACTTTTACTGACAGGAATTTATTTTTCTGCCTATCAGCTGGATGCTGCATATCCCAGATTTGAGTACACACTAAGCGCTCTGACCTTTGTATTTCTGATCAGTGTGCCGATCCTTACTATGAGAACTCTGGCAGAGGAACGGAAACAGAAAACAGACCAGCTTCTTCTTACAGCTCCTGTTTCTGTAGGAAAGATCGTTATGGGCAAATATCTTGCTCTGGTAACAATCTTTGCAATTCCCATGGCGATCATTTGCCTGTATCCTCTGGTAATGTCAAAGTTTGGAACTATATCTTTTGGAACTGCATATACGGGAATCCTTGGATTCTTTCTCCTGGGATGCGCGAACCTCGCCATAGGCGTATTTATTTCTTCTCTTACAGAAAGCCAGGTTATTGCGGCAGTGCTGACCTTTGTATTTCTGTTTGCATTTTTTATGATGAACGGTATTTCTTCCTTTTTCTCGGAAGGAGCGCTGGCTACCTGCATTACCTTTGGACTTCTCATACTGGCGGTGTCGATCATTATTTATACAATGATCAAAAACTTCCTGATCTCTGCAGTGGTCTGTGTGATCGGAGAGGCTGCTCTTGCAGTGGTTTATGTGGTGAACAGCAGCTTTTTTGCAGGTGGAATCCAGAAAGCTCTTCAGATATTTAACATAAGCGGACATTTTGATAATTTTGCAAATGGTATTTTTGATGTGAATGGAATCGTATATTTCCTTTCAGTCATTGCAGTATGTATGTTTCTTACTGTTCAGTCCATTGTAAAGAGACGCTGGAATTAAGGAGGTGGGAAGAGTGGATTTAAAAGAAAAACTGAAAAAAAAGCAGCCGGAAAAGAAAAATAAAGAAACCTCAGAAAAAAAATCTTTTAAAGAAAAAATAAAATCCAGTTTTAACGGAAAATATATCAAAAACGGTTCCTACAGTATGCTGATCAGTGTGATTTTTATTGTGATCGTACTTGTGATCAATATGATCGTGAATGCTCTGCCTACAAAGTATTCCGAGATAGACGTCAGCGATCAGAAGCTTTTTAGTATTGGAAAACAGACAGAAGATTTCCTTAAAAAACTGAATAAGGATGTAACTATTTATCAGATCGCTCAGAGCGGAGCCGAGGATGAAACCGTAAGCAAGCTTCTGAAAAAATATGAGGAAGCATCTGAGCATATTAAAGTAAAAAAGAAGGATCCTGTTGTAAATCCCAAGTTTACCTCAGAGTATACAGATGCAGAGGTTTCTCCAAACAGCCTGATCGTTGAATGTGGAGAAAGAAGCAAAGTTGTGGATTACGGTGAGATTTACGAAACTTCTGTGGATTATAATACTTACAGCTATAAAACCACAGGATTTGACGGAGAAGGTCAGATCACCAGCGCCATTTCCTATGTAACCTCAGAAAACCTTCCGATTCTTTATACACTGGACGGGCATGGGGAAAGGGATCTGGATGCCGTTATCCGGGAGGATATTGAAAAGGCAAATATTGAGATCCGGTCCCTGAACCTTCTTACAGAAGAACGTGTGCCGGAAGATACGGCCTGCCTGATGATCAATTCACCGGCAACAGATATTTCTGAGGATGAAAAAAATGCGATTCTTGAATATCTGGAAAACGGCGGAAAAGCAATGATCTTTTCTGATTACACAGAAAAGCCTATGGAAAATTTTGATGCTGTTCTGGAAAACTACGGAGTAGAGCGTACTGACGGAATTGTAATTGAAGGAGATGCGCAGCACTATGCAATGCAGATGCCGTATTATGTTGTTCCTGAAGTAAAAAGTGCAGAGCCTGTGGCAAATTTTGCATCAGAAAAATATTTTGTCCTTGCGCCATATGCACAGGGTATCCGTAAATTGGACAGTGTAAGAGATACTGTGACAATTGACAGTATTCTGACAACCTCTGACAGCGCTTATTCAAAGGTGGATCTGACCAGTGAAACTCTGGAAAAATCAGAAGAAGATATTGCAGGGCCTTTTGATCTGGGAGTAAGTATTACAGAAACTCTTGAAGATGACAGGCAGACACAGATTATTTATTATTCCACAGCAAACCTTATGGACAGCCAGATCAACAGAGCAGTGGCAGGAGGAAATGAACAGCTTATCATGGAATCTCTGAACTGGATGTGCAGTTCGGATGAAGCAGAGGCGGTTTCTATTCCATCCAAGAGCCTGCAGGTAACTGCTCTCACACCTACTGCTTATGATGTAAGCTTCTGGAAAATCTGTACCATGGGTCTGATCCCGGGAGCCTTCCTTGTGATCGGATTCTGTGTATGGCTGAAAAGGAGAAAAGCATAATGAAGAGTAAGACAGTAAAACTGATTTCCGGGGTTGCTGTACTGGCTGTTCTCTCAGGAACCTACATAGGAGTTACATCCTATGTGGATTCCCAGGAAGAAAAAGAAGCTGAGGCAGCAGATACCAGCGTCAGTGTTGTAGAAATGGATCCGGAAAAAGTTACTTCTGTTTCATTTACCGGAACAGAAGGCGCAGAAGAGGTTTTTGAGAAAGACGGAGATCACTGGGCAAAAAAAGACGAGCCGGATTTTCCGGTAAGCCAGGATACTCTTGACGGTGCGGTAAATGCTCTCACAGCGTTGTCAGCAGACCGGGAAATTGAAAATCCTGAGGATCTCGGCGAATATGATCTGGACAAACCTCAGCATCAGATCACTCTTACTGAAGAGGATGGAAACAGAACGGTTCTTCAGGTAGGAATGAAAAATGAAGCTTCCGGTCAGTATTACATGAAAAAATCAGAGGATGACAAAATCGTTTATCTTGTTTCCGCAGTATCTCTGGATCCGTTTACGGGAACTGCCTATGAGTTTGCTGAGGCAGAAAAATTCCCCACAGTAACTTCGGCAACCATTAAAGATGTAAAAGTGGAAAAAGAAAACGGATATCAGCTTTCTCAGGATGCTGACAGTCTGTACTGGTATGTTTCTGACGGAAAAACATCCGAGCAGGCAGATACCTCAAAGACCGGGGCTGTCACTTCTGCTATAGGTTCTCTTACTTATGGAGATTTTGTAGATTATAATTGCACAGATCCGGCCAAATATGGCTTTGATGACCCATATGCAATAATTACCGCAACTTACCTTGCAGAAGAGGATACAGAGGCAGATACGGGCACTACAGAGGCATCTGAGGATGGAGAGAAAGCAGAACCAGAGGAAAACATATCCGGCGATGCAGATGACTCCGGGGAAGCAGAAGAAAAGGCTCAGGTGGAAAAGAAACTTGTGCTTTATGTAGGAGATGAGAAAGACGGAAACCGTTATGTAAAAGTTAACGACAGCAAACAGGTGTATACGATTCCGGAGACATCTCTGACAGAAATCACAGAAAAGAAAGTTTCTGATTTTTACAGCCTGACTGTAAATTACCTGACCGTCAATAATCTGGACAGCCTTGAGGTTCAGTCTGAGGACGGAACACATACCGTTCAGGTTACAAGAGAAGAGGAAAAAGCTTCCTACGCTCTTGACGGAAAAGAAATCGAGGAAACCGTATTTACTACCTTTTATAATAAACTGATCAACATGGCGGGTCAGGAACGCCTTGTTGAGGAATATAAGCCGGATAAACCTGCCGCCTTTACTTTTGATTTCACTGACACAGAAGGACAGAAAGCAACGGTAAGCTATTATGAGTACGATTCCAGCTTTTATGCAGCAGTGACAGGAGATAAGGTTTATCTTGTAAACAAAATGGATGTGCGTGATCTCGCAGATGCATATCAGGAAATGTTAAATGCAGATTCTTCAGAAAAGAGCAAAGAAGCTGAAAAAAATACAGAAGAATAAAGCAACCAAGCCGGTTGAGAGGAGCTGTACGGACAGCTGAAAGAGCATGGCGGCAGTCTGACAGCAGCAAATATTAAAAAAATTAAGTTGTCTGGCAACAGACAGAACAGAAGAAAGGCAGAAATATCCTGATCTGTAAAATCATCGGCTATGGTTACAGAATGTGGAATGTCCCCGGAAAATAATTTCCGGGGACATTTGCTGTATAAACAGCTGTACAGGAAAACAGCTGCAGGATCATATCCGGTTCAGTTGTTAATACGTTACAGGAAAACTCCGATCTGTTCCAGGAATTTTTCCGGGTCTTCCACATGTGGAAGATGCTTCGTATGGGAAATCGTAACAGATTCCACAGAAGGATTAATGCTTCGATAGCTGTCTACAACAGCGGCTCCATTATTTTCGGCTTCGCCTTCAATAATAAAAATACTGTTGTCAATGGACTTCAATGCAGGCAGGATATTAATGTTCATAAAGCGGGAAGCTTTGCTGGCATAGGCTGCCTTCGCCTGACATCCGCCTCTGTGAGCAGCTTCATAATAAGCATCAAGAAGATTCTGATCCAGATGGAAGGGATCAAAAACCATATTTTCAATAAAAAAGTCTGAAGTATTTACTCTGGAAACAATGATGTGATAAACAAGAGTTCCAAAGACAGGGATTTCCAGGAAATATTTCAGCAGACGGTCTTTTCTGGACGGCATCTGTGTCAGATTGCCCGGGGCAGGCGGATTCACAAGGATAAGCCTGTTGAAAAGACTTTTTTCATTGCGGCAGGCCATAACAGCAAAGGAACCGGAAAAACCGCTGGTGATCACATCTGTTTTTTCTCCGATCACATTTCTGATAAAGTCACAGATTATCTGTACATAAACAAAATTAGTATAGGTCATGCCCGGTTTTTCAGAGCGTCCGCAGCCAAGAAGGTCAATGGTGTATACCGTATGCTCCATGGCAAGCTCTTCTTCAATTCTGTTCCATTCATAGCCGCAGGCTCCTGGGAGCATATCATGGATAAGGAGAACAGGACTTCCGCTTCCTTTTTTTGTATAAAAAATTTCTCCAAAACGCCATTTGTAATAGTTTCTTCTGTTGGAATCAAGCATTTCCTTCAGAGATGCAGATGCGGCAATGATCTTGTTTGCAATGTGGATGATGGCTGTTGCGGAGGAGAACAGCACTAAAAAAGTGGCTAGACGGTTCTTGTTTTTCTTCATATGAAACCTCCTTTTCACGTAATCTGACTGCAATTATTATACGTCAAAACCATGTATTTTACAATGCTATAAAAGAGAAAGAAGCTTTTCTACATCCTCTCTGGCAGTTGCCCAGCTTGTGGCAAATCGAATGACAGTATGTGTGTCGTCAGCCTTTTCCCAGAAACTGTATACAACATGATTTTTCAGTTCCTCCAGCCTGCTGTTTTCCATAATCAGGAAAAGCTGATTAGTAGGAGAATTATTATAAAACGTATATCCCTTTTTTTGAAGCCCATCTCTCAGAAGAGCAGCTGTTTCAATGGCATTTCTGCCTGTTTCCTTATAAAGATCATCTGTAAATAGAGCGTCAAACTGTACGCTGCAGAGCCTTCCTTTGGCAAGAAGCGCTCCGTGCTGTTTGATCTGAGTGAAGAAATGTGCAGGAGCATTATTTTTTGTAAAAACAACAGCCTCTCCGCACAGCGTGCCGGTTTTCGTACCTCCAATATAAAAAACATCGCACAGATCTGCAATATCAGGAAGTGACAGTTCATTTTCCGGACAGGCAAGACCTGTAATAAGACGGGCACCATCCATATAAAGAGGCAGCTTAAAATGGCGGCATACCTGAGAAAGTTCTTTCAGTTCATCTTTTGTATAAAGCGTTCCATATTCTGTAGGATGAGAAATATATACCATACCCGGAAATACCATATGTTCATGGCTGTCATCTTCCAGAAAAGTATCCATATAAGCTTTCAGATCCTGAGCGCAGAGCTTTCCGTTATGCTGAGGCAGTGTAAGGACCTTGTGCCCCGTAAATTCAATAGCGCCGGCCTCGTGGACACTTACATGACCTGTTTCGGCAGCAATAACGCCCTCATAGTTTTTTAGCATGGAGTCAATAACAGTCTGGTTTGTCTGAGTTCCTCCAACCAGAAAATAAATTTCCGCTTCCGGGCAGTTACAGAGATCACGGATTTTATCTTTTGCGAGATCTGTGTAGCGGTCAGAACCATAGCCGGATAAATGCTCCATATTTGTGTCCATCAGCCTCTGAAGGATTTTTGGATGAGCGCCTTCGGAGTAGTCGTTTGCAAAGTATAACATATAGATAAGCCTCACTTTCCATTGTGTGTTAAAATCAGACTGCCACAGGCAGTCTGAAATAAAATTTTCGATTTGTTACGAAACAGTTTATCACGAATTGAAAAGTGGCACAATACGGGCGACTGCTAAAAATATGATTCAGAGGTATGGTGTTCTCAATGAGGACATTTTGGATATTGAGTGGAACTGATTAAAGAATTACGGATACAATGACCGCATTTTGTACAGCATTTTTTGCTGCGTTTTTCCATGGTACAGCTGTGTCCGGCTTTCTTTTTGTGAAGATAATAAATTCCATTCTGATAGGTATGTTTACAGGAAACATATAAATTTGAGGTGGGAAAATCAAAAATAATTTTTCCACTGTCAGTGACAAAATATTCATCAGAAATATCGAAATAAGTTTTTTCCGGGGCAGGTTCAAAGGGTTCGTAAACTTGACCGTCGGGAACAAAAACAAATTCTGTTGTGTCAGAGTCATCCGGTTCTGAATCTGAGCAGATGTTAATATATGGCATCTGATATGCCATTACAGGAGTTACGGAAATAAAGATACTGGCAAGAATAAAAATAAAAGCAGGGAAACAGAAACCGGTGGAAGTTTTTTTGATCATTTTCAGGCGCTCCTTAGTAAAATAATAATTGAGATACTGAACAGGTGAAAAATGCGCACAGTAAGGCAATGAAGATGTAACATTTAACAGAAGATAAGCGTATTCCTTTTTTTCAGTATTTGTTGCATGCTTCAGAATTTTCTGATCGCATAACAGTTCCAGAGTATTAGATAAACTTAAATAAAAAAGAAAACTCAATGGGCAGTACCAGTGCAGGGCAAAGATTATAAATCCCCATGTTTTTATGAAATTATGAAGATAATGAATATGTTCTGCTTCATGTTTGATCATAATATCCAGTCCCTGCATTTGGTGTTCAGGGATAAAGATCACAGGGTGAAAGAAGCCCATAACAAATGGGGAGTGATCTACAGAAAAGGTTCTTACACGTATTTTCTTTTTCAGATCCAGCATATTTTTTTCATCAGGCGGAAGTGCCTGGGATATCTGAAACCAGAATTGCCTGTATCTGTAAAAGTGCAGGATACTTTTTATAAGGGTATAAAAAAGAATAATTCCCCATATAGCTATAAAAGTTAAAAAGAAACGAGAGTATCTGGGGAGATGAAAAACACCGTTTTTGGTAAGGGTTATAATTTTATTTTGCGGAATATGTACAGTCTTATGAGAAAAAGTAATTATGTAATCCGCAGTAAAAGGGTATAGCAGGTCTTTTCTGGCAGGAGTATAGTGTCTCCAGAGTATGGGAACAGGGACTGTGTAAAAAACACCTGACACAGCCAGAGTAAACATTCTCATTCCGGGAGAATATTTACTCTGAAAAAGCTTACATAAAAGGATGTAAGAAATATACATCATAGAACCCATTAAGCACATAAAAAATAATAAATTATTCATCAAAAAAGTCCTTTAATTGCTGAATCTGTGAATTTTTCAGTTTTCCATTTCCTGTTAAAGCAGACAGAAAAGAGTTAAGAGATCCGCCAAAATGGTCATTTAAAAGCCTTTCTGTCCATTGCTGCTCGTATCCGGTTTCGTCAGAAACAGGGGAATATAAAAGTTTATGTCCTTCCTTGCGGGTTTTCAGCGCGCCTTTTTTTACCAGTCGTGTAAGATAGGTTTTTGCAGTTCCAATCGTAGGCTGAAATCCGTGATCTTGCAGATATTCGGTAATTTCGCCTAAAGTCATTTCTGAGGAAATTCCCCATAAAATTTTCATAATAAATAATTCCTGATTAGAAAGATCATATTTAGCCGGCATAATAACAATTCCTTATAAAAAATTTAATATAAAATAGAAAAAACAGTGCATCTTTACTCTATTCTGGTGATTTCAGGAGACTATTAAAATAGGTAAAGATACAGAGAAGAATCTATAATTAATTTCATAATAGCAAATAAAAATTTTTTAATCAAGTATTGAAAATAAATTTTTTTATGATAGTATCAGCATTAAGATACATGCATGAATCTAAACAGCAAGAAAGGAGAAGAACATGAAAAAAAGTAATTATCAGTTAATGTGCTTAGTTGCTACAGGCATTTTAATTGGGGGAAATGTACCTGCAGCATCAATGGTAAGAACCGAGGCAGCGGTTATGTCTCAGAAAGATTTTTCAGAAGAGACAGTAAGCGGCATTCCGGTTAAGAAAGCTAATAAAGAACAGTATTCTGCTACTTACCTGAACATCAGGAAGGACGCAACTACAGACAGCGATGTGGTGAAAGTTCTGCATACAGGAGAAAAGGTACATGTAACAGGTATCTGTGAAAATGATTGGGCACGTGTGGAGTACGGTAACAAAGAAACAGGCTATGTTGACAGAGAATATCTTGTTAATGAAGACCGTATTGAAAAAACGCCGTTGGGTGTGGTTGTGGTGAAAGCCACACAGCATTTATATACCCGGGGGGGGGTAAAAATATATTCAGACTGTAAAGAAAATTCAGAGCTTCTTGGTACTCTTGATGAAGGCGAAGAAGTGGAAGCGACAGGAATCTGTGCAAATGACTGGATACGTATTAAATATAAAAAGTCCATGGGCTATGTGGATGGCGATTATTTAATGCTTCCGGATACAGAGGAAGAAACATCTGACACAGAAGTATCTGACACAGAGGACAGTTCAAAAAATATCTATGATAGTTTTTACAGTCAAAATGACTCTGATAAAGAGCAGCAGTACTCGCCATTTGGATATCATGAAGACGGAACCCCTATAACATATGAAGAATATTGTGAAACGGATGGTGCAGAACCTCGGGAGAATGCAACGCGAGCTTATATAGAATGGCTTGAAGCTAATGGAATCGATTATGATCCAGAAGCTATATATGGACGTCACGAAGACGGCACTCCTGTAACTTATGATGAGTTTTACAGCCAGAAGGGTCCTTCAGACGGGGAATATGAACAGCAATCAGAAGAAAATGGCGATAAAGATGATTCTGACAGTCAGTCAGAAAATGAAATAAGCGATAATACAGATTAAACAGGCAGATATTTGTTTTTTGTAAGCCTTTGACGGCAGAACTAAGGATGATAGTTGCTCAAAAAAGAACAGAGGTTAAACTTATGCAGGCAATGCTGATTATCTGTGGATACAGTTGTGGTTCTACAGGTGCGGACGGTTCTTTTGGAGACGGAACAGTGACTGCTGTAAAGAAGTTTCAGCAGGCGAGAGGATTGAGCGCAGATGGTGCATATGGACATGATACAAGAATGAAATTATTTGCAGCTTATAAAGTAAAATAAGCAGTAATCCAATAAATACAGTGGTAAATTAGAAAATTTAGGGACTGATAATTTCCATCAGATATTCCTTGTAATATAGATTATAGTGGAAGTGGCTATTTTGCAGAAAAAATATTTTTGCAAAACAGAAACTGACAGAAAATCTATAAATAAAAGGTGACGGATGGAGATTATCGGTCCTTTGTTATTAGTATTCCTAAAATACAGAGTGCAGACCGGATATTTTTTAAGACAGCTTTCAAAGTTCGGTAGTATAATAGAGTTCATTATAGAATAATTGACTATAGAACTACCATTTTGAATTTTTATAAAGATTATCCGCACATTTACAGGGAACGATCCGTTAAATATTATGAGAGGAGGATTTCTGATGCATACAGATCTGGATGAACAATATGACAAAATATACCGGTATTGCTATATGAAACTAAGACATCAGCAGGCAGCAGAAGATATTACGCAGGAAACCTTTCTCCGTTTTCTGGAAAATAAAACTTATAAGGATATGGGAAAAGAAATCGGTTATCTGTACAGGATTGCCGGAAATCTCTGCATTGATCTGGTGAGAAAACAAAAAAATGAAGAATTATCAGAAGAAATTCCTGATAGCACACAAAATATTCAGGAGAATATGGCGGTACATATGGATCTGAGGAAAGCTATAAAAAGTCTGGATTCACAGGAACAGGAACTTGTTTTTTTGAGATATGTAAACGAGCTTTCTGTGGGAAAAACTGCAGAAATATTGGGGATTTCCAGATTTGCTCTCTATAGAAAATCCAGAGAATGTCTGAAAAAGCTGAAAAAAGAAATGGAGGGATAAGAGTGAAACAGAAACTGAAAAAAGAACTTCAAACGTTGTACCAGCCACCGGAGCCAGTACGGAAACAGGAGTTTTTACAGAGGATGCCGGAAGGCAGGCTGAGCAATATGCAGTTTTTGCGGATCCAGATAGGATACATACGCAAATGGAACTGGTTTGTCTTTGCGGCGGTATTAACAGGTGGAATCTGTGCTGTATTGGATAAAAACAGAGTATATACAGGTATTCTGGCAGCTATGATTCCTGTTCTGGCCTTGGCTTTTGTTGCAGAAGGAAGCAGGTCTGTACGATATGGGATGGAAGAACTGGAAATGGCATCAAGGTTTTCTCTGAAAGCTGTTCTAATGGCAAAATTTATAATCCTTGGACTGGGAAATATGATTGTTCTTGTAGTTCTTTTCCCATTGCTTATGTGGACTGGAAAATATGAATTTCTTTCTGCAGCCCTGATTATTCTGTTTCCATATCTTTTGTCTTGTTTATGCAATCTTACAATTGTCAGAAAAATTCGGGGTAGAGAAAGTATGTATTACTGCAGTGCAGTTTCAGTATTGATCTGTGGAGTTATTTTGGTGATTAATTACAGCGGAATAAATATCTATTCCCTTATGAAGCCTTTGGGATGGGTGATCAGTCTTGTCATACTGGCAGTTCTGACAGTCAGGGAATGGAAAATGATATTACTTCAGTCGGAGGAATGGGTATGGAACTTTTAATTAACAGAGTGTCGAAACAGTTTAAAAATAAAATTGCAGTAGACAATATTTCTTTGAAGCTGACTCCTGGTGTATATGGTCTCCTGGGAGCTAATGGCGCAGGAAAAACCACTTTAATGCGAATGATCTGCGGTATTTTAAGACCGGACAGAGGAACCATTACACTGGACGGAAGAGAGGCAGGAGAGGAAGAATACAGGGAAATTTTGGGATATCTTCCGCAGGATTTTGGATATTATCCGGAGTTTACCGGCATGGATTTTCTGATGTATCTGGCAGCTTTGAAAGGAATCCCAAAGGTTACAGCAAAAAAACGCTGCCAGGAAATGATTGAACTGACTGGGCTTAAAGGTATGGAAAAAAAGAAAATCAAAACATATTCAGGAGGTATGATACGTAGACTGGGAATCGCTCAGGCTTTTATTAACCGTCCAAGAATTTTGATTTTGGATGAGCCTACAGCCGGGCTTGATCCAAAAGAGAGAGTCCGGTTTCGCGAAATGATTGCCAGACAGGGGGAAAATAATATTGTTCTCCTTTCCACTCATATTGTATCAGATGTGGAACAGATTGCAGATAAAATTCTGATGATGAAAGAGGGACAGCTTATTTTTGAAGGAATCAGGCAGGAAATAGGCTGTGATCTGGAAAAGCTTTATCTTGAAAAATTTGGGGAGGCGGAAGGTTGTGAGTGATTTTAAAAGAATTTTAGGATACGAGTATCTGAAGCTTTTTCACCGTAAAATTATATGGATTACCCTTGGAATTATGATGATACTTTCCGCATTTGTGATATCTATCAGTGATATTGGACTTGATTCAGATGGTCAGAGTATCATTCAGTATATTCATAAAAACAGGCAGAATGAATTGGAAATTACAGGGAAAACAGTGGATGATACTTTGCTTGAAGAATATAAAGATAAAGAATATCCGGATGGTCTGAACTATTTTTTATCTTGTATATTACCCTTCAATCAGATACAGACAAAAAATATAACAGAAGATAATATATATGGGGAACGCCAAAAGGCACTGAGGCGTGACTGGGAAGAATATAATCTGCAGGAGGGAGAAAAGGACTACTGGGAAGAGCAGGAAAGCAGAATAAAAATTCCTTTTACCTATGAATATACAGCCGGAGAAAGGAAACTTAGCACAGCGTTTTATTTAATAGCGATCATGCAGATTATTTTTGTAGCAGTTGCGGTACCATCAATATTTGCAGAAGAACATTTCCGAAAAGTAAATCATCTTAATTTTTGTTGCAGATATGGAAAGAAAAACTTGTATGCCGCCAAAATCATAGCGGGAGTGACACTTTCTCTTGGAGGGACCATATGCCTTGTGCTGGCCTGTGCAGTTCCTGTTTTGATCCTTTATGGGTTTCATGGACTGAATACACAGATACAGATGATATATCCCATGTGTTCATATCCCCTTACAATTGGGAAGGTATTGGGTATCCAGCTTTTTATACTTCTAACAGCAGCAGTTCTGGAATCAGCATTTGCCATGTTCTGTGCTGAAAAAATGAAAAGCAGTACCGGTACGATAGCTATAATGGTTGGAATCCTTTTGCTTTCCCTAGTAGTGAACATTCCGGATCAATTTCGCGTGGTAAGTCAGTTGTGGCTGTGCATCCCATCTAATGCACTGGCAATCTGGAACCTTCTGGACTGTCGGCTGGTATATTTGTTTGGGAAATACTTTACCCAGATGCAGCTATTGCCGGTTATATATGGGATTCTGGCAGCATTGCTGGTTGTGGGAGGTTACAGAGGATATAAAAAATATCAGGCGACAAAGTAAAGAAATAATTGCTGCGAGCTGTTTATCACGGCGTTTTTGTTTATATCAAAACATTTATCTTTTTAATATCTTGGTAAGCAAAATTAAGGGTGGTATTTGATTATATATCAAGTACCATCCTTTTATGATTGAATAAATACTGAATTTTATATAATGAAATCTGTAATATGAGATGCAAAAGAATCGATAATCCTGACATATACACACTATAAAGAAGGGCTAATGAGAATTTTACCACCTTTTTAATTTTATTGTTTAGAAGATAAAATATTTTCCTTAAAGATATTTTGGGGTAAATTCAATTGTCATACCTGCTATAAATGAGTAAATATCGAATTTTGCACTATAGAATCTGTAATATACGGACATAAAAGAAATATCAAGCTCTATATGAGTAGCTTATAAAAACAGATTCGTAATGATTTTGTGTACTTTTCCCAATTTGCTTATCTATAGATACTTGTTTCATTGCATGAATTTAGAATTTTAAGTTCTCAAAAAGTACGATATATACACAGTTTTGTGGGATGATGGGAGTGTAAAAAAGATTTTCTCTTAAAAGATTGACAGAAATACAAGGCGGGTATATCTTATAAATTATAAGTAGCAAGTGATAAGTGGAGAGTGTTTATTACTTATGAAAGCCTGTATTTTAAAACTTTGAAAGCAGAAATAGAAGAGATTATTGTTTTTTTTAGTATTGAAAACACTTTTGAAAGTAGAAATGCAAAGTAATCTATAAATAATTAAGAAAAATAGATTGATATGATCTTTGAAAATTTCAGAGAGTGACATTCAGGTAAGTTTGAAAGACAAAATTCAAGGAACAGGGTTGAAGGGACTTTGAGAATTACGGTAATTGATAATGCCAAATATGCTAAGAAAAATGAGCAAATAGGAAAAGGAACAGAGATAAGGAGGAAAAGAAATGAGAGATTTGTCAGTTACGCAGGAATATTTAATTTGCGCAATGGGTGGAAAAGGAAAGATTTCAGGATTTGATGTGAAAAAGCTGGTGTGTATGGTTGCGTCTGCCCTTTTAGAATTAAAAATGGAAGATTGTATAGTGCTGGAAAAAAAGAAAGTAAGAGTAACCGGCGAACTTCCAGCTGAAAAAATGTATCTGAAACCATTATATGACTTTATAAATCAGCCAAAACCTGTAAAAGTAGAAAAAATTATAGAAGAATATAATTATTCTTTTTCAGACAGAAAATTAAGAGAGCTTATTGGAGCGGTAGAGGATTCTTTGGCGGAGATAGGGATTGTAACCATTACAGAATCTGGTATAATTAGTAAACGAAAAAACTATATCCCTACAAAACAGTCAGTTCATTATGTAATAGATATGATCAGATCAGAACTTCTGGAAGATGGAGAAATAACAGAGGATATTGCCTGTTTGGTTGCTCTTCTGGAGAGAAGTAAAATCATAAAAGAATATTTTTCAGCCTTTGAACAGAAGGAGATAAGGCATAAGTTGAATAAAATTATAAATTCTGATTCCGGTAAACTCATAAAAGAAATGATTGATTATATTGAAAATCTTATTGCTATGATGACTGCACTGACTGTTATGTATACAAATTAAGGAGAGTAGATGTGTCAAGACAGAGAAGTATGGAGGTTATTCAGCAGTCTGAGTATGTTACTATTGGAGAACTGGTCAGACTGACAGATATGAGATATAGTACGCTTAAATTTTACACAGAAGAAGGGATGATTTCCTTTGAGCAGGCAGAACATAATCTTACAAGACGATATAAGAGAGAAGAAAGCCTGGAACGTATTTATTATATTAAATCATTAAGAGAACAGGGAAAAACAATTCCGGAAATAAAAGAAATTTTGAAAAACAGCTGAAAATACGCAGATATTGTATAAGCTAATTTACATTTATCACTATAGTGATAGATCAGGAATCTGATAGAGAACTGTTTGGTTTGGAAATTTTATATTTGCTGACAGCATAGTTTTAAAGGTTATATGGATTTTTATTTTATGCTGTCAGCGGGATGTAGATAGTTCCGGAAAGCAACGGAAAAAATATCTGTGCTTTAATATTGAAATAAAGTGAATGTGAGAATGTAGTAAATTAAGGAATAATAAAATTTTTATTATAGAGAAATCTATATATAAAAAATATTTCACGTGAAACATTTTTTTATATAATTATAGAAAATTACATCTATAAGAATTGGAACAAGTGTAGTTCGCATTTGACAAATAAAAGAAAATTAATATTTTACGAGAAATGTCTTTGCTTTATATAATCAGATAGTAAATTAGTTTCTATAAAAATTGAATTATGTATAACTTGCTTTTTGTAAAGAAGAGAGAAGCAATGTTTCACATGAAATGTCGCTTCTCTATGTGATTATATAGAGATTTACATATATAAAAACTGAATCAGGTGCATCTTGCTTTTTGCAAGGAAGACAAAGTTAATGTTTCACGTGAAACATCTTTGCTTATGTGATCATACAGAGAATAAATTTTTATAAGAGCTGGAAAAGTGTGCTTTATTTTTTACAGAGAAGAGAGAAATAATGTTTTATGTGAAACGTTTTTGTGCTTTATGAGATTACATAGAAAATAAATATCTGTAAGAACATGAAAATGTGTATCTTGCTTTTTATAAATAGAGAGCATAATATTTTCACATGAAATATTTTTGTTTTATGGATTATACAGAGAATAAATATCTATAGGAACTGAATAAAGTGTACTTTATTTTTACAGAGAAGAGAGAAATAATGTTTTATGTGAAACGTTTTTGTGTTATATGAGATTACATAGAAAATTAATCTCTGTAAGAACATGAAAATGTGTATCTTGCTTTTTATAAATAGTCTGCAAATAATATTTTTACATGAAATATTTTTGTTTTATGGATTATACAGAAAATACATATCTGTAAGAACTGAATAATGCATTTCTTACTTTTGACAAATGAAAGAGGATTAATGTTTCACGTGAAACGTTATAAATAAATATTCACATACTGAAATAATATACGATGTTAGTTGATTTCGTTGATATATATGATATTTAATATTTGATAGCGGATAGTTGATGATTTTTAGCTATTCTTATAGGGGGCTTTATATTACATATAAACAGTTGGTGCTTTTTTAGTGAAAAGTTGATTGCAAATTGACTATATTGGGATAACATGAATTTTTATAAGTAAATATTAGATGGAATTTTATAGTTAAGTGATGATAAAAAAATATTTTATTAATGTGTATAAAATTGTGGAATATTAACAATAATTAATTTAGAGAGTTTCCTAAAATTTAATGTTTCACGTGAAACATAGTGTGGAACAATACATATAAAAGTGCTATAATGAAAATATCTCTATAATCCCTCAAAAGGAGGAAGAAAATTGGGAAGAATAATAGCGATAGCTAACCAAAAAGGCGGGGTTGGAAAATCAACAACAGCCATCAATCTGTCAGCCTGCCTTGCGGAAAAAGGAAAGAAAGTTTTAGCAATAGATATTGATCCGCAGGGTAACACAACCAGTGGTCTGGGCATTGATAAAAATGCGGTGGAAAATACATTGTACGAGCTTTTGCTTGGGCAGACGGATGTCAAAAGTACAATTATTAAAAATGTAGTGGAAAAGCTGGATTTGATTCCGTCCAATGTGAATTTATCAGGTGCAGAAATAGAACTTATTGGCGTAGAGGATAAAGAGTATATTTTAAAAAAGATAACGGATAAAATACGCAGGAAATATGACTATATTATTATGGACTGTCCGCCATCTTTGAATATGCTTACCATTAATGCTTTAACAGCAGCTACATCGGTACTTGTTCCAATACAGTGTGAATATTATGCTTTGGAAGGATTATCTCAGCTTATACATACAATTGATCTGGTGAAAGAGAGATTAAATAAACGTCTTGTTATGGAGGGTGTTGTATTTACAATGTACGATGCCCGGACAAACTTATCTTTACAGGTAGTGGAAAATGTCAAGGATAATCTCCAGCAAAATATTTATAAAACAATTATTCCCAGAAATGTAAGACTTGCGGAAGCACCCAGTTATGGACAACCAATCACTATTTATGATTCGCGCTCTGCAGGAGCAGAAAGCTATCGTCTTTTAGCAGAAGAAGTAATAAACAGGGAGGGTGAATGATGGCAGCAAAAAAATCCGGACTTGGAAGAGGACTTGATGCACTTTTTCCAGAAAAGTCTGTTGCTTCAAAATCAGGAGTAAAGGATACAAAAGAAAAAACAGCAGTTCATCCGGAGAAAACCGCTGAAAAAAAAGAAAAGAACGTGGGAGGTTCAGTGATTGTAAAAATTTCAAAGGTAGAACCCAATCGCGAACAGCCGCGTAAGAAATTTGATGAGGATGCGTTACTGGAATTATCGGAATCAATAAAACAATATGGAATTTTACAACCACTTCTTGTGTCTGATAAAAAGGACTATTTTGAGATCATAGCCGGAGAAAGACGGTGGAGAGCTGCAAAAATGGCCGGATTAAAAGAAGTTCCTGTTGTGATCAAAGAGTTTTCAGATCAGGAGATTGTTGAAATTTCCCTGATTGAAAACATACAAAGGGAAGATCTGAATCCTGTGGAAGAGGCTCAGGCATATAAACGTTTGATTGAAGAATTTCATCTGAAACAGGATGAGATTGCAGAAAGAGTTTCAAAGAGCCGGACAGCAGTAACAAATTCTCTCCGCCTTTTAAAACTTTCACCACGGGTTCAGGAAATGGTTGTAGACGAAATGATATCTGCAGGACATGCTCGTGCGATTCTTGGAATTTCTGACTTTGAAACTCAGGAAATGATTGCTTTGAAAGTATTTGATCATAAACTGAGTGTTCGTGAGACAGAAGCTCTTGTGCGAAAAATGTTGAAACCTTCACGTCAGAAGGAAACAGCTTCAAACTCAGCAGAGGATGCTGTTTACGAAAGCCTGGAAGAAAAAATGAAAGGAATCACAGGCACAAGAGTATTTATTCACAGAAAGAAGAATAATAAAGGTAAAATAGAAATTGAGTATTATTCCAGAGAGGATCTGGAACGGATCATTGATCTGTTTGAGTCTATTGGATAGAAGGGGGATCATATGAGTACTATTTTTGAAAATATAGGAATTGATCCCGGAATTATTATTATCATACTGTTGATTATAGTAATTGTTTTAATTGGAAGTATGATAAGTTATAGCATGAGACTGAGCAGGCTGGAAAGAAAATATAAGATGTTTATGAAGGGCAGCGATGCACAGTCACTGGAAAAAACATTTATGAGAAAATTTGCACAGATTGACCGTCTCTATGAGGCAAAGGAAAATCATGAGCAGACAATAAAATCCATTGTCAAAAACTTCAGAGTAATCTTCAGTAAGTATGGTGTAGAAAAATACGATGCTTTTGATGATGTGGGAGGTAAACTCAGTTTTGCACTGGCTCTTCTTGACAAAGAAAATACAGGTCTGATTTTAAACGCAGTCCACAGCCGTGATAATTGTTTCCTGTATCTGAAAGAAATCGTAAAAGGTGAATCTTATGTAATGCTCAGCCAGGAGGAAGTTGAAGCGTTGAGAAAGGCGGTCAACTTTGGTCTGGGAGAACTGGAAGAGGATGAAACTGACAAATTAAGTTAAAAATTATATTTTGAGGAGGAAAATCATGTTAGATATTAAGTTTGTAAGAGAAAATCCGGAGATTGTAAAGCAGAATATAAAGAACAAATTTCAGGACAGTAAGTTGGAACTGGTAGACAAGGTTCTGGAACTGGATAAAGAAAACAGAGCCATTAAACAGGAAGTTGAGGCATTGCGCGCTGAAAGAAACAAAATTTCCAAGCAGATTGGCGCTCTGATGGGACAGGGAAAACGCGAAGAGGCAGAGGAAATTAAAAAGCAGGTAGCTGCTTCCGGAGCCCGTATTGATGAACTTTCTGCAAAAGAAAAAGAAGTAGAAGAAGAACTTCTGAAAGATATGATGGTAATTCCGAACATCATTGATCCAACAGTACCGATTGGCAAAGATGACAGCGAAAACGTTGAGGTTGAAAAGTTTGGAGAGCCGGTTGTTCCTGATTTCGAGGTTCCATATCACACAGAAATCATGGAAAACTTTGATGGAATTGATCTGGACAGCGCCAGAAGAGTTGCAGGAAATGGATTTTATTACCTGATGGGAGATATTGCCAGACTTCATTCTGCAGTAATTTCCTATGCCCGTGATTTTATGATCAACAGAGGTTTTACCTATTGTGTACCGCCGTTTATGATCCGCAGTAATGTAGTAACAGGCGTAATGAGTTTTGCGGAAATGGATGCTATGATGTATAAGATTGAGGGTGAAGACCTTTATCTTATTGGAACAAGTGAGCATTCCATGATCGGTAAATTTATTGACCAGATCATTCCGGAACAGGAGTTGCCAAAAACTCTTACCAGCTATTCTCCATGTTTCCGTAAAGAAAAAGGAGCCCATGGTCTTGAGGAAAGAGGCGTTTATCGTATCCACCAGTTTGAAAAGCAGGAAATGATTGTTGTATGTAAACCAGAAGACAGCAAAATGTGGTTTGAAAAATTATGGCAGAATACAGTTGATCTTTTCCGTTCTCTGGATATTCCGGTTCGTACACTGGAATGTTGCTCCGGTGATCTGGCGGATCTGAAAGTGAAATCCATAGACGTAGAGGCATGGTCTCCGAGACAGAAAAAATACTTTGAGGTAGGAAGCTGCTCTAACCTTGGTGACGCTCAGGCGCGTCGTCTGAAAATCCGTGTCAACGGAGAAGATGGAAAGAAATATCTTGCTCATACATTAAACAATACAGTAGTAGCACCGCCGAGAATGCTGATTGCTTTCCTTGAAAACAATCTGAATGCAGATGGTTCTGTAAATATTCCAGAAGCACTTCAGCCATATATGGGCGGTATGAAAAAGATTGAGAAAAAGACCCAGGCATAAAACGGGTATGGAGGTGTTTTTGTGCACAGTTATCTGAGAGCGGTTGGTTTTTCTAAAGTCAGAAGCAGGGAAGAGATAAAGGAAATTATCGGAGATACTGTAAGGAACTATGATGAGAAAATAGCTGTTGAAGATCATCCGGAGGGAATTTTTACAGAGTTTTCTAAAAATTATGGATGTGACTGCGGTATCACAGTGTGTGGTCAGTATGACGAATATAATCATTTTCATGTGGATTACTATTTCCCGTTTTTCAGAGGAACCGGAATTACCACTCAGGAGCAGGTAACTGTGGAAAGACATCTGGACAGAGAGTCATTTGCAGGAGCCTGCGATGACCTGAGAATAGGAATCACCCTGATTTTTTATCTTCAGAATGCTGCAGAATATATGCAGGAAAAGGGGAAAGAGAATACTGTCGCACAGCCGGTGACTTTAACCGGACTTGCAAAAGAAGGACGGATTTTACTTCCTGCAATGAAAGATAAAGAAGCAGTAAAAGTGGAAAAAGAGGTTGCAAAGAACAGAAGCAATCTGATTGCGGCTGCCAGAGATGGCGACGAAGAAGCAATGGAAAGCCTTACAATGGAAGATATGGATACATATTCCATGATTTCGCAGAGAATTGTAACAGAGGATCTTTTTTCCGTAGTAGAATCCTATTTTATGCCACACGGAATTCAGTGTGATCAGTATAGTATTTTGGGAGAAATTCTGGATGTTCATACATTCAAAAATATTTTGACAGGAGAAGAAATTGTACAGATGACTGTCGAATGTAATAATATGCAGTTTGACGTCTGTATCAACAGACAAGACCTTTTAGGCGAACCAACTGTAGGAAGAAGATTGAAAGCAGATATATGGCTTCAAGGGCAGATACATTTTTAGGCTGGTGTTACAGACGGGGCAGGCACGTTCCGAATTATTTTTGGTGATGATGGTGCTTTGAAATATATGCCTCAGGGAAAAACATCCTTCCGGATATCTCATGGAATATTATCTATAAGTAGTTACTGTAATATTTCTAAATTCCTGAAAAATTAATTATACTCTTGTAATTTTGAATAAAATATAGTACAATTTTATCTATACGATAAAGTATATCAGATGGTGTATATACATCATCTGATATACTGAAAAACAAGTAATTAACAGCTAAAACAGCTGATAATTAAATAAAGATTGCCATTACAAAATCTGGAAAATTGTGTATTTTCAAGAGGAAATGGCATTTTGTCTCGTTAGTTAAATGGATATAACGGGGTCCTCCTAAGGAGGAACCAAGGTTATCACTTCCTGAAAAAACTTTTGGGTTCAAATCTAGTTAAGAAGAGTAAAAATTGACACGAAGGTATTACCCTAAAAGGGGAGTGCTTTGATGTCACCAACATGAAAAGTAATAGTAATTAACAGCTTGAAAAAAGCTGATAATTAAATAAAGGTTGCCATTACCAAAAAGCCGGAAAACCGCGTGTTTTCAAGGGAAAATGGCATTTTGTCTCGTTAGTTAAATGGATATAACATGGTCCTCCTAAGGAGGAACCAAGGTTATCACTTCCTGAAAAAACTTTTGGGTTCAAATCTAGTTAAGAAGAGTAAAAATTGACACGAAGGTGTTACCCTAATAGGTGAGTGCTTTGATGTCACCAACATGAAAAATAATAGTAATTAACAGCTTGAAAAAAGCTGATAATTAAATAAAGGTTGCCATTACCAAAAAGCCGGAAAATCGCGTGTTTTCAAGGGAAAATGGCATTTTGTCTCGTTAGTTAAATGGATATAACATGGTCCTCCTAAGACTAAATTATAGGTTCGATTCCTATACGAGACGGCCAGTCAAAAGCGTTCGATTATTAGCAGAAATGCAAATAATGGGGCGCTTTTTTGATAAAAAAAATGCATGATTTTATTGCTTTGAGGATGATTTTCAGCTAATACAATGAAATAATTGTTAGCTGGCAGCTAATAAAAAATAGAGTTTTGCAAATAGACTGTATCAGAGATATTGCTAACATTTGGGGAAGTATCTGTTGTCACCATTGATTTAGGAATGTAAAATACAGTAGATCAAAGGAAAAATTCTTTGCAGAATATAATTTGCAAACATATATTAGCTGAAACAATAGAGAAATATATTAGCTATAGCTAATAGAAAACGAGATGCTCGTTTGGAACTGATTTCAAAAATAATCGGATCCAGACGGGCTTTTTTTGTCTGACCGAAGAAGGAGGAAATGATGACGGAAGTAACGAAAGAATTTATTCCGAAGAATGAAGATGAGAAGATTATTGAAATTGAGATTGAAAGACTCTGTTCTTTTAAAAATCATCCTTTTCAAGTGAAAGATGATAAAGAGATGCATTTGCTAAAAGAAAGTATTGAGAAGTACGGAATTCTCAATCCATTGATTGTCAGGCCTGTGCCAGATGGAGTCTATGAGATTATATCCGGTCACAGAAGAAAACATGCAGCTGAGTTACTGGGGTATCGAAAAGTACCAGTAATTATCCGTGTGATGACAGAAGATGAATCTATTTTGAATATGGTGGATTCTAACCTGCACAGAGAAAAAATCAGTTTCAGTGAAAAGGCTTTTGCTTACAAAATGAAAAATGATGTGCTGAAAAGAAAATCAGGTAGGAAAAAAGGTCAAATTGACCACAAAACAAAAAGAAAGAGAACAGTAGAGATTATCAGTGAAGAATGTGGAGATAGTCCAAAGCAGGTACAAAGATATATTTCATTGACGAAACTAATACCTGAGTTCTTACAGAAATTAGATGATGAATTGATATCTTTTAATCCGGCAGTTGAAATTTCAGCATTAAAAGAAGAAGAACAAAAACAACTATTAGAAGCAATGGATTATGCTCAGGCTGTTCCGTCTTTATCACAGGCACAGCGGATTAGAAAATTGAGCAAAGAAAACCAACTTACATTAGAGAAGATGCAGGAAATTATGAGTGAGATAAAAAAAGGTGAGATTACGAGAGTTGCCTTTACGAATGAGCAGCTTCACAAATATTTTCCAAGCAGATATACACCGGCAATGATGAAACGAGAAATTATAGCATTATTGAAAATCTGGCAGAATGAAAATTGGGAGAAATAAATGGAGGAAAACAGTATGTGTAAAGTTATTTCAGTAGTAAACCAGAAAGGCGGAGTTGCAAAAAGTACAACGACTTTAAATCTTGGAGTTGGGTTGGTAAGACAAGGAAAAAAAGTGTTATTGATTGATGCGGATCCACAGGGAAGTTTAACTGCAAGTCTTGGATATGTAGAACCGGATGATAT
>NZ_JAJQXX010000016.1 GCF_028767025.1 Blautia sp. XA-2221
GTGTCTCACTGTTTAGTTATCAAGGTTCTTTGTTTTCTGTCTCTCAGACAGCTCATTTACTTTATCACATCTCTTTTGGTTTGTCAAGAACTTTTTTCAAGTTTTTTCAAACTTTTTTGACGTCCTTTTAAGTAATTCGCTCTCTCGCTGACAGCTTGTTTACTTTACCACACTCAGAAATGATTGTCAACAAGTTTTTTGACTTTTTTCAAAGTTTTTCAAATTGTTTCTTCAAAAGAATCATTTTTTTGCGACAGCTAGATTAATTTACCACGTTCTTCCTCTTCTGTCAACTGTTTTTTCATTTTTTACAGAATAAGGTCATCAATAAAAAATGAATTTCATTTTTCTTTTTCACTCCCCAGTATTCTTTCATCTAGCTAATTAAGATTCAAGATCTACATCATCCCATGCTATTTATAATTTCATATGGATCACGCTTCCATCATTCTCAATCATATACTATATTACATGAAACTTGTATAATATTTCTATATAGATTAAGTTACTTTTTCAATATTGAAAAAGTAACTTATATTTATCATATCCTCGAAATGACCTTTACCAGATGCTTTCTTTCAATATCCGATTCCAAACTAACTATTTTCTATTGTTATACTCCAAGTATTTTGATAAATTTCATTACTTCCCAATTCTATCAATCCTGGCTGTTGTGCAATATCCTCTATGACATTTTTCCGAGAAGGAAGCGAACTCCATGGTTCTATACATACATAATCCGGTGTTTTAAAAGGTCTGTGCCAAATCCCCAGATAATCCATCTGAGGAAAACTAACTACAATCCTTTTTTTACCCTTCTCACTATCAATTCTGACTTTTCCAAATGTCTCTTTCAAAATAATTGCATCATGATTAAATAAATCATGTGTCAACTTTAAATATCTCCCCTCTGACAGTTCCAAATTTTCATTTCCTTCCAATACAAAACAATCCTCTGACATTAATATTCGTTTTGGGGAAGCATCTTTTCCAAAATCAATCCGGTAATCTTCAAATTTATTTTCTTTCTCTAGGGGTACTATAAAACCAGGGTGTCCACCAATCCCAAAATACATCGGCTTTTCATCTTTATTTTTTACCTTGTAAGTAATTTTAAGCGTTCCCCCTATCACCTTCCATGTAATTTCCAATTTAAAAAGAAACGGATATTGTTTTAACGTCTTTTCAGATGCTTCCAACTCCAGGGTCACACAATCTTTATCTTCTGACAAAAGCATCATTTCTGATGTCGGTAAAAATCCATGTATATCCATATGATATTTTTTTCCCTGAAACTGATAGATTTCACCGGTCATTCTTCCAATATAAGGGAAAAGATTAGGTCCTCTATCATTCCATATCTCTTCATCTCCCTGCCAAATATATTCTTTTCCATCTACATCACGCAGAGACCTAAGTTCTCCACCTTTCGAAGATATCTCCACAGTTAAATAAGAATTTGAAATTGTATAATTCATAATTTACTTATCCCCCTATTACTGCTTCCAGCATATATGCTTTTTAATCATCCTCTCTAAAACCTACTCCGCCATAAAATGTCAGCTGCATATATATTTCTAACAAAAATAACTAGCGTATCTGCTTTTGTTTTTTCCACATAATCTTTTACCATTCCCAGATTAATAAAAAACAGTTTCATATCTGAAAAGACAATCAAAAATATTGAACTTTTTAGAAGGTTCATGTAGCTGGTCAGCAATATCTGTAAGCAGACAGCTGTTGGAAGCAGTCATACCTTAATTTATGGCAGCCATAAACTTTCTTTCCAGCTTTGGAAACCTTCTAGAAACTTTATTTGAAAAAGTTAAAATTTCCCGTTTCATTTGGTAAATTTTTGATGTCAAATTGGTCTTAAGGAATCCTCTTTCTTTTTGTTTGTTTACTTAAATTTCACATCAAAAAGGAACTGGATTCCTTATATTTGGGGCATTTTTGAAAGTTGTTCATGATCAGCAAGACTGATTGAGAGTTCTGTGGACATAACTGCAAAAACTCAAGCTCTGACTTTCCTTACATTTGTATCGTAATCATCCGTAAAACAACCATACATAGCAGAATAAAATCCCATTTCCAAATTATCTGTATAAAAAAATCCTACCGAATATTTATCTTTTTTGCAGGAAACAAAAATATCATTCATTATAACAGGCATTGCCAATTCATCTTTTCAGTTATCTATAATATCTTTTTCCTTCTTTGACAGCTACTGCAATAGATAAATCTGGAGTATAATATGGAATCAAGGTTGACTGGATTGCATGATAAAGATCAGGTTTTCCAGGCCACACTGTTCCATTAGGAACATTAATTCTATTCATTTGATGGAACCAGGATCCGTTTTCGTGATCCAAAACTTTCTCATCTAAATACATCATAAAATCAGCATAATTATCATAATACTTCTTTTTATTGGTAATACGATAGAGAACTGCTGCTGTATTAATAGCTTCTGCAAGAACCCAATGCATTCTATCATGAACAATAGGACTACCGTTCCAGTCTGTTGTATATACAATACCAGGCTCACCATCGGAATTCCAGCCATCCTCAATAGCTCTTTCAAAGAGATTTTCTGCCGCTGTAATATATGCTTTCGCATTTTCTTTATCATGCTTATAAGTCGAAAGTGACCATTGTACTATTAAACGAGCCCACTCAAGTCCATGTCCTGGAGTTGCACCGTAAGGCTTAAACTGGTCGTCCGGATTTTCTTTATTACATTCCATATCGGGTTCCCATTCACTGGTATAATGCTCCGGAATCCTCCATTCATTATCACTAGCCCATCCCACTACACGCTTAATAATTTTCCCGCATCTTTCACGATATTTTTCATTTCCTGTCACATCTGCAGCTGCCAAAAAGGCTTCTACTGTATGCATATTTGCATTCAATCCTCTATAGGAATCCATAACCGTAAATTCTGTATTCCATGTATCACAAGACATTCCTTCTTCTTCATTCCAAAAATATCTGTCATAAATTTCCAGTGCATTCTCAAGTAACTCTTTGCCCTTCGGGTGTCCTGCAAGAACTGCCCCGGATCCTGCAAGAATTACAAACGCATGAGCATAACATAATTTATTTTCTGTATGTCCACCACCAGGTGTAAGCGAAGAATACCAACCTCCGTTTTTTTTGTCTCTCGCTGCACCCATAAGCCCTTTGACCGCTAAGTCTATCAACTCATCACTGCCTTTGTATCCAATATATTTTCCGATTGTGTATACATGCACCATTCTGCTGGTCGCATAAGTTTCCCTGTTATATTCCTTCCATGGTGTACCGTCATCCCCGAGATAATAGCAGGTTCCATCCACCGCTGGAAACTGACACCCAAACTCCAGCAAATCCTTTCTGATTTCTTCAAGAAATTTTTTATTTTCCTCTGTATCAAGAAGATATTTTTTATCCATCACTGTTCCCCTTTTCTTTTCATATTTACTTTAGACCATCCGGCTTTTATTTTCTTTCCAAATCATCAAAATTTTTCAGTCCACTTACAGCATCCTAGCCTACCACACAGAAAGCTCTTGTAGATGTTGATAACTGCATACATTCTTTCAGACCATCTTTCTGTATCAATGCTGTTAAAAACGCTGCAAGCCTTATATCTCCTGTACCGTTCACACCTGGATGATATAAAAAATCCGATCAATTTCTGGTATTACAAAAATCTGCACGCACCACTCACATTACCTCACCTGCACCATACTTATTCATACTAGCAATACAATTTCTCTGAATATATCATCTCCTATTCTTACAATCAATGAGACATCAGCTCCCAAAATCTTCATTAAAATTCATGTATTTCCTATAGTGCCGCCAAGATGAACATCGTTTTTTTCCATCTGAATTAGTTTTCTCGATTTTAAAACATCTTCTACTTTTGTACAATATTTTCCCGAAAAAATAGGAGTGATATCCAGATATATAGCCAGCAGAAAAATTTTTTTCCATTTTACTCTCCTTTTTCAAAAAATGTCCCCGAAGAATATCGATTCAACTCAATAATCTCCGGAGACATTTTTCATTAATTTATTGCCCATTCACTCCGTTGAACAGCTTCTATTGTTTACAAAAACTATATTCTTTTTATTCTTCTACATCATCTGCTGTAATAACAGAAACACCTGTATCTGTTACTTTTCCACCCAAATCTTCTCCGTTAATTGCTTTGACTGCTGCTTTAACACCTTCCGCACCCATTACATCCGGATTTTGAGCCATTGTACACACCAGATATTCATCTTTGACTAAATTCAAAATTGTATCAGATTTATCAAAACCAACACCAAGAACACTGCTACTTCCAGATGCTTTGATCGCATTGCCTGTACCTACTGTACAGCCTTCATTTGTTCCAAAAATACCTACACACCCCTGAGTAATATAATTTTCCGCTATAGACTGAGATTTTGCTGCATCTCCCTCGCTGTACTGGGTTTCAATGACTTTAAAATCAGTACCTTCAAATACACTTCTAAATCCAGCTTCGCGATCAAGTGTAGATTGAGATGCTGCATTCGTATTAATAATTCCTATATCTCCAGATGTTACTCCTTTATCTTGTAAAGCTTTTTTCAGTTCTTCTCCTGCCTTTTCTCCTCCTGCTTTGTTATCAGTAGAGAAGGTAGCTTCTGCTTCAACATTTGCAGGCGAATCTACATACACAATCTTTATTCCCGATGCTTCTGCTTCTTTGAGTGCCCCTGAAATAGCATCCGGGCCATTTGCAGCTACAATTATAGCCTGGTATCCTCCTGCAATAGCATTATTTACACATTCTATCTGCTGCGCATCATCTTTGGTGTTTGGAGCCATATAATCAACCGTAACCCCTTCTTTTTTAGCTTCTTCCTGGGCTCCTTCGTTTAACCTTACCCAATGCTGATCAATGGAATCCATAGTAATCAATGCAATTTTTTCACCCTCTGCAAATACATTTGTTGCACCCGCAAAACACCCTACTGCAACAGCCATACTGCACAATACTGCTAATACTTTTTTCTTCATTTTTAAATCCTCCTTTTTACATTATATAGTTTTTATATTACACATCGTATTTTTACGATGTAACATACTTATTTTCTGTGAGCTCTCAATTCAGAAAGAAGAACAGCTCCAACAACAATTACACCTATTACGATTCTCTGCATTCCAACCTGAGCACCAATCATATTCAAACCATTTTCCAATGTCTGCCATAATCCAGCACCTGCAAATGTTCCTAGAAGGATACCTGCGCCGCCAAGTGGAGAAACCCCTCCGATTACGCCTGCTGCAACTCCATACATTTCATACATATTTCCGGCTTCCATATTTCCCATACCAGCCTGTGCACAGAGAATCAATCCTACAATCCAACAGCACATAGCACTTACTACATATACTTTAATAGTTGTTTTTACAACGTCAACCCCCGAAAGTCTAGCTGCATCTACATTGGAACCTACTGCATAAATGTGCCTTCCTGTAAATGTTTTTGATAAAATGAAGTAAAAAATAAAAAATACAATCAGTGCAATCCAAAATGTATTATATACTCCAAAAGTCTTACCATAATAAAAAATATTAGAAAATCTGTCCGCCGCATCTTTTCCAATGCCGGTGGCAAGAGCATCTGTATTTCTGTTACCATTTACCATGTAGGAAATCCCTCTACCTACAAACATGGTTCCCAATGTTGCAATAAATGGCGGAAGTTTAAACTTTCCTACCAGAACACCGCTAATCACCCCAAGAGTCAAGCAACACACCAGAGCAATCAGGCAGGCTAATACAGGTGTCACTCCATTAGTCATCAGCGTTGCTGAAACCATTGCACTAACTGCAACCACAGATCCAATAGAAAGGTCAACATTACCAGTGAGCATCACATAACTCTGAGCCACACCAACAAGAAGATATTTTGACATAGATCGGAGAAGATTGATAATATTCTGTCCGGAAAACACAGACGGATTAATGATACCAAATACAATATAAATAATAATCAATCCTGCAAAAGCTGTAAGAGCAGCTCCCATTCCCCGAATAGATAAGATTTTTTTTAATACTGTCTGTTCTTTTCTGTTCATTTTATTTCCCTCAACTGTTCGAAATTTTTTTAGTTTCAAAAGCTGTTGCCATTTTTAATATATTATCCTGTGTGGCTTCTGCTGCAGTAATTTCTCCTGTTATCCTGCCATCACACATAACAATAATTCTATCTGCCAGCCCCATAACCTCCGGCATCTCAGACGAAACAAAAACGACTGCAATTCCTTGCTTTTTCAGCTGGTTCATCAGATTGTATATCTCAACCTTGGCTCCAACATCAATTCCTCTGGTAGGTTCATCAAAAATGACAACTCTGGAATTCCTGGCAAGCCATTTTCCCACTACCACCTTCTGTTGGTTTCCACCGGAAAGATTACCAGAATCAATCTCTACATTAGGAGTTTTTATCTGAAGATCCTTTACAATTTTCTCACAAAGGTCATCTTCTTTTACTGAACTCACGATTCCATGTTTTCCAATTAAATCAAGATTCGGCAATGCCATGTTCTGACGTATACTCAATTTCGTGCAAAGTCCATCTTTTTTCCTGTCCTCTGGAGCAAGTACAACCCCATTACGAATCGCATCCAAAGGACAGCTAATTTTCACCGCCTTACCATCAACATAAATTTCTCCACTTTCCTTGGAATCCACTCCAAAAATTGCTCTGGTCGTTTCCGTTCTGCCAGCCCCCATAAGTCCTGCAAACCCAACTATCTCCCCTTCATAAACAGAGAAATTAATATTCCGAACCAGCTTTCCTGCATTCAAATTACGAACTTCAAATACCTTCTTCCCCTTTTCGCATTGAATACGCGGAAATTTTTCTTTAATTTCACGACCTACCATATAAGCAATCATACTATCCATAGTAAGGTTTTTAAACTCACCTGACATAATATACTGTCCATCTCTCATAATAGTAACTCTGTCCACAATATGCTGAAATTCTTCCAGTCTATGAGATATGTATACAATTCCATGCCCTTCTCTTTTCAGCTTGCGAATGATTCTGAATAATTCGTCAATTTCCTTAGAAGTAAGTGCTGATGTAGGTTCATCCATAATCAATATCTTAGCATTAATAGAAAGTGCCTTAGCGATCTCCACCATCTGCTGTTTTGAAACAGGAAGATCCCCAACACTTTCCCAGGGCTTAATATCAATTCCCAGCTCATCCAGAATTTTCTGTGCTTCTGCCTCCATTGTCCTGTTATCAATGCAAAATTTTCCTCTCAATTCCCGTCCTAGATAAATATTCTCCGCAACCGAAAGATGTTTACACATATTCAATTCTTGATGGATAATTGCAATTCCAAGTGACTGTGCTCTCTTGGGATTCAAATCTTCATAAACTTCTCCATTAATCTCAACAGTTCCGCTATCCTTAGTGTAAACTCCACTGAGAATTTTCATTAAAGTTGATTTCCCTGCGCCATTCTCACCAATCAGAGCCATTACTTCCCCAGAACGAAGTTCAAACTTCACATGATCAAGAGCTTTGACACCTGGAAAGTTTTTGCAGATATCTTTCATTGATACTATCACTTCATTCATCAAATCCCCTCCAACCTGTTTCATTTAGTAAAACAAATATATTAGTAAATTTATTTTACTAAAACTCTAACACAAATCATTCTTTTTGTCAATATGCGCTCTTTTAATTAATTATTTTTTGTTTATATTGCATAATTTTCACTCATAAAATATGTCTATTATCCCGTTATTAAATTTCAAATATATTGAATTTTCTTTTGAATTTCTTCCAGTGAATCTACCTTTCCAGATGAAACAAGGGAGTAAAAGGCTGCACCCAGTGCAGCTTCTTCATGACATTTGGGAATATTCAGCTTCATTCCAAATATTGTTTCTGCCATTTCCTGCATAAATCTATTTTTTCGAATTCCGTTTCCTGCTCCAACAAGACAGGTTGCTTTTTTTCCTGTCATTTGGCACATTCCCTGATACATATCATAAAGTTCTTCCAAAATACCTTTAATCATTCCAGCAGTCATAGCTCCTGGAGTAAAATTTTTCACTCCAACAGATGTAATACTGCCACGTTCTCCGGGATTTGTTCTTGTTCCGGAAAAAGTAGTGCGGATATCCCATGCTTCATCAATACCATTTGTTTTAACAAACTCTCTAGCCTGTTTTTCCATAGACTCATATAGCGAGGCATGTACAATGTTTTCTCCCTCCATAGCTGCTATTTGCCGATAAAACTGTTCCAACATGGCATAAGCACGACCTCCACAAAGTCCTGCCCCCACTAAAAGATACGAATCTTTTATGCATGGACGTAATTCAATGGAACCTTCTGTCCGATAATGCATGTTCGTTCCAAAAGAAACCTGGCTCCCTGTTCCAATATTTATCACTACTGTATCTCTAATATTCTGCACAGAACCAATAAAGCTCGCCTGATTATCTCCCAGAGAAGCCATTACAGGGACACCTTCCAGCCCTTCCTCCACTGCCATTCCTATTATCTCATGTTCCTCGCAAATCTCCGGTATATAATCAGTTCTTATTCCTATCATTTCTAATTTTTCTTTCAAAAATTTTCCCTTTTCCAAATCAAAACATCCCCAACTTGCAGCCATATCCCTAGCTATAATCGGTTTGATTCTGTTGCAGAAACGCATTGCAATATAATCGCTGATTGTTGTCATACAGCAGGCTTTCTCTGGTATTTTTTTTTTATGACACAGGAAAAAATGTGTAGTCATACCATATCCCGTTGCTGCAGCTCCCACTTTTTCTCTTAAAATATGTTCATAAGTCTTATCTCCAGAAAACTTTTCATTGCCGCTTTCATCTTGCCATGTATAAAGAGGTGTAGCTGCCCTCCCTTCTCTGTCTACATAAAGTATCCCATGCATTTGTCCGGTAAACCCTATGCTGTCCGGTTTGCCTATCTCTGCGGCCAATTCAACAACTACTTTTCTGGTTACCTCATAAAGTTTCTCCGGGTCCTGAACTCGATTACAAAAATGTTCTCCCTGTATAAATGCCTGATGTGAAACAGTCCTGCTACCAAGCAACTCTCCTGACTGTCCATCCACAAGTATGACACTGATTGTAGTTGTCCCTATATCAATTCCCATTGCACGCATAATATCCTCCTGCTTCCCGCCGCCATAATATCTATAATTCTTTCCTATAAAGAATGTACACGTATTCCCTTTACCTGATACACTTCTGCCCTCCATGCACCACTCTTTTTATTCTGTTGTTTCAAACATTCAAAAATCCTGTCCGACATTTTCTGAAAATCCTGATCTACTGTAAAAATTTCTTTTCCCATTACTCCTGGAACTTTATCAATCATAGCAATCGGATGATTAAACGCATCTTTTCTCTTCATTCGTTCAAACGGTACCGCAAGTTCTCCTACTGAATAAAGTGTTCCATCACATTCTTTCAATCTACTTAAGTATTTTCTTACAGTAAACTCTTCCAGTTCATCCAAATGATTATGATATTTTCTTGGAATTCTAACTACCTTTCCATCAGGACAGAATTTCACAAATTCTTCTTCCCTAATCTTTACACTTTCAACTGTATCATCATCCCACCCCATAAATCCTATTTTTTTACAACCGGCTTTTCTAAGACAGTTTACTAGCTCATTCACAGCGTCACTATTGTCCAAACACACAGAATCTGCATAATCATTTTTTCTTGTAAAATCAAAAAGAATAATATTCATTCCAAGTCCTCTAAGTTTTCTTAGCGCCTCATAACTAATCTCCATATCCTCTAACCAAAGCACTACATTTCGTAGATCTTTTTCATAAATGCGAAACAAGCATTCTTCCAACGACTGCCCTAATGGCTTCTGTTTAAAAAGTACCAGAGATCCCAGTTCCTCTGCTGTCGTCTGAAAGGCATCGATAAAGCGTGAGAAAAAAGTATTTTGAGCCGGTGCTACAAGCGTAATAATATCCATGTTTCCTGCTCTTGCACCATATTTTAAATCCACTCTCGTTCCACTGCCCTGAATGCGTTCTATAATACGATCTTCCTCAAGAAGTTTTAGAGCCTTACGGACTGTAACCCGGCTTACCCCCAGATTTTCTGCAAGTTTCCGCTCAGATGGGATGTTTTCACCATCTTTATATATATCCTTATAAATCATCTGGCAAATTTTATTTTTAACATCACGATAAAGACTCTTTTCTTCCATACAACCTCCTGAATGTTATGCATTTAATAATGTAGAGTTTGGATCTAGCCTCTTAATAATATCTTCCTGTATTTCCGGAGAAAGATCAAGAAAATTCACAAAAGTCCCATGAATTCTTACAATATAAACACCACTGGGTGCATATTTTTCCGGATTCGTCAACACCTTACGAAGCATATCCGGTGTTGTTACATTTACATACAGATAAAACGGTGATACTTTTTCTTCATCATAACTGTTAAAGAATAATGGCATGAATATCTTTGTCTTGAATTCCATTCCCTTTTCTTCCATTGTCTTACCTTTGAAGTATACTGGATTAATACCAAAATGAGATGCATATCCTCCATTCATAGTATGAAAAGGCAGGTATCTGTTGGATAACATTCTCATCCCCAGACCTCCTGACGCCTCCCCATACAATGGATCAACACCATAATTTAACATTTCTCTTGCCTTTCTTCCATCTGGAGTGGCGCCAACCCAGTATCCATACATCAGATGTGTAGATGGAGTAGCATAATCTGGTCTGAACGGATTTCCAAGATAATTCTTCTTTGATGCTATCATTGCAGAAACCTTTTCTGCAATCTCTTTTGCGACTCTATCCACTTCCTCAATATTATTTCCAAACTTGTCACATTCCAGGAGATACTGATGCATTTCTTCATCATTTTCAAAATTATCTCTTAAAGCTTCTAACATTCTATCAGCATCTTCCGGTCTCTCTTTTATCAGGGTATCAATAGCATGAAAAGAATCTGCCATAACACTGAGCCCATGAATCAGACATCCACTTCCATTATATTTTGTTCCCTGTTTTTCTGTATCACGCATATCAATTCCTGATTCAATTCCTCCCATCATCGCCGAGAGAAACGGCACCTGACAAAGTCCGATAGCTCTGGAAGCATTGTTCGCGGCGCTCACCATTTCATCGACATAATAATCCAATTCTTTATAGAATACTTCTCTGACATTTTTCAAAAGTTCCAGATTACTATTATATCCAAGTTCCTCCCTTGTCTTACCAATCTGCTTTCCTGTAATCTCAGACTTGCCTCCCTGAAGCACTAATTCCAGAACTTTTGGAAGATTCAGCCAACTATTTGTAGTATTTCCATTATCCTTTCCCATAATCAACGGTTCCTGGCATCCTGCAACAGAATAATCCGGAAGGTCTTGTTTATCTACACCATTCATTTCCAATACTTCAAACAATGCATCATCATTAAATAATGATGGAGTCAGCACACCTGGAGTAAAAAAGAAGCGCCCCATCTCTTCATAAAGTTTATCTGGTGTGTTCTTATGAAGTTTTACAGAAAGGATAGGCTGCGGCAGGTTCATGTCAAAATATGCATCAAGCAATGCATATGAAGTAGGATTTGTCAAATCATTACCTTCTACATCTCGTCCTCCTATAATAAGATTCTGAGAAATTGCCCAACTTCTGTCTGCCACATTAAAAAATACAAGCATATGTTTCAAAAGTGCCGCTGTATTATCTCTGTCCAGATTTTCTTTTGCTCTGTAAGGTTCAAAAATCCTGTCTGCATTCCCCACAGAAAAGGCAAATGGATTCGGCGTCTGCTCCAGACACATAGTTTGCCAAATCAGAAGGAAACTCTGGATTGCCTCATAAAGATTGGATGCCCCTTCTGCCGGAACTTTTTTAAGAACTTTCGACATATATTCAAAACGATCTTTTGTTTTTCCTTCACTTTTTTCAGCTTTTGCCTCTGCCATTGCCTGATATCTGCCAGCAAGTATAAGAAGCGCATCCATACTAATATTCATTGCTTCATAATAATCTCTTTTCTTTTTATCATCAGTTAATGCCTGATGTTCCGCTATTTCATCTTTTATACAGATAGCACCTTTTTCAAGTAGTTTCCTTACATCTGGTATTATATGTCCCGTAACCTGTTCCATAAAAAATACTGCTTCTTCTGTATATTTTTCAACTGGCCGATAAGCGTCTGTCAGAACTTTTGCAAATTGACTTTTTTCATAATATTCTTTTACATGGTTGATTCTTTCTTTTGTAATATCTCCGATAGGATCAATATCACCAAAAACAGCTGTAGGGTCACAATATCCTGCAAAAGAACTGACTTTAAATGCTGGATTGATTAGCGCATAAGAACGGGCAAATGCATCATCCTGGGTTCCTGCAAATATATGATAATCTCCCAGAGTAAGTGGAATCTCCTTTATAATCTCCACCTGAGTTTTGGCAATACGAATACAGTCTGGTTCATTTTTATATATTTCATCACACCTCATGGCAATCTCTCTGGTCAAAAACCAGCCTTCCAGGTGCGTCAAAGTTCTTTCTTCCTGAAATCTTCCTTTTGCAAGATTTGTAATTTCTTCAGGACTATAAATATCTGTAATCTTCATTATTAAATTCCTCCTTAAATTAAATTTATACATTATAGACGTCTTTTTTTAGGTACGGGTGCATTGAATCCCATTTTCATTAAGAATCTGTTCAAAATACTCTACTGTTCCCGGCTGAATTTGTCCCACTTTCATCCTGTACTCTAATCCGCACTGTTCCCATTTACTTTTACCAAATTCATGATAGGTAAGAAATTCAACTTTTGTGTAATTACCTCTGATATGATCTTTAAAAAATCCGGAAAAACCTTCTGCATCTTTTCTGGAATCATTAAAACCAGGAATCAGAGGAACACGAATCAGAACATTTTGGTGCTTTTCTGAAACTCTTTCCAGATTCTTTATTACCCAAATATTAGAAACTCCCACCCATTCTTTATGAATATCATTATCATAATGCTTTACGTCCATAATCCACTGATCTACGTAAGGAATCAATTCCTCCATTCGAGGATGGGTACCGTTGCTTTCTATAGCTCTGTGAATTCCTTCTTCTCCAAGTTTTTGTAATAGCTCTTTTACCGGTTCAAACTGCATAGAAATCTCCCCACCCGTAAGAGTTACTCCACCACCATCAAAAAACATAGGTTTTGACATTCTACATTCTTTTATCACTTCTTCCATTTCATACTCTTTATAAGAAAGCCGTATTCCTTTCTGCCTGCTGCTATGTATGCAAATCTGCTCTTCACAGCTCTGACAAATACTCCGATCAAGTATACCGTCTTTTATTGCCCCTTTTGGACAGCAACTTTCTCTCAACCAGTTTTTTTCTACAAGAAGAACTCCCTCCCGATTCATTCCCTCTGGGTTGGAACACCAGGGACATTTCATATTACACCCTTGTAAATGGAGTATCAGACGATTTCCTTGCCCATCTTGTGAATAGTTGAATCCCTTTTGAAAAATTTTTAGTGTCATAGCCTCCTCCATATTGGTATTGTTGTATAATACCATTTTAATTAATAAAAACAATTTACTATTATTTGCATTTTCATAATACTCTACAAAATACTGAATTGTCAACTATACCATTAACAAATTTTTGCACAAAAATTCACTTCCAAATATATTGATATTTGCCAAAACAAGAATTTCAGAACAATAATAACTTTCCTTGAAAAATCTGAAACAATACATTAGCTGCGGCTCCCAAAAGCTGAGAATCTTTTCCAAAATAAGCTTTTCTTATGGGAACTCTGCCATAGTTTTGCGTAAACTTCTCTTCGTTCACCTTATCTTCCAAAAGGTACACATATCTGTCATCCCATTCCATACATTCATTGCCTAAAATTACCAGCTGCGGATGCAGTATATTAATCCCACTGACAATGGCAACTGCAACATTATCCACCATCTCCCGCATTATCTTATCTACATCTCTGCGTCTTCTCATCTTGCAGAACTCTTGAAATGTATACTTCTCACCAGTTACTTTCTGAAGTTTCTCTTCCACTACATTCACACTTGCATAGACTTCCAAACATCCTCTGTTTCCACAGGCACACCGTTTTCCATTGCGGTCTATACTGATATGACCAAGCTCTGATGCCATTCCCATTTTATTATGAAACACTTTTCCATCACTGACAAGACCAGATCCAATTCCCTTTGTAATGCCCAGAAAAATAAAATCCTGAACATTTTTTCCTGCTCCAAAAAGAACTTCTGCCTGCGCAGCACTGTTCTGATCATGATCCACTACAACCGGAAGTCCATAGCGTTCTTCCAAAAATTGTGTAATATTGACATTCTCTATCCCCCAAAAATGAGGAGGATTAAGTATAATTCCGTGATTAATATCAACCGGACCCATAACTGCCACTCCAATTCCTATTACTTTAGAATCTGTTTCTTCCAGAATCGCGTCAAGTACACGGTAAGAATATTGACGCACTTCTTCTTTTTTTAGTGATTCAAATGGGATGACCTTACGGTTTAAAATCTCCAAGCTAAGTGTACAGAGAACCGCCTCAATTTTATCACGTGTAATATACAGACCAATCACATTGGGTGCTTTTTCAGAAATTTTAAGACGTATAGGATTTCGCCCACATCCTTCTGTAATCTTTTCTTCACATTGCTCTACAATTCCATTTTCTATATATTCAGATATAATATTTGTGATAGTCATCTTGGTCAAACCGGTTGTTGTGGCTAATTCAATTCTGGATGTAGCTTCATTTGTAGCAATCAACTGAAGAATCAGCCCCCTATTATACTGTTTTGACGTAATAAGATTTTGTCCTGTTCCCTTTTTCATAACTTTTCCTCTCCTGTTTTCTTTTTCAATATCTTCCGAATATCTGAGCTTTATCGTCATTTTATTTATTATAAACAAATTTCCAAGAAAATCCAACTATGCTGCGCTCTTTTATTATTTAGCTATTCATTATATAAAATTTTTTAAATTTATCCAGAATGGTATATTCTTGCTCTCTGCTTCACCATAAAACTGAGGGATTCAATATCTCGAACAATTCTTCTATCTCCCCCACCTGATTTTTGTTAATCCCGCTGGCAAACACTTATTTTTCTGTTATAATTAATCCATCTGTTCTATCAAAAATACTTACCCCTGACATGGGAGAAAGGAAAATCCAATCATTATCTATATACGATTGGAGCGGTTATATTCATATGGATTTTATAAAAGAAGCTCAGGAACTGGGATTTGCCAATGCTGCTGTTATTGATGTGAAAGATCTGGTTTTCGTGCTGGAATACCGGCAATTCTGTGAAGAAAACCTGTGCGGAAACTTTAATCTTGTTCCCTCTTGTCCTCCGGTATGCGGAACACCGGAAGAAATGCATCAGAAAGCTCTGAATTATAAAAAAGCTCTGATTCTCCAGGAGGTTCTGGAATCTCCGGAAGAACAGCTCAACGTAAAAAAAGCAAAGCACGACCTTAATATTCTTACTGAAAAACTTCATAAGAAAATATCTGTTGTTACAGATGGAATTCCTCTGATCATCAGCGCCGGGCCTTACAAGCAGTTTTCCTGTATGTCCGCTTACGGCATTGATGCTCAAAAAATGGCTGAGGCTGCCAATATGTTGTGCTGGGCACAGGATGGAAAAATACGTCTGTTTTCCCTGATCCTGTTTAATCCGAAAAAATCACAGTTTTGACTTCTTGACTCTGTAAATCCAGCACAGAGTTGTGATAACAATTATATCTCTTTTAAAACATATAATTGCAACCAAACTCTTTTAAAAATTTTATCTTATTATCTTCTGTCCATTTAATTAAGGAAATACCGTCAAATTCTTCAACACTTCCCATATTCATTTCATTTTTAAAATACCATTCTACGACCGTTTGATTTCCTTTATGAACGAACTGCTTAATATCCCAAGCAATAACTTTACCGCGATTATTCCATTCATTAAACCAATGTTTTACTGTTTTAAGATTTTCATATTTAGGACCCCAACTTTCCGTATAAACAACATTTTCTGTAAAAATTTTATCCATTCCTAAATCTTGCTGTTTCAACCACATATCAAACCATAAACGAATAATCTTTTCTCTCTCATTCAAAATAGAACCCCTCAATCCTACGACTAACCACTTTGTGTATATAGATATAAAATTATCAAACTGGAATTTGACTTGCCTATTTTCTTAAAATCTCATGTGGAGCTTCTATTTCATTTGCCAAGGTATGCTCTGTTAATTCTGACATCAATTTCAATTTTTTATTAATCAATGGTCGCATACAATTAGGAACATGTTCCTGATGCGCTCTGTGGATTGCTACACATTCCTTACAGTTTCCGTGATAACGACAGGCTTTCAGGCAAGGACAGTGATCTTTGTCTTTATACTCCTTACGAAATTCCGCTGCAAATTCTTCTTGCAGTCTCAGCCCCTCGACACGGTTTCCCTTATGAAATTCTACCATTGCATCCAGTTCTTTCTGGTTCCCTTCAATCTTCATGTTATTATAGCGCCTCCATTTCAACTATTCCTCATTTTCTGATAACTTCCGGTTTATATCACTTCTCTCAGTCTCTATGTCCCATTAGCTTGCAAACCATTCTTTTAATTCTTACAACAATTCCTCCAACACCTCCCAGTCTTGATAATAAGATGCCGAGCGCAAAAAATATCACTATAACAGTAGCCATATCCAAATAATTTTCACCCATAGTTTGTCTCCTTTGCAACTTCTAGTTTTCCAATTTAACAAATATGAATTTATAGTGTATCAACATACTGTTTTGCCTGTACCAAATCCATAGAAGTAATTTCTCTTACTTTTTTTACTGCCTCCACTTCTTTTCCACTATTTTTCAGATGTGCTATATATTCTTTTTCTTCATCGGAAATAAAATATGTAGCTAATTGTTGATTTCCAGTTTCTTTACATAATTTATCAAGCTGTACTTGCTGTGCTTTTACTTGTTTTTGCAATTCATTGATTTTTATGTAAAACAAAATCCCACCAATTATCATTAAAGATATAATTCCATATTCCATAAAATTTGCCTCCACAACTTCAAATTTATTTTTTTATGTCTTTCATAATCAAAATAATTCCTAAAATATATCCACAATCCCATTCTTTAAAAATTTCATTATCATAGTAAAAACATGGGTGTTTAAATACAATTCCAGCACCAATTCCATTGTCATATGTTTTTGTATCACCCCGAAAATTTCAAATTATCACTTTTTTCATACTCATATTATAACCATTCCATATATCCGGCACAACAAAAAAACCACATCCCCTTGCCATTTTTATTAAAAACAAAAATGCACACTTTGCAAGAGGAATTTAAAGGCCCCTGTTCCGTTTCGCCTTTAGATAATCTTTATCGGATGTTCTCTATATCAGTCTAACCCTCGCATTTCCTTATATACTTTCATCATACGTTCCATTTTCTGATGCTGAATCAACTGTTTAAATCCCATAAGTCCTTCCGCTTCTACAACCTTCTTAGAAAGATAATTGCTGATTCAGCTAATCAATGCGGCTTCCATATAAATTCGATATACTTCCATTCACAGATAATAAGACAACTTTTTATAAAGCACTATAAAGAATAAAATTCGCCCTCACAGAGCTACAGAAAATACAATCTGCCGTCTGTAAAGGCGAATCTTATTTTTTCAGCATTGCTGCCTGTATTTTTTTACAAAAATCCAATTATCTGTTTCCGTCAACCTGTTTCTGCTGCTCGATTACCAGAAGATGGCTTCTGATCAGAACCGGACGGACTGCATTGTATATCACTGCAACAAGGATCACAGATATAACTGCATTGACAAATGTGGCCATAGCGCTCATCTTTGCCAGCACCTCTGCCATTTGCTGAGGCTGTCCGAGAATATACTGTTTATAAAAATATCCCACTATCGGATCCGCCACTACATTAAAACCGAGTCCGGCTACGGATGCCAGAATACTCCATTTCAATACATATTTTTTATCTGTACTTTCATTTATTTTTGCAATTTTATGAGCCACAAGTCCTGTAATAAGTCCAATACAAAGCTTTAGTACAAAAGTCTTCGGAGCGCCTGTAATATATACAGGATCCATAAGATCTGCAACTGTCATACCAATAGCTCCGGCAAGTCCTCCATACCATCCGCCCAGAAGAAGCGCTCCCAAAACACAAAATGCATTCCCGATGTGGATTGAAGTAGCATCGCCTCCGGGCACTGGTATTTTTATCTGAAGAAATGTAAAAGCTACATAACAGAGTGCTGCCAGAAGAGCGGTTTCTGCAAGCTTTGTAATAGTGTTGTTCTGATTGTTCATAATCACTGCCCCCTCTTTTTCATTGATTACTGATATCTTAATCGATATCTGTACTTTTTAAAATACACAATTTTTATCTTTTTAAAGGGGACAGTTTCTGTTATGGATTTTTATGATACATTGTAAAAAATGCGGATACATTCCAGGCTTTTCCGGCTAATCAGATTGCCTGTCATTTTTATATTCCTTTTTTATAAAGATAAAAGGAATAACCGGTAGGGATCAGGAACACACAGGCAAGGAATGCAAAAAGCACCCACTCTGACTGCAGAAATCCGTTAATTACAAAAACGACCCCACCCATAATAAACAGCCATGAAGCTACTCTGTGTGTACGATTCCAGTTTTCTTCACTGTTCAATGTCCACGGAAGTTTGATTCCTACAGAATAGTTCTGTTTGATCTTATGCATATAGTTTCCCAGAATAACAAACATGATTCCCAAAATTATATTGATGATCATGCCCGTATCCACACTGATTCCCAGTGCAGTCGCATAACAGATCAGATTTGTCACTACAGAGAGAATCGGAATTATCCATAGAATCGCACGCATCAGTTTATGATTGATATTTTTGCGTTTTGGATCTGCGCCGACCATAAATGCACAGAAAAATTCCATAACAAGCAAAAACAGTGGCATTCCAAATACAGCTACAGGCTTGCTGCTCCATCCATTTGCCTGATTGTCACTGCCAAAATGTGTGGGGATCATATCCGGAAGCTGATCCCAGAAAACAATCCCGACAATGATCGGACAAAGAATCATAAGACTGGCAACCAAAAGTGTCCATTTATATTTTTTTATCATAATAATCATTCCTCCTGTTTCACATATTTTCCGGTCAAACGCTTCTGCTGCTGAAAGCAGTGTCACTTCTTACTCTCCTCGTCTTTTTCACCGGTAAGCTCTGACAGCCACAGCAGAATTTCTTCCACAACTGAGGTATTCAGCTCATAATATACATAATTTTTTACTTTTGTTTCCCATACCAGATCAGCCTTTTTTAGTACGCTCAGATGATACGATATGGTAGCTCCGGTCATCTCAAAATGGCTGCCAATTTCTCCTGCAGACATTTTTCCGTTTTTCAGAAGCTGCAGAATTTCTCGCCTTACAGGATCTGACAGTGCCTTAAATGTTGCTGCAAAAGACATTTGATCCCTCCTTTCTGTTATAGTATTTAGAAATATTTCTAAATAGAATATACCTCTGCACATAGAAAAAGTCAACATCTATTTAGAATTATTTCTAAATAGATGTTGACCCTCTGAACTGTTCATGCAGTCGTTTAAACAACCACACATTGCTTTTTATCATGTGGATGGATTAGACAGACGTATCTGCTGTGTCAGCGCCTGTCCTCCCTGCTGATACCACTGATCTACAAACGTATCAAAATAGCTGACAGGCTTTTCTCCCATAATGATCTGAATGAACGTGCTTGTTTCAAACTGGCGCAGCGACTGTGGGATTTCTCCACCTGCGTCATCCAGGTAGCTTCTGACCGCCGGAGTGTAATTTTCATCTACAAGAAGCCCTACTGCTGAAATCCTTGATTTATATGCAGCCCAGTCTTCCGCAGTGTAATCTTTTCCACTGAGACAGGAACTGCAGGCCTGATAATAAGACTGCTCAATGGCAGTAAGTTTTTCCTCCAGGTATTTTCCTTCCAGAGCCGCCTGAATATTTTCTGTTACCTGATAGGTCGCCTCATTATAATCCACATTGATCACAAGCGGTCTGGCTGTCGGATCTACATTCAGAGCAAAATATTCGTTTACCTCCTGAGCATCATCTGCCTCATATCTGGTATAATCAAAAAGAACACTGATGATCTTCATTACAATTTCCGGATGCTCATATCCCTTGCGAACCACCACATATTTATTATCCCGGAAAGATTCATAAACATTTTGGTCTGACAGTTCCTGAAGATAATAGGGTTCCCAGTCCGCCTCACTGTTTTTCTCGTAGCTTTCCATCAACGGATTGTTAGGTGTCCACCACAGTCCGAAAAAAGCTCCACATTTTCCATTTACAACCAGGTCTCTCAGATTATTTGGCGCGCGCAGAGCAAAATTCCGGTCCAGAATCCCTCGGTCATACAACTTATGCAGATAATCCAGTGCTTCTTTTGTTTCCTTCGTCAGAGATCCGTAAACAATCTCTCCGTCCTTCTTGATCCATCTCTGGGGATTTGCCCCAAAACTGTCAAACACAGGATCTACCGAATAACTGGAACTTGTGGTTCCAACAAGATTTGTGTCACACGCCAGGCCCACAGGGGTTTCCCCTTCTTCAGTGCCCATTCTGTTTTTCACAAAGACATCTATGATCTCAAAGGCATCTTCAAGAGTTTCCGGCTCCTCCAGCCCCAGTTCCTCCATCCAGTCCTTTCTCAGCCACAGAAAATTTGGTCCGTGATCGATTACTGTTTCCGGAACAGCCATCAGCCTTCCGTTAAATTTCCCGGAATCCAGAAGAGCATCTCCATAGCTTTCATACATCTCTTTGATTCTTGGAGACGCACACTTCTCAAATACTTCCGTAAGGTCCTCCACAAGATTGTTTTCCACCATCTCCGTCAGGATTTCACGGTCTGTGACCACCATTACATCAGGAAGATTCTGATCCTTTACAAGAATATTTACAAGTTCACTGTAACGCTCTTCCGTATCCATATACACGGTATCATTCTGGATATTCAGCATTTTCCGAAGATATCTGGTATAGGCATTGTCCTCATAGGTATCGCCTTCCGGAAGATTGGAGTTATTTGCCCCATTGATCTGAGCAAGCGTATAGGTAACAAGCTCCGGATATGCCCCATAGGGCGTTGTTTCTGCCTTTTCCATTGCTCTCCTGTACTCCTCAGAAACCTGCTGACCATTCTGTCCGGGAAATTCCTCCTTTTTTCCACAGCCGCAAAATACACAGACTGCGAGAAAAAACACTGCCCATATTTTTTTAATCTTCATCTCTGTACTCCTCTTTTGGCACTCTTATCTCTACCGTTGTCCCCATTCCCGGCTGGCTGAAAATACAGATAGAAGATTTTTCTCCATATAAAAGCTTCAGTCTGTCGTGAACGTTTTTAAGTCCATAGCCTTTTGCCTGATACGTTACCAGAGTCTTTGCTTTTTCCTGTTCCATTCCAGGCCCGTTGTCCGTTACAGAAAGAAGGATTTCCTTACCTTTGTCCAGGCAGGCAATACAAAGGATTTTTTCTCCGTCCTCTTTTTCATCCAGCCCGTGCTCCAGCGCATTTTCCACTACAGGCTGCAGCAGAAGTTTGGGGATCTTTTCATTTTTTATGGAAGAATCTGTGTCCCACTGCACAGAAAACTCGTGATTATGCATAACCAGCTGAATTTCCAGATATGCTTCTGTATTTTTGATACAGTTTTCCATTGTCACCATATCCTCGCCCCGGCTGAGTGCAGTTCTGTAAAAAGTAGAGAGAGCCAGAGTTACCTTACTGATCTCCTTCTGATTACTCCTGATTGCCATCCAGTTAATAGCAGACAGGGTATTATAAAGAAAATGTGGATTAATCTGCGCCTGGAGAGCTTTCAGCTCAAATTCCTTCAGAGCAATTTTATTGACATATACTTCATCAATAAGACGATTGATCTCATCCATCATTCTCCGGAAACTCCTGATCAGCATTCCCACCTCATCCTCACTGTCACTGGATACCACAACCTCCCGGCTTCCATGGTTCACCTGATCCATATTGGCTGTAAGCTCTTCAATTTTTCTGGTAAACAATCTGGAAAAAAATGTTCCCAGCACAAAAATAATCACACCACAAATACAGATCAGAGGGATCTCTTCCAGAAAAAGTCTGGACACTGCTCCGGAAATAGAAGCTTTCGACCGGAAAAGATAATATTTCCAGTTGTTTTCCCCACTGGCACTTTCGGTCCAGGCGCATACTTTTTTCACTGAATCCAGCACTTCCCCGGAATGTGAACTGTCAGATGATATCCCCGGCAGAGCAGAATCCTGGTACAGAATATTTCCCTGATCATCCACGATCATTCCACCGGTTTCATCCTCTGTAATATTGTCAAAAGCCTGAAAAATTTTATCATAATCCAGAGTAATACAAAGCACAGCTTCTAATTCTTTTCGGTCATATATGTTCCGCACTGCTGCAATTTCTTTGCGGTTTTTGTCCACTACCCACTGGATCCTCACATCCTCTTTCATGCTTTTGCTCCACCACTCTTCCCGGACTTTTTTCAGCGGAACAAGAGTGTATTCATGCTCCACCCGGATGCTGTCGGCAAACAGCTGAATCTGTTTGATCGCTTCATGATAGGATTTTGGCACTGAAAGAAGGGGATCTGCCACCTTTGTGTACTGTTCATATGCTGTATAATTATCCATATTCTTTTCTTTGATGATCTCATCAATATCCGGGGAATATGTAAGATAATTAATAAGACTGGTGTAAACTGCAATCTGACTGTCAATGCTTTCCCTGGTCTGTTCCAGAATAGAATTCATATCCTCCATTTCCCTCTGACGGACAAAGGAACTCATACGCATATGGCTGTACAGAGCAAGAACCGTCATGGGAACAAGACTTGCGCCTACCAGAAGAAGCGTCAGCTTGTGACGGTACTTCATATTTTTAATGATCTGATGCAGCTTCTTCATCCTCTCCTGATCCTTTCCTGTAGGATTCCGGACTGCATCCGTAATATTCCCGGAAGCTCCGGCAAAAATACGATACATTGGCAAATCCTACTTTTTCGCTGATCTGCGCAACCTTCATATTTGTGTTTTTTAACAGCTCTTTTGCTTTTTCCATACGAAAAACACGGATATAGCGGTTCAGATTCATACCTGTTTCCTTTTTAAAGATAAAACTCAGATATCCGGATGAAAGATATACTTTTTCTGCAAGAGTTTCCAGACTGAGATCTTCCGCATAATGCTGATAAATATAATTTTTTACTGCTGCTACCTCATTTCTGGATTCGCTCATGGATCTTTCCAGAAATTTTTCATATTCGTAAATATTTTCTTCTGTAACTTTCAGAATCTCCATGATATTTCTGCAGCTATATAAACGATCTATTTCATGTTCAATACGCTGTTCTCCGGAAAACTGGTCTTCCTGAAAAAGCTCCTGGATCACATTGGAAAACACGAATTTAATATACATGGCAGAATACTGCGTGTTATCACTGTATTTTTCTTTCAGGCACTGGTAGTGCTTTCTAAGCTGACTGATATCTTTCCTGCTGACGTCTTCTGATATCATCTGCAAAAGTCTGGAGTCCTGCACTTCTTTTACTTCCATACTGAGATGCTCTTCCTCATTGGAATAAATATGCTTTTCCGGATGATAAAACTTTTCCTCCATCTGCTGTTCAAGCTGACTCATGATCTCCGCAAGACATTCATATCCTTCAAACTTTCTGCTGATTGCCAGATAAAAGCTTTCCCTGTAGTTTCTTTTCAAAAACGTATAAATGTGATTTGCCACAAGACTGTAATCACAGTAGTTATCCTGAAACAAAAGCAAAGACTGTCTGTTGTTCAGATTCAGATAAAAAAACACTCTTCTCAGCTGCTTCTGAAGCTCTGCAGAAAAATTTTCCTCAGCCGTATCAAAAAATGACATATCCGATTCTATCAGGATCGCACAGCGCCAGGAGTTCCACTTTTCCAGGTCGATCATACCTTCTGATTTTTCAAGAATATCTTTTTTTCCTGTGTAAAGATAACTTTCCAGAAAATATTCCTGAAGGAAGTCCTGTTCTTTCTGTTCTCTGGTTTCCTTTTCTTTTTTCTTCAGAATATTTTTCCTGATTGTATTTATGGTCTTATGAAAGCTTTCCGGTTCTACCGGCTTCAGCATATACTCTGTAACGCCATACCTGATCGCCTCCTGGGCAAAAGTAAAATCACTGTATCCGCTGAAGATCACAACCTGAAGCCCCGGATTCATTTCTTTTGCCTTTGAAGTAAGCTCCAGCCCGTCCATATGGGGCATCTTGATATCTGTCAGAAGCAGATCTGTTTCTTCGCTTTTAAGGATCTGCAGCGCATCTCTACCATTGGAGGCTTCCCTGATATTCCACTCTCCTTCCTCCATGCCAAGAAGATACTTGATCCCCTCCCGTTCCAGCTTTTCATCATCTACGATCAGAACTTGTATCATATTATATTGTTCCTTCCTTTCAGCCATTCAAAAACATTGGATATCCATTTTATTGTATCATTCTCAAACGGCTCCTACAAGGAATACCGATTATAAAATATCCCTGCATATAACAGGGGATGCTGAAGTTTCCTACAGCACCCCCACAAAATCTTTTCAAAAGCAATCAGCCTTTTACCGCTCCGGCTACTACGCCTTCGATAATATATTTCTGGCATACAAGATATACAATAATGATCGGAATGATATCAATCATGATACTTGCCATCATAGGTCCCATCTGCACATGTCCAAAGCTTCCTCTGAAATACTGAACTGCCATTGGAATAGTGCGGTACTGCTTGATATCAAGAACAAGAGTAGGCAGAAGATAGTCATTCCATACCCACATCAGTTCAAGAATCGCAGTGGAAATAATGGTCGGTTTCAAAATTGGTATCAGAATCTGGAAATATACCTGCAGAGGACTGCATCCGTCAATCAGAGCCGCCTCCTCGATCTCCAGCGGAATTCCTTTTACAAAGCCTGTAAACATAAACACTGCCAGTCCTGCTCCAAATCCCAGATAAATAATGCAGATACTGTACGGACTGTTCAGTTTCAGTGTATCTGCTGTCTTTGCCAGAGTGAACATTACCATCTGGAAAGGAACTACCATACTGAACACACACAGGTAATAAAAAAGTTTGGAAAGTTTTCCGTTTACACGAACAATATACCATGCGCACATGGAACAGCACAGAAGGATCAAAACTACTGACATTACAGAAATAATAAGGCTGTACCAGAAGGATTTCAGGAAATCCATCTGTGTCACACTGGCAACAAAGTTTGACAGGCCATTCCAGGTTTCCTTGTTTGGAATACTGAACACACCGGAAGTCGTGATCGCTGATTCTTTTTTTAAGGAGTTAATAAGAATCAGAACGATCGGGTACATCCACAGAATGGAGATGATTGCCAGGATAATTGTTGCCACAGGATTTTTTTTCTTGTTTTCCATTACTGCTGCACCTCCTTCGATGATGTTGCCTTAAGCTGGATCAGCGCAATGGCTACTACCAGGATAAAAAATACAACTGCTTTTGCCTGTCCGATACCCTTCCACATAGGTCCGCTGCGGGCGTAAAAAGTATCGTAAATGTTCAGTGCAAGAAGCTGTGACTGCTTGCCCGGTGCGCCTCCTGTCAAGGACAGGTTCTGGTCAAACATCTTGAAACCGTTTGTCAGTGTCAGGAAAGTACAGATCGTTACAGAAGGCATGATCATAGGTATTTTAATCTTAAAAAGAATCTGTCTGGAAGTTGCTCCGTCGATCTGAGCCGCCTCAACCAGATCCGGCGACACGTTGTTAAGCCCGGCCACATAAATGATCATCATATATCCGATCTGCTGCCACATCAAAAGAAGCAACATTCCGATAAATCCATTCTTGGCAGAAAGTGCAAGCAGAGGCTGTCCCCACATAGAGAGAAGTCCGTTCAGAAGTGTCTGCCATATGTATCCAAGCACAATACCGCCAATCAGGTTCGGCATAAAAAACACAGTACGGAAAACGTTGGTTCCTCTGAATCCTTTTGTCAGCGCCAGAGCAATGGAAAATGCAAGTACGTTGATCAAAATACTGGAAACAAAGGCAAAGATTACAGTCAGCCAGAACGAATGGCTGAAGGTTTTATCCAAAAGCAGTTTGGAATAATTGGCAAGTCCTACAAAGGTTACATCCTGCACCGTTGTAAACTTACAGAATGAAAGATAAATTCCCCATATAAACGGCCAGAGAAATCCGATTATAAAAGCGGCCAGTGTAGGCAGTACAAAAACCGGCCACCATTTTTTGATTGTTTTTCCTACCATCTTGTTCTCCTCTTTCCTTTATACACAGAAAGGGGGCCGCCGCATGTTCTCGTTCCCGGTGGAGGTTCCGCCAGGAGCGGGTTTGCCGCGCCCCCTTTCCAGTTACATTTTGTTCAATACATTTATTCGGTCAGAGCTTTTTCCATTGCCCAGTTGTCAACAAATGCGCTTACAACATCATCCCAGGAACCTGTTTCTGCAGCATAAGCAGTCAGTGCGGTTCCCACACCGTTTTTCCATTCCTCAGACGGCATGGTTGTAAAGTTCCATGATACAGGAGTAAGTCCTGCTTCTGTATTTTCAAGATCCTGTTTTACAAATACATTAGTAGGAGCAACTGCTGTTTTGAAAGGAATTGTGAATCCCATATCCTCTGCCATGGATTTTGTACCTTCCTCAGAAGTTACGCACCAGTTCATAAAATCAAGAGTTGCCTGAATGTCTTCTTCAGAAGCATTTTTATTTACGCACCAGTAATTCTCTGTACCTGTAGCAAGACCCTGATTTTCATCATCTACGCCAAAGTAGATCGGGATCATTGCAAGTTCGTCATCGCTGAAAGTTTTTGCAAGCTCTGCATACTCCCAGGATCCGTTCTGATAGAATACTGCTTCGCTGTTTACAAACTCGTTTCTGGAGTCGTCTGCTGTTTTAGCGGAAAGCTCTGCAGGATCACAGGTGGAATCTGTAATGTAAAGATCAAACAGATTCTTGTAATTTTCAAGGTAAGTACCTTTCAGTTCAGCTGCATCATCTACACCCTCGTCTTTATACTCATAATAAATCGGAAGGTTTGCAAGATGTGTCTTGAATCTCCAGTCAGAGGAAGCATCCATACCTGCAGAAGTAAAGGCTCCTTTGATTCCCAGCTCATCTTTTTTACTCTGGATATCATCTGCAACTGCCTTTAACTGATCATAGCTCTTAATATCGTCAAGTGTATATCCTGCTTTTTCAAGAAGAGTTTTGTTTACGATCAGACCATAAGATTCAATTACATAGGCGATTCCCGGTACACTTTCTCCATCTTTCAGCGCATAGGCGTCAGAAGTAAGCTGGGAGAAAATTTCAGAATCCTTCAGATCATAGCAGTAATCTTTCCAGTTTTTCAGACCAACAGGACCGTTTACCTGGAAAAGGGTCGGAGCATCACTTTTTGCCATCTCAGACTGAAGTGTTGTTTCGTACTGGCCGGATGCAGCTGTAACAACTGTTACTTCTGTTCCTGTTTCCTCTGTGTATGCTTTTGCCAGATTCTGCCATGCTTCATCAGCCTCCGGTTTAAAGTTCAGGTAATATACTTTTCCTTCGCCTTCTGCCATAACAGGCACAGCCGGAATCATTGTTGCTGCCATCAGTGCAGCCATACCCATTGCTGTAAGTTTTTTCATTTTCATGTGATATCCTCTCCTTTTTCATAAAATACAGATAAACATGTTACCCGCTTGATTTAACCTGCTTTTATTATAAAATTGAGAATACAATTCTTCCATGATAAAAATTCAAGAAATATGTTTGTTTTTCATGTTATTTAAAAATATCAATATTTCTATACCCGGTTATTCCTTTTCTGTTTCTTTTTCTGCCTGTTTTCTGTAATATTCTTCAGCATCTGAAACGACCGGTTCGGAATTTGCCGGCTGTAAGGTTACTGCTTCTGAATCTTCCTGCTCATCCTCTTTTTCAGCTTTCTGTTTCAGAACAGTTCCGCGGTCACTCCATGCCGTATACTCTGATTCCGTTTTCGTCTCCCCGTCTGTTTCCGGTTCTTCTGCTTTTGCCTCGGTTTCCTTCATCTGCTCCACAGCTTTTTCCACAGTCTCTTCAGCCTTTTTCATTCCCCGTCGGATCAGAACCAGAAACGCAAAGTCGACAATGCCGTTTGCCAGCATCACACATCCCGCAAAGATCACTGTATATTTGATCATGGCAAAAGGATTCACGATCATTGCAATACCAAGCCCTATAAAAACAAGACTTCCGATCAGAAGGATTTTCCATTCCCCTCTGTCTGCTTTTTTCAGGCGGAGACTTCCCTTAAGTACCCACACAGAATCCACAAGTACAAAGGTTCCAAGAAGAACCGGAAGAAGCTTGACCACAATCTGTGGATTATAAAAAAGAAAAATCCCGATCACCAGAAGCATTCCTCCGGAAAGCAGATCCAGAAGTGTGGCGTTCATTTTTTCCACCACATAGATCAGAATATGGTAAATTCCTGCCAGTATCAGAAGGATTCCAAACACAAACTTGCAGATAGCGTTTACTGCATCCACAGGCATCAGTACAAAGCACAGACCAAGGATCGTGTACAGAAGCGATGTTACAAGCTGTCCTTTTAAAATCCTGTTAATTTTATTCCACATAAAATCATCCTCCTTTCATCTCCTGAACCTTTTTAAATATCCGACTCTGCCTTTTTAAGATTTTTTGTGTTTTTTTCCACCATTTTGCGCGGAACCATGATCTGGTGTCCGCATCCGATACACTTCAGCCTGAAATCCGCACCCACACGGAGGATTTCCCAGTCTTTGCTTCCGCAGGGATGGCCTTTCTTCAGTGTCACCACATCTCCTACTTCATAGATATAACCCATCTGCTATTCTCCTCTTTTACTTTTTATCTGTGAAAAAGCCTGTCCAATAGGCTCTTTGATCAGAAGATCTGCGCTGCGATCTCTTGGCGTGGATGCCTTATTGATCACAACCAGACATTCTCCCCTGAAATAATCAATCAGACTGGCTGCCGGATAAACGGCAAGAGACGTACCTCCTATAATCAGAACCTGCGCCTCGGAAATTGCACGCACAGAATCTGTCAGGGTCTGCTGATCAAGCCCTTCTTCATAAAGCACTACATCTGGCTTGATGATCCCCCCACATTCACAAAGAGGCACACCGGAACTGTTTTTAATATAGGAAAAATCATAAAATTTCCCACATTTCATACAATAGTTTCGATACACGCTTCCATGAAGCTCCATAACCCTTTTGCTTCCTGCCATCTGATGAAGATTATCTATGTTCTGTGTGATCACAGCTTTCAGTTTGCCGGCTTTTTCAAGCTCCGCCAGCTTCAAATGCGCCGCATTGGGTCTGGCTGTATCACACAGCATTTTATCTCTGTAAAACTTATAAAACTCTTCCGGATTCCTCATAAAAAATGTATGACTTAAAATCGTTTCCGGCGGATAATCATATTTCTGATTATAAAGACCGTCTACAGATCGGAAATCCGGTATTCCGCTTTCTGTGGAAACGCCTGCCCCTCCAAAAAATACAAGATTGTCATATCTGTCTATAATTTCCTGAAGTCTGTCAATGCTGCTTTGCATAACCTTCGCCTCCCCTTTCTGTCCGCTCAGTTTACCGGTTCCGCATTTACCTGTTTTCCCTGTACAACAAATCTGGTTGCTTCATTTCCTGTACAGGTGGAAAGTGTAACAATTTTGTCCTTAACCGTAAGCTCAGAAGCTTCTGTTTTAATCTCTGAATATCCCCGGATCGTATTCAGATAATTCTGGTATTCTTCTCCCGGTCCTTTGAATAATGTGTAGGTATCACTGTTTACTCCTGTGGTATATGCAGAAATAATTTCATAGCGGTAATTTTTTTCCGGGGTGAGGATCCAGAAGTATTTACTTTTTTCGTAGGTTGTCTGATCCTCCGTAAATTTTTTCAGATTTCCGAACATAGAACCATTTTTCATATTGTGACCATATATTAATGTGTTACAGTCACTGAAATCACCGCTGTTTTCATAGTCTACAAAAATTGTTCCTGCAAAATTGTAATTATTTTCGTACGTGGTATGAAGATAAGTTTCATTATCATCACCCTGTACCACAGGATAATTAATATTATCCAGAGCTTCTATATAAATCCAGCCTACCACATCCGGATTTACACTTTTCAGCGTATCAAAGTCCACCGTTATCGGCGGTTTCGGTCCCGAAGCCGCATCCTCCGGTTTTTCGTCTTCCGGAGCACGGTCTGTTACTGCCATCTGCTCAATATGATTGTACTCGTCTGTTCCTTTTTTGTACTCTGTATATATATGAAACAGATTATAGGCCGCAAAGCAGAATACCGCAATTGCAGCGATCAGAGCCAGGGTCAGCAGCAGATCTCCTTTCTTCTTTTTCTTTCGCCTCGGTTGGTTTGTTCTTTGTTTTCCCATAAATCACACTCCTGTATTTTTTATGTTCAGTAAAAAGTTTCTGAGAATTAAATTTTTCTGCAACCAGCTTTCTCCTGACTATTATAGCACATCTGACCTTTGTTCTGTAGAACAAAGACAACAGTTTTTATGCTACTTTTCTGATAAAACAAAAAGAGTGCCTTTCTCAGACACTCTTCCCCGATAATGTGGACAGAATTTGAATCTGCAGTTTTCGAGTTATGTACACCATAAGCTTCCAAACCGTTCTGCACCGTAGCCTATCTTATTATTACCGATCATAAGTATATACCCGCTTTTACTTTGTCGATATTTTTGTTTTATTTCTAGCTTTTCCAATATTTGTTTTAATTGCAGATGTAGGACATACTTTTATACACTGGCCGCAACGGATACACTCCATATGATTTGGACTTTTGGCCGGATCCACCTGCATTTTGCATACACTGGCACAGGCCCCGCAGTGTGTGCAGGCTTCCTGATCTACTCTGTACCGGAATACAGAAATTGGCTGAAACAGGGAATACACAGCCCCCAAAGGGCAGATATATTTACAGAACGGCCGATAAATAATCACAGAAAGAATAATGATCGCTGCCAGGAGCAGATTTTTCCATGCATAAAGCCATCCTATTACGCCCCTCATTCCCTGATTGAGAAGCACCAGAGGAATCCCCCCTTCCAGCGTTCCTGCAGGACAGATAAGCTTACAGAAAAAGGGAGCGCCCTGTCCCAGAAGATCCACCACAAACATAGGCATCAAAATCACAAAAACAAGCAAGATCACATATTTCAGCTTGCGGAGAAGCCTGTCTCCCCAAAAAGTGCTGATTTTCTTTGGAAAGGGGATTTTATGAATCAGATCCTGAATCAGGCCAAAAGGACAAAGCCAGCCGCATACAAATCTGCCAAGCAGCGCTCCCACAAACATCAGAAAACCAGCCACATAAAAAGCAAGCTTAAAATTCCAGCTTCCCACCACTGCCTGCATCGCCCCTATAGGACAGGCTCCCAGAGCTCCCGGACAGGAATAACAGTTCAGCCCCGGAACACAAAGATTTTTAAGCTTTCCCTGATAGATCTTTCCTTTTGCAAAACCCACCAGATAACTGTTTGTCAGGAACGCCCAGAGAATCTGTACTCTGTGGCGTCCCCATTCATTTGTACGTTTTTTCTTATCCAATACCAATACACTCCATGCATATATTTACTGCTTTTTCAAAAACAACTGCCATTTCTCCCCGCCAGATGCCGAATATCATAAATGCAGCTCCCAAAACCAAACTGCCGACGCCCAGGAAAAAAGCTGTTCTCTCTGAAATCTTCGCAGAAAAAGACTTTTCTTTATTTTTTCTCTCCATCTTCCTTCTCCTGTTCTGTCTTAAGACCTTTCAACTCTGTATTTACAATTTCTTCCCACTCTTCCAGACTGCGGCTTCCACTGTAGGTTTCTCCTACAATCTTTCCATTTTTGTCCACGAAAAATGTTTCCGGAAATGCCTGTACATGAGAAAGCCGACCATTCATATATCCGGAGTCCGGAAGAAGGAACGGATATCCGGCCTTTGTCTTTTCTGCAAGGATCTGAGCCTTTTTAATTCCCTCGTCATCTTTTTCGGTTCCCTTTACTGTGTCCATTACAATGCCGATCACCTGAACCCCTTTATCCTTCATCTTTTCATTCAGCTCCGCCAGATACGGAATTTCGTCTACGCATGGTCCGCACCAGGTGGCAAATACATTGACCATAGTCAGATCTGCTTCCTGGAAAACAGCTTCTGTATACTCTTCACCGTTAATATCCTCTGTGGTAAAGCTTCCCAAAGAATCGCCTTCTCCCATTTCTTCTTCATCATAAGAAACCATTCTGGTGATTTCCGGTTTTATTTTTTTCAGAGATGCAATCAGGTCTTTATCTGCATCTTTATTAATACTAAGATAATAAATATAATCTCCATCCTCGCTGGTGCCTATTTTTTCATGCTCTGTACATCCTGTCAGCTCATCCAGCTTCTTTTCCAGATCCTTATGGTAGGTTCCAAGAGCGCCAACACGAGCAAGACTTTCTTTCCACTTTGCGTAGCCGTCTCCCGCTTTGTCAACCTCAGCCTCCTTCTGCTCTTCCGTCATGGTACTCCAGCTTACCTGCCCGTATTTCAGTTTACTTCCGTCTTCTGTAATCTCAGCATCCGGAAGCATTACAACTTCTTTGCTTTCCATTTTTTCAAGCAGTTCCTGTGGCAGCTGGAAAGACAGCCCCATATCAGCATAAGAATAGCTTTCCTGTGGCTGAAGCACATAATCTGAAGGACGAACCGTTCCTTCGACAGCATCCTTCTCCGGTTTCTCATCTGTTGCTTTATCTGTTTTCTGTCCTTCTTCCTGTTTCTCAGCGGATGCCCATACCTGAGCAGGCGCTATCCCGCCGCCTGCCATAGCTCCAACAGTAATAACTCCTGCCATCATCCATGCACAAAATTTTTTATCTATCTTTCTCATTCAGATATATCTCCTCTCGTTTTTTGTATTATCATACTATACGAAAGTGAGAAATCTGTAAAGAAAGATTTAAAAAACCCCGCAGTCTCAGGCTGCGGGGTTCTCTCTAAATGATATTTATTCTGTTTAATTACCGGAGCATCCGTGTTTGTTTTCTCCACAATGATGTTCACCGCAGGAATGTTCATGCTCATGGTGAGAGCAGCGAACTGCCGGGTTATAATCAAGTTTTCCTGCAAGGTATGCTTCTACTGCCTCATCTGCAGATCCGGAAACACCTCCGAAAAGCTTAATTCCCATTTCTGCCAGGGCATTCTGTGCGCCTCCGCCGATTCCACCGCAGATCAGTACCTCAACCTTTGCCTGAGTAAGAAAACCTGCCAGCGCTCCATGACCCTGTCCATTGGTGTCAACTACCTGGCTTCCTGTTACTTTGCCATCTTCAACATCATAAAGCTTAAACTGCTCTGTGTGTCCAAAATGCTGAAAAATCTGTCCATTTTCATAAGTTACTGCAATTCTCATTGTATGTTCCCCTTTCGTTCTTATAATTGATTCACAGCCGGTCTCTTCAGCTCTTCCACACTCCGTATTGCAACAAAAATCTGCTGTACCGTCACAAAAACGGTAATTGCCTCCGGAAATCTCAAGCGACTTGCCGTTTACTATACTGTCTGCAATCTTATATCTCGCAGATTCATACAGCTCTGTCACCGTAGTTCTTGAAATATCCATCTGTCTGGCACATTGTTCATGTGTACATTTCTGAAGATCGATCAGGCGAATTGCTTCGTATTCATCAAGTGTCAGACCAGTTTTTTCACCAGTGCTGATGCCTTCTGGAATAAAGCTGTCGTACGCCGGTTCCGCACATATTCTCCTGCATCTCTTTGGCCTTGCCATGAAATCACCCCGTTTTTATTATCGACATATGTCGGTAATTCATATTATAACCCTGTTTATATAAAAATACAAGCAGGTTTTTATTTTTTGAAGAAATTATTTTTACAGCAGAATGTAAAATGACATAATCCATAGGAAAATAACTGTCAGACCGTCAAAATAAATTATTTTATTCTGCTTCATGCGGTCTGATTTATAGGCAAGCTTTGTATGGATTCCTGCATATCGTATAAATCCGCCTTTCTATCCCACTTTATATTGAACTTTTGAACTTACTGTGATATACTCTTTTTATTAAATTGAACTTTATGCTTCAAATCTTAAAATTGAACTTTTTTATGTTTCAGGAGGTACAGACCATGCCAAAAGAATCTTTTGCTGACAGACTTCGGGCTGCAATGGAAAAACAGAATATGAAGCAAGTCGATCTGGTCCGGGCTGCTGCTTCTGCCGGAGTCAAACTTGGTAAAAGCCATGTCAGCCAGTATGTCAGTGGAAAAACCATTCCCCGAACAGATATCCTGAATTTTCTGGCACAGGCTCTTCATACAGATGCAGAATGGCTTCTGGGGCACAATCAGTACAGCACCTCTTCCGAATCCGGTACTGTCGGATTTCATGCAAATACAAAAAAAACATCCGATTTTTCACAGAATACAGAATCTGCTGCCAGGGGTACAGCTTCATCAGATATCTATTCCCAACCGTCCCTGTCTGCATCTGGTTCAGTCAGAACAAAAACACACTCTACAGGAGGAAGTACAATGCGCGAATTTAAAAAATCTTCAAAACTTGATAATGTTTTATACGATGTAAGAGGTCCGGTTGTAGAGGAAGCCGGAAGAATGGAAGAAGCCGGGACCCATGTTCTGAAATTAAATATCGGCAATCCTGCTCCTTTCGGATTCCGCACACCGGATGAGGTGATCTATGATATGCGCCAGCAGCTTACGGAATGTGAGGGCTACTCTGATGCCAAAGGGCTTTTTTCCGCAAGAAAAGCCATTATGCAGTATGCGCAGTTAAAACATATTCCCAATGTTTCTATTGGAGATATCTATACCGGTAACGGTGTCAGCGAACTGATCAATCTTTCTATGTCTGCTCTTCTGGACAATGGAGATGAAATCCTGATCCCTTCTCCTGACTACCCACTGTGGACAGCCTGCGCTACTCTGGCAGGAGGAAAAGCAGTCCACTATATCTGCGATGAACAATCCGAATGGTATCCGGATCTTGATGATATTGAAAAGAAAATCACCGACAGAACAAAGGCCATTGTAATCATCAATCCCAATAACCCTACAGGCGCCCTTTATCCTGAGGAAATCCTCCAGAAAATCGTTGATATTGCCAGACGTCATCAGCTTATTATTTTTTCTGATGAGATTTATGACCGCCTTGTTATGGATGAGGAAAAGCATATTTCCATTGCCTCGCTTGCCCCTGATCTTTTCTGCGTTACTTTCAGCGGCCTTTCCAAATCTCATATGATCGCCGGATACCGTATTGGCTGGATGATCTTAAGCGGCAACAAAAAATATGTAAAAGATTATATTGAAGGGATCAATATGCTGTCCAATATGCGTCTGTGCTCTAATGTACCGGCTCAGTCCATTGTGCAGACTGCTCTTGGCGGTCATCAGAGTGTAAATGATTACATTATTCCCGGCGGAAGGATTTATGAACAAAGAGAATTTATTTACAAAGCACTTACAGACATCCCGGGAATCACTGCCGTAAAACCAAAAGCAGCATTTTATATTTTCCCGAAGATCGATACGAAAAAGTTCAATATCACAAATGATGAGAAATTTGCCCTGGATCTTCTCCGTGAGAAAAAAATCCTTCTGATCCACGGCGGCGGCTTTAACTGGACTGAACCGGATCATTTCCGTGTTGTATATCTGCCCCGTGTAGAAGTTCTGGAAAAGGCAGCCAGAAACATTGCTGACTTCCTGAACACTTATCAGCAACACTAAACTACCGTTCCTTTACCCCGGGGAAACCAAATAAAAAGTCCCGGTGGAAGCTCTGTATATCTTGCAGAAACTCTTTTCTCTGCAAAATATTCGGATACCTTCCACCGGGATTTTATAATTTCTCTCTTCCAGGACATATTATATTTTCCTGAAGCTCTTTTTTCATCCAACTCCAAAATCAGTGATTTCATACAGCACTTCCACATCAGGATCATCCAGAAGCCACTGGTACTCTTCCATAAACCAGCGTACCAGCTCCTCATCTCTTTTTATGGGAGTGGAATTATTGTTAAACACATTTACCGTTCCATGATTAAAATATTCTTTTAGCCATGCGATATCATTTCGGATCATTTCCTTTGTCTGTCCTTTAATCCCAACCATCAGGCAGATAGAATCAAAATACTCCGCAGCCTCCTGGGGTGTCTTGAAATCCGCATGTTTGTTCAGAACCTTTTCCCGGAAATCATAATCAAAGGTTTCCACACCCATCTTGTAGGTAACGGGAATTCCAAAATAATCCCTCATTTCCTGAAGGCGTTTCCGATAGATCCAATGGCTTTCAAAAATCAGCCTTTTAATATTTTTGTCCTGCACCACCCGGCGGATCTCCTCCAGAGTTTGTTTTGGAAGTTCAAAGCAGCTTCCGGAGTTAATGACTTCAAGAACGCCGAACTCACCTGTGATCTCCTTTAAGGCTTCCCTGTTTTCTCTGACCATTTCCGCCTCATCTCTTCCGTTATCCTCAATGTAATCACAGAAGGTACATTTTCCCCAGACACAGGGAAATGCTCTGAGCAGTACGATCTCTCTTTTATTTTTGTCTGTAATCCTGCTATATCGTTCCATTATGATCTACCCTCCCCGAAAGCTTTCTGACCAGTTCTCCGCCCATTGCTGATATCAGTGCGCTTACAGCCAAAACAGAGATACACCTGTCAGCATAATCTGTGAGAAACTGAACTGTAAAAATACTTCCGGTCAGTCCCAGCGGAGTTTTTGAAAGCAGCTGCACAAGTATAGATGAGCCTGATGAGGTTACTCCGCCAAATAAAACAGCGTTGATCAAAGCGCTCACAACAGTCCCCGGAACTGAGATCACAGCTGCAGCCATAAGAATCTTTCCTTTTTTGACTGACATTTTCCGAAAGACAAGGCCGCTGAGCAATCCCGTCAGGATTCCCACCGGAGCAAAATACAGAGAATAAATATCTACCGTCATTCCCATAAAAATACCGCTTAAAATATTGGGGATCATTCCAAACCACGGTCCAAGGACCGCTCCTGCAAAAATCGTTCCAATACTGTCCATATATACAGGAAGCTTCAGAAACAGCGCGATCTGACCTCCCACAATATTAATTCCTACAGCCAGCGCCACAAGGCAGATCTGATATGTGTTTATCTTTTTGTTTTCTTTTTTCATGCGCCTCACCTCCTACAGTTCTTCCAGAAGAGAAAGTTCTTCCATTCCGAATCTGGTTCCATCCTTTTTTTTCAATACTCTGGACAGGAAAAATTTCATAAATTTCTTTCCGTCTGTTTCTGTAAGAATATGACTGTTTGGTTCTTTTTTCCAAAAGTTCATAGAATCCACCACTGTCTGTCCAATACTGATCCCTTCTGTTTCTACTGCCGTAAAGCTGTCAAAACCAGCGCACATATCCTTGTCTATAAAATACGCCACGGCCAGAGGATCATTGATCACGCATCCGATAATTCCCTCATATTTCCAGTGAAAATCCATATAAAAGCCTGTGATCCTGCGGATAAACTCTCCTGTTTTTGGATCAAGCCGACAGATATATTCCAGAATATTCGGTGTCAGGACAATCTTCCGGGTTACATCAAGACCGATCATATGAATTTTTTTGCCAGCTTTTGCAAAAGCATCATAACACACTGCCGCTCCATGAGGGTCACACCAGTAATTATATTCTGCAACCGGCGAACAGTTTCCGTGGCTTTTGAAGCTTCCGCCCATGGAAACCAGCTGGTCTACCCGTTCAATCAGATCCGGGCGTTTCAAAAAAAGTTTTGCCAGATTTGTCATTGGACCAAGGGCAATAATGGAAATTTTTTCTTTTTCCAGAAGTTCCTCCAAAAACTGTACTGCATCTTTATCCTGTTTCTGCCAGGAAACTGAAGGATAAAAGCTTTCTCCCATTCCATCCTGTCCGTGGGTGTCCATAGCATCAATATATTCCCGTTTCAACGGAACCGCCTCACCTCTGTAAACGGGGATTTCCGTTCTCTCCATCCAGTTCAGTACCTTGGCAGCATTTTCGGTTCCCATATCAACAGGTACATTTCCGGAAACAGTTGTGATTCCCGCAATGTCCAGCTCCGGTGAAGCAAGAGCCAGCATAAGAGCAAGAGAATCATCAATTCCCGGATCACAGTCAATTACAATTCTGCACATAAAAAAGTCCTCCTTTCGATAGCTTTTTCCATAAAAGTAAAATCCTCCGCAGAAAAAGGCATCATCAAAAGAAAGATACCTGAAAGAACCTAGTTTTTTATACTGGGAGGGTTTCGAACCAGTTTATTCAATTAAAATAAGCACCAGTTCCGGGAATGATATCCCGGACACTGATGCCAGTATAGCAGATGAAGAAAAGAATTGCAACGAAAAATTCTTATTCAAGCAGTTCGTTCACCGCTTCCGGAGTAAAAACTACCTGCTGCACATGATCCACCTCGATCTGATAAAGGGCATTAGCCGCCAGATGCTCTGCCGCCTGTTCCAGGTCACGGATTCCTGAAACATCCGCATATCTATTGATCACGGCATCAAGGGCTTCGCTTTCTATAATGCACTCCTCTTTCTTAAGCCCCATACGTTTTAAAACTTTCGGAAGTGCAAATTTTGAAAAGATCACTTTCTTTTCTTCCGGTGTATAATCCGGAATCTCGATCACTGCAAAACGTGACATTAACGGCGCGCTGATCTGAGATTTGTCGTTGGCTGTTGCAATAGGATAAACACCAGAGGTGGGAACCATACATTCCATATAGTTATCTGTAAATCCAAGATTATCCAGAAGAGTCAGAAGTACGTCCGCCGGGTTTCCGTTGCCTTTTCCTGCGGCCGCCTTATCAAGCTCATTGATAATAAACACAAGATTCGATTCTCCTGCCATGGAAAACGCCTCCAGGATAATCCCGGGCTTTGCATTTGCATAAACTCTTGAACTTCCGGTAAGCTGCTCCGGATCATTGATGGAGCTCATATCAAGCGTTGTCCACGGCAGCTTCAGAATTTTTGCCACCGCATAGGCAATCTGTGATTTACCGGTTCCGGCAGGTCCCACAAGAAGAAGCCCGTAAGCCGGAAGGGTATGAGTACGATTGATCTGGATAATAGTTTCGATAATGCGCTGCTTTACTTTTTCCATTCCATAAAGAGTTTCATCCAGGATTCTTCTGGCTTCCTTTGGATCAATAGACTCAAAATAATTATTTTTCCACTGAATATTCATCATAATGGAAAGAGCTCTCTGCGCATGGCGGCGTTCTTCCTGGGAAACCTCTGCGGAACGTGCCACTGCAAGATTTCTTCTTGCCCAAAGCCGGATATTATCAGGCAGAGTACGGCCTGCACAGGTCATAAAATCTGTGATGCTCTGAATACTGGTCAGCTTCATCTCATCGCCGTCCTCCGCCTCGTCCTCATCTGTAACAGCCTTTGCCGGAGCACTGCTGGCAAAAAGACGTTCAATCATAAACTGAAGGAAGCCGTCCTCTGCAGAAAGTTTTTTTCCGCCTCCAAAAGCAATCTCACGAATACGGTAAACACAGTAGCCTTCTGATTTGTTTTCTCCTGAAAGGCGTACATTGATGCGATTTTCCCCCAGCCACTTTATAAGACTTACAAAACGTGCGTCAATTTTCAGGATATCGGCGCTGACCACTCCTGTTTCTTCCTTGAACTCAAATGAAGTGCGATGAATCGGATTGGTAAATACTCCGCAGGAATGATGTTTCCACTGTTTTTTGTGATTGTCCAGGATCAGAATGGGCTTTTCCGGTGAAGCTTCTGACTGGTTGGATAAAAAAGTAGTATAGGTACACTCCGGAACAGTTCCTTTTTCCGGTGTATGATTAAAATCAAAAACTGGCATTTTTCTCCTCCTCTTATACCGTCTGTTTTTTTGTAAAATCTATCAGTATTCCTGCTGCCGCGCCTGCCAGTGTAGGCATAATCCATCCGAATCCCGCTTCATAAGCCGGAAGCATTTTTATCAGCCCGGTAATGCCTGGAATAAGGATCCCGTTCTGATCCAGAACAATAAGTATACTGCTGATTCCGCATAAAGCTGCAGTCCATGGGTAAATGCTTCTGAATCTGCCTGTCCAGCGATGTACCAGAGCCAGGATGATCAGAAGAATAGCCATAGGGTAAATAGCATTCAGCACAGGTACGGAATACTGCAGGATCATATCAAGTCCCACATTTGAAAGTACCATAGATACAAAAGCAAACACAAATACCCATCCTCTGTAGCTGATCTTTGGAAAAATCTCTGTAAAATATTTTCCACAGCAGCTGAAAAGTCCCACACAGGTATTAAAGCAGGCAATCACGAAAATCACACCAAGAATAATGGTTCCCATCCTTCCAAAAAGAATGTCCGCCATATCTACCAGAACGGCTGTGCCATTTGCGGCTCCGGCAAAAGTAATGCCCGAAATTTTCCCTACATAGGTCAGCATGCCGTACACAGTCAGAAGTAATGCTCCCGCAATCCATCCTGCGGAAATTGTTTCCTTTATCACTGCTTTTTCTTTTTTTATCCCTTTTGCCTGAATATTCAAGGCAACAATCATGCCAAAATTCAACGCTGCCAGCGTATCCATGGTCTGATATCCGTCCAAAAATCCCTGAACTGCCGCCCCTTTTACATACAGCTCTGCCGGTTCTGCTCCTGACGCATCCAGTATACCGTTTCCTCCTGCTACCATGATCACGCCTGCGGCAAAAAGCACAACAATCAGTACCAGAAGAATCGGCGTCAGTCTTTTTCCCAGATATTCAGTCAGTTTCTCCGGATGCATGGCAACCGCTGTCGCAGCCGCAAAAAATACCAGTGAATAAAGCAGCTGCGGAATCGCTGCTGAAACGCCTTCCGGCATAAAAGGCACCACTGCCATGGAAAAAGAAGTGCTTGCAGTTCTGGGGATCGCAAGGCAGGGCCCGATCGCCAGATACAGAATCATAATATATACAAAAGAAAACTTAGGGTGAACTCTGGATGCCAGATGTTCCAAACCTCCTGATTTTGTTACTGCGATCACTCCCAGAATCGGAAGTCCTACTGCGCTGATTGCAAATCCCAAAAACGCAATCCATGTATGCGTTCCTGCCTGCGCTCCCAGAAAAGGCGGAAAAATCAGATTTCCCGCCCCGAAAAACATGGAAAACAGGGTAACACCCATCAGTATTTTATTTTTTAAACTGAATTTCTCCATTACCGCTCCTCTCTTTTGCAGTTTCTTAGCGTTAATCCAGCTTTATTCCTGCAAGAGCCTGTGCAAACCCGTTGTTCACCGGCTCTTTTGCTTCCTTCTGCTGCTGTCTCAGATATTTCTGTACCTCTCTCTTATTTACACCGGCTCCCTCTTTTTTCCTTCTTGCCTGGAAAGATGAAAGTTTTTCTTTATAGCCGCAGGCACAGACAAAGGTTTCCTCCTTGCCTTTCACGATCATTTCCATTCGTTTATGACACTTTGGACAGCGGGCATTGGTGGTTCTGGAAACAGTTTCCCGGTATCCACATTCTCTGTCCTGACATACCAGCATTTTGCTGTTTTTTCCATTCACTGCCAGAAGCCTCTTTCCGCAGTCTGGGCAGATTTTATTGGTAATATTATCGTGTCGGAAGGTTCCGCTTCCTGTTTTTATCTCATCCACGATCTCACAGGTGTATTCCCTGATTTCTCTCAGGAAGGTATCCTGACGAAGATTTCCCTTCGCAATATCAGACAGCTTCCTTTCCCAGTCTGCAGTGAGTTCCGGTTTTTTCAGATCCTCCGGGACAAGCTCCAGAAGCTGTTTTGCCTTGGAAGTCAGATGGATTTCATTGCCCTTTTTTTCCATCATAAAGCTTTTAAACAGCTTCTCGATAATATCTGCTCTGGTTGCAACTGTGCCAAGTCCCCCGGTTTCTCCCAGTGTTTTTGCTGCCTGGCGATCTCCTGTGGACAAATATTTTACCGGGTTTTCCATGGCTGCAAGAAGGGTAGCTTCTGTAAATCTTGCAGGCGGCTTCGTTTTTCCCTCTTTTAGACGAAGATTTTCTATTTTAAGTTTTTCTCCCTGCTTTCTTACCGGAAGGCTCTGATCTTTTATTTCCTGTTCCTCATTGTCTTCCTCGTCCCGGTAATCTCCTTCATAAACCTCTTTCCAGCCGGGATTTACCACTGTTTTTCCATTTGCAGCAAAACAGAAGCCTTCTGCCTCCGCCTCCATGGATGTCTGCTCATATTCAAACGCAGGATAGAGAACACTAAGGAAACGCCGCACAACCATATCGTAAATTTTTCGCTCTTCATTTGTCATATGGTCAAGCTGCACAAACTGCTCTGTGGGAATAATGGCATGATGATCGCTTACTTTTTTGTCATCTACAAAGCTTCCGTTTACCTGAACCGGTCTGGTCAGCAAAGCTCCTGCCAGCTTCCGGTAAGGACCGGTACCGCAGGCTTTCAGCCTTTCTTTAATCGTGGGAACAACATCCTTCCCGATATATCGGGAATCTGTTCGCGGATATGTGAGAACCTTGTGATTTTCATAAAGACGCTGCATAATATTCAGAGTTTCCTTTGCAGAAAATCCGTATTTCTGATTGGCTTCTCTCTGAAGCGTTGTCAGGTCATAAAGTCCCGGTGCATATGTTTTCTTCGGCTTTTTGGAAACAGCGGTGATAGTAAGTGCTTTATCGTTTATTTTTTCTGCAATTTCTTCTGCCCGTTCTTTACTGAACGTACGGAAGTTTCCGCTTTTTTTGTCCTTCCATGTCCAGGTGATATCCCCTGCATTTACCGTAATACCAAAATATTCCTTTGGTTTAAAGTTCCTGATCTCCTGCTCACGCATGGCAATAATGGCAAGCGTAGGTGTCTGCACACGTCCGCAGGAAAGCTGAGCATTATACTTACAGGTAAGCGCTCTTGTACCGTTTATTCCAACCAGCCAGTCTGCCTCTGCCCTTGCCGCTGCTGCCCGGTAAAGATTGTCATAAGCTCTTCCATCCTTCAGGTTCTGAAATCCGTCTTTGATGGCCTTATCTGTAACGGAAGATATCCACAGACGGCGAATAGGTTTGCGGCAGCCGGATCTGTCCAGGATCCAACGGGCAACCAGCTCACCCTCTCTTCCTGCATCTGTGGCAATAATAATATCTCCGATATCCTTTCGGAAAAGCTGAGTTTTTACTGCATTATACTGTTTACCTGTCTGACGGATCACTACAAGCTTCATATGATCCGGCATCATAGGAAGGGTATTCATCTCCCATTTCATATATTTTTTGTCGTATTCTTCCGGATCAGCCAGAGTTACAAGATGCCCCAGCGCCCAGGTCACTACATGATCTTTTCCTTCCAGACAGCCGTTTCCTTTCTGGCTGCAATGAAGAACCCTTGCGATATCTCTTGCAACAGAAGGCTTTTCCGCAATTACTAATGATTTCATACAATTTCCTTTCAGATATTATTTCAGGCATATCCATGTGCCTTTTACTCTTATCATAAAAGGATTGTAACACAGGAAGAACAAAGAGGACAAGCCCCGGTCTATTTTCCCATCTTGTATCCGATTCCACGCACTGTCTCGATCAGATCTCCTGCCTCTCCCAGTTTTTGTCTCAAAGTTCGGATATGAACATCTACCGTACGGCTTTCTCCGTCAAATTCATAGCCCCAGATCTGATTAAGAAGCTGAGTTCTGGAAAGAACCATTCCACTGTTTTTCAGAAGAAGGCACAGCATTTCATACTCCTTCAGTGTGAGATTTACAGGCTCCTTATTTACTGTCACAACATGTCTGGACGGACATACATAAAGACTTCCGATTCTGTATTCCTCTGCACCTTTATCTTCCAGTCTCCGAAGCCGCGCCCTGATACGGGAAATCAGCTCCATCATGCGAAAAGGTTTGGGAATATAATCATCAGCTCCGCTGTCCAGCCCCATAACAGTATCATACTCGCTTCCCTTTGCAGTCAGCATAATTATAGGAAGTTTACGGGTATCAGGTCTTGCTCTCAGTTTTTTTAAGATAGAAATCCCATCCTCTTCCGGAAGCATAATATCCAGAAGAATCAGAGAAGGAACCTCATTTTCCAGTTCCTTCCAGAATAAAGACGGCTTCGCAAAGCCTTTTGCATCAAGGTCCTGACTTTTTAATGTATATACAACAAGTTCGCGAATACTTTCATCATCTTCTACCAGGTAGATCATCTGTATACCTCCAGATTTTTTCATTTGATATGAAGTATAAAAGTCTTCCGTTAAATTTCCTGTACAACCCATGTTAAATTATTGTAAATTCCTGTCGAAAATGCTATGATAACAGAAATAATTTCGGAGGAAACCATGTATTATTTTATTATCAATCCCAATTCCCGCTCAGGAGCCGGAGCCCGTATCTGGTCTGAGCTTCAGTCTGTGCTGGATAAAAAACGCATACAGTATAAAGCATATTTTACAGAATATCCGGGACATGCCGTAAAACTTGCAGCTTCCATATGTTCTTCTGATGCTGCACCTCTTTCTATCTGCCTTGTGGCTGTTGGCGGAGACGGAACGATCCAGGAAGTTCTCTCTGGAATCCCCAGCCTCTGCTCTGTGCGCTTTGGCTATATTCCCACCGGTTCCGGCAATGATTTCTGCCGTAGTATGAATCTGCCAAAAAACCCAATGAAAGCCCTGGATATCATCCTGTCCGACACAGCATGTACACCCATGGATGTTGCAGAGTTTACTGCCAACGGACAAAACTGCCGTTTTGCCATAAGCTGCGGAATTGGCTTTGACGCTGCTGTCTGCCATGAAATCAACCACTCTTCCCTGAAAAAAATCCTGAACCGTATTCATCTTGGAAAATTCGCCTATCTTCTTATAGGACTGAAACAGCTTCTTCTGTTTCCCCCTGTAGGAATTTCCATAGAAACAGAAAGCGGCGAAAAACACTTCTATGAAAAAGTATTTCTCACCGCAGTTATGAATCATAAATATGAGGGCGGAGGCTTCCAGTTCTGTCCTGAAGCTGATTCCAATGACGGATTTCTGGATGTAATCATTGTAGAAGGTATGCGCCGCCCCACTCTGATCTTCTGTCTTTTTCTTTCTATTTTTGGCAAACATACTGGTTTCCGGGGTGTTCATCTGCTTCGCTGCAAAACAGTCACAGTGCGAAGTTCAAAACCGCTTGCTGTACATAAGGACGGAGAATCTGCAGGCATCTGCAAAAAATTCACAGCCTCACTGGCACAAGAGCCTGTCCAGGTGATCCTTCCCGACAAACCAGTCAGTTAAATCCATAAAATTTCTGGCACAGCTTATAGGCTGCAATAAAAGTTTTGCGGCCTCCTTTTCCCGGCAGATTGGAAGCGCAGCCCATGATCCCCCATCGCAGTCTGTGGTAAATCCAGCGGTCTTCCTCTCTGATATATTCCAGAAGTTCTTTTTTCTTGTCCAGAGCCTCCTGGGTTTCTGCCCGGATCAGCATTACAGAAGAAATCGTGGTAATGATTTCCAGATAACTGAGCATATATTTTCTCAGGTGACGATTCGTGCTTTTGCATCTGTGGAACACATCTACCATAATACGATTTACCCGCAGCTGCTGGTCGATCCTTCTGATCATCACAGCTTCGTTCACAGACTGATCCTCACGTCCGATAAAATATCTGTAAAAATTCACATCAAGGTAATACATTTTTTTCACATGCACAAGAGGTTCAAAAGCAAAAATATTATCCACATAAAATGTGTGCTTTGGCAGCTCCAGACCACAGTCATGGAGAAGTTTGGTTCTGTAGATCATAGAGTGCATCAGGAGATATTTTCCTTTATGCATATGTACCTTATTCCAGCCAAAAACTTCATTTACAGGAAGGCAGCGCCTGTACTGCATAACTTTTTTTCGTTTTGCTCCCTGTTTCTCATAAACAAAATTACTGATCAGAAGATCCACAGATTCTGAGCCTCTGATAAGCTCTTCCAACGTTTTCAGAATCTGTGCGTACGCCTCTGCATTTACCCAGTCGTCACTGTCCACCACTTTAAAATAAAGGCCTGTCGCATTGCGTATTCCCGCATTTACCGCTTCGCCGTGACCGCCGTTCTCCTGGTGGATTGCCTTTACAATGGTAGGATATTTTTCTGCATATGCGTCTGCAATCTCTGCGGTTCTGTCTGAAGATCCGTCATCCACTACAAGGATTTCCACATCTTCTCCTCCCACCAGCAGGGAATCAATACATTTTTCCATATAAGCCTCTGAATTATAACAGGGGATCGCAATACTCAACAATTTCATCTTGTTTCCTCCTTCATGTACTTTACATAAGCGCCAAATGCGGCAGGAATTGCATACTGCCTGTCAGACTGCTTTTTATCTGCAAAAATAAGTTTTGAATTTCGGTTTGTTTCCAGAGAAGAAACCCGGATCCGATATCCGGTCATTCTCCATTCAATATGAGAAAAAATATGCTTTGCCGGTTCCAGCTCTTCAATATGCAAAGGCTCCAGGTTCATTTTTTCCACAGCTTTTACTGCCTCCTCCGCAGAAAGGATCCCCTTCACATTTGGAAGTTCATAAAGCCCTGCAAGAAGTCCCTTATCCGGTCTTTTCTGTATAGCAGTCCTCTCTCCGTCCTGGATCACCAGCACTGTTCTGTTTTCTATTTTTCGAGCTTTTTTCGGAGCTTTTACAGGAATATCCTCTGTTGTATCATGCAGATGCGCCCTGCAGATTTTCTGTACCGGACACTCCTGACATTTTGGCTGACCGTTAGGAACGCAGATCACAGCCCCAAGCTCCATCAGGGCCTGGTTAAAATCTCCCGGGCAGTCCGAGGGCATGATTTCTTTGAGCGTCTGTTCCATTTTCCTGCGAACTGACTGCTTCATAATATCTTCTCTGCTCTCAGTAATTCTTGACACAACTCTCAGAACATTTCCATCTACAGCCGGAACAGGGATACCGTATGCAATAGAAGCAATGGCCCCTGCCGTATAACTTCCTATTCCCTTTAACGACACAAGCTTTTCGTAGGATTCCGGAAGTTTTCCTCCATATTCTTCCACCACGGTACAGGCTGCAGCCTGCATATTTCTCACACGATTATAATATCCCAGACCTTCCCACAGTTTCATAAGCTTCTTTTCCGGGCAGGAAGCCAACGCCGCCACATCCGGAAGTTCTGTAATAAACCTTATAAAATACGGCTTAACTGCCTCCACTCTGGTCTGCTGGAGCATGATCTCCGACACCCAGGTATAATAGGCATTGTTCTGATCCCGCCACGGAAGGATTCTTTTATTTTCCCGGTACCATTTAATAAGAGGGGAAACTATCCCGCTTAACACCGGCGGATTTTTACTTTCGTTCGGGGTGAATTGATCAGAACACCTATTGCCTGTATGATTGTCCGGATTTCCCTGAACTACAGAAATTTTATTCTCCATCAGGCACCTCCAGGTCTATGGAAACCGGATTGCAGATTTCCATAAAATTTTCTCCTACCAGGCAGTCGTAAGCCAGAAGCTTTACCCCTGCTTCAGCCGCTTCTCTCAGAACCATTCCAAATTCCGGATGCGTTTTCCAGTTTGGCTGAAAATATCTCACATCTTTCATCTGTATTACCAGAAGAAGATACGCTTCATATCCGTCTTTCATGCACCGAATCAGCTCCCGCACATGCTTTACCCCTCTTTCTGTAGGCGCATCCGGGAAGCGTACAATATTATCCTCTTCTAACGTTACTCCCTTAACTTCCATAAAGGCTTTTCGGACAGACGACTCAATATAAAGGTCAAACCTGGAATTTCCGTATTTTCTTTCTCTGTACACAGAAATATCCTCCGGAAAAAATCCCCCTTTTAAAAGCCATTCCTCTGCCGCCTTATTGGGCGCCTGGGAATCCATATTGATCCACCGCCCCTCCTTGCACACGCTGATCAGATCATATCTGGTTTTTCGCGCCGGGTTCTGTCCTTCCTCAAGGATCACTTCATATCCGGGAACCAGAAGTTCCCTGCATCTTCCTGTGTTTTTTACATGCACAGTTTCTGTCTGCCCGTTAAGCTCCACATGAGCAACAAAACGATTGGGCCTGTCCAGAAATCTTGCTTTTACCGTATGGCTGTAATTCATCTCTGTAACCTCATTGCTGTTATCAAGTGGCTCTATTGTATCACATGTTTTTCCCTTTTTCCATTAAAATTCAGATTCCCCGTCACATCTCTTTTCCCATTTTCCCTGTGCTTATAATCACCTGGTGCGCTATATATCAATTTAATTCTGCCATTTCTTCAAATTTCTTGTTTTTTCATTTTTTAGTTTCTGTTTTGTTTTCTATTCACTACTTCCACTTACAAGGAGGTAGTCTTATGGAAACAATCATATCATTAATACAACAACTCTGATCATCTCCAAAAAGCCCGGAAATACGGGCATTTTACGGGATATAAGAACTGAATTCACTACCGATTTACTACTTTCGGATTGAGCTTTGACACGCTTCTGCCTCCCGTGAAGCCCACCGCCCAAATAGTGACACATCGAAAATTGAATACGACACCGCAGACGGCGGCGTTCTCTTTTCCCCTTTGGGGAGATCAGGACGCCGCTTTTCTTTTGCCCAAAACCAGAAAGGAGGCGACCGCCTATGTACTTTACTTCCGGCAGCGACCGGGCCTTTGAACAGCTCATGCAGACGAGGCCGGGCGCAGATCATTTTGACAGCGGCGAGGCCGGAGCGCCGGAGGACTGCGGCACCTGCCGTTTCTACCGCCCGCACTGGAAGTACCAGTTTTGTGTGTATGAGGAATGTCCCTACCAGCCGGGCAAGCTCGCCGCCCTTGACGGCACGGTGAAATTTCAAGTGAAAGGAGTGGACGACGAGATGGCAGTTTTTCGAGTGGAGAAAAACCGGGGCTACAACCAGAGCGAGAACCGGGGCGCGCAGACCTCCCACGGGCTGAACTACCAAAAACTCGGAAAGGAGCTGATGAGCCAAGACGAAATTGCAACGATGGACGGAGGCAAGTGTATTTTGCAGGTGCGCGGTGTGAGGCCGTTTTTCAGTGAGAAATACGACATCACCCGCCACCCCCGCTATAAATACCTCTCGGACGCCGACAAAAAGAATACCTTTGATGTGGACAGCTACCTGTCGTCCCTGCGTCGGAAAAAGCGGCGCGTAATAACGGAGGACGAACCCTTTGACCTCTACGACATTGAGCTGTCGGATGAAGATTTTGCCGCAGAATAAAGCGGCCATAGAGAAAGGAGCGTGACCGATGGGACACTCGGACGAATGGACATTTGCAGATTATTTCAGGTATGAGCAGGAAATCTACCGGGCGATCATTTCCGCTGCGGTGCTGTGCCAGTGGATTGCGGAACATGATACCCCCCGCCCACGGACGGGGAAGCCGAAGAACTTGTAAGGGAAATAGACCGCAGACTATGTGAAGCATGGGGCGAGATTTTTTCGCTGGCTGTGCTGGAATGGCGGGACGGCCAGTAACTCCGGGCCGTCTGCTGATTGTGAAGCTGCCGCTGTGTACGGCGGCTTTTTTGCACCCAAACACCATCACAATTTGGATTTGATGGGATGGTGATATTATGAAAAAGATAAGAGGAAGCGATCCGAGAAGCGTTCAAATATTTTGGGATGATCTAATGTGACTTCCTAATCCTGATTATCGTATAACATAAAAAATCCGTCCGATTAAAATCAGGACGGATTTTTTACTTAGTAAATGGATGGAAACCTTTTTATAACAATATATTATTTGTTAGATTCAGATTCTAACTGTTGAATCTGGCTGTTAATTTCACCAATTTTCTCAATATCCTTGGATATTTGTTCGATTTCCTCCGGTGTTAAATCGGCGGTGTTTTCCAGCGCTTTTGTCAAATACTCAGGGTAGCTTATTTCCACATCTATCTGATCAATTTTGTCTTTAGGCGCATTCATTAAAACTTTCATCCACAAATCATAATGTTCCGAAAATACACCATTCAAATCATCATATAGTACAGTAAGCTCTGGACTCATATCTGTGGATGCCTCTGCATTGTTGCTCTCATTTCCCACTGAGGTATCCATGTTTGTCACTTCTTGTTCCATAGCAGAATCGGATATTGCATTTTGAATCAGCTCTACAATTTTTTGCTGTTTTTCTTTAGACTCAATGCTGCCGGTAATAGGCTCTCCGATGATTTTCCCATTTTGGTTCACTAAAATAGTTGTAGGAAATGCCATAATTTTACTTACAAATTTTTGGGCTTCCTCTCCCTCTGTAATCACGATATTGCGGAAGGTACAGCCCTGTTTTTTCAAAATATCCTTTGCTTCCTGGAGCTGCTGATCGCCATTTGCTGCTTCTGTATTCACTCCAATAATTTCAGTGCCCATTTCTTTCAGCTCTTGATTAAAGGCTTCCAAATCAGGCATTTCATTGACACAGGCGGTACAGCCATTGAACCAGAAGCTCAAGACAGTCACCTTGTTTTCTTCAAAAATAGATTCGCTGATTGCATTACCATCAAAATCCATCCCCTGAAAATTAGGAAAGCTTTCTGATGCAGAGGTCATGTTTTCAGAAGGACTGTTGTCGGTATTCTGGTGGTTATTTTCGGCACTACATCCCACAAAAGATGTTAAAACAAACATAGATACAATCAGGAAAATCATGAGTTTAGTTTTTTTCATTTTGAATGGCTCCTTTTTTATTTTCTGTTTTTTGTCTTGAAATTCCCCAAGATACGGTAATCGCTTTTGTAGGGCATGCTTTCGCACATTCTCCACAACGAATACACTCGAAATCATTGGGGTTCTTTGTAATGTCTACATCCATTTTGCATACTTTGCTGCATTTTCCGCAGGAAACACAAGCATCCTGATCAACATGATAGTGACAAAAGGACACTTTGTTAAACAGGGAATACAGTGCTCCAAGAGGACAAATCCATTTGCAAAATGGTCTGTAAAAAATAATGCTCAAAAAGATAAAGGCTGCTAAGATAACGAATTTAGCACTAAATAATGGTCCCAATGCTTCTCTAATGGAAGGATTTATGATGGACAACGGAATTCCACCTTCCAAAATCCCCTGAGGACAGATATATTTACAAAAATAGGGATCTCCCATTCCCGTAGAATTTGTCAGAAGCATGGGGAGCATGAGTACCGCAACCAATAGCACAATGTATTTTACATAAGTTAGAAATTTCAGTTTCTTGGTTGAAAATTTCTTAAACGGTATTTTATGAAGCAAATCCTGAAACCATCCAAATGGACATAAAAATCCACAAATAAATCTTCCGAACAGCACACCAAAGAAAATCAAAATTCCTGTAATATAATACGAAAAATGAAACTTGGATGAACCCACGACTGCCTGAAACGACCCGATTGGACAAGCACCGCCAGCAGCCGGACAGGAATAACAATTTAATCCAGGAACGCAGACACTCTTGAGTTTACCAGTATAGATTGTTCCTTTGAAAAAGTTCGGAAGGTGGATGTTTGTCAGGAGTGTAGCTAACATTTGTATCGTATTTCTTTTTGAAATAAATTTCTTAAAATTCAGCTTCCGCATAATCAATCACCCTATTCCTACACATTCTAAGCACAATCGAATTGCTTTTGAAAAAACAGTATCTACCTCTCCACGATAAACGCCGAAACAGACAAAAGCCGTTGCAACAACAAGGAGAAGAAACTGCTTCCAATTCCTTTTTACAAGATTCATAGCACACCTCCTTCAACGATAGTCCTTGCTTCTTTTAATAACGAGATACAGCATAGCATAGGGTATATAAAATTCCTGTTAAGATACAAGTAAGATGAGAATTTTTTACTGCTTTTTCGTTTTTCGAAATTTGAAAAGGGATGTGTTCTATGCTATAGTGAGAAGTAATCATTTGCTCTAACAAGAAAGGATATACAAGATGCGCTTGCTAATAATAGAAGATGAAAAGTCCCTCTGCGAAACGATTGCAAAGGGACTTAGAATGGACGGATATGAAGTTGATGTTTGCTTCGATGGTTTAGAAGCTAGTAAACGAATCCAGGTAGAAACCTATGATTTAATTGTTTTGGACTTGAATCTCCCTGGTATGGATGGGATGGATCTTCTAAAACAATTAAGACAAGAGGACGATGAAACCAATGTATTGATCCTCTCTGCAAGGGGAGAATTGCAGAATAAGGTAGATGGGCTGGATGCTGGTGCCAACGATTATCTTTGCAAACCTTTCCATTTTGAAGAATTAGAAGCACGGGTAAGGAGCTTAACCCGTAGACGAGTGGTACAGCATGACATTATACTTCAATATAAGGAAATCTCGCTCAATACGAAAAAAAGAACGGCTTATGCGGGAAGCAATCAATTGGAGCTTACTCGGAAGGAGCTGGGGCTTTTAGAATATCTTATGATGAATCAAGGAAGACCTGTGAGCCAGGAGGAATTGATTCAGCATGTCTGGGATAGCAGTGTAGATGCTTTCAGCAACTCGATTCGAGTACACATTTCTGCTCTTCGCAAGAAATTGCGGCAGGCACTTGGGTATGATCCAATTTTGAATCGTGTCGGACAGGGATATGTACTGGGAGGGGAAAAAATATGAAAAGAAAAATTTCATTGCAGTGGCAGCTAACGATATTCACAGCCCTTTTGGTGATTGCAACCTGTACCCTGCTCAATGTATTGATCAGCAAATATGCAATCTTTTACATGGATTCTATTGGTGATACCGTAACAGTCAATTTTCAAGGCATCCCATCCGGTGAGGATTTTCAAGATTCTGAGGGCTTCTTTGTGGATATCCCAGAGGATGTTTCTGTAGAAATTAAAAATACACAAACACATTTCAAGTGGAAAAGCGTTTTTATCACTATGGTCATTGCAATCATCGGAAGCACGCTTACGTACTTCGTTGTTGGATTTTCTTTGAAGCCGTTGAAGCAGCTCGAAAAAAAGATTGAAGATATTGAAGCAAATGATCTCCATGAGCCAATTATGCTCAACAGCAGGAACTGTGAAATTGCACATTTGGCAGACTCTTTCAATAAGATGTTGAAACGATTGGACAAAACTTTTTCTGCGCAGAAACAATTTGCGGCAAACGCAGCTCATGAACTGCGAACTCCCATTGCAATTGTGAAAACGAATATCGAGGTATTTCAGAAGCAGCCTGACCCAACAATTACAGACTATGAAGAAGTTCTCGAACGGATAGAGAATCAGACAGACCGTCTTTCCGATGTGATTGCAACATTGCTGCAAATGACAGAAACGCAAACGGCATCCAAAACAGATCACATTTCTCTGGCAGATATTTCTGAAGAAGTAATTTGTGATTTAACACAGCTTGCCATCGATCGCCATGTTAAGCTGATACAATTACCTGGCGATGCATCTATAATGGGAAATGATATTCTGATTTATCGTGCTATCTTTAATTTAGTCGAAAATGCGATTAAATACAATCAGGCAAATGGAACGGTCTCCATTCAAATCATTGCAGAAAAAGAATTTGCCAAAATCCTGATTTCAGACTCTGGTATTGGAATAGAATCTGCCAAACAGGAGCAGGTTTTCGACCCTTTTTTCAGAGTGGATTCCTCTCGCAACCGTGCTATTGGCGGTGCAGGATTGGGGCTTGCTCTTGTGCGTGAAATTGCAAAAAGACATGGCGGAGATGTCCGAATTCTTCAAAGTACATCACAGGGTACACAATTTGAACTGGTACTGCAATATAGATGAGGAGTGGTTATTCAAGCCACCACGGCAGTTCCAGCCAGAAGTTATCCAATGCCAGCTTTTCCGTGGACTTTGCTCTGCTTTCTGACAGGTGGAAATGTTTTGCTGTTTCGTTCAAGGGATGGAGTACATCGTCCTCAAAGCCAAAGCGATACCAGAGGTAGGCTTTCTCTCGTTCCTCAATCATTTGCAGAGCTGTATGGATTTCTTCGTGGGTTTCCTTGGCAATGTAAATCTGCTCCGGATTCTGTACTCTGGAATCAACTATAAATTCATGCCGTCCCTTGAACAATTACAATTAGGCACACAAAGAATTGAATAATTTCCAGTTTGTCGTTCTAAAAATTCAACTGAATAATTCCAGCAAAAACCGCTGCTACATGGAAGCCAACGAACCATGCAACAGCGTTTTTTCTTTACCGTTTTTTCCTCTGACTGATAGGTGTTCCCATTTTCTTTGATTTTTGTAGAATCCGAATGAGCCAGCGAAATTCTTCTTCCGATAAATTTTTATAGTTGATACCGAGCTGCTTGCAGTAAAGCACTGCCAGTTTTTCCAAACGACTGCCCTTGAAATTTTCGACTGCTTCCAGATTTTCTTTCAGTTCATCGGCAACGGTGGTTTGGGGCGCACTCTCACTGTCCTTTTTATGGGTTTCCCGAATATCCCGGATAATCAGGTTTAGGTCATCCAGAACCATATGGCTGAAATATTCATCATCACTGATATGGGCGGCTTGCAGCACTTTCAAATGTGGGTCATCTTCGCCGGGGCGATACCGTTCAATGATTTCATGGAATGCCGCCGAAGCGGTGGAGAAGCAATGGAACTCCCAGCTTGCAAGGCGGTGGGTGCTTACCATTCCCAGAGAGATACCGCCTGACCAGTACGCTGTCCTTGTCCGGGAGTTTTGTGAACAGCAGTTTGTTTCCAAAGGCATGATCGTTGACTTTGCTGTCCATGCCCCCCATCCGCCGGGACACAATCCCCACGCCCATGTCTTACTCACTATGAGGGCAATGGACGAACATGGGAAATGGCTTCCCAAGAGCCGCAAGGTTTATGACCTTGATGAAAACGGGGAACGGATAAAACTTCCGTCCGGCAGGTGGAAAAGCCACAAGGAGGATACGGTGGACTGGAACGACCAGAGGTATTGTGAAATCTGGCGGCATGAATGGGAAGTCATCCAGAACCGCTATCTGGAAGCCAATGACCGACCGGAGCGTGTGGACTTGCGTTCCTATGCCAGACAGGGACTTGATATTGTCCCTACTGTCCATGAGGGGGCTGCTGTCCGGCAGATGGAAAAGCGAGGTATCCAGACGAATATCGGAAACCTGAACCGGGAAATCAGAGCCGCCAACAGTCTGATGAAGTCCATCCGGCAACTTATCCAAAACCTCAAAGGCTGGATTACCGAGCTGGGCGAAAAACGGAAAGAACTGCTTGCACAAAAAGCGGCGGAGGAAGCAATATTTCTTCCCAATCTGCTGATGAAGTATCTGGAGATACGCAAGGCAGCTTAAATGTGTTCAACCACAGAACCAACATCGACATTCAAAACCGCATTGTGGCCTTTGACATCAAGGAGCTGGGCAAGCAGCTAAAGAAAATCGGTATGCTCATTGTCCAAGACCAGATTTGGGGGCGCGTCACCCAAAACCGCAGCAAGGGTAAGGCGACATGGTATTTCTGTGATGAGTTCCACCTGATTTTGCGTGAGGAACAGACGGCGGCCTTTTCCTGCGAGATTTGGAAGCGTTTTCGTAAGTGGGGCGGGATTCCCACAGGTGCGACGCAGAATGTGAAAGACCTGCTTTCCTCCCCGGAAATTGAGAACATTTTGGAAAACAGCGACTTTATCTGCCTGCTCAATCAGGCCAGCGGCGACCGCAAAATCCTTGCGGAACGGCTGAACATTTCGCCCCAGCAATTACGGTACCGGACCGCCGCCAAGGCCGAGCGAAAGTCCATTGCCGCCAACGCCGAGTTTGTGTATCAGAAATCCCTGCGGGACAACCCGGAGCTGGCGCAGGCGGCCAAGAACCCCGTTTCCCGCTTCTGACAGAAACAGCACATCAACGATTAAAGTTACCTATTCCATTGATATGCTTTCTGCACCTTCCTCTTTTGATGAATCCTACTATGACATCTGTAACTATATCAAAACATTACCGAAAAAGGAATGCGCAGGCAGATTATGTTTCTTTTCTTCTTCCAGTATAAAACTGATTCCGAAATAGCAGAAATACTTCATGTTTCGCGCCAGTATGTAAATCGTACCAAAAAACAGCTGATCACCGAATATTTCCGTGAAAGATAACGTAATAAGCCTCACAGTTTTCTGTGAGGCTTATCTGATACGGATCTTATTATTTATTTCATCTCAGTATATATTTTCAGCAGAGCATATACAACTCCTGATATTCCATTCATAAATGCAGGATTCCGGGTTTCCGAAACATTCAAATCATCTTTCTGTTCCAACATCAAAATCAACTCCTGAACTTTTTGATTATAAATCTCTCTGAATTCAGACTGTTTATGTTGTTCCAGATATTTCTTCATAATCAGTAGACGCCCGGCCAGTCCATGGCAAATACAGATTTTCCCATCCTCTTTTCCATAAAACAGACTGTATGAAGCTCTTTTTACATCTTCTTCTATTCCCTGATATTCTTTTATCTTTTCAATCTGCAGACGGGCAAGAAGAACTCCGGGCGCCCCATGGCACCACGCATTCATTACCTTCTTTTCATTTTCCGGGGCTCTGAGATCCAACCAGTTTTCTTTTTCTTCTGAGTACAGACTGTTCTCATACTCACAGAGCAAATTTATTTTTTTCAGGTATTCTTTGTTTCCGGTTATCTGATACAGAGCAGCATAAAGCATTAAAAATCCACTGTTTCCGTGAGCCATTCCTGCCAGAGTTTTTTTACATTGAAAATCGTCCATCCACAGCCATTTTCCATGTCCTGCCTGCAATCCCATAATTTTCTTTCAATCTCAACAGCCTCTGTCAGGTACTGTTCTTCCGGTTCCGCACATTCTTTTTTTATCTGATACAGCTTCAGAGCTGCAATGGCTGCTCCCGCATTTCCACTTAAAAGATCATAATTGGCATCCTGTGCGAAATATTTTTTTATAACAGTAAAATGTTTCTCTGCATAATGCAGATATTTTTTCTCCCCTGTAATCTCATATAAAATCATAAAAGTATATACAATAGAACACTCTCCGTCGACTATTCCTGTTCTTATACCGCTCTTCACCAGTCCTGTTTCCAGTTCCTGTGTATAAACACACAACCTTTTTACAGCAAGATTAAATATATCCTTTGCTTTTTCATCCTGAAAATATTTTAAATACTCCCCAAGAAGCAATGCAATTCCGGAAATCCCCTCATACAGGTACATTCCTGCAGGAACCATTTTCCATAAACCATTTTCAAAAAACTGCAAGCCGATCCATCCTGCTCCATCCTCCGCAATGACTGCTGTATCCACAATCCAGGTAATGATATTTTTTATGTGTCTTACTACCTGTTCTTTCTACACAAATCCAGAACAGATCTTAGAGGAACTGTTTCTGCTTTTTCTCTGCATTGTCATAGAAAGCCAGATCAGATCACATTGATGCCGGCAGTCTTTTTTTCCTAAATCTTTCATGTGGATTTTCCATGCTTCATAAGGTGAAATAAGAAAATAGTCATTCACTCTTTTCCCATCTCCCGTATAAATACAACGATCTCTTCCTTCTGCACGAAAATATGGAATATCATTTTCCAGCAAATCCTATATTTCATAATCATGTATTTTTTTCTGTGTTTTTGTCTCCCCTTTCCTGTGTATGACAGCTAAAATCTGTTCCCTTTTCATTCTTTCGTCCACATAATCCGGATGCCAGGAAAGAAACCTGTACATATCATACTGCTGTGTATGACGTAAAATCACACGGGCTCCCGTATCATAAAAAGTTCCCAGCATCTCTGTTATCATTTTATCTGTTAATACTTTTTCATATGCAAACCGAAATCCCTGTTCCTCTGTGGAATCAGAATTATCTTCTGAATTCTGATTCTCCTGCCCCTGTGAATCATTCTGGGACTTATCGCTGTCGTCTTCTGTTTTCTGATCTTCTGAATCAGAATTATCCTTCTGGGGTTCCCATTTAGCCCTGTATTCTTCATCCCACAAAGCCTGGAGCCCTTCGCTGTCTTTTAACCAGAACAGTTTATTTTTTTCTTTTGCATCAGAATCCTTCAGATAAAAGGCTTCACCTCCGTTATCCTCTTTACGCACATAAGAATCTTTCCAGTTTTCTGGAACCTTCAGTTCAATTTCTCCCATACGGAACACAAGCATGCCATCATCTGTCTGCTCTACATATTCCCACTGAGAAGTTGAAGGCTGTGCTATCAGAACATTTCCTGTAATAAGACAGCATCCTGCTCCTATTGCCAGAGCCATAAGAACTTTTCGTTTCATTTCGTATTTCCTCCTTTTCTGATATTTTCAGAAATTCACACCAGAATCTCTGCAGAAAGCTTTCCAATGTTATGTTACTCGAAATAACCTCCGTGTTTTTTATCTGTCCTGCAACTATGCAAAAATGTCTTTTTTCTTTGCTGACAGGTTGATTTTTGTATCTCCTCTGTGTATAATCCAAACTGTTAAAGCAGAAATCAGATCGCCAAAAACTATATATTTACATACAGGAAGGAATTTTATGGACAGTATTATTTTTGATGTAGACGGAACTCTGTGGGATTCCACGGAAATTGTTGCAGAATCCTGGGACAGATATCTGCACAATAAAGAACATATGAATATAACGATCACCGCTGAAAGGCTGACGGGACTTTTCGGCCAGCCACTTCCGGCTATTGCAGCTCAGTTATTACCGGACAAAACAGAAGCAGAACAGCTTCGGATCATAAATGCCTGCTGCCAGGCGGAACACGAGGCTCTTCTTAAAACATGCGCGCCTCTTTATGAAGATCTGGACGAAACTCTGAAAACTCTTTCTGAAAAATATCCTCTTTACATTGTCAGCAACTGTCAGAAAGGATATATTGAAGTATTTCTGCAATCTTCCGGACTTGGAAAATATTTCAGAGGACATCTGTGCTTTGGCGATACAGGTCTGGAAAAGCATGATACGATCCGGAAGCTTATGGATACTTATCATCTGAAAGACACTGTATATGTAGGTGATACTATGGGAGATTTCCTTTCCTGCCAGAAGGCTGGTGTTCCCTTTGTGTTTGCCTCCTATGGATTTGGAAATGTACCGGAACCGAACTACTGGATCAGTAAACCTTCTGATCTGATACGGCTGTTTGATTAAAAAAAGCGGGGAAAATGTGGTTTAATTCTAAATCACATTCTCCCCGTTTTCTTATGACTGTTTTATTATTTCACTCTGACTGTCAATTCAGCTTTTCATACATTTCTTTTTCAGATACCACATCAGTCCTGCCATAATGATCACAAGAACTATAATATATCCGACCTTCGCCGCAACGGTTGTTGTATAAGAATCAATCAGTGTGGCAATTCCGATCAGGATTAAAGCTACGCCTGACCCCTTTGCCATTTTAGCCTCATCATATTTTGCCTTGCGAAGCTGAGAGTTTCCGCCCTTCATAAAAAAGTCACCATGTCCTGTCAGAAGCATAATTCCCACGATCAAAGAAGCTCCTGCAAGGATAAAATCAAAAGATCTGCTCATTTCTCTGTTATTCCTCCATTGTCTTTAGTAAAAGCATACGATTGGTACATTATAGTCAATAATGCTGTACAGAACTGCTGCATTTTCCGGTGGAAGGTTGATACATCCGTGTGAACCGCTGGTCAGATAAATATCTCCTCCGAAAGCATCTCTCCAGGGCGCATCATGGAACCCTATTCCGCCGTCAAAAGGCATCCAGTAATCTACCGGTTCTTCATATTCGTAAGTACCGTCCGGTTTTTTGTCTCCACGAAGAACCGATGGGCTTGTCTTTGAATATAAGGTAAAGATACCGGCATGAGTCTGTCTGTCTGAATAACTCATATTTCCGGATACAAAATCCGAATCAAAAATCAGAGAGCCTGACTGATAATAATACATATGCTGATTGCTGAGATCTACTTCAATATAGGTATTTCCGAGATCATTTAAGCCATGAGAATTGGCTCTCTGCTCATAAATCGGCTCCCGTGTTGTCTGAGTTCCCGACTGAATCTCCTGAGCAAGCTGCGCCGCCTCTGCTGCCTGATCGATGGCCCAGCCATAAACAGAGCTGTATACATAAACAGTCCGTCCACTGGTTGTATGAAATTCCCGTTCTGTTCCTACTGTGTTATAGGTTGCTGCAAGCTGTGCCACATAATCTGCAATGTGCTGGTGGAACGTATTATCGTCCATCAGAAGCTGACCTTTCTCATCAAACTGAAGCCAGTCCTTGATCATATTGCCGTCAAGCGTTGCCGTCTGATCTCCAAAGGTATATGTGATGCTTGCCTTTGTATAATTATTGCAGGCCTCCAGCGCAGACTGAAGTTCCGGATCATTCTGAGTTACTTCTGCTGCCACATATGCATCCGGCGTTGTTCCAAAATCAACAGATGCCTGTGTGTCAGCCACAGCCTGGTCAAGAATCCTGTAAGCCTGCTTTACGTTAAGCTGAGTACCTTCTGTTTCCGGCACGATCTGGAACTGATTGTCCCTGAAAGCCACATATGCATTTTCAGGCGCTGTCTGATTCTCGGTTTTTGCACAGTTCAGAGAGGTAACCTGCTGTTGGAGAAGAGTTTTATCATAGGCTACATTTTCTGCCACTGTATAGCTTTTGGGCTCGTAGAAGCCTCTGATCCACTTATAGGGCTTCTGATCTTTCAGAAGCTGAAGTGTTTCTCCTGTAGAAAGATACCTGTAATCGATCTGATCACCTGTGATCACCTGAGGCTCCTGATTTCTGGATGATACCTGAATGGAATAATCCTGTACCTTATCTGCCAGAGCCATTTCCACCTCATATGCTGTCTTGCCTGAACAGTCGATTCCGTTGATCCAGGTATCTTCAAAGAAGCGATCTGAATAATAATAGGACATTCCCGCATAAACGCACCCTGCCACAACAACTGCCATAGCAGCTGCCAGCCCTGTGATTTTCAGTCCTTTATGCTTTTTCTTTTTATTCTCCGGAAGAAATGCCAGTTTCTCTTCTATGTCATCCATAGGTACATACTTTACAGGTTGAGGCCTTGCTGACTTTGCTTTGCCCGAAGTATTTCCATTCTGGTAAGTATTCAGGACATTCTCTTCCTCCGGCTCATCATATCCTTCTTCGTCATATTCGCCGGAATCATACTCTGCCTCTGTGTCATATCCATCCTGCGGACCGTACTCATCTTCGGAATCGTATTCTTCCTCTGATTCGTATTTCCCGGTTTCATACTCTCCGTTTTCCGGTTCGTATTCTTTTTGGAAACTGTTGCTTTCTCCCTCAGGGTCTTTCATGATCTTATCCATTGCCGCATTAATTTTATCTTCAAAATCAATGCTTTCTCCAGGCCCGGATCCCACATCATTTCTTTCTTTTTTACTGCTCATCTATCTCCATTCTCCTAGACTGTAACATCAAAAACAACCTCTGTTTGCATATCGAATCTTCAATCTTTCATATTATAACATATTTCATGGTATTTGTACCATATCTGCCCTATATTTTTTCACAATATACCAGGATTTCCATAATTTTATTATAACGGCAGACAATACTTATATTGTATCCTGCATTGTTTTTTTTATCCTTAATGCAAAAAAACCCTGAGCAGCACAGGTTTTCCCGCATTGCTCAGGGACTTTTCTTGACAGAGAAGTTCGGCTTTATATTTTGACAATATCTGCCTGCACCCTGTCTCAGTTTTATGTTTTATTTTTCGATCAGAAGGGATTCTCCTGTCATCTCTTCCGGTTTTTCCATTCCCATCAGCTCGATCAGAGTCGGAATAATGTCAGCAAGACATCCGCCCTCTTTCAGAGTATATTTCGGATCTGCATTTACAAGAATAAACGGAACCGGATTGGTTGTATGAGCAGTAAATGGTTCTCCTGTCTCATAGTCAACAAGCTGCTCTGCATTTCCATGGTCTGCACAGATAAACATCTGTCCGTTTACTTCCTTCAGAGCCTCTACCGCTCTTCCCACACATTCATCAACTGTTTCCACAGCCTTGACTGCTGCTGCTTCCACACCTGTATGACCTACCATATCCGGATTTGCAAAGTTGATGATCACTACATCATATTTGTCAGATTTGATTGCCTCAACCAGCTTGTCACAAACCTGAGGTGCGCTCATCTCCGGCTGAAGATCATAGGTTGCAACCTTCGGAGATTTTACAAGAATTCTGTCCTCTCCCTTATTCGGCTCTTCTACGCCGCCATTGAAGAAGAAAGTAACATGAGCATATTTTTCAGTTTCTGCAATACGAACCTGAGTCATATCATGTGCTGCCAGATATTCGCCAAAGGTATTATGAAGCTGTACCTTATTGAATGCTACGATCTTATTCTGGATCGTCTCATCATAATTTGTAAAGCATACAAAAGTCAGATCCAGCTTCTTCTCACGTTCAAAGCCTTTGAAATCATCATCACAGAAAGCTCTTGTGATCTCACGGGCACGATCCGGACGGAAGTTGAAAAATACAACAGAATCGTGATCCTGAACAGTTGCTACCGGTTTTCCGTCTTTTTCGATTACAGTAGGAAGTACAAATTCGTCTGTTTTTTCATTGTCATAGGATGCCTGCACAGCCTCTGCCGCATCTGTTCCCTTTACGCCTTCGCCCTGGGTAAGAGCCTTATAGGCAAGCTCTACACGATCCCAGCGGTTATCACGGTCCATTGCATAGTAACGTCCGGAAACAACACCGATCTCTCCTACACCAATCTCATCCATCTTAGCCTGCAGTGCTTCAATGTATCCTTTACCTGAAGCCGGAGGTGTATCACGGCCATCCAGGAAGCAGTGTACATAAACTTTTTTCAGTCCTTCTCTCTTTGCCATTTCCAGAAGTCCGTAAAGATGTGTATTGTGGCTGTGAACACCGCCGTCAGAAAGAAGCCCCATAAAATGAATTGCAGAATCATTGTCCTTTGCATTTTTCATTGCTGCAAGAAGCGCTTCGTTCTTAAAGAAATCCCCGTCGTTAATTTCTTTTGTGATTCTTGTCAGCTCCTGATATACAATGCGGCCTGCGCCCATATTCATATGTCCGACTTCAGAGTTGCCCATCTGACCGTCCGGAAGTCCTACTGCCAGTCCACTTGCATTTCCTTTTACAAAAGGATACTCTGCCATCAGGCTGTCCATAACAGGAGTCTTTGCCTCGTATACTGCGTTGCCGTCATGTCTGTCATTCAGTCCATAACCGTCAAGGATCATTAAAACAGTTGGTTTTTTGCTCATAATGCTCTCCTTTTTGTATAATTTCTCTGCATAAACGCAGAGTCTTACTTTACTTGTTATTACCTATTATATACTACCAAAAATCAGGAATTTTTCAAGGATTTTCCCCGAAAAATTCCTGCGATTTTATTTTCCTGACAATTCACAGAAAACAGCCTTTATCTTTTTATCAGATTCCTTTCACTCAGAAATTCACACTTCCATGCCATCTGCCGGATTCCCCAAAGGCTCTACCTGACAGATAAGCAAAACACCGCAGAATATTCCGGTTCTGAAATTATGTTTCCAAAACCGGACATTCTGCGGTGCTTTCTTAATCACTTTAGATTACAAATATTATTTATTTGTAGTTTACGATCTTTCCGAACTCTTCTTTCAGAGAAGCCCCGCCAACAAGGCCGCCGTCGATATCGTTCTGTACGAACAGTTCCGGAGCTGTTGCAGCATTTACAGATCCGCCGTACTGGATACGGATTGCTTCTGCTGTTGCTTCATCATAAATTTCTGCGATGCATGCACGGATTCCTGCACAAACTTCCTGAGCCTGCTCAGTTGTAGCTGTCTTTCCTGTTCCGATAGCCCAGATCGGCTCGTAAGCGATCACTGCTGTTTTTGCCTGATCTGCTGTTACATTCTGGAAACCAACTTTAACCTGCTGACGGATGAAATCCATTGTCACGCCCTGCTCTCTCTGGTCAAGAGTCTCGCCACAGCACATGATCGGAGTAATTCCGTGTTCAAAAGCTTTCAGCATTTTTTTGTTTACAGTTTCGTTTGTTTCTGCAAAATATTCTCTTCTCTCAGAATGTCCGAGAACAACATATTTTACACCTGCATCTGTAAGCATAGCCGGAGAAATCTCGCCTGTGTAAGCGCCTTTCTCTTCAAAGTACATGTTCTCAGCGCCGATCTGAATGTTTGTTCCTTTGCATGCCTCTACAACCGGAATAATGTCGATAGCCGGAACGCAGAATACTACGTCAACTTCTTCATTATTTACAAGCGGTTTCAGAGTTTCTACTAATTTAACTGCCTCGCTGGGAGTCATGTTCATTTTCCAGTTACCAGCGATAATTTTCTTTCTTGCCATTTTTATTTTCTCCTATCTTGTTTATAATTCATTTGTAAACAGTGGATTGCTTATTATTATGGAATGAGAATTTCCAATATAAACCTCCACTGTTTTATTTTGTCTAATCTACCATTGCAAAGAAACGGCGATTATGGTTCCCGCCTCTTCTGCAAAGAAGTTCGAGTCACTACAGTACAACCTACCAATTGTTTATTTATCGTTTGCTGCTGCTACACCCGGCAGTTCCTTACCTTCCAGGAATTCCAGAGAAGCGCCGCCGCCTGTGGAAATGTGGCTCATCTTGTCACCAAAGCCAAGCTGGTTTACTGCAGCTGCAGAGTCACCGCCGCCGATGATTGTTGTTGCATCTGTTTCTGCAAGAGCTTTTGCCACTGCGATTGTACCTTTTGCAAGAACCGGGTTCTCAAATACGCCCATTGGTCCGTTCCATACAACAGTCTTAGCTGTTTTAGCAGCTTCTGCATAAATCTCTGCTGTCTTCGGTCCGATATCAAGTCCAAGTACGTCTGCCGGAATTGCATCGCAGTCAACATACTCAGCCGGGATCTCAGCATCGATCGGATTCGGGAAAGATTTTGCGATAGCAGTATCTACAGGAAGAAGAAGTTTCTTACCAAGTTTCTCTGCTTTTTCGATCATTTCCTTGCAGTAGTCAAGTTTTGTATCATCTACGAGAGAAGCGCCTACTTCAAGACCTTTTGCTTTAAGGAAAGTATAAGCCATACCGCCGCCGATGATCAGAGTATCGCATTTCTCAAGAAGGTTGGAAATTACGTTCAGCTTATCAGCAACTTTTGCACCGCCAAGGATAGCAACAAACGGTCTTACCGGAGTTTCTACTGCTTTTCCAAGGAAATCGATTTCTTTCTGCATCAGGTATCCTACTACACAGGTGTCGATAAATTCTGTAACACCAACGTTGGAGCAGTGTGCTCTGTGAGCTGTTCCGAATGCATCATTTACAAATACGTCTGCAAGGGAAGCAAGATCTTTGCTGAAAGCTTCGCCGTTCTTTGTTTCCTCTGCACGATAACGTGTGTTTTCAAGAAGAACGATCTCTCCGTCGTTCATAGCGTCTACTGCTGCTTTTACTGTGTCGTCAACAACAACAGGGCTTGCAACAAATTTTACTTCCTGTCCAAGAAGCTCAGAAAGGCGAACTGCTACAGGAGCAAGAGAAAGCTCCGGTTTCGGTTCTCCCTTCGGTTTTCCAAGATGAGAGCAGAGAATGATCTTTCCGCCGTCAGCAACCAGTTTTTTAATAGTAGGAAGAGCTGCTACAAGACGGTTTTCGTCTGTGATCTTTCCTTCTTTCAGCGGCACGTTAAAGTCGCATCTTACCAGAACTTTCTGGCCTTTTACGTTGATATCATCAACAGATTTTTTATTTAATCCCATGATCGTATAACCTCCGAATTTTAATCACGACCACCGGCTTAGCCGGTGGTTTGCTTTGACCCTATAAGGGTCTGTTACCGGCACTGGAGTCTAAAGAC
>NZ_JAJQXX010000017.1 GCF_028767025.1 Blautia sp. XA-2221
GCAGCCAGTACGGGAATCGAACCCGTGTTTCCGCCGTGAGAGGGCGGCGTCTTAACCCCTTGACCAACTGGCCTTATTCTGTTGTTTTATCGGTTTTATTAAGAGCAGCCAGTACGGGAATCGAACCCGTGTTTCCGCCGTGAGAGGGCGGCGTCTTAACCCCTTGACCAACTGGCCTTATCTCTGCTTGTTTAACGCTCCTGCGTCAACCGACTTGCTTAGTATATATCAGGTTTCGATAAAATGCAAGCTTTTTTTGAAAAAATTTTAAAAAAATATTCAAAAGCAATATATATCTATCATAAGTTATATATAATTATGATATGCAAAATATAATTGACGTTCTATAGAAACAATATTATACTAAAGCCAACAAATAACACAGGAGAAACTGATGAAAAATCTGAAACTAAAGTTTACGCGAATGGAAAAAGGACTCTCTCAGATCGAACTGGCAGAAAAGGTCGGCGTTACCAGGCAGACCATTGGAATGATGGAGGCCGGAGATTATAATCCCTCTCTAAAGCTGTGTACAGCCATCTGCCGGGAGCTGGGAAAAACCCTCAATGATCTGTTTTGGGAGGAGATAGAGCAGTGAAGCAAAAACTGGATAAGTGCCAGATACAGGAATCTGCCGGAAAATTTCTCTCCTGTGGAAACCCGCGCTTCTGCCCCGGCAAAGCAGACAACTAAAACCCAAAAAGTCATAAATTGAATAAAAGACAGAGCTTATGCCCTTCTGCAGTTCTTTTCCGGAGTATGCCAATGGAAAAATTCACAGTTGTCATAAGATATCTGTCTTTTTATTTTTTTATATATTCATCAAGCTTCCACAGCAATCAGCCCATATCAATCTTCAGATCCCCGGGCTTAATGATCCCTTTTGCCCGGAACACCTTTCCGATGACCCAGGTAATTACAATTGGAAGCACAAAGCAGATCAGGATCATTCCCACCCACTGGAAAGCCCCTGCTTCGTAGCCTTTCGGCAGGTCTGACCAGCCTGTTATGATTCCAATGGGACCTACAAGTCCGGAAGTTCCCATACCGGAAGATATTGCAGGTCCGTTATTCCTCATCTGGAACACACAGGTAGAAAGAGCGCCTGTGATGGCAGCAGTAATGGTAGGCGGAATCCACAGCACAGATTTTTTCATCAGATTCGGCACCTGAAGCATAGAGGTTCCAAGTCCCTGCGCCACAAATCCGCCGATTCCGTTATCCGGAAAGCTTAATACCGCATACCCCAGCATATGGGCGCAGCATCCTGCTGTTGCCGCTCCGCCTGCCAAAGAAAGTCCGTTCCAGATTTCCATTGTCACAGTACCGTCAGCAAGTCCGGCAAGTACCGCACTGCCTCCCAGACCGATTGCTGCACAGATTGCCGCCGAACTTATGGGAAGAGTCAGAACCGCACCCACCACAGCGGAAACCACTACACCCATCAGAAGCGGCTGAAGATTTGTGGCCCATCCGATAAATACGCCCAATGCATCACAGACGGATTTAAACATAGGCGCAAAAATAATTGCAAGGGCGCCGCCTGTAATAATAGTTACTGCCGGGGTCACAATAATATCAATTTTTGTTTCTTTGGATACCAGCTTTCCCACTTCACAGGCAATGATGCCGATAAAAAACACTGCCAGAGGTCCTCCGGAACCGCCCAGCGCATTACAGGCAGCTCCCACGGCCGCCAGCGAATACAACACAAGAGGCGGCGCCATAAGCGCGTGTCCGATAGCAAGAGCCATGACCGGTCCTGTTACTGAGGTAGCGTAACCTCCTATCTCCAGAAGCCTTTGTGAAATCACACTTCCCGGAGCTACATTCTGCCCTATGGTATTAATGATCGTCCCGATAAGAAGTGATGCAAACAGCCCAAGCGCCATAGCGCTCATGGCGTCAATCCCATATCTTCTGAATGATATGATTACATTCTTTCTTTCAAGAAAAGTTTTCTTTGTATCTTTCATTACTTTCTGTCTCCCTTTCGTCCCCCCGGACTACACTCCAGATTCTTTATTCCTCCTTAAAGTCCTCTAAAGGCTCAGCCGGAATAAACACTCTGGAATTTTCTTTCTGCTCTTTTTTCTTTTTTCCCGCCAGCTCCTGTGCTTCACGACAGAATTCCATCTGAGAATTTACAGGCTGTTTTCCTCTTCTGTCCTGTTTTTCATAGGTTCCGTCAGACTGAAGAATATGAGCCTTTACATTGTCTTTTAATTCCAGCTCCAGCACATGCATGATCTGCGCCTTGATCTTTTCATCCTCTATTGGAAAAACAATCTCTACACGGCGGTCCAGATTTCTCGGCATCCAGTCTGCGCTTCCCATATAAAACTCTTCCATACCTCCGTTATAAAAATAAAAAATACGGCTGTGTTCCAGAAAATCGCCTACAATAGAACGCACATGAATATTTTCACTGACTCCCGGGATTCCTGTCTTCAGGCAGCAGATTCCACGGATCACCAGGTCTATCTGAACCCCACAGGATGAGGCGTAATAAAGTGCCTTCATGATCACAGGGTCACAAAGGGAATTCATCTTTGCAATGATATGACCGGCAATTCCTTTTTTTGCATTTTCCGCCTCCCGTTCGATCATTTCCAGGAAACGTGTTTTCATCCAGATAGGAGCAACGATCAGACGATTCCAGCGTTTTGGCTCAGAATATCCGGAAAGCATATTAAACACTGCAGTGGCATCCTCTCCGTAACGCTCGTCACAGGTAAAAATGCCGCAGTCCGTGTAAAGCTTTGCCGTAGAATCATTATAATTTCCTGTAGCCAGATGCACATAACGACGGATCCCTGTCTCCTCTCTTCTTACAACAAGAGTGATCTTACTGTGCGTCTTTAACCCCACCAGACCATAAATCACGTGGCAGCCTGCCTTTTCCAGCATTTTCGCCCACACAATATTATTTTCTTCATCAAACCGTGCCTTCAGCTCTACCAAAACCGTTACCTGCTTGCCGTTTTCTGCTGCCTGAGCCAACGCCGCAATAATAGGTGAGTTTCCGCTGACACGGTAAAGCGTCTGCTTGATTGCAAGAACTCCCGGATCTTTTGCGGCCTGCCGTACAAAATTCACCACAGGGTCAAAGCTCATGTATGGATGATGAAGAAATACATCCCCCTCCCGGATTACCTCAAAAATATTTTTGTCTGTCTGGAACTGAGGAACCGGAGCAGGAACATACTTGCCGGATTTATACTTTTCAAATCCTTCCAGACCATAAACCTTCATAAGCACTGTAAGATCCAGCGGTCCTGCTATACTGAAAATATCCTCGTTTCTGATGTCAAACTCTGTTTTCAGGATCTTAAGAAGACGCTTATCCATTTTTTCCTCTGCTTCCAGACGGATCACCTCGCCCCACTGGCGTTTTTTCAACTGTTTCTGAATCTCAACCAGAAGATCTTCCGCCTCGTCTTCATCAATAGAAAGGTCTGCATTTCTCATGATCCTGTATGGGTGCGCACATACTACATCATTGCTGAGAAACAGCTTTCCGATGTTTCTCTCAATAATCTCTTCCAGAAGGATCACCGTTCTGACTCCCTGTTTTCCGGAAGGAATCTCAATAACTCTCGGCAGTACAGACGGAACCTGAACTGTGGCAAATTCCAGAACCTCTTTTCCTTTCTTTTTGTCTTTTTTGGAAATCAGAGCGCCGATATTCAATGTTTTATTGCGGATCAGCGGAAACGGCCTGGAAGAATCCATTGCCATTGGCGTAAGCACCGGATACACATTGTCTTCAAAGTAACGGTCTGTAAATTCTTTCTGTTCTTCTGTCAGATCCTCATGGGCAGGAACCAGATGAAGTCCGGCTTTTTCAAGAGCAGGCATCACGGAACGGGTAAACGTACTGTACTGCACACGCACCAGCTCATGGGTCTGTTCACTGATCTCCCGCAGCTGCTCCTTTGGAGTCAGGCCTGCAATATCCGTTTTTTCATATCCTGCATGAACCTGATCCTTTAAGGAGGCTACACGGACCATAAAAAACTCGTCAAGATTTGAGGATGTAATACTCAGAAATTTCAGTCTTTCAAAAAGAGGCAGCGTCCTGTCCCTTGCCTCGCTTAGCACACGTTCGTTAAATTTCAGCCAGCTCAATTCTCTGTTTACATAATATTCCGGTTTTTCAAACTTTTTTGTATCCATTCTGCAATATCCTCCCTGAATTCTGTATCAGATTTTCCGCTCCTTTTTACACTCTTCTTTTCCTTCTCAGGATCAGATGAATGCCAAACACTTCTTCAAAAAATTCCACCTTGTCTTTCAGAAGCCCCAGCTCAAGAGAAATATCACGGCTGGAATCAATGATCAGATGAAGCTCCCTGTCCTTCAGCACTGCTCTGAGCCCTTCCACTTTCTGATAATGACTTCTGTCCATGGCATTGGCAAGACGGAGAATGGCAGTCAGCTTTGCCACCAGAAGATAGCGGTTTCGATCCATTCCTGCTCCGTCGTCAAAATTTTCGTAGTACACAAATTCTGTGGTGTTATACCGCACAGCGCTTGCGATCACCTGACGTTCCTCTGTAGAAAGCCCTATAATCTCTGTTGCCATGATAATACGATACGAACATTCTGCCACATCTGCCATACTTATGTATTTTCCGCAGTCGTGAAGCTGAACAGCAATCTGAAGAAGAAGCCGTTCTCTTGCTCCCATTCCATGGACTTTTTTCATACTGTCAAAAATAGTCAGCGCCAGATCTGTTGTTCCCTGGATATGACTTTTACTGCTGGAATATCTTTTGGCAATATTTCTGGACGCAACCAGAATATCATTTTCAAAATTATGGGCGCTCTTTATATATTTTTTCTTTTCGCAGAAATCATACGCAATTCCATCCAAAAGCGATACACCCGGAACCCACACTGCTTCCGCCTGAAATATCTCCAGAAAACTTTTGCAGATAACCATGGTAGGCACTACAAGAGAAGCATACTCAGGATCTATATCCATTTCCGCCGCAAGCATCTGATCTGTTTTATAAACGGTATCTTCATAGCGGGCAGTAAATTCCGGCATTGTGATAATATGATCGTAGATCTCCTCCCGGAAGATCGTGTCGGTAAGAAAATCTCCCATCAGGATCACATTTTTAATATCTCTGTCCTTCAGATAAAGTCTCTGAAAGGCTGTCAGATCATTCCGTATAAACTCCCTGATCAGCTGATCGTAATGCGTATGGGATTTCTCCAGATCTTTCAGCCGTTCACGGATACGCATACTCCCCATTTTAAGACTCTGGGTAGTTACCAAAGCATCTTTGTCAAAAAGAGAAACCTGAAGACTTCCACCGCCAACATCAAGGATCGCCGTTCCCTTCTGGATCATTTTTTTAAATCCGGATTCTATGGCTGCAATCGACTTATACCCCAGAAAATGCTGCTCTGCGTTACTTAATATTTCCACACGGATCCCAGTTCTCTGATAAATCTGTTCCAGAATGATCACAGGATTTACCATTTCACGGAAAGCGCTTGTGGCGCAGGCACGGTAATCTGTTACACCAAATTCCATCATCATATTTCTGAAATCCTTCAGTCTTTCGCAAATGGCATCCACCATTCCCTGTTCCAGACGCCCGGAGGAATATGCACCTTTTCCAATCTCCAGACGATATCTTACATGATTCAGCTCACGAAATCCGTTTTTTCTGGAAAGTTCAAAAATCTTCATACAGACTTCATAAGATCCAATATCAACTGCTGCAAAAGTTGTTACTGTCATAAGACACTCTCCTTTCCTGAAAGATGGTCGATAAACTGCTGGGCTGTCCGGCCTGTCAATCCTCCGTGTGAAAGCTCCCACTGCCCTGCCTCAAGAAGCAGTTTTTCCTCCGGCATTTTGATGCCGTTTCTCTCTGCCAGCACTTTTACAATATTCTGGAATTCCTTTCTTCCCGGAGCCCCAAAATAAATACGCACTCCAAAACGATATACAAGAGACAGCTTCTCCTGAACCGTGTCCGAGGAATGAAGATCATCCTCATCATTCAATTCCAGCTTGTCCCCGGAGCGTTCCCGAACCAGATGCCGCCGGTTGCTCGTAGCATAGATCAGAATATTATCCGGTTTCCTCTCCAGGCCTCCCTCGATCACCGCCTTCAGATATTTATATTCAATTTCAAATTCCTCAAAAGAAAGGTCGTCCATATAGATGATGAATTTATAATTCCGATCCTTGATCTGAGCGATCACCTGATTCAGATCCTGAAACTGATGCTTGTAAACCTCAATGATCCTTAACCCCTCATCATAATACCGGTTCAGAATACCTTTTATGCTGGAAGACTTTCCGGTCCCCGCATCGCCAAATAAAAGACAGTTGTTGGCTTTTCTCCCTCGTACAAATGCCTCTGTATTTTCAATCAGCTTCTGCTTTGGAATTTCATAGCCCACCAGATCCTCCAGATCCACATGGGCAATCCTTTTTATGGGAGCGATCACCACTTTTCCTTTCTCATCATGCTCAATGCGAAAAGCTTTGTGAAGTCCCAGTTTACCAACTCCGAAATCTTTATAGAACCGGACCATGTTCTCCATAAACTCTCTGCTGTTTTCCGCCTGAGCCAGAACTCTGCTCATATCACAGATCCGGTCTCTGACACGCCTGTTAAACATTTTGCCGGTGTTCTCTGATACCTGATAGCTGCAAAGGATCCTGCTGCATGATGTGTGAAACAGATTGTCAAAAACCGTAAGGTCAAAAGTATACAGTTTTCTGAATATCTCAAAATCATGAAGAGCAAGCTCCTGAATACTTCCCCCTGCAGCGCCTCGGATCTCGCAGGCTGTGCTGAATGCATTCTCATGATTTACCAGAAGAAGCGTCAGATAGTCATGCCAGAGATTTCCGGAAAAGCCATAGGCTCCGGCAATCTCCACCAGGCCTCCAACACAACGGAAAAATACCGGTTTCAGGTTTTCCGGCTCTCCATTCCCATCAGCCGCCGCATCCATAAGCTCTGCCATTTCCTCCAAAATCTCACTGTGTTCCATATCCCTGTATAGAACACACTCCTGTATTTCTGACATTCAGGCTTCCTCCTGTAATCCATAATTTCCAAGAACTCTTACCCGATTTGCTTCCGCTTCAAGTCCTCTGATGGCATTTTTTACTGCAGGATCTTCCAGATTTCCCTGAAAATCCACAAAAAAGCGATATTCCCAGGTTTTTCCCGGAATGGGTCGGGATTCGATCTTTGACATATTCAGACCGTTATAAATAATATGAGAAAGCATATTATAAAGTGTTCCCCGCTCATGAGGAAGCTCAAAGCAGACACTGACTTTCCGGGAATTTTTTTCATACACAGCTCTGTTGCTGACAATAATAAATCTTGTTACATTCTGTTCATTATGGCAGATATTTTCTGCAAGAAGATCAAGTCCAAACAACCGTCCTGCCTCTCTGCTTGCAATGGCGGCACAGGAGGAATCCTGATTCTCACTGACTCTTTTTGCGGAAGCCGCTGTATTTTCTGTCTTTACTGCCTCCCACCCGGGATGTTCCTCCAAAAACTTTCTGCACTGGGCCAGAGCCTGAGGATGGGAATAAACAGTCCTGATATTTTCAAGGGAGCTTCCCGGAAGTCCAAGAAGCACATGATCCACTCGTATCACCTGCTCTCCCACAATATGAAGCTGATACTCTGCAAGAAGATCGTAAATATCTGTCACAATACCCTGAGTAGAATTTTCAATAGGAAGCACCGCATAATCTGCTCTGCCTGCCACAACCTCCTCCATTGCATTGCGGAAGGTTTCCGCATGATAGCTGCTGATCTCCTCGGGAAAATATGCTCTCATGGCCGCATAACTATATGCGCCCTCCACCCCCTGAAACACAACTGTAACATTTTTAAGAGGCAGAGTATCTACCATTTCATAATCTCTTACCTCATCCGTTCCATTTGAAGTAAGAAGCTGATACTGGCGTTTACGACTGATGGCCATAATCTGCTGGAACACTTCCTGGATTCCCAGAGAATTAAATTCTCCGTGAGCCTGCCCGCCTAATGATTTCAGTTTTTCTCTTTCCCGTGCCGCATCAAACACCGGCTTCCCGGTACGGATCTTATAATTTGCAACATCCTCACTGACTTTCATTCGTTTTTCAAAAAGTCCGAGGATCTCTCTGTCTATCTCATCTATCTGTCTTCTGCATTCCTGCAAATCTGTCATCTGTCTTCCTCCCTGGCAAAACAGCTACTGTTCACGAATTTTACAGCAACTGGGTCAAAATGCATTCCGGCTCACCTTTGGTGATGGCATTTTGCCTTGTATATCCCGGTTCTATTTCCGGAACTTTTACAGTAAGTGTAGCATCTGCGTATTGTTTTTTCAAGACCAGGGTATGCTATAAGAAAGTTAAATTTATGTAAAAAATAACCGAGAAAGGATCACTGTTATGAAACGAAATTTTGTGCTCTGCGGCTCTCTGGGCTGGTGTCTGGAAGTATTCTGGACAGGTCTTCACTCCCTTCTGAATGGACATCCCACCATGATGGGCCAAACCTCACTTCTGATGTTCCCCATATACGGCTGCGCTGCAGTGATTAGTCCTCTTTACCACAGACTGGCATCCATCCCCATAGTTATCCGCGGCTGCCTTTATACGGTTGGTATTTTTATTACAGAATTCCTGACCGGCAGCATTTTGAAACACTTCGGGATCTGTCCCTGGGACTACAGTCATACCCCTTTTCATTATAAAGGAGTGATACGTCTGGACTATGCACCGGTATGGTTTGTCACAGGTCTTCTTTTTGAGAAAATACTTTCAAAATTGTCTTGAAAAAACAGTTTTTCTATTATATCATTGAAGATGATAATTTCAGAAATAACAGTTCTGAATCTGAATCCAATTAGGGAGGTAACAAATGAGACATTTAATGAGCCCGTTGGACTTTTCTGTGGAAGAACTTGACAAGCTTCTTACCCTGGCCAACGACATTGAAAAGAACCCGGAAAAATATGCCCATGTCTGTGACGGAAAAAAACTTGCCACTTTGTTTTATGAGCCAAGTACCCGTACCCGTTTAAGTTTTGAGGCTGCCATGATGAATCTGGGCGGCAAGGTGCTGGGATTTTCCTCAGCTGACTCAAGCTCTGCCGCAAAAGGCGAAAGCGTTGCAGATACCATCCGTGTCACATCCTGTTATGCAGATATCTGTGCCATGCGTCATCCTAAAGAGGGCGCTCCTCTGGTAGCTTCCATGGCTTCTTCTATTCCTGTTATCAACGCCGGAGACGGCGGTCATCAGCATCCTACTCAGACACTTACTGATCTTCTTACTATCCGTTCTCTGAAAGGAAGACTGGATAACCTTACCATCGGTCTGTGCGGGGATTTGAAATTCGGCCGTACTGTACATTCTCTGATCGAAGCCCTTGTACGCTACAATAACGTAAAATTTGTGCTGATCTCTCCGGAAGAACTCCGTGTTCCAAGTTATATCCGCGAGGATGTACTGACCAAGCACAACATTGAATTTGAAGAGGTAGAAAGACTTGAGGATGCACTTCCTCAGCTTGACATCCTTTACATGACACGTGTTCAGAAAGAACGTTTCTTCAATGAAGAAGATTATGTCCGCATGAAGGATTTCTACATACTGGATGAACAAAAAATGGAGCTTGCCAAAGAAGATATGTATATCCTGCATCCGCTTCCCCGTGTAAACGAAATTGCCGTAGAAGTCGACTCTGATCCGAGAGCCGCTTACTTTAAACAGGCGCAATACGGTGTTTATGTGCGTATGGCCCTGATTCTTACATTACTGGAGGTGGATGTATCATGTTAAATGTTGGAGCACTTCGTGAAGGTTATGTACTGGATCATATCAAAGCAGGTAAGGCTATGACGATCTATCATGACCTGAATCTTGACAAACTGGACTGTACCGTGGCGATCATCAAAAATGCCCGCAGCAACAAAATGGGAGTAAAAGATATCATTAAGGTAGAATGCCCAATTGAAAAGCTGGATCTTGATATTCTTGGATTTATCGACCACAATATTACCGTCAACATCATCAAGGATGAACGGATCGTGGAGAAAAAAGAGCTTCGCCTCCCTAAAAAGGTTACAAATGTAATCCGCTGCAAAAATCCCCGCTGCATCACTTCTATTGAGCAGGGACTGGATCATGTGTTCTTCCTGGCTGACGAAGAAAAAGAAATTTACAGATGTATGTACTGTGAAGAAAAATACAGAGGCAAACGCAATAAATAAAAATTACTGAAACAAAATAAGAAACGAATGAAAATCAACCTTTTATGGCTCTGATCAGACATCCGTTTCTTTTTATTTACAGAATTTCTATTTTATATGCACAAGCAGACCGATAAGCCGGGTTATGTCATTGGGTGATCATCTGTCTAGGCCGTTCGTTACCGGACGGCTCAAGCGACCCACCTGAAAGCACGACGGGCAGCCGTATCGCTTTCTTTTCGGTCTTGCTTCAAATGGAGTTTACATGTGCCCGTTCTGTTACCACAACGGCGGTAGTCTCTTACACTGCCTTTCCACCCTTACCCTCCCTGAGGAAGGCGGTTTATTTCTGTTGCACTGGTCTGGGAGTCACCTCCACCGGACGTTATCCGGCATCCTGCCCTGTGAAGCCCGGACTTTCCTCGTCTGCACCCTTTCGTCTGTGCAGCCGCGATCACCTGGCCTGCTTGCGCAAAAGCTATTTTAACACGGTTTCTCCAAGATGTAAAGAAGGATTTCTATTTCTCCCGAACCTTCAGAAACCTCTTTTCCCTGCAGCTTTAAATTATTTCTTCTGTTCTTTCATAGTTACATAAGTATTATAATCTACAAAAGTCAAATTCACTTCCCTCGGAATGTCATAATACATTTTATACTTATAAATCCACGATCTATTGTCGTTTGCAATATTGTCCCCATAACAATATGTACTTTCTGAGGGATTATATGGAAGAATAATCGAATCAGCATTTTCTTCCAAACACTTCTCAATTTCTGCTTTCCTGATATCTGCCACTCTCCAGGACATAAACTGACTTGCCACAAGCATAAAAAGTGTTCCTATCACAAAACAATTTGGCATTAATTTCATAAATCTTTTTATTTTCCGGGAAATCTTTATATCTGCCAATTTTAGCAAACACAACCTCAGCAACATACATATGAGCAATACCCAGAAAACATAATTCTGAAAGAAGCATCTGTCGGTTAACGGATCTGCAACAATCAGAGGTGAAACCATAAAAATCTGCGAACCGGCAGCAAACAGTAAAAGTCTCTTTTCCGTATATTCTATATTAAGCATCATAAACATCGGTGTACAAGGGGTACAAACAAGATAAAATAGAAATGAGGGGCGATAGAGCGGAAATGTCAGATTTTCCACTCTATCTGAACACGGTCGCTGGTGGCCTTGATCGTAGAGATCAAACCATCGGCGGCTTTTCTTTTGTCGTCAAAATCTATGCTGTCCCAGTTGTCGAGATAATAGGATAACTTCTTTATCTGCTGGGGAGATATGGTTTCAACGCTCAATTCAGCGATTGCCTTTGAAATGGTCTGGCGTCGGGTGTCCAGTTCTTCAATTTTTTTGTTAGCGTAGGCAAGCAAGGTCGCATTGGCTCCGGTCAGCGTATCCAGCAGCTTTTCAATTTCTGCCTCCACCTGTGCCAGCTCCACTTGATAGGCGGTCAGTTTCGGATTGACTTTTTCCTCTCTGCCGTGGAGTATCTGAAAGTCTTTGAATTTCTCCTGCATGGCCGAGAAAATGAATTGCTCAAATTCTTCTTTGCGGATTTTCCCGCAGCCCGGACAGCCTTTGTTTTCCGTCCGTTTGGTACAGCGGAAATATCCGGTGCTGTTTGGTACATGGGTGGCTTTCAGAGCATACCCACAATGACCGCATTTGATTTTTCCGGCCAGCCAAGTATTTTTCGGTTTCCGTCCCTGCTGGAAGGTGGTATTTGCCATAAGTTTTTTCCGGCATTTCAGCCATGTGTCAGAGGAAATGAGTGCTTCGTGGGGAGCAATAACAAGTATCTGGTCTTTTAAGCACCTGTCCTTGTCCTCCTTCACATCCCGCCCCTGATAGAGATAGCAGCCGTTTGTTCCGGCAAAGTCGGAAGCGTCATTGACAATCGCTGCGCCCTGGCTCTTAAAAAATTCGTACAACTCCAAATCGGCCTGTGCGTAAACGGGGTTTCTTAAAAGCTGGGAAAGAAAACTCCGAACCATTGACTTCTCGTAAATCTTGATACCTTGTTCCTCGAAGTATCGGGTAATATCTCCGAAGGAGGTTTCCGGTTCAGCGTACATTTCAAACATCAGCCGAACATGGTCGGCGGCTACGGGGTCGGCAACCATTTTCTTTGTGCGGATACCCTCTACCACAGTAGGCTCTAACTGATAACCGTATGGTGCCTGTCCGCTCATGTGAAAGCCTTTCAGGCACCGTGAATAGTAGGCGTCTGTGACACGCTTCTGAATTGTCTCACGTTCAAGCTGGGCGAATACAATGCAGATATTCAGCATGGCCCGGCCCATCGGGGTCGAAGTATCAAACTTTTCCGTGGAGGATACAAACTCCACATCGTACTCTTGAAACAGCTCCATCATCGTTGCAAAGTCCAGAATAGAGCGGCTTATACGGTCCAGCTTGTACACGATGACCCGCCGAACCTTTCCCTTGCGGATCTCGCCCAGCAGCTTTTGAAACTCCGGCCTGTCCGTATTCTTACCGGAATAGCCTTTGTCCTTGAATACCCGGCAGCTCCCACCTTTCAATTCATACTTGCAAAAGTCGATCTGACTTTCAATGCTGATACTGTCCTTGCGGTCTACTGACTGTCTTGCGTAAATACAATCTTCTCTGATAAATTCCATATTGGGCTCCTTTCCTTGTTGGAATGGAGCTACCAACCTTACAACTATATTATACCATCAGCAGCCCCGGACAACAATGTTGCGAATGATTAGGGAAATCTGTCCCCATATTTGCTGAACACCTCGTAAAGACAACGCTCAATTTCTTTTTTGCGCTGTTCTTTCTCCTTCGGGGGAAGTACCGGCGTGAGGCTTTCCAGCACAATGATCTTCCCTTGAAATGCGACAGACTTTGTTTCTCGTTCATAAGTGACAGCTTGCGTCATTGAAAACCTCCTTTGCGAAAGTGCGTGTATATACCAGCCTTTCCCACTTGTCCCGTGGGGAAATGTCAAAAGACGGCACCCAGCAGGTGCCGCCCTTTGAGCTTTCTCCACTTCGGGTCAATGTGACCCGAGGTCAGTAAGGACTGGAAAGGTACTTTTCTTTGGCGTCCTCCACGCTGTTGAGGTCGAATACTTCATAAAGCTGCCCCACAACACGCCGTATATCCTTCTTTGAAAATCCGCAGTCCTCCATTGCCATAATGACATAACCACGGCAGGCGTCATTGCTCCATTCGTCCGGTTCCAAGCCGGGGATCATTCCAAACGCATTTCCCATAAAGTGCTCCTTTTTTGAAAAGATGGGGAGCCACGCCGGATCGGTTGGCCTATCATCAGACAGCATTGCCGGGGGCTCCCCATAGGTTTTCACTTCATTTCAGACACACCGGACGGGCATAGGCTTCATGCCCCATAGTATTTCAACTCTCCCCATTCTGATGGCAAGGCGTTCTCATTGCCTGCGACGGCTCACGGCTTGCAAGGCCGCTTCAACGCTCGGACTGTGACTAAACGCAAGTATCCGGGTTCTGCGCCTGTTCCGGTGGAGCCAGCCTTGCCCCACCTATGGCATGGACCTGTTCGCTCGCTCAGTTTTACAAAGACTGTATTCTTTGAAATCCGAGGTCATGGCGGGTCTGTCACACAGCGCGTTTCCCTTCGTATCCGGGTGTCTTTTTATTCAATTTTCAATCTGCATGAGGCTTGTCTGAACCTCGGGCCATTGTGACCCGAAGTGTTTTGCCTCTCATAAGCCATTTCATTTTCCGGCCTAAATCGGTACGCCTTACAAAGAATTTTTCAAAATTTTTTCTAAGTGCCGCAGACCTCGCTCGATTGCGACACGAACCACTTTTTCATGGACGCCCTCTGCCCGGGCAATATCCTGTTTGGTCATGCCGAGAATGAAATGAGCGTAAATCCGTTTTGCCTGTTTGTCCGGCAGACTGGCAATCGCCGCATGAAGCTCCTGCATGGTCACTTTCCGCTCATACAGTTCATGGGGAGATAAGGCGACAAAGACAGCTTCATGCTCCAGCCCGTCATCCCGATCAAGGGAATAGTAGGCTTTGTGGCGGTATGTACGCAGCCGGTAGGCAGCCTCTTTACGATCAAACTCTTTGAACATTTCTGCAACTTCTTCCGATACTTCCATGAAGCAATCCGATGTATAGAATGGGTAATAGTCCCGCAAATTGATAATAGCCATATTGACCTCCGTTTCGGTTGTTGGTTGATGAGTGACCGAAACGAAGGCGGCGGAGAGCGGCACCGGGGAATGACTTCGGGCCAACATGACCCGAAGTAGCCCCATAAGAACACAAAAGCGCCCGGGCGGCATGAAGCCACACGGACGCATGAAATGACATGAAAGTTAAGGTTCCAACAAATTTCGCATACATAGCCGGAATAACCCGGAGGCGGGGCTATGCTTTTTTTAACTGATGTAGGTCATGGGCACTGTGAAAAAAGGCAAAAATGGACACGGCGGCAATCCTCCTATATGCCGCCGTGGATTTACACGGTGTTAGGTCGTCGTTGGTTTAGGATAGACGAAAAGAAACGGCGGCTTTGATTTTTCAAAACCGCCGTAAGGATATAGAGGTGTCATAAAAGCACAAGAAATTGTCTGCCCGTCAGCGGTTTTTTTCTTTCCTCCGCTGTGGAGGCAGATGTTTCTTATTGATTTACCACAAGCATAAACTACAAATGTTACACAAATGTCCGAGGCACCTTTGATTTCGACAAAAAAACAGGCTGAATTGTTACAATGCTCGGACATTTCAAAAAATATTTGAGAAATAGCAGAACCGGCAGGGTAGCATACGCCCCCCGCCGATCCCATACAGTTGCTATTCCGTTCTCAATCGTTCCACCAAAGTATCTTTCTCAATGGATCGGCTAACCCCATAGCTAATGCAAATCTGCAATCCGACGAGTAAAATGGAGAATAAAAGAACCGGGAATATATTAAACTCAAAAAGGATAAATTTCAGAGCTAATACCTTATTGGCTAAATAGCATAGCAAAGCACCTACTGTAACGCCAAAAAAGATTGCCAATATTGCAGACTTTACACTAATGCTCATTCCCTCTCGGTAAAGCATTTTTCTTAGTTGTTGATTTGTCATTCCAACTGCCTGCAAAAGCGCAAATTCCCGTTTACGGACAATAGCGCTGCTGATTAGCATATTCACCATATTTAATAGCCCGAAAAGAATTACAAATGCAGATATACCGTACAGGCTGCTTGTGGTTGCCTTTATGAATCCTCTAATTGTAGAAAATTCTTCATTGTAAATTTTGAGCCTCAAATTTGGATTTCCGCTTATAAGCGCCATGATCCCATCTTGAACAGATTCCTTATAATCCGGGTCGCAAAAAACGGATAAATGTGATGTATTATTATAAGGGGAAAGTTCTGCTATTGCTTCGCTGGTACAATAGAACAACCCTGTTGATGGGAAGTAAGCAATCCCGGCAACGGTAAAAGTTTTTTCAATGGTTTGTCCGGCAACATCAAAATGGAATAATAGTGTATCTCCAATTTTCAGATCGCCATAGTTTGTATCACTTCGATCTGTACGGTATTTATTGACAACTATGCCATCCAGACCGACTTCATCATAATTGATTGTACCGTCTACAAGTTCACTTGCATTAGCAACAAGTTCTGGTGATAGACTGTTTACAGTTTCTAAATTGTCCTCTGGCGAATCGTAGACAACTTTTGATTCTACTAAGCGGCCCACGACACATCCATCCAATACAATCTTTTCTACGCCGGGAATTTTATATATTTGTGCCTGCAAATCCTCTGATAGAGGATTATCTTGAATGATAGTCGGAAAACGCTCATAAAAGTTATCCATCTGTATGCCAATCTGGAAATCCTCGTCTAATGGATAGCTTTGTCGCAACATAGCCGGAAGATTGATGGAAGAAATAAGGATAGCTAATGCAATCATCAAGGTTCCACTAATGCTCAATGAGATAATTGACATACGGTTTTTTTTCTGATTCATTTTCAGATTGCTTTGTGCCAAAGTGTTTGGCGTAATCCGCTTCAATGTTTTGTGTCCTTGGCCGGATTTTTCCCCTTGAAATTTCATTGCTTCAATAGGGGAAGTTTTGGCAAGAAGTTTCGCCGGCTTTCTTAAAGCGAACTTGATAACAGCAAAAATCAAGACACCTGACAATAAAACAATCGCCATGTCATATAAAAGCCATTGCACCCCGGAGAGAATAACTACAATCAAAATAGAAATCAATGCTCCCAAAGGGATAAACCGCAATGCCAGTAAATTCCCCTGCATTTTCAAAAAGTAACGCAACTGTTTTTTCGTCGTCCCTAATGAAATAAACTGGGCATACATAGGCATCGAATTGACAATGGAAATATAAAAAATACTGTAAATTACAAAGCTGCTAGCGAACATAATGAATATTGCAAAAAAGATAATACCGACCGCCACAGCACCATCAATATAGATTCCATCAATATATCTGTCATTTAATATGATGTCAAAATCTTCAATACCTTCGGCTTCGCCCTTACCTTTCAAAAAATCTTTTTGAGCGTCAGGACTCATATCGGCTTTTTCCGAATTAAGTGAAACTAATACATCAACCGTCGTAGCGGTTTGTGTGCTGTAAGTTAAAGAAAGCTCGCTGTACTGTTGTGCGTACTCTGTGCGGAAACGATCAGAGGTCAGAATATAAAACTGTTTTCCTTTTTCCTGTGTTTTGTTTTGGATAATGCCGCAAACAGTAAAGGTGTTTTCTTTCAATTCATTTGTCAAGGTGTCTACATATTCAAAGGAAAATGTATCACCTAATACCAATTTGTGAATAGACAGATAAGTTTCAGATACAAGTACCTCTGTATTGCTTTGCGGTAGGTTTCCATCCATCAGTTCAAAGCCCAAAAAGGACATTGCCGAATCATCCATGTATGCCAGATCAGTGCGCCCATCACTGTTCACAATATTACCAAAAGTTTTGTAAACACCAACTGTTTCAAAATCATTATCGGTCTGTAACTTGTTTTTCGTATCTTCGCTCACAGCGCGAAACATAGCATGATAAGGTGCTTGTGTGGATTGTTTCAGTGCGTCATTTACTAAAATCGAAAAGACGGTTGCCATTAGGCAAGTCGCAATTACAATAATAATTGCAGTGATTAAAGTCTTGAGCTTATGTTCCTTTAGGTCAGCTTTCGCCAGCTTCTTTATGATAGTGCTGGTATCATTTTCAAAAGGCCATGTCATAGCCTGCCACCTCCTTACTCCACGATCTTGCCGTCCTCAATGCGGACAATCCGATCTGCAAGGCGGGCAATGTCGTTGTTGTGGGTAATCATCACTACGGTTTGCCGGAACTCCGCGCTGGTACGCTTGATAAGCCCCAGCACCTCGGCACTGGTCTTGCTGTCAAGGTTGCCGGTCGGCTCGTCGGCCAGCACGATAGCCGGTTTGGTAATCAGGGCGCGGGCAATCGCCACACGCTGTTGCTGGCCGCCAGAAAGATTGTTGGGCATATTTTTCAGTTTATCTTCCAGTCCCAGCAGGTGAACGATCTCGTCCAAAAACTTCTGATCCACCGTGTCCCCATCCAGTTCCACCGGCAGGACGATATTCTCATACACATTCAGGATGGGAACAAGGTTATAGTTCTGGAAGATAAAGCCGATGTTGCGGCGGCGGAAGATGGTGAGCTGTTCGTCGTTCTTCTTTGCCAGTTCTTCGTCCCGGACAATCACGGTTCCGCTGGTGGGAATGTCCAGCCCGCCCATCATGTGAAGCAGGGTAGACTTGCCGCTGCCGGAGGTTCCCACAACGGCCACAAACTCGCCGTCCTCCACGGAGAAGTTCACGCCGTCAAGGGCGCGGGTGATGTTCGGCTCTGTGCCGTAATACTTTTTCAGATCAATCGTCTGTAAAACGCTCATACTCAAAACTCCTTTCAAGGCTTCCTGCCTGTTGATAAGGCTATTGTAAAACTCAAATGTCCGCGAAATGTTACAGCGCCCCAAAAATTTCATTGAAAATCAGGGTAAAATGTTACAACGCTCGGACATTTCATTTTATCTCTGCACTTCGGGCCAACTTGGCCCGAAGCAGAAAGTTCCTCTCAACGAAAAGGCAGCATAATAGAAAATTCCGAACCCTTACCCGGCTCCGAAACCACTTTGATGTAGCCACCCTGCCGCGTTACGATCTCGCGAGCCAGATACAGACCTATGCCCACGCCCTGCTGTTCATGTACTTCTTCCTCACGATAGAAGCGCCGGAAGATGGCGGCCTGATTGCTTTCGGAAATACCCTTGCCGGTATCGGTCACTTTGATCTCCACATACATTTCCCAAAGCACCACCGACACCGTGATTTTCCCGCCTGCCGGGGTGTACTTCACCGCATTGTCCAGCAGGTTAAAGAGGGCTTCGGATGTCCACTTGCTGTCATGGGAAACGGTCAAATCCTCCGGGCAGTCCACGGACACGGCGATTTCCTTTTTCTCCGCTGCATACACGATTCCACTCATGGCCTGCGCCACGGTATCAAAGAGGCGGCCCGGCTTCTTATCTAACTGGATCACGCCTGTTTCCAGCCGGGAGGTTTTCACAAGGGCCTGAAAGAGAAAGTCCAGCTTATCCATCTGGCTGCGGATTCCCCGGATAAAATCGGTGCGCTCTGCCTCGGTCATGGGCTTTTCCAGCAGGGTATCCGTCGCCATTTTCAGATTGCTTACCGGCGTTTTCACCTGATGGGAAATATCCGATACAAGGGTCTGCAACTCCTGCCGTTCCTCGTCCACAAGACGGCGGTTCTCCTGCATGATCTGGTAAAGCCTTGCCAGCCGGTGTCCGATTCTGGCAAGCTGGGTTTCGCTGTCCTCTGGACGCTGGGGCGCTTCATTCCCGGCGATCATGTGGTCTAAGGTCTGGCACAGGTCAGCGGTAAACTGTGACAGCCGCTTTCCAAACGCCTGCGTCAGTACGAAAATCCCCACAAGGGCGCACAGCAGAAGCGCCCCACCCGTCAGCAGCACCGCAATCTGTTTTGTCACAAAAAACAGGGCTATGGTGATCCCGGACATGGAGAGGACAAGTCCTATTGCCACCCGGCCAAACAGCCGCTTTACCGAGAGGTTTTGAAACTTCATTTTGCCTCGCCTCCCGTCCATTGATAGCCCATGCCGTAAACGGTCTTGATGTAGGGCGCGCCGCCGTCGGATTCAATCTTGCTGCGAATCCGACTGATGGAGGTTGTCAGGGTGTGTTCGTCTACAAACCTCTCGTCTATATCCCACAGCTTTTCCAAAAGCTGCCCACGGGTCAGCACTTGCCGGGGATTTTTACGGAACAGGTTCAGCATTTTGTACTCCATCGGAGATAGGGTCAGGGGCTTGCCATTTAAGGAAGCCGTCTGCTCCGAGAAGTCCAGAAACAGCCGCCCGTCGTCGTAAATGTCCTTAGCCGGTTTGTGGTGTTCCAGCATGGCGAACATAGCTTTGATCTTCCGCTGCAAGGCTCCGATCACAAAGGGCTTTGTGATGTAGTCCACCGCGCCCACTTCATAGCCCCGTATCTGGTCGCTCTCCTGATCGTTGGCGGTCAGGAAAATTACAATGGTGTCCGGGTGCTGGGGCTTGATCAGCTTGCACAGCTCAAACCCGTTGCCGTCTGGCAGGTTGATGTCCAACAGCACCAAATCAAATTCCCGCTGGCGGATGGCCTCGGCTGCGGTTCTGGCGTTTAGGGCAGAAGTCACGCCGTAGCCGTCTGCGGTCAGGTTGTAGGCCAACATCTTATTCAAAAAACTGTCGTCCTCGACAATTAAAATCTGCTTCATATCCTCACTTCCTTTGCTTTTGCAGATAGTATAACAGGCAAATGTCCGCGAAATGTTACAGCGGACGGATTTTTTCAAAAAATCTATCAGCAAAATATAGCTCTATTAAAAAGCAGCACCAAAGAAGATATTTTCATATCCCCCGGTGCTGTTTATATATTATTTCAGCTTATCCTTATTATCTTCTTGTTTCTTTTTATCCCGATATTTCCGTATGAGTTTATTACGGATAGGAACGCCAACACCAATCAAAAGCACAACTGCCAAAATTGTAAAATCCATACAATCACCTCACATTTCCTTATTCTTCATAACCCGAATGGACAAGAAGATTGAAACCGCATACATCACGACAATAGCAAAAACTGCAAGCAAAACGAGAAGTATCGGAGACGATTCAACGACTGAAATAATTGAGTTCCCGATAGCTGGCATTTTAGAGAGAAGAAGTAAAGTAACCAAAAAACCGGCCACTGGAATATACATAAATACCCGTCCTTTGATTGAACCGTACTTGTAATATCCCGGAATCTGGAACACAGTATAGAGTGCAAATAAGAATACTCCTGCAATAGCGGCGGTCACAATGTCAAATACGCCAACTGTTTCACCCAGCACTTTCAAGACAAGCGGCTGTGCAATCAAAGAAATAATCAAGGAAAGAAGCCCCATTGCAAGGACGAAAACATAGCGTCCAATCACAAGCTCGCTTTTACGAACAGGTAAAATACCAAACAGACGATCCATACTGTTTTTTTCTGTGATGGAAAAGGTATATCCCGTCGTCATGGCAATAAAGCACATAGCAAAGGATACCCCTGTCAGCAAAGAACGATTGATTGCGGCAAACACAATCGGCAGAAGCAGGGTAAAGCAAATCGTCTTAAAATATGGTTTTACCAATGCAATATCTAATTTTGTAGATTTCAAAATATTACTCATAATCGTCACCTTTCTTGCTTGTAAACACTACAATCTCATCAATGGTGGCAGGCTCAACGGTCAGGTTGGAGAAACCGTTAATATCTTCGGTTTTCATCAGAGCCTCAAATCCCGTAGGGAATGTACGAATACCAGCCGCCTTATTTTTCAGATCATCGGACAGTTCCTCAATTCCACCTTTTACAATGCGGAACATATCTACAAAATCATCTTTGCTGCCAGTAAAGTACAGCTCGCCATAGCTGATGTAGGTAATATAATCGGCTGCACGCTCCAAATCGCCTGTGATATGGGTGGAGAACAAAACACTATGCTCGCCATCTTCAATATACTCTGAAAGAATTTTCAAAAGTTCATCTCTGGAAACCGGATCAAGTCCACTGGTCGGCTCGTCGAGGATCAGCAGTTTGGCGTCGTATGAAAACGCACAGGCAAGCATTAACTTCATCTGCATACCTTTTGAAAGTTCTTTTACCTTTTTGGTTGGTGCAATGTGAAATTTCCGTAACATATCCGCAAATTTCTGGCTGTCCCAATTTGGATAAAATACCGAAATGGATTTTTCAACCTGCGACACTTTCCAATCATCACTGAAATAATTTGTATCGAAAACAACGCCCAGCTCTGATTTTACTTTTTGTTCTTCTGCGATATTATCCAGCCCCATCACTTTGACTGTGCCGCCGGTGCGCTTGAGCATATTCAAAATCAGTTTGATTGTCGTTGTTTTGCCAGAACCATTCGGGCCGATCAAGCCCATAATATATCCCTTTGGCAAAGTAAAGCTGATATTGTGAAGTTGAAAAGAATCAAAAGATTTTGAAAGATTCGTTACCTCTAAATAATTAGTCATCTGTTTTTACCTCCGTTAAAATGTCCAAAAGGCGATGTAATTCCTCTGTGGATAGATTTGCCATTCTTGCAGCTTTTATTGCTTCGGTGAGATTGTTTTCTACTTTGCAAATAAGCTGCTCCTTAATCAGTTCTGAACCAGACCCCATTACGAAACATCCGCGCCCCTGCACATTTTTAACAAAGCCCTCTTGCTCTAATTCTGTGTATGCCTTTGTCACTGTTAAGACGCTGATCTTTAGGTCTTTGGCAAGTGTTCTAAGGGAGGGCAAAGTTTCTTCGGCTTGAAGCTCGCCAGATAAAATAGCCGCCTTGATCTGCTGTTTAATCTGCTCGTATATGGGGACGCCAGATACATTTGAAATAATCAGTTTCATTTCTGCATCCTCCGTGTGTTTTAACTGTTATGCTGTTGTGTATAACAGTATAACACAGAGAAAAAATAATGTCAATGAATGAATGGATGTTTGTGTTTTCAAGGTTCAAGAAAACATAGCGGAAATAAAATACCACCTTACATCATATTTCATTACATTTTCATAATCCAACCCGAAATGTACAATGATATAGGGTGATATGAGAATGAACCAAGATGAAAGAAGGTTTGACTTTCACGGCCTCGGGGCGGCTCTCAAAAGAGCCAGAGAAGAAAAGGGCTGGACACAAGCCTATGTTGCGGAATTAGTAGACCGTGACTCCCGTACCATTATGAATATTGAGAACAAAGGTCAGTATCCCAGTTTCAACCTTTTTGTTAAACTCATTACCATGTTTGACGTTTCAGTTGACCAATTTATTCATGCGGACGGAGGGGCAAGGTCAAGCTCTTGCAGAAAACACATTGATGTACTTCTAAACTCCATGAATGAAAAAGAGCTTGTCGTGATAGAAGCCACAGCCGAGGGCATTAAGAAAGCCAGAGAAACGGAGGTTCCAGAATAAGGGCCTCTGTTTTTTTGCGCCATTTTAGGGGCTGCCGCTAAGTGGCAAGCAATGCCTCTGTGGCCACAAGTGGCACAAAGGCGGCTTGTTGGGGCCCGCCCCAAACCCGTATCTTCGGGCCAACATGGCCCGAAGTGTCAGCGTCGCTTTGCTCCTTGTTTTCATAACCTTAACGCTCCTTTTCATGCTTTCGTCCCGGCCCGGTGTAGCCCATCAGAGTGTCAATGTTCGCCTTGATTGTGACGATCTCCTGCATATCCCGTCGTGCCTTCTGGTATTCTCCATAGAGCTGTTTTTTCTTTGCTGTGAGCTTGCGGCCTTCCTCCTTCAGCACATCCATTTTAGGGAGCTTCGCCCCGCCCAGCAGAGAGCGCATTTCCGCTTGTGCAGCCCGGTACAGTTCAAGGTCGGCCTCATGCTCCGCAAGGAATTTCCTGCTGTACTTCGTCGCCTTATACTGCTCAAAGACTGGGCGGGTTTTGGCATACTGAACCGTTGCAGCCTTTAGCCCGGCATTGGTTTTCATAGACTGTTCCGTCTGCTTGACCTGCTCGGAAATAGCATGGAAACGGTCTGCCGCCTCGGTGGCTTTCTGCGCCAACTGCTCATAATCGGTCAGGTTATTGTCCTGTATATAGGCAAGAGCGGCGGCCATCTGCTTAATGTTAAATACCTTCGCCCAGCGTTCATATCCAGGCCCCTTACCGGCAGCCAGCTTTGCTTGAATATCCACCGCCAGACTGATTTTCCGTTCCGAGCGCCCGGGGCGTTTTTCTTTGCCCTCAATGGCAGACAGAACATCTTGCAAGTCGTAGCCGTCTCCCAGCGTGGAAGCCCGCAGACGGGTAAAGCGTTCCTGTCCCTGCCCGGTCAGCCGGAAACTGATACCGCCGCCCCGAACCGTCTTGACCTCATATCCGGCCCGCTTCATCAGATTGAGAAATTCGTCCAGATCAGCGGGGCGTTCCGCCAGCGCAGTATCAATGGCAAGGCGCAGTCTGTCCTGATAGGAAAGCGGCCCTTTTCGTTCTTTCTGCCATTCTCCATAATTCCGATACTTGCCCTTGCTCCGGGGCTTCGGGTTCTCTACAATGGACAGCCCGTTTTCAAGGCACAGCCTGTCAGAGAGCCGCCGGAGGGCGAAGCTGGAGCCCCAAAAGTTTCGGAATTTCCGGGTGCAGTCAAGGGTGGTGGAGTTGTAATAAATGTGACAATGGATGTGCTGCTTATCAGTGTGCGTGGTAACGATAAAAGCGTGCCGCCCCTTTGTCCAGCGCATAGCCAGCTCATAGCCGATACGGTTCGCCTCCTTCGGGGTGATCTCGCCCGGATAGAAGGATTGTCGTATCTGATAGCACAGCACATCATTTTCTTTTTTCTGTTCCCGGCCCGTCATAGCGGCATAGCTGGCTTTTGCCAAAAGGAACTCGTCCGCCACGGTGGTCGGATCACATTCATAAGCGGAGATATACTTTCCGCTTTCTGTTTTCTCCGGGTCCTTGCCATAGTCCAGACAATCCCGGATAGCCTCAGCAATCGTTTCGCCTTCGCCCGCATGGCGCTGTAACAAAGTTGTGGTAGCCAAAAATCATTCCTCCTTTCCATGAGAAAGGGGCGGCCCATTCAGACCGCCCCGACTTCGGGCCAGTATGGCCCGAGGCTGCTTAACTTGCCAGAAACCGGTACAGAGCGGATTTGCCTCCGTCCAGCGCCCAAAGAAGGGAGCCCGCCGCCGCTTGCAGTCCATACGGCGAAAGAAGGAAGGCAAGAAACAGAAATACAATCCCGCCTATGGGCGTCGGCGTGAAAAAGAGAGCGACACCCAGCACCGTCAGGATCACAGAGGCAATCGTCAGCAGGACGGCACAAATATCAAATAGGAACACCAGCAGAGCCGCCAGAAGGGACAACGCTAAAGCAAAGGGAGCAACCAATATTTTCAGCAGTATCTTCATCTTCAAAACCTCCTTTATCTATCCTTCCTACCTCTATTTTATCATGCTTGCCCGGGGACATAAATGTTGCGAAAGATTAGTAAATCCTGTCCCAAACTTTTGGGTCATACTGGCCCGAAGTGGTAAAAAAAGAGCAGGGCGGCAAGCCCCACAACGGAAGCCTGCCGCCCTCGTCTTACTTTGCCACCAGCTCGGAAAGCTCCCGCAGCACCTTTGACACCTCGCCCCACAGCTTTTCATAGTCCCGCTTCAATCCGTCGATTTCCTCCGGGTACACGCCATAGGTGTGTGCGTGTACGGCGACCTGATTGAGATTGTTGGAACAGCGCCGTTGCAGAGAGATCAGCTCTTTTACGGGCGTAAGGTCGATGTGCAGGATATACCCGTTCAGAGCCATTTTCCGTACATAAGCCCCGGCGTTGGAAATGCCCGCCTCGGCCATCCGCTCATGGATGGCCGCCAGCTCGTCCGGTGTTACCATGACGTGCAGATGGACATTCCGCTTGCGGTTCTCCATCAGCGTTCCAGCTCCCGGCCTTTCCGGCGTTCTTTGGGCTCCTTTACCTTATCCAGCGGTTTTGCGTCCAACTCCGGGGGCGTGGGCGGGATGGGCGTGTTGTTGGGTACGCCGTCGATCATGTTGCAGTTCTGCTCTGTGGAGAGCTCGGCGGTTTTCAGATAGTTGTCTTTTTCGTGCATGGCGATCCTCCTTTATCGTTCCTCATGGTTTTTATGGTTTCGCTTCTGGCCGGGTTCCTTCGGGGGTCCCTGCCCTCTGGTTTCATCTTTGAGCCGGGCAGTAATGGATGGGCGCACCCGGTCAGGATTGCCCGGTGCTGGTTTCAGCTCATAATCCTCCATCTGCTTTTCGGTCAGCGGCTTTGCGTAGGTCAGTTCGCCCCATGCCATCAGCCTGCCGTCTGCCACAGGACGCCGCCTGTCATCATCGTAGTTGACGATGGAAAGAGGCTGGTTATCCGGCGGCTTCGGGTAAGTTCCTATGTCCACGGGCCGCTGGGTGGAATAATAGCGGTAAACGCCCTCCGGTCCCAGCTCGGTATGCTTGACCGCCGCATGGTAAAACTGCTGATAGTCGTCCACCCGGCGGTCAAAGTCCCTCTGCGCCCACGCCTGACTGGTTCCATAGCGGCCCCAGTAGTAATCCCGATGGCCGTTTTCCCCCTCGGTAAACTGCCAGGTCACAAAGGGGCTCGGCGCTCCCGGATTATGCCCCAGCGCAAAGCCGTGTCCGGTTTCAAAGGTGGCAGCTTTCAAAATCACATATCCTTGTACTGTCTCCAAGAGATTCCTCCTTTCTGTGCCTCGGGTCAACATGACCCGAAGTGCTGGATGTTACGAAATAAGAGGGCAGACCGGGGAGGAATGTAATAAGATATTCCCACCCCGGAAACACCCTCAAAAAAGCCCGGAATGTCAAGCCTTTGGAGGCGGCAAATCGTAACAGCCGCCCGGCCTTTTCTCCCGCATTTTCCTCATGCGTTCCCGGCTTTTCCGTCGGTTCCCTTCGGTCTTGCAGGCGTCGGAGCAGTAGGCTTGACGCCCCTCGGGCAAAAATGCCTTTCCGCAGACCGCACAGGCCCGCAACTCCGGGGAGATGCCTTCCGTTGTCAGCGCCGCTTGAAGCTCCGGGTTAAGGGGCAGGACAGCCTCACGGAAGTAACGGCAGTACGCCCCTGTCCAGCACTTGTGCAGCATATAGCAGGCACAGTCAAGAGGAAGGCACAGGCCGCTTTCCCGGTCATAGTTGGCGCACATCCCCGTGACCAGAGTGCGGATTTTCTTCTTCTCGTCACGGGTCAGCTCCCGGGCGTCCATTTATGACTTCGGGCCACGATGGCCCGAAGGGCGGGGCTCCACGATCAGCGCCCGGAACTTCTTCCGGCACTGTTTTTTCTTTCCTTTGCACTCCTTGTAATAACGGCATCCCTTACAAGGGTCGTCATTGTCCCAGCCGGGGTGCGGTACTTCCTTCATCATTCGTTCAAAAGGGCTGCTTGTAAAATTCATTCTCATTCCTCCGTATCTTCCTCCCATGGCGGGGTATCTTCGTCCTCGGGTTCCTCTGCGATCTCCTCCAGCTCCCCGTCCTCATATTCGCAGTAATCATCTTCCAAATCCGGGGCTTCATGCTTCGGCTTGTAAATCTTGAAATAGTAACCAATTCCACCGCCGGCCAGCACCACCGCACCGATCAGGAGCAGAGAGAGAAAGGGGCTGTCCTTTTTCTCCGGCTTGGGTTCCGGTACTTCCTCCACCGGTTCGGTGGGCTTTGGCTCTGGCTCAGGGGTCACTTCTTTGGGCGGTTCCTTACCCTGTTCAGCAAGAGGCAGAAGGTCGTCTGTGGTAACGGTATTGAGGAAATAGACGTTCTCGCTGGTTTTCTGTTTGTCGATCACCAGATAAAACACGCTCTCGTCTGCTGTGGTGATGGTGTAGAACTCCTTTCCATCCTCGTCGGTGGCGTTGTCCACCACGGTTCCCGTCCCGTCCGGGGTAAAGGGGTTCTGGGTTTCCGGCTCTGCTTCGGTTTCTGCCGGGGAGGGAGCTGTCTCCGGCTGCGGCTCGCTGCTCTGTGCATAAGCCGGGACTGTAAAGATCAGGCAACACAAAAGGCTGGCAGCCATTGCCGCCAGCCTGCGAAATTTAGTTTTCTTCATGGGCCGTGTCCTCCTTTTCGGGTGCCTCCGGCTTCGGGTCAGTATGGCCCGAAGCGGTAAGGCTGTTTTTGGGGTCATTCAGAAAAGCCATAAGCTGGGCGGGCGTCAGTTTGAGGGAGCGCACCGCCTGCACGATCTGGCTGTTTTCTTCCTCCTGTTTCTGCTTTTCCAGCTCCCGGATTTTGGCCTGCCATTCGGCGGCCTTCTCCCGGGCTTTTTCCAGTTCCTTATCGAGCTTGTCGATTTTGTTCATGCAAGGACTCCTTTCCTCTGGCTCACAAACGCCCGAAGGCATAGAAATGTGTCTGCCAGTAGCTTGAATTGATGTTTGCGTATTGGATGGGCGAACCACAATGGAGCATCATCCCGTCGCCCACATAAATCCCCACATGGGATACAGGGCCGGGGCTGTCATAGGTTCCCGTGAAAAAGATAATGTCGCCGGGCTTTGCCTCGGAGGGAGAAATGATAGCACACTGGTTGTAAATGCCCTGCGCCGTGGTACGGGGCAGGTTGTGGACGCCGCTGGCCGTGTACACCCAGCAGACAAAGCCCGAACAGTCAAAGGAGGTGGACGGGCTGGAGCCGCCCCACACATAGGGCCAGCCGATGTACTTTGTGGCTTCTTCCATGAGCGCCGCAAAAGCCGGGTCATCCAGCGCCTCGCCGGGTATCTCATAGCTGGGGCCGGTATCTTCGCCACCGTTGTAAATCCCTTCCCACAGATAGGGTTTGTTGCCTTTGAGCTGCTGCATAACGGTGTAGATTTCTCGCTGCTGTTCGTTAAGCCTCGGCAGGATCACGGCAGGCAGCGTCTTGTTTGTGAGGGTCACATTGAGAATGTAATACTCATAGGGAACTTCCTCGGTGGTGGTTTCCCCGGTCTCCGGGTCGGTGCTGGTTTCGGTGCGGTAGCGTATCTCGACTTCCTCCGTCAAGGTCAGTTCATACTGTGCCTCGAAGATCTCCCGCAGCTCGTCCTGCACCTGTTCACGGAAATACACATGGTACTTTGCCGAGAGATAGGACGCCAACTCATAGGGGTTATGGCCGATCTCGTCCACGGAATAGCGGTACTCGTCATAGCCGGGATGGGTGCTTTCGATGTTCGCTACCGTCTGCGCCAGCTCGTTTTCCAGCGCTGTGTAGTCCTCGTCCACCCCCAGCAGGTCCGTATCCTCCGAGGCGTAGGAGGTGCCGGATAACGCATTGGCGAGGCCGCTGCCAAGCGTGGGGAAGATGGAACTTACCGCCGACACAAGAAAACAGAGCAGCAACAGCAGGAGCAGGACCAGCACCGCCACGGGATGACGGGTCACAAACTGCGCCGCCCGACGGGTCGCAGTTCCCGAAGCGGCAGCGGTTTTCTTTGCGGCCTTTGCGCCCTGTTTTGCAGCCGCCTTTGCTTCTTTGGAATACCGGCGTTTCAGTTTCCATTTCTGCTGCACACGGGAAAGCGGATTGCTGGCAAGCTCCGGGTGATCGGAGGCCATCTTTTGAAAATCCACATTGGCCCGGGCTTTTATGTCCTTCCGTTCCCACTTTGCCACCTTCCGGGCCGGGTGTTCCCGGTATCTCCGTTTGGCATACCGGGTCAGTTTCCGGGCTCCGGCCTCGGCCACAAGTTCCGACTTATGGGCTCCTTCCACACCCACATTTTCATGCTCAACTTCGTGGATTTTGTTGTGGAGATAAAACCATGCTTCGGTGCGGGCTCCCCGGACAGCTTTCTTCGCAAGCCCCGGCGGCTTCTTCGCTGCCCGTTTTGCCTCGGTCTTGTCCAGTTTCTCCCGGGCCTTTCCCAGCTTTTCCCCGGCGTGTTCCGCTTTTGCCTGTGCTTTCTGGTACTTGTCCTTTTTGCTCCCGGCCTTCTCGGCGGAGCCCTCCGGCTCCTGTGCCTTGCCGGTATCCTGCGGCCCGTCCGCTTCATCTTCCTGCCTCATGCGGTCAGAGGGACGGCTTTTCCGTCTGTCCTCTTGAAACTTGCCGCTTTTGGACTTCGGGCCATCATGGCCCGAAGGACTGTCCTGCCCGGTATCCTCGTCCTTAAACCGCAGGCGTCGGGATGGTGCGGGGGAAGGCCCTTCCCGTTCAGCCGGTCCGGGGCGATTGCTCCCGGTATCCTCCGTCGGCCCCGGCCTTTGAAAATTCCATTTATCCGGTTTCTTTCCGATGATGTATCCCTCCTTTCCAAACCTCGGGCCAGCATGGCCCGAAGTGCGTTATGCCCGGTTCATTTCCTGTTTTTTGTCCTCCGGGCGGGTGGTCATAATGGCGTACAGCTCGGTATTCTGCGGGAAGCGGTCAACAAACGGGATGGTGGTATTCCCGAAGAACAGCAGCCCTTCGCCGGAATTGGTATGGGTCACATAGGAAAGCTGGTGGGGGCTGATCCCAAGCTGTTTGGCTAAAATCTGCCGGTCGCCCTGTGCCTGCGAGAGCAGCACAAGGAAGTCCGAGTTTTCAAAGATATTCTCGATCTCCGGGCTTGCCAGAAAATCCTTCACGTTCTGCGTTAAAGCACTGGGAACGCACCCTTTTTTTCGCAGCATTTTCCAGACCGCCACACAATAGCTTGCCGTCAGACGGTCACGGAGCAGCACATGAAATTCGTCGAAGTAGCACCATGTAGCGATACCGCGCAGGAAATTCATGGACACCTGCGAGTTTACCAAGTCCTGCATAATGAGCATGGCAATCGTCCGAAGCCCGGCACCCAGCTTTTTTAAGTCAAGGCATACCAGACGGCGGTTCAGGTCCACATTGGTTTCATGGTTGAACACGTTAAGGGAACCCGACACATAGATTTCAAGGGCAGTTGCCAGCCGTACCGCCTCGCCCTCCGGCTGGGAACAGAGCAGGTCATACAGGGTTTGGAGGGTCGGCATTTTGCTTGTTTCCGGGTCCTGCAAGTGTTCCCGGTACATCTGGCGCACACAGCGGTCAATGACGGTACGCTCCACCGGCTGCAAGCCGTCCTTGCCGCCGACGATCAGCTCCATCAGCGACAGGATAAAGTCGGCTTTCAGCGCCATCGGGTTTTCCTCGTCGAAGCTCAAATCAATGTCCATCGGATTGATGTGGTGGGGGCTGTCCGGGGCGATCTCGATGACCTGACCGCCCAGCCGCTTGATAAGGGGCGAATATTCGCCCATCGGGTCAACCACAATGATCCGGTCACGGGTGGCAAGGAACACGTTCACAAGCTCCCGCTTTGCGGCAAAGGATTTGCCGGAGCCCGGCACGCCGAGGAACAGGCCGTTGGGGTTTTTGAGCTTTTTCCGGTTTGCCATGATGACGTTATGGGAAAGTGCGTTGAGCCCGTAATAGACGGCTTCGCCATCCATGCGGAGCTCCTGCGTCATAAAGGGAACGAAAATGGCCGTGGAGCTGGTCGTCATGCCGCGCTTGATCTCAATGCCGTTATGGCCCAGCGGAAGGCTGGAAAGAAAACCATCCTCCTGCTGGAAGTCCAGCCGCTTCAAGGTGCAGTTGTATTTCTGGACGATACCCGACACCGTGAACAGGTCATTGTCCAGCTCCCGGCGGGTCGGGGCCATGTTTACCACAAGGAAGGTCAGAAGGAACATTCGCTCATTCCGGCTCTGTAAATCTTCCAAGAGGGTCTTTGCGTCGTTGCTGTACGTTACAAGGTCGGGTGGAAGTATGTCCATGTCGTACCCTGACCGGGCTGCCTTCTTTTGTTCCTCCACCTTCATCTTGTCAATGTCGGAGACTTTGGCCTTGATGGATTTTACGGCGGCGGCCTGATCGACGGTTTGGATATGGAGAGTGATGGTCATTTCCGCATCCATTTCCAAAAGCTCCGCCAGCAGCTTGTCCGAGAGCTCCGAGGCCAAAATCTGCAAGTAGGAGGCGGCACCCCAAGTCGTCCCCACCCGGAACAGACGGCTGAAACGGAAGTCGAAGCTGTCCGGGGCGATAAAGTCTTTGGTGGAAAGCCCGGTTTTGGGGATCATATCCCATGAAAACCGGAAGGGGGAGCCGCTGCCGGGGTGGAGCTGCCCGTGAAGAAGCTCCAGCCGTTCCAGCCCCGAAAGGGAGCGGCACTTGACACCCAGCTTTTTGAAGTTCCCGCAAATGTCCGCCTCTACACGTTCCAGCCTTGCCCTGGCGGTGGGAAGGTCGTCCACATTCACGCCGAAGGTCAGGAGCTTTGTGCGGACAATGCCGTTGTTGCTTTTGGCGATCTGGTTTTCCAGCATTTCCACATACTCACACCGGACGCTGTTGTAATCGTCATCCTGCATGGGGATGTTCACGCTGTACCGGCTGCCCGGGCGGCTTCGGTGGTTGAGGAAGGAAAGCTGGAACGGAAGGCTGCTGTCAAAGTAGTTGAGGCAGGCGCTCCACCCGTCAAAGATGGCCGCCTGATCTTCGGACTGTGCGAGCTGGTAGTTGATGTCCTCGTATTCAATGGTTTTGGTGTAATAGTGGTCCGCTACCCGGCACACCCCGTCCCGGTACATTTCCCGGTAAGGGAGGGTCTGCTGGGCGGTGGTGGGAATATTCTTTCCTTTCGTGAACAGGCCGGTAAGGCCCTGTTTTTCAGGCTTTCTGCCTGCGGGCTTTCCGGCCCTTCTGCTGTTTCGCAATCGGCTGCGCCTCCTTTCTGGCGCTAAGCAGCGCATAGAAGTTTTCGGTTTTGTAAGGCCGCACACGGGGATAGAGGAACCGGGTGCGGATGATGTTTTTCAGCACTTTTTCCAGCGGCAGACCGTCTCGTTCATACATAGCCAGAAAGAAGAACGGGAGCATGAGGCCGATCATCAGGAACATGGCGGCACTGTTCCCGATACTGCCACGAGAAAACAGGTAAGCCGGGAGGCCCACCGCCGCTGCGCTGGAAAAACAAACAAGCTGGCGCTTCGTTAGGTTGAAGGCCAGCTTTGTCTTGATTTTGGAAAGGTCTTTTGGTACTGGCACATAGGCCATTTTGGTACACCTCCTTTATTGCTTCGGGCCAGCATGGCCCGAGGTTATCTTGCGGCCTCTTTGGCCGGGGCTGTGCTGCGGGCAGCTTCGGCGGCCTCTCGTCCGCTCTGCCTTGCCCGCCAGTATTCGGGGTGATACTGCCGGATGGACTGATTGAGTTTTTCTTCAAACTGTCCTTTGTCCTTAATGCGGTCAGGGATTTTCCACAGCTTTTTGTCCAGCAGCTCCCGGAGCACTACGCTTTCCTGTGCGTCCTCCTCATAGCAAATATAGCCCTTGTCCTTGAAGCCGCATTTTTTGGCCGCTGGGGAGAGAACGGCGGCTACCTCGTTTGCCACCATCGTTCCGCCGTGGCTGGCGGTAGATACCAAAAACACCCCCGGACAGAGGGTTTCACAATTCTGCACCTCGCCCCACGGGGAGCTTTTCGGCGCATGGAACATTCCGCCCGTCCGGCTCCGGTCTGCCTGCATGAGCGCCGCATTTTCCAATATGGCGCGAAGTTCCGGGGAAAAATAGGCATATTCCCGCAGGACCCGGGCGGCGTCCCCACCACAGGCGTTCATCAACAGGGTATAGGCATCGCTGTCCGCTTTGGTACAGCGGCCCAGCAGTTTTCCGTCGTAATAGCAGGCCGCGTCATAGCCCGTCCGTTTGCGTGGCATGGTTTCCGCCTCCTTTCTGCTTCGGGCCAGCATGGCCCGAGGTCAACGCTCTGCGCTGCGGCTGGGCTTTTCCTTCGGAGGCCGTTCTGCCTTTGCCTGTTCGGCAGCCGCTTTTCCGGCTTTGAGCTGGTCGCTGATGGACGCACGCCCCACAGAGCCGCGCTCCGCCATCTGTTCCAGCTTTGCCTCATAGGCTTGCAGAACAGCGGTGTTGAGCTGTTCCCGGAACTCCTTTGTGACAGGGTAGGCCATATCCCGGTAGCCGCCTTTGCCGTCTGGCTGGCTGGGCATCCCAAGAAAGAGCCCCTTGCTGCCCTGTACGATTTTCAGATTTTCCACCACAAAGCAGTCATTGAATTTCACGCTGGCAAAGCCCATGAGGTTTTTCACAGGTTCGATGACCCGCACGCTTACATCCAGCTTTATAGGGGCGGCTGGTGTTCCGCCCGCAGTTTTTTCCTGCATGGATTTCTCCTTTCCGCTTCGGGTCAGCATGGCCCGAAGTCTCTTAATGGCAGCCGAAGATGGATTTTGCAAGACTGCCTGTTTTGAATAAGGTAAAACACAGCAGCACCGTATATCCCACACAGCCCCAGATCGCCCCGATGGGGTCGCCGTCGGTGGCGATACTCTGGATCAGCACCGCATAGATGGCGACACAGACTAAGATCAATAGACCTTGAAAGCCCACCGCAAAGAGGGAGCGGAAATAGTTCTGCCCCATGTGTCCGGTTTCCCTGTTGGGGACTGTGGCAAACGGGATAGGAGCTAAACTTGTGAGTAAATAAATTTCAATCATACGGCCATATACGATGACGAAGATCACGATGTTTAAGGCAATCATGGTAAGCTGGATTAGGAAGGATTGTAGCCAGAGTCCGAACAGAGGACCTAACTCCATCGCCTCAAGCTCTGGCCGCAAACTGTCCAGCACATCCGGCGTGATCTCTGTCCCGTTCTGGATAATGCCCGCTGACTGCTGTATCACATGCTGGCTCACATCAAAGACCGCCAGCACGATATTGAAGGTGTTCGTCAGGATCATCACAGCCACAAAGGTTTTGAACACCCACTTAAAAAACATCCATGTGTCAACTTCATGGAGGTTGTTGCGTTCTATGAGCATCTGTATCAGCTCATAAGTCATTACAAAAGTGAGGATGACCCCGGCGATTGGCAGGATGGCAGTTTCAGAGATCTGTCGTATCATGGAAAAGACCCCGGCGTTCCAGTCCGCCGGGGTCGTGCCTACCTGTGTGGCGATTTCGCCAACGCTCTGATTGACGTTATCGAAAAGGCCGTCCAGATTTCCCATGATACCATCGACGAGCAGACCTTTCAGCCATTCAACGATTGCGTCGATGATAAAGTCCATACATCAGCTCCTTTTCTGGAAAAAGGGACAACGGGTGACATTTAGCTGAACAGTCCGGACAGCAGAGGGATAAGCTGAAGACCGATCAGAACGACACCGCCGCCCGCCATGAGCTGCTTAATGCCCTGGCTTTTTGCCGCAGGGTTGTCCGACCCGTAACCTTCCAGAAGGTTGATGACGCCCCATACCGCCAGACCGGCGCCAAGAGCCATGACCAGAATTTTGAGAATGTCGATTGCCTGATTGAAAAATTCCATATACGTTCCTCCATTTTGTTTGTTTGATGATTTTGGGTACAAAAAAAGCCGCCCACATCGGCGGCGCTTCGGGTCAACATGGCCCGAAGTTACACAAACTCGTCGCTGTCCAGATCATCGAAATTCAACAGGTCAGCTTCTTCGTCCGTGTCGGAGCCGTCCACTTCGTACACCGTGTATTCGTCCTCCGGCTTTAGTCTCAATGGCCGGTGGCGGAACAGGCTTTCCAAGCGGAAGGCGTTTTTCTTTTTATCAAATTCGGCTGTGTACTTGTAATTCGGGTGCTTTTTCAAGTCATACTTCGGGGACAGGAAGGGCGGGAGCCCCCGAAGCTGCAAGATACATTTATCCCCGGGCATGGTGGTGATCTCGCTGGTGGTCATCAGCTCCCGGCCAAGCCGCTGCATATTCTGGCTGTAACTTTCAGACTGTCCACGGCTTCGGCCCTCGGTCTGCATAGAGATGGTGGCCTTGCCCAGCCAGTTTTCCGAAATATCCTTTAGGGTGGAAGCCTCCCGGCCTCCGAGGAATACGATACTGTCCATGTTGCCCATGATGGTTTCGGAATGGTCTTTGTACAATGCCTTGCACTGGCTCATTGCCTGATAAAAAAGCGTCAGGCTGATCTCACGGGAGCGGATGACGGCCACGATCTTTTCCAGCCCCGGCACCTGTCCGGTGTTGGCTGCCTCGTCCCACAGCACCCGCACATGGTAGGGCAGACGCCCGCCATAGGTGTTATCAGCCCGTTCACACAGAAGGTTGAACATCTGCGAAAAAGCGAGGGCAACCAAAAAGTTGTAGGTGGTGTCCGTGTCGCTGATAAGAAAGAACAGCGCTGATTTTTCATCCCCCAGCTTATCCAGCTCCAGTTCGTCATAAGACATGATCTCCCGAAGCTGGGGAATATCAAAGGGAGCCAGTCTTGCACCGCAGGAAATCAAAATGCTTTTGGCTGTCTTGCCGCTGGCGAGCTTGTATTTCTTATACTGCCTCACGGCGAAGTGCTGGGGGCTGCGGCGTTCCAGCCCGTCAAACATATAGTCCACCGCGTTTTTGAAGGTTTCGTCATCCTCCCGGACTTCCATGCTGCTTATCATTTCCACCAGCGTATTCATGTTGCGTTCTTCCTCCGGCCCCTCAAAGACGATGTAGGACACAAGGGCGCAGTACAAGAGGGTTTCTGCTTTTGTCCAGAACTCGTCGCCCTCCTTGCCGTCGCCTTTGGTGTTGGCAATCAGGGCGGTAACAAATTTCAAAACATCGCTTTCTGTCTTGATATAGGCCAGCGGATTGTAGTGCATGGATTTTGAAAAGTCGATACTGTTGAACACCCGCACCCTGTATTTCTCCCGTTGCAGAAACCGCCCGCACTGGTCGAGAGTGCCGCCCTTCGGGTCTACCACCACATACGAGGAATGGGCTTGAAGGAGCTGCGGGGTCAACCAGAACCTTGTCTTTCCCGAGCCGGACGATCCGATGACACAGGCGTTTAGGTTCCGGGCATTGGCGGGTATCTTCGGACGGGTGTTCATGGTAAGGAACTCCGTCCCGGTCAGAATGACATTGTTCTGAAATTTAGGGTCAACAAATGGCTTTATATCTTCCTTTGTTCCAAAGCGGGCGGTGCCGTACTCCGCATCCCGCCGGAATTTTTTCGCCTGCCTGATCTTTGACTGTATCAGCAGATACATCCCAGCCGCACCGGCAAGGCCCACCAGCAGGTCAATACCTCCCAGCCCCGGCCAGTAGGTTTCAAAGGCTTTGGGGAAGGTATCAAGCATCCCCATGAGCTTTGTCCCGAAGTCTGTGCCGGGGGCGATCCGGTAGGCCGTCCCGATTTTGGAGAAAAACCAGAACACAAAGAGGTACGGCAGGTTTGGGAGCACATATTTTCTGATCTTGTCACTCAACGTCCGTCCTTCACCGCCTCTCTGGTCCGCTGCTTTTCCTTTGCCTGTGTCCTGATCTGCTCCGTGAATTTCCGAAGCTGGCCGAGGATGGAAGCCTTGTCCTGCTCTTTATTCAGCACCTTTGCACTGTACTTCTGGAAGGCCGCTGTGATGGCGTCCGCCTGATTGGCTTTGAAGAACAGCAGGTAATGGCCGGGGCTCACTTTATGGAAAGCGTAGTCCACATGGAACTCCTTTGCGATCCGGTCAAAATCCTTTGGGGCTCCCACATAGGGCATAGCGCTTTTGCCGCCATAGTGGTTCATCAGCTTTTTTACACTCTGGCGTCCCTGCGGGGTCAGCGCTTTCCGGTGGTGCTTTTGCAGTGCCCGCGCCACCTTCCCGAGAGCGGCAGCCAGCACTTTTCCCGTGAGCTTCGTTGTCCTGATCGAAAGGGCAACCGTTTTTTGGTTTACTTCTTCCTGCATAAAACCTCCTTTCCGTCGGGGTCCCCGCTATCCGGGAGGCCCCCGTACAATATCGGGGAACAGAAAACCTCGGGCCAATGTGGCCCGAGGCTTACCGCTCGGCATCCCTGCCGGACGGAGCTTTCTTTTCCGGCTCCGTCTGGACTTTTTCGCCCTGTTCCCGCATGGTCTGCAAGATAGAGGGCTTCTTTTGAAGTTGGGAGGGCTTTTCGCCGGACAGCGGCTTGATACATTCCAGACGGTCAGCCGCCCGAATGGCGTTGTCCGTGAGCTGCCTCTGCCATGCGCCCACGCTGGGAGCCCAACGAAAGCCGCTGCTTTTCAGCTCGGCCCGGGTGTCCGCGTCAGGCTTTCCGTCAAAGAACACCTGCAAGCGGTTGTCCTCCCGGTTCATTTCCACACGACCCCCATCGAACTCCCAGCCGGAAAATTCCTGCTGTGCCTGTTTGGAAAGCTGTTCGATACGGGCCTTTACCCGGCGGATCTCCGCATTGTTGTTGGTTAGCTGGTAACTTTCAAAGGGCCTCGGGTCGCTTCGCCAACTTGACGCCATGCTTGCTTTCAGCTTTTCAATCTGGTCCGGCGACAGCAGCGCACAGCCGTCCAGCTTGCCATGCTTGCGGTAATAGGCGTTGACCTCCTTCATAATGAGCTGGGAGCGTTCCAGCCCGTCCAGCTTCTTCTGGAGCTTTTCAATCGCTGCCGGGTCATCGGCGCTGATCCCGCCCATGCCGGTGCTGCGTATCTTATCCAGCAGCCCTTGAATATGCCGCCATTCCTCCATGTTGCTGTCCCGCGCCCGGTTCTGTTTTTCCTTCTTTCCCACCGGGAAATTGGAAGGCCCGGCGATCAGCACAGAGGGAACCCTTGCGTCAATGGCAAAGCCTTGGTTCATGTTTTCGGCCAGCTTGCGGGCGTAGGTGTCTAACAGATGGTCGATCTTCTCATGGTACATGGGGTCCACCCGGGATTTCTGCTTTTCCGCTACGGCGGCGGCCTTGTCCACCATTGCCCGGTATTCCGCCGTTGCGCTCCCTTCCTTGTAGTCGGAAAAGCTGTTCATTTCTTTTGCCCGGCGGGCGGCTCCTTCATTGATAGGGTAATAGTTGATGGTATGCACCTCCTTTATGCTTCGGGCCATGCTGGCCCGAAGTCTTACCGTTCTTCATGGGAAGGCCCCGCCTTGTCCTTTTTCGGAGCGGGTGGGGCTTCTTGAAACCGTTTGAGTGTAGCGAGAATGGAGTGGACAGGCTCGGCCTTTTCAGGATAGGCAAATATCCGGTGTTCCGGCGGAATGTCCTGCGGCCCGTGGTAATACTCCTTGAAGCCCTCCGGGACTGCCGACACATACCCACCGGGAGCGAATACGCCGCCCTCGTTGATACGCACATCCCGCCCGTATGCCTCATAATCGAAGTAGTTCTGAATGTGCTCCGGTATGTCGATAGTCCCAAGCTCGTCGGCGTAAAGACGGCCCAGCCCTTCATCATCGGAAATATCCGGGTAAAAGCGGTAAAGGTCAAGGTTCTGCGTCAGGTTTATCAAATCCTTCACGCTCCTTGTGTGGTTTCCCAAGACAAGAGCGGCTTCAAAGGTTTCCAGTCCGCCCTTATCCCGTACTTCCAGCAGGGCGTGGCCCAGCTCGTTCAGCTCGTCGATGTTCTCACATTCGTAGAGATAATCGTAGAGCCCCAGCACATCACTGTCAAAGCTGGTAAAGAACACTTCGCTGTACCGTTTCCCGTCTATCCCGATTTTGGCAAGGGCGGCCTGCAACTCCTGTGTCGTCATGGGGAAATGTACCGTTGTCCCTACCTCAATCCCCATTAAGGGGTATAGGGCTGTATTGGTTATATAGGCTTCAAACATGGGCTCATTCCTCCTTTCCGGCCCGGTCAGCCAGCACCTCATAAATCCCGGCCATAATGTAATCGGCGCAAGGGAGGGCAATCGCGTTTCCCAGTGCCTTGTAGCGTTGCAGAGGCCGGATCTCCACGCCGTCCGCCCCGTACTTTGTCCAGCCCTCTGGCAGCCCCATCAGCCGTTCGCTTTCCGTTTCCGTCAGAAAACGGATACAGCCGCCCTTCGGGTCGCCCTCATACCAGAAGGCAAAGGGCGTTACATCACTGGCTAAAAGAGTGGGAAAAGGGTCAGTTGGTAATCCGAAGCTGTTTCGGAAGGCCGTTTCTTCCTGCCTTTTTGCCGCTCCCCGCATACGGAAGCACTGAAAGGGGTGGATGACTGGTATCTGCCGCCCTGTTTCAAAAGAAGCTGTTCGATCTCCTTCGGCGGCGGCCCACCCGCCCTCTCCGCAAGGCGGAGGAAGTGGGAGCATTGGACGGGGCTTAAATAGTATGTCTGCGGCACGTCTGCCTCCAAAATCCGCCACGACGAAAATCCGCTGCCTTCGTGCCAGCCTTCGGGAGCCTGCCCAATACTGGGCGTCCATGAGTCGCCAGCACACATCAGGCGTTCCCCCTCGCACCATTCCGGCGTTTCCCCATCTTCCCGAAGGAGGCATTGGAACTTCGGTGTCCGAGAAGGCGGATAAGACGGCTCTAAAGTCCATCCGGTCATTTGTAGAAAACGCTCCCATGACGTTTTCCCAAACAGCGATAGCTGGATATAGGTTATCAGTAGCATCCCTCATTTCCTGTATGATACGAAACGCCTGATAGAACAGGCTTGATTTTGCCCCGGCAAGGCCGGAGCGGTTGCCGATCAGAGAAAGGTTCTGACAGGGGGAACCGAAGGTAATTACATGAACCGGCGGGATTTTCCCGCCGTCCACCTTCGTAATATCCCCCAAATGCACCATGTCGGGAAAGTGCCTTTTGGTTATGGAGATGGGCGCTTTTTCAATCTCACTGGCCCATACCGGACGGATACCGCACCGGGAAGCAGCCAAAGGGAACACGCCAATCCCGTCGAAAAGGCTTCCCAGCTTAATGTCCGGCATGGCCCGGGGTGCCGTGTCCCTTCACGGCAAGCACCCCTTCCAGTGTGGTCGCCGCAATGCCCAGCCGCCCGGCAACCGCAATATCATTTTTTACATCCTCGTCCACAGCGCTGCCGCAGACAATCAGGGTGTGGGAGCGCCGCAGCATATCCCGGCGCATATCAATCCCGGCCTTGTGTTCCTCGGGAACGCTGTCATTCAAAAACAGCGGCAGATACAAGAGCGGGCAGATCGGGGAAAAGCCCGCCTCATAAGCAAGACGGCAGTAGTGGGCCGCCAGCTCCATATCAACATCCGGCTCGCCGCTCCATGCGGCGGTCAGGTATGCTAAAGGTCGTTTCATTGGTTGAGCCTCCATTTCTGTTTTGGTTTAGGGAAAAGCAAGAGTTCGCCCAACCCCTCCGCCCCTTCCCCCGGGAAGGGGAACGGCTCTGGAGAATTTATATCCCCGTCGCTTGACCGAGAAAAAGCATAACCGGGAGAAATCCGTCAAGGGTGCCTCTGGCACCGCCTGCGGCGGCGCTGCCCTTGACTGATTTTCCCGGATATGCTACGGAATAACTGGCGACGGGGAATAATTTATATCTCCAGAGCTTCGGGGCGCGGGGCAGAGCCCCGCAATCCTCGGGCCATGCTGACCCGAAGTTTGGGCTTACTTTTCCTGTTCGGTTTTCTTCTCCGGCTTTTCATGTTCCTTCTGCTGACCCTTCCAGTCGTCCAGCAGCTTGATGATCTGGTCCTTCATTTCCCTCGGCGTAGTTTCCTTGCCGAAATACTTGCTCAGTTCCGCACCTGTCAAAATCACTTTGTCTACCTCCTTTTTGTCCTCCATCATAATGCCGTCGATCACATCCCCGTTGAGCAGCTTCTTTTCGTCCAGCTCACGCATACGCTTTGCCTGCGCCTGTGAAGGCGAGGACTGCTGGCTGTCAATGGCGACGGCGATATAGTTCTGGTTCTTCTTGCCGATATAGGAAAGCTCCACCGCCGTAGTAAAGCCCAGCTTTTTTTCATCCATCAGCTTCATCAGGTCGGGAACCAGCTCATTGAGCCGGATATACCGCTGCACCTGCTTGACCGCCATCTTATTGCGCTCGGCTACAATTTCGTTGGAGCGTTTTCCTGCGTCCTTCGGGTCAATCTGGCCCGAAGTGCGGGAGCCCTGGTGCTTGATGGCCTCAAGCTGCATTTTCAAGGCTTTGGCCCGCTCACTGGGGAGGATTTCTTCACGCTGGTTGAGATTGTCCTCGACCATCTGCGTGATGGCTTCATCGTCCGTCAGATTGCGAACAATACAGGGCATATCCGCATATCCGGCAAGCTCGCTGGCCTTCTGGCGGCGGTGGCCGGACACGATCTCATAGCCGCCATCCTCACGGGGACGGACGATAGCGGGCTGGGTCACGCCCTTGTCCTTGACGCTGGACACCATAGCCCGCATTTCTTCATCATCCCGAACCTCAAAGGGATGGTTCTTGAAGGCGTGAAGCTCGTTCAGCTTGATATAGACGATCTGTTCCTTGCCCCGGCGTGGTGCATCCTTCGGTTTTTCGGGTTCCTTCGGAGCGGGAGCGGCCTGTACCGTTGGCGCCGTTTTTTTCTCCGGTTCCTTTTTGACCGCATTTTCCGGTTTCTGTGCGGGAGCTTCGGGCTTCGGGGTTGCGGCCTTGTCCTTATCTGCTTTCGGGGGACGGCCCCGGCGCTTCGGCTGTTCCGGCTCTTTGGGTTTTTCCTCCGCTTTCTTCGGAGCCTCCGGCTGCTTTTCCGGTTTTTCCGTTTTTGCCGGGGCAGGCTTTTCCCCGCTGGGAGCTGCCGCCCGTTCCTCGACCATCTTTTCCTTCATAATTTCAGCGAAGTTATAGACGGAAATCTGCGGGTTCTTTACCTCCGGTTCCGTCTTTTTTTTCGGCTCCGGAGAAACGGAAACCTTCTCCGGCTCTTTTGGGGGAGCGGGAGGCGTTTCCTTGCCCGGCCCGCTATCCGTTACCGGCTGTTCCGGCGTTTTTGTGGTTTTATCATCTGCCATAAGCATTTACCTCCTGTTTTTTGGCATGAAAAAAGAGGCTCAACTTTTCAGTCAAGCCCCCGTGGGAAGTTCCTCCTTTCTCCGCCATGATACAAAAATACCGCCCGTAGTCTCGTTTGGGCGGTACTTTGTGTAAGATTGGCAGTCCATTATTAAGTTTTTTATTATGTTCCCTTTGTACACCGTTGCAATTGACACCAAAACATAAATCATCCATACAATACCTACAATCGCATTCAAATATACTCCATAAGGAATCAAAGAATTCCAGTCAGGTTTCTGTATATTAAATACGATCCACGCTGCGAAAAAAGCACCCAGCATTTGAATCATCCCGGAAAATCTTGAAGCACTCCAAAAACATAATATAACAATGCAAAGTATCAATAACAAATTAATCAAAGGAATATTCTGAATCCAGTTAGGAAAAATTTGTGTTGTATACTTTGTCCACCATGTGTTAATCAACTGAAAAAAATCACCGGAAATACTTATTTTTTTATAAGTATCACCATTTCCCAATACTGCTGCTCTATAGGAACTATTTGAAAACATTACAGCCGCTCCAGCACAGGCTCCAATAAAATAAGCGCTTAAATATATGGGAACTTTTTTCTTTTGAACCAAAATACAAATACCAGTAAAAAACAGCAGAATAATTGTATAAATACTTCCTGTTTCCAGAATCATTTGTCCCATAAAAATCAATAAAACATGAACTACCCCGGTTTTAAAAGAAATATCTACTGTACCTTCCAACATCTCCATACAGATTCGGAAAATATAAAAAACAAATACTGCTGAAACAACAAAATTTGAAAATCCCGATACCCATAAGATTGTCTGATTGAATATCGCAGGAGGAGCAGCCAAAAGCAATGCCAGAAAAAGCATTAATATATCATTATTTCGTTTCAAAAGAATCCAGACATTCCATATTCCTCCCACCAGAATTGCCATCTCCATCAAAACTCTAAGCCCAGCAGGAAAGCGAGTCAAAATTATTACGATCAAATTTCCAATATATCTGCCATTGTATCCCCTGAAGCCTCTTTGAAGCCTCTCTATTCCTCTCTCGCTCCCCCAGGCCAGATCATCTAATCGAAATGGGGATTGGTACATCAAAATAAAAAACAAAGCAATAATTGCTATTAATGTAATACATTGACTCCAGCTCTTTTGTTCAGTTTCATTCTTTTTCATTTTTCTTTTTCATCTTTCACTTTTCTATACATCAAAGCAGCTTCCGCCTACAAATTCTCTTAAAATGGAATTATGAGGAACCGCCTCGCTGGGAACCGCCACAAAATAATCAAAAAACTTCAGAAGTCGTTTGGCTTCCACATATTCCGGAGCCTTTTTGTCAATTCCGAACAAAAGCGGCTCTGCATAAAGCTTCAGACATGCCAGCTCATATACCAGAGCTGAATTAAACATTACATCTGCCTGCTCCTGAAACGGAAAGATATTGGCTTCCTCGCCTCTGCGCACAGACGGCCAACGGGCAATGGTTTCCCTTGCGGAAATTCCTCTTGTACGGGCATCCCGCACGATCCTCCGGATCAGGCGTCCGTCTGTTGTGGGAATACGGTTATGCTCATCAATATTCAGCTGAGTCAGGGCGCTGATATAGATCTTAAACTTATTTTCCACAGGAAGCGCATAACTTAATCTGTCATTCAGACCGTGGATTCCCTCGATCACCAACACATCTTCTTTTCCAAGCTGCAGGAAATCGCCTCTGTATTCTCTCGTTCCTGTCTTAAAATTGTAAACAGGAAGTTCCACCCTCTCGCCTCTTAAAAGCGCCAGCATGTCTTTATTAAACTGCTCCACATCAATGGCTTCCAGACATTCGTAATTTTTTTCCCCAAATTCATCCAAAGGCGTTTTATCTCTGTTTACGAAATAATTATCCACAGCAATCGGATGTGGCCGCATACCGTGAGCCCGCAACTGAATACTCAGCCTGTGAGAAAATGTTGTTTTCCCGGAAGAAGAAGGTCCGGCGATCATCACAAACTTTTTATTACCAGCTTCTGTGATCCGCTCCGCAATTCTGGAAATTTTTGCTTCCTGAAGCGCCTCCTGAACCAGAAGGATATTCTGGATCCCCTCTCCGGTAATCCTGTCATTCAGATCTCCCACGCAGGAAATATCCAGCTTTTCCACCCATTCCTGCGATTCCTTTTGCACTTTAAAAATCTTTTCTTCAGGAGCAAAAGGCGGGATCTTATCCGGGCTGTTCTGTTCCGGAAGTTCCAGCACAAATCCCTCATCATAAAGCTTCAGATCAAAATATTTAAGGTATCCTGTATGGCTTGCCATATACCCGTAAAAATAATCCTCATAATTTCCAAGGCTGTAAAGGTTTACTTTGGAAACTCTCCTGTAGCGGAAAAGCTGCTCTTTGTCATACATTCCATACTTATGAAAAAGCGCGACCGCTTCGTCTGTGCTGACAGAACGCTTTTTGATTGGGAGATTTGCCTCTGCAAGTTCATGCATACGTTTTTTTACCCTGTCCAGAAACTCCTGGTCAGGAGCTTTGCTTCCTTTCATGGTAAAATAATATCCGGAGCCTACAGAATAATGGATCACCGCATTGTCTGCGCTTTCCTTACCTGTAATATCGTAAATAGCCTTTAAAAGAAGCATACATACACTTCTTTTATAAGTTGTATGTCCAATACTGTCCCTTGTGGTCACAAATTCCAGTCTGCAGTCCTGCTCCAGCTTCTTATGCAGCTCTTCCAGCTTCCCGTTGACTGTCACAAGAATTACCGGCTCCCGTGAAAGTTCCCCACAGTCTTTTACAATTTCTCCATACGCAGTTCCCTGAGGATATTCTTTTACATTTCCACCAATATCAACTTTTCGCATATTCTGTTCCATAAAGCCTCATGCCTCCTGTCCTTCGCTCCCTGCAGCCTTTCCAGGCCCTGTGAATTTTAGGTTATAACAAAGTATATGGGCTTACTGTGCGGGCACATGAAACTTTCAGTTCCGGAAATTCTTCCAGAAGCTTCCTGCTCACTGCCTCCATAAAAATATATTCGGTTCCATAATGTCCTGCATCGATCACTGCCAGTCCCTGCGCTACCGCATCAATTCCTGTATGATGGTCAATATCTCCTGTGATATAAACCTGGGCGCCCTTTTCCAGCGCATCAGAAATCATGCTTTTTCCGCTGCCTGTACAGATTGCCGCCGTCTCTGCTATCTGCTCCGGATCACCGTAAAGTCTTACATCATTAAGAGAAAAAGCTTCTTTTACATAAAGGGCGCAATCCTTCAGACTCATTGGTTCAGGAAGCCGCCCCACACGTCCGAATCCCTGCTGTCCCTGTTTTGTCTCAGCTGTCACAGAAAGAACCTGGCGATCTTTCAATTTCAGATAATCTGCGCTGAGTTCTGCCATTCCCATTACATCATAGTTGGTATGCATGGCAAAATACGAAATATTATGGCGGATCAGCGACAGCACCTTTCTTCCTGTAAAATCATGATTGTTGATCTTTTTCATGCCGCGGAAGATCATTGGATGATGAGTAATGATCATGTCTGCCTGTGTTTCCACAGCCTGTTCCAGTACACCTTCTGTCAGATCAAGGGCAAGAAACACATGATGAACATCCTGCCCGTCATCGCCTACCAGAAGCCCTACATTATCCCAGTCTTCTGCCATATTTCCAGGATATTCTCCCTCCAGCCAGTCTGCCAGTTCTCTAACTTTCATATTCTTTTAAAGCGGTCAGGATCTGCCGCTTTTCCTCCTCTACTTCCTGTCTGCGTTTCCCGGTCTGAATGCCCTGAGCATCTTTTAGCCGCTCAAGGATCTCATTTCTGATCCTGTACTCTCTTTCCAGATACTGTTTCAGAACCCGATGGCATTTTTCCAGAAGAAATCTTCCAAATTCCAGTTCTTCTTCTGTCCACTCTCTGTCCGGATTTCCAGGAACAGCTTTCATTATCGGATAAAACTTACCCTCTTCCAGAACCATTTCCTCATTTACAATCTGATATCCATTTTCAAAAAGAAATTTTCTTACATGAGGAATGTCTGACTGAGGCTGAAGGATCAGTTCCCGGAAACCTTTTCGGGTTTCCTCGCCTTCTGAAAGAATCTTTTCCATCAGAGGGCCGCCCATTCCGGCGATCACAAGAGTGTCCCCTTCTTCTCTGCCAATTTTTTTCAGACCGTCAGAAAGCCTTGTTTCTATGTAATTATCCAACCCATACTGATGAATATGCTCTCTGGCTCTGGACAGAGGTCCTTTTCCTACGTCTGCGGCAATCGCACGGGGAATCTTTTTTTCAAGTATCAGGTATACCGGCAGATATCCATGATCGCATCCCACATCTACCAGCCGGTTTCCTTCTGTCACCATCTCTGCAATCGCAGACAGTCTCAATGATAACTGCATGTCCTGCTCCTTAATCCAGATAATCCTTCAGCTTACGACTGCGGCTTGGATGACGGAGTTTGCGAAGCGCTTTCGCCTCGATCTGACGGATACGCTCTCTGGTGACATTAAATTCTTTTCCTACCTCTTCCAGAGTACGGGCACGTCCATCGTCAAGACCAAATCTAAGTCTGAGTACCTTCTGCTCCCTTTCTGTAAGGGTTCCAAGTACCTCGATCAGCTGCTCTTTCAGAAGAGTAAAAGCTGCCGCATCTGCCGGAACAGGTACATTATCATCCTGAATAAAATCTCCAAGATGGCTGTCCTCCTCTTCACCGATAGGTGTTTCCAGAGAAACCGGCTCCTGGGAAATTTTCAGGATCTCACGGACACGATCCACGGACATATCCATTTCTTCTGCGATCTCCTCCGGACTTGGTTCACGTCCAAGTTCCTGAAGCAGCTGACGGGAAACACGGATCAGCTTGTTGATAGTCTCCACCATATGAACCGGAATACGAATGGTTCTGGCCTGATCTGCAATGGCTCTTGTAATAGCCTGACGGATCCACCAGGTGGCATAGGTACTGAATTTATATCCTTTACGGTAATCAAACTTTTCTACTGCCTTGATAAGACCCAGATTTCCCTCCTGGATAAGATCAAGGAAAAGCATTCCTCTTCCCACGTAGCGCTTTGCAATGCTGACAACAAGACGAAGGTTTGCCTCTGCAAGACGTTTTTTGGCATTTTCATCGCCTTTTTCCATGCGCTGGGCAAGCTCGATCTCCTCATCGGCAGTCAGAAGGCTGACTTTACCGATCTCTTTCAGATACATACGTACAGGATCCTCTATGCTGACGCCTTCGGGAACAGACAGGTCGATCTTGTCAAGTTCCACCTCTTCCTCATCGTCCAGCTTATCAATATCCATATCGTCATCCAGGATCAGTTCCTCATCATTTCCTGTAATACGGAGCACATCTACTCCACTTGCCTCAAGAAAGTCAAACACCTTTTCCATCTGATCCACTTCCAGATGCTGATCCTTAAAAAAGTCATTGATCTCCTGATATTCCAGCACATTTTTTTTCTTTTTGGCAAGCTCCAGAAGTTCTACCAGTTTCTCACTGAATTTACCCATATTCATTTCCATAGGTGCTTAATCCCTCCATATAGTGTTTATATTTTATCCTTATTCAAAAGAAATATGCAGTTCCCGGCGTTTTCTGCCAAGATCCTCCAGTTCTTTTTTTGCTTTTACAAGCTTCTGCAGTCCCTGAAGATCTGACGGATCCCAGTTTCTGTTCTTTTCCGCAAGGCTTTCCTGCTTAATACGGAGAAGCGTGTCCGCAAATGCCTGATCCTGTTCCTGCTGCGTTTCCAGATGAATCGTGGCGTTAAATAAAGAAGCAACTTCTCTCTGTTCCTCGCTGTCCGGAAAGCTGTTCAGAAGCCTTGCAGGATTTATTTCTCCCTCTTCCCTCTGCTGGAACAGCATCTGGGCTACCTCCCGGTAAAGGGGAACCACAAAATCCTCCGGAGTCAGGTACTGAGCCACTTTGTCAAATATCTTCGGATAGGTGACAAGCCAGGTAAGCATAAGCTTCTGAGAAGTGTCTGAAGCCGACTCCTTTTTCTTTTTTTCCGGTGAACCTGATTTCGGCTGAATCCGATGTTCTGCAGGAGTTCCTTTTAAAGCCAATGTATTCACACGCTTTCGCAGATCCTCACTGCTGATTCCATAGCGGCCTCTGTACATTTTAACGACAGCGTCTATGTAAAGATTTCGTTCCAGCTCATCTTTCAGCTCCAGAAGCATCTGCGCGCACCGCTCAAAGAACTGGTTCTGACCCTGAGGATCATTCATGGAAAACTCATTTTCCGCTACTTCAACCCGGAACAGGAAACTGTCCCTGGCCTCCTCAAGTCTCTGTTCAAACGCCTCCGGTCCCATATTCCGGATAAATTCATCCGGATCCTTATAGGGCTTCAGACTGACAACTCTGGAATTTACCCCTGCCTCCCGAAGGATCGGGATTCCTCTGAGCGCCGCCCGGATTCCTGCTTCGTCACTGTCATATAAAAGCAACACTTCCTGGGTATAGCGTTTCAGAAGACTTGCATGGCCTGAGGTAAGCGCTGTTCCCAGAGATGCTACTGCATTGGTAAAACCAGCCTGGTGCATGGAGATCACATCCATGTAGCCTTCGCAGAGGATCAGATATTTTTTTCTTGTAGTCCGGGCAATGTTCAGCCCGTAAAGATTCCTGCTTTTATCAAAAATCTTTGTTTCCGGCGAGTTGAGGTATTTGGGCTTTGCGTCCCCCATAACTCTTCCGCCGAAGCCAATGGCACGGTTATTTACATCCATGATCGGAAAGATCACCCGGTTCCAGAATTTATCATACATTCCATGCCGCTCGTCCACATTAAAAAGCCCAGACTCTCTCAGCCGGTCATCCGGATATCCTTTGGCTTTCAGATACCGGTACAGCCCTCCGCCTGCGCGGTCTGAATACCCCAGCCCGAATTTTCTCATAGTTTCCTCGCTGAGTCCCCGGTTCTTCAGATAAGCAAGGCCTGTCTGACCTTTTTCTGTGCGAAGCTGATAATAAAAATACTGCGCTGCCTGTTTATTAATCTCCAGAAGTTCTTCTTTTTCCTGAGCCTTCTGTCTGACCTCTCTGGAATATTCGATCTTCGGAAGCTCCACTCCCGCCCTGTCTGCCAGGTGCTTCAGAGCCTCTCCGAAAGTATAATTCTCATACTCCATAATAAAGTTAAATACATTCCCCCCTGCTCCGCAGCCAAAGCAGTAGTACATCTGCTTACCGGGCGTTACGGAAAACGAAGGAGTTTTTTCGTTATGAAAAGGGCACAGACCAAAATAGGAATTTCCCTTTTTTGTAAGTCTTACATATTGGGATACTACGTCTACAATATCATTTTTGCTTCGTACTTCTTCAATGATATCGTCTGAATAGCGCATAGACATCCTCCTCTGTTATTTAATAGCTGTCCCATGACTGAGGTATGTAAATTTCCCGGAACTTTGCCATGGAATACTGATCTGTCATTCCGGAGAGATAATCGCAGACAGCTCTGTCTGTGGACTCTCCTTTTAAAAGCAGATCCCGGTATTCTCTGGACATTGTCTCCGGATGCTCTATATAATACAGATACAGTTCCTTCAGCATATTGATCGCCTTTTTTTCCTCACGCTTGGCCTCCCGATGGTCATAAACGCTGCGGAACATCAGCTCTCTGAGATCCATAAAGGCTTCCTGTATCTCCTCGGACATCTGGATCCGGTCTCTGTCCATACTGTTTTCTATAATGTCATGTACAAAGGTATTCAGCCGTTCTCTTGTGGTATATCCCAGAAGCATTCTCATGGTTACAGGAATATCGTCTTCTGTAATAATACCGGCTCTCTGCGCGTCGTCCATATCATGATGCAGATAGGCGATCTTATCCGAAAACCTTACCACCTGTCCTTCCAGAGTAGAAGGCTTTCCACTGGTGCGGTGGTTCAGGATACCGTCAATGACTTCCCAGGTAAGATTCAGACCTTCACCGTCCTTTTCCAGAACCTGTACCACCCGGGCACTCTGTTTATAATGAGCAAAACCGCCCGGGCTGATCTCATTCAGAGCCCTTTCCCCGGCATGACCGAAAGGTGTGTGTCCCAGATCATGTCCCAGCGCAATGGCCTCCACCAGATCCTCATTCAATCTGAGAGCCTTGGCAATGGTGCGTGCGATCTGAGAAACCTCCAGTGTATGAGTAAGACGGTTTCTGTAATGGTCTCCCTGAGGCGCCAGAAAAACCTGCGTCTTATCTTTCAGCCTGCGAAACGCCTTGCTGTGAAGAATCCTGTCTCTGTCCCGCTGAAACGCAGTACGCACATCACATTCTTCTTCCGCACGTTCCCGTCCTCTGGATCTGACACTGCAGGAAGCATAGGGACTTAAAAGCTCCAGTTCCCTCTTTTCCATGCTTTCTCTTATATTCATAGGCAATTCCTCCACAGAATGACAAAATACCTCTTATTAATTATATTCTACACAAAGCTTCAAATTCCTCTTTTTTTCAAAAAAATCAGCATATGGATTTTTCCCGACACGGATTGACACAGTACAGAAACAACAAAAAGCCCTTGAATCCAAGGGCTTTAATGCGGAAGATGGGACTTGAACCCACACAAGCGCAATGCTTACAAGATCCTTAGTCTTGCTCGTCTGCCAGTTCCGACACTTCCGCATATCGCATTTCTTCGGGATTATTTTCTTTCTCCCTCGCGACGAATTGTAGTATATCAGTTATCGGCATATTTGTCAACAACTTTTTTCACAGTTTTTACTGTGAATGCGGAAGATGGGACTTGAACCCACACAAGCGCAATGCTTACAAGATCCTTAGTCTTGCTCGTCTGCCAGTTCCGACACTTCCGCATATCGCATTTCTT
>NZ_JAJQXX010000018.1 GCF_028767025.1 Blautia sp. XA-2221
ATATCATCCGGTTCTACATATCCAAGACTTGCAGTTAAACTTCCCTGTGGATCCGCATCAATCAATAACACTTTTTTCCCTTGTCTTGCCAACCCAACTCCAAGATTTAAAGTCGTTGTACTTTTTGCAACTCCGCCTTTCTGGTTTGCTACTGAAATAACCTTTCCCATTCTTCTTTCTCCCTTCTGATATTTTTCCGCAGATATTTTTCAAATGTGCTTCGCTTAATTAGAACTTTTTTTCCAATCTTATAAACTGCTCCTGCCTTGTGAGATAATCTTACGATTGGCTTATATCCAAGCTCATAATAATCCATAGCTTGTTTATAACTTATAAATTCATGTTGCATAAATTCTATATCTTCATCATCAATAAGATTAGAAAACATCCATACCTTTCCATGCATCTCAAGTAAATTCCTTTCTCCGATTTTGTCATCTTATTTTTCATGAAATTGTTCAAGATATTCATCAAAGATTTCTCTGTTTATCAAAACGATTCCATCCATTCTGTAAATCGCACCCGCATCATTTGCAAGTTCCATCAACTTTTTATGTGACAGGCTATATACGATTTCTGCTTGTTGATAACGAAGAAATTTTCTTCTAAGTCGACGGGCTTCTTCTTTTACCTCTGAACGCTTCTGTTGGTTATAGTACATATCTTCTGTTTTCAAATCTGTTTCTCCTTTCAGCTTTTACTCGACCACAACGGACATTGTTAATGAATAAAAAAAGGGCACTCTCTGAAAGATTTTTCTTTCAAAAAGTGCCCTCAACAATCTATATTGTTGGAGTAGTATTACTGACAACTAATCACCATTCTTCATGATGATTCATGTTGGAATACAAATTTGTTGTCAAATTGTTGTCAAAGAAAATTTTTGTTGTCAAATTGCGAAGTATTTTTACTCACTTAGTACAATTTTGCTCCTGCTGGAATCTTATCATCAAGAATCAAAACATTGAGTCCTTCTCTTCCTTCTACAAGGTGTGTAGCGGAGATGATCATACCACAAGAATCAATTCCCATCATCTTACGTGGTGGAAGGTTTGTGATTGCAAGCAATGTCTTTCCTACTAAGAATTCTGGCTCGTAATAATCGTGAATTCCGCTTAAAATCACACGATCCACGCCACTTCCGTCGTCTAATACGAACTTCAGAAGCTTCTTAGATTTTGGAACTGCTTCACATTCTTTAACCTTTACAGCACGGAAATCTGACTTGCTGAATGTATCGAAATCAACCATATCTTTGAATAATGGTTCCACTTCTACATTAGAGAAATCGTATGTTTCTTTCACTTCAGCAATTGCTTTTTCCACTGTTTTTTCAACCGGAGCAGACTGTGCAGCATTGTTAGCTTCATTCTTTGCGGCTCCCATGCTCTTCATTGTCGGGAAAAGCAGTACATCTCTGATCGCCTGACTGTCAGTAAGAAGCATGCACATACGGTCGATTCCGAATCCGATTCCTCCTGTAGGAGGCATACCAAGCTCCAGAGCATGCATGAAGTCTTCATCTGTAGTGTTTGCTTCCTCATCTCCCTGTGCCAGAAGCTCTTCCTGTGCTTTAAAGCGCTCACGCTGGTCAATAGGGTCGTTCAGCTCGGAATATGCATTTGCCATTTCCCAGCCGTTCATAAAGAACTCAAAACGCTCTACATAATCCGGATTTTCCGGTTTTTTCTTTGTAAGAGGAGAAATCTCCACCGGATGATCCATAACGAAGGTCGGCTGGATCAGGTGATCCTCTACAAACTCCTCAAAGAACAGATTCAGGATATCGCCTTTCTTATGGCGTTCCTCGTACTGTACATGATGCTCGTCTGCTGCAGCTCTTGCTTCTTCCAGAGTATGGATCTCATTGAAATCTACACCGGAATACTTCTTAACAGCATCAAGCATGGTAATTCTTTCAAACGGTTTACCCAGATCCATCTCAATTCCGTTATAACTGATCTTTGTTGTTCCCAGAACTTCCTGTGCAACATAACGGTAAAGATTTTCTGTCAGATCCATCATGCCGTGGTAATCTGTATATGCCTGATAAAGCTCCATCAGTGTAAATTCCGGATTATGACGGGTATCAAGTCCCTCATTACGGAATACACGTCCGATTTCATATACTTTTTCCAGTCCGCCTACAATAAGACGTTTCAGATAAAGTTCCAGAGAGATACGAAGCTTCAGATCCTCGTCAAGAGCATTGAAGTGTGTCTCAAAAGGTCTTGCAGCGGCTCCGCCTGCATTGGAAACAAGCATAGGAGTCTCTACTTCCATAAATCCCTCGCCAGCCAGATAAGTACGGATAGCGCTTAAGATTTTAGAACGTTTGATGAAAGTATCCTTTACTTCCGGGTTCATGATAAGGTCCACATATCTCTGACGGTAACGGAGATCTGTGTTTGTCAGACCATGGAATTTCTCCGGAAGGATCTGAAGGCTCTTGGACAGAAGAGTAACTTCTGCAGCATGGATAGAGATCTCGCCTGTTTTTGTGCGGAAAACCTCTCCTCTGATGCCGATCACATCACCTACGTCAAGTTTTTTGAAATCCTTATAAGCTTCCTCTCCCAGACTGTCTCTTGCCACATAGGACTGAATACTTCCTTCCAGATCCTGTACATGACAAAAAGAAGCTTTTCCCATTACACGTTTGGACATCATACGGCCCGCTACTGTAACTGTCTGACTTTCAAGCTCATCGAAATGATCTTTAATTTCCTGGCTATGATGTGTCACATCATATTTTACGATTTTGAACGGGTCTTTCCCGTTTGCCTGCAGATCTGCCAGCTTTTCCCGGCGGACCTTCAGCAACTGGTTCAGATCCTGTTCCTGCTGCTTCTTCTGCTCTGCCACTTCCGTACCTCCTTGTTTTGTAAATATTCTGTGTTTACTTCGTTCGTGCTTTCTTTCCTCGCTACACGTTGCGCTGGATTTCCAGAACTTTGTACTTCATGATTCCCGCAGGCATTTCAACTTCCACAATATCTCCTGTGTGAGCGCCGATCAGCGCTTTTCCTACCGGAGACTCATTGGAGATTTTGCCTTCCAGACTGTTTGCCTCTGTGGAACCTACAATTTTTAATTCCATATCTTCTTCAAAGTCATAGTCATGGACTTTAACCTTACAGCCAACGCTGATACGGTCCAGATCTACCTCATCCTCAACAACGACTTCTGCATTTTTCAGTATTTTTTCAATTTCTTCAATACGTGCTTCGATGTCTCTCTGTTCATCTTTCGCTGCATCATACTCTGCATTCTCCGAAAGATCGCCCTGTTCTCTGGCTTCTTTGATTTTTTCAGCTACTTCTTTTCTTTTTACTACCTTTAAATCATGCAGCTCTTCCTCTAATTTTTTAAGTCCTGCATAGGTTAGTAAGTTTTTCTTTTCTTCCATATTACCTTACTCCCTTTCAATATCCGTAGACTATTGGACATCAGCTCCCAGATACATAATACCGCCAAAAAGGCAGTCTTATTCTAGGATATTCACAATTTCAGTATTATACCCAAATATGCCTCTGTTGTCAAGCAAAAAAGCGCCTGATTCCCCCTTGTTTCAGGCGAAAATCCGGCACCTTTTTTATTGCGCTTGATCCCTCTGATTCTGTTCTGTCATACGGTCCAAAAGCGCTTCCAACTCCTGATAACCGGAAATAAGATTCGACTCTCTTCTGAGTCCTGCGCTGTGTCTCATTCCGGCCGTATACCAGGCCACATGCTTTCTCATTTCCCGTATTCCTGTAAATTCTCCTTTTTTCTCGATCTGCCAGCGGGCATGACGAAGAATTTCTTCCCTGAGTTCCTCTGCAGACGGTCTTGCCAGCTTCTCTCCTGTAGAAAAATAATGGACCATTTCCCGGAAGATCCACGGATTTCCACGAACTGCCCGTCCGATCATCACAGCATCACATCCGGTTTCTTTCAAAAGAGCTTCTGCTTTTTCCGGAGAATCCACATCTCCGTTTCCAATTACCGGAACAGATACCGCCTCCTTGATCCTGCGGATTGTATCCCAGTCTGCATGCCCGGAATAATACTGCTGTCTTGTTCTTCCGTGAACTGCAATAGCCGCCGCGCCGGAATCTTCCATGATCCTGGCAATCTCTACCGGATCTACAGGAAATCCCTCAAATCCTATCCTCATTTTTACTGTAACCGGTTTTTTCACTGCCTGTGAAACAGCAGTTACAATCTTTCTGATCAGCTCCGGATTTTTCAGAAGCGCAGACCCTTCTCCGTTGTTTACAACCTTTGGCACCGGACAGCCCATATTAATATCCAGAATATCAAAGGGCTGATCTTCAATACTTTTTGCCACCTCAGCCATCAGCTCCGGCTCACTGCCAAAAAGCTGAAGAGATACTGGATGCTCTGAAGGGTCGATTTCCATAAGGGCTGCTGTATTTTTGTTATGAAAGGAGATTGCTTTTGCACTGACCATTTCTGTGCAGAGCAGTCCTGCCCCCTGTTCTTTGCAAAGCTTTCGAAAAGGCAGGTCTGTCACTCCTGCCATAGGAGCCAGTACAAACGGATTTTCTATTTCAACCTGACCGATTTTCCACCTCATATCCATGGATTAGTCTCCGTTTTCCACAGGATCCACAGATTTTTTCCCCGAATCCTCTGATTCACCAGTGCTTTCCTCTTCCGGTGTTTCTCCGAGGAAAAATACACGGTAGTACATTTCCAGGGATTCCAGAAGTTCTCTTTTTTCACTCTGAAGCTGCTTGATCTTTAATACGCTTCCAATTTCGTCATACATGGCGTCTGCGTCAAGGGCCTCTGTCTTAAACTGAAGATTTCCTTCTTCATCAAACTCCAGCGTCAGAATTCCGCCGATATCTTCCGTATAAAGAACACACATAATCTGAAGTTCCTGCTTTACAGCATCCGGCAGAGAGCTGAAATCCTGATTAAAATAATATTTCTGCTCATAGGCACTGGCGCCGCAGAGCACGATTTTATCCTGATACATTCCTGAATATTCCTCCTGATGTTTCTCTTATTTCGTTACTGTTCACGATCTTCACAGCAACGACTTATCCCTGTACCATTTACAGAATATGTTTCTTCTGTGTGAATTTGAAAATCACATTACACATAACTGTACAGACCTCTTACAGATACTTCTCCGGCACGGACGATCTGGATTTTTCCCTGTTCATCCCTTACCAGAAGTTCTCCCTGTTGGTTGATTCCCAGAGCCGTGCCTTCCCACGGATGATTCGGATCAAGAATACGGACAGGCTGGTTTCTGTTTGCCAGAAGCTGATTGTACTCCTCTATCATTCCGGAAAGATCACAGGTCCGGATAAATTTCTCGTAATTTTTTTCAAAGCTTTCCAGAATCCGAGCCAGAACCTGAACCCTGTCATATGTCTTTCCTGTTTCCAGATAAAGAGAGGTTGCCTTATCCTGAAGTTCTGTGGGAATTTCTTTTAGATTTACATTAATCCCCACACCAATGACAACTTCCCGTATTTTATTTCCGTTCAGCCCCATTTCCGTAAGAATCCCACAGATCTTTCTGCGGGACATTACTACATCATTTGGCCACTTAATCGATACCTGTACTCCCAGCTTCTCCACTGCCTGAGCAACGCTCAATCCCATAACCACAGTCAGCATAGATGCATACTGCGGTTCAAACTCAGGTTTCAGAAGAAGAGACATCATGACAGAGCTGCCCTCCGGAGCCTGCCAGCGTCTTCCCAGCCGGCCTTTTCCTGCGTTTTGGAATTCTGCCACAGCAAGAGTTCCATGCTGCGCGCCCTCCCTGGACAGCCTTTTTGCCCATTCGTTGGTAGAGTCTGTTTCTTTTGCAAAATGGACGGTTTTGCCCGCCCATTTTGTCCTGATTTCTTTTAAAATTGTTTCCTGATCATACATTATCTGTTCTCCGGCTGGCCCAGAGTGGCAACCATCACAGCCTTGATCGTGTGCATACGGTTTTCTGCCTCGTCAAACACAAGGGACTGCGGGGATTCAAATACCTCGTCAGTTACTTCCATATCTGTCAGATTAAAGCGCTCGCCCATTTCTTTTCCGATCTTTGTTTTAAGATCATGGAAAGCAGGAAGGCAGTGAAGGAAAATTGCTTTCTCTCCGGCATTTTTCATAACTTCCTTTGTTACCTTATAAGGAGTCAGGTCACGGATACGCTCTTCCCATACCTGGTCAGGCTCTCCCATGGATACCCACACATCTGTATAAATAACATCTGCATTTCTGGTTCCCTCTTCTACATTTTCTGTAAGAGTAATGGTTCCTCCTGACTCTGCAGCATAGGTGCGGCAAAGTTCTACAAGCTCCTTATCCGGGAAATATTTTTTGGAGGTGCAGGCAACAAAGTGCATTCCCAGCTTCGCACAGGCGATCATAAGAGAATTTCCCATATTATAGCGGGCATCGCCCATGTATACAAGACGGATTCCTTTCAGTTCCCCAAAATGCTCACGGATCGTAAGCATATCAGCCAGCATCTGTGTTGGATGATATTCATTTGTCAGTCCATTCCATACCGGCACTCCCGCATGAGCGGCAAGTTCTTCAACAACTTCCTGTCCAAAGCCTCTGTACTCGATTCCGTCATACATTCTGCCAAGAACTCTGGCTGTATCTGCAATACTTTCTTTTTTACCGATCTGGGAACCTGAAGGATCCAGATAAGTGCTTCCCATACCAAGATCATGAGCAGCTACTTCAAAAGCACATCTGGTTCTTGTACTTGTTTTTTCAAAAATAAGCGCAATATTTTTTCCTTTATAATACTCATGAAGCTCTCCGGCTTTTTTCTTTCCCTTCAGATCTGCTGCAAGATCAATAAGATACAGAATCTCATCCGGTGTAAAATCCTTCAGTGTCAGGAAATTCCGTCCCTTTAAATTCATAATCCTCTCTCCTCTTTTATCTGATTGCTCCTGTAAAAATTTCAGATCATTCCTGATCCAGAACTACTTTCTCCAGAAGCTCTTTTTTATCATCTGTAACAAATTCCTTCAGAGATGTAGCAAGACCTGCCAGTCCCTGAAGCTCGGAAGGAATAATGATCTTTGTTGCTCTTCCGTCTGCTGCTTTTGTAAATGCTTCCAGACTCTTCAGAGTAAGAACTGCCTGGTCAGCGCCTGCTTCACGGATCATTCGGATACCTTCTGCATTGGCGTTCTGAACTTTAAGAACTGCCTCCGCCTGTCCTTCCGCCTCTCTGATCATACGCTCTTTCTGTGCCTCGGCACGAAGGATAGCTGCCTGTTTTTCTGCCTCTGCATCAAGGATCGCAGACTGTTTTTTACCTTCCGCAACAAGGATTGTGGATCTTTTTTCGCCCTCTGCAATAAGGATCGCTTCACGGCGTTCACGCTCTGCCTTCATCTGTTTTTCCATTGCATCCTGGATTGCTGCAGGAGGAATGATATTTTTCAGCTCTACTCTGTTGACCTTGATGCCCCACGGGTCTGTAGCCACATCAAGAGATGCGCGCATTCTGGTATTGATCACTTCACGGGAAGTCAGAGTTTCATCCAGTTCCATATCACCGATAATATTACGGAGTGTTGTTGCAGAAAGATTTTCGATTGCCATGATCGGATTTTCCACACCGTAGGCAAAAAGCTTCGGATCTGTGATCTGGAAAAACACAACCGTATCGATCTGCATGGTTACGTTATCTTTGGTAATTACAGGCTGCGGCGGGAAATCCACTACCTGCTCCTTTAAATTAACTCTGCGGGCAACACGCTCAATAAAAGGCATTTTAAAATGGATACCTGTATTCCATGTTGTTTTATATGCGCCAAGACGTTCCAGAACAATCGCATACGCCTGCGGAACAATCTTGATGCAGGATGCTGCTACCAGCAACGCAATGATTCCTACAATAACAATGAAAACAAGAAATGTCATATTAACCCTCCTTTACTTCCTCTACAATAAGTTTTACACCCTGTACCGCTTTGATCACCACCACTGCTTTTTCCGGAATCTTCATTTCATCAGATTCTGTTCTTGCCATCCATTCCACATCTCCTACCTTCACCTGTCCGGTCTGGTCCAGATTGCTGATTTCCTGGATAACAACTGCCTTTTCTCCGATCAGACTGTTTACATTCGTACGCTCCACTCCTCTGTTCATATACCGGACTGCCAGTGGCCTGGTAAAAATAAGAAGTATTACTGACACGGCAAAAAACAGGATCCACTGAACTGCCTGACCTGCCCCCAGACCTGAAGCAATCGCCGCCACCAGAGCGCCGCCTGCAAACCAGATCGTTGTCAGACCTACCGTAAAAGCTTCAATAATCAGAAAAAGCGCCACGATTCCAAGCCACATAAACGGCTCCATAACGAACTCCATGAAATTCCTCCCTTCCACAAAGTATTTCAGAGGTATACTTAACCTCTTCGCTGTCTTGCCGCCTCGTACATCAAGATACCGGCAGCCATCGCTGCATTCAGAGATTCCACCTGACCGCACATGGGGATCCGGATCAGACAGTCCGCCGCTCCTGCAGCTTCCTCTGTCAGTCCCTTGCCCTCATTTCCTATGAGAAAAGCAGTTCCCCCGGTATAGTCTTCCTCATGATAGGCATTTTTACCCTGCAGATGTGCGGCAAAAAAACGGATTCCTGTGTCCTGGATCATCTCTTTCAGAGATACCACATCCTCCACATATACAAAAGGCATTCTGTATACTGATCCCATTGTAGCACGGATCACTTTGGGATTTGTAATATCCACGCAGGTTTTTGTAAGAAAAATACCATCCACGCCTGCTCCTTCTGCGGTACGGAAAATGGTTCCCGCATTTCCCGGATCCTGCAGATCTTCCAGAACCATGATCAGAGGTTTTTTTCCTTTCAGAATAGTTTCAGGCTCATAAGACGGCTTCCGAAGAACAGTCATAACCCCCTGAGGTGTCTGGGTATCGCTCATCTGTCTGAAAACAGAATCTGTTACCGTCTCCCACTCTGTCCGGGAAGCTTTTTCCATCACCTCTGCGTCCTGTTTTTCCACAGTCTCTGAAACATAAACCTTTTCGATCCAGTGAAGAGGCGCCTCCAGAAACATCTTTCTTCCTTCTGCAATAAAGAGTCCCTGTTCCCGTCTTGCCTTCGCCTTCTGATTCAGTTTCATGATATTTTTTACCTGATTATTCTGTAAACTGGTGATCATGGAAATCTCCTTTTTATACACAATAGAGGCCGCCTGACGGTAGCCTCCGTTGTATCATAATTTATTTTTTGAATGTTTATCATAATTATGAGAAAGTGAATTGCAGATCTCCCACATATACGGAGAAACATCTTTATTCATCGCAAGAGCCTCATTGATGTCAAAATCAACAAACTCTCCATGGCGATAGCCTACAACACGGCAGTTTTTGCCCGCAACAAGAAGATCGACTGCAAGCGCACCCAACATAGATGCATATACTCTGTCCTTACATGTAGGGCTTCCACCTCTCTGCATGTGACCCAGGATAGTGGCACGTGTCTCGATTCCTGTAGCTGCTTCAATACGTTTCGCCATCGCTTCAGAATGACCGATACCCTCTGCATTGATAATAATATGATGTTTCTTTCCTGCCTTACGGCTGGCAATAATATTATTGATCAGTTTCTGCTCGTCATAATCATATTTTTCCGGGATCAGAACATCCTCTGCGCCATTGGCAATACCGCACCACATTGCAAGATATCCTGCATTACGTCCCATAACTTCAATGATACTGCATCTCTCATGAGATGTGGAGGTATCACGCACCTTATCAATGGCTTCCATTGCTGTATTTACAGCTGTATCAAATCCAATGGTGTATTCCGTACATGCAATATCCAAATCAATGGTTCCCGGTACGCCGATTGTGTTGATTCCGAGATTTGCAAGTTTCTGAGCTCCTGCGAAAGAGCCGTCTCCACCAATAACAACAAGACCATCAATTCCATGCTTTTTGCAGATCTCAGCGCCACGCTGCTGCCCCTCTGCCGTACGGAATTCTGAACAGCGCGCTGTATACAGGATTGTACCGCCACGTTCGATCGTGTCAGATACATCTTTTGCAGACATATCTACAATTTCTTCATTTAAAAGACCATTATAGCCTTTATAAATACCTTTTACATTTAAACCGCTGCTTAATCCTCTTCTTACAACAGCACGGATCGCAGCGTTCATTCCCGGCGCATCTCCGCCACTGGTCAGTACACCGATGGTTTTTATCGTTTTTTCTGCCATGATTCCATTCCTCCATCTTCCGGATTTTCTGCTTTCAGAGCAAAAAATCCCTTCTGTTTTACACATATTCGGTTTATAGTTTATAGCATTTTCAGAAGTTTTTCAATACTCTTTCTACAACTTTAACATTGGAGCTTCCATATTTTTTCTTCATCTCTTCTGTCCAGGAATCGGTGATCTGCACGTGATATCCTGCCGGAAGTCTCTTCATGGCATTGACATCCTTCAGATAGATCACAACACTGCTGTTTCCCGGAGTCGAACGCAGATTTCTCAGAAGTTCTTCCTCATTTCCTGCATAATCATTCCTGTCTTTAAACTGGATCCACACTTCTTTTGGCATTTCATCAAAAGAACGTACTTTTTCCAGAATCAGCTTGGAGGCTCTGTCATCACCTGCATCCACACGCCCCTGAACAAAAACTCTTGCATCTTCATTCAGATATTTCTGCCATTTTTCGTAATCTCTGGGAAAAACAACAACCTCTACAGTTCCCACAAGATCCTCCAGAGTGAAAAATGCCATGACCTTGTTAGTTTTTGTATATTTGATTGTTTTATCCGCGATCATTCCGCCTACGATCACTTTCTGGCCGTCTGTGATCTTTGGAATCCCACCTTCTTCATCTGCCTGGAAATCTGTTGTTTTTGCAGAGATCATTTTTTCCATCATACTGCTGTAACGTTCCAGAGGATGTCCGCTGAGGTAAATACCAAGAACCTCTTTTTCATAGGAAAGCAACGTATCCTTATCGTATTCTCCCACATCAGGCATACGGATCTCAAAATCCTTTTTTACATCCTCTTCCGCAAAATCAAAAAGGCTCATCTGTCCGGCAACTGTATTCTTTTTGTCCTGGGCGATGCTGTCCACAATCTGCGCGTAGACGGTCATTTTCTGTCTTCGATTGCCCTCCAGACAGTCAACTGCTCCTGCTTTGATAAAATTCTCGATTGCTCTTTTATTCACAATTCCTGTCAGTCTCTGGATGAAATCCTTCAGTGACAGATACGGACCTCTGTTTTCACGTTCCTCCACAAGAGCCTCGATCACAGGCCGTCCCACGCTCTTAATAGCAGAAAGCCCATAGCGGATCGCTCCATTATCCACAGAAAAGCCATAAATACCACTGTTTACATCCGGAGGAAGAATCTTAATATTCATCTGACGGCATACCTGGATATATTCAGAAACCTTATTAGGCATTTCTATTACGGATGTCATAAGCGCAGCCATAAATTCTACCGGATAATAATACTTCAGATAAGCAGTCTGATAGGAAACCACAGCATAGGCAGCCGCATGAGATTTATTAAATGCATATTTTGCAAAGTCGATCATGTCATCATAAATCTTATTAGCTACTTTTTCCGGAATCCCATTGGCAATACAGCCCGGAACTCCTTCCTCCGGATTTCCGTACACAAAATTCTGCCGCTCTTTTTCCATAACAGAAGCTTTTTTCTTGGACATGGCACGGCGCACAAGATCGCTTCTGCCCAGAGTATAACCTGCCAGATTCCGAACGATCTGCATAACCTGCTCCTGATATACAATACAGCCATAAGTAGGTTTCAGAATAGGTTCCAGCTGAGGGCAGTCATAACTGATGGTATCCGGACGGTTTTTTCCACGGATATACTGAGGGATAAAATCCATCGGACCCGGACGGTAAAGGGAAATACCGGCGATCACGTCCTCAAGACTTTGCGGCTTCAACTCTTTCATGAAGTTTTTCATCCCCGCACTTTCCAGCTGGAACACACCATCTGATCTTCCTGTACCCAGGGAATCAAGAACCTTTTTATCGTTATAATCAATCTGCTGCATATCCAGAAGCTTTCCGGTTGTCCTCTCAATCTGATGGACTGCATTCTGAATTACTGTCAGAGTACGAAGTCCCAGGAAATCCATTTTCAGAAGTCCCAGTTCCTCCAGAGTAGTCATGGTAAACTGGGTGGTAATGGATCCGTCCTGCGCTCTGGATAAAGGTACATATTCATCTACATCCTTCTGACTGATCACTACGCCGGCAGCGTGCATGGACGTATGTCTGGGAAGCCCCTCCAGTCGTTTCGCCGTATCGATCAGCCCGTGGATATCTTCCTGCTCTTCATAAGCTTTGCGAAGCTCAGGATTCATCTGAAGAGCCTTGTCTATGGTAATATTCAATTCCTGCGGAATCATTTTTGCAATAGCGTCTACCTGAGCATAGGGCATATCAAGCACCCGCCCTACGTCACGGATCACACCTCTGGCAGCCAGAGTACCAAAGGTTACAATCTGAACTACCCGGTCTTTTCCATATTTTCGAACAACATAATCAATGACCTCCTGCCGTCTCTCAAAACAGAAGTCCACGTCAATATCAGGCATGGAAACTCGTTCCGGATTCAGGAATCTCTCAAAAAGAAGATCATAGCGGATAGGATCAAGCTGGGTAATCCCCAGAGTATAAGCCACAAGACTTCCTGCCGCAGATCCTCGCCCCGGTCCTACCATAATATCATTGTCACGGGCATATTTGATAAAGTCCCATACAATAAGGAAATAATCCACATAACCCATATTTTTTATGGTGGAAAGCTCATAGTCAAGACGTTCCCGAAGTTCCTGGGTAACAGGCTGATAACGTTCTTCAAGTCCCTCAAAACAGAGCTTATTCAAATATTCCCAGGAAGTATAGCCTTCCGGCACATCATACTTGGGAAGCTTCGTCACTCCAAACTCAATTTCCACATGACATCTCTCTGCAATTTTATGAGTATTTTCCAGAGCCTCTGTGGCATAAGGGAACAGCATTTCCATCTCCTGAGGAGATTTCACATAATACTGCCCTCCTTCATATCGCATACGGTTTTCATCTGCCAGCTTTTTTCCTGTCTGAAGACACAAAAGAACATCATGAGGCTGGGCATCCTCCGCCAGAGTATAATGCACATCATTTGTAACTACCAGATCAATTCCTGTTTCTTTGTGCATTTTAAGAAGCTGCTGATTTACAGTCTGCTGCTGAGGGATCCCATGATCCTGCATTTCCAGAAAGAAATTTCCTTTTCCAAAAATATCCTGATACCGAAGCGCGGCAGCTTTTGCATCCTCGTACATTCCTCTTGTAAGATACTTGGCTACCTCGCCTGCCAGGCAGGCGCTGAGAGCAATAATTCCCTCATGATACTTTTCCAGAACCTCAATATCTACCCTGGGTTTATAATAAAATCCTTCTACAAAGCCTTTGGAAACAATCTTCATCAGATTACTGTAGCCCTGATTGTTTTCTGCAAGAAGCACCAGATGATAGTAACGATCCTCACCGCTTCCCGCCTCTCTGTCGAATCTGGACCCCGGCGCCACATAAACCTCGCAGCCCAGAATGGGATTGATCCCTGCTGCCTTTGCAGCTCTGTAAAAATCAATCACTCCATACATAACGCCGTGATCCGTAATAGCCGCACTGTCCATCCCCAGCTCTTTTACACGGGCCACATATTCCTGGATCTTATTGGAACCGTCCAGAAGACTGTATTCTGTATGAACATGAAGATGTGTAAAATTCATAATCCGCTCCTTATTTCTTTGTCTGATAAATCCTCCGGTCTCTAATCTCTATCTTTCCTTCTTTCAGAAGATGTCCTACCGCTCTCTTAAAAGCATTTTTGCTGAGCCCGAACTCTCTTTTTATAACCTCCGGTGACGCCTTATCATCAAACGGCAGCACACCTGCAAACTCTTCAATAATCTGAAGAACGCTTTCCGCATCCTCATTAATCTGAATATAGGCTTTCTGGCGATCGGACACATTCAGCTTGCCGTCTTCCTTAACTCCGGAAACACGAAGATCCATAACAGTTCCCGGACGGTATTTTCCTGTAGCCTCCCTTGCAGGGATCAATGCGGAAAATCTGTCGTCAACTGCCACAAACACGCCAAAATTATCGCTCACCTGATAAATACGTCCCCTTACCTGATCGCCTTCTTTATAAGGAGATTTTTTCTCAAGATATGGGTATACCTTCATTGTTGCACACAGACGGCTGCTTTTGTCCACATAAAGAGCTACCAGGCATTCCTGTCCTTCTCTTACCCGGACAGTCTGCTCATGATAAGGGAGAAGCAGATCCTTTTCCAGTCCCCAGTCAAGAAAAGCGCCGATTCTTGTTACCTGGCGCACCTTCAGAACAGCAGTCTGTCCTACTGTAAGCACAGGCTCTCTTGTTGTGGCGATCAGACGATCCTGTGAATCTTTATAAATAAATACTTCCAGACAGTCGCCTTCTTTTGTTCCCTGAGGCACCTGCTTTGCCGGAAGAAGCACACGATTTTTTGCATCCGCTTCCTTATTTTCTGCCAGATAAACTCCAAATTCCACGATTTTTACTACAAGGAGCTTCTGTTTTTTTCCTATTTCTATCATTATAATCCTCCAAAATATGCTTCTGAATATCGTTCTTACGCATCTGATATAAACCAGCAGCTTTATGAGTGTTATTGTATCATAAAACAACTTTAAATAACAGAAAAAACTGCCGTTTCCGGCAGTCTCTACTTCTTCTCCTGAAATTCCAGCAAGGATGCAACATCTACTCCAAGAACTTTTGCAAATACAAACAGCTCATAATCCGCAACAAATCTTGTTCCGCTTTCTATTCTGCTGATACTGTCCCGCTCCAGCATCACGCCCTCTACCTGAACCCTTGCCGCCAGATCATTCTGGGACATCCGGTTCTTTACCCGCAGTTGACGGATCATGTCGCCGCTGACATTTTTCTTTCCCTGATAATCGTAAATCTTCATGTATGCAAACTCCCTGACATGTGGTAATCTTCAGTAATTTTCCTGACATTACCACACATATTGCGGAAAGATATGCTAAAGTTCAGCAGACAACAAGATTTTCTCTTGCTGACATAAAAAGATTCTTGTATAATATATTCAGAAAAACCTTTTTCTTTGATTTTCCCTACTCAACAAGGAGGAATATGTAATGGACAAAAATATTGAAATTCTGAAAAAACAGGAGGAACTTCTTCAATTCCCAATTTTCAATCACAGCACTGCCTACGAACTTGGAATATTTATGGTTTCCTGTGCGCAAAAACAAAACATTACCATTGCCATATCCATCCGTATGAATAACGGATGCATTGTATTCCAGCACTGTCCTGACGGCACGAACCTCCTGAATCAGAAATGGATGGAACGTAAATTCAATACGGTATCCCTGATGGAGCGCAGTTCTCTTCTGTCTGCGCTTACCTTTGAGCAGGATCAGGATACCCTGGAGAACCATGGTCTTTCAACAGCCGATTATGCCCTGTGCGGCGGAGGATTTCCGATACGTGTCAAGGAAAGTAATGCTGTACTCGGAACCATCATTGCCTCCAATCTGTATCATATTGCCGATCATGAGTTTATCATTGACTGTCTGAAAGATTTTCTGCATTGTCCGGAAGCTCCTGATGTTCTTTATACTCTGCCGGATAAATAAATATAAAAAACAGATTCAGAATTCTCTGCACCTAAAAAACAGGCTTCCCGAAAACCGAGAAGCCTGTTTTTTATATCCGGCAATATATTGCCAAAATACATCTGTTCACTTTTTATATAGTTACATCCTGCATAAAAATTTTATTTATCGTTCTGTCCGTAGTATGCATTTGCACCGTGTTTTCTGTAATAATGTTTATCCTGAAGTTCCTGAGGCGCCGGTTTTACCTGTGGGTTAATAAGTTCGCAGCGGCTTGCCATTTTTGCTACTTCCTCCAGAACCACAGCGTTATGCACTGCTTCATGAGCATCTTTTCCCCAGGTAAAAGGACCATGATTTTTACAGAGAACTGCCGGAACAGCCTCATAATCCTTATCCTTAAAATAATCGGCGATCAGAACGCCTGTATTTTTCTCGTAGGCCTCCTCAATTTCCTCTTTTGTCAGGTTACGAACGCATGGAACCTCTCCGTAAATATAATCTGCGTGAGTTGTTCCGTAACAGGGAATCCCTCTTCCGGCCTGAGCCCAGCTTGTGGCCCAGGAAGAATGCGTATGTACAATCCCCCCGATATTCGGAAATGCATTATAAAGAACCACATGAGTAGCTGTATCAGAGGACGGATTATACTTTCCTTCCACCTTATTTCCCTGAAGATCAACCACTACCATGTCTTCCGGAGTCAGTTTATCATAGTCCACCCCGCTTGGTTTAATTACAAACAGTCCCTTTTCCCTGTCAATTCCGCTGACATTTCCCCAGGTGAATGTTACAAGTCCATATTTGGGCAGATCCATATTTGCCTTATAAACTTCCTCTTTTAATTTTTCCAGCATTGTTTTCTCCTCCTGAATATGTTTTATACCAAAAAAACACCTGACTACAGTATATACTTTTCTTTACGGCAAACCAATATTTTTCTGAAAAAAGTATCATCGTTACACTGTTTGTGCATCAAGAATCGGCCGCATCATCCCTGCTGCAAAATCCAGATCATTCTTCCAGCAGGGATTCCCGGTATACCAGAATTCTGTTACATATCTTCTGACTCCTGCTTTCCATGTTTCATGAATCACTGCCGGAAAATCCACATGTCCTTTTCCAAAAGGAACCTCCCGAAAAACTCCCGGAACTGTTTCTTTTAAATGGACTGCATCCAGATGGCCTGCTCCTGTACGGATATCTTCCAGAACGTCTGTACCATAAGTTTTTGCCGCATTCGTAATGTTTCCCATATCCGGATAAACCCCCAGATATGGAGAATCAATACTGTGTACATACTTCATTGCCTTTTCTACCGTATTCATAAATTCCGTTTCCATAGTCTCAAAACCAAGGACAATCCCTGCTCTGGCTGCCATCTGTTCACACTTTCTCAGGTTTTCCCCAAAGTGCTTTACGGTTTCCAAGGTAGACTCCTCATAATAAACATCATATCCGGCAAGCTGTATAATACGAATTCCCAGATCATCCGCAAGCTGAATGGCCTTTTCCATAATTTCCATGCCCCTGGCACAAGTTTCAGGATTACTGCTTCCGATAGGATATTTTCTGTGACCGCTGAGGCACATGGTGCGAACAGGGATTCCCGTCTGATACATCAGATCTACCAGTTTCTGTCTTTCTTCTCTGCTCCAGTCAAGTCTTGCGAGTTTTTCGTCCGTTTCATCAATACTGATCTCCACAAAATCATATCCTGCTGCTCTGGCAGCTTCCAGTTTTTCTTTCCAGGTAAGAGTATGGGGCATAGCTTTCTCATATAATCCCAATGTATATGCTCTCATATGTATACTCCCTTATTCCTGAACAGGGATTTCATATCCCCATTCCTTTCTGATCCCATCCATAATCTCCATTACACGAATTGTTTCTTCATGGGGCATTTCTTCACATTCCAGCTCACCGTTTTCAAGTGCACGTACACACGCTTCCACCTCATACTCATACCCGGTAATCTGTTCAGGAGGAAGATAGGAAGCGATTTCCTGGTACTGGTCATTAAATACTGTGATTTTTTCCGGATTATTGATATTGGTGATCTCTATGTATCCCTTTGTTCCAAAAATTGCGCCTGCACGATTAAGAGCGCCATGAACGTTACACTGCATAGACGCTGTTTTTCCGTCCGGAAAAATCATATCTATATTATCGATCATATCGACACCGTTTCTAAAAACAGCCGATGTATGAATTTCCGCATCCTTTTCTCCAAATACCATTCTGGCAAAATTCACAAGATAAACGCCTACGTCAAGAAGAGCGCCCCCTGCAAGTTTTGGATCCCAGATTCTTGTAACCTGACTGAGTTCATACCCCAGATTGGCAGAAAGAGAGGTGACTTCTCCGATCACACCGCTGTCAATAATGTCATTGATCATTTTTCTTGACGGCATATATCTTGTCCATATAGCTTCCGTAAGAAAAAGCTTTTTCTCATGGGCAACAGAAAATAACTCTCTTGCCTGTTCCGCATTTACCGTAAAAGATTTTTCACAGAGTACATTTTTTCCTGCTTCCAGACACATTTTCACACATTTATAATGATGAGAATGAGGTGTTGCAATATAAACCAGATCCACCTGCGGATCCTCAAGCATTTCTTCATAAGATCCATATGCCCGGGTAAATCCATACTGAGCGGCAAAAGTCTCTGCCCTATCCTGATCTCTGGCCGCAATGGCATATGCTTCTACTTTCTCCATTTTTATAATTGTTGCCGCCATTTTATTTGCAATAGCTCCGGCTCCCATAATCGCCATTTTCATTATGTTTCTTGCCTCCTGTATCAGTTTTTAAAATATTCCCATGCTCCCGAAAGGCCGTCTATTACAGCCCTGTATGCCGCATATTTTCTCTCGTAGATTTCTTTATATTCCGGTCTTGGATATACAGTTTTTGTTATTGTTACCGTACGGCTGACAGCATCCTGATAATCCTTATATATGCCGGCTGCAATTCCCGCTGCCATAGCCGCGCCCTGAGCGCCCAGTTCCTTATCTCCCACAACATCAATGGGAATCTGAAGTGCATCTGCAAAAATCTGAACCCATACATCTGAATTGGCAGCCCCTCCGGACAGCCGGATACTCTTTGGCGCTGTTCTGTTTCTCAGAAGCTTTTTCACATGGGTCACATGAGAAAATACAATCCCCTCATAAACCGCCCGGAGCATATGCTTTTTGTTGTGATAGGCAGTCAGACCCACAAAAGTTCCCTTTGCAAGAGCATCTTCATTTGACCCGTTAAGAAATGGAAGAAAAATCACATTATTATCCTGAGGTTCTATAGAAGATACCCACTCATTTGTAATATCATAGACGGAACCACCTCGTTCCTCTATCTCTGCCTTTTCATAATTCATTAGGTTGCGGATAAACCACTCCATATTTCCGGCTGACGTAGGACTGCTTTCCTCGATCAGGAAATATCCCGGCATACAGAACATGGAATTCAAATCAACGGTTCCATTTGTCACTGGCTTCTTTCCAATAAATTCATTAATGCTCCAGGTTCCGGCAATCATACACATCTGTTCTTCATCTGAAAGTCCTGACGCAATACCACAGGCATTTACATCAAACATTCCTGCTGCAACTGGTGTTCCTTCCGGAAGCAACGTCTGTTCACTGGCTTCTCTGGTCACATATCCACAAATCTCTGCCGAATATTTCAGAGGAGGGAGCTTGTCATAACAATCCTCCAGCCCGTACAGAGCCATCAGCTCTCTGTCATGCTGTTTTGTTACCATATTCACAAGATTTCCGCCTGAACAATCTGTATATTCACTGTAGGCTTCTCCGGTCAGCATATACCGGATATAATCCTTTACTGCAAAAATATATTTCGTGCGCTCCAGAACCTCCGGCTGATTATCTCTGAACCAGGCCAGAAGACTTACCGGTTGAACTGCAAGAATTTCCTGAAAAGTTTTTTCGTAAACTTTTTTATTAACTCCATCTCGATACCATTTTTCCACCTGTTCCCAGGCTCTTGTGTCCGTGGACATGATACCGTTGTAAGAGGGTTTTCCATCATAACCGACCATATAAAGTCCTTTTCCCGCACCGGAAAAAGAAACACCTGCAATATCCGAAGGATCAATTTCACTTTTTTCTATCGCCTGACGAACAGCCTGTGCATTTACCTTCCACAGTTCATTCAGATCCTTTTCTGTGTATCCTGGTTTTGGTGTCAGAGTTTCTGTTGGAACACTGGCAACTGAAATCTGATTTCCCTCTTCATCAAAAATGGCAGCCTTTGAAAAGGTTCCTCCGTTATCAATTCCTACCAAATACTTCATACTTTTCCTCCTGCTATAGACACAGCCCGGAATACTTACTTTTCCTGGCATTCCGGGCTGTCTCTGAAACAACACTGTATATAACAGCTTTTACTTTACGTCTTATTTTTCCGGCACTTCCTGCGGTACGCCCGGACAATTTGGTCCGAAATGCTTTAATACAACAAGAGGTTCTACCTGACTGGTATTTGTAATAGTAACGCCTTTTACTGCAGCCTGCTCAGAAACAAAAAATTCATCTGTACTCTGCTGTCCAAAGTGAAGAAGTGTAGGCGCTTCTGCATCATAAACTCCAAATTTTCCATGCCCCTGAACAAAAATACATCCATATGCAGCTCCGTCACTGATGGTCACTGTCTGTCCCGGATTAACAGTCAGTTCCTTTGCTGCAATGTATGGATTCGCATAGGTTATCCACTTCTGAACATACTGCTCTGTCTCTGTTTCCACAACCGGTCTGCGGAAATAATGCTTTCTGTAATGAGGATCCACATTCTTCTCCCAGTCAAGAAGCTTAAATACGTCCTCCACATCTTTTTTATCCTCAGGAAGTTCTTCATCCAGCATTTCAGGCGGATAAACTTCTCCGGAAACAATATTTTCATAAACAGAGTTTACATCAGAATTCCACTGAGGCTCATATGTCAGAACAGAAGCCGGCGCATGAATCACACCTGCCGGAGTGTACCAGCCTGTTCCCAGCTCAATCCTGTAAGCTCTTGAAAGATCAGTAATTCTGGTATCATCATCTTCAAAACTTCTGATCCGGTCTTTGATTTCCTCCGGATCTACATCCGGATCAAATCCAAAGTATGTATAATTGGCTTCCCCAAAATAATTGTTCAACTGTTTTGGGAAATAATAACATTCCGGTTTTCCAAGCTTGTCTACTCGCGCTGCGTCTTCAAAAGTCAGATGAAGATGATGGAATAACGGATTTTCATTATCAAAAAACTTGGAATACATTGGCCATCCATTATATTTCTCCATCAGTTCTTTTCCAACCAGCTCTTCTCCCAGAACCTTCACTGCATTTCTCAGTGAAAACTTCTCATCACTGTCATAATCCACGCATACATAAGCCATACCCTCATCTGCTTTGGCTGTTTCACCGTTCTGCGCTGCGATTGTTGATGCAAACCATCTTTCAGTAATGGAACCTCTTGCCATTCCAAAAGCAAAATAATCATCTGGATGAAGTTTCAGCCTGCGTCCTGCTTTTCCAAATCTTCTGGGTACAAATGCCGGAAACAGTCGGAAAATTCCTTCTCCTTTTTCAAATGTGGATCTGATCACACTTTCATCCTCTGTTGCATCTTTTACCACAAGATTTCCTGTTTTCTTCGCCTCAGCAAGCTTTGCGTCTAATTCTTCTCCCGCCTTAATAATCAGTTCTTTTTCTGTCATTATTTCTGCCTCCTTATTTTTCTATCCTTTTCTTTAATTCCTTGAATTCTTTTCTTGCCTAAAATTCTCCCTCATATTCACAGGGCGCGCCTGCCACTTTCAGGCCGCAGTTTGTAAGAAACCCGGCTGTAAAGCTTTTCAGAAAACCAAGCTCCTTATCATCAAAATGCATTCCTGATAGTCCATCAACGCTTAGCAGACTCCTTTCTGCAGGATAATATTTCCATACCGTGATTCATCTCCTGTCTGAACGATCACAAAAGCCTCCTCTGCAGTTTTATAAAACGGAAGTCTGTCAATAAATTCAAAATCATGAAAGGCATCATCTCTGTCATATTTTTTCAGCAGATCCCGATAAGTTTCCCAGATTTCCGGAACCGGCTCTGTGGGAAGGTTTCTCATAAGACGTACTGGATTTTCTATAAAATTATCCAGCGGAAACAGCTGTAGCACTGCCTCAAGCAGTTCCGGGATCATAATACCGTCCATACGGATTATTTTTTTTGCATGAGCCGTCCCCGGGAAATTAGCATCTGCAATGATCAGCACATCTGAATGTCCCATTTCCATCATAGTTTTAACCAGCTCCGGCGGAAGAATTTTGGGAATATTTCTAAGCATATCAGCACTCCTTTCTGCTGTTTTCCGGAAGAATATACCGGATTTTCAGCGCACAAAGCACCGCCGCAAAGTCCTTTCCATTATTTTCTTTGCCAGCGGTGCCTTGCTCTTATCATTCAGGTCTTATATTCTTTTTTACTTATTCAGCCTTTTCCTCTTCTGCTGCTTTTTCTTCGGTTTGTTCCTCTGTTGCTTTTTCCTTTGTTTCTGCATCATCACCGGAAATAGCTTCTACGCCGCCTTCCAGATAAGCGTCAACATTGTCTTTTGTGATAGGACGGAATGGGATTCTTGTATCCTTTGCAATTTCTTCTCCTTTTGCTGCTGCAACTGCAACATCAACGCCTGTAGCTCCCTGTCCTGCTGAATCCTGAAGAACACTTACTCCATAAGTTCCATCTTTTACTGCCTGTACAGCATCCTCAAGACCATCTACACCGCCAATGATAATATCATCACGACCTGCTGCCTGAGCCGCTGAAAGAGCGCCCATACCCATATCGTCGTTTTCACAGATAATAGCCTTCAGATCTTCACCATAAGTTGTGATCCAGTCCTCCGCAAGCGCCATTGCTTCATCACGTTTCCAGTTTGCTGTCTGAGTTGCCACAACGTCAAAATAATCCAGAAGTCCGACCTCCTCAAATCCTGCCATTCGTCCAACCTGTCCGGACTGTCCCATAGGTCCTTCAATAATAGCTACTTTATCGCCTTCCTTCAGACCGGATTCTTCAATAAACCATTTTCCCAGAAGCTCTCCGGATTCCTGGTCTGTACATCCTACAAACGCTGTATAATTGGTATCTCCGATATCTCCATTATCTACAATAATCGGAACGCCTGCATCATTTGCCATTCCTACTACCGGCGCGCTTCCCTCCACGCTCTGAGGAATTACTACCAGCGCATCTACGCCTGCCGCAAGAAGAGTCTCACAGTCACTGATCTGTTTATTTACATCACCACCGGCGTCATACATCAGAAGTTCTACGCCAAGCTCTTTCGCTCTCGCCTCCGCTGCATCTGCAATTGCAGCTACAAAAGTATCTGAATTATCTTTTGAAGAAAATCCGATTTTAATGTCCGCATTGTCTTTTTCTGCGGCTGCCACATTCATTGTTCCCATAGAAGCTACCATTGATACTGCCAGTAAACCACCGATAATCTGTTTTTTCATTTCTGATTCCTCCTTGAATAATTGTATTTTTTTATATCTGCACGATATTAAGTTCATTTTTATTAATTTTTCTTTCCCTTTGTTCTCATATCAAGAAATACTGCAATAATGATCAGAAGTCCTTTTACGATCTGCTGCCAGAAAGAATTAATGTTCATAAGGTTCATGGAATTCTGCAGAAGTCCGAGAATTACAAAACCGCAGATAGTTCCTGTCAGGGAACCAATACCTCCATTCATGCTGGTTCCGCCAATCGCTGTCGCCGCAATGGCATCCATCTCGTAAGACTCTCCTGCAGTGGGCTGTCCGGAACTGATACGCGCTGCCAGGATCAGACCAACCATCCATGCGCATACAGAAGACAAAACATAAACCATTAACTGAACTCTCTGAGTCCGTACACCGGAAAGCTTTGCCGCATTAATGTTTCCGCCGATTGCAAATACGTAACGTCCAAACGTTGTCATTGTCAAAATGATCATTCCGATCACACAGAAAATTACAAGAAGGATGATCGGTACCGGTATCCCCAGGAAATTTCCCTGGCCGATCACCTTAAAGGACGGATCCGAAATTGTATAAGGTTTTCCATTGGAATATACCTGTGCGAACCCTCTTCCAATAGTCATTGTTGATAACGTTGCAATAAACGGCTGAAATCCCACATAAGAAATCAACCAGCCATTAATAGCTCCACAGACCATGGAAATTGCCAGCGCTGCAAGGCTTGCAAGAAACCAGTTTGTACCGCTCTGTAAAAGAGAGCCTACAATAACGCCTGTAATAGCAACTACAGAACCTACGGAAAGGTCAATGCCTCCTGTCAGAATAACAAATGTCATACCTACTGCCAGAATACCGTTAATGGAAATCTGCCTCAGAATGTTTATAATGTTCTGACTTGTCAAAAATACATCTGATGTTATACTCATAAAAATAATGATAATAAGAGCCACAAACACAAGACCAAACTGCCTCAGAATTTTGCCCATATCTTTTTTCTGTGCCATTTTATTCTCCTCCAAATGCTAAATTCATAATTGTCTGCTGAGACTGCGCTTCCTGACCCTCCAGCTCGCCTCTGATCTTGCCGCCTGACATAACTATGATCCTGTCACTCATTCCAATCAATTCAGGCATTTCTGAGGAAATCATTATAATTGCAATTCCCTGTTCTGCCAGTCCAACCATGATCTTATATATAGCAGCCTTGGCACCTACGTCAATTCCTCTGGTAGGTTCGTCCATAATAAGCACTTTGGGGTCTGACAGCAGGCATTTTGCAAGCACAACCTTCTGTTGATTTCCACCGGAAAGACTTGATACCAGATCATCAATACCATTCATTTTTGTAGACATCTTTTCTGTATATTCAGATGCCATCTTTTTTTCTTTTATTTTCTGGATAAAGGATGCACTTGAAAGCTTGTCAAAGTTCTGAAGCGATACATTTTCCTTAATACTCCGGCAAAGTACTAATCCAAGTTCTTTTCTGTCCTCAGAAGCCATGACAATATGATGTCTGATCGCATCATGAGGATGTCTGATCGATATTTGTTGTCCGTCCAGATAAATTTCTCCTGTATCAAGAGGATCATATCCCACCAGAGATTTCATTACCTCACTTCGTCCGGCGCCTACAAGACCTGCCATACCGAGGATTTCTCCTGCATGCACTTTCAGATTTACGTTTTCAAAAACGCCTTTTCTGGTAAAATTTTTCAGTTCCAGTACAACTTCACCTTTTTGGGCGGTGTTTCTCGGATATCCCCCTTCCAGCTCACGTCCTACCATCATGTTTATAAGCTGTTCTCTGGATGCATCTGCAACTTTCACGCATCCTATAAACTGTCCGTCACGAAGAACAGAAACACGGTCAGCCAGCTGGAATACCTCTTCCATACGATGAGAAATATAAATAATTCCCACATCTTTTTTCCGAAGACTGTCAATAATCTCAAAAAGTGTCTCCGTCTCTTTTTCCGAAAGAGATGAGGTAGGTTCATCCATAATAATGACTTTTGAATTATAAGAAACAGCCTTAATAATTTCCATCATCTGAATCTGTGCAATATTCAGATCCTTCATTTTCATAGATGGTCTGATAAACTGCTCCAGATTATATTCTTCAAGAAGCTCCTGTGTTTTCCTGTTTAACTCTTTCTTATCTACAAAAGGCAGACCTTTTATTTTTTTCTGTTCCCTGCCAAGAAATACATTCTCTGCAACTGTCATCTCCGGAATCGGACTCAGCTCCTGATGAATCATGGATATGCCGGCATCAAGGGCATCCCTGGCTGATTTGAATTCTACTTCCTTTCCATCCAGCATTACCTTTCCTGCATCTTTTGTATAAATACCCATGATAATCTTCATTAATGTGGATTTTCCTGCACCATTCTCTCCCATCAGTGCATGAAGTTCACCGGGCTCAATACACAATTCTGCGCCATTAAGAACAGTCACTCCGGAGAAAGATTTCATAATTCCTGTGGCTTCCAGTACGTATTTACCTGCCAAAATTCTTCTCCTCCTTTAAGTCTTTATTGAATGATCAGATCCGGATTATCTGAAAAATGCTTCAGTATGACAATCGGATCGGTAGAGGAAGGATTTTTTATTACTACCCCCTCTTTTGCTGCTTTTTCTGTAACAAAATACTCATCATGTGTCAGTTCGCCATAACGGATCAACGCAGGAGATTCTATTTCCCATTTGCCAAATGTTCCATGTCCCTCCAGACAGATCAGACCATATGGAGCATGGTCTTTAATAGTAACGCTCCGTCCCGGAAGAATCGTCAGACGCTTGGCGCTGACCGTCTCACATTTATAACAAATCCATTCCTCTATATAACCATCTGCCCGCATATCCTCTACGGGTTTCACTGGAATCGGCCTCATAAAACGGTGCTTATGAAATTCCGGATCTACATTTTTCTCCCAGTCAATCACATCAAGCAGATACTCATAATTACCGATTTCTTCCTCCGGGGTATTTTTCCAGAGGAGATCTTCTCCAACAATCTGCCCATTCATCAAAACTGACTGATACATCGCATATACATCCGATGCAAACTGCGGTTCATAAGTACAAAGGCTTCCCGGTGCATGCATAACTCCCGGTGGTACATCCCATCCTGTATCAGGGTCTAATTTGTAAGCCATTGCCAGAGAAAGGATTTTATTATCTCCTTTCGGAAATTTTTTCAGCGCTTCAAGCACCTCTTCTTTTGTTGTTTCCGGATTAAAACCAAAAAACGTAAAAGGAAATTCACCTCCATGATTATTCATCTGAGAAGGGAAAAAATACATTTCCGGTTTTCCTGCTGCGCCAACCCTGGCTGCATGCTCTGTTCTGTGATGAATATGGTGGGGCAAAGGACCAGCATTATCAAAAAACTTGGAAAACATTGCCCATCTGTGATATTTGCTCCAGAGAGCTTCTCCAATAATCTCTGCTCCAAGAAGCTCAACCACATCCCTTAGAAGAACTCTGTCTTTCCCCTCTTCATCTACAACAACGTAGCTTAATCCTTCATCTTCCGGAGTGTCCGGACCATTCTCTGCCCATGTTGTAGAAGAAAACCATCTCTCATCAATTCCGCCTCTCTGTCCCAGAATAAAGTAATCATCCGGGTGGAGCTTGATTCTTTTTCCAGGTCTGCAAAATGAACGGGGAACCCATGTAGGCGCCAGACGTAAAATCCCGCCGCCCTGTTCCAGGGCTTGTTCTGCCATCCTCATTTTTTCTGTCATGCTATTCCTCCCTTTGTTCTCAAAGTTCAGTAAAACGTTTTTCTGTGTTTTAAAAAAATGAATCCATAACATATTGTGCATTTATACTATATGGATTCCGGTTTCCTTTCTTTTCTTGTTTAAGTTGCTTACATAATAATTCAGAAAAACGTTTTTGTCAATTAAAAAGTTACAAAAAATTATTTTTTGTGCATATTAAAACGTTTTTTATATGTATTTTTATCTATTTTGCACAAAACATTCCATTTTTATTTGTAAATATCTTTAGAAAAACGTTTCTTAAATCAAATCATTTGTTCTATTTTTATAATATTTTACTCTATTTCTCATCTTTAACATAATAGAACAAAAATTAATACCCCGACAATTTACAAAACTGTCGGGGTATACTTCTCTTTACTATTCGATTTCTCTTCACCAGTCCACCAGATTCCAGTCCTCTGAAGCTGTTTTTACTGTTGACTGACGTACTACCAGCCTGGCATCCATTTTTACTGCCACTGGCTGTCCAATATTTATATCCGGGTTTTCAATTCTTCTGAAAAGCATTTTTGCAGCTTCAATCCCGGCATGACGTTTCCTTATATGAATCGTAGAAAGAGATGGCTCTACTACACTTGCAAGAAACACATCATCATAGCCTATCAGCTTAATATCTTCCGGGATCCTTTTTCCATGCTCATTCAGATACTTCATAACACCAATTGCCATCTGATCATTTCCACAAAACACTCCATCCATATCAGGAATCTGCTTTATAAGCTGCTTTACTGCAACATAGCCGCTCAAATGGCTGTAATCACCATGAACGATCATGTCCTCACAATAATCAAGATTATTTTCTTTCAGACAATCCCTGTATCCCTTTGCTCGTTCCTTTACAATTTCCATATGGGTCGGACCTGTAATATGACATATTTTCCTGCATCCGCAGTCAATCAGATGTTGAATAGCCATCTTGGAATTTGCATAACTGTCAAAATATACAGAATCAATTCCTACTCCGGTTAAATCTCTTTCTATACTTACTAGAGGAATTTTTTTATATTTGTTTGCCTGCTTTTTTATCTGGCTGAAATACTTTTCTCTGTTTTCCGAAGATACAGAAGAAACAAAAATAATGCCGTCAACTCTGCTGGCAATCATACGGCGAAACAGTTCTTTTTCTCTTTTTATTGCCTGCTTATCCCCATATGTTCCCTGAGCATCACAGATCATGATCTGATATCCTTTTTCTTCTGCTACAGAATTAATTCCCTTTACCACATATGGATAAAATACCCCGCAAATATCTTCTGTTATTACACCAATAGTTCCTGTCTTATTATTCTTCATGCTTCGGGCAATCGGATTTGCCTCATAAGACAGCTCTTCCACTGCCATTTCAACTCTCCTGGCCAACTCCGGACTGACATATTTTGACTTATTCAGAACATTTGAAACTGTTGATATCGAAACTCCCGCCCGCTTTGCCACATCTTTAATCCCACTCATGGTTTCACCTTTTCACTTAATCTGCTCAGATTTTTTCTGTCGCAGCTCTTTCCTTCGTATAAAATCATAGAAATTCTCTCACACAAAATATCCGACACCACCGGAACTTCTGTCTGGAATGTCAATTTCTATACCAAAATTATACAAAATTCTTTTATGTGACACAAGCATCCTTTTTGCAAAAAACATTATTTTACCTGTTTTTCTGACTTTCCATAAAAAAGTTGCATTTTATACTCTTTTTCATAAATGCCCGCATCATCCCTGCCGGTTTCTCCCCCCGTCAATATTCTCCTACCTGATAAACTCCACTACTGCATAGGGCTCTGCCTCTGTGTCATTCAGCTTTATCACAACTTTATCTCCGTCCACAGCTCTCTCCGGACAGATGATATCGTGAAGCCGGGCCTGCTGTTTATATTCAGCCCTCATCTGCCTGATTTTAAAATCAAGAGGAAGATAATCCATTGCCATCTGAATATACTGACAGTTGTTTACATGATGATTGGTATCCAGATGATGCTTCTGCACAGGAAAATTTTCTTCTCCTTCAAAACCCTCAGGCACAATGATCTTTCTGGATGCATATTCCATATCCAGCTTTTCCTCCAGACCATATCCCTCTGTGTCTTCAGATCTGAGCTTGCAGGGCAGTCCGTTTTTCCCGTCTATAAAGGTCCAGAATGTATTGGCGTATGCAAGCCGCTCTCCCTTCGCCGTGTCCATGGTAAAATTACGGAATCCCATAAATCCCCGAAATCCATAAGGCCATGTTGAAGTAACAATCTCCTCTCCCAGGCACGGATAACGATTTACAACCACCTGCCATGCAGAAAGTACCCAGAATTTATTTCTTTCCTTTAAAACCTCTATCCCAAGCCCTGCTGCCTCTGAATGGAAAGTACTGCAGTCCTGAAAATAATTCAGTATCCCCGGCAAAGTTAAAAGACCGTTTTCTCCGATTTCACTGTAGCGGACTCTTCCGCTGAAACTGTATGCCATATTACGCCCTCTTTTCTGTGTCAATACATTTTTTTCTTATTATATCCACAGAAGTTATGCACTGCAAGGGCAGATTTGACGTCTCTGTTCACAGCCTTCACAATGACTTGGTCAAAATGCATCCCCGGTCATCTTCGGCAATAGCATTTCCCCCGTATGTGTCGTGATCCTGGCATGTCGATGCCCTTTCATTTATATACACAAAAAATCCCTTTCCGGCATCATCAACTGATTTGCTCTGACTGCCAAAAAGGGATTTTGTTTATTTTTTAATCACTAAAATATATAATTTACTGCGGCGTTATTATTTATCATTTGCCATGAGAATCTCTTTTCCGGAAATTCCAGGCTCCGTCATATTGACCGGATCCAGAACATGATCCAGTTGCTCCTCATCTAAAAGTCCTTCCTTCAAAATCAGACTGCGGACAGATTCTCCGGTTTTGATTGCTTTTTTTGCAATGTCCGCTGCTTTCTGATAACCCACATGAGGACAGATCGCAGTAATGATTCCCACACTGTTTTCCACCAGATAACGGCAACGTGTTTCATTTGCTGTGATTCCTGTTACGCAGTTATCCACAAATGTCTCAACTGCATAAGCCAGTGTATCAATGGACTGGAACATACAGTAAAATACAATAGGTTCAAATGCATTCAGCTCAAGCTGACCTGCTTCTGCTGCCATGGTGATCGTCACATCATTTCCAATCACATTAAAAGCAACCTGATTGACTACCTCCGGAATTACCGGATTAACTTTACCGGGCATAATAGAGGAACCATTCTGCTTTGCCGGAAGATTAATCTCCCCAAATCCGGCTCTTGGACCGGATGACATCAGACGCAGATCGTTTGCAATCTTGGATAAAGTTACCGCGCAGGCTTTTACTGCTCCTGATACTGCAACAAAAGGATCAAGGTTCTGTGTTGCGTCTATCAGGTCATAGGCCTGCACAAATTCCATATCAGAAACCTCTACCAGGTTGGGAACAATTCTTCTGAGATATGCCTCATCAGCATTAATTCCTGTTCCTACAGCAGTTCCGCCCATATTGAGAGTACACATTTCCTCCATTGCTCTGTCCATACGGTGGATATCACGCATAACTGCAACAGAATACGCATTAAATTCCTGACCCAGACGAATCGGAACCGCATCCTGCATCTGTGTACGTCCCATCTTGATTACATGATCAAATTCTTTTGCCTTTTCACAAAGCGCTTTATGTAAACGAAGAAGTTCTTTTTTCAGATTCTTCAGAAGTCTGAGAGAGGTCATCTTACCGGCTGTAGGGATCACATCATTTGTAGACTGTCCGCAGTTTACATCATCATTGGGATTAATAATGGAATAATCGCCCTTTTCTCCTCCCAGAATCTCAATGGCACGGTTGGCAATAACCTCGTTGGCATTCATATTTAAAGAAGTTCCGGCACCGCCCTGGATCGGGTCTACAATAAAGTCACCGTGAAGCTTTCCTTCCAGAATCTCATCACAGGCCTGTACAATGGCTTTTGCTTTCTTTTTGTCCAGCATACCGATCTCACAGTTGGTAATTGCAGCTGCTTTTTTAATATACGCAAGACTGTTGATGATCTCAGGATGCATATTCAGTCCTGTAATATGGAAGTTCTCTGCTGCCCGGAGAGACTGCACTCCGTAATACACATTCTGCGGAACATCCTTTGTTCCTATGGAATCCTTTTCTACACGATAATCCTGTTTCTTCTCTATTTCCCCATTTTTGTTCATTGTTTTTCTCCCTTTGCATTTTCCTGCTCTATAACCGAAGCAGTTTTTTATCCCATCCGGCCTTTTCTTATTTGCTGCTGATTCCGGTGATTTTCATACAGATTCTGATCACCGTCCACTGTTCTTAGCTTTTCCGCCCAAGATTCCTGCCGGGCCGATCTTACAAATAAACTTTCATTAGCAGCAACCGATTCTGTACCCATTCATTTTCATTGTTCTCATTATATTAATATGCTAATATATAATCAAATACATATATTTTTATAATTATTATAATTTAAAAATTATATTAAGGAGAACCATTATGTTTCAGGGAATGGAATACGTTTATGAAGTTTATAAAGAAAAAAGTTTTTCAAAGGCTGCTGCCAATCTTTTTATTTCTCAGCCTTCTCTCAGCGCCAATGTCAGGCGTGTAGAGGCCCGGATCGGTTATCCGGTGTTTGACAGAAGCACAAAACCTCTTGGACTTACGGAATGTGGCGAACAGTATATCCGCTGTGTAGAACGTATCATGAATATAGAAAAAGACTTTTCAGACTTTATCAATGACTGGGGAGGACTGAAAACAGGAACTTTGATCCTGGGCGGCAGTAACTTATTTTCTTCGTGGATCCTTCCGCCACTTATGGCTGATTTTGCAGCTCTTTATCCACAGATCCAGATCCGTCTTGTGGAAGAATCCACAGTAAAGCTTACAGAAATGCTCCAGAGCGGAAGTATTGACCTTGTACTGGATAATACCAGCCTGAATCCGGAAATTTTTGACAGCATTCTTTATCAGGAAGAACATCTTCTTCTTGCTGTACCCGGCTCCTTTCCTGTTAATGACAGTCTCCGGGATTTTCAGCTTTCTGTTTCTGACATTCAGACAGGAAAATTTCTGGATCCGCAGATTCCCTCAGTTCCTCTGTCACGGTTTAAAAAGGAACCTTTTATTATGCTGAAACAGGAAAATGATACTGGAAAAAGAGCTCTGGAAATCTGTCGAAAACATCATTTTGACCCTATTGTTACTTTTGAAATGGACCAGCAAATGACCTCTTACAATGTTACCTGCTCCGGCATGGGCATTTCCTTTATTGGAGATATTATGATAACAAAGGTTACACCCAATCCCAATGTGGTCTATTACAAGCTGCCTCTGAAGGACAACTGCCGTAATATCTGTTTTTACTGGAAAAAAGGCCGATATCTCAGCCGGGCTATGGAAGAATTTTTAAAGATGTGTACTCAGAACAACCGAAAAATAGGCTGCTGCACAGCGCCCTGATCCTGTGTCCCAGAATACTGCACTGTTTTTATACTGCAGGCAGACCTGTCCAATACAGAACAAAGAGGACAGGTCTGCTTCAGACTCCCTGGATTCTCGAGGAACGTTTTTATTTACTGACAAAGAAAAAAGCACCTTTCAGTGAACTGAAAGATGCTCATTTAGCAGGGCTACAAGGATTCGAACCTTGAAATGACGGAGTCAGAGTCCGTTGCCTTACCGTTTGGCGATAGCCCTATGTTTTTTCGCTTCTCGCTTGCGACAAGTGGTATTATATAATAGTCTAAAAAAAAATGCAACCCCTTTTTTTAATTTTTTTAAATTTTTTTCAAAAAATTTTCTACGGCCTCTTTTTTCCCTGCGGAACAGTCTTTCTTTTTATAAAGATTTATTGAAACATACTGTTTTTTATACTATAATTTCCTTAAATCAGCAAAGTATAATAAGACAAACAAAAAGCATTCTCAATAAAGGAGACATTATATGAGAGCAAATAATCTCACTCTGCTCACTGATCTCTATGAACTGACCATGATGCAGGGGTATTTTAAAAACCCGACAGACCAGACCGTGATCTTTGATATGTTTTACCGTACCAATCCCTGCGGAGGCAGCTTTGCCATTACAGCCGGACTGGAGCAGATGATCGAATATATCGAAAATCTCCGTTTTACAGAGGAAGATATCGCTTATCTTCGCAGTCTGAATATATTCCAGGAAGATTTTCTGGAATATCTCAGCACTTTTCATTTTACAGGTGATATTTACGCTGTTCCGGAAGGAACTGTTGTTTTTCCACGGGAACCTATTGTAAAAGTAATTGCCCCTGTTATGGAAGCGCAGCTTGTAGAAACAGCGATCCTTAATATCATTAACCATCAGAGTCTTATTGCCACCAAGGCGGCAAGAGTCTGTTATGCAGCCCGTGGAGACGGAGTTATGGAATTCGGACTTCGCCGCGCTCAGGGACCTGATGCGGGCATTTACGGCGCACGCGCGGCTGTGATCGCCGGCTGTGTGGGAACCTCCAATGTTCTTACAGGCCAGATGTTCCATGTTCCTGTTCTGGGTACTCATGCTCACAGCTGGATCATGAGTTTTCCGGATGAATATACTGCATTTAAAACCTATGCAAAAATGTACCCTGATTCCTGTATCCTTCTTGTCGATACCTATGATGTACTGAAATCAGGCGTTCCCAATGCGATCCGTGTATTTGAGGAAATGCGTGAGGAGGGTATTCCGCTGACAAAATATGGCATCCGTATTGACAGCGGCGATCTTGCCTATCTCTCAAAGGAAGCGTACAAAATGCTGGCTGCTGCCGGCTTCGATGACGCTACCATCTCGGCTTCCAGCGATCTGGATGAATACCTGATCGACAGCCTGAAAACCCAGGATGCAAAAATCAATTCCTGGGGCGTGGGAACCAATCTGATTACCAGCAAAGACAATCCGGCTTTTGGTGGAGTTTATAAGCTGGCCGCAGTAAAAGATGCTGACAGTAATACTTTTGTGCCAAAGATCAAGCTTTCCGAAAATACAGAAAAAGTAACAAACCCCGGAGACAAAACGGTTTATCGTATTTACAGCAAAAAAACCGGAAAGATCAAGGCCGACCTGATCTGTCTGACTGATGAGAGCTTTGACCCGGAAGAAACTATGATCATCTTTGATCCGGTGGATACCTGGAAAAAGACAAAGGTTCTGGGCGGCACCTACGAGCTTCGTGAACTTCTTATTCCGGTGATCCGGGAAGGAAAACGGGTTTACACTTCGCCTGAGGTTATGGAGCTTCGCGAATACTGCCAGAAAGAGCAGGATACTCTCTGGGATGAATCCCGCCGTCTGGTGAATCCTCAGAAGGTTTATGTAGATCTTTCTCAGAAGCTTTATGATCTGAAAAAGAATCTTCTTGAGGAAATCAGCGAAAAAGCTCTTGATTAAACGGTCATATCCCCTCTGTGCCTTTCATATCATAAAAGGTAAGGGGGGATTTTTATGGACAAAGACTACACGATTCTCATTAACAGGGAGCATCCGCTTCCGGCAGATTTTATCCCGGAGCATCTGGTTGATATCGGATTGCCGTTTGATGCTGTTCCCGGAGAGCCCAAGCGCCTTCTGGAAGAAAAAACTGCCCGCTCCGCTCTGGAGCTGATCATGCGCAGCCGCTCTGAGGGACTGAGCCTGTACTGCATCTCCGGCTACCGCTCCTACAGCCGCCAGAAAGAGCTTTTTACAGGAGCGCCTTATGTAGCGTCTCCGGGCTCCAGCGAACATCAGAGCGGTCTGGCGCTGGATATGTCCTGCCCTGCAGTACAAATGGAGCTGACTGAGGCCTTTGCAGAAACAAAGGAGGGAATCTGGCTGAACCGTCATGCTGCGCTTTTTGGTTTTATTATACGCTATCCCCAAAATAAAGAGCATATCACCGGGATCCCCTGGGAACCCTGGCACATTCGATATGTAACCAGATCTCTTGCCTCTTATCTTTCGCTTACCGGTCTTACCCTGGAAGAATATCATATGCTTGAAAATCCGGTGGACTTTTCCGATTTAAAGTGATATACTATGAATGTTTCGTAAATAAAAATTTCCGCTATTGTTTACACATTACTGTCCACAACCTTTATAAATATTTTATAACCAATCTACTTACGGAGGAAATCTATCATGTCAATGAACATCAACCACCAGCTTCCTTTGCCCGAAGTGCTGAAGGAACAGTATCCCTTAACAGATGAACTCAGATCAGTAAAATCTCTGAGAGACAGTGAGATCCGCAAAGTTTTTACCGGAGAATCTGATAAATTCGTTGTTCTGGTTGGGCCCTGCTCTGCAGACAACGAGGATACTGTGTGCGAATACGCAAACCGGCTGAAAAATGTTGCAGACCAGGTTTCAGACAAGCTGATCATCATTCCGAGAGTCTATACCAACAAACCCCGCACCACAGGAGACGGCTACAAGGGTATGCTTCATCAGCCGGAACCGGACAAGGCTCCTGATCTCCTGGCCGGCATCATCGCCATTCGTAAAATGCATATCCGTGTGCTGGCAGAAACCGGGCTCTCTACCGCAGACGAAATGCTTTACCCTGAAAATCGCAGCTATCTGGACGATGTTCTGTCTTATGAAGCGATCGGCGCCCGCTCTGTAGAAAACCAGCAGCACCGACTCACTGCAAGCGGAATGGATATCCCTGTTGGAATGAAAAATCCTACCAGCGGAGATCTTTCTGTTATGTTAAATTCCGTTACCGCGGCCCAGCATTCCCACCATTTTATTTACCGTGGATTTGATGTTGCTACCAGTGGAAACGAACTTGCCCACACGATCCTCAGAGGCGGCGTAAATAAATTCGGCCAGACTCAGCCAAATTATCACTATGAAGAACTTGTACGCCTTGCAGAATTATATAATCAGTGGAATCTCAAAAATCCGGCTGTTATTGTTGATGTGAACCACTCCAACTCCGGCAAGCAGTATAAAGAACAGATCCGTATTGTCAGTGAGGTTCTCCACAGCCGCAATTACAATTCCGACCTGAAAAAGCTTGTAAAGGGTGTTATGATCGAAAGCTATCTCTTAGAAGGCCGGCAGGATATCAGCGATCATATGATTCCAGGCTGTTCCATCACTGATCCATGCCTTGGATGGGAGGATACCGAACGACTGATCTACGAGATTGCTGAGAAATGCTGAGAAATCTATAGAAGGCACTCCCAGCTATAAGGAAATTAACTTTCAGCATTATTTAACATAGAAAAAACCACCCAAACCTTGATATGAACCTATCAAAGTTATAAGGGTGGTTTTTCTATGCTTATATTCTCAATAATAAATCATATAAATGAATGTCAGAAGCTGCAAAATGAAGCTTTTTTACTGCTCCATCTGTCTTCCCAGAAATCCTGCTGCTGTCTGTACCAGCATTTTCTCCGGGTTTCCAAATATATCCTTTTCACTTTTTCCAATGAGGATCACCGCCCCTATGGCGTCTCCGGCGCAAATGATCGGCTGAATGATCTGCGCATATAAAACTCCTTCCTGGCTGTCTGCAACAGGAATTTTTCCTTTTTCTCCGTAATTAAAGCACTTGCCTTCCCTCTCTGCAATAACTTTCTCCAGACACCGGCTGATTTCTTTTCCTGCAATTTCTCTGCTTCCATGTCCTGCAGCCGCCACAACCTGATCATGGTCAGTAATGCACGCAAGAAATCCTGTTGTCTGAGCCAGAGCCTCTGCATACTCCTTGGCAAACATACTGAGTTCACCAATAGGAGAATATTTTTTCAGAATAATTTCGCCCTCTCTGTCTGTAAAAATTTCCAGTGGAGTTCCTTCTTTTATCCTTAATGTTCTGCGTATTTCCTTAGGTATCACAACTCTGCCCAGATCATCTATACGCCTTACGATTCCCGTAGCTTTCATATAAAAAATCCTCCGTTTACTGTACTTTCCGATTCTGGAAATAGTATCTGTAAATGGAGGATTTTTATACATTTACTCTAATATAATTTCTTTTTTGATCATTTCACCCGATCCGAATAATGACAGAGTTTTCCATTTTCTGCCGTATTAAATATAACAGAAAAATCATAACACTGTCCCCAAGATGAAGCTTTGCTTTATTTTGCCATTCTATTAAATTGCTCTTATTATTGCCACCCTGATTTTCTGTATTCTCTATAACCGGATACCAACTGCTGTTGCACAGATACCAATTACTGTGGCGCAGAAGAACCGTAACCGATATCATTCTGCCGTTCATCATCTCTCATATGCCAGCTTATATCCAATCCCATCTTGATCTGATAACTGTTCTGCTTTGCTCAAAAAAGAACGTAAGGGTAGCTCTGCCCGGACTATACAATATTTCGCGAAAATTACTTTGATTATCAAAAAATATTAAAATTCTGTAAAATCCCTTTACTTTTATGCATGTTTGTAATATAGTTGTCATATACTTAATATGTAGTTTTTAAAACTACATATCAAAACATCTAAGTCAAGCTTAAATCAGGAGGCGATTTTCATGAAATTGAAACTGAAAGATCCATGGAGTGCCATCACTCACGGCATAGCTGTTCTTTTGGCGGCAGCCGGAGCAGCTCCACTTCTCATAAAAGCCGCACGAGCTGAAGATACTCTGCACATTACTGCTCTTGCAGTATTTATACTGACAATGATCCTTCTCTATACAGCGAGTACCCTTTACCATTCTGTAGATTCCACAGAAAAAATCAACCGCAGGCTTCGCAAAATAGACCATATGATGATTTTTATTATGATCGCAGGAAGCTATACGCCTGTATGTCTCATTGCTCTTCACAATAAAATCGGATATATTCTCTGCGGTCTTGTATGGACAATAGCCATTGTTGGAATCCTTCTAAAAGCACTGTGGATCAACTGTCCGAAATGGGTTTCCTCTGTTCTGTATATTGGAATGGGCTGGCTCTGTGTCCTTGCTTTTGTCCCGATTTTTCATGCGCTTCCCAGAGCCGGATTCAACTGGCTTCTGGCCGGTGGGATCATTTATACCATTGGCGGTATTATTTATGGATTAAAACTTCCGATCTTCAATGCCAGACATAAAAATTTTGGTTCCCACGAAATCTTTCATGTGTTTATTATGCTTGGAAGCGCCTGCCATTTTATTGTAATGTATTTCTTTATTGCCACCATGCCACTATAACGTCCATATCCATTTGTCTGACAGACAGTTTTTATCAGACAAATGGATATTTTTATGCCTTTAATTATTTTTTTGATCTATTTCATCTTATATCTATAAATAAGTCAATTCAAAAAAGTAGACAAGATCATTACAAATCTGTCTGTATAAAATGTACATATAAAGCTTAATATTTCTTTTATGTCCGCATATTGCGGATTCCATAATGAAAATTCGATATTTGCTCATTTATAGCTTATATATTGTGTTCCGGTTAAAAATTTCTCAAAACATCTTTCTGCTTTCTGGTAAGCTTTTTTATTTCACATTCACGCCTCATGGCCTCTTCCCTGGTAGCAAATCCCTCATAATAAACAAGACGTACCGGACGCTTTGCCTTTGTATATTTCGCCCCGTTTTTTCCTTCATTATGAGCCTTCAGACGTTTTTCCAGAGAGTTTGTCCACCCTGTATAAAGACTGCCGTCCGCACACTGTACCATATATGTATAATTCATTCTCTACTCCATCTATGTAAAGGACAACTGCCGTTTCGCTTCAGCAGCCATCCCTGCATCTATATAAAAGCAGCCGGCCGTACAAAGTACATCACTGATAAATAAAAAGCAGGTAGGAGAACTGCCGACTGCGGATTTTTGTTCCCACCTGCTTTTATTATACGTTGTTTCTTATTTTTTGTGAACAGTTCCATGTTCCTTATTTTTTAAAAATACTTCCATAGAAAACCGAACTGTTTCTTTTATTTTTATTCCGGAAGATAGGCGATCGGGTCAACAGGCTCTCCGTCTTTTTTCATTGCAAAATAAAGATTGCTTCCTTCCTCACTGTAATACTTGGTAGGAGCTGCAATATAGCCGATTACAGTGCCTTTCTCTACTGTTTCGCCTTCTTCTACGGCAAGGTCTTTCAGCTGCCCGTAAACAGCCTGATAGCCGCTTCCTATTTCCATTGTCACAGTTGTTCCTGTCTGTGCATTTTGCTCGATTGAATATACTGTTCCAGGCACAGAAGCCAGCACCGGAGCTCCTTCAGCAGCCTGCACTGAAATAGCAGGACTTAATTTATACTGATCAAGCGTTGGAAAATATACAGTCTGATCCATATTATAGTCAAGCAGAATATTTCCATTTACCGGCCATTCCATTTGTGTTTCCTCCGAAAAGCTCAAGACCGGGGCTTCTACTGCGCCTGCCGCTGCATCTGTCGTTTCGTTTTCTCCAGCCTGGCCAGTAATTCCTTCTTCTTCTGGCTGTTGGCTTTCCTCCTCTAAAGTTGTTTCTTCCTGTGCAGACTCTGTCTCGCTGCTGTTGTTTTCGTCTGCCATTTCTGTTCCTGCCAGGTCCCCTGATGTATTTTCCATATCAGCTTCTACCTCAGTTGTTCCCACATCTACCATAGGTTCCTCTTCTGTGCTCTGTTCCATTTCCACAAAATCCTGTTCTTCCTGGATATTTTCTTCTGGTTTTGATGTACCAAGCTGATAAGCTCCAATTCCGGCTGCAGCCAGAACTGCTAAAAGGGCTGTGTTTGTGGCATACTTTACAATTCTGTTTTTTGTCATATTCCTTTCACCTCTGCTTATAATCATTTCTGTATTTATAGGGTGTCCAGAATACCTGAGTCTATTCACTTTTATTTACTATAAATGAGAAAATATCCAATAGCACATAACAGAACCGCCATTAATTCTCAAAAATCTATCCTTCATATACCGCAACTTCCATTGCTGGAAAATATGTTTCCTGGATTTCTTTCTGGTTTTTCTTCTCTGACATATCTATCCTTCATATGCCGCAACTTCCATTGCTGGAAAATATGTTTCTAGGATTTCTTTCCAGTCTTTTCCATCTCTGGCAAGCTCATTTCCTCCATATTGGGAAAATCCCAACCCGTGTCCTTTTCCTTTACAAAGGAAGCGAAACTCTCCACCCACTTTCTGAATCGAAAAATCCGAAGAGGAAAGCCCCATTCCCTGTGCAAACGCCTCTCCTTCCAGAATATCCCCATCTGCCCTAAGACTTACCACATGCCCACTGCCATCTCTTTGCTCTATATCCAGTTTAGAAGGCATTTGCTGTTCTTGTATATATGTACTGTTTAAATAAAGTGGAGAATTTTTATCTCCGCTGCTGTCCACAGACTTCAAATAAGAATATTTTTTATCATGAAAGGCCTGTGTTCCGTCCCTGGTTTGACCGTTGCTGATTTCATGATAGGGAACAAGTTTCAGTTCACCATCTGATATCAATACCTGCCCCTGCGTTTCTTTTACAGCTTTTTCATAAATTTTATCTGGAAAAAGCCACGCAAATTTTTCATTTTTTATTTCTCTGCAGATCTCCCCCAGCACATCTGAAATATTTTTTTCCTGAATCCTCCTGAAAAAATTTGTTCTGGCTATGACTGCCTGAGCCTTTACTGCTTCTTTTTCATAATCATCCGGAATCTGCAAAGAAAGAATAAGAGGAATATATTCTTCCGGCTCCGGAGTTCTGTTTATAATTGCAGCCTCCACTCCATTTACTGCCATAACGCCTATATACGGAACAAAAAACAACATCAGAAAACCGGAAATCCAAAACCTTTCTCTTTTTCTCATAAATTTTCCCGTATGTACTTTGTCTTAATATATGTCGCTTTGTGATGTTTTATAAGCAGATTTCTTTATAAAAATCTCTTCTTCTCTGACACAAAAACTCCTGCCCGAAGTATAATATAGCCGGGCAGGAGTAAACGGATCAGCTGCTTTGCCAACCAAACCAAGCTTACTATGGCTCTTTGACATTAGCTCTTAATCTTTTTTATTTTTATCATCCAACACAGAGCTTCCAGAACATTAAATCCTCAGATTATTCAGGAACTAAATAGAGCAACTCTTTCTTTTTTAGTTCTAAACCTTTCTTTGCACTGGAATACTTAACTATCTGCATTCTGTCACCCGGCCCCTGAAGCCAGTAAAAAACCTGCTTTAAAAATAAATGATATCGACTTTTATCTATACTATTTTTGACATAAGATATTTTACCAGTTACAGAACCTGTCGTTTCAGCACACCTGCCGCCAGCCTGTACTTTGTGACTTCCGCATTTTTTATTTCTTTTCATTTCCGGATAAAATGACGCATTTTTTTCTTTCGGTATGTTGAGCAATATATTTCCAGAAAATACTTTTATACCAAAACAGATCACAGCAGCAACTATCTTACAGAAAAATTCTTTTAATCCTCTCATAATAGCCCTCCTTATTCTTATGCCTGTCCCACCAGGGCTGCGCCTTTCCCACAATGTTTCAGGTACTATAACTCTATGCGGATCATTTAGAAAGATAGAACTATAAATTTCACTTTTTATCATTTTCATTACATCATGTTCTGTATATTTCAAAACCCAATTCATGATAAAGTAATGTAATTATCAACCTACCATGAACCTTTTACATTAATTATTAGCCTTTCCGGCTATTAACCTTAAAACTTTATAGTTGGAAAAAGCTTCTTCCAGTATTTCCCCAAATATATTTCCGGAAATCACTTTCATTATATCAACGTGTATAAGAACTACTGTCAACAAGAAGCCTGAAATCCAGAACCTTTCTCTCTTTCTCTGAAAAGTACCTTCTGATATGTAAGAAAAAGATAAACTTGTGAATGAAGATAATGTACATTCTGATATAAAGGAAAATAAACTTGTGGATAAAGAAAAAGTATATTCTAATATAAAAGAAGAAGATAAGCTTGTGTATGAAGAAAAATATCTTCTGAATAAAAGAAGAAAATAAACTTGTGGATAAAAAGAAAGTGCATTCTGATATAAAAGAAAAAGATAAACTTGTGAATAAAGATAATGCGAAATATAATCCTGATGAAGAAATAGGATATCAAGAATTTTATAAGCTGATTTTTGTTTTTCTATTCAACCAGTGATCTGTTACTAACTCTTGAATTGTATGGCTGCTTCGGATCAAACATCAATAGAAAAAATCTGTTTTCAGATAGAATAAAAGCCTTCAGGTAAATACTTGAAGGCTTTTCATGAGGCATCGGGGATTCGAACCCCGGACAACTTGATTAAAAGTCAAGTGCTCTACCGACTGAGCTAATACCCCATATTATTAAATTATTTATTTCTTTTCAGAAAGTACATGAATGACTTTCCAAAAGGAAATGCCCAGAGCCGGAATCGAACCAGCGACACGAGGATTTTCAGTCCTCTGCTCTACCAACTGAGCTATCTGGGCATAAATAGCGGGAACAGGATTTGAACCTGTGACCTTCGGGTTATGAGCCCGACGAGCTTCCAGACTGCTCCACCCCGCGGTATTATTGAATTGAAAGCCGATGATCGGACTCGAACCGATAACCTGCTGATTACAAATCAGCTGCTCTGCCAATTGAGCCACATCGGCTTACCATGAGCCTTTGACATTAGCTCTTAACCTTTTCAGGTTAATGGGTGGAGAAGGATTCGAACCTTCGAAGGCGGTGCCAACAGATTTACAGTCTGCCCCCTTTGGCCACTCGGGAATCCACCCTTGATTTCTATGGGGCCTATAGGGCTCGAACCTATGACCCTCTGCTTGTAAGGCAGATGCTCTCCCAGCTGAGCTAAGACCCCAT
>NZ_JAJQXX010000019.1 GCF_028767025.1 Blautia sp. XA-2221
GTTTTTCAAAGTTTCGTTTTTCGGAACAACGAAAAACTCCACAATGTAAAACAGGGCCTTGCCCTAACAATAAAAAGGCTCTGGCACATTCATATTATACCAGAGCCTAAAATAATATTCAATTAACAGCTACTTCTGCCGTCCCCTTTGTAATAACCAACTTTCCCTCTTCACACAGAACTGTCACCGGAGTATTCTTAGTAAATCCCCAGTCCTCCAGCCATGCTCCTTTTAACATGATTGCTGGTGTCGGCTTATAATTATGTCCGGACTGTTCGCAGACTTTCAATGCTCTTTTATCTTTCTTCATAAATTCAGTCATCCTTTCCGATGTTTCGTTTGGAGATTTTATTCAGAAATTTCTATTGTACTCTTTCGTCTGATATAAGAACCTTAGACAAAAACAAATAGAACCTATCTGTTTTCAGCGAAATGATACCGCCATATATAAAATCCAACCATATCAAAATTTCATATTTTAACAGTATTTGTATGTATCTCAACAGAATGGGTGTTGTAAGTTCCCTGCCTTTTAGTGGATGAAAATAATTTATAGCCATGGTACAAAAACACAGGTTTAATTCTCCCATAGCGCCCGGTTCACATTAAACCCGGCCGGAACTTGTCAACCAGCATTACAACACCCCTGTTGCAACCCGTCAGCATTTAATAAGGACTTCGGACCTTCATATCCAATCCGCCAGGACGGTATGGTTGCTTTAATTACTACGTGAAATATTATTTTTGTTATATTATCGGCCAATAATATATGTACTGCATTCAGATATGCAGTTAGAAATGAAGTGGTATTACGTTACCTATTAGGCATAAAAAATTAGGACTAAGTCAGTGCAACCCGTTGATTTTACTGGGTTTTCTAACTTGTCCTAATTATAACATGAGCATCCCGAAAAGGATGTATCCGTTCAAAACAGATGTGTTCCTCTGCCAGACTCTGAATCTGTTCCAAAGCAAGTATTCCTTTTTCCTTTTCTGAAAAAATAATATCTTCCAGAAATACTTCCATTAATTCCGGCACTAACTGATATTTTGGAGGATAATATGCAGCCTCCACCATAGTCCCGATATAAAGGTTTTTGTCTCTGTATTTTGCTGCTTCTCCGAGAATCTTTCCGTTTACAAGTTTCATCCAGAGAAAGAGTATTTCCCTCAATACTGTTGGAATTCCAGCAGAAACGATATACAAAATCTTTAAAAAAAGGCTCCATGACCAGGGGCTCCTTTAGCATCTCCTGGCAGAAAGCAAGTTCCTGAATAACCTCCTTGACCAAATTTTCCTGATTTAAAAACATCTGTCCACCTCCCGGCTATGTCTTGTTTCATCTTATCACATTAAAATGTATTCTGCATCACTTTAAACAAAAACCAGTATGTTCTCATTTCCAAAGGACACACTGGTCTTGTAAAAGATTCCAAAATACAGGAACAGGGCAGTATTCCAGAGAATACTGCCCCAAACTGTTGCACAGAGTCCTGTTATCTTTTATCAAAATGTGAACTTATCTGCAAAGTAAGCATCCAGCTCATCGATCTTCACACGAACCTGTTCCATGGTATCACGATCACGAACAGTTACTGCACCGTCTGTCTCGGAATCAAAATCATAAGTTACGCAGAACGGAGTTCCGATCTCATCCTGTCTTCTGTAACGCTTTCCAATATTTCCGCGATCATCATACTCGCAGTTGTATTTTTTGGAAAGCTGCTGATAAATCTTCTCAGCGCCTTCATTCAGCTTTTTGGAGAGAGGAAGCACGCCGATTTTTACCGGAGCAAGCACCGGATGGAAACGAAGCACAGTACGCACATCATTTTTCTCAGCGTCAAGAACTTCTTCATCATATGCGCTGCACAGGAACGCAAGTACCATACGGTCAGCTCCCAGTGACGGCTCGATCACATACGGAATATATTTCTGCTTCTTCTCATCATCAAAATAAGTCAGATCCTGACCGGAAACATTCTGATGCTGTGTCAGGTCATAATCTGTTCTGTCAGCGATACCCCACAGCTCTCCCCAGCCAAACGGGAACAGGAATTCCACATCTGTAGTAGCTTTACTGTAGAAGCTCAGCTCTTCCTGATCGTGGTCACGATAGCGTACCTCATCCTCTTTAAGACCCAGAGAACTGAGCCAGTCAAGGCAGAACTGCTTCCAGTATGCAAACCATTCAAGGTCTGTATCAGGCTCACAGAAAAATTCCAGCTCCATCTGCTCAAACTCACGGGTACGGAATGTAAAGTTTCCAGGAGTGATCTCATTACGGAAGGATTTACCGATCTGACCGATTCCAAATGGAATTTTTTTTCTGGAAGTTCTCTGTACATTCTTAAAGTTTACAAAAATACCCTGTGCGGTTTCCGGACGAAGGTATACTGTATTTTTTGCATCCTCAGTTACACCCTGGAAGGTCTTGAACATCAGATTGAACTGACGGATATCTGTAAAGTTATGTTTACCGCAGCTTGGGCAGGGAACCTGATGGTCTTTGATAAATTCCATCATCTGCTCCTGAGACCAGGAATCTACGCTTCCTTCTACCTCAATCCCATGCTCTGCACAGTAGTCCTCGATCAGCTTATCTGCACGGAAACGCTCATGGCACTCCTTACAGTCCATGAGAGGATCAGAAAATCCGCCCAGATGACCGGAAGCTATCCATGTCTGAGGATTCATAAGAATCGCACAGTCCACACCTACATTGTAGGGAGACTCCTGAATAAATTTCTGCCACCATGCTCTTTTTACGTTGTTTTTCAGCTCTACACCAAGATTTCCATAGTCCCAGGTATTTGCCAGACCGCCGTAAATCTCAGAGCCCGGATAGACGAATCCTCTGGCTTTTGCCAGAGCAACAATTTTTTCCATTGTTTTTTCCATAATTATTCTCCTAAATTTTTCAATGTTCTTAACTGCCAGGTTTCCCCTGCAGTCGCCAATGTTCTCATTATACTAGCATCCTACTGCTTTTTCAACAGATTTCCACCCATTTTTCTTCCGGATAATCCACTACAACGCAGTCATTGTGATAAGTCCGTTCCGGAAGAACGATCATCACATGAGCCAACTCTTTATTTACAGGAATCGCGCTTAAATGCCATACTCCTGTATGAAGAAGCACCATAGTTCCCTTTGGCACAAGAAAAGCTTCCGTCAATTCCGGTACAGGCTCCTTGCCGGCAGGCGCCACGTGAACGATCACATCATCATCCAGACAAAGTACGCCTTCCTGGGTATAATTGTGATATTCTGCAGTTGTAACGATCATTTTTTCCGGTTTATGTATCAGAAGCGGAGAAAAAGTCATCTGCATATTTCCTGAGCTGTGCATTCTCAGTCTGTCCTGATAAAAATCTCCCAGGCTGTAGCCTTCAGGGTTCATAAAATCTGTAAAACTTCCAAATTCTTTAAAGCTTTCTGCTGTAAGTGTTTTTACTTTGATCTGATTCATAAAAATCCCTCCCGATAGTTTTTCTTTATAGTCTTTTTATTTCATGATCTCCAGAATCTCCAGACTTCTGAATTTTCTGTCTGTATTTCTGTCAACATATCTGTGAATGATCCCTTCCAGCTCTGCCAGAACCTCTTCACTGACCGTAAATGTATAAAGCTTCCCCATAGGTGCGCTGACGATATAGCGCATGGCATAAAGAGCCGCCCCGGAAATCCTTACTGCATCCCTCCTGCCTTTTGCACAGGAACCGCACAGAATACCGTGATGCTCCTGAGAAAAAAAGCAGTCCTTCTCCGAAACCTCATCCCTGGCGCAGCAGGCGCAGGAAGCAAGTTCAGGACAGTACCCTTCTTCCGCCATGGCACGAAGCTCAAACACGCACCGGATCAGAGAATCCTTTACATGAGGATTCAAAAGGGCTTTCACAGTCACATAGAGAAGATTCATCATTTCCCTTTCATCAGTCCCTTCCTGCCCGAAGTAGTCTGCAAGCTCAAGAAAATAATATCCGTAATAGATTCCCGGCTGCATAGCTGCCAGTTCCATAAAATGATGAGTCACATTTACCTGATTCAGGTTATAACTGCTCCTCCCCTCATAAAGAGTAAAGTTTCCGAACACAAAAGGCTCCGCAGCTGCCATAAAAGGACTGTTCAGTCTTCTGGCTCCTCTGACAAAGGCAGAGATCTTTCCTCTTTCTCTTGTAAGGAGTACAATCCTTTTGTCGTACTCCCCGATAGGCATGGCAGATATCACAACGCCCTGCACAGTAATCAGATCACTCATGATCAGATTTCCTTTTTATCATATCCAAAGTTTTTGATCAGAAAATCACTGTCCCGCCAGTCTTTTTTTACCTTGACCCAAAGCTTCAGATTCACCTTTGCATCCAGCATCCGCTCCAGCTCAAATCTTGCATTGCTTCCGATTTTTTTCAGCATGCTTCCCTGCTTTCCGATGATAATTCCCTTGTGAGAATCCCGTTCGCAGATAATCGTTGCATCAATATCCACCAGGCGGCTTTTACCCGGACGTTCTTTCATACGGTCAATAGCCACTGCGATTCCATGAGGAATCTCCGCATCCAGGGCATGAAGCGCTTTTTCGCGGATAATCTCTGCAGCGATCTGTCTCTGGGGCTGATCTGTTACTGTATCTTCATCATAGAACATGGGGCCGTAAGGCAGATATTTGAGAATACTTGGAATAATATCCTCTGTATTCACAGCGCGCAGCGCAGAAACAGGAATAATCTCATCAAACGGATACAGTTTCCGGTAAGCATCAATGGCTTTTGCAATTTCCTCCCGGTCAACAGTATCCACTTTATTGATAATCAGAAGAACCGGAAGATGAAGGCTTCCCAGCTGTTCTGCAATATGTCGCTCTCCTGCGCCGATAAATGTAGTTGGCTCTACCAGCCACAGAATTACATCCACATCCTTCAGAGTACGCTCTGCCACCTGAACCATATACTCTCCCAGCTTGTTTTTTGCCTTGTGAATTCCCGGAGTATCCAGAAATACAATCTGTCCGTCCTCACAGGTATAAACCGTCTGGATCCGGTTTCTGGTAGTCTGAGGTTTTTTGGATGTTATGGCGATCTTCTGACCAATCAGATGATTCATTAAAGTTGATTTTCCCACATTCGGACGTCCGATAATAGCCGCAAAGCCTGATTTAAAATTTTCTTTCATATAAATACTTGTCCCTGCTTTCTTCTGTACTTGTCAGCAGGAAATCAGAGATTTTACCTCTTTAAAGATTTCCCGTTCTTTTTCAATGGCTGTCTCGCTTCCAACAACACATACCGCATCGTCAGAAAGAATCGCCTGGATCAGAGGCGCCAGTCTGCGGATATCCTCTGCATCTGCCCCAAGGATCTGATCTCTCTCTTTCTGCATCATTTCCTCTGTAACACCACAGAACCAGGCAGTTTTAGAAATACTTCCCTGCATCTGAGGAGTTCTGGGAACGTCCTTTCCGCTTATGGTTCCAATGATATATTTTGTCATTTCCCTCTCATCTGCCTGGAAATCGCGGACATAAGCCGGAATCCCCTCATAAACATCCAGAGTGCGTTTCAGATGCGGATCTCTGTAGGAAACAAAATAACTTTCCCCGCTTCTTTTAAAGCCGCTCATACATCCATAAGCTCCGCCTTTTACACGAAGATTCATCCACAGATAATCATAGCTTAAGATCACCTTCAGAATATCAAGAGCGCCTGTATATTCATAGCCTTTTTTGCGGAAGTTTCCGGTGCGGGCTACATACTGAACCTGTCCGGAGGTGGTAAAGCCCTCATTTTTCTTTTCACAGCTTACGACTTTCCCTGTAATCTTAACTGCTTCTGTATGAAGTGTCTGTTTCAGAGCTTTCACCTGCTTCATAACTTCGTCAAGAGATTCCCGTTCTCCTGTATAACTGATTTTCAGGTATTCCGGGCGGAGAATTTCTGTCATAAGAGAATTCAGCTCTTTAACAAGTTCTTCTTTTCTGGCATCAAAGTCCTTCTCCAACGCCTCAATAAACTGATAATAGGCAATGCCGGACATACCGTCCTGGAAAGCTGCCATAGGCGAACTGTAGGAGGCTCCTCGAAGAACTGCTGTGCAGTGTCCTGCGCTTACCAGATTTGCCTGTGCTCTGGATTTTACTCTTGCAATGATCTCGTAAAGACGTCTGCTGTCATCCAAACTGGAAGTATTCAAAATCTCCCTGATCATACGGAACAGAACGTCAATTTTAGGATACATCACTTTTCCTCTTACAGAGAACATTGCATCATAGTCCTCTGTGGAATCCACATGATCAAAAACTTCTATTCCGATATTAATACCACCTGTTTCTGCATTGATCTCATTGGACAATTCTCCATAGGTAAAGTGAGCGGTGTCCACATATCCGAGAACGGATTTCAGAAGTCCCAAATACGGAATTTTTTCCGGTGCAAGATCTTTCAGGTCAAACATCAGATCAAGATATGCAATTCCATTAGTAGGCACCTCATGATAAAGAAACAGGCTTCCGTCCACATCCAGAGGTTCATTGGAAAATCCCACTGCCTCTTTGCGGATATCCTCTCTTTTCAGCATAGGAATGCATTTCTCTGCCCCCTGCTCCTCAGGCGCTTCCTGATATGCCTCAAGATCTTTTGTTTTCTGCACAAGTGTTTCTCTTTCTTCCGGGGAAAGGCTTTCCAGATGAGCCTGAAGCTTTTCTTCCAGTGCTTTTTCCTTACGGGCAGCAAGACCCTTGGATGGTACAAGAGTGATCACAGAACCATGCGTATTGTCCAGAAGGTATTTTCGGATCAGCTCCTCGAAATATCCCTCGCCAGCCAGAGCTTTCAGCTTTTCAAAGACAGGAAGAGCCTGAACCTGAGCAAAGGCTTTTTCATCGCTGTACAGCCAGTTTCCAAACACCGCAAGGCTGTACATCAGACCTTTTGGCCATGAAGAAAAATCCGCCTCTCTGTAGCGGAATTCCATACAGTTGATTCCTGCGTCCAGAGCCTTTCTGTCAATTCCATTAGCTGCAATATCTTCAAGAGTTGTCCTGATAATCTCCACAAACTTTTCTTTTTTGTCCGGATCTGTACCCTTTGCCACAATATCAAAATAAGGCTGCATGATCCCGTCATCATAAGATCCATAAACATCCATACCGATCTGAGCATCCAGAAGAGCCTGTTTCAAAGGAGCCCCCGGCGCACTCAAAAGCGCATAATCCAGAACCTCAAAAGCTGTTCCTGTAAGAACGTCAGATGCATCTCCGACTACAGTGCTGTAGGCAAGATAAGAGTTTCCCTCTTCGCTCTCGCTTTCTGAAACCGGATATTCCATAACCAGATCTTTCCTGCTTTCAAAAGGCTCCTGTTTTCTGATCTCCGAATCCACATCCAGTTTCTCAAAAGCAGAAAGGTAGTGTTCGTCAATAAACGCCAGCTTTTCTGCCATATCCATATTTCCGTACAGATAAATATAGCTGTTGGAAGGATGATAATAGGTTTTATGAAACTCCAGAAACTCCTCATAGGAAAGCTCCGGAATATGATCCGGATCACCACCGGATTCACATCCATAAGGTGTATCCGGAAACAGAGAGTTCATGATTTCTCTTTCCAGAACCTCATCCGGAGAGGAAAAAGCTCCTTTCATCTCATTATAGACAACTCCGTTATATTTCAGAGGTCCTTCCACATTTTCAAGCTGATAGCTCCAACCTTCCTGACGGAAGATCTCTTCTTTTTTATAGATATTCGGATAAAATACAGCGTCCAGATACACATGCATCAGATTCTGAAAATCCTGATCGTTGCAGCTTGCCACTGGATAGCAGGTTTTATCCGGATAAGTCATTGCGTTCAGAAACGTGTTAAGAGAACCCTTTACCAGTTCCACAAAAGGATCTTTTAGCGGAAATTCTCTGGAGCCGCACAGAACACTGTGCTCCAGAATGTGGGCAACACCGGTGCTGTTTTTTGGCGGCGTACGAAAGGCAATATTAAACACCTTGTTCTCATCATCATTCTCTATGAGCATGACTCTTGCGCCTGTTTTTTTATGGCGTAAAAGATATCCTGTGGAACGGATATCTTTCAGATTTTCTTCTTTTATAATGTCATAAGCAAAAATTTTGTCTTTATTCATATTTGCCTCCGGTTTTTATTATTCATTATTGCTCTTTTAAGGCCGATTATTCCGGCAATCCGCCTTCTCCCGGAAAATGCAGTTCGTACATTTCACGGGCAGCTCTTGTGAGAAGGTCAAGCTCTTTCTCCATGCCAAGATCCTTTGGAAGACATACTGCTGTTTTGTAAATATCTTTCTGGAGTTTTGCCTTTGCGTCTTCTTCCTTGATGGTAATGATACCGCACAGCATAGTATTATAAGAACGGTCTGTTTTACAGAGATCCATATAAAGCTTTATCAAATGACAGCACTCTCTGTAAAGAAGCTCCTTGTGAAGCTCACTTTTATTCAGGAACTCTGGATATTTTACAGAATTCAGCTCCTTTCTGATCTCCTTCTGAGCGCTTTTTACTCCAAACAGTCTGTTACCTGCGTTTTTATTAAATTCCATAGACATCCAGAATTTCAGATAGCCATCTGCCACATTTGTTCCATCATCCTTATAACGGGCTTCCCAGATTTCCCTGCGGATCTCGTTTGCCTCCATATCTTCACCGGATGCAAGAGCCTGTTCCAGAAGAGCTTTTCTCTTCCGCGGATCTGCTTCTCTGTAATATTCTGCGATTGTAGGTGTATCCATAATAATTTTCTCCTTTGATCCTGTGGTTTTATTCATTTTCATTACAGTATACAAGCTCTGTTTCTGCCAGATTCAGAGCTTCCTCGATCACTCTGTCCATATCCATATAGCGATACATGCCAAGTCTTCCGCCAAAAATGACATTTTTTTCTTCCAGAGCCCTGCGCTCATATTTCGCATACAGCTCATTGTTTGCAGGATCATTGACCGGATAATAAGGTTCTGCACCTTTTGTCCATTCCGCAGAATATTCCCGGGTGATCACAGTTTTTGGCTGAGTGCCAAACTCAAAATGTTTATGCTCAATGATCCTTGTATAAGGAACCTCATAATCCGTATAATTTACCACTGCATTTCCCTGATAATTAGCCATATCCAGCACCTCTGTCTCAAATCTGAGAGAACGATAATCCAGAGGACCGTAGCAATAATCATAAAATTCATCCAGCATACCTGTAAATACCACTTTTTCTGCCTGAGCGCAAAGCTCCTCTTTATTTGCAAAAAAGTCTGTTTTCAGGACAACCTGGGTTCCCTCAAGAAGTTTCCGGATAATTTCCGTATATCCGCCTTTGGGAATTCCCTGATAAGGATCCTTAAAATAATTATTGTCATAAGTGTAGCGAAGAGGAAGTCGCTTGATGATAAATGCCGGAAGCTCCCTGCACTCTCTTCCCCACTGTTTTCTGGTGTAGCCTTCGATCAGCTTTTCGTATACGTCCTGTCCTACCAGGGCAAGTGCCTGTTCCTCCAGATTTTTGGGATTTGTAATATGCATTCTGGAAATCTGCTCCCGAATCCTGGCTTCAGCCTCAGCCGGAGTGCGGACGCCCCAGAGCTGATGAAAGGTATTCATATTAAACGGAAGATTGTAAAGCTCGTCCTTATATACAGCAATGGGAGAATTCACAAAATGATTAAATTCTGCAAACTGATTCACATAATCCCACACAGTTTTATTGGATGTATGAAAAATATGGGCGCCGTATTTGTGAACCTGGATTCCTTCAATCTCTTCCGTATAAATATTGCCGCCAATGTGATCCCGTTTATCTATCACAAGACAGGTTTTGCCGCATTTTACAGCCTCATGGGCAAATACAGAACCAAAAAGTCCTGCTCCTACGATCAGGTAATCATATTTTTTCATGAAAAAACCCTCTTTCTTCTGAGTCATTATACTCTATAGTATAACAAATCAGAAAGAAAAAGGGTAGTCCTGTTTTATGACAGTCTTGTTTTGAAATCCTCGTATCCGAACCTTCTGATCAGCCGGAATTCTCCGGGATTTTCTTCCAGAACGATATCCGGAAGCGCCATCCCGTTAAAGGTATTATTTTTTACCATAGAATAAATAGCCATGTCGCCAAATTCCAGAATGTCACCACATTTTAGCTTCCGGTCAAAAGAATAATCCCCGATCACATCTCCCGCCAGACAGGTAGGACCTCCCAGACGGAAAGTAAAGGCTTTTTCTCCGGGCAGACCGGAATCTTTAAGAGGCGGACGGTAAGGCATTTCCAGAACATCCGGCATATGGCAGGCTGCAGAGGTGTCCAAAATGGCAATGGACAGGTTATTTTCCATAACTTCCAGCACTTCTGTCAGAAGCATCCCCGCATTCAGGGCAACAGCCTCCCCTGGTTCCAGATAAACCTGAACCCCATAGGTATCCTGCACATGGCGAATGCATTTTTTCAGAAGTTCTCTGTCGTAATCCTCTCTGGTAATGTGATGACCTCCGCCAAAATTGATCCATTTCATACGATGCATATAGGAACCGAACTGTTCTTCCACCGCTTTCAGAGTGTCAGAAAGAGCATCCGAATTCTGTTCGCACAGCGTATGAAAATGAAGGCCCTCAATTCCATCCAGCATCTCTTCTGTAATCTGATCTAAAGTAGTTCCAAGCCTGGACCCCGGCGCACAGGGATCGTAGATCTCGTGGCCCTCCTGAGTGGAAAATCGAGGATTAATCCGAAGCCCCGGACTTTTGCCTCCTGAAAGGATCTGATCTTTATATTTTTTTACCTGAGCCGGTGAATTCAGGATAATATGATCGCACAGCCGAATAATCTCCGGCATTTCCTCTTCTCTGTATGCAGGTGAAAAAATATGGTTTTCTTTTCCCAGCTCCTCTGCTGCCAGCTTCGCCTCAAAAAGCCCGCTGGCAGCAGCGCCATTGAGATATTTTCCAATAAGAGGATATACGCTGAACATGGAAAAGGCTTTCTGGGCAAGAAGGATCCGACACCCGGTTTCCTCACAGATTCCCTTTAAAATCTCAAGATTTTCAATCAGCTTTTGCTTTTGGATCACATAACAGGGTGTTTTCAATTCCTCTCTTTTCATTCTGCCAAAGCAACCTTTCTGTCATTAATCTACCAGATCCGGGTTTTCCTTGATTTTCCACGGAAGTCCCCATTTATTCAGAGCATCCATAAACGGATCCGGATCAAATTCTTCAATATTGAACACGCCCGGTCCCTGCCAGGTTCCTGTCATCAGCATCATGGTACCGATCATTGCCGGAACACCAGTGGTATAGGCAACCGCCTGTGATCCAACTTCCTTATAACATTCCTGATGATCGCAGGTATTGTAAATGTAAATCGTCTTTTCTACGCCATCTTTTTTACCTGTAAAAATACAGCCGATGTTTGTTTTTCCCTTTGTTCTCGGGCCAAGAGAAGAAGGATCCGGAAGCACTGCTTTCAGGAACTGAAGCGGTATGATCTCTTTTCCCTCATACATAATGGGTTCAATGGAAGTCATTCCCACGTTTTCCAGACAGCGAAGATGTGTGAGATAGCTTTCTCCGAAAGTCATAAAGAAACGGATTCTTTTAATTCCCGGAATATTGAGAGCCAGGGACTCAATTTCCTCATGGTGAAGAAGGTACATATCCTTTTCGCCGATCTCCGGGAAATCATAAACTCTCTTGATCTCCATTGGTTCTGTTTCTACCCAGTGACCGTCCTCCCAGTAGGAACCTTTTGCAGAAACCTCACGGATGTTGATCTCCGGATTAAAGTTTGTAGCAAAAGGATATCCGTGGTCGCCTGCATTGCAGTCCAGAATATCAATGTAATTGATCTCATCGAAATAATGTTTCAGAGCATAGGCAGAAAATACGCTTGTTACACCCGGATCAAAACCGCTACCCAGAAGAGCTGTGATTCCTGCTTTTTCGTAGCGCTCTTTATATGCCCACTGCCATTTGTATTCAAATTTTGCAGTATCCTCCGGCTCATAATTTGCTGTATCCACATAGTGAACCCCTGTTTCCAGGCAGGCATCCATAATATGAAGATCCTGATACGGAAGTGCAAGGTTCAAAACCACATCCGGCTGTACCTTACGGATCAGAGCTACCAGCTCTTCCACATTATCAGCATCTACCTGAGCAGTTGTGATCTTTGTCTTTGTAGTTCCCTGAAGTTTTTCTTTCAGCGCATCACATTTGGACACGGTACGGCTTGCAATGCAGATTTCCTCAAATACTTCACTGTTCTGACAACATTTGTGAATTGCCACGGAAGCAACGCCTCCGCATCCGATAATTAACGCTTTTCCCATAAATGGTTCCTCCTTGATATGTAAATATTAGTTTTTATTTTTTTAGTGCAAGAAGCATCTCCCGGATGATCTTGCATGCCACTGCTGTTGACATGCCACTGTGGTCACAGGGCGGACAAAGTTCATTGACATCACAGCCTACGATATTCAGGCTTGAGCATACCTCTGTGACATTTTTCATCAGTGTGAGAAAATCAACTCCTCCCGGCTCCGGGGTTCCGGTTCCCGGAAATACAGAGGGATCCAAAACATCCAGATCAACCGTAAAATAAACCGGCTTTCCTTTCAGTTCCGGCAAAATCCCCGGAAGATCATCCAAAGTAAACGGATGAAAATCCGTGTGTCCGGATCTTGCCCAGTCAAACTCCACCTTTTCTCCGGAACGTATTCCAAACTGATGGATTCTTCCATCACCCAGAATATCCCAGCACCGTCTTATAACAGCCGCATGGGACAACTTCACGCCCAGATAATCCTCCCGCAGGTCTGTGTGGGCATCCAAATGAACAATGTGAAGTTCCGGATACTGCCTGGCTGCCGCCCGTACAGCTCCCAGAGTTACCAGATGCTCGCCACCAATCATAAACGGCAGTTTTTTATCCTTCAGGATCGTCTCTGCTGTTTTTTCGATCTCAGAAAGAACAAGCTCTGAATCTCCTATGGCAAGCTCCAGATCTCCCAGATCAAAAATCCGGCAGTCTTCAAGATCTCTGTCCTGATAAGGACTGTAGGTTTCCAGCCCGTAAGAATCATTCCTTATCACCTGTCCTGCAAACCGTGTTCCCGGACGGAAGGATGTGGTGGAATCAAAAGGTGCTCCGTAAAGCACAATATCCGCTTCCTCATATCCAGCATCACAGCCAATAAAATTCATTACTGATTTATTCAACATCTTCCAAAAGCTCCTCCACATATACCGGAAGGGCGAACACTCCGGCATGTAATCTCGGTTCGTAATATCTTGTATGGATTCCCTTCAGTTTCCAGGCCACTCCGTTCAGATCCGTAAGCGGGTGGTATTTTTTTGAGGCAAATCCAAACAGCCAGTGTCCGGATGGATAAGAGGGCAAATGAGCCTGGTATACTCTGCAGATTGGAAAGGTTTCCAGAATACGCTTGTGCATCCTCTGGCACTGAAATGCTTCTTCCGTATAAAAAGGACTTTCATTCTGATTGATCATAATCCCGTCCTCTCTCAGCGCTCCGAAGCAGTTACCGTAAAATTCCTTTGTAAACAGTCCCTCTCCCAGACCAAAAGGATTGGGGGAGTCAATAATGATTAGATCATAGCAGTCTGTTTTTGACCGTACAAAGCGCAGACCGTCCTCATGAAAGATCTGCACTCTGGGATCGTTCAGACTGCAGGCAACCTGAGGCAGGTACTTCCTGCATACTTCCACAAGAAGAGGATCTATCTCTACCATATCGATATGCTCAATTTCCTCATATTTCACCAGTTCCCGGACAACGCCGCCGTCTCCTCCTCCGATTACCAAAACATCCTTTACAAGAGGATGGACTGCCATAGGAACATGGGTGATCATTTCGTGATAAATAAATTCATCCTTTTCTGTCAGCGTCAGATCTCCGTCCACAACAAGGATTTTGCCAAACTCTTTGGAGTCCAGCACATCAATCTGCTGAAATTCGCTCTGAGCGCTGAAAAGTTGTTCCTTTACCCGGATAGACAGCTTTACATCTTCTGTGTGTTCATCAGAAAACCACATTTCCATGGCGCTACTCTCCCTTCACTACATTGAGATTCTCAATTTTTTCATCCTCCGGTCCTGTCATGGAACAGCCCTTTTCCTTGGCATAAAGAATGTACTCTATGATCTGCCCTGTGATCTTCTCACCCGGAGCAAGGATTGGAATTCCCGGAGGATAACACATTACGAATTCTCCACAGATCCTTCCCTCTGTCTTTTCTACAGGAAGAGATTCTTTTTCCGAATAAAAGGATTCCTGAGGAGTCATCACAACCTTAGGGGACAGATATTCCTGAGTAAGCATACCGGTTTTATCCTTCTGGTATCTCCTCTTAATATCTGCCAGAGCGCTGACAAGACGCTCCACCTCCTGTTTTCTGTCTCCAATGGACAGATACGCCAGCATATTTCCAATATCTCCGAACTCGATCTGAATATCGTAATCATCTCTGAGGATATCATAGACCTCGATTCCCGCCAGTCCGATTTCCAGTGTATGCACAGACAGCTTGGTGGGATCAAAATCATAAATGCTGTCATGGTTGATCAGTTCTTTTCCAAAAGCATAATATCCCCCGATCCGGTTGATCTCTGTTCTGGCGTACTCAGCCAGCTCCGCAACTCTCCGGAAGGACTCCTTTCCCCGAAGAGCAAGATTCCTTCTGGAAATATCAAGGCTGGACAGAAGCAGGTAGGATGCGCTTGTTGTCTGAGTCAGATTGATGATCTGGCGCACATAGCCGGGATGCATATTTTTTCCGATCAGAAGGAACGAGCTCTGGGTAAGGCTTCCACCTGATTTATGCATACTGACAGAAGCCATATCCGCGCCTGCATCCATGGCATTAACCGGAAATCCCTCTCCGAAATAAAAATGTGTGCCATGAGCCTCATCTACCAAAACCTTCATATTTCTGTCATGGGCAAGCTTTACGATTTCACGTAGATTAGAACAGATTCCATAATAAGTAGGATTGTTTACAAACACAGCCACTGCGTCAGGATTTTCCTGAATGGCTTTTTCTACCTGTTCCAGCTTCATTCCCAAAGAAATGCCAAGACGGTTGTCCACATCCGGATTCACATAAATCGGTGTGGCTCCGCACAGAACAAGAGCATTGATCACGCTTCTGTGCACGTTTCTGGGTAAAATGATCTTATCTCCCTTCTTACAGCAGGTAAGAATCATAGTCTGAACTGAGGACGTTGTTCCCCCAACCATAAGAAATGCGCCTGCTGCGCCAAAAGCTTCTGCTGCAAGCTGCTCTGCCTCCTTGATCACAGAAACAGGATGACAGAGATTATCAAGGGGTTTCATAGAATTCACGTCTATACTGACGCACTGACTTCCAAGTAAATTTACCAGTTCCGGATTTCCCCTTCCGTGTTTATGTCCCGGAACATCAAACGGAACGATCCTCATTCTCCGGAACCGTTCCAGTGCCTCGTAAATTGGAGCCTTTTCCTGCGACATGTTTCAGCCTCCCTCCCGAAATTCATAGGAAATCCATTATAAAAACAATGTACCTTATTTTCCTATGGGACAAAAAAACGCAGGCAGGCGCATAACTTTGCATCTGCTTGCGTTTTATCTTTATTCTTATAATTTCATAATATAAATTTTAATTATAAAAAACAGATAATGGATTAGAGTCTATATAGCAAATATTTTTACTTTTACTACTCTTATTGACCGTTTCACAAGTTATGCATGCAATACGCATACCGGTTATAAAGTAACCAACTTATAAAATTTGAGCTTCTAACTCAATCAATAATGCAGTTCCCTGGACTGCGTAAAATATTTGCATGGAAGACTTTCCTGTCTGTTTTCCATACGTTTATATTTATACCATAATATTATTTTATTTTCAAGAACTTTCTAAAAAAATCGACTTAATCTATGATATTTTCCGGTCTGTTTTTATTCCGGATCTATAAACATGGCATCCCCAAAGCTGAAGAAACGGTACCGCTCTTTTACTGCTTCCTCATAGGCAGCCATGATCCTGTCTTTTCCTGCAAGAGCAGAAACCAGCATCATCAGTGTGGACTCCGGAAGATGGAAATTTGTGATCAGACCATCGATCATTTTAAACCGATAGCCCGGATAAATAAAAATTTCTGTCCATCCGCTTCCCGGACGAAGAACACCGTCTTCATCTGTGGCAGACTCCAGCGTACGGCAGCTTGTGGTTCCCACAGAGATCACACGACCTCCCTGTTTCTTTGTATCATTGATCAGTTTTGCCTGATCCTCTTCCACCACATAAAATTCAGAATGCATATGATGATTTTCCACATCATCTACTTTTACCGGACGGAAAGTTCCAAGACCTACATGAAGAGTTACATGGGCAATTTTCACGCCCTTTTCCTGCACCTTCTGAAGAAGATCCTGAGTGAAATGCAAACCGGCGGTAGGCGCTGCCGCAGAACCGTCATTTTTGGCATAAACCGTCTGATAGCGGTTCTTATCTTCTAATTTATGAGTAATGTACGGAGGCAGAGGCATTTCGCCCAGCTGATCCAGAATTTCCTCAAAAATACCCTCATACTGAAACTGAATCAGACGATTTCCTTCCTCCACCACATCAATGATCTCACCTTTCAGAATCCCGTCTCCGAAAACGATCTTTGCACCCGGGCGGGCCTTTTTGCCCGGCTTTACCAGACATTCCCAGATATCATTTTCTTTCCGTTTCAGAAGAAGGATCTCAATAAGCGCTCCTGTTTCCTCCTTGTGTCCATAAAGCCGGGCCGGAATCACTCGGGTATCATTGACAACCAGACAGTCTCCTTTTTTCAGATAATCCAATATATCCGTGAAATGGCGGTGTTCCACACTTCCATCTTTCATGGAAAGATGAAGAAGTCTGGAAGAGCTTCTGTCCTCCAGAGGATCCTGGGCGATCAGCTCCTGTGGAAGATCATAATAAAAATCTGATGTTTTCATAATACTACTCCTTATCTTCTGCCTTCTGGCTTTCTTCTTTCCACTGTTTTCTCCACTGGCGGATCTGATTCCATTCCCTGTTTGAAAGATCTGCCTTTTTCAAAAGATCCGGGCGCCATTTGGCAGTACGGTAAATGGACTGTTCTCTCCTCCAGGCCTCTACATTTGCATGGTGTCCGGAAAGAAGAACAGGAGGCACTTTTTTCTCATGCCAGGTTTCCGGTCTGCTGTACTGGGGATATTCCAGAAGATTGCCGGAAAAGGATTCTGTCTCTCCGGATTCCTGATTAGTAAGCACACCGGGAACCATGCGGGAAATGGAATCCATCATGACCATAGCCGGAAGCTCTCCTCCGGTAAGTACATAATCTCCAATCGAAACGTAATCTGTAACAATCTCCTCAAGAACCCGCTCGTCAATCCCCTCGTAATGACCGCAGAGAAAAACAAGATCCTTTTCTCTGGCAAAATCCTTTGCCATTTCCTGGTTAAAAACCTTTCCCTGAGGGGTCAGATAAATAACCCTTGGCTGATATCCGATCTTTTTTTCAACCGATTCATAGGCAAGATACACAGGTTCTGCCTGCATCAGCATTCCAGCGCCGCCTCCATAAGGATAATCGTCAACCTTCTGATGCTTGTTAAAGGCATAATCCCGGATATTAATTGCTTCTATATCCAAGAAACCGCCTGCAATGGCCCGGCCGATAATACTGGTATTCATCCCGTCCCGGATCATATCCGGAAAAAGTGTCAGTACATGAAAATTCATTATATCAGCCCTTTCATCAAATGTATGGTCATAACATTCTTCTCCAGATCCACATCCAGAATACATTCCCTGATAGCCGGGAGAAGAACCTCTCCATGTTCTGCAGAGTCAATAATGTAAACATCATTGGCGCCTGTTTCCATAACATCCTTTAATGTACCGAATTCTCTTCCGTCCTCCAGAATAACTGACATTCCCAGAAGATCCGCAATATAATATTCATCCTCTTCCAGTTCCTGTCCCTCTTCCCGTGGAATCCAGAGATCACGGCCTTTATATTTTTCAATGTCGTTAATGTTATCGACACCATTAAATTTCAGAATTACAAGATTTTTAAAAAACTTTACATTTTTAATCTCAAGCTTTCGAAGCTCTTTTCCGGTATCCAGAAGCACATAGTCAAGCTCCAGGAAACGTTCCGGCCCGTCTGTGGTGGGGTATACCTTTACCTCGCCTCTGACACCATGAGTAGTGGTGATCACACCAACCTTCAGTAAATCTTCCATAAATAAAACTCCCTGTAGTTAAAGAAGGAGCTATGTTTCCACAGCTCCTGTTTCTCACTTATGATATTGCGAAAGCCCTGTTTACTGCAGGATATCCACAATCACTTTTTTGCTGCTCTTTGAAGAAGCGGCTTTTACTACGGTACGGATCGCCTTGGCAATACGTCCCTGTCTTCCGATGACCTTGCCCATGTCAGCCGGTCCCACCTTCAGTTCAATAATAACTGCATCTTCCTTTTCATTTTCGGTGACAACCACCTCATCCGGATGATCTACAAGAGATTTTGCAATTACTTCTACCAGTTTTTTCATTACATACCTCCCTGCACTGCATTCTACAGGACTTCTACAGTAATAGGAAAAAATACCTTCTCCGGTATTTCTTATTTCTCAATTCCGGCTGCTTTCAGGATCTTAGCAACAACTTCTGTAGGCTGAGCACCTGCTGCAAGCCATTTCTTAGCAGCTTCCTCATCTACTTTGTATGCGCTTGGCTCAAGGTTCGGATCATAAGTACCGATCTCTGCGATGCATTTTCCATCACGTTTGCAACGGGAATCTGCAACTACGATTCTATAAAAAGGTGCCTTTTTCTGTCCCATTCTTCTTAATCTGATTTTTACTGCCATTTTTGTTTTCCTCCATTTATCTCTTTTCTTTTTTTGTTAATTTATATTAAAAGGGAAGCTTAAAGCCGCCTCTTTTACCCATTTTTCCGCCCATCATTCCGGGCATCTGTTTCATCATTTTCTTGCTTTGCTCAAACTGTTTTACAAGACGGTTGACTTCCGCTATATCCACCCCTGCGCCTCTGGCAATACGGTTTTTGCGGGATACGTTCAGAATTCCCGGATTCGTCCGCTCCTGAGGTGTCATGGAAAGAATGATCGACTTAGTGCGTTCCAGAGCGCTTTCATCTACCATACCTTCAATATCCTTCATCTTGCTGCCCACTCCCGGAAGCATATTCAGGATACTGCCGATTCCTCCCATTTTTTTCATCTGTTCCATACTGGTGAGATAATCATTAAAGTCAAAGTCCATTTTTTTGAGCTTCTTCTGCATCTCCGCAGCCTGTTCCTGATCAATGGCAGCCTCTGCCTTTTCGATCAGGCTCATAACATCACCCATTCCAAGGATTCTGGAAGCCATTCGTTCCGGATAAAACTGTTCCAGATCAGAAAGCTTTTCGCCCATACCTACATAGAGAATCGGCTTTCCTGTTACTGCTTTAATGGAAAGTGCAGCACCACCTCTGGTGTCACCGTCCATCTTGGTAAGGATTACTCCGTCAATCCCCACTTTATCTGTAAAGGTCTTTGCCACATTTACAGCATCCTGACCGGTCATCGCATCTACGATCAGAAGAGTGGCATCTACCTGTACATTCGCCTTGATATCAGCAAGCTCCTGCATCATGTCCTCATCCACATGAAGACGTCCTGCAGTATCCAGAAGCACAACATTCTGCTGATTTGCTTTTGCATGCTCCACAGCTGCCTTTGCAATATTCACCGGGTTCTGTTTATCTCCCATGGAAAATACTTCCACGCCCTGTTTTTCACCATTGACCTGAAGCTGAGTGATCGCAGCCGGTCTGTAAACATCACAGGCAACCAAAAGAGGACGCTTACCCTTGGATTTCAGCTTGCCCGCAAGCTTGGCAACTGTTGTTGTCTTACCTGCACCCTGAAGACCTGCCATCATAAAAACCGTGATATCATTTCCCGGTTTGACAGGCAGCTCTGTTGTTTCGCTTCCCATCAGGTTCACAAGCTCTTCATTTACAATCTTAATAACCATCTGTCCGGGATTCAGTCCGTTCATTACGTCCTGTCCCACGGCACGCTCCTGAACAGCCTTGGTGAACTGCTTTACAACCCGAAAGTTTACATCAGCCTCCAGAAGAGCCATTTTGACTTCTTTCAGAGCAATCTTTACATCTTCCTCTGTAAGACGTCCTTTTCCTCTAAGCTTTTTAAATACATTTTGTAATTTTTCTGTCAAGCTCTCAAACGCCATGCTTTATAACTCCTCTAATATCTCTTTGGAAATTTCTGTAATCTCCCGGTCATGATACTTCTCTGCAATCTGGCTGATTCTCTGAACCTGCTTCTTAATACAGAGAAATTTTTCTACCAGATGCAGTTTCTTTTCGTATTCTTCCAGAGTATGATTGCAGCGCCGGATCATGTCGTGAACGCCCTGTCGGCTGATTCCAAGATCTTCCGCCACTTCACTGAGGGAAAAGTCTTCCAGTACCACGCTTTCATACACCTGCTGCTGGCGTTCCGTAAGAAGCTCCCCGTAAAAATCATATAATAATGTCTGCTCTACAAATTTCTCCATCTGATAATCACCTTGTGTATCATAACCGATTACAGCTCTGGTGTCAAGTATTTTTTCTTGACAAATATTTTTATGTCCAGTCCCCGGGGTGTTCGGCATCATAATCAAAAACAAAACGTTCATATGCATTGATCACATGAGTATCCTGGTATTTGTCATATCGTTTATGCTTTCTTCCATAAGACATATGCACATGACCGTGGAGAAAATATTTAGGACGGTACTTTTCCATCAGCTTCAAAAATGCCTTAAATCCCTGATGAGGCAGATCTCTTCCGTCATTCAGCTGATATGCCGGAGCATGCGTGACCAGAATATCAAACCCTCTCCTCCATAAAAGTTTGGGAAACAGTTTAAAAATCCTTCTTCTCATTTCCCGTTCTGTAAACTGATAAACTCCTGGTTTATACCGCATGGAACCTCCAAGCCCCAGAATCCTCACTCCCTCATGAACATAAATCTGATCGTCAATACAGATGCAGCCGTCCGGAGGAATCTGTTTATATTTGTCATCATGATTCCCATGCACATAGAGAACCGGCGCAGAAGTAAAGGTTGCAAGAAAAGACAGATATCGTGGATCCAGATCCCCGCATGAGATAATAAGATCAATCCCCTCCAGTTTACTTTTCTCAAAAAAATCCCACAGGTATTTTGATTCTTCATCTGCAATTGCAAGTATTTTCATATTACTGTCCCTTCTCCACACCCTGCTGCAATGTAACAGGTTTTGCCTGCTCCGTAAGCTGCCAGCTTTTCGGAATGGAACCAATCACATTATCAGCAAGCCAGTTCATGGTAATGATCTCTTCCGGAGACAGACTTCCCTGAGGATCATCCCGGATCACACCATTCTGCGAATAAAGCACACCGGAAAACGGATTAAATTCTCCACGGCTGATGGTTTCTTTCAAAAGCTCCACAAGATGTTGAGTTCCTATTGGAAGTGTGTGTGAGCAGATTACATCCACAACATTGGAGGACATTCCCCACCAGTAATTAATGGCTTTCTTCTCTGAGCTGCTGTCATCATATTTCCAGGTTCCGTTCATAACAGTGCGGATCAGCTCTTCATAAAATTTACCCCAGTGCCATAAAGGCATTGCCAGATTGTGGGGCATTCCGTTTTCCATACGATACAGCCCAAAATATCTGGATGCGTCTTCCGGAATTACCATATCCCGTCCGGATACCACAGAAACATCCTTGTCTCTGATTCTCTCCATTACCTGACCAAGATCGTCGTCTTTTAAAGTAGACCACTCCAGATAAACTTTCGCCCTTGGATTTACCATGGCTGCCCCAAGAGCAAACGCATTGATATTTGCAATCGTTCCGAAAATAGGATAATCTGCAATGTATGCAAGCTTTCCGTTTTCAGACATTGCCCCTGCAATCGCGCCCATCAAGAATTTTGCCTCATGCATTCTTGCATAATAGGTCCGGATATACCGATGCGAAGTATTCAGCGAACAGTTCAGTATTCTGATATCAGGATTTGCAATTGCTGCCTTAACACTGGCCTGAACAAAAGCAGGCGTTGTAGTAAAGATCATATTACAGCCTTTGGCAATTGCATCTGTAATTGCTTTTTCCGCAAGTTCCGGAACAATATTTTCATAGCATATGGTAGTAACCTCATCGGGAAACGTCTGTTCCAGATGAAGGCGTCCCAGCTCGTGTGCATAGGTCCATGCAGAGGAGCCTGGCGTTTTCGCGTAAATAAAAGCAATTTTCAGCTTGGTAGAACCTGTAAGAAGCCTGCTGAGCAAAGGCTTCTTTTCCCTGTTTGGGTCCATTTTCAGCTCAATCTCATTGTCATGTTCCAGAAGCTTAAATTCCTCCCAACTCTTATTAACAAGCTTTTTCAGTTCCGCAACTGTTTTCCGGCATACTGCCTGATAACCGTAAACAGTAAGAAAAGCAAGAAACGCATCTCCGGCTGTGATCGAAAGCTTTTTCCCTCCTGCTGCCTCAAATTCTAAAGCAAACCTGGAATAAATAGAGCTGAAGTTCAGTTTATCATCGTCATCCCAGACTTCTTTCGGCCCTTTTCCGATAAGATTTTGCAGTCTGGCAAAACTTCCTTCCTTTGTGAACCATATGTAATTTACTTTGGAAAGCTCATAAAAATCCACAAATTCATAATAAATTTTATTTTCCTTTTCTTCTGTTTTCGGCGGAAGGATACGGGTGACAACCCCCGGTACAGAAACTGCATCATAATATTTCAGAACACTGACTCTTTTATTTCCTTCTTCCACATAAAATTTATTCATATACTCATAAGCTTTGATCGGATCGCGGATCCCTTCATTTACATGGCTCTCCCCAAGGACTGCCCACTTATAGGCAAATTCCGTATTTTCGCGCAGAATCGGCATAAAATTCCCTGCAAACGCATTACTTCTGGATTCTGTTTTTGTTCCCACGATCTGCTCCATAGGAATCTGGACCAACCCCAGCGAAACCTCTGAACAGGATCCCCGGGCAGGCAGAATATCGTCCAGAGCCTCCAGTGTAGGTTTTTCTCCCTTCATCATTCTGGCCTGATAATCTTTTTTCCCAAGCTTATATGCCTTGTTATACTCTTCCAGCATTTATATATTCCTCCAATACTTTCATATAGTTATTTTTCTGCATTCTTTCTTATAAATATACCCCAGCCCTCTCCCTGGCGCAAGCGTAAAAATACCAGAAAAACCGGCCTGTCTCAGTCAGTATGACGGATTTTTCCTTGCTTTTTCTTTCCTTTATACCAGTATCCTTTTCTCTTGTTTTTACCTCAATATATTCTTGCCATTTCTATATAGATAGAGTATTCTTTACATAAAGAAAATTTATTTAAGGAGGATATTTTATGGAAAAATCAAAAGTATACTATACCAGCATGAGAACCGGATTTGACAATGGACTTCTGAATAAACTGAAACGCCTGATCAAAAAAGCAGGTATCGGAAACATTGATTTTGACGGAAAATATACCGCCATTAAGATGCATTTTGGAGAGCCTGGTAATCTGGCATTTCTTCGCCCCAATTATGCAAAAGTGGTTGCAGATACTGTAAAAGAACTTGGTGGAAAGCCATTCCTCACAGACTGCAACACTCTTTATGTGGGTGGGCGCAAAAATGCACTGGATCATATAGAAAGCGCTTATGTCAATGGATTTTCACCACTTTCTACCGGCTGCCATATTATCATCGGCGACGGACTTAAGGGAACAGATGAAGTATATGTACCAGTAGAAGGTGGAGAATATGTAAAAGAAGCCAAAATCGGACGCGCAGTTATGGATGCGGATGTATTTATTTCTCTGGCTCATTTTAAGGGACACGAATGTACAGGCTTTGGCGGAGCACTGAAAAATATCGGAATGGGCTGCGGCTCCCGCGCCGGAAAAATGGAAATGCACAGCGCCGGAAAACCTCATGTGGAAAAAGATCTGTGTATCGGATGCCACCGCTGTGAAAAAATCTGTGCTCATGATGCGCCTCAGTTTCAGTATAAAAAAGCTTCTATTGATCACAATAAATGCGTAGGCTGCGGAAGATGTATCGGAGTCTGTCCAAAAGATGCCATTGTTGCAGCATCTGACGAATCCAATGATATCCTGAACTGTAAAATCGCAGAATATACAAAAGCTGTTGTTGACGGACGTCCGGCTTTTTATATTAACCTGGTAATCGACGTATCTCCTTACTGCGACTGTCATGCAGAAAACGACGCAGCCATCGTCCCGGATGTTGGATTTTTTGCCTCCTTTGACCCGGTGGCTCTTGACACTGCCTGCGCAGATGCGGTAAACGCCCAGCCGGTGATCTCTAACACCTGCCTTTCTGAAGCAGATCACGAAGGACACGACCACTTCGGAGCCATGTTCCCCACTACAGACTGGAGAATCTGCATTGATCACGCAAAAAAACTTGGTCTTGGCACAGATGAATATGAGCTGGTAGTCATAAAATAAAGGTCATACCCATGAAAAAAGGACCCTGGATTCTTAGGAACCCCGAGTCCTTTTTTAGAAACTGTTCTTTTTTACAGATCTTTCTTTACGTCTTTTCTGTTTATTACATTCTCTGCTGTTACTTTTTATTTTCCAAGTTTTCTCTGTATAGCTTTTACGATCTCCATGATCGGGATGATCAGAACTGCAAGACCAAGAGCGATCACATATTCTGTGAAACCAATCGGTGTAAACTGGAATGCTTTTGCAATAAACGGAACCTCAATCACAATGGTTGTGAGGATCAGTGAAACAAGCATTGCACCATACAGGAATTTGTTATGGCTGTTCAGTTTAAAAATAGAACCTCGACGGCTTCTCATATTAAGAGAATGACAAATTTCCACCATGGACAGAGTAAGGAATGCCATAGTTGTTCCGTCTGCGCTGTTTACAAATTCCCATGCGCCTGATTCAATTCTGTGACCTACCAGATAAGAGATCATAACCAGAGCAGTTACAACGGCGCCCTGGAAAAATACATCAAATCCCATTCCGCCGGCAAAAATGCCTTCCTTCGGATCACGAGGTTTTTTCTTCATAATGTCTGCTTCGCTCTTTTCAAGTCCAAGCGCCAGAGCCGGGAAGCAGTCTGTGATCAGATTGATCCAGAGAAGATGTACCGGTTTCAGTATGGTAAATCCGATCATTGTGGAGAAAAAGATTGCCAGTACCTCTGCCAGGTTGGAAGCAAGCAGGAACTGAATGGCCTTACGGATATTCGCGTAAATACGACGTCCTTCTTCTACCGCTGATACAATGGTTGCAAAGTTATCGTCTGCCAGAACCATGTCTGCTACGTTTTTGGTTACATCTGTTCCGGTGATTCCCATACCCACGCCAATATCAGCGCTCTTAATGGACGGGGCGTCATTGACGCCGTCACCGGTCATGGCTGTGATCATGCCTTTCTTTTTCCATGCATTTACAATACGCACTTTATGCTCCGGCTGAACTCGTGCATATACAGAAAACTCTTCAATTCTGTTCTGAAAATCCTCATCACTGATCTCATTGAGCTGTGCGCCAGTGATAGCCTGAGAAGAATCGGAAAGGATTCCAAGTTCCATACCAATGGCAACTGCGGTATCTTTGTGATCTCCGGTAATCATAATCGGACGGATTCCTGCTTCACGGCACTCTACGATGGCAGCCTTAACCTCAGGGCGAACCGGATCGATCATTCCAGAAAGTCCCAGATAGGTAAGCTCCTGTTCCAGAAATTCAGGTTCTGTACTCTCCGGCATTTTGTCCCATTCGCGAAATGCGCCACAGAGAACACGAAGAGCCCTGTCTGCCATTGCTTTATTGCTTTTCAGAATAGAAGCCCTGATCTCTTCTGTCATGGGAACCCTTGCTCCGTTTACCACTGCATGAGTACAGCATTTCAAAACTTCATCCGGCGCACCTTTGGTAAACTGGATGATCTTGTTTTCTTTTGTTTTATGAACGGTGGACATCATCTTTCGCATGGAATCAAAAGGAGCTTCTCCCACACGTACATATTCTTCTTTTAACTGTGTTTTTGGCAGACCGTTTTTGGCTGCATCGTTTACAAGAGCACATTCTGTAGGCTCTCCCACTGCCTCTCCCGCTTCCGCATCGTATTCTGCATCGGAACAGAGAGCCATAGCAATCTCCAGGTTCTGTTCATTATCAGCCACATGCTCCACAACTGTCATTTTGTTCTGAGTCAATGTACCTGTTTTATCAGAGCAGATGATCTGTGTACAGCCAAGAGTTTCCACTGCTGTCAGCTTGCGGATGATAGCATTACGTTTGGACATATTTGTTACGCCAATGGAAAGTACAATGGTCACAACTGCTGCCAGACCTTCCGGGATTGCCGCAACTGCAAGAGATACTGCAACCATAAACGTGCTGAGAATAGTGTCGCCGCTAATTCCTGAACGGAACAGTCCTACCGCAAAAATAACTGCGCAGATACCGATAACAAGAACGGTAAGAATCTTACTCAGCTGGTTCAGCTTTATCTGGAGAGGTGTCGCATCGTCTTTTGCCTGTGAAAGGGCCTGAGCGATTTTACCCATTTCTGTGTTCATACCGGTTCCCGTAATGACGACTTTACCACGTCCGTAAACAACCGTAGAACCCATGTAAGCCATATTCTTGCGATCGCCCAGGGGAACGTCCTTCTCTCCTCCAAGCTGAAGAAGATCTGTAATTTTGTTTGCCGGGACAGACTCTCCTGTCAGAGCAGCTTCCTCAATCTTCAGACTGGCAGATTCAATAATTCGTCCGTCAGCCGGAACTGCATCTCCTGCTTCCAGAAGTACCACATCTCCGGGAACAAGCTCATCACTTTTCAGTGTCACTACCTTTCCGTCACGCAGTACCTTGCTGGTAGCCGCTGCGATTTCCTGCAGAGCCTCAATTGCAGCTTCCGCTTTGCTTTCCTGAACAACGCCCAGTACCGCATTGATAATCACAACTGCAAGAATAATAATAACGTCGGCAAAAGATTCGCCTTCATAAAAAGCTGTGATTCCGGAAATTGCTGCCGCCACGATCAGGATAATGATCATCGGATCTGCAAGTTCCCCTAAAAATCTTTTTAAAAGAGAAGTCTTTTTTCCTTTTTCCAGTTCATTCTTTCCGAATTTGGACAATCTCTGCTGTGCTTCGCCTGTTGACAGTCCCTGCTCAGAAGAATTCTGTTCTTTTAAAACTTCCTCACAACTTGACAGATATTCTTTCATATTGCCTCCATTTCTGTGCAGTATGTTTAAGTTTCTGCACGATTTTGTTTTATTTCTGCGGGCATTTCCAAATAAATTTATCCGGTCTGCCAAAGAATACGGCGTATGATATCTACTCCTTTCTGACACTTCCCCTGTCTTTCATTATACCCGGATTCTGCTTTTTCAAAAAATAAAAAGACTTACCTAAGGATTCCTCCCAAAGATAAGTCTCGCTGTTTCAAACAAAACCAGGTCTCCCGGCCATGATGTTGATTCTGTTACGCCTTTACGGTGTCAGCTACTCCCTTACACCTGTTGTATTCATTGGTGCTATTATGCATCATTTTTCCGGAAAATGCAACTGTTTTTTATATTTTCTTAATATCGTTTTCTTTTATTTACAAAGTAATTCAGAATTCCTCCCCCAATAATGATCACAAGCGCTACAGCCACTACTCTTTTGGCAGCCTCCTGAGGAAGCTGTCCTTTTGATCCAATAGAATCACTGTAAAACAAAAGTGTATATTCCACCTCATGAGGAGACCCCATAGCTATTGTATCGGCAATCACAGAAACAGGTTCGTCCATTGCCGTTACAGGTATCTCAAAAACAGAATTCATCCCTTCTTCATTAATCGGAAGATATTTTTTGCCATTTACTATCATATAATCATAATTCGGACTGCTCCACTGAAGTTTTGCATACGCCAGTCCATTTCTGATTTCAAAAAGTGTGGGAGATGAAATTCCTGCCTTTCCGCTTCCACCTTCCAGATCCACCTGTATCGAATATTCTCCGTCTTCCAGATTCATTTTTACAGCATCACTTTCTGTTTCGGTGTTTTCTTCTATATTACGCTCTTCTGATACTTGTCCCCATACCATTTCTCCTGTTCCTTTTTCAGAATATAATCCAACAAGACCAACTGTCAGAAGAATGACTGACAGCTTAAAAATCCGGTTCTGTATTTTTTTCATGTTATCATTTCCTCATTTCTGTATTTCGTTAATCTGATCATCCGATCAATTCCCGGACGTTTCCGATTAACAAGATAACTCTGCTGGTATTGTCAAAGTTATCTGTGTATTACTATAACACAGCTTTATACAGGAAGTAAATCATTACTGTATGTAAAAATATAAATATAAATTTTTTTCCTTTTATGGTACAATACTATTTGCATAAATCGTGATTAAATGACGGATACAGAAAGATGAGGATTTTTTATGACATTTATCAGTGCTTTTAACGTACTGGGTCCGGAAATGATCGGGCCCTCCAGTTCTCATACAGCAGGTGCCTGTTCCATTGCTCTCCTTGCACAGCAGATGGCAGACAGTCCTATAAAAGATGTAGAATTTGTCCTTTATAATTCTTTTTCTCAAACCTATAAGGGACACGGAACAGATCTGGCTCTTCTCGGCGGAGTTATGGGCTTTGCAACAGATGACAAGCGTATACCGGACGCTTTTTCCATTGCAAAAGAACGAGGCATTTCCTATCGTTTTGTCGAAGCCGCCGATGACCCTGACATTCACCCAAACACAGTTGATATTCATATCACCTGCGAAGGAGGACGTTCTTATTCAGTCCGAGGAGAGTCCCTTGGCGGCGGAAAAATGCGTATCAGCAGAATCAATCATATTGACGTGGATTTTTCCGGAGAATACAGTACACTGATCATAGTTCACTATGACAGACCGGGAGTTCTTGCTCACATCACAGGATGTCTCAGCGAAAAAAATGTCAATATTGCTTTTATGAAGCTTTTCCGAGAAACAAAAGGCGATATTGCCTACAGTATCATCGAATTTGACGGTACCCTTCCAGAAGATGCGGAAGCTCAGATTTCACTGAACTCCAATGTTCAGGATGTTATTTTTATACCAATTCAAAGGAGAATGTAATTATGGATTTTAAAAATGCTCAGGAGCTACTGGAGCTTTGCCATACAGAAAATATGTCTATTTCTGAAATTATGAAAAAAAGAGAATGTATTCTGGGAGAAACAACAGAAGCAGCCATCTATGATCAGATGAATCATTCTCTTCAGATCATGCGAGATTCTGTAGCCTCTCCCATCCGATCTCCGAAGAAGTCTATTGGAGGTCTGATCGGAGGGGAAGCGCAGCTTGTAAATCAACACCGGATCAACGGTAATTCCATCTGCGGATCTGTTCTTTCCAAAGCAATTTCCTATTCTATGGCTGTTCTTGAAACAAATACAACCATGGGACTGATCGTTGCCGCTCCAACAGCCGGTTCTTCTGGCGTGATCCCAGGTCTCCTTCTGGCTCTTCAGGAAGAATATCACCTGGAGGACAGGGAAATCATCAATGCACTTTTTAATGCAAGCGCCATCGGCTATCTTGCTATGCGAAATGCTACTGTTGCAGGCGCTGTAGGCGGTTGTCAGGCTGAGGTGGGAGTTGCTTCTGCCATGGCGGCCTCCGCAGCTGTGGAACTTATGGGCGGAACACCGGATCAGTGTCTCCATGCAGCAACTTCTGTTCTTATGAATTTTCTTGGTCTTGTGTGCGATCCGATCGGAGGACTGGTAGAATGTCCCTGCCAAGGACGAAATGCTGCCGGCGTAGCTGTTGCTCTGACCGCAGCAGAGCTTTCTTTAAGCGGCATCAAACAGCTGATTCCTTTTGATGAAATGCTTCAGACCATGTACCAGGTAGGAAGACAGATTCCACCGGGGCTTCGCGAAACGGCTCTTGGAGGCTGCGCTGCTACCCCTACCGGAAAAAAACTGGGCTGTAAAATCTGTCTTAAATAAAATACATGAAATACAGATATGACAAAAACAGTTATTTTTGATATTGATAATACCCTTTACGATTATGACAGCGCACATCTTTCAGGCATGAAAGCACTTACAACTTATTGCATCAGAGAATTTAATATCTCTGAAAATCAGGTGCTTTCCTGTTACGGAAAAGCTATGAAGATCATATCAGAACGTATTGGCACAAACAGCGCTGCCATTCACAGCCGGATGCTTCGTTTTCAATGTATGACGGAACTTTTATCCCAGCCGCTTTTTCCTCATGTGGAAAATATGTATCATACTTACTGGGATACCATGATTACTGATGCCAGACCTTCACCTGGTATTCAAAAAGTATTGGAGGACTTAAAAGCACGTCATATCCGAATCGGAATCGGAACAGATATGACAGCCAGTATTCAGTTTAAAAAGCTGGAAAAGTTTGGTTTTTCTTCCTATATTGACTTCATTGTCACAAGCCAGGAAGCAGGCGTTGAAAAACCCCATCCACATTTTTTTGAAGTGTGCCTGGAAAAAGCTGGATGTACTGCTGATTCCTGTGTTTTTATTGGAGATAATCTGAAAAAAGATGTGCAGGGCGCCTGTGACTGCGGACTTTTTGGTGTCTGGTACAGTCAGGAAAGGCTCCCTGAAAAAGAAACTAAATTTCCTGTAATCACAACTTTTACTGATCTGAAAAAATTTCTCCAGGTGTGTAAGATCTTATGATTTTGCACATCTGCTTTTGATTAGGCTGTCATAGACATATCTTTCTGACTGGAAAACAGAATATTCCCTTCTCTAAATCACGCTGTATCTCCCGTTTCTTTCCCCTAAGGAATATATCATCACATTTTCCTTTTAATCATAAAGAAGTTTTATTATGGGTTCATCATAACCTGCAAAGCGAAAGTTTTCTGTATATATATTTGAAATATTCATATTGGATACATCTGAAAATAAATCAATATAATAAAATCCACCCTCTATTCTTAAATTTGCTAAACAATTTTCTGAGATTATCTGAAACATTCCATCTGTACATTTTGCTTTTTTCTTGTACCTTTTAAATTCTGCTGTTGCCAAAATATGAATTTCACCACTATATATCAAATTCATATTTTTATTACTTGTAATTAAAAATGGCAGAATAAAGCAATCCACATCATAATTAACGATCCATTTTAGTCCATAACGAGAATAATGTATCACATCAACTGTCCCATTATATATTTTTTTATGATTCGTTCTTGAAATTATAGAAAAGTCCCCTCTGTAATGCCACTTATCTTCTTCAAGTCCAAAATCATCATCAAATGAATACCCGTCAACTACAATTCCATTTTTATTTTTTTCAAAAATAGTATCTATCCATATATACATTTCTTGATCCACATTCATTTATAAGATATTCATCCTTTCAGCAAAATTCTTTCAATTATTCTGTTTTAAATATTTATAACATACTTTATTTAAGCCATTGATTTTAAATTACAATAATGCTTTCAGACCCATAAAAAAGTACAAAAGCAACTACTGAAACAAAAATTATGTAAATAAGAAATAAGTTTAATTTATTCTCTGCTTCATCTGGATTTTTTCGTTTTTGATTTTTGCAAAACAATAAATGGAAAAAAGGAAAATAAGGTCACCTATTAAAATCATTACAATATCCCATTTGTATGATCCCCCTCAATCTTTGCTTGCCACAGGTTCACTCCATCTGTTCAACTAATTAATAATATAGCCTTATTTAAAAATAACATTTTACTTAGGTACATCTACGGAGTAGCTTAGATAATCCCCTCGTTTGTTACTTTTTAAATCATTGTAATACCATAAATACATAGTTCTGTCGTATACATTGATTTCAATTACACCGTCTGGTTTTTGTCCTTCCACTTCCAATGAATAGATTTCTTTATCATGAGCATAACCGAAAACAAAACGATTACTTGGATAATTTGGATTTAAGTCTTGCTGAAAATCGCTCATTTTTAAAGAAGAACGAATAAGTTCTGCAATATCATCTAGTAATATCCTATCCTTTTTTGTTGTGATAGGAGAGGCATTCATAAATGCATATTGTATATATCCGTGTTGTGTTTGTTTCTTGCAACGGACCATCACAAGTCCTTGAACATTATCTTTATCAGTTCCAGCTCGATAGAATATCGTATCATAATCTTCGCCTTGCCATATATGTAAAATTTTATCAACATGGTTAAGAAAATCGGCAGGAACGGAAAGTTCCTCATTTTCAGCATTCAAAGGGGAGTTTAAAATTGCTTCTTCGATCGTGCCATAATATACAAGCATTTCATCATTTTTATCATAATCACTCATAGTAAATTCTACATATTGGTTATCTTTATTTTCTTCTTCGGGAACATAGGTATAACGACCGTTTTTAATGTGGTCATCATATTCAAAGTCAACAAACAAACCAATACCTATCAGTGCTATAAAAATCGAAACTATTGCTCCAATTATGATTAACATTAATTTCAAAATTTTTTTCATGATATACACTTCCTTAATCATTTCAAGTTTATCTATCACTATTTTTTTTAGTAAATCATCAGAAAATTGAGCAGTCATTACTTTTCTGCTATCTGTCATAATATTTTTTATCCCATACCTTATCAAGAGTGCAAGAATTGCTTACGCAACAAGCTCTTGACAACAATCCATGTTCTAAAAAATAGCAGATACTCAATCAGAAAAGGGATAATTATGCTGTGAAACAGTAGCAAAAAGACATCTCATATTTTATCTCTTTATATATAGGAAGCATTTTAAGTACAAAAAACCAGTACCCTTGTCTGGTACTGGCTTCATTGTCACCGGACGTTCCCTTCCCGGTTTCTGTTCGTAAATGACGTAAATAAAAGTTTCTGCAAATAAAAAAATAGCTCATTTCCTATAAAGAAAAAAGTAGCCTCACCGGCTACTCATATTGCACTTTCAAAACTACATACATGTTGACATTGGAATCATTTTAACCTTGCTTACTCTTTCAACGACTCGCCTGGTCATTTCGTGACTTCCGTCACTCAATGTCATTTGCTTCGCAAATGTCTGTCACAGTCTGGCAACATCCCTCTGTGAGTAAACTCACTCCGTTCTGCTCCCTTCCTGTTCCAGCCGCTCGTCTCAGCTTCTTGGTCAAGCCCT
>NZ_JAJQXX010000001.1 GCF_028767025.1 Blautia sp. XA-2221
ATAGCAGAAGTTTGCCGACGGGTTTCATAACCCCATTGGTGCCTTTTGCAGAAAGGCGGATTATAATTATGATAAAAATTATGATGCACGGATGCTGTGGACATATGGGTCAGGTAATTTCAGAGCTTGTGGAAAAGGATCCGGAGGCAGAGATCGTTGCCGGAGTTGACATCGCAGATAAAGGCAATACTTCTTATCCGGTGTATACAGATCTTTCTGTCTGTCAGGAAGATGTGGACGTTGTGATTGATTTTTCTTCTGCAAAGGCAGTTGATGCGCTTCTTGACTACTGTGGAGAAAGGAAACTTCCTCTGGTTCTGTGTACAACAGGACTCAGCGAGGAGCAGCTGGCTAAGGTGGAAGAAACTGCAAAAAAAACAGCAGTGCTGAAATCTGCAAATATGTCTCTTGGGATCAATACTCTTTTGAAATTAATCCAGGATGCAGCAAAGGTTCTGGCAACAGCCGGATTTGACATGGAGATTGTGGAACGTCACCATCGTCTGAAGCTGGATGCGCCAAGCGGAACAGCTCTTGCTCTGGCAGACAGTCTGAACGAGGCCATGGGAAATGAATATCACTATGTTTATGACCGCAGCCAGAAGAGAGAAATGCGTTCTGATAAGGAAATTGGTATTTCTGCTGTACGCGGAGGAACAATTGTAGGAGATCATGAGGTGATTTTTGCAGGTCCGGATGAAGTGATCGAATTTAAACATACGGCATATTCAAAGGCTGTATTTGGAAAAGGCGCTGTTGAGGCAGCTAAATTCCTGGCAGGAAAGCCGGCCGGCCGTTATGATATGGCAGATGTGATAGAAGGATAAATAAGTAAGGCAGGACAAGTGCTGAAAAGCATAAGTCCTGCCTTTTTTGGGAAATTTTTCCGGCATAAAAATAAAAAAAATACGCATATTACCTGTATGAGCTATAAAAACCCAAGAAAAGGAGACAATCAGTATGAAAAACGTCAAAAAGGTCATTACAGGTATAATGCTTATGCTGGCATTAAGTGTATTTACTGCCTGCGGGGAACGAACAGGCAATAATGCAGACGAAACAAATACGGCGAAAGACAATGTTATGGACAATGGAAACAGAGAGAACAACAGGAATGACAGGAAGGATGCAGCGCCGGGTGCTGACAAAACAGATGACAATATGACAGATAACAATGGAACATCTGCGGATACAAACACAAAGAATGACAATATTGCGTCTGAAAATAACGCAGCTGACGACAACACTGTTGCAGGTGAAAATAATACAGTAAATGACAACGCGGCAGACAACAACAGAGAAAACACTGCAGACGGCATGGCAGATCAGAACACTGACAGAAACAATGACACAGTTTCCGGTGAACTGGGAAACAGTGTAAGGGATCTGGGCGAAGGCGTTGGCAATGCTGTAGAAGATGTAGGTGACGCAGTGGGAAATGCTGCAAAAGGAAGATAGTCCTGCGGATTTGAAAAGCTGAAAAAGTTTTATATTGCACTGGAAATAAAATCGTATTATGATAACAGAATAAAAATCCGGATTGCAGCGACTGCCATACAAAGACATGCTGATACAGGACAGAAACAATAGCTGTAGGAGCATGTCCTACATAGAAAAAGACTACACGTTGAAATTATTTTCTGTAAAAAGGAAGAACAGGATATCAGAAGCTCATACTGTACCAGAAAGAGGGCAGAACCTGTACGTTTTTCCGTTGGTTCGGGATAAAACAGCCACATAGGGGCAAGATGTGGGAAGGAGGAATTATGTCAACAATGACAAAGAGAGCCCTTGCGGACGCTCTCAAAAAAATGATGGAAAAGAAGCCTCTTTCCAGGATCACTGTAACAGATCTTGCAGAGGTTTGTGAGATCAACAGGCATACATTTTATTATCATTTCAGAGATATTTATGATCTTGTGGAATGGATTTATCGCAGCGAGGTGGAAAAAGCAATCACAGGAGACGGACTTCCTGAAAGCTGGGAGGAGCGATTTCGGCGATTTTTTGCCTATGCACAGGAAAATAAAAAATTTATTATGAGTACTTATGCATCGGTTCAGAAAGAGTACCTTTTGAAATTTATGTATACATATATCGTTAAAATTATCAGTCACATCTTAGATGAGGCGTCAGACGGAATCACGGTTGCTCCTGAAAAACGTAAATTTATCACAGATTTTTATACCTATGCATTTGAGGGAATTATATTTTCATGGGTAAGAGACGGAATGGAACAGGATCCTGAGGAACTGATCCAGATGCTGGGGATTATTATTATGAGGGGAAATGGAGAAGCTTCTCTTTTACGAATTCTGGAAACAGAAAACGGATCTTAATAAAAATATATTTTTGGACAGATAGGGGACAGTGGTAAAAAATTAAACACTGTCCTGTTTTTGTTTATAGAAAAAATCATGCAGGAGAATATAATGTATTTATGAACAAAAGGAAAAGCATGATTGACCAGGCGCAGTAAGCGCTGTAAGGAGGAGTTTTCAGATGAACAGGGTGACACACGCAGCAGGAAGAAAGGTATTTGCCAGAATTATAGATCATGAGCTCAGTCAGATAAGCAGGAACCGGGAACAGGCTTATGAAAAAATTCTTGATACTGCTCAGAAGTATATGGATGAATTTAATCTGGGTATTAACTGGGAGTATCTGAGGAGAGTGACCTTAAATCAGGGATATACGCTGAATACATATATAAATTCTATGGTTGATCAGCTTCATCCAAATGTACTGAAAACAACTCTTCTGAATCTGGGATATGAAGCATTTTATAATGGAACAAAGACAATCCGTGAGATGCGTAAAGTCCATAACTGCAATATCCCCTGGATCATTCTGATGGATCCTACAAGTGCCTGCAATCTGCATTGTACCGGATGCTGGGCAGCGGAATATGGAAATAAGCTGAATCTGAGCTTTGATGAAATGGATTCCGTGATCACCCAGGGAAAAGAGTTGGGAATTTATTTTTATATGCTCACAGGAGGAGAGCCTCTTGTCCGCAAAAAAGATGTGATTGCTCTTTGCAAAAAACATAATGACTGCGTATTTCTTGCATATACCAACGGTACACTGGTTGATGAAGAACTGTGCCGTCAGATGCAGGAGGCCGGAAATCTGTTTCTTGCCCTGAGTTTGGAAGGAAAACCGGAGGTAAATGATCTTCGCCGGGGCAAGGGCGTTTACGGAAAAGTTATGCACGCCATGGATCTTCTGAAAGAAAATGGTCTGGTATTCGGAACGTCCATCTGCTATACCAGTCAGAATATTGAAAGTGTTACCAGTGATGAATTTATTCAGATGCTTGTGGAAAAAGGCTGCAGATATTCTCTGTATTTCCATTATATGCCAGTTGGAAATGAGGCTTCACCTGAACTGCTTCCTACAGTAGAACAGAGAACTTATATGCATGACAGGGTAAGAGAGATCAGAAATATGGAACATGGTCCCGGACTTTTTACCATGGATTTCCAGAATGACGGTGAGTTTGTAGGCGGCTGTATTGCAGGAGGAAGAAATTACTTCCATATTAATGCAAACGGTGATGCAGAGCCTTGCGTATTTATCCATTATTCCAATGGAAACATCAGGGAGAATACAATTCTTGAAATACTGAAACAGCCGCTGTTTATGGCTTATCACAATAATCAGCCGTTTAACGACAATATGCTCCGTCCATGTCCGATGCTGGAAAATCCGGAAATCCTTCAGAAACTTGTAGAAGAATCCGGCGCACATTCCACGGATCTTCAGTCACCGGAAACACCGGAACACCTTTGCGGAAAATGTGTGGAATATGCAAAGAAATGGGCTCCGGAGGCAGAGCGGCTCTGGAAAGAAACACAGGAGAAGAAAGCTTCCAGATAAATATAAAGTTTTTAGTCTTAAAGAATACAGGTATCTTGAAATCCGAAATATCAGGATGGAAAAGAGCCTGTATTTTTTGCTTTATTTTGGTGGTTCCATTTTGGAGATATTTGTATTAGAATAAATGATAAGGAAGTCGTACAAATGCGGCAGAGCATGATATAAGACACAAAATGAGGATTGGAGAAATATATGAAGGTTGTAATTCTGGCAGGAGGATTTGGGACAAGGATCAGTGAGGAAAGCCATCTGAAACCGAAGCCCATGATTGAAATAGGTGAGAAGCCGATTTTGTGGCACATTATGAAACTGTACTCTCAATATGGATTTCATGAGTTTGTAATCTGCTGTGGTTATAAGCAGCATGTGATCAAGGAGTGGTTTGCGGACTACTATCTGCATAACAGTAATATTACCTTTGATTTTACCCAGGAAAACAAAATGATCGTTCACAATAATGTCCTTGAGCCGTGGAAAGTAACTCTGGTAGATACCGGACTGAATACCATGACCGGAGGAAGGATAAAAAGAGTCAGAGAATACCTGGATGGGGATACTTTCATGCTGACTTATGGCGACGGCGTTGCAGATATTAATCTGAAGGAACTTCTGGATTATCACAGATCTCATGGCAAAATGGCTACGATCACAGCAGCTCAGCCGGGAGGTCGTTTTGGAATTCTGGATATCTGCGAAGATGGAAGTATTACCAATTTTAAAGAAAAGAAAAAAGAGGACGGAGGCTGGATCAACGCAGGATTTATGGTTCTGGAACCGGGGATCCTGGATCTGATCGAAGGCGACGATACAGTATTTGAAAAGGAACCTTTGGTAGAGGCTGCCCGGAGAGGTGAACTTAACGCATACCGTCATAAGGGCTTCTGGCAGTGTATGGACACATTAAGAGAAAAGAATCTTCTGGAAGAGCTATGGCAGAATGGACAGGCTCCCTGGAAGATCTGGGAATAAAATAAAAAGAAAGGAGGCAGGATATGAAGCGGGAAAAAGAGGCATGTCATTGCAAAAATATTACTTATGGAATGATCGAGGACGCTGTGAAGTCAGGAGCATCCAGTTATGAGGAAGTCCAGAAACTTACCGGATTCGGAACCGGATGCGGCAAGTGCAGGGATTTTATCCGCTGTTTGGTTCGTGATATTCTGGAAGAAAATCAGTAAAATAAGAATCATAAAAAGAGTACAGACAACTCTCAGTATCTGAGAAATCTGTACTCTTTGTTTTTTATGCTTATGCGCAGGATGCGGAAGCTGTAAAACGATCCAGAACCCTGCTGCTGAGTTTTTCGAATAACTGTCCGTAAACGGAGCCCAGAATATTGTTGAGGATACGGAAAAGAATTGCTCCGGGAAGTCCGAGGAAACTTGTTGCAATAGCCATTGCTCCAAGAGAATTAAATACTGCCTGCCATTTATAGGAAGCAGAAAGTCCTACGCCCACGCCCCCGATCATACCGATATAAGGTAAAATGGAAGGTGAAAACAGAAGGTACAGGGCAAGGAAAACAACCCCGCCGATTAGATTTCCCGGAATACGGCCCTTTACACGATATCTCAGATCATCACGGAACGGCATAAGTACGGACATGGCTGCAATTCCAATCCACATACATCTCGGGATATGGAGAAGTCCTCCAAAAAAGATTGCTGTAGAAACACCAAAAGTTACTGTGAGCTGCCAACGTGTACGAAGAGAATTCACGCGAAATTCTTTCAGAACATCAATCAGAGTTCTTTTGTATGGAATTTTACGGTGATTTCTGTAAAATACGATTCCGGTCAGCAGAGCTCCCACGCCGATAGCTGCCAGTCTGAGCAGATAATTTTTTCCGGAAGTATCATAACCATAAAGAAGGAGATAGCCAAGGACAATAGTGGAGTGGTTGGCCATCATTACATTGTGACAGCCAAGAAGAAGAAGGAGAAAGATGCATATCACATTGATAAGCAGTTCACCCAGGAGTCCGGCCATATTTGCAAGTCTTGGTCCAAATGCCAGAATAGCAAAGATAATTGCCATGGATGTGAGGGAACCTGTCATCTTCATTCCAAAATCTGCATGTCGGAAAACCATAACACAAAGAAGGATAATAACACCTACAATGCTGTTGTCATCTCCAAAAATTTTGCCATATGCCGTAACAAAGGCCACGCAGAATACCATAGTAATAAAAATCTTAAACAGATAAACAAATGTGTGACGTAGTTTTTCACGGGAATCAGTGCAGTTCTTGATAAGTGCTTTTGAACCCGCCTGATTTAACTGAAGTTCCTGATAAAATGTCATAAAAACGCTCCTTTCTGCTGAATTATCGGGGAGGAATTATATCATTCAGAAAGAGGTTTGTCAAATGATATTTTTGTGTCCGTTTTGTAAAAAAAGAAAATACCTTGCGTATGTACAACGGATATGCTGCTGAAAAACTATCGGATAGAAGCAGAGAATGAGATAAAAGAGAACGAAATAAAAGAGAATGAGATAAAAGAGAATGAAATAAAAGAGAACGAGATAAAAGAGAATGAAATAAATAAGAAAGCTCCCGAAGATCCATAGATGGAATTCGGGAGCTGATTTTTAATAAATGCTCAGTATCATATAGATAAATCCTGCTGCCAGCATGTCTACAGGAAGACCACGGAAAGCTTTTCCGGTGCGGGCAAATTTTAAGGTCCGTTTTACTGAAAGGAACAGGACAACAGGAACAATGATGCTCCATAAAGTTCCGGGAAGACCGCTGAAGCTTTCCACTGTAAAGGGGTGGAACATGATAAAAGCGGGAATAGCCGGGAACAGGCTGTTCATTCCTTTGCAGTCTTTTTTCAGGATTCCATTTGTAAATGCCAGTACAAGACCTGCTGCCAGGAATGCAAAAATTGTCTGCTGGAAGGCCTTTGACTGGAAGGATGCTGTCAGGAGTGTGTTTCCGAAAATGTTTCCGCTTCCCATGAATTCACGGAATATGGCAAGCAGGATCCACAGTCCCCAGGCAATGGCTGACTCCCAGAGGAGTTCGCCGTATTCAGCTTCTGTATTGCCGGAGAGAGCGTGTCTGGCGCACAGAAGACCTACAAGAAATACCATGATCCAAAGCTCTGTTGTCAGTGCAGTTCCGAGAACCGCAAAGCCCACCAGAAAGGCTGAGGCGCAGACAGAGCCGGAGGCAATATATACACAGAGCTGAAGGCTCCATGCAGGAACAGCTTTTTCCAGGAGATTTTTCAGCAACTCTGCAAACACAGAGGTAAAAATCACCAGGATTCCGGCTGCAAAGGCTTCCTTCATTCCTGCGGAAAAAAGAATGATTCCCAGGGCAAAGGCTTCTGCCGGATATCTTAATTTCATAGTGATTCCTCCGTTTTCTTATTTAACTGTCTGTAAGAAGTTATATGCGTCATTGATTCCGTTTACTGCTGCAGTAGAGGACATGGTTGCTCCGGAAACCGCATCGATCTGTGTTCCCTCTCCTGCTGTAGGTGCCTCTTCTTCTGCAGGAGCTTCTGTTGCTTCAGGCTCTGCGGCCTTAATTCCGGAAGCCTGCTCCAGACACTGAGTTGCCAGATCAATAAATCCGTTTACAGAAATGCTTACGCCTGTTACAGCGTCAGTTTTGCCTTCTGCGTCAGTGGTAAGGAAAGCAAGAGACTGGTTCTCAATGAGGGCTTCAGCAAGTGCTTCGGCCTGTTCTTTCCATGTAGGACCGTTCTCGGTCATAGTATATTCGCCGTTTTCAGACATGATACTTTTTTTGGAACCGTCTTCTGTTACAGCGTCCCAGTTTGCTTCTGTGATAGCGCCGTCTTTTACAGTAAGGGTAACAACTTCAGTGAAGCCGTTGGAATCCGGCTCAGATGTTTTTGCTTCATAGGTTCCGTCAGTAAGTTCTGCGCCTGCAAACGGATCCTCCTGTGCCGGCTTAAGTCCTGCAGCCTGTTCCATACACTGTGCAGCCAGATCGATAAAGCTGCTTACGGAAATACTTACACCGGATACCGCATCGGTTTTGCCTTCTGCGTCAGTGGTAAGGAAGGACAGGGACTGATTCTCGATCAGCGCTTTTGCCAGAGATTCAGACTGCTCTTTCCATGTAGGGCCGTCTTCGGTCATCGTGTATTCGCCGTTTTCAGACATGATACTCTTTTTGGAACCGTCCTCTGTTACAGCGTCCCAGTTGACTTCTGTGATAGCGCCGTCTTTTACAGTAAGGGAAACAACATCAATAAAGCCGTTGGAATCCGGTCCGGATGTTTTTGCCTCATAGGTTCCGTCTGCAAGCTCTGCTCCTTCCAGGCTGGTCAGGTCTGTTTCCTGTTTCGCAGATTCTGTTTCTGAACTGCTGTTTTCAGAGTCGGCAGAAACGTCCATTCCCGGAAGGAAAACAGGTGCCTCTGCGCCTTTGAACTGGTCAAGGAACTCAGGTTCTGTGATCTTGGAGCCAAGTCCGTCAGTTTCTGACTGTTCCACAACCTGAACATCTGTGATTTTGGAAGCGGAGCTGTCAAAAGCAACATCCATAACAATATCGCCTACATAACCTTTTGTGCGTACAGTTACCAGATAACCGTCAGCTGTTTTTCCTGCTTTTTCAATATTTTCTGCACCGCTTACATCAAATTCTTCCATAGTTTCTGAGTTTTCGCCGGAAGCGTCTGTGCCTGTACTCAGAGCAAGAGATTTTGAGCCGATGATCACACCGAAAGACAGTGCGGTCACTACAACCAGTGCCAGAATTCCTTTTACTTCTTTATTTTTCATGATTTTTCCTCCAAATTAAGCTTTTTTTACTCCGTATACATGTTTTTTATAGAGAAGAGACAATGCGCCGCCAAGACAGTTGGCTGTCAGGATTCCGAAACAGATTCCCTCCGGATAAAAACTGAAGATACGAATGGCTGCGGTGATGATACCCGCTGTGATCGCGTATAGCAGCCGTCCTTTTCTTGAGGCAAAGGCATAGTCCGTAAGCATGTAGCATGCGCCGAGGATGAGACCGCCGCCAAAAAGATTCAGGAGAATATCTCCGGTAAATAATCCTGCCGGTCCAAAGATAAAGGTCAGGATCACTACAGTTGCAATATAAGTAAGAGCGGCTTCTGCGTTTACGATTCCCATAAAGCACATATAGGCAAATCCTACAAGGAGAAGCAGTTTGCTTGTTTCACCAAGGGCTCCGGGCGTTTCGCCAAGGAACATCTGCAGATAGCTGTAGCCTGCCTCGCCGCCGTTTTTTACTGTTCCGAGAACAGTGGCAGAAGAAACAGCATCAAAACCAGCAGCAGTCAGTGTACGGGGAGCAACATACTGCATAACAGCTCCCGGCCATACTACCATGGTAAAAAGACGACCCATCAGCGCCGGGTTGGCAAAGTTGCAGCCGATACCGCCGAACATCTGCTTTACAACAAGAATGCTGAAGATTCCGGAAGCGGCAACCACCCACAAAGGAACAGTAACCGGCATATTAAAGGCCAGAAGGATTCCGGTGACAACAGCGCTGAAATCATTGGCAGTTACTGGCTTTTTTGTGATCTTCTGCCAGAAATATTCAGTCAGGACACAGACTGTAACAGAAAATCCGGTAATATACAGCGAACGGATCCCGAAAAAGTAAATGGAACCCAGAAGGGCAGGCATCAGCGAAATCGCAACGTGGAGCATAATATTTCGTGTTGTATTGGCTGTGCGGATATGAGGTCCGGTTAAGGTTTTTACCTGATTCATGATTTTTTCACCGCCCTTTCTCTGATTCGCTGTTTCACGATATCTCTGGCTGTGCGGGTACGCACGGAAAGTTCACGTCTTGCAGGGCAGATATAGGAACAGCAGCCGCAGGCAATACATTCACTTGCATAAAGTTTTTCGCAGAGATCATAGTCTTCTTCAAGGAGAGCAAATTCAATCTTGTATGGAACAAGGCCTGCAGGACACACGCTTTCGCATCCGGAACAGCGGATACAGGGCTGTTCTTCAAATCCCGGTTCCGGAAGGACCAGGATTCCGGAAGTATTTTTTGTAACATGGAAAAGCTCTGTTTCGCCATTCCAGTTATTTGCCACACAGGGACCGGTCATAGGACCGCCTGCAATTACACGGTTTTCAGAAACAGTAACTCCGCCGCAAAGCTGGATCAGCTCTCTGGCTGAGGTTCCAACAGGAACAAGGAAGTTTCCGGGATTTTTTACCGCGCCGGTCACAGTGACGATTCTGCGGGTAAGAGGATGTCCTCCAAGAAGCATATCTGCTGCTGCTTTGGCGGTGCTTACATTGGAAACGATCACTCCTGAATCAGCCGGAAGACCTCCCATGGGAACCTCGCGGTCAAGAACTGCCTGGATAAGCTGGCGTTCTCCGCCCTGTGGATATTTTGTAGGAAGAACTTTGATCTTTATATTTTCCTCTGGACCCATCAGACCGGAACCAGTCATTTCAGCCAGAACTTTATTAAGATTTTCCGCAGCCAGAGGCTTGTTGTCTTCCAGGCACACATAAGCGCTGGATGCGCCGCTTGCTTTGAGAAGAATACGGACACCGTTTAACAGGGCATATCCGTTTTCCAGCATAAGACGGTAATCGCAGGTGAGGAAAGGTTCACATTCTGCACCGTTGATCAGAAGATCTGTGATCGTTTTGTCAGTTTCGTATTTTTTGTGGGTGGGAAAGCCTGCGCCGCCCATTCCTGTGAGACCGCCGTCACGGATTCCTGAAAGGATTTCCTGTCTGGAGATTTTGCTGATATCAGCAGCCCCTTTATAATAGGAAACTTCTGTGTTTATTTCCGGATCAGTTTCTTTCTGTACAATACATGCCATGATGCTGCGCCCCTGCTCCTGAATCTCTTTGATCTCAAGAACTTTACCGCTTACACTGGCGTGAAGGGGAGCGACCATGAACGCTTCCGGTTTCCCGATCAGCTGACCCTCTTTTATATGATCTCCGGGACTGACAAGAAAGCTGCACTTTCCTCCAAAGGACTGTTCCGCAAGGATTGTAACAGTTTCCGGACAGTAAGGCTGTACGGCAGAATCCATGGACAGAGCCTTGTCAAAGCCGTCTGTAGGATGTACGCCGCCGGGGAATACAGATTTTTTTCGTTTCTGCATATCCTGACCTCCTTTATTTTTTGATAGTTCATTATTGTTAAATAGTTCACATGCCGAATCAGCATACCATATGAATAGGAATTACGCAAGAAAGATTTTACAAAATTATCTGTAAAAATTTTCTTCTGGAATTTACTATGTGCAGTCTTTTGTGATAAGATGCATAAGAAAACATAAAAAATAAATTTCAGTATATCAGATGAATGAATAGATACTATTTTTGAAAAAAGGAGGCAGATAACAGTGAAGTCAGCAGGCTGTGATTATTGTGCAAATTATGTTTATGATGATGAAACAGAAACTTACTACTGTGATGTAAATCTGGATGAAGACGAATACTACCGGTTTCTTACAGGAAATATGAAAGAATGTCCTTATTACCGCAACGGGGATGAGTACAGGGTTGTGCGTCATCAGATGTAAAGGACAGAAGAAAACCAAAGAAAAAGAGAATGGAGATTTTTAAATGGTAACAATGGAACTGGATAATTTCAGCCTGGAACAGATCTGTGATTCCGGACAGTGTTTTCGCATGAAGAAAACAGGGGAGTATACCTACTCTCTGGTGGCAGGGAATCAGTATCTGGAGATTTCTCAGAAGGGAAGTATTGTGGATTTTAATTGCAGCGATACAGAACTGATCTGTTTCTGGGTTCCTTATTTTGATCTGGATGCAGATTACAGCGCTTACATAGAAAAAGTAAATCCACGGGATAAATATTTAAGCGCGGCAGCGGCTCATGGAAGCGGGATCAGAATCCTCCAGCAGGATCTGTGGGAAATGATCGTTACATTTCTGATCTCTCAGCAGAATAATATTTCAAGGATCCGGGGCTGTATTGAAAGGCTGTGCGCCCGATACGGAGAAAAAAGGATTTCCGGAAACGGAGTGGAATATTATGGTTTTCCTGCTCCCGAGGTTCTGGCGCAGGCTACAGAACAGGAGCTGAGAGAACTGGGGTTGGGATATCGTGCAAGGTATATTGCGGAAACGGCCCGAACCATTGTAAAGGGAGAAATTTCACTGGAAAAAATCTACAGGATGCGTTATTATAATCGTGCAAAGAATGAACTGATGAAGCTCTGTGGCGTGGGAGAAAAGGTGGCGGACTGTATCTGTCTTTTTGCCCTTCATCACATGGACGCTTTTCCTGTGGATACTCATATCAGGCAGGTTCTGGACGAACATTATAAGAGAGGATTTCCGAACCGCAGGTACCATGGGATCAGAGGTATTATGCAGCAGTATATTTTTTATTATGAACTGACAGAAGGGAGAAGGTAATATGAATTTTCAGTTTGCACACTATAATTATAATGTGATCGACCTGGACAGATCTATCAGATTTTATGAGGAGGCTCTCGGGCTGAAAGAGATCAGACGTAAAGAAGCTGAGGACGGAAGCTTTATCCTTGTGTATCTTGGAGACGGAACAACGGGATTTGAGCTGGAGCTTACATGGCTTCGTGACTGGGAAAAGGATCATTACAATCTGGGAGATAATGAGATCCATCTTGCCTTTACTGTGGATGACATGGAGGCTGCTCATAAAAAACATCAGGAAATGGGATGTATCTGTTTTGAAAATCCTGCTATGGGTATTTATTTCATCAATGATCCGGATGGATACTGGCTTGAGATCGTTCCGGCAAAATAATACAGAAAAACAGGCAGCCTGCATAACAGCGGACTGCCTGTTAGATTTTTCAGACCTTTTCCTTTCGGTCGCTGCGCCCCACAAGATAATCAAGGCTGATATTATAATAATCCGCCAGGCGGATGAGCATTTCTACAGGAATATCTCTGGAGCCTGTTTCATAATGTGAATAAGATCTCTGACTGATATGGAGAATTTCGCCGATCTGCTTCTGAGACAGATCAGAATCTATACGCAAATCCTGAATTCGCTGAAATTTCATGCAAATACCTCCTTTTGCAAAAAGTATAGGTCGGAACGCTCCGTGCTATTCGGATTTGGAACGAAATGGACTATACAGAAAAAAGAGGGCATAATTGTGGGAAAGTGCGTAAACGACCGGTAAGTATAATGAAATGGATGGAAAGTACAAGGGTACGGTTTGCTTTATTCATAGTAACCTGTAAACTGTGAAGGATATGGAGTATAAGAATTGTATTTTGAACAGGATATGATTATAATAGGCACAAAGATTTTATTTTGAAGGAGATATGAAAATGGAATATGCAGTTTCGGTTATCAAAAATGTTCTGGGAGCGCTTTATCAGACCAGCGGCGCTTCTCTGATCATTGCAGTGCTGTTTATGAGTGTATATATGAGGATCAGGAGAAAGAGTACAGGCGCTGTGATCCGGGAGTGGGTAAATGAATTTCGCAGCAGCAGTCAGTTTCGCCGGGAATTTCTGCTGGTATTTTATGTGTGCATGATGCTTTTCAGGACCCTGCTGTGCAGACCGATATGGGGGAATCCTCTGGACAGTGTTCTGGGGATCTGGGGAGCTCAGAATGCAGACGGAGCTGTTTACACAGAAAATATTGAGAATCTGATCCTTTTTGTTCCGTTTATGATTCTTTTATACTGGGCGGAAGAGAAAAGAGAAGACAGGAGAAAAATGCCTGTACAGACAGTTCTTCTGAAAAGTCTGTGGATCAGCTTTGTTGTTTCGCTGTTTATTGAAGGATGCCAGCTGTTTCTGAAGATTGGGACTTTCCAGCTTACAGACCTTGTGTTTAACAGTCTGGGAGGACTTCTGGGAGGACTGATCTACTGGGGATTTGACCGCAGCCGGAAATATATCTCAGAAAATGTGAAAAAGCTGGGCGGCTGGGATGTTGAGCCCTGGAAAGCTCCAGAGGTTGAAACGGCTGAACATACTTCTGCCGTGTCCGGAACTATGGCGGAAACCTCAGAAGAGCCGCAAAAAGAAGAAAAAAGCAGTGTGAACTATGAAAGTATTGAACTTCTGGTCCGTCAGGCAGGCGAAATGCTTTATAAGGCCAGACCGGTCCGGGAAAATATCCATAAAAAAGAAGGATTTGCCAATTTCTGCACGGATTTTGACACAGCTATCCAGAAATTTTTAATTGAAGGTCTGGAAAAGATCCTTCCCGGCGCTGCATTTTTTGGCGAGGAGGATACCGAGGGCAATCAGGGAGCAGATGCCTGCGGTGAATATACGTTTTATATTGATCCCATAGACGGAACAACAAACTTTATGTTTGGCTACCATCACAGCTGTGTTTCTGTGGGACTTGCTCATAAGGGCAGGATGATCGCAGGATTTGTGTATAATCCTTATGTGGACGAAATGTATAAGGGGATCCGCGGTCAGGGAAGCTGGCTGAACGGACAGAAGCTTGAAATGGAAAATATTTCTGTTGCTGAGGGGATTGTGGCTTTTGGATGCGCAAGATATAATGAGGACGGAGCAGACAGCTTTTTCCGCGCAGTAAAGGAACTGTATATGAAGAGCCTCAGCATCAGAAACGGCGGTTCCTCAGCCCTTGACATTTGCAGGATCGCATCCGGAAACAATGCGGTATATCTGGAAATGAAGCTTCAGCCCTATGATTTTGCGGCAGCATCTTTGATCCTTGAGGAAGCAGGAGGCGTGATCAGACAGTTTGACGGAACTCCGGTTACTCTGGACGGTCCGTGTTCTGTTGTGGCAGGTACCGGAAAAGCCTGTGAGGAAACACAGGAGATCATAAAAAGCTGCAGATAAAAGATTTTGACAGGATATGGTGAATGAATGGCGAAAATACATAAAATTCTTACGGGAATTACCCTTTGCGGAATCATCAGTGCAGGGACTGTGCTGTATCCGGTGTGGGCCGGCGCAAAAACAGAAAAATATACGGATACAGATTTTGTCATGAATACAGTGGTTTCTGAAACTTTGTATACAACAGGAAAAAATCTGAATCCTTCTGTGGGAGAGCTTCTGAAAAATACAGAAGAGAACCTTCTTTCCTGGACAGAAGAAAATTCCCAGATTGCAGCTTTGAATGCCGCAGAAGGGAAAACTATGGAAGTTTCTGATGAACTGGCAGGGTATCTGGAAAAAATACAGAAGCTTTCGGTGGATTCGGACGGAGCGTTTGACCCCACCATTGGAAAAATCATCCGCTTGTGGGATATTGGAGGAGAAAACGCCGGAATACCTGAGCAGGAGGAACTGGATAAGCTGCTTAAAGAAACCGGTTATGAAAAACTTGAGCTGGATGGAAATAAAGTGACCTTAAAAGACGGAGCGACTCTGGATCTGGGAGCAGCAGGAAAGGGAATCGGATGTGACCTTGTGATGGAGCTGCTGAAAAAAGAGAAAGAGGTTTCAGGTATGATCCTGAATCTTGGGGGCAGCAGCGTCATGGCATATGGAGAAAAGCCGGATCAGTCTGACTGGCGGGTTGCAGTAAAAGACCCCAGAGATCCGGAAGGAGAGTATCTGGGAGCGATCACGTTAAAAGGTGGAGAATTTCTTTCTACCTCAGGCGATTATGAAAGATATTTTATGGAAGATGGAAAAAGATATCATCATATTCTGGATCCGGAAACCGGATATCCGGTGTGGAACGGACTGACAGCAGTTACTGTAGTCTGCGACAGCGGGATTCTGGCAGACGGCCTTTCCACCGCCTGTTTTGTGCTGGGAAAAGAGAAAGCCCTTCCGCTTCTGGAAAAATACGGAGCAGATGCTCTGTTTGCAGATGAGGAGCATAAGGTGTATCTTACAGAAGGCATGGAAGAGCGTTTTGAACTGATGAAAAATACATATAAGGTACAGAAATAAAATATTGGACTGGTGTAAGGGAAGTGACTTAAAGATGAATTCTTTTTGTCACTTCTTTTGTAAGCAGACCGATCAGAAGACCGGTGATCACTCCGGAGATCAGAAGCACAGGCGCATAATAGAGCAGGCTGGTATTTTCCACGATCAGGGCAGCCACGATCAGCTGTCCGATGTTGTGGGATACGCCCCCGGCAACGCTGATGCCAAGAATGCTGAATCCGGAACTTTTTTTCATAAGAGTCATGACAAAAAGGCTTAAAGCCGCTCCTGCAAGACTGTAGATGATAGTGAACATATTTCCGAAAAGAAAACCGATCACAACAATGCGTACTGCCGATACCAGAGCGGCTTCCTTCCAGGTATATGTTTCAAGTATAAAAAGAACGGCGAGATTTGCCAGTCCCAGCTTGATTCCGGGAATCCCCGCAAAAAACGGGATCAGGGACTCCACATAGCCGAAAATAATGGCTACAGCGGCAAACAGTCCGAGATATGCAGTTTTTTTATTGTTCATAATTCACACTGCCGTGTCAAATTCCGGAGAAGATTCTTCGGAGTCAGCGGCTTTTACTCCTTCTATTACAACTTTATTGGGAAGGCAGACAATGGTTCCGCCTGAACTTCCCACAGCTTTCTGCCTAATGCAGAGATGATCGGGACAGTCTGCTTCTGTCATTTTTACTTTTCCGTCTTTGATCTCGCAGACATTGGTATCTCCGATAGCGATCACCTGATCCTCTGCAAGAGAATAGGTTCCATATTCCTGACCGTTTACAGTAATGCGGATGGAACCATAGTCATCTTTCCGCATGAGAAACATACCGCCCCAGAGAGCCAGAGCAACAGCCAGAATGGCTGCGATCATAATCAAATCTTTTTTTTTCAATTCAGGATCCTTTCTTTATTTCTTTCACATGATCATCAGGGGTTAAAAGGGCTTCTGGTCCGGTCCGGTACAGTTGTGCCGGCACAGGATAAACCCTGCAGTTTGGTGTTTATCATAGCATAAGGCATAAAATCTGACAAGTCCTGAAGTTAGATGATAGAAACACAGCGGGGGTACAGGGAGAAAGAGGGAGACTGTTTACTGTGTCGGCATCAGCGAAAGGGCAATATTCAGGGTCAGACCACAAAAAATTCATTGTTTTCCATGTGAGAAAGTGATAGAATAGAATAGATTAATTGTATTAACCTAATTACGGAAGATTCCGTAAAACAGATTTTATATAAAAATAAAGATAAACAGGAGTATATTATGAGCGTGTTTTCAAAAGTATTCGGGACGCACAGCCAGCGTGAAGTAAAACGTATCATGCCGCTGGTAGAAAAGACAGAGGCTCTGCGCCCGGAGATGCAGAAATTAACGGATGAAGAACTCAGAGACAAAACAAGAGAGTATAAAAGACGTCTGGAAGAGGGAGAGAATCTTGATAACCTTCTTCCGGAGGCCTTTGCTACAGTGCGCGAGGCGGCCAAGCGTGTTCTGGGAATGGAACATTACCGTGTCCAGATCATCGGCGGTATCATCCTTCATCAGGGCCGAATTGCAGAAATGAAAACCGGTGAAGGTAAGACCCTTGTATCTACACTTCCGGCATATCTGAATGCTCTGGAGGGCAAGGGAGTCCATATCGTTACAGTCAATGATTACCTGGCAAAGCGAGATGCAGAGTGGATGGGCAAGGTTCATGAGTTCCTTGGTCTGACTGTAGGCGTTGTACTGAATGACATGAAGCCGGAGGAACGCCGGGCTGCTTATGGCTGTGACATTACCTATGTGACAAACAATGAGCTGGGATTTGACTATCTTCGTGATAACATGGTTATTTATAAAGAACAGCTGGTACAGAGAGATCTGCACTACTGTATCATTGATGAGGTTGACTCTGTTCTTATCGACGAGGCCCGTACACCTCTGATCATTTCCGGACAGAGCGGCAAATCCACCAAGCTTTATGAAGTGTGCGACGTTCTTGCAAAACAGCTGGAACGCGGTGAGGCAAGCCATGAGATGACAAAGATGGCGGCCATCATGGGTGAAGAGGTTGTTGAAACAGGAGATTTTGTTGTAAATGAAAAGGACAAGATCGTCAACCTGACTGAACGCGGTGTGAAAAAGGTTGAGAAATTCTTTAACATTGAGAACCTTGCCGATCCGGAAAATCTGGAGATCCAGCATAATGTGATCCTTGCTCTCCGCGCTCATAACCTGATGCATAAGGATCAGGATTATGTGGTAAAAGACGATGAGATCCTGATCGTTGACGAGTTTACAGGACGTATCATGCCGGGACGCCGTTATTCTGACGGACTTCATCAGGCAATTGAGGCCAAAGAACATGTGAAGGTAAAACGTGAGAGCAAAACTCTTGCAACCATTACTTTCCAGAACTTCTTTAATAAATATGCAAAAAAAGGCGGTATGACAGGTACTGCCCTTACTGAGGAAAAAGAGTTCCGTGATATTTACGGAATGGACGTTGTTGAGATTCCTACCAACAAGCCGGTACAGCGTAAGGACCTGGAAGATGCTGTTTATATGACAAAAAAAGAGAAATTCAATGCAGTTGTCGAGGCTGTCAAAGAAGCTCATGCAAAACAGCAGCCGGTTCTTGTAGGTACAATTACTATTGAGACTTCTGAACTTCTCAGCAGAATGCTGCGCCGTGAAGGAATCCAGCACAGCGTACTGAACGCCAAGTTCCATGAGCAGGAGGCGGAGATCGTTGCTCAGGCAGGACAGGCAGGAGCAGTAACCATTGCCACTAACATGGCGGGCCGTGGTACAGATATTAAGCTGGATGATGTGTCAAAAGAGGCCGGCGGTCTGAAGATCATCGGTACTGAGCGTCATGAATCCAGACGTATTGATAACCAGCTCCGCGGACGTTCCGGACGTCAGGGAGATCCGGGAGAATCCCGTTTCTACATTTCTCTGGAGGATGATCTGATGCGTCTGTTCGGTTCCGAGCGTCTGATGAAGATCTTTACTTCACTTGGCGTTGCAGAGAATGAGCAGATTGAGCACAAAATGCTTTCCAATGCGATCCAGAAAGCACAGGAAAAGATCGAGTTCAATAACTTTGGTATCCGTAAAAACCTTCTTGACTATGACCAGGTAAATAATGAGCAGCGTGAGATTATTTACAAAGAGCGCCGTCAGGTTCTGGATGGAGAGAATATGCGTGATTCTATCTACAAGATGATCACAGATATTGTGGACAATACAGTAGACAGATGCTTCTCAGATGATGTGGATGCGGTAGAATGGAATCTGGATGAGTTTAATTCTATTCTTCTTCCGATCATTCCGATCCAGGCTCTTACTCAGGAAAAAGTAAAAGGCAAGAAGAAAAATGAGATGAAGCATATTCTCAAGGAAGAGGCTGTGAAGCTTTATGAGACAAAGGAATCTGAGTTCCCGGAACCGGAGCAGCTTCGTGAGCTTGAGCGAGTGGTTCTTTTGAAATCCATTGACAGCAAATGGATGGATCACATTGACGACATGGAAATTCTTCGTCAGGGTATCGGTCTTGTAGGATACGGACAGAGAGATCCGGTTGTTGAGTACAAGATGAGCGCTTATGATATGTTCAATGAGATGATAAACAGTATTCAGGAGGACACAGTCCGTATGCTGTATCATGTACATGTTGAACAGAAGATTGAGCGTGAGCAGGTGGCAAAGGTTACCGGAACAAATAAAGACGATTCCAGCGCCCGCAAGCCTGTTCAGAGAAAAGAGGACAAGGTTTATCCGAATGATCCGTGTCCGTGTGGAAGCGGCAAAAAATACAAACAGTGCTGTGGCCGCAAAATGATGAAAGCATAAAAAAATAAGGAAACGGAAGGGCTGGTCACATCTGATGACAGCCCTTCTTTTATATAAGAAGTTTTGGGAAACACAGATGAATTAAGGGGACAACTATGTCCTGTCAGGAGAAAATATGATAAAAATTGACTTGGTGACCGGATTTTTGGGAGCCGGAAAAACAACTTTTATAAAAAAATATGCCTCTTATCTGCTGAAAAAGGGGATGAACATCGGAATCCTGGAAAATGATTTCGGAGCAGTAAATGTGGATATGATGCTTTTGAAAGAACTGGAAGGGGAAAACTGTGAGCTTGAAATGATTGCAGGAGGCTGTGACCGGGAAACTCACAGACGCAGATTTAAGACAAAGCTGATAGCAATGGGAATGTGCGGATATGATCGGGTGATCGTGGAGCCTTCCGGGATTTTTGATGTGGATGAATTTTTTGACGCTCTTCATGAGGAACCTCTTGACCGCTGGTATGAAGTAGGTAACGTGATTACCATAGTGGATGCCGGACTGGAAGAAGAGCTTTCTGCTCAGGGAGAATACCTTCTGGGGTCAGAGGCTGCCTGCGCAGGCCGTGTGGTGTTCAGCAGAGCCGGAGAAACTTCGGTGGAAAAAATAAGGGAAACAACAGCGCGCCTGAACCAGGCAATGGAAACGATCCGATGCAGCAGGAGATTTGGAGAAGATATTTTCTGTAAAGACTGGGAAAGTTTATCTGATAAGGATTATGAAATGCTGCTGAACTGCGGACACCGGAAAGAAACTTACGAAAAACAGCATTTTGTTCAGCAGGCTTTTCAGTCTCTTTATTTTATGAATACAGGAATCTGTGCAGAAAAATTAAAGGAAGCATCGGATAAGATCATGTCAGATTCTGAATGTGGATCTGTGTTTCGAATCAAAGGTTTTGCCAGAAATAAAGAAGGAAACTGGATGGAATTGAACGCTGTCAGGGGAGAAAGCTGCCTTCGCCCTATCGACACAGGACAGGAAGTAATAATTGTGATCGGAGAGGCTCCGGTAAAAGAAAAAATTGAATCACAGTTAAATTTTATGACTGATAATTAACATCTGTTCAGTTGTGGCAAAAGGATGTGTCTGGTATGATAAAAGCAGCAAAGGCCGATGCACAAATCATAACAGAGAAGGAGAATTGCCATGAAAACAGGTGAAATGATCAGAATGTACAGAAAAAACAGGAATCTGACACAGGAAGAAATGGCAAACCGCCTGGGTGTTACAGCCCCGGCTGTGAATAAATGGGAAAATAATGTTTCTCTTCCTGATATCACTCTTCTTGCGCCCATTGCAAGATTGCTGGAAACAACTCCGGATACACTTCTGTGCTTTCGCGAGGAATTAAGTTTGGAGGAAGTGAACGCTATTGTGCAGGAAGCTGGTGAAAAATTTCAGAAGGAGAGCTATGGACAGGTATTCGAATTCTGCCGGAAAAAGATTCATCAGTATCCGGGCTGCGACAATCTTGTGGTACAGCTTGCGGTAGTTCTGGACAGCTGGCGGATATTGAAGAACATTCTGGAAACAGAAATGAAAAAATACGACCAGGAAATCCTGGGGTGGTATAAGCAGGCTCTGGAAAGCGAGGATACCGAGATAAAGGAGCGGGCGGCAGAGGCACTGTTCAGTTACTATTTCCGAAATGAACAGTACGAAGAAGCTGATGGCTGCCTGGAATATTTTTCTGCAAAAGATCCGGGAAGAAAGATTCATAAAGCACTTTTATATGAAAAAAGAGGAGACAGACCGGCTGCGTGGAAAGCATATGAGGAGCTTTTGTTTCAGACTGGAAATTTTGCAGAGATGGTGCTTGGCGGACTGTTTTCCCTTGCTGAGAAGGACGGAGATCTGGAAAAAGCACGGATGTTCACAGAAAAGCTGATACAGCTGGCGGAACTTTTTGAGACAGGGGAATACCATAAGGCTTCTGCCAAAATGAGCCTGGCTTTGGCGGAAAAGAACAGAAATAAGCAGGAACAGTACATGGAGGAAGTGATTTCGGCTGTGGATCAGCTGGATTCTTTTAGAAGTTCTGATCTTTATGCACATATGGAATTTAAAGAGATGCGCCGGGAATTTGCAGAAAACATGAAAAAAACTCTGCGGGAGAGTTTTCAGAAGGAGAGTGCTTGTCAGTTTTCAGAGTGATTTTTTGGATGTAGAGAAGCAGAAAGAACATATATTATGAACAGGTGACAAAAACAACGCCGGATTGGAAAGCCAGCTTCGGTTTGGTGCTGTTTTAGGCAAAAGGGTTGACATTCTGCCTTGTTCGTGCAATTAATATGGGGACAGACAGAAACGGAGGAGAAAAAGTGGAAAAAAATACAAAAATTTTGTTTACGGATCTGGACGGAACTCTTTTAAACGATAAAAAAGAAGTAACAGCCGGCAATCAGGCTGCCATAGACAGAGCCCTGGAACAGGGACACAAAATTGTTGTAACCACAGGGCGTCCCCTTGCTAGCGGACTGGATATTGCAGAGAGGATCGGGCTGACAAAAGAAGGCTGTTATGTGATCGCCTTTAACGGAGGGCAGATTTACGATCCTTTTCATAAAGAAACCATTTTTGGAAAAACCTTGTCAAAACAGGTGGCAAAATCTCTGTTTCAGGAGGCTATGGACAGAGGGCTTCATGTTCAGTCCTATTCGGATACGCAAGTTCTTTCTCTTAAAGAAAATCGGGAATTACTTTTTTATATCAGTGGTTCTACCGTATCTTATAAGATTGTTCCGGATCTGGATTCAGCATTTCCAAACGATCCGTATAAGATTTTGCTGGTAGGACTGGACAATCGTTCAGAACTGGACAGATATCAGAAAGAATGTGTGAATCCTCTGAAGGGAACCGTGAGAAGCTTCTTTTCTACAGAAAATTATCTGGAAATCGTTCCGGACGGTGTTTCCAAGGGCGTTGCAGTAAAATGGCTCTGTGATCATCTGGATATCCCTCTGGAAAATTCCGTGGCAGCCGGAGATGCGCCAAATGATGTGGAAATGCTGCAGGCGGCTTATGTGGGTGCTGTGATGAAAAATGCCTACGAGGGAATGGAAAAGTATGCAACCTATGTGACAGAGCGGGATAATAACCATGACGGTGTGGCAGAAATTATAGAGAAGTTTATTTTAAGGTAAACAGAAGAATGAAAACTCCTGGTGTTTTAAATGCCGGGAGTTTTTGTCATGTAAATGATGATTACAGTATTATCTGTCAGCGCCGGGGCTGAAAAAATTCGTGGAAGAAAATAAAAGTACATTTATAAGAAACAACCAATCATATTACAGGAATTTTCGGATTACTGTACCTTCCCTGTGCCTATACAGGGCTGGCTCTCTGTGTTATGATAATTGCAGAAGGAGGCGCCTTTATGGAACAGGAAAATCACACATATATAGCCATTGATCTGAAATCCTTTTATGCTTCTGTGGAGTGCAGGGAGCGGGGACTTGATCCAATGAGGACGAATCTGGTTGTGGCAGATGGCAGCCGTACACAGAAAACAATCTGCCTTGCAGTATCACCGTCTTTGAGGGCATATGGGATTCCGGGCAGGCCAAGGCTTTTTGAGGTAGTCCAGAAGGTGAGAGCGATCAATGGTCTGCGAAAAAGAAAAGCGCCCGGAGGAAGTTTTTCCGGGGCTTCTTATCTGGCATCGGAGCTTGAAGCATATCCGGAGCTTGAGCTTACCTATATTACAGCTCCGCCAAGAATGGCGTTTTATATGGATTACAGCACAAGGATCTATAATATTTATCTGAAATATATAGCGCCGGAGGATATGCATGTATATTCCATTGATGAGGTGTTTATTGACGCTACTCATTATCTGAAAACCTATGGTATGACTGCCCGCCAACTTGCTATGACTATGATCCGGGATGTGCTGCAGTCAACAGGGATCACAGCCACAGCGGGCATTGGAACCAATCTGTATCTGTGTAAGATAGCAATGGATATTGTGGCAAAGCATATAGAACCTGATGAAAACGGAGTTAGGATTGCCGAGCTGGATGAGATGTCCTACCGGAAACTTTTGTGGGATCATCAGCCCCTTACAGATTTCTGGAGAGTGGGAAAAGGCTATGAAAAAAAGCTGAAGGCCAATGGGATTTTTACCATGGGGGATGTGGCGCGCTGCTCTGTGGGAAAGACGGAAGATTTTTATAATGAGGAGCTTCTTTATAAGCTTTTTGGAATCAATGCAGAGCTTCTGATCGACCACGCCTGGGGATGGGAGCCCTGTACGATCCAGGATATAAAAAGCTACAGACCTTCCAGTAACAGTGTGGGATCCGGTCAGGTTCTCTCATGTCCCTATAGTTTTGAAAAAGCCAGACTGGTAATCCGGGAGATGGCAGATCTTCTGGCTCTGGATCTTGTTGACAAGCGCCTGGTAACAGATCAGCTGACTCTTACGGTAGGATATGATATTGAAAATCTGAAAGATCCGGGAAAGAAATACAGCGGGGAAGTAACCACAGACCGTTACGGAAGAAAAATCCCCAAACATGCTCACGGAACCATTAATCTGAAGAATCAGACTTCTTCTGCAAAGAAGATCGTAACTGCGGTGATGGAGCTTTATGACAGGATCATGGACAGAGATCTTCTGATAAGAAGAATGTATCTGGCAGCAAACAAGGTAGTTCCGGAGGAAATGGTACAGAAAGAAGAGTCTTTTGAACAGCTTGACCTGTTTACGGATTATGCTGCGCTGGAAAAGCAGAAAGAGCAGGAAGAAGCTGCGCTGGAACGTGAACGCAAAATGCAGGAGGCTATGCTGGATATTAAGAAAAAATTTGGGAAGAATGCAATTCTGAAGGGGATGAATCTGCAGGAGGGCGCTACGGCCAGAGATCGAAATTCCCGGATCGGAGGCCACAAGGCTTAGAAATTCTCGCAGTCTGATAAAAGGAGAACAGAGATGAAGAATTATTTTGGTGAAACACATAAATATGACGATATCATCAACTTTCCTCATCATGTGTCCGGAACGCATCCGCAGATGCCGGTGGAGGACCGGGCGGCTCAGTTTGCTCCCTTTGCTGCGCTGACAGGATATGGAGCAGCTATTAAGGAAACAGAAAGATATACAGAAAAGAGAATACAGCCGGATGAGGAGAGAGTGGAGCTTCTGAACAGACGGCTTGAATTTATCCGGGAACACATTACGGAGAAGCCTGAGGTGTCTGTCACCTTTTTTCAGCCGGATCTGAAAAAAGAAGGCGGAGCGTACATTACAGTCACCGGCATTGTAAAAAAGATCGATACGTTCAGACACAGAATTCTTATGAGGGACGACACGGAAATTCCTTTTGAAAATCTCTGGGAAATTGTTTTTCAGGAAAAATAAAAGATTCCGGTCTTTACGGATGTATTGATTTTTTGTATACTATACTAAAAAAGTCAACAAAGGAGGAAATACTTATGCTGGAAATTGGTACAAAGGCGCCGGCGTTTGAGCTGCCGGATCAGAACGGAGAAATGCATACGCTTGAAGAATATAAAGGGAAAAAAGTGATTCTTTATTTTTATCCCAGAGATAACACACCCGGATGTACAAAACAGGCATGTGGCTTTGGAGAACTTTATCCACAGTTTACAGAAAAAGGGGCGATTGTTCTGGGGGTAAGCAAAGACAGTGTGGCGTCTCACAAAAAGTTTGAGACAAAATATGACCTTCCGTTTACTTTGCTGTCAGATACAGAGCTTTCCTGTATTCAGGCATATGATGTGTGGAAAGAAAAGAATATGTACGGCAAAAAAACAATGGGTGTGGTACGCACCACGTATTTAATTGACGAACAGGGCATCATTATTAAGGCCTTTGGAAAGGTAAAAGCTGCAGATAATCCGGCGCAGATGCTGGGTGAGCTGTAAAATGAAGATTATCATATCGCCTGCGAAAAAAATGAACGTAGATACAGATACCTATCAGGTAACAGGACTTCCGGTATTTCTTGAAGATACAAAACTTCTTATGAATGAAATCCGGAATCTCACGTTTGCTCAGGCAAAGGAACTCTGGAAATGTAATGACAAGCTGGCTCAGCTGAATTATGACCGTTTCCGCAGAATGGATGTGGAACGCTGTCTGACTCCGGCAGTTCTGACATATGAGGGCCTTCAGTACCAGCATATGGCTCCGGAAATTTTTACAGAAGAAGCCCTTGCCTATATAGACAGGCATCTTCGGATCTTATCAGGGTTTTATGGAGTGCTGAAGCCTTTTGACGGAGTGACACCCTATCGACTGGAAATGCAGGCAAGATTATCTGTCAAAGGGAAAAAGGATCTGTATGATTTCTGGGGAGACCGGCTGTATAGAGAGCTGACAGAGGACGATCATCTGATTTTAAATCTGGCTTCCAAAGAATATTCAAAGGCAGTAGAAAAATATCTTACGCCCCGGGATCGATTTATTACAGTGGAGTTTGGACAGATTAAGGACGGAAAAGTAAAGCAGAAAGCGACTCTGGCAAAAATGGTCCGTGGAGAAATGGTGCGGTTTATGGCAGAAAATAATATCTGTGACCTGGAGGGCATAAAAAAATTCCAGGCGCTGGGCTTCCGATACAGCGAAGAACGGTCAGATACAGATAAAATGGTATTTCTGGCAGAACAGGCTGAGAAATGATGGGATGATTTTATGCAATAGAATAAAGGACACATGAAAGTCCCGGATATTCTGATATTGCAGGAAAACAGAATACGGTACAAAGTTTTATGGCAGATACAGAGCGGTCAGCGTTTCTGTATCTGTTTTTTGTTAAGGTGTAATAAATACCATTAGAGAAATCCGGATCCTTTGCTCTGGGATGAAAACAGAGGGAATCAGAAGTTATTATAACATTTGCATAATTTTTTCTGCTTTCTTCGGGCGTTTTGAATCATAATTTCATGGCGCTATTTTTTCTTTATGATAAATTAATATCTCCTGTCCGGAGCTTAATGCCGACTTTATAAAAACTCGTATACAATGTCTGAGAACAGAAACAAGGGTTACTGTTTACAGAGTGAACAGTAACAAATAAGGAACTCTCAGGAGTATCCCTGTATGTGCAAAAAAAAGCACAGAGAGGAGAGGATTAGTATGATGGATATTCTGATGATAGCGGTTCTTCTTGGCTGCTTTGGCCTTGTGAAGCTGTTTGCAGATTTCTGCGAATCACAGGTGAATCCAAAAGAAAAATAAGAGGAAAGGCGGAGTAAGATTATGATAGCATTGGGAGTCATCATTCTGGCACTTGGCATCTATCTGGTATATGCGCTGATATATCCGGAAAAGCTGTAAAAATTTACAGATCTGTTCAGAGAATGGTGGATTTTAATTTATGACAAAAGGGAGAGCAACAGGAGGAGAGAAATGTTACAGATCATTCTTACGCTGGCAATTTTCCTGATACTTGTGATTCCCATGGGAAAGTACATGTATCACATTGCCACAGAACAAAAAACTTTTGCAGATAAAGTTTTTAATCCAATCGATCATTTAATATATAAAATCTGCGGTATCAAAAATGAGGATATGGGCTGGAAAAAATATGCCCTTACTCTGGTAACTGCAAACGCTGTGATGGTTTTTGTGGGATACCTGATCCTCAGGATTCAGAATCTTCTGTTTCTGAATCCAAATGGTATTGAAGGAATGGAACCAACTCTTTCCTTTAATACGATCATCAGTTTTATGACAAACACCAACCTGCAGCATTATTCCGGTGAAAGCGGACTTTCCTATGCAGCGCAGATGTGCGTCATCATTTTTATGATGTTCACTTCAGCAGCCAGCGGTTATGCCGCATGTATGGCATTCTGCAGAGGACTTTCCGGAAGAAAGCTGGGGAACTTTTACAGAGATATGGTAAGGATCACAACCAGGATCCTGATTCCGGTATCTTTTATAGTAGGTCTGATCCTGGTAAGCCAGGGAACACCGCAGACACTGATGCAGAACTTTACAGTAGAAACAATTGAAGGAAAATATCAGGACTTTGCAATGGGACCGGTAGCGGCGCTTGAATCCATCAAGCATCTGGGAACAAACGGCGGCGGTTTCTTTGGAGCAAACTCAACTACACCATTTGAGAATCCTACTGTAATCTCAAACATGGTTGAAATGCTTTCCATGATGATTCTTCCGGGAGCCTGCATCGTAACCTTCGGACATATGCTTCACGACCGAAAGAAAAACAAAGTAAAGGCAGCAGCTGTTGCAGTAGCACCTGCAAAGAAAAAAATCCTTATGGGACGTCAGGGCGCTGTAGTATTTGACGCAATGGCAATCATCTTTATGATCGGACTGCTGTTATGCTACAATTCAGAGATGGCAGGAAATCCTGTGATCGGTGAAATGGGAATCGACCAGAGCGCAGGAAGCATGGAAGGAAAAGAGGTTCGTTTCGGAACTGCCCAGTCCTCCCTGTTTACCACAGTAACCACATCCTTTACCACAGGTACAGTAAACAACATGCATGATACCCTGACTCCTCTTGGAGGTCTGGTGCCAATGCTTCATATGATGCTGAACTGTGTGTTTGGCGGCAAGGGCGTAGGCCTTATGAACATGGTTATGTATGTGATCCTGGCAGTATTTATCTGCGGCCTTATGGTTGGACGTACACCGGAATATCTGAATAAAAAAATCGAAGGAAAGGAAATGAAGCTGGTAGCGATTGTAATCCTGATCCATCCGCTTCTGATCCTTGGTTTTTCCGCACTGGCAGTTGCAGTTTCCGGAGGACTGGATGGTATTACAAATCCGACCTTCCACGGACTGAGCCAGGTATTGTATGAATACGCTTCCTCGGCAGCAAACAATGGTTCCGGTTTTGAGGGACTGGCTGATAACAGTGTATTCTGGAACGTTACAACAGGACTTGCAATGTTCTTCGGAAGGTATATTGCTATTGTAGCGCAGCTTGCAATTGCCGGTTCCCTTCTGGTCAAGAAGAGAGTGAATGAATCCATTGGTACACTGAGAACTGACAATGTTGTATTTATGATCGTTCTTGTATTTATTGTATACATCTTTGCAGCACTGACCTTCTTCCCGGCTCTTGCACTGGGACCGATCGCAGAGCATCTGTCGCTGTGGATGTAGTAGATGCAGAAAAAAGGAGAAGAGAAACATGGCTAAGAAGGAAAAAACAAAATTCATTACTCCGGATATTCTGAAAACTTCTATTATTGGAGCATTCCAGAAACTGGATCCCAGATATATGATCAAGAATCCGGTAATGTTTGTTGTTGAGATTGGATTTATTATCACTTTGATTCTGACATTCTTTCCTACACTGTTCGGAGGAAATGCAGAGTACAGAATTTATAACGGAATTGTAACAGTGATTCTTTTTGTGACAGTGCTGTTTGCAAACTTTGCAGAATCTGTTGCAGAGGGACGTGGAAAAGCCCAGGCAGCTTCTCTGAAAAAAACAAAACAGGACACAAAGGCGCGGGTACTTCTTCCAAATGGACAGGAAAAAACAATCAATGCGTCTGAACTGAAAAAAGGCGATATTGTTCTTGTAAAAATGGGAGAGGTGATCCCAAATGACGGCGAGGTTATTGAAGGAATCGCTTCTGTAGACGAATCTGCTATTACAGGAGAATCTGCTCCTGTAACAAGAGAAGCAGGCGGAGATTTTTCCTCTGTAACAGGTGGAACTACTGTAGTATCTGACTGGCTGAAAATAAAAATCGTTGCTGAGCCTGGAGAATCTTTCCTGGATAAGATGATTTCTCTTGTAGAAGGTGCATCCAGACAGAAAACACCAAATGAAATAGCGCTGAATACGCTTCTGATCGTGCTGACCCTGATCTTCCTGATCGTTGTGGTAACTCTTTATCCGTTTGCAAATTACCTTGGAGTAGAGATTCCGGTATCATGGGCAATCGCTTTGATGGTATGCCTGATCCCAACTACCATTGGAGGACTTCTTTCTGCGATCGGTATTGCAGGTATGGACCGTGTTACCCGTTTTAATGTTATCGCAATGTCAGGTAAGGCCGTGGAAGCCTGCGGTGATGTGGATACCATGATCCTTGACAAAACAGGAACAATTACTTTTGGTAACCGTCTTGCAGCAGAATTTTATCCGGTGGAAGGCGTAGATAAGGAAGACCTGATCAGATATAGTGTTCTGTCTTCTCTGCTTGATGGAACTCCGGAAGGAAAATCTACAGTTGACCTGGGCAAAAAAATGGGATGTGATCCGGACGGTCTGAATACAGAAGGAATGGAATTTGTAGAATTTACTGCTCAGACAAAAATGAGCGGGGCTGACTGCAAAGATGGAACTGTTATCAGAAAAGGTGCATACGAAGCAATTAAAACATTTGTACAGGAAAAGGGAGGAAAGATTCCTTCTGACCTGGAAGGTATTGTAACAGAAGTTTCCAACCTTGGCGGAACTCCTCTGGTTGTATGTGTAGACGCCAAGATTTACGGAGTCATTTATTTGAAAGATACGGTGAAACCGGGACTGGTAGAGAGATTTGAGCGTCTTCGTGAAATTGGTATCAAAACTATTATGTGTACCGGCGATAACCCTCTGACAGCGGCAACCATTGCAAAGGAAGCCGGAGTAGACGGATTCATTGCAGAATGTCGTCCTGAGGATAAAATCACAGCCATTAAAAAAGAGCAGGCAGAAGGTAAGCTGGTAGCCATGACAGGTGACGGAACGAACGATGCTCCGGCTCTTGCTCAGGCAGATGTAGGTCTTGCCATGAACTCAGGAACACAGGCAGCCAAGGAAGCTGCAAACATGGTGGATCTGGATTCTGACCCGACAAAGATCCTTGAGGTAGTGGAGATCGGAAAGCAGCTTCTGATCACAAGAGGATCTCTGACAACCTTCAGTATTGCTAATGATATTGCAAAATATTTTGCCATTATCCCGGCAATGTTTACGCTGGTCCTGCCACAGATGCAGATTTTGAACATCATGCATCTGGCTACTCCGGCAAGCGCCATTCTTTCCGCACTGATCTTTAATGCGATTATTATTCCGGCGCTGATCCCGATTGCCATGAAGGGAGTCAAATATAAACCTATGAAAGCAGAAAGACTTCTTCTCAGAAACATGGGAGTATATGGACTTGGCGGAATTATTATCCCGTTTGTGGGAATCAAGCTGATAGATCTGATTGTAGCTCCAATGCTTGCGATGCTTGGAATGTAGGAGGAATATTTCATGAAAAAGTTTGGAAAAATGCTGGGAAAGGCAGTTGTATTCTGTATAGTGATGATCGTGCTTTGTTCATTCATCTATCCTCTTGCCCTGACAGGTGTGAGCCAGCTGACCATGAAGAATAATGCAAATGGAAACCTGATCGACAAAAATGGGGAACCTACCAATAATATAGAAGAAGCGGTGGGATCCGAGCTGGTAGGTCAGGATTTTACAGAGGATTATTTTTTCAGAGGAAGAGTTTCTTCTGTAAATTATAATACATACACAGAGGAGCAGAAAGAAAACGGCGAGTATACAGGCGTATCCTCAGGAAGCTTTAACTATGCAAACTCCAATCCTGAACTGGAAAAAAGAATTCAGGAAGATCTGGATGAGTTTCTGAAAACTCATCCAGGAGTAAAAAAAGAGGATATTCCTTCTGACCTTCTGACTGCTTCCGGTTCCGGACTTGATCCACATATCAGCCCGGAGGCAGCGCAGGTTCAGGTTGCGGCAGTAGCTAAAAATTCCGGCCTTTCTGAGCAGGAAGTACAGGACATTGTAAAAGAGAACACAGAACATAAGGTACTTGGAATTTTTGGAGAAGAAAGAGTAAATGTGCTGAAATGCAATCTTGACATTGCAGGCGCAATGGGACTGATCTGACAGAAAGAAGAGGGCGGAATGGGAGATACAAGACCTGATTCAGAATATCTGTTAAAAAAGCTTCAGTATGAGGAAGAGCAGAAGCTGAAAAAAAACAAGGGTAAGCTGAAGATTTTCCTGGGATATGCAGCAGGCTCCGGCAAAACCTATACAATGCTGGAAGCGGCGCATGAAGCAAAAAAACATAAGATAGACGTGGTGGCCGGGTATATTGAACCTCATGACAGGCCGGACACACGCAAACAGGCGGAGGAGTTAGAAACCATTCCGCCTCTTGTAGTAGAATATAAAGGAGTAAAACTCAGGGAGTTTGATATTGATCGTGCTCTGGAACGAAGACCTCAGCTGATACTTGTAGATGAGCTGGCTCACACCAATGCTCCCGGATGCAGAAATGAAAAGCGGTATCAGGATGTTAAGGAGCTGCTGCGGGCGGGGATTGACGTATATACCACGATCAATATCCAGCATTTGGAAAGCCTCAATGATCTGGTGGGGTCTATTACCCATATAGAAGTGCGGGAAAGAATCCCGGACAGTGTATTTGACCATGCAGATCAAGTGGAGGTCATTGACATTGAACCGGAAGATCTTCTGGATCGAATGAAAGAGGGCAAAATCTATAAGCCGGTGCAGGCAGAACGTGCTATGAATAATTTCTTTAAGCGCGAAAAACTTGCCGCTCTCCGAGAAATCACCCTGAGACGCACGGCGGACCGTGTAAACCGTATTGCAGAGGAAGAACGGAATATTACCGGGGATATGGATTACCATACAGGAGAACATATTCTGGCATGTATTTCTTCAGCGGAATCAAATGCCAAGGTAATCCGGTCTGCCGCAAGACTTGCGTATGCATTTCATGCACAGTTTACAGGACTTTATGTAGAAACACCTGCTATGCAGGAGGCGGACGAAAAAATAAAGCAAAACGTCCGGAGAAACATGGAACTTGCGAAAGCCCTTGGCGCAAAAATAGTTACCGTGTATGGCTCGGATATCGGAAGTCAGGTGGCGGAATATGCGATTGTCAGTAATGTTTCCAAAGTGGTTCTTGGCCGGACAAATCACAGATTTTTTATGAAAAAGCCAAAATCTGAAGTGCTGGAAACCTTGAACAGTCTTGCCCCGAATATTGATGTTTATATTATACCGGACATGAAAAATATGAAGCCGGTCGTAAAATATAAACATATTGGCGTACACAAAAATCCGGAGAATACAGCAGCGCAGAGATTATGGGAGTTTGCTGAAATTAATGTGATATTGATCCTTACAACAATTGCTGCCTATATTCTTCAAAGGTTTCACCTGCCGGAATCTAATATTATTATGGTATATATTTTAGGAGTTCTTATATCCTCATATATATCTGACAATAAAATATATGCAGTTTATTCGTCGCTTTTTAGCGTACTGGCGTTCAACTTCTTTTTCACAGAGCCTTATTTTTCATTAAAAGCATATGACAAGGGATATCCGACTACGTTTATTATGCTGTTTATTGTTGGGCTTTTTACAGCGTCCCAGACAAGAAAGCTGAAGCTTCAGAATAAAGAAAGTGTAAAAAAAGCCTATAGAACAGAAATACTTCTGGAAAACAGTCAGAAGCTCCGCCGTTGCAAATCCGAAAAAGAGGTCTGGCAGCAGTTAGCCGCTCAGATAGAGAAGCTTTTGGATTTATCGCTTGTTATTTATCCGGTCAACAAAGAGGGGCTTTTGGAGGAGACAATGTTGTTTCCGCGGCAAGGCGCAGACAAAAACAGCCTGGATTCTCTTCTTACCCCTCAGGAAAAGGCGGTTGCAAAATGGGTGGTAGCAAACCAGCATCGGGCAGGCGCCTGCACTCATACGCTTCCGACTGCAAAAGCTATGTATCTTCCTGTTCGTGATGAAGAAGAAGTGAAAGGCGTGGTGGGAATCTTCCTGGAAGAACGAAGGCAGATCCAGGAGTTTAAGTATGGGCTTCTGGTGGCTATGCTCAATGAAACAGGAGTGAAGTTGAATGATAATTTCTGATGTTTTTTCATCCGGTTATTGACAAAAATAAAAACAAGTGTTATATTACAAATAGAACAAAAGACAGGGGGATGCAGCAGTAACTTGCCGGCATCTCCTTTTTGCAGGACTTGTGAACCGGAGGTGGCATAATGGCGAAAAGAGACTATTATGAGGTCCTTGGAGTGAGCAGAAATGCTGACGAAAAGGAAATCAAAAGAGCATACAGAAAACTTGCCAAGCAGTATCATCCGGATATGAACCCGGGGGATAAGAAGGCAGAACAGAAATTTAAAGAGGTTACAGAGGCATATAATGTTCTCAGTGACACAGAAAAAAAGAAACTATATGATCAGTTTGGCTTTGCCGCATTTGAAGAGGGAGCTCATGCAGAAAATGCAGGAGGTTTCCGTGGCGGATTTTCGGGTAATGGAAATGGATTCGGAGGTTTTGATTTCGGCCAGGACGGAAACGGTACTTACCGGGAATATCATTTTGAAAATGGCAATATGGATGATATTTTTGGGGATATATTCGGAGATATGTTCCGTGGTCAGGGCGGATATACCGGAAGAGACCGGGCAGGTTCCGGAAGTGGTTTTACAGGAAATTCAGGTTTTCGGGGTTATCAGGACTTTGGAGGCAGACAGAGCGCCGGGCGGGGCAGCGACCTGCGTTCAGAGGTAAGCGTCAGTTTTAAAGAAGCTGTTTTTGGATGTGACAGGATGTTGCAGCTTTCGGATCCTAATGGAAAAGCCCAGAAGCTTCAGGTGCATATTCCGGCAGGAATTGAGGATGGAAAGAGCATCCGTCTGAAGGGGAAAGGAAATCCCGGATACGGAGGCGGAGCAGCAGGTGATCTTTTTTTGAAGGTTCATGTGGAACCGGAAACCGGATGGGAAAGAAAAGGTCAGGATATTTATACAAAAGCAGAGATTCCCTTTATTACAGCAGTTCTGGGCGGAGAGGCAAAATTCTCGACTCTGTACGGAGATGTAATGTGCAGGGTTCCGGCAGGAACTCAGTGCGGCGGAAAAATCCGTCTGAGGGGAAAGGGGGTTCCTTCCATGCAGAATCCTTCTGTAAAAGGCGACCAGTATGTGACAATACAGATTCAGGTGCCAAAAGCAATAAGCAGGGAAGCAGCGCAAAAACTGAAGGAATATGAAATGTCAATGAACGGAAACCGTTCGGGCAGACGGGGAAGCGCAATATAAAGCGCTTCCTTTTTTATACGTCTTTATCCTGCCCCAAATATCTATGCATCGTGTAGGTGTTTTGAATGTTGCAAAAACATTCTGAGATATCTTGATAACAGAAATAAAATCGCTTATAATTTGGCAAAGAGGTGATGTGTTTGGAAGAATTTCGAAAGGAACCTGCAACGATTGTACTGATTATCATAAATATTGCTGTATTTCTTATGGTGGAATTTACAGGACTCTCACAGGATACGCTTCATATGCTGGACTGGGGCGCTGCCTATGCTCCGCTGATCGTAGAAAACGGGGAATTTTATCGTCTGTTTACCAGTATGTTTCTTCATTTTGGGATTGAGCATCTGCTCAATAATATGCTGGTGCTGTTTGTTCTGGGAAGCCGCCTGGAAAGAGTGATCGGAAAAGTCCGTTTTATGATAGTTTATCTGGCTGGAGGTATGGCGGGAAGTGTGATTTCTCTGTTAGTGGATTTAAGACAGGGAGAATATGCGGTATCAGCAGGAGCCTCCGGGGCGGTATTTGCTGTGATGGGTGCAATGATCTATGTTGTGATAAGAAATAAAGGACGCCTGCAGGATCTGTCTGTACGGCAGATTCTTGTTCTGGCAGCTTTTTCTCTGTACTTTGGATTTGCCAGTAGCGGCGTGGATAACGCCGCGCATATGGGGGGACTGGCAGCCGGCTTTCTGCTGGCAGTTTTTTGTTATCACAGGCGGAAAAGAACCTGAAATTCAGTACCTTTGCCCGGCATACTTCGAACCTTCAGACTGCCGCCGTGTGCCTCGATGATCTGGCGGGTGACAGGAAGCCCCAGTCCCGTTCCTGTGGGCTTGTAGGTAACGAAGGGATTGAAAATATTTTTTATCTGGGTTTCTGTCATTCCGCATCCGTTGTCGCAGACAGAAATACAGATGCCGTCAGGAACAGCGGCTGCTGTAACAGAAATCGTACCATGAGAGTGCTGAATGGATTCCTGGGCATTTCTCAGAAGGTTCAGAATCGCCTGATGGATTTTGGTCTGGTCCAGACAGAGAAGGGGAAGGGTCTGGGGAATGTCTGTTTCCAGGGTGATTCCAAGATACTCCAGAGCAGGCTGGAAGGAACGGATAATACTTTTTAAAAGGAGTGTAATATCTGTTTGTACAGGGGAAAGCTGCTCTGCGTTGTTGTAACGGGACAGTTCGTTCAGCAGCTCTCTGATATATTCCAGATTTTCCATGATACTGTACCAGCCGTCATAAGAATTCAGCTCAGGATGAGCAGAAGCGATCATTTGAAGCTCGCTTTGGATCAATGCTACCGGATTGCGTATTTCATGGGTGAATTTTGATAAAGTCATTTGCAGCTCTTTTTTCTGCTGTTCTAAAGTTAAATTTTCCTGCATAATCTGTCACCTCGTTTGCAGTGTACCATTCCCGCCTGTTTCGGGCAAGAAATTTCATGTTGAAAAAATCGACAAAGTACGAGAGAATAGAAGAAACAATAGTTCATAATTCAAAGGAGAAGTATATGATGGAAAACTGTATTTTTTGTAAAATCGCAAATGGCGAGATCCCGTCTGCAACACTGTATGAAGACGAAGAATTTCGTGTGATTCTTGATCTGGGTCCGGCAAGTAAAGGACACGCTCTGATCCTGCCGAAAGTCCATGCGGCAAATATTTATGAGCTTCCGGATGAAACAGCAGGAAAAGCAATGATTCTGGCAAAGCATATGGCAAAGAAGCTGACAGATGCACTGGGATGTGACGGATTTAATATTGTACAGAATAATGGGGAAATTGCAGGACAGACAGTATTTCATTTTCATATGCACCTGATTCCCAGATATCAGGGAGACGGTGTGGGACTGACCTGGACGCCGGGCAGTCTTACCGATGAGGACAGAGATGAGATTCTGGCAAAACTGAAATAGGAATCAGGTATTGTACAAAAGATGAAAAACGAGGATTTTAATGATATTTATAGGAAATACCATAGATTCTCTGTAAAAAGCGCTTACAGGCTTGTAAAGGACAGAATGCTGGCAGAAGATATCAGTCAGGAAGTGTTTTATCATCTCTATGAGATCATGGATACTTTGGATCTGGGTAATGAGGAAAAACTGAGAGCGCTGATATTTATAGCAACTGTCAATAAAACAAAAGATTATTTTAAGAAACCATGGAAAAGACAGGAATATGTTGTTCTGGAGGAATGGAAGCGCAGAAAAACCAGTGAGGAAAAGCTGAATCCAGAAAGGATCATGCTGGACCGGGAACAGATTGAGTACAGAAAACAGGTACTGCTCAAACTGCGCCGCGTAAATCCTGTAAATTATAATATCCTGATTATGGTGAAATATTTTGGGATTTCTCCGGATTCTGTCGCAGAGGAATACGGTATCACAAGAAATAATGTGAATAACCGTATCCTCCGGACAAGAAAATGGATGAAAGCAGAGCTTGAAAAGCTGCATAAAAGATATTAAAAGTTACTGGACTATCTGGATCCTGCACATTCTTCGATCATGGAAACAATATGGTGAATGGAATCCATCTGACTGCCTGCAGACATTGCCTTTTCATATTTATGACGGTCTGCATACAGACTTCGGATTACTGACAGAAGCTTTTCGTCAGTGATTTCTTCCTCTTCAAGAACCATACTGTAGCCCTGACGTTCAAAGGAACGGGCGTTAAGGATCTGATCGCCTCTGCTGGCATTGGCAGAAAGCGGGATCAGAAGGTTTGGTTTATGAAGAGCGCTGATCTCGCAGATGGCATTGGCCCCGGCTCTGGAAATTACAATATCAGCCAGAGCGAAAAGATCAGAAAGCTCTTTTTTAATATATTCAAACTGAACATAGCCTTCTGTTCCTTTCAGGGATTCGTCGGTTTTGCCTTTTCCGCAGAGATGGATCACCTGGAATTCTTTCAGAAGCTCTGGAAGGATGCTGCGGATATGCTCATTAACTGACGCGGCTCCCAGGCTTCCTCCGATTACCATAAGCACAGGTTTATCTGAAGTGAAACCGCAGAAAAGGCGTCCGGCTTCCTTGTCTCCGCTGAGGAGTTCTTCACGGATAGGAGTTCCGGTAAGAACTGCTTTTTCCGGAGGAAGACTTTTTACTGTTTCCGGGAAATTACAGCATATTTTTGAGGCGGAAGAAAGACAGAGTTTATTGGCAAGTCCGGGAGTCATATCAGATTCGTGGATGATTGCCGGAATTTTACGCTTCTTTGCAGCGATTACAACAGGAACAGTGACAAATCCGCCTTTGGAAAATACCACGTCCGGTTTCAGCTGTTTCAGCAGTTTTTTTGCCTCATGAAAGCCTTTTAATACACGGAAAGGATCTGTGAAATTTTTTACATCAAAGTAGCGCCTTAATTTTCCGGAAGAAATACCATAATAGGGAATACCAAGCTCTTCGATCAGCTTTTTTTCGATTCCATCATAGGAACCAATATAGGAAATCTGGTATCCGGCTTCTCTGAGAGCGGGAATAAGAGCGATGTTTGGAGTGACATGTCCGGCAGTACCTCCGCCGGTAAGTACAATATGTTTCATAGGGGATTCCTCCTGAATAAATCTTTTTGTTACCAATAAATATGAACCAATGGCAAAGAATTGTCAAGAACACAAAATTTACTGCAGGAGGTACTCCGAAATAAATTACGGTTTGTGGCAGTAAGAGAAGCGAACAGTTAAGGGAATGAAATCCGGCCGGCTGCCGGGAATAGCAACAGAGATGAAGTCCGTCAGGCTCCTGAAAGCCGTTATGAGGCAGTTCAGAGAATTTATGGAAAGCAGAGAAATAAATTCAAATGTCTGAGAATACGGCACTGGGAGAAAACCATGAAAAATAAAGTTAAAAGGAATGGAAAACAACAGAATAATCAGGCATCAGACAAAGGAAAAAAGATATTTTTAGATGAGCAGTATGTGAAAGCAGCTGCGCAGATGGAACGGGAACTTTTTGCGGACAAAGATTTTGAAGACTATGAGCCTGAGGATAGTGAAGCAGAAGCACGTTCGTATGAAAATCTGGTCGACAGGCTGAAGAGAGAGGGCGTATATAGAGAAGAATATGCAGATATGGCAGAAGCTTCAGGCATAGAGGCTGCGAATGAAGAAGAATTTCCGGAGACAGGAAAAACTGTAGCTGTAGAGGGCGGTCTAAAGACAGGAAAAGTTGCGGTTGCAGAAGAGGGTCTGAAGACAGGAAAAGCTGCGTGTGCAGAAGACGTCCTAGAAACAGGAAAGTTTGCGGATATAAAAGTTTCACAGGATCCCTCTTCCGGCAGAAGAAAATATGGCAGGGTGCATGTGGGGAAGGTTGCTGGAGTTGCACTGCTGTGCTGTACCTGTATATTTGCCGCCAGTATGACAAGCCAGGCGAACAGAAATTATCTGATAAACAATATACGTGTGTGGAGTGGAAATGATACAAAGACAGTAGTTGATAACAGTGAGCAAAATGAAAAAGTGGATACGGCAGAATATGAAGCTGTAGAGGAAATTGAAAAACAGCTGGGAGTAGAAATGCCGGAGTTTTATTACAGACCCAATGGATTTGAGTTTGTGAGCTATGAGATAGACACGACAGTGGATATTGCACGGATTGAATACCAATATAAAGATAATATTATTAGTTATATTGTTGACAAACAAAATATGGATGCAGCAAGTAAAATTATCAGTGCAGATTCAACCCAGAAGTTTGATGTTATTCAAGGAGCGGAAGGACAGAAGATATTTATAGAAAAAATTCAAGGGGACCAGGACCGGAAGCCAAGTTATTCTGCCCATTGGGAAATTAATGGAACGTTATATTATTTATCAGGGAAAATAGAAGAGCAGGAATTGAAAAAAATATTAGAACAAATGAAATTTTAGCGTGATTTTTTCAAATTTCTGTCGTATTACTTATGTAAGGGTTGGTTGCAGAGGAAAGGAGGGATAATGATCAGTAGATGGAAACGGATGCTGGGGATTAGTTTAGTGGCAGGAATCCTTGCAGTGGGAAATACAGCTGTGGTTTCAGCTCAGTCGCTCAGCATTATGGATGAACTGGAAACTACAGCGGACTATGCGGAAGATACCAGCTATAGTCTGCTTCGGGGAAATCATCTGAATTTTGGAACAGTAAAGGTTCAGAGAATATCCAGCAATGAAATTGGAATTTATGGCGTAACTCAGTGCCATCATGCCTGTGACAAGGTATATTTGTCTTTATATCTTGAACGTAAGGTAAATGGAAGCTACGGAACCTACAAGTACTGGGAGTTTACTGCAGACGATGCAACAAGCCTAAGCCGAGGATTAAACGTTGCAGTTCCCAGCGGTACTTATTATCGTGTGCGTGGTTATCATGCTGCCAAGGACGGCACAATCAAGGAATCAACATCTACGCTTACAAGCGGAATATTAATTAAGTAATCATGTGGATTTCCGCGGTATAAGGGACGATACCTTTGGAAAGAAACAAATTTTATGACATACAAAACATAACACTGACAACTGAATAGCGGAGCATGGATGCAGACTGCAGGATGTAGAGAAAAAACAACTGCCAACCGCCATTACCATCAGGCAGCGTGAAATGCTCGCATTAGATAACAGGTAAACAGTGAGATTACGACAAAACATATGTTGGACGTGTAAAAAATAACTCGTCAACGAATACGACAAACCTTTGAAGCCAGGGCAGGATCTGAGTATCCTGTCCTGCTTTCTTTTGAAAAACAGCTGTTAAAATTACGGGAAATCGTGTATAATAGTTATAAAATATTTCAATTTAATAAAGATTGTCTGACAAAGGGGGCTTGCATATGAAGATTACATTTATCGGTGCAACGCACGAAGTGACAGGAAGCTGTTACTATCTGGAAGCAGCAGGAAAAAAGTTTCTGGTAGACTGCGGCATGGAGCAGGGGCCGGATTATTATGAAAACAGAGATATTCCGGGAAATCCTGCGGATCTGGATTTTGTACTGCTGACCCATGCTCATATGGACCATTCCGGTAATCTTCCTGCAATTTATGCCAAAGGTTTTCAGGGACCGGTGTATGCCACAGACGCTACCTGCAATCTCTGTGACATTATGCTCCGTGACAGCGCTCATATCCAGATGTTTGAGGCTGAATGGAGAAACCGTAAGGGACGCCGTCAGGGCAAACCGGAATTTATTCCTGCGTATACTATGGAAGACGCAATGGGCGTGATCCGAAATTTTGTTTCCTGTCCCTACGAAAAAACCGTGACTCCGGCAGAAGGGATCGAGGTACGATTTGTAGACGCCGGGCATCTTCTGGGATCAGCAAGTATTGAAATTACGATCACGGAAGGAGAAACAAAGAAAAAAATTGTCTTTTCCGGAGATATTGGAAACACAAAGCAGCCTTTGATCAAAGATCCTACCTGGCTTCATGAGGCTGATTATGTGGTGATGGAATCCACTTACGGTGACAGAAGCCATGGAGAAAGACCGGATTATGTGGGACTTCTCAGCGAAGTGATCCAGAGAACCTTTGACAGAGGCGGAAATCTTGTGATTCCTTCCTTTGCTGTAGGCCGTACTCAGGAAATGCTGTACTTTATCCGGCAGATCAAAGAAGAAGGAAGAGTTACAGGACACGGGAATTTCAAGGTATATGTGGACAGTCCCCTTGCAAACGAGGCTACAACAATTTTTGGGGAACACAAGTATGACTGCTTTGATGAGGAGGCTGTTGCACTGACCCGTAAGGGAATCAATCCTCTGAGCTTTCCGGGGTTAAAAACTTCTGTTACCAGTGATGATTCGCGGGCGATCAACTTTGACGAGGACTGCAAAGTGATCATATCTGCAAGCGGAATGTGTGACGCAGGTCGTATCAAACACCATCTGAAGCATAATCTGTGGAATAAAAAGAACACCATTCTTTTTGTGGGATATCAGGCAGTTGGAACGCTGGGAAGAGCGCTTCTGGAAGGTGCGACAGAAGTGAAGCTTTTTGGAGAGGAAATCCATGTGGAGGCGGAAATCTGTCAGATGCCGGGAATCAGCGGCCATGCAGATGTGAACGGTCTTCTTGACTGGATCGGAGCCTTTGAAAAGAAACCTGAGAGGGTGTTTGTCACTCATGGAGACGATACGGTTACGGAACTTTTTGCTGACAGGCTGCGAGAAGAAAAAGGACTGGACGCAGTGGCACCTTTCAGCGGAACCGTTTATGATCTGAAAGAAAATGTATGTATTTATGAAACAACGGGAGTGAAGCTGGAAAGAATCCATATTGCCTCCAGAAACAGCAAGGCTGCCAGAGCGTTTGAGAAGCTGGTTGCAATGGGACAAAGACTTCTGTCTGTTATTAAAAAGAACGAGGGCTGTTCCAACAAAGATCTGGATCGTTTTTCCAGAGATATCCAGTCGCTTTGTGACAAATGGGACAGAAAAGACGGATAACAGAAAATGGCTGCGGAATTTTATTCGGATTCCGCAGCCATTTTTCTATTGTGGAATAATCAGGCCAGAGCTTCTTTTAAAGCTTTTGATAACTGATCCGGGCAGGAGGTAGGACGTACACCGCAGCGGATTCCCTCAAGACGATTGATCGCTTCCTCTGCTTCCATGCCTTCTACAAGACGGGCAATGCCCTGAGTGTTTCCGGAGCAGCCGCCCTGGAATTTTACATTGTGTATTTTTTTCTGGTCGTCCAGTTCAAATTCAATGGCACTGGAACATACTCCGCTTGTTTTGTATCTCATTTGTTTTTCCTCCCTGATGTAATGGATTTTGGGGTGCTATTCATTGCTGAAACACATTATAGCAGAATTTAAAAAAAGTTTCCATATAAACGAAACTTTTGTTATAATGGATAAGCAGGTTACATTACTGTCCTGCCAGGTGCTTTGGCATATATGTCAAAATCCCGGAACATACAGGTAAAAATGCCATTACCGGAGATGCTTCGGAAGCATTTTGTTTAAACTGATAAAACAGATTACAGACCATAAGACAGGAGAATTTTAATATGAGATGTATTGGAATTATAGGAGCAATGAGCGATGAGGTTGCAGGACTGAAGGCTCTCATGGAGGATACACAGATTACAAGAAAAGCTTCCATGGAGTTTTATTCAGGAACTCTGGAAGGAAAAAAGGTAGTCGTTGTCCAGTCCGGTATCGGAAAAGTCAATGCAGCTGTCTGCGCTCAGATCCTGGTAGATGATTTTCAGGCAGAAGTTTTGATCAACACAGGAATTGCAGGAAGTCTGAATAATGATATTAATATTGGAGATATTGTAGTTTCTACAGATCTGATCCATCATGATGTGGATGCACGAGCTTTTGGATACAAAAAGGGACAGGTTCCGGGTATGGATGCGTTTTCTTTTGGAAGCGATGATGCTCTTCGCAGCCTGGCAGTAAAGGTGTGCAAAGAGGTAAATCCGGATATTCAGGTATTTGAGGGAAGAATTGCTTCCGGTGATCAGTTTGTGGCAGATCAGGCAGTGAAGGATGTTATTGTCAGCGAATTTGGCGCTTATGCAGTTGAAATGGAAGGCGCTGCCATTGCGCACGCAGCATATCTGAACCATGTGCCGTGTCTGGTGGTCCGTGCTATTTCTGACAAAGCGGATGGAAGCGCGGAAGTGGATTATCCTGCTTTTGAGAAGCTGGCAATTGAACACAGCATGAAGCTTACCAGAAGAATACTGAGAGAAATGCAGGCATAAAAAGTAACATCTGAGCTTTTTCGGCATAGTTTAAAGAAGAGCTTGGAATAAGTGGGAGCCTGTCTATGTATTATGATGAATTTTTTCCGTTTTATGCAGCATACGCAGATCCTTTACTTTATGAAAGAGAAAATATACAGGAAAAGGAATTTGCGCTGATGAAATCCTGGTATCCGGAAACTGCCCGCAGGCTACAGGAAAGGGTAGAAAAGGAATGTCAGCTTCTGGATTATGAAGGAAGCCGTATTTATGACGAATATCCGGACAGATGGATGCTGCGCCGGATTTGCCAAAATATCAGGGAAACAGAAGAAAACACAATGGAGGTTCAGTCGGTATCTTTGGAAAGACTGGAAGATCTGATAGAAGTGCTTTTGTATCAGGAGATATCCAGAAGACGATGCAGAAGGAGAAGATGCCGCGGATACTGAAAGGGGCAGGCCGGAACGCCTGAATAAAGGCGAGAAAGAGTTATATAGAAATGATAAAAACGTTACAGGAATTTTTGGAGGAGCAGATCAGCGAGGAACTGATACTTGCCGTACTCAGCGGCAGCAGGAAAAAGGAAATTCCATCAAGAGTGAGAATACGACCGGTGGAGCTGAAGGGCAGGATTCTGTACCAGGCATCCTCCACAGTGGGGACAAAGGTCCTTCATGAAAATTATACCAGAAAAGAGCTTTTGGCCTATATGGAACAGGCTCTTTCGGGAGATTATTCTCAGCTCCAGGTACAGGGCAGCAGCGCAGACGGCAGTGTTCTTGTAAGCAAAAAAGGAAAACAGACCATTAAAGTGAAGCCTCACGCTGTAAAAAAGCCCGCAAAAATACTTTCACACAACAGGGTAAAGCAATACATCCTTCCGGAAGGAAAACCGGTACCTTTTCTGGTGGATCTGGGAGTTATGAGCCCTGAGGGGAAGGTTCATGTTTCAGCCTATGATAAATATAAACAGATCAATCGTTTTCTGGAATTTATAGAGGATATCCTTCCCCGGCTTTCCAGGGACAGAGAAATTACAATCGTAGATTTTGGCTGCGGAAAGTCATATCTGACCTTTGCCATGTACTATTTTCTCCGGGAGCTGAGAGGGTATGATGTGAATATCGTGGGACTTGATCTGAAGGCGGATGTGATCGAAAACTGCAGCCGTCTGGCAGAAAGCTACGGTTATGACAAACTGCATTTCTGCCAGGGGGATATAGCCGGATATGAAGGCCTTCAGAAAGTGGACATGGTGGTTACTCTGCATGCCTGTGATAAGGCAACGGATTACGCACTGGCAAAGGTTGTCGAGTGGGGAGCAGAAGTGATTTTTTCCGTACCCTGCTGTCAGCATGAGCTGAACGGTAAGATCAGCAGTGAACTTCTGGAGCCTGTATTGAAATACGGAATTCTGAAAGAGCGTATATCTGCTCTTATCACAGATGGAATCCGGGCTAATCTTCTGGAATCAAAAGGATATTCCACACAGATCCTGGAATTTATTGATATGGAGCACACGCCTAAGAATCTGTTGATCCGCGCGGTAAAGAACGGAAAAGAACAGAGTACAGACAAGCTGAAAAAAATGACAGAGGCTCTTCATGGGGAGCTTACGCTGGAACAGCTTCTTTATCCCGGGGATAATCAGAAGGGAGCGGTGTAAAGACAGATGAAAAAGTTTTTTCGCAAGTTTGCAGTGCTTTTTCTGGTGTTTGTGCTGGGAGTGACCGGAACTGCGCTTTTGATGAACAGCCGGTCCACAGATGACCGTTCTGATATGAACAATCCGGTTCTTCCGGAAGTGATGATTGATTTTGGAGGAACCCTTTCCAATCTGATGCATGGATACAGACAGCCCATGCAGGCTGATTTTGTCAGGGAATGTATTACGCCGCTGGATACTACCCGTACAGTATCTCTGGTGGTAGCTCCTCACGAATCAGAGGTAAAAAGCCTTTCTTACGAGATCAGAAGTTCAGATGGAACCAAAGTGATTGAAAACAGAAAGATCAGCGCGCTGGAATCTTCCGGAGACGGGTATCTCAGAACTTCAGTGCAGATCAGCGCAGGTCTTCTGATGAATCAGGAGTATTCCATGCAGATTACTCTGGATACGGATTCCGGCGAGGCCTATTATTACACAAGGGTTGTTTCCAGAGCCGCAACCAATGTTGCAGAGTATGTGGCCTTTGCCTCATCCTTTGCTCAGAAGTGTATGGATAAGACCACAGCAGATGAACTGGGACCATATCTGGAAGCAACAGAAGCGTCAGCCCGTAATTTTGCTGATATTTCCATTACCTCACCGTTGGCAGATGTAAGCTGGGGAAATTTACACCCTCAGATTTCCAGAGCCGGTATTCCGGTGATTAAGGATATCAATGAGAGTACAGCCAGTATTTCTCTGGAATATGAGATCATGGCTGCCAATGATGAGGGAAAAGCAGAATATTATAATGTGACAGATTTTTACAGAATGCGTTACACGGAAACACGTATTATGCTTCTTGATTTTACAAGATCAGCCCGTCAGATTTTTAATCCGGAGCTTTCTGTGATCAGCGATAAAGGCCTGCTTCTTGGCGTGGGAAATAAAGACGTTTCCTACATGGCGAATAAAGATGCCTCTGTGGTGGCTTTTGTCCGGGAGGGCGAGCTGTGGACTTATGCGCCGGAAAGCGGGAAATTTGTGGACGTATTCAGCTTCCGCAGAAATGTTGACAGTGATTCCCGGGATGCAGACACAGACCATGATATGAAACTTCTTGGTGTGGAAGAAAACGGCGACGTGGACTTTATGGTTTATGGATATATGAGCCGTGGAAACCATGAAGGGTACAGCGGTGTTGGCATTTATCATTATAACAGCGACCAGAACATGGTAGAGGAAAAAGTTTTTATACCAGGTACAGAGTCCTATGAATTCCTGAAAGATGATCTGGGGATCCTCTCTTATGTAAACAGGGATAATCAGCTGTTTCTGGTGATGGCGAAAGACCTTTATCAGATCAACATTGACGAGAGCAGCTATAAGGTGCTGGCAGAGGGAATCAACAGAGATAATTTTGTGGTTTCCGATACCAATGCTCATGCAGCCTGGATCGTGGTCCAGGGAGAGAAGGCGGGTCAGATACAGATGATGGATTTTGATTCTCAGAAGGTAAGGCTGATCGCACCGGGGCAGGGACAGGAGCTTCGCACTCTGGGATTTATGAATGAAGATCTGATTTACGGACTTCTTCAGAGCGGAGATATTCTGACCGATGAAAACGGACACAGCACAGAAGGGCTGATATCATTTCGGATCGAGGATTTTGAGGGTAATCTGAAAAAAGAATATCACCAGGAAGGAATGTATATTGTTAATCCTGTAGTGGGCCGGACGCTTATGGAGTTTCAGCTTGCGGTAAAAGGGAAGCAGGGTTATTCTGTCCGGAAAAAGGACAATATTATGAACAACGGAAATAAAACTGCCAAGCTGGTAATTGCAGAGCAGACCGGTTCTGACCGTCAGGGGGTTATGACCCGTCTGACCTTTGAGGATAAACCGGAATCAGACAAGCCGCTGGTTCTCAGGTCCAAAATGCGCAGTGTGAAAGAGCATATTGTGGAACTGGAGGTGGAAACACCCCAGGAAGAACTGTATTATGTATATGGAAAAGGCGGTCTGGACAGTACATGGACAGATCCTGCATCAGCAGTAAGACGCGCAGATTCCCAGATGGGAGTTGTTCTGAACAGAGCCCAGCAATATGTATGGGAGCGAGGCAATCTGAAAACACAGATTACTCTGAACCCAGAGGACATTCCGGAGATCATCCGGTCAGGATCCTGGGATAAAAAAGTGCTTCAGGACGGAATGGGAGATACCGGAAAAATAATCGACCTTTCCGGCTGTAGTCTGGAAAACATTCTGTATGAGATCAGCGCCCAGAGAGCAGTGATCGCAAAAACAGGAGAAAATTCCAGTGTTGTGATCGTTGGTTATGATGAATATAATACCTGGCTTCTTGATCCGGCTACCGGAGAAGTGAAGCCTTACGGAATGCAGGACAGTACAAAAATGTTTAAAAAGGCAGGAAATAATTTTATTACCTATCTGGAAAGTGCGACCTATTGACAGGGCGCACCTTCCTGAAAATAAATAAAAAAGAAGAGGATTCTTCAGAAACAGGAGGCAGCATTATGCAGAAAGAACTGATGGAAAAATTTGTGGAGGTTTATGGGGAAGGCGGAGAAATCCGTGAATACTTTGCGCCGGGAAGAGTAAATCTGATCGGAGAACATACAGATTATAATGGCGGACATGTATTTCCCTGCGCTCTGACACTGGGTACATATGGACTGGCTCGTAAAAGAGACGACAGAAAATTACGTTTTTATTCTGTGAACTTTTCCAGACTGGGCGTGCTTGAATCTTCACTGGACGATCTGATCCCTTCTGATCAGGCAGGCTGGACAAACTATCCGAAGGGCGTTATGTGGGCTTTTGAAAAAAGAGGCATTAAGCTGGAGCATGGTGTGGATTTCCTGATCTATGGAAATATTCCCAACGGTTCCGGACTTTCTTCTTCCGCATCTCTGGAAGTTCTTACAGGCCTGATGCTGAAGGATATGTTTGGCGTTGAGGAACTGTCCATGCAGGATCTGGCGTTGATCGGACAGTATTCTGAGAACAATTTTAATGGAATGAACTGCGGTATTATGGATCAGTTTGCAAGCGCCATGGGCAAAAAAGACTGTGCGATCTTCCTTGATACCAGCACACTGGATTATGAATACGCTCCGGTAAAACTGAAAGACGCAAGAATCGTTATTACAAACAGTAAAGTGAAACACAGCCTGGTAGGCTCTGCGTACAATGACAGAAGAAATGAATGTGAGACAGCTCTTAAAGAACTTCAGAAAGAAGTTGACATCAAAACTCTGGGAGATCTCAGCGAGGAAGAGTTTGAAGCTCACATGTCTGCTATTACAAGCGATATCTGCAGAAAGCGTGCAAAACATGCAGTTTATGAGAATCAGCGTGCGGTCAAAGCAGTCAATGCCCTGAAAGCGGATAATGTTGAGGAGTTTGGAAAACTGATGAATGCTTCTCATGTTTCCCTTCGTGATGATTATGAGGTTTCCTGTGAGGAAATTGATATTCTGGTAGATCTGGCATGGCAGATTCCGGGAGTGATCGGTTCCCGTATTACAGGCGGCGGTTTCGGAGGCTGCACCGTAAGCATTGTAAAAAATGACGCAGTAGATCATTTTATTGATACGATCGGAAAACAGTACAAAGAAAAAGTCGGACACGAGGCAGAGTTTTATGTAGTAGATATCGGTGACGGCGCTCATGTGATCGCATAAAATCAGGAGGGAAAGACAGATATGTTAAGCAAAAGCATCAGAAAACTGGTACAGTATGGAATCGAGACAGGACTGACACCGGAATGTGAAAAAAACTATACCATCAATCTTCTTCTGGATGTTTTTCATGAAGAGGAATACACAGAACCGGAAGAAGTACCGGAAAATGTGAACCTTGAAGAAACACTGGGAGAGCTTTTGGATGAGGCTGTAAAACGTGGACTGATCGAGGACAGCGTTGTATACCGTGATCTTTTTGATACACGTCTTATGAACTGCCTGATGCCAAGACCTGCTCAGGTTCAGAAAGAATTCTGGGACAGATATCAGAGCAGCCCTCAGGAGGCTACGGATTATTTTTATAAATTAAGCCAGGACAGCGATTATATCCGCCGTTATCGTGTAAAAAAAGATCAGAAATGGACAGTGGAAAGTCCTTATGGAGATATTGATATTACCATCAATCTGTCAAAACCGGAAAAGGATCCAAAAGCCATTGCGGCAGCAAAAAATGTAAAGGCAAGCAGTTACCCCAAATGTCTTCTCTGCCCTGAAAATGAAGGTTACGCAGGCCGTGTGAACCATCCGGCAAGAGAAAACCACAGGATCATTCCCATTACAGTAAACGACAGCCCGTGGGGATTCCAGTATTCACCTTATGTATATTACAATGAGCACTGTATTGTATTTAACAGTCAGCATACTCCAATGAAGATCGAGAGAAATACCTTTATCAAGCTTTTTGATTTTGTAAAGCTGTTTCCTCATTATTTCCTCGGATCCAATGCGGATCTTCCCATTGTAGGCGGATCCATTTTAAGTCACGATCATTTCCAGGGAGGTCACTATACTTTTGCTATGGCAAAGGCTCCCATTGAGAAAAACGTAGTGATTCCGGGATATGAGGATGTGGAGGCAGGAATCGTAAAATGGCCGCTGTCTGTTCTTCGTATCCGTCATAAGGATGAGAAACGTCTGATCGACCTTGCTTCACATATCCTGGAGGTATGGAGAGGATATACGGACGAAGATGCATTTATATTTGCGGAAACAGACGGAGAGCCGCATAATACGATCACACCGATCGCCCGTAAAAGAGATGATATGTTTGAACTTGACCTTACACTGAGAAATAATATTACCACAGAGGAAAATCCTCTGGGCGTATACCATCCTCATGCAGAATATCATCATATTAAAAAGGAAAATATCGGTCTGATCGAGGTTATGGGTCTGGCGGTACTTCCGGCACGTCTGAAAGAAGAGCTGGAGCTTCTGGAAGAGTACATTCTGGAAGGAAAAGACGTTTCTTCCAACGAAAAGATTGAAAAACATGCCGCATGGGTACAGAAGTTCCTTCCAAAATATAAGGATCTGAACAAAGACAATATCCATGAGATCCTTCAGAAGGAAGTTGGCAATGTGTTCGTTCATGTGCTGGAGGATGCCGGTGTTTATAAATGTACAGAGGAAGGCAGAGCCGCCTTTATGCGCTTTGTGGAAAAACTCTGATATTTTGCCGTAAAACTCCTGCATTTACACCTTGCAGGAACACAGTGAATGGGATATACTAGAAAGCGAAACGGATGTTTGTACATCTGCTTCGCTTTTTATATCACGAGTTATCATTAAACAGAGAGAGGAAATAGATTATGAAACTTACAACTGTAAAAGAAATTTACACAGACCGGGAAACCTTTCTGGATCAGGAAGTGACCGTAGGCGGCTGGGTACGCAGTGTACGTGGCTCCAAGGCATTTGGATTTATTGTACTTCATGACGGTTCCTGTTTTGATACACTTCAGGTAGTCTATCATGACACCATGGATAATTTTGCGGAGATCAGCAAGCTTAATGTAGGAGCTGCCATTATCGTAAAGGGAACTCTGGTTGCAACACCGGAGGCTAAACAGCCTTTTGAGATCCAGGCAACAGAGATCCAGGTAGAAGGAGCTTCTGCGCCGGATTATCCTCTTCAGAAGAAACGTCATACTATGGAATACCTGAGAACAATGACACATTTAAGACCAAGGACCAATACCTTCCAGGCAGTGTTCCGTGTACGTTCCCTCTGCGCATATGCCATTCATAAATTTTTCCAGGAGAGAGGTTTTGTATATGTTCACACACCTCTGATCACAGGAAGCGACTGCGAGGGCGCAGGAGAAATGTTCCGTGTTACTACTCTGGATCCTCAGAATCCGCCGGTAGATGACAACGGAAAGGTTGATTACACTCAGGACTTCTTTGGAAAAGAGACAAACCTTACAGTAAGCGGACAGCTGAACGGAGAAACTTACGCTCAGGCATTCCGCAATATCTATACTTTTGGACCGACTTTCCGTGCGGAAAATTCCAATACCACCCGTCATGCGGCTGAGTTCTGGATGATCGAGCCGGAGTGCGCATTTGCAGATTTGAATGATAACATGGATCTTGCTGAGGATATGCTGAAATATGTGATCCGCTATGTGCTGGAGAACGCTCCTCAGGAAATGAACTTCTTTAATTCCTTTGTGGATAAAGGACTTCTGGATCGTCTGAACCATGTGATCGATTCTGAGTTTGGTCATGTAACTTATACAGAGGCAATCGAACTTCTGGAAAAGAACAATGACAAATTTGACTACAAGGTGTTCTGGGGCTGCGACCTTCAGACAGAGCATGAGCGCTATCTGACAGAACAGATCTTTAAGAAACCTGTTTTTGTAACAGATTATCCCAAGGAGATCAAGGCATTCTATATGAAACAGAATGAGGACGGAAAAACCGTTGCAGCTATGGACTGCCTTGTTCCGGGAATCGGAGAGATCATTGGAGGAAGCCAGAGAGAGGATGATTACGACAAGCTGAAAGCCCGCATGGACGAGCTTGGCCTGAATGCAGAGGACTATCAGTTCTATATGGATCTTCGTAAATACGGCTCCACCCGTCATTCCGGCTTTGGCCTGGGCTTTGAGCGCTGCGTGATGTATCTGACAGGAATGGGAAATATCCGCGACGTAATTCCTTTCCCAAGAACAGTAAACAACTGTGATTTATAAGGAGTCATAAATGATAAGATTTATTCATCTTGCAGATGTTCATCTGGGGGCAGTTCCTGACAGGGGCTGCCCGTGGAGCCATGAGCGGGAGGAAGAGATCTGGGAAACTTTCCGCCGGGTCATTGCGTCTGTACGCAGAGATCCGGTGGATTTGTTATTTATAGCAGGAGATCTTTTTCACCGGCAGCCGCTTCTGAAAGAACTGAAAGAAGTTAATTACCTTTTTTCAACCATACCGGAAACAAGAGTGTTCCTGATGGCAGGAAATCACGACTATATAAAGAGAAATTCCTTTTACCGGGGATTTTCCTGGGAACCTAATGTGACATTTTTTGACAGTGAGGAAATGAACTGCGTATATATCGAAGAGCTTCAGACGTTTGTTTATGGAATGAGCTATGAGCATCAGGAAATAAAAGAACCTCTGTATGACAGCTGGACACCGGAGCAGGAGCCGGGATTCCATGTGCTTCTTGCTCACGGCGGAGATGAAAAACATATCCCCATGGATGCAAAAAAAATTCTTTCCTCAGGCTTTACTTATCTGGCGCTTGGACATATCCATAAACCGCAGGCGCAGGTAAGGGGAAAAGCGCTGTATCCAGGCGCACTGGAGCCTATTGACCGCAATGATACAGGAGATCACGGATACATTGAGGGGAGCTATGACAATGACAGGATGCGTCTGAAATTTGTACCCTTTGCATCCAGAAGCTATCAGAATCTGGTTCTTACTCTGGATGAAACCTCCACACAGTATTCTCTGGAAGAGATGCTGAAAGGAGAGATCCTGAAACGTGGCGGAAAAAATATTTACAGGCTGCTTCTGAGGGGAAAACGCGCTCCGGAATTGATTCTTCTTACAGAGCGTCTGAAAAAGCTGGGAAATATTGTGGAGGTTCTGGATGAATCCAGACCTGCTTATGATCTGGAAGAGCTGTACAGAAAGTATACAGGAACTCTGATCGGAGATTATATCGGATATTTTATGGGAAGAGAGCTGACTGTGGTGGAGGAAAAGGCTCTGTATCACGGGCTCCAGGCATTGCTGGAAACCAGCATACTGAATTAACGGCGGGAAAGAATTATGAACATAAAACGAATTACAGTCAGGAATTTTGGAAAGCTTCAGGACAGGACCATGGAGTTTTCAGATGGAATCAATGTGCTGTACGGTGACAATGAAAGTGGAAAAACCACCACTCATACCTTTGTGAGAAGTATGCTGTACGGAATCCAGAGACAGAGAGGGCGCGCTGCCCGTAAGGATGCTTACAATCTGTATCTGCCCTGGAAAAATCCTGCTGACTATGGCGGAACCCTGTGGTTTGAAAACGGAGGCAGGAATTTTCGGATCACGAGAAATTTTTATAAGGAAAATCCTTCAACAGAATTTCTCTGTGAGGATGACGGAGAGATCCTGGATGTGGATCAGGGAGATCTGGACGCTGTGCTTGGCGGGATCAGTGAGACAGTCTATGAAAACACAGTTTCAGTGGCGCAGCTCAAAAGTACCACAGGTCCGGAGCTGGTAAGAGAAGTTCAGAACTATATGGCCAGTTATCAGGGAGCAGGAGACAGTTCAGTAGACCTTGGACGGACCATGCAGATGCTGAAAATGGCGAGAAAAGGCTATCAGGTACAGGCAGAACAGAAAAAAAGAGAAAACCAGCGGGAAAAGGAAAAAATTGCTTCCGCAATGGACTATATAAGAGGTGAGCTTGAGGAACTTGAGGAAAAAGAAACCAGAGTTTCCGGACAGGAAAAAAGCTTTTATATAGGCGGTGACGGCAGTAATCTCGGGGACCTTAAGGAACGGCTGGCAGACCTTGGGAAAAAACGCAGAGTTCTGGAAATGATCATGACAGCAGCTCTGGTGCTGGGAATCGGCGGAGCGCTGGCAGTGGCCGGAATGACAAAAAGCCTGCTCATTGCCATGGTGATCGGTGTGATCGGCGTTGCAGCCGGAGTTGGCGCCTATCTTGCGAGGCTGCGTATAGCTGAGGAAATAGAAAAAAAAGAATGGCAGAAAAACCGTATTCTTGCAAGGCAGGAGAAGCTGTCCTGGAGCCGTGAGAATATCAGCGAGGCCCGGAAAGAAAAAGAAACAGCTCTGGAAAATGCTGCGGCAGAATACAGAGAAGCAGAAGAGTATGTATATTTCCCTCTTGCAGAAGAAATGGAAATAGAATCTCTGAATCTGGCAATGACAGTGATCGATCAGGTTTCCAGAGATATTCACCGCCAGGTGGGAGGAAAACTCAGAAGAAGGATCTCCGGGATCCTCTCAGAGATCACAGGCGGCAAATATACAGAGATTCTCATGGATTCAGATCTTCATATGACAGTGAACACAGGGGAGCGTACAGTGCCTCTGGAAAGCCTCAGCAGAGGTACTGTGGAACAGATCTACTTTTCCCTCAGAATGGCGGCAGGAGAGCTTCTGTGCGGCAGAGAACAGCTTCCTGTATTTCTGGACGAAGTATTTGGGATGTATGATGAGGAAAGACTTACCTCTGTGCTGAAATGGCTGGCAAAAGAAAAACGACAGGTGATCATCTGCAGCTGCAGACAGAGAGAAATGGAAATTCTGGAAAAGAACGGAATCTCCTATAATAAAATAGTGCTGTAGATGAATACAGAAAAAAGCCCTCTGGCAGTCACAGGACTGCGCAGGGGGCTTTTTGCAGTATCAGCTTGATTGTTCAGAAGTCTGTTGTGAAAGCTTCTGAAGGATTATTTATACTGATCCATATAGTTGTTTACACAGCGTTTGATACGGTCTACCGGATTCAGAAGGTGGCTGACAGACATATCGTGGTTCAGGGTATCAATGATAAGAGCAATGTATTTACTCATATCGCAGTTGATATAATATGGCTTCTCCAGAAGCTCCGGTGTCTGGTATACCAAGTTGGTAGTAAGAAGCTTGTCAAATACGCCGTTTTTGAATCCCTCGTCAAATTTGTCCATACCATCTGTAAACAGACCGAAAGTAGAGCAGATATAGATTCTTCCTGCGCCTCTCTTTTTCAGGAGAGATGCGATCTTGAGAACAGTGTCTCCGGAGGAGATCATATCATCGATCAGGATCATGTCCTTGCCTTCCAGTTTTGGTCCCAGGAATTCATAGGCTGCGATCGGATGGCGTCCGTTTACACGTTTGGAGTAATCCAGACGTTTATAGTACATACCCATATCAACACCAAGAATATTGGCAAGATAAATAGCACGGTTCATGCTTCCCTCATCAGGGCTGATGATAGCAAAATGCTCATTATCAATATGCAGACCTTCTTCGTTTCTGAGAAGAGCCTTGATAAACTGATAGGACGGCTGAACAGTTTCAAAACCATGAAGAGGAGTTGCGTTCTGAACGCGGGCGTCATGGGCGTCAAAGGTGATGATGTTTTCCACACCCATTCCGGTCAGTTCCTGAAGAGCTGTAGCGCAGTCCAGTGATTCACGTCCTACACGTTTGTTCTGACGGCTCTCATAAAGATAAGGCATGATAACATTGACTCTTCTGGCCTTGCCGCCGATTGCTCCGATTACACGTTTCAGATCCTGGAAATGATCGTCAGGGGACATCAGATTGGTGAAGCCGCTGATACGGTAGGTCATGCTGTAATTACATACATCAACCATAAGATAAATGTCATCGCCGCGGACAGACTCTGTGATTACGGATTTTCCTTCTCCGGAACCAAAACGGGGAGTCTGTACTTCGAGAATGTAGGAATCTCTCTGATAACCTTCAAAAGCAAAGGAATTAAGCTCCTGATGATTTCTTTCCTGTCTCCATTTTACAAGCCAGTCGTTGACTTTGGAGCCAAGGGACTGACAGCTTTCCAGAGGGATCAGCCCCAGTCTTCCTACAGGGAGTGTTGTGAGATCTTTGGTGCTTAATTGTGCCATTCTTTATTTTCCTCCTAAAAATATTTTCTGTATGCGGATATCTTTTCCAATGAGCTTCAGCATCTGAAAATTGCTTGCGAGCCGGGAAAAGGTTCTCTCGGAATAGGTGGCAGAAAAATCTTCCAGTTTCAGATTGGTAGAGATGATCGTGGATTTTCTGCGGGCAAGCCGCTCATTGATGCACAAAAAAAGTTGAGAAGATACAAAGCTGTTGGTAAGCTCTGTACCAAGGTCGTCAATGATCAGAAGATCACAGTCGTAAATAAAATCTTCTCCCGGATCAGTTTCCGACTTTCTGGCAAAAGTATTCTGAGCCAGCTTGTCAAAAAGATCAAAAGCTGAAAAATAAAGTACGCAGTGGGCGGTTTTCAGCAGTTCACGGGCAATGCAGTGGGAGAGGAAGGTTTTGCCTACTCCGGTGCTGCCGTACAGAAAAAGATTCTGGCAGCCGGAATCAAAAGTGCGTACAAAATCCACAGCAGTTTCATAAGCGTGTTTTGCTGTTTCTCTTGCAGTCAGTCCGGTTGCTTCATTTTTTATTGTATCAGAATACCAGTCAAAAGAAAAGTGTTCAAAATTTTCTTTTTCCAGAATTTCTGCAAGATTGGACTGAGTATAAAGAAGCTCGATCTCTGCCTTTTTGAAGCAGGAGCATTTGCCTGAGTCCGTATAGCCGGTATCCTGGCAGCGGGGACAGAGGTAATGAGGCTCCAGATAATCTTCAGGAAATCCATTTTCCTTCAGAAGAGAGCGACGTTCCTGTGCCAGCCTGGCTACTTCTTTTTTCAGGTCTTCTACAGAGCTGCTCTGTCCGCAGAGCAGAGAACGTGCCTTCTGAGCGCTGAGAGAGGCAACATCCCTGTCGATCTCTGCCAGCCTGGGGACTTTTGCAAAGGCGCAGGAGCGCCGCTTTTCCAGATCATGCATAACCTGAGTCTGTCTCCGGTTGTATTCTCTCATAATAATATCATATTGAAAGTTCTGTAAAGACACGTCATCCCTCCTTGCCTGAAAATTACTGGTTCAGCAGGCGCTTTTCATATTCGTCGAAATTATATTCCCGCTGCTGAAAATTGTTAAAGCGGTTGCCGGAAGCAGGGGTGGCAGGTTTGGACTGCTTTTTGTCCTGTTTCCGTTTCTTGTGCTCTGCATCCAGAGCCTGGATATCCTCCAGAGTTTTTACCTGTTTCTTTTTCCAGCCTTCCAGAATCTTGTCCGTATACTGGAAGCTGGCCTGGCCTGTCTGGAGAACGGTTCTGGTACAGGCTTCCTGAATGATGGCAATGGAAAAACCATAAGTCTTCAGCCAGGTGTCCATCAGGGTGATCTCTGTTTCCACAGGGCTCCGGTTGGTGATACCCAGAGCCTTCAGGATGGAATAATAATCCTTGCTGTACCGGGCGTTTGTCTTTTTGGCTTCTGCCACAGTGGAGATCCCCTCCTGAGCCCAGGCGAGGGCAACGGTTTCCATATATCGGATGCTTTTATGGCTGCGGCTGACGCAGTATTCGATCAGGTATTCGATCAGATCTGCGGAAAAGCCCAGACCGTCATAGAAGAAAAGAATCTTCTGTATTTCTGTGGGGGACAGGGTTTTGCCCAGATACTGTTCTGCAATATAAAGAAGCTGGATAATATCTTCGTTCTGCTTCAGCTCTTTTACACGGTCCGGTGTCAGTGGAGCCGCTTTTGGCGGAACCTGCTGTTTGACAGTGGCGGCAGCCGTCTCCTCCTCAGCTGAGGATCTGGCCTTTGGCAGCAGAAGCGCAATTCCCCGCAGGGTTTTATCTGCGGCAAAATCCAGGGCAAGAAGCTCCTGTCTGGACCAGTATTTTAACGCGCGCAGAATATCCCTTTCTGTGCAGAGCAGGTGGTCGGCCATCTGTTCCAACGTGAAAGAAACCGGAGTAGTGGACAGCGCCCGTAAAAGATAAATGTAAACCTTTACAAACTCACCATTGGCCTCCGGCATATAGTCATCTATAAAAATATTGGACAGAAGCGTAACCTCTGACTGGGAGGGCTTCTGCAGTGTAATCATGCTCATGAACGATCTCCCGCTTTCTGAATCTTTTAAGTCACCTGCATTATAGCACAAGATTTTTCAAATGAGAATAGGGTATTTTAAGGGGAAATCTTTCCACATAAAAATGTGGATAATGTGGATAATGTGGACAACGAATTTTCTCGAATATTTGACCTAAATCTCGGAAACCGCGTATTTTGTTGCTTTTGCGTTAAAAATAGGTAAAATTGATGTAGAAGAATGTCGGATGATGGAGGCATAAAAAATCCACATGTCCGGCACGGGGGATATGTGCATAAACATGTGGATAATGTGGATAACTTAGTTTCCGAGGAGCTGTTCTCCTATATTTACAACGTCTCCGGCCCCCATAGTTATCAACAGGTCACCCTGTGTACAATTTTCAAGTAAAAAATTCTCGATTTCATCAAAAGTCGGGAAATATTCGCAGGAAGTTCCAAGTTCTGCAATTTTCTCTTTCAGATCTTCTGAAGAAATTCCAAGAGTATCGGTTTCTCTCGCCGCATAGATATCTGCCAGTACCACATGGTCAGCCAGAGAAAGAGCCTTTGCAAATTCAGGAAGAAGAGCTTTGGTGCGTGTGTAGGTATGAGGCTGGAACACACACCAGATCTTTTTGTGAGGATAATTTGCAGCAGCATGAAGTGTGGCCTCGATCTCAGTGGGATGATGGGCATAGTCATCGATAATGGTCACTCCGCCAATCTGCCCCTTGTACTGAAAACGCCGGTTTGTGCCTGTAAAGCTGTGCAGCCCTTCTGAGATCATTTCCCAGGAGAGATTTAAAAGCTGAGCTGCGGCAACGGCAGACAGAGCATTGGAAACATTATGTACTCCCGGAACGCTGAGAGAGCAGGTGCCAAGAGCCTGTCCCTTATGGCATACAGTAAAGGATGCATGCCCAAGCTCGTTGTAGGTAATATCAGAAGCTGTATAATCTGCCTCATGTTCCAGACTGTAGGTAAGTACCTGGCAGGTAAGTCCTTCTGTGATTTTTTCATACTGCGGCGTATCAGCGTTGATGATCAGAGTTCCGTCCTTGGGAAGAAGCTCTGCAAATTTACGGAAAGAGCAGCGGATATCATCAATATCTTTGAAGAAATCCAGATGATCCGCATCAATATTCAGGATAATGCTGATTTTTGGGAAAAAGCTCAGGAAGCTGTTGGTATACTCACAGGCTTCGGTCAGGAAAGTTTCTGACTGTCCCACACGGATATTTCCTCCAATGGCAGGAAGAATGCCGCCTACACTGATAGTAGGATCGCAGTCTCCTTTCAGCAGAATGTGGGAAAGCATGGAGGTAGTGGTTGTTTTTCCGTGGGTTCCCGCCACTGCAACAGGGGTGTCATAATTGCGCATGATCTGCCCCAGAAGTTCGGCCCTTGTAAGCATGGGGAGGTTCATCTCCTGTGCTTTTCTGAATTCCGGATTGTCCGGGTGGATCGCTGCAGTGTACACAACAGCCTGAACGGTATCGGAAATATTGGAGGCCCGCTGTCCGTAATATATTCTGGCGCCTTTTTCTTCCAGAGTTCTGGTAAGAGGGCTTTCTTTTGCGTCAGAACCGGAGATGGTGAAGCCTTCTTCAAGAAGAACCTCAGCCAGTCCGCTCATACTGATACCGCCGATGCCGATAAAATGAATGGACATCGGTTTTTTAAAGTCTATCTGATACATAATATTATTCTCCTGTTCATTATGAATATGTTCTTATTATAACCCGATAAGCCTTAAATGAAAAGTATTACTTATTGGAAAGGATATATCATTAACAAAGGCGTTGCGGAAGGTATTTTGATCAGATTACCGGGAACGGAGCGTACAGCAACAAAATCATGTGCAATAACTCCAAAAAAATGCAAAATACAGGTAAAAATATTGTAAAAAATGTTCACTAATCTGGGTGAGTATGGTATAATTAAAAATCATAACATACAAGGGGTGAATGCATGATGATGAAGAAGGAAATGATTGCCATGCTTCTGGCTGGCGGTCAGGGCAGCAGACTTGGTGTGTTGACAGAAAAGGTTGCAAAACCAGCTGTCGCATTTGGCGGAAAGTACCGTATTATTGATTTTCCGCTGAGCAACTGCATCAATTCAGGCATTGATACAGTGGGAGTTCTGACACAGTATCAGCCGCTGCGTTTGAATACTCATATTGGAATTGGTATTCCGTGGGATCTGGACAGAAATGAAGGCGGAGTCACTGTTCTTCCTCCCTACGAAAAGAGTACAAGCAGTGAGTGGTATACGGGAACTGCCAATGCGATTTTTCAGAATCTGGATTACATGGAGCAGTATAATCCGGATTATGTACTGATTTTGTCAGGAGATCATATTTATAAGATGGACTATGAGGTAATGCTGGACTTTCACAAGGCGAATAAAGCAGACATTACCATTGCATGTATGCCTGTCCCTATTGAGGAGGCAAGCCGTTTCGGTATCATGGTAACAGACGATACCGGAAGAGTAACAGAATTTGAGGAAAAACCGGAAAAGCCAAGCAGTAACCTTGCGTCTATGGGAATTTATATTTTCAGCTGGCCGGTTCTCAAGGAGGCTCTGATCGCACTGAAGGATCAGAACGGCTGCGATTTCGGAAAGCATATTCTTCCGTACTGCAAGGAAAAAGGACAGAGGCTTTTTGCTTACGAATATAATGGATATTGGAAAGATGTGGGAACTCTCGGATCTTATTGGGAAGCCAATATGGAACTGATTGACATTATTCCGGAGTTTAATCTTTACGAGGAGTTCTGGAAAATTTATACAAAAGGCGATATTATTCCGCCTCAGTATATTTCGGCAGATGCGGTAACAGACAAATGTCTGATCGGTGAAGGCGCTGAAATTTATGGTGAGGTACATCGCTCTGTGATCGGCCCCAATGTTATCATTGAAAAAGGCTGTGTGATCCGGGATTCTATTATCATGCGCAATTCTGTGATCGGTGAGGGAACCGTGATGGATAAAGCGATTGTGGCAGAAGATGTTGTGATCGGAAAGAATGTAACACTTGGCTGCGGAGAGGAAGCGCCTAACGTACTGAAGCCTGCAGTGTATGCATTTGGAATCGCCACAGTAGGCGAGCGCAGTGTAATACCGGATAGTGTAAAAATTGGCAAAAATACAGCTATTTCAGGAGTTACTGTGACGGAAGACTATCCGGATGGAATACTGAAGAGTGGACATAACATTAAGGCAAAGGATGGTGAGAAGGCATGAGAGCAATTGGAATTATTCTGGCAGGCGGAAACAATAATCGTATGAGGGAGTTGTCAAATAAAAGAGCTATTGCAGCCATGCCTGTAGCGGGAAGCTATCGCGCCATTGACTTTGTTTTGAGCAATATGGCAAACTCTCATATCCAGAAGGTGGCAGTGCTGACGCAGTACAACGCCAGATCTCTGAACGAACATCTGAGTTCCTCAAAATGGTGGGATTTCGGAAGAAAACAGGGCGGTCTTTTTGTGTTCACACCTACCATCACAAAAGAAAACAGCTTCTGGTATCAGGGAACGGCAGATGCGATTTATCAGAATATCGAGTTTCTGAAAAACAGCCACGAGCCTTATGTTGTCATTGCATCAGGAGACGGGATCTACAAACTGGATTATAACAAAGTGCTGGAATTTCATATTGCCAAGAGGGCAGACATTACAGTTGTCTGTACAGAATGTCGGGATCAGAGTGAGGTAGAGCGGTTTGGCGTGATCCGTATGAATGACGACTGCAGGATCGAGGAGTTTGAGGAAAAACCTATTATATCTTCTTATAATACAGTATCTACAGGTATTTATGTAATACGAAGAAGACAGTTGATCGAGCTGCTTGAAAGAGCCGCACAGGAAGACCGGCATGATTTTGTAAATGATATTCTGATCCGTTACAAGAATCTGAAACGGATTTATGGATATAAAATTGATTCTTACTGGAGCAATATTTCTACAGCAGAGGCATATTACAGAACAAATATGGCATTTTTGGAGCCGGAGATCCGCAATTATTTCTTCAGACAGGAACCGGCCGTAAAAACAAAGATTGATGATCTGCCTCCTGCAAAATATAATGCAGGCGCTCTGGTAAAAAACAGTCTTGTTGCCAGTGGCTGCATCATCAACGGAACAGTAGAAAATTCAGTTCTGTTCAAGGGTGTGTTTGTGGGCAATAACTGTGTGATCCGAAATTCTGTGATCCTCAACGACGTATATATAGGAGATAATACGCATATTGAGAACTGTATCGTAGAAAGCCGGGATACCATCCGGGCAGATTCTGAGTACTGTAGTGAAGACGGGATCAGGATCGTGGTAGAAAAAAACGACCGCTATGTAATTGGATAAACGGAACTGGGCTTGTCGTATAAGATTCGGCAAAACAGATTTCCGTTCAGTTGGCGTATGAAAGATGAAAGGGGCAGAAAAAGATGAATATTACAGATGTACGTGTGAGAAAAGTTGCAAAAGAAGGAAAAATGAAAGCAGTTGTATCTATTACAATTGATGATGAGTTTGTAGTACATGATATCAAAGTGATCGAGGGCGAGAAGGGACTGTTTATTGCAATGCCCAGCCGTAAAGCGGCAGACGGGGAATACCGCGACATTGCACATCCTATCAATTCCGCAACCAGAGACAGAATACAGACTCTGATCCTTGACAAATATCAGGATGTTATGAACGAGACGGACGGACAGGAAGAGGCAGCAGAGGAATAACACCGGATATCTGTAATAAAAATGAAATGATTTAGTAAAAGAGATGTTCTGAAACAGAATTTGTCGAAAGAGAGTGTTTCAGGATGTCTCTTTTTTGCGTGGATATCGACAAAATATTACATACTTGTTACAAAAATAAAATAAAAGTATTGATTTTTGGATGAAATATTGTTATACTTGTCCTACGAAAAAAATTATGAGGTGTTTATATGAAGATGAAGAAAGTTCTTTCACTGCTGTTGACCGGCGCCCTGACTGTTTCCATGGGGACAAGCGTTTTTGCATCCACAGAAGACCAGATCGCAGCTGCACAGGCACAAAAGCAGGAGGCACAGGCGGGACTTGCTCAGGCGCAGGCAAACATCAGCAGTCTGGAAAGCAAGAAACAGGAACTGGAATCCTATATGGCAGAACTGGACGCACAATATAATGAACTGACCAATACAATTTCACAGCTCAGTGTGGAAGCAGCAGAAAAAGAAGAAGAGCTGAAAAAAGTTCAGACAGAGCTGGAAAGGGCAAAGAAAAAAGCGGAGAATCAGTATGAGGCAATGAAGCTTCGTATTGTTTATATGTATGAAAATGGCGGAAGTTCCATGCTGGAAACACTTCTGTCCTCAGAAAGCCTGGCAGATTTTCTGAATCAGGCGGACAATATTTCAAGAATTTCCGAGTATGACAGAAATATGCTGAAGCAGTATGAAGCAACTCGCGAAAATATTCAGGTACAGGAGAAAAAGGTAGAGGAGGAATCCAGCTCCATTAACAGCCTCCTTTCCGAAAAAAGCGCCAAACAGCAGGAGGTGCAGTCTCTGGTTGCAACTACCGGTGACAGTATCAACTCCTATATCAGTCAGATCAGCGCAAGCCAGGAGGAAGCAAGCATTCTGATGGCTCAGGTGGACAGCGCAGACAGCAGTATCGCAACCCTGATGGAGCAGGCCGAGCAGGAAAGGGCTGCCGCAGAAGCTGCTGAACAGGCTGCAGCAGAGCAGGAAGCTGCTTCCCAGGAAAGTGAAGAGCCGGAATATGATCCGGAAACAGATACCACAGACTCTGAAAGCAGTTCTACAAGCAGTGACGTTACTGTAGAGGAGGTTGCTCCGGAAGAAGATACAGAACAGGACGCAGGAAATACGGAAGCTGAGCCGGAAACTCCGTCAGATACAGAAGGAAGCTCTGGTTCCGCCGGTTCCGGTCAGGGTACATATCTTGGGAATTTTATGCTGACAGCTTACTGTAACTGTGCACAGTGCTGCGGAACAGCAGGAAATGCCACTGCCAGCGGTGTGATGCCTTCAACAGGTCATACAGTAGCTATGGCGGGAGTTCCTTTTGGAACACAGCTTCTGATCAACGGAACCGTATATACGGTTGAGGATCTGGGAACCCCTTACGGACATGTGGACATTTATTTTGGAAGCCATGAAGAAGCATTAAGCTTTGGTCTGCAGTATGCGGATGTATATCAGCTGAACTAAAACTATACAGGAATTACATTAAGAAAAGACTGCCGGGAATGGCAGTCTTTTCTTAATGTAAAGGATGTTACTGCAGAAAAATCTCATGGAAACTGAAGCATAAACCAAAGCTGTTTCGTTTACTTTATTAAAGAGAGAACAGACACGGAGCAAGGCTGTGGCAGAGGGCAAAATCAAAATATGAATTTTTTATAAAACCGGAGGATTTCAGTCATTTTAGCATTGATTAAATGAGATAATACGTTATACTATTATCTACAGAAGAATACACACTAAAAATGATTTTGAGGCGGTGGACCGCCTGATGGGAAAGGGTGATATTTTGGATTATCTGAGGAAGTCAAAACATATATGGATCATCCCGGCGTATGCAGTTTTTTATATGATTTCTTTTATGCTGGTAGAAAAGATCAGTACAGAAACTCATCTGATCCATTCTTTTGTGGATGATCTGATTCCGTTTTGTGAATATTTTATTATTCCTTATGTACTGTGGTTTCTTGTGGTTCTTGGAAGCGTCATGTATTTTGCACTGGGCAGTCCAAGTAAAAAAGAGTATTATCAGTATATGGCGACTTTGGGTGTGGGAATGACTCTGTTTCTTGTTATTTCCTTTGTGTATCCCAATGGTCAGAATCTCAGACCTGAGCTTACAGGAGAAGGGCCTTTTATTCAGGCAGTGCAGCTTTTGTACCAGACAGATACTCCCACGAATATTTTTCCCAGTATCCATGTATTTAATGCAGTGGCCTGTTGTGTGGCATTTTTAAATAACAAAAAATGCAGGCAGAATAAGCTCTTCACAGCCGGAAATATTGTGCTGACGGTATCTATTGTTCTTTCAACCATGTTTTTAAAGCAGCACAGTGTGGAAGATGTAGTTACCGCCCTGATTCTGAATGTGATCTGCTATCAGGTATTTTACAGGATCATCCCGGAGAATATGCAGAAATTTGAACAGATGCTTACCAGAAAGGAACTCTGTACAGTACCCAATCTGCTCAATGCCGGCCGGCTTGTGCTTGCGCTTGTATTTATGGCAATGATCGAGCGGTACAGACTGATAGGAGAAAAATCTCTGCTTGCAGTGCTGCTTCTTGCAATCATAGCAGCAGATATTCTGGCAGGAAGACTTGTGCGGAAGCCGGGACAGATAAGCGAAGCGGGAAGACTTCCGGAACTTCTGGCGGACAGGGTTTGCCAGTTTGTGATTCTTTCCTGCCTGATCCCGAAGTATTCTCTGGCAAAAATGTTGCTGGTGTTATTTTTTATCAAGGAGAGTTATACGGTGGTCCTTGGCTGGAGAGTGATTTTATATGCGAATAAAGAGGCTCAAGCTCCCTGGTATGAAACCCTGAATAAAACGGTATTCTACATAGTGGCGCTGATCCTTTTTGCAGGAACTGGAATTCCCGCATCAACAGCCGGTATTCTGATCGGAGCCTGCGGAATCTGTATGATGACGGCCTTTGTGATAAACATAGAGGAGATCCGCGCAGCAGAAGAGAAATTCAGACATTCTCTTGGAGAAAAGGTTCCGGAAAGAATCGGATAAAAATAAAAAAGTGCAGCGGTTGTGCTGATACAGAGGTGTGGTTCTTTACAGGACCGCACCTTTTTAAAAAAAGCAGATTCCTGTAGATTCATGTAGAACTTTCGGAGAAAATAGGATATAATATATTTCAGAATCACAGGGAATACAGGATTATAACTGGCAAAACCAAAGGATTCTGAAGTTTTCAGTACAAAAATTTTATGGAGGTTCAACATGGAAAACGTATATATTATGGAGCATCCGCTGATCCAGCACAAAATTTCTCTGCTCCGTCACAAAAATACCGGAACAAATGAGTTTCGTAAGCTGATCGAAGAAATTGCAGTCCTTATGGGATTTGAGGCGCTGAGAGATCTTCCTCTGGAGGATGTGGAAGTGGAAACTCCGCTGGAAACATGTATGACACCAATGATCGCAGGTAAAAAACTTGCAGTTGTACCGGTACTTCGTGCAGGTCTTGGAATGGTTAATGGAATCACAACTCTGGTACCGTCTGCAAAAATCGGACATATTGGACTGTACAGAGATCCTGAAACACATGAACCTCATGAATATTACTGTAAACTGCCGGATCCGATTGATCAGAGACTGATCGTAGTAACAGATCCTATGCTGGCTACAGGTGGTTCAGCAGTTGCAGCAGTGAATTTTATCAAAGAGCATGGCGGAAAGAACATCAAATGTATGTTTATTATTGCAGCTCCGGAAGGACTGGAGCGTCTGCATAAAGCTCATCCTGATGTGCAGATCTATGTAGGACATGTGGATCGTGAGCTGAACGAGAACGCATATATCTGCCCTGGTCTGGGAGATGCAGGAGACAGGATTTTCGGCACAAAATAAAAATCAGAACAAGTACAACAAAAGCGGATGGTGTATTTTCGGAGAGCGTGTTTTCCGGGACACGATCCGCTTTGCTGTGCAATAGAAAGGAACGGGATCTATGACAAAAAAACAGAGGGCGCTGGAGGCGATCCGCAGACTGAAAGAAGAATATCCTGATGCGGGTTGTACTCTGGATTATGATCAGGCATGGAAACTTCTGGTCAGTGTACGCCTTGCGGCTCAGTGTACTGATGCCAGAGTAAATGTAGTGGTAGAGGATCTTTATGCAAAGTATCCTGATGTAGAGGCTCTGGCAAAAGCAGACCCGGAGGAAATTGAAGCAATCGTAAAACCCTGTGGGCTGGGAAAAAGTAAGGCAAGAGACATCAGCGCATGCATGAGGATACTTCATGAACAGTATGAAGATAATATTCCCACAACCTTTGAAGAGCTGTTGAAGCTTCCGGGAGTGGGGAGAAAAAGTGCAAACCTGATTATGGGAGACGTATTTGGGAAACCTGCGATTGTGACAGATACACACTGTATCCGTCTGACAAACAGAATAGGTCTGGTAGACAACATTAAGGAGCCAAAAAAAGTAGAAATGGCATTGTGGAAGATTATTCCTCCGGAAGAAGGCAGTGATTTTTGCCACAGGCTTGTTTACCACGGAAGAGACGTATGTACTGCGCGGACAAAACCGCATTGTGACAAATGCTGTCTGGAAGATATATGCAAAAAAAATATCTGACACAGAGGGAAAATTGGAATATGACATGAATAATCAGGAAGAAAGTGGTGAAATATAATGGATAAAAAGCATGTGGAGGATTCCCGTACAGAAAATACATATCTGATCATGCCAAAACATATTAATTGTTACGGCAGGCTGTTCGGCGGTATTCTGATGCAATGGATTGACGAGGTGGCCGGAATTGTGGCGCACCGTCATGCAGGAACCATTGTAACAACAGCCTGTGTGGATAATCTGAACTTCAAAGCCGGGGCTTATTTGGGCGATACAGTGGTTTTAGTAGGAAAAGTAACCTACGTAGGGAAAACATCTATGGAAGTACGCATAGATACTTACGCAGAGGATCCCAATGGAATGCGAAGGGTAATAAACAGAGCCTATGAAGTTCTGGTATCAATTGATGAAGAAGGAAACAAACTTGAGGTTCCGGGCTTGCTTGTCGAAACAGAAGCACAGAAAGCAGAGTGGGAAGGCGGACAAAAACGTTATGCATTAAGAAAGCAGAGACGAAAAGAAGGATTTTGATGAGGCGCTTTATGCCTGCATAATTTTTTAAAAAGATCTGTATATAGAAAGCAAACAGAAACGGACATAAAACAATATAAAAAATGCGTGAAAGCGGTTATTTCAGATGAAATACCGCTTTTTTCTTGTGTGAAAATGAAAGAACATGTTTGTATAAATGGTCTTTAATATCATAAATGTGAGGAAATGAACGGATAGTTCTGGAAAATTGTGATATTTTACTAAAAGCACAATATAAAATTGTGAAAAAGTAACAAAAAGAAAAAAACGGACAGAAACAAACAATAACGTATTTACAACTGTGGTAATATATGATAAAATCAAACCATCAAAACCGGAAAAACATGGCAAAATGACCAAAAACAAAAAGGAGGTAACACTAATGAAGAAAAAAATAATGGCTCTTGTTCTGGCAGCATCTATGATAGCAGTTCCGTTTACAACTGCTTATGCCGGTGAAAAGGATGCATCAGCTGAAAAAACAGAGGAATCTGCTGATAAGTCAAAAGAGACAACAGAATCTCCGGTAGCAGGAAAGAAAATTGCATATATTATGTACATGACTCCAGCTACAATTTTCCAGATGTGGTCTGATTCTTTCACTGAGACAGCTGAAAAACTGGGAATGCAGGCAGACACGTTTTTCTGTAATGACAGTGCCGATACATGGAAACAGACCATTGAACAGTGTGCGCAAGGCGGATATGATGGGCTTATGGTTTCACATGGCGGTCAGGAATATGCATATGATTTTCTGTCAGGAATCCTGGAACAGTATCCGGATCTGAAAATTGCCACATTTGATACTCCGTTTAAAGATGCCAATGGTGAAGTTGCCAAGATTCCCGGTGTCGTTCAGTTCTTCCAGCAGGATGCAGGATTTGCCTCCAGTCTTGTTGAAAGTATTATGGATATGTACCCCGAAAAAGTAGAAGCAGGGGAGCCGGTTAATATACTGCAGGTTCAGCAGGGAGCGGGATATAACAGTCCCTTTGACCGTCGGCAGATTGGATATCAGCCATATGAAGACGAAGGAAAAATTAAAACAGTTGAAAGAATTGCTCCAATTGACGATCAGAACGCAACATCTTCTATGAGAGATGTAACAGCGGCAACTTTACCTAAGTATGGTGAAGGTGAAATTGATGGAATCTGGTGCTGCTATGATGCATATGCACAGGGTGTGTATCAGGCGCTGGTTGAGGCAAATTCAGATATTCCAATGGTATCAGTAGATATCTGTAATGAGGATATCCAGTTTATGCAGGAAGGTAAAAACTGGAAAGCATGTGCGACTACAAACTGGAGTTCCAATGGAGAATTTGCATGTCGTGTTCTTGCACTGGAAATGGCAGATCAGTATGATGATATTTATGCTGCATCCTGCTATTATGAAGATCCTGGTGACTGGATGGAAATTCCGTCTGTAATTGTTACTCAGGAAATGGTTACATCAAAAGATGGAATCAATATTGAAAATCTGGCTGAAGTTGCCGGTGAAGAATATTCCGATACCTCCTGGATGCCGACTTGTGATTGGATGGTTGATCTCCTTGGTCACTGATCCATCTTAAAGGAATTGTTCTTATACATACGTGAATAAAAGAACATTAGGATTAGGTGAGGCGTCGGGGCTGTGTTCCGGCGCCTGTATTTTAAGGAATATGATACAGGGGTGTAAAAACTAGATGGAAAAGAGGGAATTTATGGATAAGATTACACTTGGAACAAGAAATGTCTCTATTGAATTTCCCGGTGTAAAAGCTCTTTCCAATGTAGATTTTGAAATTGAAACAGGAGTGATTCATGCTCTGATGGGGGCAAACGGAGCGGGTAAATCTACATTGATGAAAGTTCTTGCGGGTTCAAATCCAGGATATACAGGAGATGTTCTTTACAATGGAAATCCTGTAGAATTGCGAAATCCGGCGGCAGCTAAAAAACTTGGAATCCAGATTGTATATCAGGAAGTTGACATGGCTCTGATCCCAACGCTGACGGTTGCGGAAAACGTTATGTTTAATGACCTTGTAATGAACATGGGACATAAGCAGTTTGTAAATTACGGAAAGATTCGGAAAGAGGCAAAAGAAGCTCTTGCCCGTTTAAATGTAAATATTGATGTACGGCGTATGTGTGGAACATTAACATTGGCACAAAAGCAGATGGTATTAATTGCTCGTGCTGTACAGAGTGCGTGTAACTTCCTGATCCTTGACGAACCTACAGCTCCTCTGTCTGACACAGAGACAGAAGAGTTGTTCAGAGTAGTCCGGCATCTTCGTAAAACAGAAAATCTTGCAGTTATTTTTATTACGCATCGTATTCATGAGGTACTGCAGATCTGTGATTCTTATACAGTTATGAGAAATGGCGAAATTGTGGATACGACACCGATTACGCCTCAGACGACTTCGAAAGAGATTGTGGATAAAATGCTGGGACGCTCTTTTGAAGAGAACTTCCCGAAACAGGTTTGTGAGATAGGAGAAAAATCTTTTGAGATCGATCATCTTACAGAGCGTGAGGGACGTGTTCAGGACATTTCCATGTATGTGCGGAAGGGCGAAATCGTTGGTCTGGCAGGACTGGTAGGAGGCGGAAAAACCGAGTTGTGCAAAACGATTTTCGGAGTTTATAAAAAGTCTGCCGGTACTATAAAGCTTAACGGAAAAGAACTGAATATTAAGACCCCTTCAGATGCGGTAAAAAACAGAATTGCACTTGTTCCTGAGGAACGACGTAAGGAGGGAGTACTGGTTGCAGAGACAGTAACTTTTAATACGACAGCAGCCAGTCTGGATGATTATTGTACATTTTCTTTTGTGAATGACCGTAAAGCGGCCAGGAAAGCAGAAGAGTATGTAAAAAGTCTCAGTATAAAAACACCGTCGATCAAGCAGAAAGTTGCCTATTTATCCGGCGGAAATCAGCAGAAAGTCGCAGTTGCAAAATGGCTTGCAGCAGACTGTGATGTCTATATTTTTGATGAACCGACTAAGGGCGTGGATGTAGGCGCAAAACAGGAAATTTTCACGTTGATCAATAATATTGCAAAAGAAGGCAACTGTGTTATTTATGCAACCTGTGAAAACTCAGAACTGTTATCCATTACGGATCGTATGTATGTAATGTTTGATGGACGCATTACGGCAGAATTGGAAACTGCAAAAACTTCTGAGGACGAAATTATGCACTATGCTACTGGAGCAACCAGTGCATACACAGGCTGAGGCCTTTAGTAACATATCCATTATGGGAGGAAAATAATATGGTTCAAAATGCTAAAATGAAAAATATTGGAAAAATGCTGTTGAGCTGGGCGGCGGTAATCGTTTTAGTTGTTGCAGTTGTGATTTTTACGATTGTGAAAGGCACAGCATTTTTCTCTGTGGCAAACCTTCTGAACATTCTTCGTGCAATGTCTGTTGTTACGATTTTTGCTCTTGCTGCAACAGTATCTATGGCTCCGGACGGATTTGATATGTCAGCCGGAACACTGGGAACATTCAGTGCCTATGTGTTTGCCGCATCATTTCTGTGGTTTGGGCTTCCGCTCTGGCTTGCGGTTGTAGTAACTATTTTGTTTACTATGTTTTCATATTTACTGACGATGTTTCTGATTCTTGTATGTAAGATTCCGGATATGCTGGCAACCTGCGCACTCCAGTTTGTACATGCAGGTCTGGGTTTGGCATTTACAGGTGGAAGCGCTGTTTCTGCAGGACTTGGTGTTCCGAAATGGGTAGCAAACCTTCGTGGCGGTGATACAAGTCCGCTTCGGGGAGGCTGGACTGAGGGCTCTCAGAATATCGGAAAGTCTCCGTATATAATTATTATCATGATCGTGTGCGTGGTAATCTGCTGGGTTCTGTTGGAACGTACCAAACATGGACGCTATCTCTATGCAATGGGCGGAAATAAAACGGCGGCAAAACTTTCCGGTATTAATGTAAAGAAATACCGTTTTATGGCAGGTATGTTTGCGGCTCTGTTTATTGCAGTAGCAGGTATCGTTGTATGCTCCCGTAACTCTGCAGCACAGATCAACGGATGCGACAGCTATCTCATGAGTTCTCTGGCAGCAGTATTTATCGGACGTTCTGTAGGTGGGGCGGAAAGACCGAATGCCCTTGGTACAGTTGTAGGAGCGCTTTTAATTACTGTTCTTGAGAATGGTCTGACAATGTGCGGTGTCGTTTATTATGTACTTCCGGCAGTTAAAGGTGCAGTTCTCTGCCTGGCGCTGGTTGCAGCTTATATCACAGTAAAAGAAGATTGATAAAAAATGAAATGGAGGGTTTGAAATGTCTAAATTTGATACATATTTTTTAATGACTACAGAGGATGCTATTGAGTATGCAAAATTGAAAGTTCCGCAGATGGAATGGGATGCGGAAAGTATGGAATGTAAAGAAATTGGAGATGGAAACCTGAATTATGTTTTTAAAGTAACAGATGGCAGGGGTCACAGCGTTATTATTAAACAGGCAGGCGGTGTGGCGCGTATTTCGGAAGATATGAAATTGGATACAGACCGTAATCGCATTGAGTCCGAGATATTGGTACTTCAGGGAAAACTTGCACCTGGATATGTACCGGAAATATATTTTTATGATACGGTTATGAGCGCCTGTGGTATGCAGGATCTGAGTGATCACGAAATTATGCGTACAGCAATGTTGGAGCATAAAATTTTTCCGAAATTTGCAGATCAGATTTCTACTTTTATGGCTCAGGTTCTGATGGGAACTACAGATGTGGTGATGGATCATCAGGAAAAGAAAGACTTACAGAGAAAGTTTATTAATCCTGAGTTATGTGATATTTCAGAGGCGCTTGTCTACACAGAACCATATAATGATGAAATGCACAGAAATAATGTATTCGCTCCAATAGCAGACTTTGTGAAAGAAAAACTTTATAATGATGAAGAACTGCATTGTGAAGTAGCAAAACTTAAAATGGATTTTATGACAAGGGCGCAGTCTTTGATTCATGGAGATTTACATACAGGTTCTATCTTTATTAATGAAGACAGCACTATGGTATTTGATCCGGAGTTCTGTTTCTATGGACCTATGGGATATGATATTGGAAATGTTATTGCCAATATGATTTTTGCATGGGCAAACGGAGACGTGTATGGAAAAACTGAGTTCTGTACATGGGTAGAAGAAGTAATTACAGATGTTGTGAATCTGACAATGGAAAAAATGCGTGCTTATTATGAAGAACATGTAACAGATACTATGTGCAAAAATGAAGCATATAAGAATTATTATATGGATACTATTCTGTCTGATACATCTGCAGTTACCGGACTGGAGCTGATCCGGCGCATTGTGGGGATGGCAAATGTAAAAGACATTACCAGTATTGAGGACAAAGAAAAGCGTGCCCGGGCGGAGAAAATCTGTATTACTGCAGCGATTGACTTTATTAAAAACCGAGACACGAAAAAATGTGGCAGATGTTTCCTTAATACATTAAAAGATGCTATTGCTGCAATAGATGCGTAACAGGCATGCTACTGCAATTACGAAAGGAGAATACAGTTATGGAAAATGCTTTAAATCTGGACACAGTACGACTGGCAGATAATAAAAAAGAAATCGTTATTCTTGATCAGACGCTTCTTCCCAACCAGTGTAAATATTTGAGCATTAAGGAAGCGGGAGATATTTGGGAGGCGATTTATTCTCTTCGGGTACGCGGCGCTCCGGCTATTGGTGTGACTGGTGGATATGCTTACTATGTGCTGGCAGATCAGATTGAAACAGAAGATAAGCAGGAGTTTATAAAAAAATGTACTGAGATGATGGAGTATATCAATTCATCGCGTCCTACAGCAGTAAATCTTTCCTGGGCTTTAAACCGTATGCATGATGTTATGTTGAATGAAATTCATAACATGAGCATATCACAGTTAAAAGTGCGTCTGATGGAAGAAGCGGATGCAATCCGTCAGGAAGACATTCAGATCAGCCGAAATATTGGGGAATATGGATTTAAGCTGTTAGATGAGCTTGGAAAAGGTGTGGGAATTATGACACACTGCAATGCCGGAACGCTGGCAACTGCAAAGTATGGAACAGCGCTTGCGCCTATGTATATTGCTCTGGAACATGGCTGGGATCCCAAAAACGATATGCATGTATACTGTGATGAAACTAGACCTCTTCTGCAGGGAGCGCGTTTAAGTGCATATGAAATGCAGGCAGCGGGAATCGATACCTATGTGCAGTGCGATAATATGGCTTCGTATACAATGAAAGAAGGAAAAGTAGGAATTATATTTGTAGGATGTGACCGTGTGGCAGCCAATGGTGATTTTGCAAACAAGATTGGAACCAGTGGTGTGGCGATTATTGCAAAACATTATGGAATCCCGTTTTATGTATGCGCTCCGTCTTCTACGATTGATATGACACTGGAATCCGGAGATGAGATTCATATCGAGCAGAGAAAAGGCGAAGAAGTTACAGAGATGTGGTATGAAGAGCGCATGGCTCCGGAAGGAGTCGGAGTGGTAAATCCTGCCTTTGATGTGACAGATCACAGTCTGGTTACAGGAATTATTACAGAGAAGGGAATTGCATACGCACCGTTTAAAGAATCTTTTGAAGCTATGGGAATTAAACCGGTTGAAAAATATGTAGATAAAAAATAAACAATAAAAGGGCGACCACAATCGCCCTTTTATTGTTAATAATATCGTACAGAATTTTTGGTGAGCCATTCTTTCCATTCTGGAGAAAATTCACAGTCCGTAATAATAGCATCCATTTTTTCCAGGGGGATAACTGCAGAAAAAGAAGTCTTATCCAGCTTTGTGTGATCCACTACAAGAAATTTCTGGTGGGCGTGCTGGAGCGCAATTTTGTAAAGCATGGCAGAATCTTCATTGATATCTGTAACGCCAAATTCCATACAGACGCTCCGGCAGGAAACAAATGCTTTGTCAAAAAAGTATTGCTGGAGAGAGCGGACAGTTCCGTTTCCGGTGAAGCCTTTGGTTCTGGCAGAAAATTCACCTCCGGTAAGAAACAGACGCACGGTGGAAGAATGCGAAAGAATATTGGCAATTTCCAGAGAGGTTGTAACGACCGTTAATTTTCGGGTGATGATTTTTCGTGCAATATACCAGGAAGTAGTGGATGAATCAAGAAAAATAATATCGCTGGGCTGAATGAGAGCATCACATTTTTGTGCAATGATTTCTTTTTCAGGGATACGCAGTGCCTGTCTGGTTGTAACATCCAGATCATTCTGAACTCCTTCCAGTATGTAGGCTCCTCCATGAGTGCGTATAAGTTCCTGATCTTTTTCCATTGCACGGAGATCACGGCGAATAGTTTCTTTAGTCACGTTCAGACGTGCGGACAGATCAGAGATAGTAACACTTTTTTGTTCCTGAAGCAGTTTTTTGATGGCTTGTTTACGGGTGATTGCTAACACAGCGAAAAGACTCCTTTCATATATTTAAGCATCTTTGTTTTAATTTAAGATATCATGGTTTAAGTGAAAAATCAAATACAACAACCGCACATGGAAGAAGTTTGAATATTGGAGATATTTTGATGAGTTCTGAGCTGATAAGCAAAGTTTTTCTTATAAATAGGATAAAAAGAACAATATATACAAAATGCACAACTAATACGGAGATAAAACAACAAAAACGGACAAAATAATTGACAAAGCAAACAAAAGTGATTAAAATATAGTTAAAAATGAAAATGATAATTTGCGTATAACAGAAAAAACTATTCAATAAGTACAAAGATAAGGAGGCAGAATATGAAAAAAATTATTAATGCGCCGGAAAATTATGTAGACGACATGCTTAAAGGGATTTATGCGGCCCATCCGGATCAGGTAAAATGTGCGGAAGATGATCTTAGAAGCTATTGCATTGCACACAAAAAAGAAGGAAAAGTTGCTATTATTACCGGAGGAGGATCGGGCCACCTTCCATTATTCCTGGGATATGTAGGAGAGGGACTTATTGATGGATGTGGTGTAGGCGGTGTATTCCAGTCTCCGTCTCCGGAACAGATTTATAAGATTGCAAAAGAGGTTCATGCCGGAGCAGGTGTGTTGTTCCTTTATGGTAATTATACCGGAGATATTATGACATTTGATATGGCATCAGATCTTTGTGATATGGATGACATTGAATGTAAAAGTATTGTTGGGGCTGACGATGTAAATTCACATGCAGATCCAGATACACGCAGAGGTGTGGCTGGAATCTATTTTATGTTTAAGGCAGCAGGGGCAAAAGCAGATGAAGGCGGAACGCTTGATGAAGTAATGGCTGCAGCGCAGCTGGCAAAAGACAATACACGTACTGTTGGATTTGCTCTTACACCTTGTATTATTCCGGAAGTAGGACACGCAAATTTTGAATTGAAAGAAAATGAAATGGCAATGGGAATGGGAATCCATGGAGAACCTGGTGTATGGAATGGTCCGTTAAAAACATCCCGGGAGATTGCCGAAGAATCCTTAACTACGCTTCTTGGGGATATGCCCTTAAAAGAGGGAGATGAAATTTCTGTTCTTATTAACGGACTTGGAGCAACTTCTGTTGAGGAATTATACATACTTAGCAATGATGTAAACGAAATTCTTACAGCCAAAGGAATTCGTATTTACAAAACTATTGTAGGTGAATATGCAACATCTATGGAAATGGCAGGCGCATCTATTTCTATATGTAAAATGAATGATGAGATGAAGCGCTATATGGATCATCCGGTAAACACACCGTTTATCTGCCAGAAATAATCATAGATTTGAGGAGGTTTCATATGGAAATAATTACATTTGACCATATACCGGATCTGTTTGCCTCTGTGGGTGAACTTTTTGTAGAGAAAAAAGAGGAATTATGCGAAATGGATGCCCGGCTGGGTGATGGTGATTTAGGACTTACTATGAGTAAGGGATATGGTTCTCTTCCGGAGCTGATACATAATGAAATGGATGGAGCTGACGGAGATATAGGGAAACTTCTTATGAAATCCGGAATGAAGATGTCAGGACTTGTCCCCTCTACAATGGGATTTCTTATGTCCAGTGGTATTATGGAGGGTGGAAAAAATTTAAAGGGAAAGACAGAAATAGATGGAAAAGGGCTGGCAGCATATCTTATGGGATTTGCAGCCGGTATACAAAAGAGAGGTAAATGTCAGACAGGACAGCGTACAATTTATGATTCTGTATTCCCGGCAGCTCAGGCAGCTGAGGATCTGATCGAAAAGAAACCGGAAGCTTCTCTGATGGAAGTAGTGACAGCGGCGCTTAATGCTGCAAAAGAAGGCGTAGAAGCGACCAGAAATATGGTTCCTGTATTTGGAAAAGCAGCAGTTCATGCGACACAATGTGAGGGTGTTGTCGATCAGGGGGCGGTTGCCGGTTATTATAAGATTTTGGGACTTTATCATTACATATGTGCTGAGTAAAAAGGCTGGGGCGATTTATTCGTCCCAGCCTTCGTAAAATCGGATATTCACAGAAATATTCCGTACAATATCTCCTTCCTGAAGCTCCATATCTTCTTTATCAGAAACAGACGGGAGATTGCAGTCATCCTCAGAAAGTTCCAGAGAAATCCAGTTATACGCTGCCTCATTTGCATTATCAATGGCATCGTCCAGAGTGTCGCCGTCAGCATAGCAGCATTCCAGATCCGGGAAAAATCCATGATAAGTTCCATTTTCAGTTTTGCGGAATACCGCAGGATAAATAAATTTCATATACACCTCCTACTGTTTGTTACAAAATGTTATGAAAAGTATTGTAACATATTCTCACAGCGATAGAAAAGAAAAATTATCTGTGAGAGGGAAATTTGGGATATGTAATTTTATAAAAAGCTTACGATATCTTTGGTTTCTTTGCGTTTGGGGCGTTTAGGCTCCTCGGCAGGTATGCCTACGGCAATCACGGAAACAATGATTTCTTCCTCTGGAACAGAAAGAAATTCTCTTATTTTCTGGGCATCCCGTATGCCGATGATCAGAGTGCCGTAACCCAGTTCTTCTGCTTTGAGAACAAGGTTTGCATTCTGCAGTCCAAGATCATAACAGCCCCAGCCGTTTTCAAGTTCATTGTCTGCAGTTCCGTTCTGTTTGAAGCCGGAGCGGTTGCGTACAAAGGTTGTAACAATAAGGGTTGCATTTTCAGATTTCAGGGCATTGCCGGAAGGAAGGCAGTCTGCGCGAAATTGCCGGGTCATTTCTTCGGACAAAAGACAGTAGTAGCGGCCTGTCTGGGAATTTTTCCAGGATGGCGCTTCCTGGGCAGCCTGGATCATTTCCATAATATGTTCTTTAGGGATCCGGTGTCCGGCGCTGTATTTGCGGACACTTCTTCTTTTTTCGATCAGCTCTTGAAATTCCATATATGTTTCTCCTTTACGTGTATAAATGAAGTATTTTATTGAAAGGTGAAGGTTTCATTGTTTAAAATCAGCAGAACTACAGAAGCGTTGCATTCACCTTTTGCTCATATTAAGCAGATGTTCTGTCGGTTTTTGGACAGTTATATCAGATATTACTATTATGACATTTTTTTGAGGATTTGGCAAAGAGAATATGGTTTATGATAAAAATAAAAATAAATCACCCACAAATGTTGCCACACCTTGAAAGTATGTGAAAAACTGTTAGACTAAAATTGTTCGGTGCGAATGAAAAAGAAAAAGATTCCCACGTTGTCTGAGAACTATAAGAGGTATCTGGCAGCGTGGGAATTTGTTTTTTATAGTTCTATAGAAGAATCAGGAACAAACAGTACAGTCAGAAGGAACTGGTTTGTATTTACAGTTATAAATTTACAGTAATATTTATGGAGATGAAAGAATGAGAAAAATGAAAAAGTTATGTGCAGTGGGACTGGCTGCGTTGTGTCTTGCAGGAGGCATGTGCAGCGTCAGAGTGGCAGAAGCATCAGAAAATATGGAAAAGCAGTCTTGTGACCAGATGCTGTATTCTGCAAGGATGTGGGAAAATAATGGCAATGTTTATACTGTATATAATGTAAATGCAGAGGGATATACATCTCTGTCAGGAAATTATATGGACACCATTGCCGTATATGAGAATAAAATTTACTGGAGAAAAAATAACGGGGAAGAAAAAGATCCGGCCCCGATCATACGAATGAACCTGGACGGATCCGGGCAGGAGGTTCTGGCAGAAGATGCCCATCCTTCCACTTTTTTGTGTATTGACGAAGGATTTATTTATTATACTGCTGCAGATGAAAAGGGAAATCAGAAAAGCCGCAGGATCAATCTGGACACAGGAGAAAATCAGGAGGCCCTGCCTTACAGATTCAGAGCAGGCAATGAAAACTTCTGGTTTTCCACATCTCTGGATAATGGAATGTGGTACTGTTCAGAACCGGGATACAGAAATATCAGATCAATGTCAGGAGTGAATGGGCTTCGTCTGGGGGCTTTGGATCATAAGCTTTATTATATGGTACAGGGGGAGGATTCTTTATATACAACCTGTTCCTTTGATGTTCACACAAGTGAAACAGAGATATTGCTGAGAAATCAGAAGGCCAAAAGCATTGTCAGCGGAACTGGATTGTACTATAAGCAGGAAAATAACGGGTATACCACTCTGTATCGAAAAGATCTCCGTACAAGTGAGGAAACCAGCTATGACCTGGGAGAATTTCATTTATATATGGGCGGCGGATTTTATGAATTAGAAGATAAAATCTGTTTTACGCAGTTTCGTCCAGAGTCGATGAATGATAATGCAGAGCTATGGGAGCTGGATACACATACAGGACAAAAAAGGCTGATCGGGCAATGGTATAATTCAAATGCAGTCAATGCGGCAAAGGAACCATGATTTTTAAAAATAAATCTTGACAAAAAGAGAGCAGAACACTATAATGAACATTGTTCATATTGAAAATAGTTTCAAAGGTGTGATCAGGGAAACAGGAGAACGATAGAATGAATACAGTTGTTACCTCCAGGGCAGCGATTCTTGAAGCCAGCAGGCAGCTGATCCGGGAAAAAGGCTGGGCTGCGGTGAACATCAGAAGTGTTGCCGGAGCATGTGGAGTTTCGGTAGGCTCTATTTATAATTATTTTAATTCAAAAGCAGATTTGATGGCTGCTACCGTAGAAAGTATCTGGTGTGATATTTTTCATTTTTCAGATGAGGATGCGTTTGACAGCTTTACAGAATGTATCCAGTGGGTGTTTACCAGTCTGGAAAAAGGGGAACAGAAATATCCCGGATTTTTTGCACTTCACTCCGTAGGTTTTGCCGCAGGCGAAAAGGCAGGAGGGCAGCAGTTAATGGCCAGGTCCTGGAATCATATGCGTAGGGGATTCTGTATGGTGATGGCTCAGGATAAAAAGATCCGTCAGGACGCCTTTGATGAGTCCTTTACCAGAGAAATGCTGGCAGAGCTTGTATTTTCCCTGATTCTTGCGGATATGCTGCAAAAAAAATATGACAGCAGTTCTATTCTGGAAATGGTCAGAAGACTGATTTACTGATAGTTATGTGCAGAAGCAGATGTTTCTGCACCTTATTTGGAAACAAAGTGAACAATGTTCAGAAAGGAGGAACAGGAAATGTTCAAAGTAAAAAAGAATATATTGCTTATGATCGCATGTTTGGTATGGGGAATTGCAGGAATCAATATTCTGCGCATAGGACTTCTGGTATACCCTTCCTATGTTACTGTGGGAAATATTGTTCTTTCTGTTATGGTGTTTACTGTTTTTCAGTATTTTATCTTTGGAAAACTGGTAAAAAAACATACAAAGAGAATACGGGCATACGAAGAAGAAAAACAGTTTTTTCTGAAATTCTTTGATGTGAAATCTTTTGTGATCATGGCTGTTATGATGACAGGAGGGATTTATATTCGAGAGTCCGGTCTTGGCCCGGAGGTATTTATTGCTGTGTTTTATTCCGGTCTTGGCGCCTCACTTTTGCTGGCAGGGATTCTTTTTGGCAGAAATTATTTCAGAGAAATCCGATTACAGAAAAAAACAGCATAGAAATGCTGTGAAATAAATAATAAAAAAGGAGACAAATATTATGCAGGCTTTTGGAGAAACTTTATTTGATGTAGTTTATCTTGTTCTGGTTATTACCGTAGGAATCAAAATGATCAGACAAAGCAAAGGAGACAGACAGTATCGTCTGTTTGGAATTATGGCAGTCACTTTGGGATGCGGAGATGCGTTCCATCTGGTTCCACGGGCATATGCGTTATGTACAACAGGACTGGAAAACTATACAGCAGCTCTTGGTATCGGTAAATTTATTACCTCTATTACAATGACTGTATTTTATATTCTTCTGTATTATGTATGGAGAAATCGTTATAAGATTGAAGGAAAAAAAGAAATTACAATAGCCGTATATGCGATGGCAGCTCTTCGTATTGTACTCTGTCTGTTTCCTCAGAACGCCTGGACAAGTGCCGATGCGCCGTTGTCCTGGGGAATTTACAGAAACATTCCATTTGCAATTCTTGGTCTGATCGTGATCGTTCTGTTTTACAGAAGTGCGAAAGAGCATAAAGACAGAGATTTCCGCTGGATGTGGCTTACCATTGTACTGAGCTTCGGATTTTATATTCCTGTTGTACTCTGGGCAGACACCATACCGGCAGTTGGAATGTTGATGATTCCAAAAACCTGCGCTTATGTATGGACAGTTATGATCGGATATTATGCCATGAAAAAACAGGCCAGATAAGATGCTATGCTATTGCAGCCTACTGCTTTCGGGCAGGAGGCTGGCGGAACTGTTTTTTATAGGCGCGGGAAAAAGTGGTGTAATCTCGGAAGCCGCTTTGTAGAGCCGCTTTTATAACCGGCGTTCCCTGAGCGATCAGAGAGCGGGCAAGGAGGAGCCGTTTGCTTGTAACATAATTATGGATGGTACAGCCGGTTTCCTCCTTAAATTTTCGCATCATATGATATTTGCTGAAAAAGAACCGGGATGCCAGAGCGTCAATGGAAAGATCTTTTTCAAGATTCTGGTTGATATATGACACAAGCTGCTCTACATGAGAGTCAGAGGAATAGGATTTTTGGTCAGTAATATACTGCTTTTGCAGAAAAATGCGGTTTACATGAACCATAAACTGAGTGAAAAGAGCCTGTTTCAGAAGCGGATCTCCAAATTGTGTACCGGACATGGATGCTTCCAGTTCACAGAGAATATTTTTTATCTGCTCCATAAGACGGGCATCCAGACGTATCAGGCTGAAGCTGCGGTCATTTGCTTTTTGGAAACAGGTATTTAGCTCAGAGGCTTTCAGATCATCTTTGATCCACAGAATAAACCGCTCATAGGGAAGCGAAAAGTCGATTTCCGGCATATGAATGGAGCCCCGGCTTATCAGCAGCATATCCCAGGGCTTCAGATGGTATGCTTTTCCTTCTATATGATAGGTGACTTTTCCAGAGAGAAAAATAATGATTTTATGAAAATCATGATAATGATAAAAATATTCTTTTTCAGTCTGATCTTTAATGTGAAACAACCGGAAGTCTTCTTTCAGATATCCGGTTTTTTCTTTTTGGACGGGAATAAAAGAATTCTCTGTCGGTTCTGAATCGCAGGAAGCAGACCGGGTATCCAGGTGGTCAGAAGAAGTATTCATGGGCTTCAGCTCCTTTATTGATTATGTTCAGTTTATCGCAGATAAGGAATTACTGCAAGTGTGGACATTGGATAAATGCTCAGGCTGTCGGGTATAGGGCAAATGACAACAGGAGCATTTTTTGCAATATCATTGGCATTTTATCCTATATACATAGAAAAAATATCAGATATAATGGTATTATAATAAACGTGAACATAAGATTCAATGGAGGGTTTTTAGATGGCAGGCTGCATTACAATGGTGAAATATCAGGGACTTGGCAATGATTATCTGGTTCTGGATCCAAACAAAAATCGTGTACAGCTTCAGGGCAAAAAAATTGCTCTTATGTGTCAGAGAGGATTCGGACTGGGAGCAGACGGAGTTCTGTACGGACCTGTGGAGATCAATGGCAAAACAGGTGTGCATATTTTTAATGCAGACGGAAGCGAGGCTGAGATCAGTGGAAACGGAGTAAGGATTTTTGCAAAATACCTTATGGATCAGGGCTATGTGAAAGAAAAGAAGTTTTCGATCGAAACGTTGTCCGGCCCTATTGAAGTAGAATGTCTGAACAGCCGTGCAACAGAGTTTCGTGTAAATATGGGAAAGGCTTCCTTTTTGTCAGAGGAAATACCGGTAACAGGAGAGATCCGTGAAGTGATCAATGAGGATTTCTCTTTTCAGGGAAAGGCTTACAAAGCAACCTGTCTGACAGTCGGAAATCCTCATTGCATTATTTTTATGGACAAAGTCAGCAAGGAGATGGTAAAGGAACTGGGACCTTATGTGGAAAATGCAGATGAGTTTCCGGAAAGGATGAACCTCCAGATCTGTCGTAAGATTGACACAGGAAATCTGGATATTGAGATATGGGAAAGAGGTTCCGGCTATACAAAAGCATCCGGTACCGGAAGCTGCGCGGCAGCAGTGACCGCCTACCGTCTGGGAATGGTGGAGAGCCGCGTAAATGTGAACCAGCCCGGCGGAATGATCCAGATCGACATTACGGATAACGGTGATGTTTATATGACCGGAAGTGTTGGATATATTGCGGATATGAGGGTTGCGGAGAGCTTTTTCTCCTGATAAATAAAAACATAAAACGCCGTTGTTTTGCGGATGAAATGACTGAATTCTTTCTGGGATAAGGGAAATTTCATTTGTAAAGAAACGGTGTTTTTTTATTGCCTGAAAACAGCATTCATATCCCCCGTGGGGACTTGTGAGTCTATTATGCAACATGATATAGTGTTGTTTAATGAACATTTCCTGCATGATTTTTATATGCTTTATAAAAAGAATAAAAGGGAGGGAGTTATGGGAATCAGGGAAAAATATTACAATAATACGAGAAAACCTGTGGGACTGTTGGGAAAACGTATGGTAAATACCATGAATACAGGCCATGCAGAGGTATCTGACTGGGGAATGGATCATCTGAAAGAAATAAATCCGTGTACGATTGCAGAACTGGGATGCGGTGGTGGACGTAATGTGGAACAGCTGCTGAAAAAATATCCGGATGCTTCTGTAACTGCATTGGATTATTCAGCTGTTTCTGTTAAAAAGACCTGTCAGGTAAATAAAAAAGCCATACAGGAAGGCAGATGCAAGGTTGTACAGGGAGATGTTTCAGCCATGCCTCTGGAAGATGAGTCCGTGGAGCTGGCAACTGCATTTGAAACAGTTTATTTCTGGCCGGGACCATTAAAGAGTTTTCAGGAAGTATTCAGAATATTAAAGCCAAAGGGCTGTTTTATGATCGTAAATGATACAGACGGCACCAAGGAAATCGATCAGCAATGGGTTCAGATGATTGATGGAATGCATTTATACAACGAAAAGCAGCTGACGCAGTATTTGCAGGAAGCAGGATTTTCTGGAACCAGAGTTTATAAGGATGAAGAAAAAACTGGATTTGTGTAATGGGAATAAAGTAAACCGTTTTAAAGGAGAAAAAAATGAAAAACACATTATGGAAACGCTTATTAATTGCAGGAATTTCGGGGACAGTTGTATGTTCAGCCGGAGGAATCACTGTTCAGGCAGAGGAAACACAGGAAATTACATTTACAGATCTTGACGGACAGGAACACACATTTGAAGAACCGGTAGATAAGGTGATCATTCAGTGGACAGCTGCAGGCGGTCCGTTTTTTACCATGGCGGCTCTGTTTGGAGAAGATCTGACGGATCATATGGCAAATCTGGATGCCGGTCTGCAGGAAACAAACGCAGATATGTGGGAGGTATTTACTGAAGATGTTCCGGAATTGAAGGAGCTTCCGGATTTTGGTTCACTTGGTGACAGTACATTTAATATGGAAGCAGCTGTTTCCAGCGAAGCGGATGCAGTTCTGGTTCCCATAGGTCTGAAGGAAGCAATTGTGGACGGAGGATATCAGGACAAGTTTGAAGCAGTAGATATTCCGATTGTGTACATTGATTTTCATGCAGAGGTCCTGGAAAAACATATTCAGTCTATGGAAATCATGGGACAGATGTTTGGCGAGGAAGAGAGAGCTCAGGAATTAATTGATTTTTACACATCACACGTAGAACCGGTATATGAAAAAGTAGATGAACTTTTAAAAACAAACGAAAGACCTGTAGTTCATATGGAGGTTGGTTATAAAGGTCCGGAGGGACTGCCCGACAGCTTTGCCAGCGATTACATGTGGGGAAAACTGGTACATCTTGCAGGAGGAGTTCCAAGTGGTGAAGGCGTTGTAGAGCACAGAGGAGATCTTCAGCCGGAATTTCTGTTAAAGCTGGATCCGGAAAAGATCATTTTTGCAGGCCTGTATGCGCCTGAAACACCAGGCTCTATCCGTATGGGATATAAAAGCACAGAAGAAGAAACAAGAAAACTGGTGGACGATTATTTTGCAAAGAGAGACGGCTGGACAGAACTGACAGCATACAAAAATAAAGAGGTTTACATTGTACAGCAGGTTCTTTCCCGTTATATTTTTGACTGTGCTACCATAGAAGCGCTGGCGCAGGCAATCTGGCCGGAAGAATTTGCAGATTTGGATCCGACAGCTACTCTGAAAGAATTTTTTGATGAATTTCTTCCGTTTTCCTTTGGCGGTAACTGGTTTATGAGGTATTAACCAGTATGACGACAGGAGCTAAAACAGAAGAAGTATTTCGTTATAAAGAAAATACCAGAAAAAAACTTCTGATCATTATCGGAGGACTCTGCCTTTGTATCATCAGCTTTCTGATGGAAGTTTTACTTGGCGCATCTGAAATGCCTGTGCCGGAAATTCTGAAGGCGCTGTTTTGTCCGGGAAGTGTTGATAAAATTTCCAGAGTGATTGTCTGGCAGATGCGTCTTCCGGTAGCAGTAATGGGAATCGTGGTAGGGGCTTCACTGGGATTGTCCGGTGCAGTCATGCAGACGATACTGAATAACCCGCTGGCAAGTCCCTACACTCTGGGACTGTCTGCCGGAGCCGGATTTGGCGCCTCGATTGCTCTGACAACAGGATTGGGAGCGCTTGCGGTATTGGGAAACTTTCTGGTACCTATGTGTGCGTTTGTTTTTGCCCTGATGGCGTGTATGGGAATTTATTTTATCAGTAAAGTCAAACGTTTTACATCGGGGATCATGATCCTTGCCGGAATCGGTATGGTATTCTTTTTTGAAGCCGGGCAGTCATTTCTCCAGTATATGGCTTCTCCGGAAGAACTGTCCAATATTGTTTTCTGGACTTTTGGAAGTCTTATGAAAGCAGACTGGTCCAATGTTACAATGATAGCAGTTGTATTTTTGCTTGCATTTGTATTTGTATTTACAAAGTCCTGGAAAATGACAGCCATGAGCATTGGAGATGAAAGAGCAAAGAGTATGGGCATTAATGTGGAACGGCTTCGTATGCAGATGTTTATTATGATTTCTCTTCTGACTGCAACAGCAGTGGCATTTGTTGGAAGTATTGGTTTTGTAGGAATTGTAGGTCCTCATATTGCCAGGATCTTGCTGGGCGAGGATCAGAGATTCTTTATTCCAATGTCTGCTCTTGGGGGAGCGGCTATTTTGTCCATCGCATCGGTTGTGTCAAAGATAATCGTTCCGGGCGCGGTTTTCCCCATTGGAATCTTAACGTCATTGATCGGTGTGCCGGTATTTTTTGCATTGATTCTCAGAAAGAGGTGAAGTACATGCTGGAAGTAAAAAATCTGTCATTTAGTTATGGGAAAACTTCTGTTCTGGACAGGATCAGTTTTTGTGCCCGGCCCGGCGAGATCACAGCTATTATAGGCGCAAACGGTGCGGGGAAGAGTACCATCTTAAAATGTATTGCCGGTTTGAATAAGGGAACCGGAGACGTTTTGTTTTGCGGGAAAAATCGCAAAGATTTATCTTCTGATGAGATTTCCCGTACGGTCAGTTATCTGAACCAGAATACGGTATGCGATGCAGAGCTGAATGTTTATGAAATAATCCTGCTTGGACTTCTGAATGACTTGAAGTTCAGAATTACAGATTCTGATATGGAAAAGGTAGAGGAGATTATGCGCCTGTTATCGCTGACTCCTTTTGCTCACAGAAGGATCTCGGAGCTGTCAGGCGGACAGCAGCAGCTGGTTTTTATAGGGCAGACACTGATAAAAAATCCCAGGATCATCCTTATGGATGAGCCTACAAGCGCCCTGGATCTGAACCGTCAGTTTTATCTTATGGACCTTCTGAAAGAAATTACAGAAGAAAGACAGTTTACAACAGTGGTAACGCTGCACCACCTGGATATCACTGCGAAATATTCCGATCATGTGGTTGTGATCGATTCGGGAGGCGTTTATCAGGACGATAAACCGGAAAAGATTTTTACCTCAGAAATGTTAAGAGATGTTTATCGTGTGGAGTCAGAACTGTACACAGATCAGTATGGGAAACATCATCTGGTTCCCATTGACAGAGTGATATAATGTATATAAGACGCCGGTTTCTGTTTTTGAGAGACCGGCGTTTTTGTCCTGTTTACCGGCTTCTTTTGCTGCTTCTCTTGAAGTTTGGCAAAGGATATGGTATGCTAGGAACACTTGATATGTGCCGTTTTTTGGAACTGGCATTGTCTTGACAAATATAAAGAAAGTAGGTGAAGCTGTGGTTGAGTTAGATCAGTTCAAGAGTATTCTTGCAACATACACAGAACCATTAGTGGAAGTGAGGGATTCACTTTGACCTGGCTAATAAAGAAAAGCGGGTTGAAGAATTAGAGCGCGAGATGGAAGCGCCTGATTTCTGGGATGATGCAGAAGTGTCCCAGAAAAAAATGAAAGAGCTGAAAAGCATGAAGGACGATATGGAAACCTATCATAACCTGGTAACACAGATGGATGATATGGAAACCATGATCGAGATGGGGTACGAGGAAAACGATCCGGATCTTATTCCTGAAATTCAGGAAATGCTGGATGAGTTCCGTACTGATTTTGATAACATCAGAGTAAAAACACTTCTTTCAGGAGAGTATGACAGCGAAAATGCCATTATCAAGCTGAATGCCGGTGCGGGAGGAACTGAGGCCTGCGACTGGTGCGGAATGCTGTACCGTATGTACAGCCGCTGGGTAGACCGTAAAGGATTCACCATGGAAGTGCTTGATTATCTTGATGGCGACGAGGCCGGAGTAAAATCCGTTACTTTCCAGGTAAACGGAGAAAATGCCTATGGTTATCTGAAATCCGAGAAGGGTGTACACCGTCTTGTCCGTATTTCACCGTTTAATGCAGCAGGTAAACGTCAGACTTCTTTTGTATCCTGTGACGTAATGCCGGATATCAAAAAAGATCTGGATGTGGAGATCAATGACGAAGATATCCGTATTGATACTTACCGAAGCAGCGGTGCCGGCGGACAGCATATCAACAAGACTTCTTCTGCTATCCGTATCACACATTTCCCAACCGGAATCGTGGTACAGTGCCAGAATGAACGTTCCCAGCATATGAACAAGGATAAAGCCATGCAGATGTTGAAAGCCAAGCTCTATCTTCTGAAGCAGCAGGAGGCAGAGGAAAAGCTTTCCGGTATCCGCGGAGAGGTGACAGAGATCGGCTGGGGCAATCAGATCCGTTCCTATGTTATGCAGCCGTATACTATGGTGAAGGATCACCGTACAAATGAAGAAACAGGAAATGTGGATGCAGTGATGGATGGAGGGATCGATCTGTTTATCAATGCATATCTGAAATGGATCGCCCTGTCAAAAAAAGCAGAGTAGGTTCTGCTCTTCTCTTTATGGGTGCTTTGCAAAAAATACTTGCAGACTGTACTCAGGTGTGATAACATATCCCTCGTAGGAAAACAGGTGTCTTTTTGAAACGGACATCCCTTCGGGGGATATCTTTTTATCATATACAGGAGAAAGGACATGGAAAAAACAGCAGAAAAAAATAAATATTATGTAGTAAAAGAAAGGGCAGTTCCCGAAGTGCTTCTGAGGGTATTGCAGGCCAAGCGCCTTCTTAAATCAGAAAAGGTAAGCACGGTTCAGGACGCAGCGGAGCAGACAGGGATCAGCCGCAGTTCTTTTTATAAATATAAGGATGATATTTTTCCTTTTCATGAACAGGCAAGAGGAAAAACCATTACCTTTATTATACAGATGGACGACGAGCGGGGACTTTTGTCCACGGTTCTTCAGACCATAGCAAGGTTTCACGGTAATATCCTTACCATTCATCAGAGTATTCCTATTAACGGAGTAGCCACACTGACTTTGAGTGTGGATATTCTTCCAGGAAGAGGAAATACAGAAGCTATGGTAGAGGATATTGAGAGAACTGAAGGAATCCATTATCTGAAACTTCAGGGATGAGAATAGCCGGACCATCGAAAAGGCTGTTGTAGGACGGCACAGAAGCAGAAGACAGCAGGAAGAAACTTATATGGGAGGAAGATATGGTAAATATAGCAGTATTAGGATACGGCACAGTAGGCAGCGGTGTCGTTGAGGTTATCAACACAAACCATAAGAGTATTAATAAAAGGGCCGGCGCAGAGATCAACATCAAATATGTACTGGACCTCAGAGATTTTCCGGGAGATCCTGTACAGGAGATTCTGGTACATGATTATGAGATCATCGTCAATGATCCGGAGGTAGATATTGTTGTTGAGGTCATGGGCGGCATTGAACCTGCATATACCTTTGTGAAGCGCGCGCTTGAGGCTGGAAAAAGCGTATGTACTTCCAACAAGGCTCTCGTTGCAAAGCATGGTCCGGAGCTTATGGAGATTGCCCGTGAAAAGGATATCAATTTCCTGTTTGAGGCAAGCTGCGGAGGTGGTATTCCGATTATCCGTGCTTTGAATTCCTCTCTTACGGCAGATGAGATTGATGAGATCACCGGAATCCTCAATGGAACAACAAACTATATGCTTTATAAAATGAGTACCGAGGGTTCTGAGTTTGATGCAGTTCTCAAAGAGGCTCAGGAAAAGGGATATGCAGAGGCAGATCCTACAGCGGACGTGGAAGGTTATGATGCATGCCGTAAAATTGCCATTCTTTCTTCACTTGCCTATGGAAAATTCCTGAATTACGAGGAAATCTATACAGAGGGTATTACAAAGATCACACCGGAGGATATGGAATATGCGGCAGAACTGGGAATGACAGTCAAGCTTCTGGCAACCAGCCGCAAAGTGGGAAAAGATTCCTTCTATGCAATGGTAGCGCCGTTCCTTCTTGGAAAAAACAGCCCACTGTACAGTGTCAACGGTGTATTTAACAGTGTGTTTGTACATGGGAATGTCCTTGGAGATGCAATGTTTTACGGAAGCGGCGCAGGCAAGCTGCCAACAGCAAGCGCTGTTGTAGCAGACGTTGTGGACGAGGCAAAACATCTCCACAGAAATATTATGACAAACTGGACCAGCAGACAGCTTCATCTGATGGAACTGGATCAGGTTGCAGGAAGATTTTTTGTAAGAGTAAAAGGAGCTACTGTAGAGCAGGTGGAGGAAGTGTTCGGAAAGGTTGAGATCGTTAATCTGAAGAAGCTTCCGGGAGAGTTTGCATTTGTGACTTCTGCAATGAAGCAGGCTGAATATAAAGAAAAAGCAGCCCTCCTGAACGGAAAAGTAGTTTCCATGATCCGTGTAAAGGACTGATCTGAGAAGTTCCTGAAAGTAGCCAGGGACAGCTGCTCAGAAGAGCAACCGAATGTCCGGCAGTGAGACGTCGTCGTCGGGAGCGTACCTGAATGTCTGAGATAACAGACAGCGAGGAGGTAATTATGAAATATGTTGTGGTTTTGGGAGATGGAATGGCAGACTGGCCAATGGAAAGTCTGAATGGCGGAACACCTCTTTCCTGTGCCGACACCCCCTGTATGGATGAACTGGCGGGAATGTCTGAAATCGGAACTGTTTCCACCATACCGGAAGGGATGGCGCCGGGAAGCGATACAGCAAATCTTTCTGTAATGGGGTATGATCCCCGAAAATATTACACAGGGAGATCACCTCTGGAAGCTTTGAGCATCGGAGTGGACATGAAAGAAAGCGATGTGGTTTATCGCTGTAATCTTGTGACTTTGACAGAGGAGGATGTTCCTTATGAGGAACAGAGAATCCTGGATCACAGCTCCGGTGAGATCAGTACGGAGGACGCGGCAGTTCTTTTCAATGACGTATGCAGAGAGCTAAAAAACGAAAGCTGCAGTTTTTATGTGGGAACCAGCTATCGTCACTGCCTTGTGTGGGACAACGGAAAAAAACTGGAGCTTACACCTCCTCATGATGTGCTGACACAGACGGTCAGAGATTATCTTCCGCAGGACGAAATGCTTCTTTCCATGCAGAAAAAAAGCTACGAGATCCTGAAGGACCATCCCTTGAATCGGAAAAGAAAAGAGCAGGGACTGAACCCGGCAAACAGTTTCTGGTTCTGGGGGGTGGGCACAAAGCCTGTTCTCACATCTTTTGAGGAGATTTATCACAAAAAGGGTGTGATGATCTCTGCTGTAGATCTGCTTAAAGGAATTGCGGCAGGAGCGGAAATGGACTGCAGGATCGTGGAAGGAGCAAACGGCGGACTTGATACCAACTATGAAGGGAAGGCCCGTGCTGGGGTAAAGGCTCTGACAGAAGAAGGCTATGATTTTGCGTATATTCATGTGGAAGCTCCGGATGAAATGGGGCATCAGGGAAGCGTTGAGCGCAAGATCCGCTCTATAGAATATCTTGACCAGAGGCTGATACGCCTGGTAAAAGCAGGACTGGATGCATCGGGAGAGGATTACCGGATGCTGATCCTTCCGGATCATCCTACGCCTGTGGAGGTACGGACCCATGTGGCGGAACCGGTACCTTATCTTCTTTATGACAGTACAGCTCCCCGGAGCCATAAACGGCATTATAATGAAAAGGAAGCTCTTGAAAGCGGAATCAAAATAGAATACGGCTGGGATATGATGAAATATCTTTTCGGAGGAAAATTATGTTAATTGTAAAAAAATTCGGAGGCACCTCAGTGGCAGACAAGGAGCGTATTTTTAATGTTGCCAGAAGGTGTATCGAGGATTATAAAAAAGGAAACGATGTAGTGGTGGTACTTTCTGCAATGGGCAAGTACACAGATGAACTGATCTCCATGGCACGGGATATCAGTGAAAAACCGCCAAAAAGAGAAATGGATATGTTGTTCACCATTGGAGAGCAGATGTCTGTAGCTCTTATGAGTATGGCAATGGACAGCCTGGGCGTTCCGGCAGTGTCACTTAATGCTTTTCAGGTATCTATGCATACCACAAGCGTACATGGCAATGCCAGACTGAAACGAATTGATACGGAGCGTATCAGAAGAGAGCTGGACAGCCGTAAGATCGTAGTAGTAACCGGATTCCAGGGAATCGACAAATATGATGATTATACAACTCTGGGAAGAGGCGGCTCTGATACTACAGCAGTGGCTCTTGCTGCCGCTCTGCATGCAGATGCCTGCGAGATATATACAGATGTGGACGGAGTTTATACAGCTGATCCACGTAAAGTACCGTCAGCCAGAAAGCTGAAAGAGATCACCTATGATGAAATGCTTGATCTGGCAACACTGGGAGCGGGTGTACTTCACAACCGTTCTGTGGAAATGGCTAAAAAATACGGAGTACCTCTTGTGGTGCGTTCAAGCCTGAATACAAGTGAAGGAACTGTTGTAAAGGAGGAAGTAACAGTGGAAAGAATGCTGATCAGTGGAGTTGCCCTTGATACAGAGGCAGTGAGAATCGCAGTAATTGGTCTGAAAGACCTGCCGGGAGTGGCATTTAAACTTTTTGATGTTCTTGCAAAGAAAAATATTAACGTTGATGTGATCCTGCAGTCTATCGGACGGGCAGGAACAAAGGATATTTCTTTTACAGTGGATGACAAAGATCTTGATGAGGCTGTGGCAGCTCTGGAAGAGCATCAGGCAAGACTGGGATATAAAGAAATCCATTCTGAAAGAAATGTTGCAAAGCTTTCCATTGTAGGAGCAGGCATGATGAGTAACCCGGGTGTGGCAGCAAAAATGTTTGAAAGCCTTTATAATGAAGGTGTGAACATTAATATGATCTCCACCTCTGAGATCCGTGTGACAGTTCTTATTAATGAAAAAGACGGTATCCGTGCAATGAATGCAGTTCATGATGCCTTTAATCTGGCTGATTGATCTGAATATACATATAAAATCCCATTTCAGTTCAGGGCTGAAATGGGATTTTGTCATATATACCGGAACATTATACCGGATAGCGGGATGTGAAAAGTACGCCGTGTCAGGCAAAAATATATTTTTGATATAAAGGATAAAATCTGCAAATTGACACAACAAAAATTGTGAAAAATAACTGGAAAAATGCCTTCGGTTTCGATATAATAGAAAAAATAACCAATGGAGGATGAATATATGAGGAAAAAATATTTAGTATTTCTGCTTGCCGGATGTATGACCTTCAGCGCGCCCTCAATGGTATGGGCAACAGAGCAGACAACAGAAGCGGCTACAGAGGCGGCAGCAGGGGAAGCAGCTTCTCAGGCGGGGGAAACCGCAGATACTGCTTCGACATCCGGACTTGGAACAGATGTTTACAGCTTCCAGGTGGAATATGCAGGCAAGCTTATTCAGCTTCCTATGACTTATGACGAGTTCACGGCTCTTGGCTGGACCCTCAGTGAAAATGACAGTCCGGATACTATGGTTCCCACAGGTTCCTATGCAATGGTAACATTTAATAATGGTGAAGTAAGCGCTTATGTTAATGTGATCAATTTTGGTATTAATGAGGCAGCTGTCAAAGATTGTCTGGTAGCAGGGATCAAGCTTGATATGAGCTGGGGAGATACGGATCTGACTGCAACTCCTGTAAATCTTCCGGGCGGTATTTCCATGGGTGTTTCCAATATAGATGATATTAAGGCGGCATATGGCGAGCCAAGCGATGTTTATGACGGAGATCTCTATACAAAACTGACCTATGAAAAAGATTCCTACGAAAAGGTGGAACTTTATGTTTATAAAGAAACCAACACACTTCTCCAGGCTGATATCCGGAATTTTAAAGAGCCGGAAAATTTTGACAAAGGAAGCGTCAGTACAGAGGTACCGGAAATTGTAACAAATTATCAGGCTCCTGCAGCCCTGGGAAGTGATTTTATGGATCCGGAAGTGGAGTTCATGGGAAATCTTTACCGGCTTCCTGCTCCTGTATCAGTTTTTCTGGAAAATGGATGGGAAATGAAGGATGTTGCAGAGGATGCCTTTGTGGAAGGCGGCGGTGTGGAATTTATCGAGATGATGAAAGAGAATCAGACAGTAAGATTTTCTGTTCATAATCTGACAGAAAATGCAACTTCCATTGAAAACTGCTTTGTAACAGAACTTTCTTTTGGCGCCTATGACCCGGAGGTGCTTGCGCTGAAACTTTCAGAGGATATTACTCTCGGAGCAGATAAAAGCGAACTGATCGCCAAGGCAGGAGAGAGAGGATATCTTTATGAGGATAGCGATAACTATCTGACTATTTATCCCAACAAGGATTCCAAACTGGAGCATTCTGTACAGTTCTGGTTTAACGAGGAGGAAAGCACTACAAAGGTGGCGAGCATCACAGTTCATCATGAAATGGACAAACAATAAGATATCTGACCGCTTATCTGATCATCAGATAGGCGGTTTTTCTGTTATTTAGATAGAAGAAAACAGATCATATTTTCTATGCACTTTTCTGTACAGCAAAACTTTTATAAAACTTAAAAAAATATCGACACTTTTGTTAATTCGTGCTAAAGTATCTAAATAGCAAAAGAAAGAGAGGGTTGAAAATGATTGGAAACAGACGTTATTGGAAAACCTGTGCAAAGCAGATTTTAAGTGGAAAGTGGGGAATTGCCATTCTGGCAATGCTGGCGGCTCCGGCATTAAATACAATCGGGACTATGATCGCGATTCAGCTTTTCCCTGGAGGCTCATTTTTGTCCTGGTTGTTAAGTCAGGCTTTTCTGTTTATAGTTACTCTGCTTTCTATGGTACTAAGTACAGGGTATAATTATATGCTCCTGAATATGGCTCGCAGAAGAGAGTACAGATTTGGAAATCTGATTTATATGTTTAAAAAAGGGTCGGACGGAGTATTGTCAGCTGCGCTGATCGTTTCTTTGATCGATACAGTTCTTATGATTCCGTTTTATTATCTGGCAAATATGACTGCTCCGGCAGCAGAAACAGCGGAAGCAATTCTGGAGTGGAGTCAGCCGATCATGTACAGTTTAGTGGCGGCAACGGTTCTGGGAGTGGTAATAAAACTTCCCTTTGCCATAGCATTTTATATTCTTGCAGATAATCCGCAGATGCGCGGAATAGAAGCCCTGAAAAAAAGCGCATCTCTTATGAAAGGGCATATGGTACAGTATCTGATCCTTCAGATCAGCTTTATCCCTCTGATGTTTATCTCCGTACTGCTGATGTATGTGTTATTGCTGTGGGTAATGCCATATATATACGCTACCAATACCATATTCTATATGGATGTGATCGGAGAGCTGAAAGAAGAACAGAAAAAACATATACATGAGGTGACAGACTGGATTCCGAAAGAACTGGAAGATACTGCTGCAGATAAAGAGCTGCAGGAACAGCAAACAGGAGATGATTATAATTCAGAGGCATAGACTCTGATAAAAATATTTTTTGAGAAATATATGTAAATGAAACAACTGGAGGAAAATATGAACATTATTCAGATGATTACAAAGGAGCTTGGAGTAGAAGTCTGGCAGGTGGAAGCTGCTGTAAAGCTGATCGATGAGGGATGTACCATTCCGTTTATTTCCCGTTATCGTAAAGAAGCAACCGGTTCTTTAAATGACGAACAGCTTCGTTCTCTTCACGAGAGACTTCTGTATCTGAGAAATCTGGAAGATAAGAAAAATCAGGTGATCGGAAGTATTGAAGAGCAGGGAAAACTTACGCCGGAGCTGAAAAAACAGATTCTTGAAGCTCAGACTCTTGTAGTGGTAGAGGATTTATATCGTCCATACAGACCGAAACGGCGTACCCGCGCCATCATTGCCAGAGAAAAAGGACTGGAACCGCTGGCAAATATTCTGATGCTTCAGATGACAGATAAATCTCTGGAAAAAGAGGCAGAGGCTTTTGTATCAGAAGAAAAGGGCGTTGCAGATGTAAAGGCGGCTATTGACGGAGCAAAAGATATTCTGGCAGAACATATTTCTGATGAGGCAGATTACAGAATCTATATCCGTAAGCTGACTGCGCAGAAGGGAACCATTGTTTCTTCTGCCAGAAAGCCAGAGGAAAGCTCAGTGTATGAGATGTATTATGAATTTGAGGAGCCTGTAAAAAAACTTGCAGGTCACAGAGTTCTTGCGCTGAACCGTGGAGAAAAAGAAAAAATCCTTACCGTAAAGATCAATGCTCCTGAGGAAGAGATCCTGGGCTGGCTTATCCGTCAGGTAATTAAAAAAGACAATCCCAATACAACGCCTGTTCTGAAAGAGGTTGTGGAGGACAGCTACAAGCGCCTGATCGCTCCGGCCATTGAACGTGAGATAAGAAGTGAACTTACAGAAAAAGCAGAAGACGGAGCCATTCATGTATTTGGAAAAAATCTGGAACAGCTTCTTATGCAGCCTCCGATCATGGGAAAAGTGGTTCTGGGATGGGATCCTGCATTCCGTACCGGCTGTAAGCTGGCGGTGGTGGACGCCACAGGAAAAGTGCTTGATACAACAGTGATCTACCCTACAGCACCTACCTCTGATGCCAAGATCCGCGCGGCAAAGGATACCCTGAAAAAGCTGATCAAAAAATATGATATTTCTCTGATCTCTCTGGGAAATGGAACGGCATCCAGAGAGTCCGAACAGATCATTGTGGAGCTTCTGAAGGAGATTCCGCAGCAGGTTTCCTATGTGATCACCAATGAGGCCGGTGCATCCGTATACTCAGCAAGCAAGCTTGCCACAGAGGAGTTTCCTAATTTTGATGTAGGACAAAGAAGCGCGGCTTCTATTGCAAGGCGTCTTCAGGATCCTCTTGCAGAGCTGGTGAAGATCGATCCAAAATCCATTGGAGTGGGACAGTATCAGCATGATATGAACCAGAAAAAACTGGGAGAAGCTCTTGGAGGAGTGGTAGAGGACTGCGTAAATAAAGTGGGCGTAGACCTTAATACGGCTTCCGCTTCCCTTCTGGAATATATTTCCGGAATCAGCAAAGCGATTGCAAAAAATATCGTGGCATACAGAGAAGAAAACGGCCGTTTTAACAGCAGACGGGAACTTCTGAAAGTAGCGAAACTGGGACCGAAAGCCTTTGAGCAGTGTGCGGGATTTACCAGGATCACAGGAGGCAAAAATCCTCTTGATTCTACAAGTGTACACCCGGAAAGCTACGAGGCAGCTCAGAAGCTTCTGGAAAAGATGGGATTTACCACAGAGGATATTGCAGGAGGAAAACTGGGCGGAATTTCCCGTAAGATCAGTGATTATAAAAAGCTTTCAGAAGAACTGGGAGTGGGAGAGATCACACTGAGAGATATTGTGAAAGAGCTGGAAAAACCGGCGCGAGATCCCCGTGATGAAATGCCGAAACCGGTTCTTCGTACCGATGTTCTTGATCTGAAGGATCTGAAAGAAGGAATGATCCTGAAGGGAACTGTGAGAAATGTGATTGATTTCGGCGCTTTTGTGGATATCGGAGTTCATCAGGACGGACTTGTCCATATTTCAGAAATCAGTGAAAAATACATTAAACATCCCCTGGAAGCTGTCAGTGTAGGTGATGTGGTTGATGTTCGGGTACTGGGCGTTGATATGAAGAAAAAACGTATCAGCCTTTCTATGAGAGGGATTAAATAAAAACCATAGTCACAAATAATGTAAGTACTAAAAAAAAATTAGAAGATTGAAAAAATAGTTTGAATTTTCTGATTGTATTGACAATTTTCAACATTTTCGATATGATTAGGACATATGCAGAGAGGCGGAACGCAGACAGTGTTGTGCCTCTTTATGTATGTTTTATAAAATATGTTCATTGTGTTTCTTTGCAGTCAGAAGCACTGTGGATCAAAATGGAGGAAAAGGGAATGAAAAAAGCATTAGCAGTAGGTCTGGCAGCCGCTATGGCAGTTTCCATGACAGCGCCGGTGTATGCAGAAGGAAAAGGAGTTGCCAAAGAGGATCTGAAAGTTGGAATTATCTATATTGGTGATGAAAACGAAGGCTACAGTGCAGCTCATATGGCTGGTATTGACGAGATGGTTGAAAATCTGGGACTGGAAGAATCTCAGGTAATCGAAAAAACTCTGATTGGTGAGAATGAAGCATGTTATGACGCTGCCGCTGATCTGGCAGATCAGGGATGCCAGGTTGTGTTTGCAAATAGCTTCGGACATGAAACATATGTCCTTCAGGCGGCAGGAGAATATCCGGACGTCCAGTTCTGTCATGCAACAGGAACTCAGGCAAAGGCAAGCGGACTTGCAAATATGCATAACTATTTTACAAACATTTATGAGGCACGTTATGTTTCCGGTGTTGTTGCAGGACTGAAACTGAACGAGATGATCGAAGCCGGAGAAATCACAGAAGATAAGGCAAAAATAGGATATGTAGGCGCATTCCCATATGCAGAGGTTATTTCCGGATACACTTCTTTCTATCTTGGAGCAAAGAGCGTATGCCCTGCAGTTACTATGGAAGTAAAATATACAAATAGCTGGGCAAGCTTTGACCTGGAAAAAGAGTGTGCAGACGCACTTATCTCTGACGGATGTGTTCTGATCAGCCAGCACGCAGATACCACAGGCGCTCCTACCGCATGTGAGGCAGCAGGTGTTCCATGTGTAGGATACAATATTGATATGACTTCTGTTGCACCAAACACAGCTCTTACTTCTGCATCTATTAACTGGGGTGTATATTATACCTATGCAGTACAGTGCATTTTAGACGGAACAGAAATTGATGTTGACTGGTGCAAGGGATTCGCAGATGGCGCAGACAAACTGACACCACTCAATGAGAAGGCTGTTGCAGAAGGAACAGAAGAAAAGGTAAAAGAAGTAGAGGACGCAATTATTGACGGTTCTCTTCATGTATTTGACACTTCTACATTTACAGTTGACGGCAAAGAAGTTACTACTTACGAAAAAGATGGAACAGAGTATGTTTCCGACGGATATTTCCATGAGTCCGAATACGGATCTGCTCCGGTATTCGACCTTGCAATTGACGGAATTACATCTATCGTAGAGTAAGGAAGAGATACAGCGGAGCTGCTTGTCAGCAGCTCTGCTTTTTTATATGATGGAATATTTCCAAAGAAAACTTCTATTTTATAAAAAAGCAGAGCAATCTGTATAATAGTAAAATTTATTGTTCAATGCATCAAAGGAGGGAATAGAAGTGGGAGAGAATTATGCTCTTGAACTGAAACAGATCACCAAGCGTTTCGGTTCCGTTCTTGCAAATGACCATGTGGATCTGACCCTGAAAAAATCAGAGATCCTTGCGATCCTGGGAGAAAACGGAAGCGGAAAAACCACGCTGATGAATATGATCTATGGAATTTACTATCCGGATGAAGGACATATTCTGGTAGATGGAAAAGAAGTTACAATCCGTTCACCTAAGGATTCTTATGCACTGGGAATCGGTATGGTGCATCAGCATTTTAAGCTGGTGGATGTTCTGACCGCAGCAGAAAATATTGTTCTCGGTCTTCCGGGAAAAGCAATGCTGAATATGAAAAAGATCACAGAGGAAATTCAGGTTCTTGTTAATAAATATGGATTTGACCTGGATCTGTCCCAGAAGATCTATGAGATGTCTGTTTCTCAGAAACAGACAGTAGAAATTGTCAAAATGCTTTACAGAGGAGCAAGGATCCTGATCCTGGATGAGCCTACTGCTGTTCTTACACCTCAGGAAGCGGACAGACTGTTTGATATTCTCAGAAATATGAGAGATGACGGATGCTCCATTATTATTATCACTCATAAGCTTCAGGAGGTTCTGTCCCTTTCAGATCGTGTGGCGATCCTCAGAAAAGGCTGCTACATAGATACGGTAGAGACTTCCGGCGCAAGTGTTCAGAGTCTGTCAGAGATGATGGTAGGCGCCAAGGTGGACCTGGATATCGACCGTCCGGATCCGGTAAATCCGGAGAAACGCCTGGAGATTAAGGGGCTGACCTGCAAAGATAAAGAAGGCGTCAAAACACTGGATGATGTAGATCTTACGGTCAACAGTGGAGAAATCCTGGGTATTGCCGGAATTTCCGGAAGCGGACAGAAGGAACTTCTGGAAGCTATTGCAGGACTGCAGCCTACTGAAAGCGGAAGTATCCGGTTTACAGACAGCGACGGAAATGTGAAAGATCTGGCAAAAATGAATTCTGTGGAGATCCAGGAGCTTGGCGTAAGTCTTGCCTTTGTGCCTGAGGACCGTATCGGTATGGGTCTGGTAGGCGATATGGATATGACAGATAATATGATGCTGCGAAGCTATCACAATGGCAAAGGCGGTCTTCTGGACAGAAGAGGGCCAAGGCAGCTTGCCTCAGAGATCAAGGATCAGCTTGAAGTCATGACGCCAAGTATTTCAGCGCCTGTACGTCAGATGTCAGGCGGAAATGTACAGAAAGTACTGGTAGGACGCGAAATCGCACAGAATCCGAAGATTCTTATGGTAGCATATCCTACAAGGGGAATTGATATTAATTCTTCCCATACCATTTACAAACTTTTAAATGAGCAGAAAAAGCACGGAGTAGCAGTGATCTGCGTTATCGAGGATCTGGACGTACTTCTTGCTCTCAGCGACAGGATCGCTGTGCTCTGCGGCGGAAAAATAAGCGGAGTTGTAAATGGAAGAACTGCTACAAAAGAGGGAATTGGCCTTCTGATGACAAAACATGAAAAAGGAGGGGAGCAGTCATGAAAAGAGAACCTTTCTTAAAAATGGCCAAGCGTGAAAAGATCAGCTGGCAGAAACGGCTTCTGATTCGTTTTATTGCCCTTCTTCTGTCTCTGATCGTGTGCGCGGGCGTGATTTTTTTACTGGTAAGAATGAACCCCATGGATGTATATAAAGCGATCTGGGACGGCGCTTTAGGTTCTGAACGCCGTGTATGGATTACTCTTCGTGATACGATGGTTCTTCTGTGTATTGCAATCGGTCTGGCTCCGGCATTTAAAATGCGTTTCTGGAATATCGGTGCAGAAGGTCAGATTCTGGTAGGCGGAGCCTGTGCGGCAGCTGTGATGATCTATGCAGGGGACAGCATGTCTCCGGTACTCCTTCTTATTATAATGTTTGTATGCAGCGCGCTTGGCGGAATGATCTGGGGAATGATTCCCGGAGTGTTCAAAGCATACTGGAATACAAACGAAACACTGTTTACTCTGATGCTGAATTATGTTGCTATGCAGATCGTTACGTTCTGCATTGTGTTCTGGGAGAATCCCAAGGGCTCCAATACGGTGGGAATTATTAATCAGACCACTCAGGCAGGCTGGCTTCCGGAACTTTTCGGACAGAAATACGGATGGAATGTCCTGATCGTTCTTGTATTTACAGTTGTGATGTTTATTTACCTGAAATACAGCAAGCAGGGCTATGAGATTGCAGTCGTAGGTGAAAGTGAGAATACAGCAAGATATGCGGGAATCCGTGTAAAAAGAGTAATTATCCGTACCATGGCCATTTCCGGCGCTATCTGCGGTGTGGCAGGCTTTATTATTGTCAGCGGCGCAAGTCATACAATTTCCACTGCAACAGCAGACGGCAGAGGCTTTACAGCGATTATTGTTGCATGGCTTTCCAAGTTTAATACATTTATCATGCTGGCAGTATCCTTTGGCATCGTGTTTATGCAGCAGGGTGCAGTGCAGATCGCAACTCAGTACGGATTAAATGAAAATGCTTCCGATGTAATCCTTGGAATTATTCTGTTTTTCCTGATCGGAGCAGAGTTCTTTATTAACTATAAGGTTGAGCGCGCAAAGAAATAGGAGGAAGATGCAATGAGTGTTCTTATTATTTTTATTCAAAAAGCCATTGTCCAGGGCATCTGTATTCTGTATGGTGCGCTTGGCGAGATTATGACGGAAAAATCCGGAAACCTGAATCTGGGAATTCCGGGAATTATGTACATGGGCGGTATTTCCGGCCTTATGGGAGCATTTTTCTACGAAAAGGATAACCCCAATCCCAATGCTCTGGTGGGAGTTCTGATCTCACTTTTGTGTGCGTTTGTGGTTGCATCCCTTGGCGGACTGATCTACAGTGTCCTGACGATTACGCTCAGAGTAAACCAGAACGTAACCGGTCTTGCCCTTACTATTTTCGGTACCGGCTTCGGAAACTTTTTCGGCGGTTCTATTTTCAAGCTTGCAGGCGGTGTAGGACAGATTTCCGTAAAGGTTACAGGAAGCGCCTATACAGCCAAGATTCCGGGATTATCTGAAATTCCGGTGATCGGAGATCTTTTCTTCAGCTATGGATTTATGACGTATCTGTGTATCATTGCGGCAGTAGTCCTTTCTGTATTTTTGTTTAAAACAAGATATGGACTGAATCTCCGTGCCATCGGAGAGAACCCGGGAACTGCAGATGCGGCGGGAATCAATGTTACCAAGTATAAATATCTTTCTACCTGTATCGGAGCAGGACTTGCAGGTCTGGGCGGACTGTATTTCGTTATGGAGTATTCAGGCGGAACCTGGACAGACAACGGTTTTGGAGACAGAGGATGGCTAGCAGTTGCCCTTGTTATCTTTGCCCTGTGGAAACCGCTTAATGCCATCTGGGGTGCGTTTCTGTTTGGAGCACTCTACATCCTGTATCTTTATATCCCGGGACTGGGAAGAAGTATGCAGGAAGTATTTAAGGCTCTGCCTTATGTGGTTACGATTATTGTTCTTGTGTTTACCAGCTTCCGTAAAAAGAAGGAACACCAGCCTCCGGCAGGTCTGGGACTTCCGTACTTCAGGGAAGAACGCTAAAAAAGTATTGCAAATACATTTATACGGCAGTATAATAAAGCATATAAAAGGAAATTCTTCGGGGCAGGGTGACTGTGATCTGCATGATGCAGAAAGCGGAATTCCCTACCGGCGGTATAGTCCGCGACCCGCTATGAGCGGTTGATCTGGTGACCGGAAGCATCCGGAATTCCAGAACCGACAGTAAAGTCTGGATGAGAGAAGAACACGCTTGTTTTTACGTGCTCAGTGCCCCGGGAATATTTCCCGGGGTTTTTTGCGCAGCAGGAAATCAGTACGCAACCTGAGAGGAATTTTCTTTAAGAAGAAGGCTGTTATTCAGGACCTTCAAAAAAGAAAAGGAGAGATAAAGTATGAGTGAACAGGTTTTAAGAGGTGGGAATGTAATGGAGAGAAGTCGGACAAGGACACTGACACAGATTGCTATGCTGGGAGCTGTGGCAGGAGTACTGATGAACTTTGAGTTTCCGATTCCGTTTCTGGCGCCGTCTTTTTACCAGCTTGATTTTTCGGAGATTCCGGTACTGATAGGAAGCTTTGCCATGGGACCTCTGGCAGGTGTGGTGATCGAGCTGGTGAAGATTCTGGTACATCTTGTGACAAAGGGAACCATGACTGCAGGTGTGGGTGATGTGGCAAACTTTATTCTGGGATGTGCTTTTGTGATTCCGGCAGGCCTGATCTACCGTTTCCACCATATCAAAAGCAGAAAACATGCTGTAGAGGGAATGGCTGCAGGAACAGTTCTTACAACTGCGGCCGCTTGTCTGATGAACGCTTTTGTACTTCTCCCGGCATATGGAAAAGCTTTTGGAATGCCTGTGGAGGCATTTATTGAAATGGGGACAGCTGTAAATCCTTCTGTAAACAGTCTGCTTGGATTTGTGGCAATGATCATTGTTCCTTTTAATCTGTTTAAGTATACACTGACTTCCGTGATCGTGTTTTTTATTTATAAAAGGATCCGTGTTATTTTAAAAGGCGACTGAAAATAATATTGAAATAAAAAGAAAACAATCAGGGCTGAGGCTTTGGTTGTTTTCCTTTTGGGAAGAAAGAAGGAGGGTTTGCTATTAAGGTATATTTTCATCTTCCAGGATTGTTTGAATTTTACGAACTGTATCAGATATTTTTTCCGTTATACCGCAGGCACAGAGAATATTTTTATGACTGGTGTGAGATAGGCTCTGTATACGGAGCTCCGGCAGATTGTATCTGGGGCGGCGGCCGTGTAGGAGAGGGAAATCATGATCCGCAGGAGGTTTTAGCCCTGATGCAGGAATATGGGATTTCAGCCCGACTGACATTCAGTAATTCTCTGCTCAGGCAGGAACATCTTTTGGATAAAAAGTGTAATGCTCTTTGTGAAGTGTTTGCAAAAAAGGGACAAAATGGTGTGATTGTTCATTCAGACCTGCTTCTGGAATATTTAAAAATAAATTATCCGGAACTTTATTTTGTTTCGTCTACCACAAAGGTACTGACAGATTTTCAATTATTTATGAAGGAAGTCAACCGGGAGGATTTTCTTTATGCCGTACCGGATTTTCGTCTCAATAAGTCTTTTGATAAATGGAAAATTCTGTCCCAGAGCCAGAAAGACAAGGTGGAATTTTTATGTAATGAATGCTGCTGGTTTGGCTGTACAGACAGAAAAAGCTGTTATGAGACTGTGAGCCGTAAAAACCTTGGAGAGGACTGTCCGGAGCATCACTGTGCGGCTCCTGACGCCAGTTATGGCTACCGTTTTTCAAAGGCAATGGAAAATCCCGGATTTATCAGTATCGACGATATAAAAAATGTTTACATGCCAATGGGATTTTCTAATTTTAAGATAGAAGGACGGGGACTTGGCAGCGCTTTGATTCTGGAATTTTTGCTTTATTATATGACAAAACCGGAGTATCATATTCATATAAGAGAAAAGATATATTTAGATAACATGCTGGATTTATTTTAAAGGAGAAAATTAACAATGGGAAAGATACATAATGTAGAAAAACTTACCGACAATCGTTTTGTCAACCTGTATCATGTGGATGCAACCAGTGTACATAATACGCCGGTATCTTACTTTGTGGCGTCCAGAGCGAAAACAGTTAGTGAAATGAAGCTGAAAACAGGAAAAAACGATCCGGACGGCGTTATCATCTACAGCCTGTACGGAGAGAAAAAAGACAGGGTGGTTCTGATCCGCCAGTATCGCTATACCCTTGGCGGATATGTATACGAATTTCCTGCGGGACTGGTGGAAGCAGGGGAAGATTTTCACGAAGGGGCAGTCCGTGAAATGTATGAAGAGACAGGTCTTACCTTTACTCCGCTTCATGTGGATCCGGCCTTTGAAAAGCCTTATTTTACTACCGTAGGGCTTACGGATGAATCTTGCGCCACCGTTTATGGTTATGCTTCCGGTGAGATCAGTAAGGCAGCCCAGGAGGACAGCGAGGAGATTGAGGTGGTTCTGGCAGATCGGAATGAAGTAAGACGCATCCTGAAGGAAGAGCGTGTAGCCATCATGTGCGCTTATATGCTGATGCATTTTTTGAAAGATGAAGAACCGTTCGAATTTCTGAATGAAGAAATATAGCTTGACAAATGCGAGAAAAACATGCTATAGTTTTTATGGTTATAAAAGCTATAGTGTGTTACTCTTTGGGAGGCATTAACTATACATAACAAGAAGTGTTTATGTGTAGTAGTGTCTTTTTTTATACAAAAAACCGGTTGAAACAGGATACAGCTGCGTATACTCACTTCTTAGATGATAATAAAAATAAGAAGGAGTAAAGTAAGAATGAAAGACAAAATTTTCAGTGTTCTTCAGCGTATAGGACGAAGCTTTATGCTCCCTATCGCCATCCTTCCGGTAGCAGGCCTTCTGCTGGGTATCGGAAGTTCGTTTACGAACGCAACCACTATTGAAACTTATGGATTAACAAAAATTCTGGGAGATGGAACCATTCTCCACTATCTTCTCATGATTATGAATAAGGTAGGAAGCGCTGTTTTTGACAACCTGCCTTTGATTTTTGCAGTAGGCGTTGCCATTGGGATGGCAAAAAAAGAGAAAGAGGTTTCCGCTCTTTCTGCAGTAATTGCTTATTTTGTTATGAATACAGCAATCAACGCCATGCTTATCAACAACGGACTGATTCTTGAAAATGGAGAGATTGCAGAATCTGTCCTTGAGGGAACAATTACTTCCGTCTGCGGTATTCAGTCTCTTCAGATGGGCGTATTTGGAGGAATTATTGTAGGCCTTGGAGTGGCGGCTCTTCATAATCGCTTTTATAGAATCCAGCTTCCAAGCGCATTGTCTTTCTTTGGAGGAACAAGATTTGTTCCTATTATTTCTACGATCGTATACATGTTTGTGGGAATTTTGATGTATTTTGTATGGCCGGCAGTTCAGAATGGTATTTTTGCACTGGGTGGTCTTGTGACAGGTTCCGGATATGCGGGAACGCTGATCTTTGGTCTCATTAAGAGAGCGCTGATCCCGTTTGGACTGCATCACGTATTCTATATGCCTTTCTGGCAGACTGCAGTTGGCGGCACTATGGAAGTGGCAGGTCAGATGGTACAGGGTGGACAGAATATCTTTTTTGCACAGCTGGCTGATTCCGCAAATATTGCACATTTCAGTGCAGATGCTACCAGATATTTTTCCGGCGAGTTTATTTTTATGATCTTTGGTCTTCCCGGCGCAGCGCTGGCTATGTATCAGTGCGCGAAGCCTGAAAAGAAAAAAGCAGCAGGCGGTCTTCTCCTTTCTGCAGCTCTGGCATGTATGGCAACAGGTATCACAGAGCCACTGGAATTTTCTTTCCTGTTTGTAGCGCCGGCTCTTTTTGCAGTACAGGTGATCCTTGCAGGTTCTGCTTATATGATCGCTCATATGCTGAATGTTGCGGTAGGTCTTACTTTTTCCGGCGGATTTCTTGACTTTTTCCTGTTTGGTATTCTTCAGGGAAATGAAAAGACCAGCTGGCTTCGAGTAATCCCTGTAGGTATTATCTACTTCCTTTTATACTATTTTATTTTTAAATTCATGATCCGGAAATTTGATTTCAAAACTCCTGGACGTGAAGAAGACGATGTGGAAACAAAACTTTATACAAAGGCAGACGTGAATGCCAGAAAAGCTGCAGCCGGAGAGGTACAGGCTTCAGACAGTGAGGATCCGGTCAGCGAGGCGATCACCAGAGGCCTTGGCGGCAAAAAGAATATCAGTGATGTGGACTGTTGTGCAACAAGGCTTCGTTGTACGATCCACGATGCTTCCAGGGTCAATGACAGCATCCTGAAAGCAACAGGAGCTTCCGGCGTAGTCCATAAAGGAAATGGAGTGCAGGTTATTTACGGACCAAATGTGACGGTGATTAAATCTAATCTGGAGGATTATCTGGAAAAAGCTCCGGATACCTATGCAGAAACAGAGGAAGCAGGAGAAACAAAGCAGGAAGAAACAAAGAATACAGAAACAGAGAAAAAGGTTGTAAAACGCATCGTGATCTCCAGCCCTGTTACCGGAATGGCAGCGGATCTGGGAACAGCTCCTGACGAAGCTTTTGCACAGAAGATGATGGGAGACGGCGCCGTAGTAACACCTGAGGAAGCATTTGTATGTGCTCCGGAGGATGGAGAAGTTGCTTTTGTATTTGACACAAAGCATGCTATTGGATATATGACAGATTCCGGGATCAGCCTCCTGATCCACGTAGGAATCGATACAGTAAAATTAAATGGAGAGGGATTTGAGGTTCTGGTGGAAAACGGACAGAAGGTAAAAAAAGGTCAGCCTATGCTGAAGCTGGATCTGGATTATCTGAAAGCCAATGCGCCGTCTCTGGCGACGCCGGTTCTCTGTACGGAGCTTGAAGACGATCAGAGGATCCGTCTTCTGAAAGAGGGACCGGTGAAAGCAGGAGAACCACTGTTTGAGGTGGAAGTGCTGAACTAGGATCCGATGGGGAAAGATACGGATGATGTACAGGATAGTGAAGGTTTTAAATCATAATACATTTATTGGGATTCGAAGTAAAGATAAGTGTAAATGTCTGATCATGGGAAAGGGCATTGCTTTCGGCAGAAAGGTGAGCGAAAGTATTTCCGTGGGAGAAGATGCAAAAGTCTACACGCTGACGGAACTTACGGAAAGAGGATCAGCAGAAGAGATCATTCGCTCCGTTCCTCCGGAGTGCCTGGAGCTGGCAGGAGAGATCCTTGATCATGCAGAAAAAGTATTTGGTCAGATTGATCGTTCTATTTTATTCCCTATGGCAGATCACCTTGCTTTTGCTGTACAGCGTATCCGAAACCAGGAACAGATTAGTAATCCTCTTACGGAGGATATACGGATCCTGTTCCATCAGGAATACAAGGTTGCCAAGTGTGCCGAACAGCTTCTCAGGGAAAGGCTTCATGTGGAAATTGATGAGCATGAGATCGGATATATTGCCCTTCATGTTCATGCAGCTATCGAAGATCAGAAAGTTTCCCAGGCCATGCAGCTGACCAGGGCGGTAAGAGACTGTATCTCTCTGGTAGAAAAACAGACAGGGACCACCATTGACGTAATGTCTCTTTCTTATAACAGGCTGATGAACCATATCCGTTATATGGTGGCACGCGCTCTCAGCGGGGAAAAACTGAAGGTAAATATGAACGATTATATTTCCATACGTTTTCCAAAAGCATTCGATATGGCATCCCAGGTGTGCGGAGAAATGATGAAAAATCTGAAGATCTGCCTGGATGATGTGGAGGTCGGATATCTTGCCATGCATCTGGAACGTGTGATGGATACGGAATTAAAGTAAGTGTTCATGCGGCTCGTTGCTGTAAAGGTCGTGAACAGCAATGAATTGAATGATGATATGCAGAGTACTTTTTAAAATACTATGGTAAAAAAGATAGATATAATGTAAAATAAAACAAAAAACAAAAAATGGAGGAATATCATGAAATCATTTGAGTACACAATTAAAGACGAACTGGGAATCCATGCAAGACCGGCAGGACTTCTTGCAAAAGAGGCTAAAAAATACAGCTCTGTATGTATGATCGAAAAAGGTGGCAAAAGCGTAAAACTTTCTCAGCTCATGATGCTGATGTCTCTTGGTGCGAAACAGGGAGATCTTGTTAAGGTGACTGCAGAGGGTGAAGATGAGGATACTGCTATTGCAGAACTGGAGAAATTCTTTAACGAAAATCTCTAATCACAAAATATAGAAGCCACAGGTCAGGGAGGAAAAAAGTATGCAGAGTTTCCAGGGAAAATCCGTATATAAAGGAATTGTAATGGGACCGGTAGTCGTCCTCAAAAAGAATGATTATCAGGTAAAGAGATCCAGGATCGAGGATGCAGATGCTGAGACCAGCCGTGTTCAGGAGGCAGTAAAGCGTTCTCAGGAACAGCTTCAGAAGCTTTATGACAAGGCACTGAAAGAAGTCGGAGAGGCAAGCGCGGCTATTTTTGAAGTACATCAGATGATGCTGGAGGATGAGGATTATCTGGAGGCTATTCAGAATATGATCCAGACAGAAATGGTAAACGCAGAATATGCGGTTGCAGTAACAGGGGATAACTTCTCTCAGATGTTTGCATCTATGGATGATGATTATATGAAAGCCCGTGCAGCAGACATCAAGGACATTTCAGAACGTCTGGTCCGCAATCTCAGCGGACAGGAAGATGCAGACTTAAGTGACATCGATCCGTCTGTCATTGTAGCGGATGATCTGAGTCCCAGTGAAACTGTTCAGATGGATAAGGAAAAGATCCTTGCTTTTGTTACGGTTCATGGTTCCACCAACTCTCATACTGCGATCCTTGCCCGTATGATGAATATTCCGGCGCTGATCGGAGTTCCTCTTGCACTTGACGAACTGAAAAATGGTACGACTGCAGTAGTAGACGGATTTACCGGACAGGTAACTTTTGAGCCGGATGAAGAAACTCAGGCAGCCACACTTAAAAGAGTTCAGGAAGAAAAAGAGAAACTTGCTCTTCTGCAGGAACTGAAAGGAAAAGAAAATATCACACTTGATGGTAAAAAGATCAATATCTATGCAAATATCGGAAGTGTTGGAGATATCGGCTATGTTCTGGAGAATGATGCAGGCGGTATCGGACTTTTCAGAAGTGAATTCCTGTATTTAGGCAGAAATGATTTTCCTACAGAGGAAGAACAGTTCCAGGCATATAAGCAGGTTGTGCAGACTATGGCCGGTAAGAAGGTCATTATCCGTACCCTTGATATCGGGGCGGATAAGCAGGTGGACTATTTTAATCTTGGAAATGAAGAGAATCCGGCACTGGGATACCGTGCGATCCGTATCTGTCTGAAGCAGCCGGATATCTTTAAAACTCAGCTGAGAGCTCTTTTCCGTGCAGCTGTATACGGTAACCTTTCTATCATGTATCCAATGATCACTTCTGTTGAGGAAGTGGAAAAGATCTATGAGATTGTGAAAGAGGTGGAGATCGAGCTGAAAGCCCAGGAAATTCAGTACAGGATTCCGGAACAGGGAATTATGATCGAGACTCCGGCAGCTGTTATGATCAGCGACCGTCTGGCTGAGATGGTAGACTTTTTCAGCATCGGAACAAATGACCTGACTCAGTATACTCTGGCGATCGACCGTCAGAACGAAAAACTGGATGATTTTTACAATCCGCATCATGAAGCAGTTCTGCGGATGATACAGATGGTTGTAGACAATGCACATAAATGCGGCAAATGGGCAGGTATCTGTGGGGAGCTGGGCGCTGACCTGACTCTGACAGAGAAGTTTGTCCGTATGGGACTGGATGAGCTGTCCGTGGCTCCGTCCATGATTCTGAAACTCCGCAAGATCGTCCGGGAAATGAAAGCAGAAGATTGAATATAGAGATTGTTAACAGGTATCGAAGCCAGATATTTTTACTATATGTTAATATCTGTCATAAAAGCTTTTTGCGAGACATCGGAACTGTGTTCCGGTGTCTTTTTGCAGTTAATATTTCGGATATGCTTATTTATTGTATGATTTCATATTATATGAAACTGAGATTTATAAAAACATATGTGGTAAGAGTAAATATGCCTCGAGATTCTTCGACAAAACTTGACAGGATTCTCCATATGAAATACAATGTTCCCTAACTGAAAAGGGAATTTACAGAAAAGGAGACAACCATGGTCTATTCGTTTTATCAACTGCTCTGGCTGTACATGATTTATTCGTTTATAGGCTGGTGCGGAGAAGTTGTTGTGGCAGCAGTAAAAAGACACCGTTTTGTAAACCGGGGGGCAGTCAGCGGCCCTTTTTGTCCGATTTATGGTCTGGGAGCTGCTGTGGTGGCTGTATTCTTTCCGGAGCTTAAAGGAAATCCGCTTTTTCTGTTTTTGGGCGGAATGGTAGTCAATACCTTTGTGGAATATGTGACAGGCCGTATTATGGAGATGAGCCTTCATAAAAAATGGTGGGATTATTCAGACCAGAAATTCAATCTGGGAGGATATGTATGCCTGAAAACCTCGGTTCTCTGGGGAATTTGTACCGTTCTTATGATTTATGTGCTGAACCCTGTATTTACCGGACTTGTGGGACTGATTCCAAAGCTCTGGGGAGAAATTATCCTGTGGGTGCTTTTTGGCCTGCTTATTGTAGATTTTATTGGAACAGTGATTGCTGTCTGGGGGCTGAAAAAGAAAAACGGTCGGATCGATCAGATCAGAGAAGGCCTTGGACGTACTTCAAAGCTTCTTGAAAATACCATGACCAGACGGCTTCAGGCGCGTATGATCAAAGCGTATCCCAATCTTGAGAAGGATGAAAAGGAGGATGTGTTTGCTTCCGGATGCGGTTTTTATAAGCTGGCCTGTCTGTTCTTTATCGGAGCCTTTCTCGGAGATATTACAGAGACTGTTTTCTGTCGTTTTTCCATGGGAAGATGGATGAGCCGCAGCAGTGTGGTATTTGGGCCGTTCAGTATTGTATGGGGACTTGGCTGCGCCATGCTTACCTGGATCTTGTACAGATACAGGGAACAAAGTGACCGAAGACTGTTTCTTTGCGGGACGATTCTCGGCGGCGCCTATGAGTACATCTGCAGTGTGTTTACAGAAATTGTGTTTGGAACTGTATTCTGGGATTACAGTAAAATTCCCTTTAATCTGGGCGGAAGGATCAATCTTCTGTATTGTTTTTTCTGGGGATTTGCAGCTATTATCTGGATGAAGGGTATTTATCCGTTTTTGTCCAGATGGATTGAAAAAATTCCGGTACGGATTGGAAAGCCTTTATGTATGATCATGGTTTTTTTTATGAGCGTAAATATAGCACTGTCCGGACTGGCTCTTGATCGGTATTCCAAAAGACATGATGGCCTTCCGGCAAAAAATGCTGTGGGAGAGCTGATGGATGACTGGTTCCCGGATCCTTATATGGAAAAGGTTTATCCGAATATTAAATTCAGGTAGGATAAAAGCCCTTTTGTGTCGGCAGAAATGCAGACATGAAAGGGCTTTTTTGGCAGCTTTATTTCTTTTTCTTTTCCAGATATTCATTCAGAGTGGCATTGGAAATGTCAGTGATAAACATATGGCCTGGCGCGTGAGTGATAACAATGGGCGGCTTTGCATTTTCAACAGCTGCCTGAGGTGTGACACCGCAGGGCCAGAACACAGGAATCTCTCCCGGGTAGATATCTACAGCCTCTCCGTAGTCCGGGTTCATGATATCGGTAACGCCGATTGCTTCCGGATCTCCCATTTGTACAGGGGCGCCATGAACATTTGGCATTTTTTCAGTGATCTCATAGGCTTTCTTTGCATTTTCCGGAGTCATTGGACGCATGGAGCATACCATAGGCCCGGAAAAAGGTCCGACAGGGACAGTCTGGATACTGGTTTTAAACATGGGGACATTCCGCCCCTGCGCAATGTGGCGGACTTCGATTCCTTCACGGATCAGCGCCTCCTCAAAAGAGAAGGAACAGCCGATCAGAAAGCCGACATATCCTTCTTTCCAGTATTGAGATGCATCAGTGATTTCCTTTGTAAATACTCCGTTTTCATAAATGCGGTATCTGGGGATATCTGTGCAGATATTTCCGCCTTCTCCCATATCATGAGTTTCAGGAGTGCCTTTGATGATTTCCAGAACCGGACAGGGAAAGGGATTTTTTGCTGTAAATTCTTCAAAATCTGCTGCATACTCCGGCGGCAGAATAACAAGATTTGCCTGGGCATAACCCCTGCACATTCCGGCTGTGGGAAAATCAATTTTACCCTGTCTGATCAGACTGCGGACTTGTGAGGGGGCCATATCTATATATGGTGTAATATCAAATGCCATAAAAGAGTCCTCCTTTTTTACGTTAATGTATAAAAATACTATATAGGAAAATAATGGAAAATGCAATCCTGTGTTGTCAGGGAGTGTTGATGTGGATAAGTCAGGTATATTAATAAAAGATTGGTGCATAAAATAAAAAGAAAGCAGCAGAAGGCGGCAGTTATGGCAGACCAGAAGCTTGATAATCTTTTAAATCTCGCCTTAGATTCTACAGAAGAGGAACGGAAAAAGTCAGGGAATTTGAATATCGGATACGAAGAACGGTCCGGAAACTGGGATATCATAGTAAAATATAGTGGTGATGCAGAGGCATTGTCAGGAGAAAGAATCCGGACAGTGCCTCTTTTGGGTGGATATGCAGTGGTGAATCTTCCGGAAGAAGAGATTCCGGAGTTTGCATCAAGACCACAGATAGAGTTTGCAGAGATTCCAAAGCGGTTGTATTTTCAGGTGAACCAGGCGCTGGATGCCGCCTGCATCCGCCCGGTTCAGGAGGGATATTTTCCGGGAGCTGCGCAGACAGGAAATACAGCAGACCGCATGCCTGAACAGATAACTGGCAATATTTCAGGGGGGAAACAGGGGCTTTCCGGGCAGGGAGTGCTTGTGGGAATCGTGGACTCCGGGGTGGACTGGCAGCATCCTGATTTTTGCAATGAAGACGGCACAAGCAGAATCCTGCGGTTATGGGATCAGAGCCTTCTGGCAAAGCCCGGAGAAAATCCCCCGGAGGGATATGCAGCAGGAGTGGAATATACAAAAACAGATATCGACAGGGCATTGAGACTTTCCAGGGCAGAAGGAAAACAAATTGTTCGGGAACAGGACTTCAGCGGTCATGGAACCTCTGTTCTCGGAATTGCGGCAGGAAATGGCAGAGCTTCCGGAGGTGTGAACCGGGGAGTGGCTTATACCAGTGATATTATTGCCGTAAAAATGGGAATGCCCGGAGAGAATTCTTTTCCAAGAACAGCAGAGCTGATGCAGGGAGTTGATTATCTGGTCCGGCAGGCGGCAGAGCTTGGAAGACCAATGGCTGTTAATATCAGCTTTGGGAATAATTATGGATCCCACAGAGGAGATTCGCTTCTGGAGACATATTTAAGCAACGTATCTGATGCAGGAAGGACAGTGATCTGCGTGGGGACGGGAAATAATGGAAATGACAGCGTTCATACAGCAGGAATCCTGGAAACAGGTACGCAGGCAGAAATTCCATTCAGTGTCAGCCCCCGGGAGCCGGTGCTTAATGTACAGCTGTGGAAATCTTACGCAGATGAAATAGAAATTTCTCTTGTGACTCCTTCAGGAGAAAGGATAGGGCCTCTGTCTGAACAGATTGGAACTCAGAGATATCAGGCCGGAGAAACAGAGCTTCTGATCTATTATGGAAAACCAGGCCCTTTCCAGGTGACTCAGGAAATATATTTTGACTTTATTCCGAGAGGAGCTTATATTACAGGAGGTGTGTGGAAAATTCAGCTTCGGGGACGAAGGATCAAAGACGGCAGTTATCAGCTTTGGCTGCCGGGGGGAAGGGTTTTGAATCCGGCAACCGGATTTTATTATCCGAAGGCAGAGGAAACGCTTACGATTCCCTCTACTGCAGCTAAGGTAATTACAGTAGGAGCCTATGATTCCAGACTGAATGCCCCGGCAGATTTTTCAGGAAGAGGCGGGGGCAGCCTTTTTTATCCAAAGCCGGATCTGGCTGCGCCGGGAGTGGAAATTACAGCGCCGGTTCCCGGCGGAGGATATGGAACCGTAACCGGAACTTCGTTTGCTGCGCCTTTTGTTACAGGCTCGGCAGCGCTTTTGATGGAGTGGGGGATCGTCAGGAGAAATGATCCTTTTCTCTGGGGAGAAAAGGTGAAGGCTTATTTAAGACGAGGCGCGCAGCCCCTGCCGGGATTTGATAAATATCCTGATAATCAGGTGGGGTATGGGGAGGACGTTATAATAAGGTTACATTGAAGAAAGTCAGTAAAATCAAGTGTTTCCGTTCATTTTCCCAACACAGAAACGAAGCACTTTCACCATGATTTTGAAGAAAATCTGCCCGGGTTGGATTCAAAATGATATGGAAAGAAAGATTTGTAGCAATGACGTAACATGAATATCTGGTTTTGTTACAGATAAAAGCTTAAACGAAAGAGAGGTCACAGTAATATGAAACTGACTTATACAAATGTAAATGGATACCTGATTCCCAATCTCACCTATAAATCTGGTGAGCAGATGGAGCAGCTTGGCAAATATGGATTTTTACGCAGAGATTATCTGAAGGACCATCGAAATTCAACGTATCAGGTGATGCTTTTACAGGATACCATTGGAGAGTATCTTCTGGAAGTGGACAAGGCAGCCAGGGAACGGGAGGAAGTGATTCTGAAACAGTTGGAAGAAAAAGAACCACTGCCGGATAAGGAAAAAGATCAGATGGCATGGGTAAGAGCTGCCAATCAGCACAGAGCGATTGCAGAAGAGATTATCCTGAAAGAATTGATTTATGTATAAGGATTGCCAGTAACCAATCTGGCAGGTAACTGATAAAAATAGAATATTGTGAGCGAAGTAAGGCGTGAGTCATAAAATATGGCTTGCGTCTTTTTCTTTGCCTGAAAGGAAGTGATAAGTTTGAACAAGAAGTTTTTGAAGCATTATATGGAAACCAATCCAGAAGGGACAGCACAAACCTATATCTTTCTGGTGGACAATCAGGATATAGCGTTGAATATTGTAATGTCAGGATATCAGGCAATCTGTCTGGTGCAGGAAGATGACGGATATTATTTCAGTGCAGATTCTTTTATAGAGGAAATGAGGTCTATTCAGTTTACTGGAAGCTGTCAGAGTGCCTATCATTATGTGGCTGCCTGTACAGTGAAGTGGATGAATGATAAGTTACAGACATTTTTCAAAGATGCTGGTCTCGACGGAAAAGCAGGCTGGCAGTTGTTCAAAGAGAAAGAGTATCTTGGCAAACTGGATAATCAGAAAGAAGTTGAGAAATTACTGGAACAGTATATTCTACGTTTTGAACGAGATCCGAGAGAAGAACCGGAACTGAGTCGTTTTCACTTATTTGATGGACAGGGAAAAATATAAATCGTACACCAGAGCAGTTGTAGTTGCTTTAAACGATTATTTTTCCAGAGAGTACAGGAATGAAGCAGATCCGTATCTGGAAACCAGAGAAAAGGAAGATGCGTTTTTGGAAAGAGTGGAAACAGCTATCCGGGATGGAGTAAAAGAATCCGTCCCGATGGCTATGGCGAAGAACCTGCTGGAAATACTTGCACCGTTTGTAAAAGAATCGGTGGGTGGAAGCAACCTGACAAATGGGACACTGACAGTGGAGAAAATAGATTAATAAGACGATTAATAAGCGGACAAATTCACACGGAGCAATGAGAAACTGTATCGAATATGTTCTGCGACCAGATAAGACCAGTGAGCTGCTTACTTATGTAACAGGCCCGTACCGCCACGATGAAATCAATTATGATCTAGTGTACAGAACCTTTCTAGAAGAAAAGAAGATGTGGGATAAAGACACTGGGAGAATGTATGCCCACAACATTATTTCCTGGCATAAGGACGAGCAGATTACTCCGGATCAGGCATTAGAATTTGGAAAACAATTTGCGGAAACATGGTTCAGTGGATTCCAGACCTTAGTAGCGGTACATAAGGATAAAGACCATATTCACTGCCATTTGGTTACAAATTCGGTGAGTTATGAAGATGGGAGAAAGCTGCATAACACCAAAAAGGATCTGGAACGTATGAAACAGTTTACCAATCAGATGTGCCGGGAGCGCGGATTGACAGTTGCCGAAAAAGGAAAGCACTTTGACGGAAGCCAGATTGAAAAAGGGGAAGTCATTGCATGGAGCAAAGACAAATATAATCTGTTCCGTCAGCAGGTAAAGGATAGCTTTGTAGCGGACTGTGCAATGGCGGTGTTAAAAGCACTGGAAAATTGTATCAGTAAGGAAAAGTTTATAGAAAAAATGAAGCAGTTCGGGTGGAAGGTAAACTGGACAGAGAAACGAAAGCACATCACATTTCAGAATCAGGTTGGGAAGAAAATACGTGACAGTAATCTGTCAAAAACATTTCATCTGGATATAAGTAAGGAGGACTTAGAGAATGAATTTGATAGAAATTACGAAAGGGTACGAGCCGAAGCAGAACGAACAAACGGAGCAGATGAAGAGCTTGCCGGATATTACCGACAAGTGGAAGCAGCTTGCGAAGGAGCAGGCGGCGTCACTGGAGCTAGTGACGGAAGAGAGAGACAAGTTACAGGTGAGAAATCAGAAGATGAACGAGTTTATCCAGAAATTTCAGGAAAGGACACACAAGCTGAAAATGGAAAAACAGAATTTATTCTTCGAGAATCACGAAATGCAAGACGAAATTCGGAAATTAAACGACGAAATTCATCGTTTGACAACCGAACTGTCCGAAACGCAGAAGTTGAATCGATCGCTTCAGCAGAGCAACGACGATTTGAGGAACAGAAACGGCTTGAAGAGCAGGAGCGAACAAGAGCAGCTCGAAGAAGAAATAAAAGACGTTCGGGACCAGAACTCTAAATTGCAGATACAGGTGAATAAATCATCTGTTGAGGCAGTAGATGAAGCACAGGAGAAACAAAAAGAAGCGGAGAAAAAGGCTAGAACAATAGAATACCAGTTTAATAAGGCACAAGAAGAAGTAAAGACTGTGAAGAAAAAAACAGATTGTGAAATAAAAAAGTTGAAAAATGAAGCGAAAGAAAAGGAAACATTCTGGATGATAGCTTATATGATCTTGGTTTTGTTGGCAGTAATAAAAAATACCGTATTTCAAAAAGATCTATTTGCTTGCATAATTGTTCCATTGAGGTTTTGGTATAGATATATAGAGTGGTTAATCCATCCATCAGAATTAAATATTTTAGGTGAGCGAGAGTATTTTTCAGCAGGATGGTCGTGGTTTTTGAGAATTATGGCTATTCTTATTTTTCTTGGACTAGGAATAAGTAGTGAGATATTTGTGTTGAGGAAGATAGAGCAGTATCGAAAGGCATGGGATAAATATTCTATATTTACGATGCTGCCGGTGATCGAAACAATCTGTCTGGAAGGAATTGATCCGAATGTGATTGAATCTGACTGGGTGAATCTAGAGAACAGTAATCTTACAATTCTTGTACCGGAAGATACTTCAGACGAACAGCTGCAGGCTATCGGACAGAAGTTTCTTGAAGCTTATATAATTACAGATATTTCGCAGGTGAAGAGAGGTACCTGCTCTATGCCGGATGATCCGATGCCGGATATTGCAGAGATACTCAGTGCTTATGGAATCTGAAAGTGTGATGAATGAGCAATTTGCAGGTATAATGGTTCACGGACGTTTGTCCCTCGATATCTTATCTAAGAAAATATTGTGAGTATTGAACTGGGGCTGTCGGAAAGACAGCCCCTTTCCTCTACAGGTGGTACGCGAAAAATACAAGTCCTTTTATGCACGTAAGAAAAAACAAAGTGCAGAAAGGGCTTATATTATGGAAAAACAGAAAAAAACATGGAACAAAATAATAGGAGAAAACATACGAAGACTGCGAATCAGTCATAATGAGACTCAGGCAGAACTGGGGGAGAGCATTGGTTATGGTTCTACAACTATTGCTAATTATGAAAGCGGAGAACGTCTCCCGGATCTTATAACGGCATATGCGATAGCACAGCGTTATCATGTCGAAATGGAAAAATTGATGGAAGAAGACTTCACGAATCGTGAATACAAAGAGAATTAAAAAGAACTATACTTATAAAAAAGAATAAGTAAAGGAGAAGGAAAGCATGAAAGATAAGGAAATAAACAACTTTATCAGAGAAACAGGTAAAATGGGTGATATCTGGACGAAAGAGCAGGTCAAAGATGTATACCAGAATGTTTCATTGGAGGAGGCGCTGGCAGACCGTCAGAGATCATATGATAAGATGAAGGACATGCTTGACTAGATGAAGAAACTATGAAAGAAGAATCTTCAGACATAGAACTGAATGGACTATCAGATAAACAGATAGTGGATCTTTTGAGAGAAGTAAATCAGGAAGTAATCCAGTCGGCTGGTATTATTTACATGTGGTGAGGGACAAAATATGTTACAATGTAAAACAGATATTAAAATAGTAGCAGGTGATCAGCATAACAGTATTGACCTGTCATGAGCAGGAGAGGGATTGATGAAACAGAACAGCAAAGTAATACATGAAAAATATGAATTCAGAAACATTCATAAGGATGAAATTGAACAGGCTGCAGAGATTGAAAGCATCTGTTTTCCGCCAAATGAAGCGTGTACTTATGAACATATGGAGTCACGAATAAAAAAAGCATCGGATCTTTTTCTGGTTGTTGTGGATCGGGAGACAGGCAAGATTGCAGGTTTTCTTAACGGACTTGCAACAGACAGAGAACATCTGACAGATGACTTTTTTGCAGATGCGAATCTACATGATCCGGAGGGCGTAAACATTATGCTTCTTGGGCTGGATGTGCTCCCAGAGTACCAACACCAGGGGCTGGCAAGAAAACTGATGGAACAATATAAGGAAAGAGAGCGCGCCAGGGGAAGAAAGAAGCTGATCCTGACCTGCCTCCCGGATAAGGTTGAGATGTATAAGAAATTTGGCTTTAAAGACCATGGGATCGGCGATTCTGTGTGGGGCGGAGAAGCCTGGCATGAGATGGATAGTATTCTGAACTGATTTTAGCTTACGAAATAAAAAGGAAAATCATAATGGCAATCAATGTAAAAAATAGAATAAAGAAAAATTGCTGAGAAAGCTCCTATGGTGTCGAAAGGCATTGTAGGGGCTTTTTATATTCTTTAAAAACCGCGAAATTGTGAATAATATACAAAAATAATTTGATAAAACCATACATAATGCACGAAATGAAAAAAGCATATTTACAAAATAAAAATTAAATGATATATTAAAGAAAATAAACAATATGAAACCGGTTGACATATGGAAAAAGTCACAATACGAAGGGAGAACAAAATGAAGAAAAAGGTAATTGCACTTGCATTAACAGCATGTATGGTACCAGTTGGTAGTGGGGTGGATGTAATGGCTGCCAAGGGAGATTCCGGGGATAAAATTACATTAAACTGGCAGAGCTATGACAGCTATGATAAATATCAGAAAGTTGTCGAAGCTTTTGAAAAGGAAAATCCGGATATTGAAATTAATTTTGAAGAAGTATCAGATTATGCAACTAAAATTTTGACAGAAGCTACAGCGGGTGACCTTCCGGATCTTATCAACTGTAATACAGGAACTACACAGATTCTTGCAAATGCCGGGGCATTACAGAAATTCGATGTAGATGCACTGAAAGCAGATACAGAATACAAATTTGATGATTTCTGGGATGCTGCAGAAAACTATTGTACATATGATGGTGACTGGTATTCACTTCCATTGGACGGAGGAAATTATGGATGGGTTTACAACGTCGATATGTTTGACAAGTGTGGAATTGAAGTTCCGGAGGATGGGTTTACATGGGATGAATTTACAGAGGCATGTAAAACATTGATGGAGCACAAAGATGAACTTGGAATTGAATATCCGACAATTATCAATGATCTGTCTTCGGCAATTGATACTATGTATCCATGGATTACAGAGGCAGGAGGAAACTATCTGAATGATGATGGAACCTGTGGATGGAATTCAGATGAAACCGTTGCTGCTTTTGAATATGTTAAGAGTCTCGTAGATGATGGTTATGTGCCTGCAATAGAAAAACTGGGAGACGGTTATGATGCGCTGATTACAAAATTTAATGCGGGACAGATTGCTATGTGCCGTGTGGCACTCTGGAATTCAACATATCTTCAGGACGATATAAACTGGAAAGCAATGAATGCACCGCGTGCGAATGATGGTACACAGGCAGAAGTACTTTTCCTGAATGGTATTGGCATTTCAAGCGGCTGTGAAAATCCAGAAGCAGCAGAAAAATTTATTAAATATCTGACTAGTGAAGAAGGTCTTGCATTATATCTTGAAGATAATACATCTCCACAGATTGCAGTAAGACAGTCGCAGGCAGATCTTTCCGTATCTATGTTTGACGAAAGCCATGATATGAAATTATTTAACACAGGACTGGAGTATGCTGGATATATTGACCTTACAGAAACATTTGCAGACCAGCAGACAATCATAGGACAGTATTTTGATGAAATCTGGCATAATGATGCTGATATTAAGAGCACACTGGATGGCATGGTAGATCAGTTAAATAGTTTACTTGCTCAGTAACTGAAAATAAAAGGATGATATGGAAAATCCTCTGTATCATCCTTTGAATTTAACAGGAGGGATTCACGTGAGTAACACAAAAACAGTAGTAAAACGTAAAAAAGGAGACTGGCAGATTGCTGTTTTGTTTCTGTTGCCGTCCCTGATTTTGCTGGGATTGTTTGTATTCTGGCCAATGGTAGATTCCATCCGCATGTCATTTTATGACTGGAATCCATTAAAAGGTAAGATATTTACAGGATTGGAGAATTATCAGAATCTGTTAAAAGATAAGCTTTGGTGGACGAGCCTTGGAAATACCATCAAGTATATTTTGATGAATGTTCCACCGATTGTCATTTTTTCTATTATCATGTGTGAACTTGTATTGTTTGCAAATAATAAAAGTAAAGTTATTTCAAAATTTATCAGAGGTAGTTTCTTTTTACCATGTGCACTTTCTCTGGTTGCAACCGGTGTTGCGTGGAGATATCTGATGGGAACGAATTATGGTGTTATCAATAATTTTTTGAGTGCATTAGGATTCGAAAAAATTGGCTGGCTGACAGATGGCAAGATTGCACTGGGTTCTATGGCAATCGTAACAATCTGGAGATGGGCAGGATATTACATGGTTATGGTTGTTGCAGGACGTCTGGAAATTTCGCAGGAATTTTTTGAAGCGGCAGATCTGGACGGTGCAAATGCATGGCATAAATTTGTTTATATTACATTGCCGCAGCTGAAACCAGTTCTTACATATATTATTCTCATGTGTGTAATCGGTACTTTCCAGGAATTTGATCTTGTTTATACGATGACAAATGGTGGACCTGGAACAAGTACGTATTTAACTGGTCTGACATTATATAAGACTGCTTTTTCATCTTTGAAAATGGGATATTCCTGTACAATGGCAGTATTTGTCTTTATTCTTTCGATTATTATTTCGGTTGTACAGTTAAAGTTGACAAGTGACAAAGACTGAGAAGGGAGAAGAGATTATGTCCAGAAAATTAAGAAAGAAAATTCTGGGAGACAGCTTAATCTGGGTAATTATAGCTGCATTTGTAGTAATCATGCTGTTTCCATTTGTTTATATATTATCTACTGCATTGAAATCGGATACAGATCTTGCAACAAGTGTTGGAAGAATTTTGCCGAAAGCAGCGCAATGGGAGAATTTTACAAAAGCATGGCAGCTGCTGGATTTTCCCAAGTGCTTTTTTAATTCATTTATTGTTGCGATAGCAGTGACCGCACTTACTATTTTCCTCTGTAGTTTAGCTGCATATGTATTTACCAGACTTGAGTTCAAAGGCAGAAATATTGTTTTTATTCTTTATTTGTCAACGATGATGATTCCGATTACTGTAAGACTGATTCCGTCTTATAATCTGTGTAGAAATCTCAATATGCTGGATACATATATGGGGATGATACTTCCGCAGGTAGCATGGTCCATTCCGTTTGGAACATTTCTTATGCGCCAGTTTTATATGGGAATACCGAAGCAACTGGATGAAGCAGCAAAAATTGATGGAGCAAATCATTTCCAGATATTCTGGAAGATCTTACTGCCAAATACGAAATCAAGTATGACAACATTAGGAATCTATACATTTATTTCTGCGTGGAATAATCTGATCTGGATGTTGTTATCCGTCAGAAGTGAAAGCAAATGGACAGTAACATTGGGAATAAGTTCAATCTGTGGCGCATCTGTAATCAAACAGCCGACATGGAATCTGATCATGGGTGTTATCGTGATTGGAATGATTCCTGTTCTGATTCTGTTTTTTGCATTCCAGAAATATTTTATGCAGTCTGTAGCTGCAACCGGCATTAAATAGTAAAAAGGAGATCAGTTATGAAAGGTTTAGTGGTAACAGAAGACAATAAACTGTACCTGGAAGAAAAGCTTCCGATTCCGGAGATCGGAGAGTATGAAGCACTGGTAAAAAATGAATGCTGTATGATCTGTAACGGAACGGATCTGGGAGTTATTGGAGGAAAAGTCAGAGAAGTAACGAGATATCCGGCGGTTTTAGGACACGAAGATGCAGGAAGAGTTGTTAAAATCGGCAAAAAAGTTACTTCTTTTAAAGTGGGAGATCTTGTAGTCAGGGCAGGACAACCGGATAATGAGAAATTTTCCAGCGCTTGGGGCGGATTTGCTGAATATGGAATTGTAAAAGATTATAAAGCAGCCATGGCAGACCAGGCCGATGTAAAAGATATTAATCTTGGAATTACACAGCAGGTGTGCCCGGAAGGAATGCAGGCAGAAGCTGCTTCTATGCTGATAACTTTAAAGGAAACATACAGTGCATTAAAAAGAATCGGCGTTGAAGATAAAAAGAAGATGGTCATACTCGGAGACGGACCGGTTGCGCTTGCTTTTCTAAGCTGTGCAAAACTGATGGGAATTCAGGAGATTTATGTCCTGGGAAATCACAGAGACAAGCTGGAAACAGCAGAAAAACTGGGAGCAGCAGGTACATTTCTTAACAAAGACGAAGAAGAAAAGAAAAAAGCTTCTGATCTGTTTGACAGAAAGTCCGATATCTGTATAGATACGATTGGATCAAATCAGACAATCACGCAGTGTCTGGACTATATTAAAGAGACAGGGACAATTGCTGTATATGGCTTAAAAAGCGGAGAAAATCTGAATGTACCATTACCGGAACTCAGGAATTTCAATATTCAGTATGTGCAGTGGCCGGTGCCTGAGGTAGAAGCAGAAGTACATAAGCCGGTTTGTGATGCGATTATGGATGGGAAAATAGACATCGATTTATTTGTGACACATAGATTTTCAATAGATGATTATGAAAAAGGATTTCAGGCAGTAAAAGACAGAACTGCATTGAAGGTAGTTTTAAATTTTTAAGGCAACTCAGGAGGAACGCATGATGGCAGGTTATCGATTCAATAAAGAAGAATATTTTAAAGAGACCAAAGAGGTATATTCTAATTATCCAACCGATGTTTCCAGAATGGAAGAAGAACTGGACCGCCTCCAGAAAGAAAATCCAAAGGCAAGCTCTTTTCAGAAAAAAACATGGATCTACAGAATTGCAGCCAGGGATGCTGAAGTGATTCTTTTTCCATCCAGTCCGTTTTATGCAGAAATTGATACAGGAAGAGAACAGAACAGTGTTACGGCATCGTTCCCGCCACAGCCAGGCATTGGATGTTGGCTAATGAAGCAATACCCAGATTTTGTAGATGAATATGGAGAATGGAGTGGATACTACGGAAAATATGGTGTCATGAACGGACCACAGTTTATGGATGCGGCGCATCACTATGCAAATTGTGAAACTGTGTTGAAATATGGTCTATCAGGAATAATCAGACATGCAATGATGCGTCTGGAAGAGAAAAATCTTACAGATCATCAGCAGGATTTTTTAAAATGTATGGTCGATGTATGCCGAAGTCTGCAAAAAATTTCTGAAAGATTTGCAGAAAAAGCGGAGGAAATGCTGAAAACAGAACACGATGAGGAACATGTAAAGGCACTTAAAATGATTGCTGTTACGGCACGCCGAATTCCATCTGAACCGGCAGAAACATTTTATGAAGCAATGTGTGCAATCTGGTTTACGCGTGAGATGTGCAATGCGTTAGATGGTCTTGGATTTGCTGTGATTGGCCATTTGGACAGAATCCTGATTAGTTATTATGAAAGAGATTTGAAAAATAATCGAATAACGCCGGATGAGGCGCAGGAACTGGTTGACTGTTTTGTATCAATGACAGATGCAAGATGGGATCTTGAAGCAGACCTGCCAGGGGGCACAAATGCAGATATTATTATAGGCGGATGTGATAAAAATGGCAATATTGTTTATAATGACATAAGCAGGATGATCATAAACAGTTATAAAAAATATCATTTTGCAAATCCGAAACTACAGGTGAGAATATCGGCAAAGCATCCGGATGAATTTCTGATGCAGGTTGGTGAATTGGCAGGAATGGGTCTGAATGTGCTGTCTGTCTTTAATGATGATGTGATAATTCCAGCAAATCAGAAGCAGGGAAAAAGTCTGGAAGACTGTCGACTTTATGTCGCAGGTGGCTGCCAGGAAATCTGTCTTTCTAATGAAGTCAACAGCAGAGCATATACCTATCTTAATCTTGTGCAGATGTTAAATGGATCCTTATATCCAGAGTACTGGAATGACGTATTTAAAAGGGATGGATTTAAATTTATTCCAGCTGCGAATGCGAGCGATTTTGAAGAATTCTATCATATTGTAATTGAAAATTATAGAAATGAACTGAATTTCTTTGTGAAAAAATATAACGAATATGGTTCATGGTGGAAAATAATAAATCCGTCGTTGTTCTTTTCTGCAACTATGCCATCATGTACTGAGACGGCAAAAGATGTCTCAGAAGGCGGTGCTGTCTATAATACAGATAATTTTGCTGCTGCGGGTGCAGGGACAGTAATTGATTCGTTATATGCGATAAAGAAGGCAGTATATGAAGATAAGATTACGACATTTGGTCACCTGCTTAAAGCGATGAAAGAAGACTTCAGAGATGATGAGATCCTTCGACAATATTTGCTTCATAAAGTCCCAAAATTCTGCAAGGATAAAGATGCTACAGAATTTGGAAAAAAGGTTATGGATGATCTGGCTGAATGTCTTGGAGGACAGGCAAATTACAGAGGCGGAAAATTTGAGCCGTCATTATTTGCTTTTTATTCTTATAACTGGTTTAAAAATGTAACGATTGCAACGGCCGATGGACGAAAAAGTGAAAGTGCTCTCTCACGAGGCGTTAACCCAAGTGAAAGTACAGAAAACATCAATATTGCAGCATTACTTGATGCAATAAAAACAATGGATTACACGAAATATCCGGGTGGGGCAGTTATTTATATGGACATTCCACTGATGTATAAAACTCCGCAGCCGTCATTGTTTGCAAGTGTGATGCGGGTCTTCTGTGAAAATGGCGGAAGCATTATGGATTTTAATGTTATCAGCAGGAATGCACTTTTAGAGGCACAGAAAAATCCGGAAACACATAAAAATATTGTAGTAAGAGTGTGTGGATACAGTGCATATTTCCATACATTGACTGCGGAAATGCAGAATGAGGTAATTCAGCGTACACAGAGGTAAGCGGTAAAATGAAGCAAAAATTACTGGTAAGTCAGATACAGAACTTTTCTCTGCATGACGGACCGGGAATACGGACAACTGTATTTTTACAGGGATGTAATTTGCGATGCAAATGGTGTCACAACCCGGAGACATGGAAAAAGAAAAGTATACTGAGTTATACGGAAAATAAATGTATTGGCTGTGGTCAGTGTATTGAAATCTGTCCCTCAGGAGCACAACAGATACAAAACGGGCAGCATATTTATGAAAGAACTCTTTGTACTGTGTGTGGAAAGTGTGTGGAAATTTGCTGCACAGAAGTATTGGAAATCGTAGGAAGTTATTATTCTGTTGAAGAATTATCGGAACTTTTGCTCAGAGACAGAAGACTCTATGAAATTTCAGAAGGTGGTGTTACTTTTTCCGGTGGAGAACCAATGATGCAGGCAGAGATTCTATATGATTTGTGCAACAGACTTCAGAAAGAGCATATTTCAGTTGCTTTTGAAACAGCACTTGCTTTTCCTTGGAAAGTGATACACAGAATGACAGAATGTGCAGATCTGTTTCTTGTAGATTTTAAGATGTTTGACAATGAAAAACATAAAGAATATACAGGAACAGAAAATACCCTGATCAAAGAGAATCTGAAAAAACTGGTGAATTACAGACCGATCATGATCAGGCTTCCAATTATAAAAGGAATCAATGATGAGATAGAAAATGCTGTTGCAACAGCAGATTTTTTTGCAGCTCTTGGAAGAAACATCAAGAGTGTGGAATTTTTGCCGTATCATGATTTTGGAGTTGAAAAAGCAAAACATGTCGGAGTGAATCAGCAGATGTTTGAAGCACCTGATGAAAAACAGCTGGAGCTGCTGAAAGAAGTTTACAGAAGTAAAAAGATTGACGTAGTGGAATAAAGAAGATTGCTAACAGAAAGGAACAGAGACAGAAATGAAAAAGCATTTTCTGAAAAAGCACGAAGAAAACTGGTTGCGCATTCCTTATGAAGAGAATGCAGATCCATGTATTATAACTATTTCAGACAGTACTGGAAAAAAAGAAACTATTCAGATGAAAGTATCTAAGACAAGAGTGGACTATTGGATGGCATATCCCCTGAAAGATTTTTTCGGGGACGATATTCAGGCAGAAGGTCCGGCGAGCAGATGGATCAATGCAATAGAACTTTCTGATGATCCGGAAAAACAGAGAAGAAGAGAACTGTCTAAGTCTGTCATTCATTATATGCCGCCAACCGGATGTATCCGGGAACTGAACAGTGTAAAAAAAGCAGGAGAACAGTGGGTTTTAGATTGTGTAACCGATCCATGTTCACTGACAGGAAATGAAGAAAATCAAACAGCTATGAGACTTGTAAGCAAGGATCTGCTGCACTGGAAATCCGAGGAGAATGAGTTAGAAGAAATTGAAATCAACTGCCGGAAATCAGATAAATGGATTGGAGATGTCGAAAAACAAATAGAATTTGAAGAAGATGGAAAAATCTGGATTCTAAGTCAGACTGCGAAAAAAACGTGTGAAGGTGTTGCATCATCTAATGCAATCAGTATTCCATCCGTTTTTTCAGGAGAACAGATAAAGCCAGCTGCACAGATGGATAATCTGCGAGTGTGGGTTAGACAGTGGCATAATGAGCATATTGATAAAAAGTTTGAATTTCTCATGAGATTTCGTCAGGGACCAGACGTATGGCCGGAAGTCCGACTTCTGGCACCTGAAAATATTTTATCTGATATTCAGACAAAGGCCTGTGAGGTAGAACTGGAGATGTTTGTCGGACAGGAACCGGAAATTGAGTTTGAGCTGTGTGGAGTGAAGTGGGTCTGGAAGGCATTAGATCAGACACTGAACTGTCAGGGATATAAAATGAAAATTCCAACGGAAAAAGGAAGACTGTATCTGCATTTCTACAGGGACATGGCAATTCAGGAATTATATGCAGACAGAAAGAATGCAATGCTCATAGTACAGGATAATGGACCGAAAAAAGAAGATTATAAGATTCGAAGTGAGCAGGTGGAAAATATCAATAATCCATCATTTTATCTGCAATATAATGCGGATCCGTATTTTGAAATCCATACGAATGGAAAAACAGCCTCTGTCATTTGTCTGAATATATGGGGTTTAAGATCTACGAGATATGAAGAAGAAAACAGAAGGTTGATCGAACAGGAAGAAAAAGGACAGCCGTTGTTTAAATCTGAATCTTACACAATATATGAGAAATGTGTAGAAGATCGTATTTATGGAGAACCTGCAGCATGGGCACTGCGTGGTGGAAAAATAGTTTTATCACCTGTACGCGCGGTGGAAGAATTTTGCTGGAGAGATACTCCGTGGGGAGACATGACAAGAATCCAGAACCGAACCGAGCGTTGGGACGCACCGGAAGATTCAGCCTACCCGAAATTACATACAGAGCATAACGTCATAAATGCAGCATTTTCGCTTGCAACAGATATTATGTGTCAGAACAGAAATAAAAAGTATGCCTTGCCAGGACAAGAAGGTCTGATGAATGCGGCTGTTTTTCAAAGAGAAGGAGAAGGTTTTGGAAGTTGGGTAAGAGATACCTGCCATGCAGCATTTCGATGTCAGAATCTACTTGCACCGGATGAAGCCAGGGAGTCGTTATCCTATATTTCTGAACATGGATTTAATAATGGTGTTGACTGTGCTGCCATGCCGGCGATTGCAGCATGGGATCATTATATAACAACTGGAGATATCCAGCTTTTGTATGAAATGTTACCTGGAATTATAAAATATGCAGAAGAAGCGGATGCACGTTATGATGAAGAAATGCAGCTGGTTCATGCAACCATGTGTCTTGCGCAGGATGCTTTTGAAGAACCGGAGAATGGCGGATACTGTCTTGGAACAGAAATTGCATTTGCCCTGATGTATCAGGATGTCGCCAGAATATGTGAGGTGACAGGATGCTATCCGGAGAGAATTAAGTTCTGGGAAAGTCGTTCGAAGGAAATGCTTGCATCCATAAAGGAAAAATACTGGAATGAAGAAAAAGAATGCTTTACAAGTGGACCAATAGGAAGTGAAGCATACGAAAAAGGCTGGTGGGAGACGACTGGGGCAGAAATGGTTTTGTGGCCACGATTTGGTATTGCAACTGAGAGACAGAGAAATCTGTTTTTGAAGACAATCGAAAGTAATCCAGAGGCATTTTCTGAGTTTGGAATTAACTGGTATCCGTTCCGCAAAGAAAAAAACCATTTCTGGAGAGCATGCTGGGTATCATGGACGCTTGGGTTATCAGAGGCAGCTGGTGAAAGTGGAAATAAAGAGTTTCTGAAAAAGCTTATTTATGCACAGGTGAGAAATGTGCTCCTGAATAAATCTTTTCATGAAGTAATGGATGTTGATACAGGAAGAGCGTGGAGATGGCCGCACCTGCCATGGCATGCGGCAGGTTTTATTGGATTTATTGTTAATGGAATTTTTGGAATACGTTATAGTGAACAGGGAATTCAGATACATCCATGTATTTTGAATGAATTTGAGGGAGCAGTACTTGATTCTGTTCCATATCAGAATGCAAAATTTGTATTTGAGATACATGGGCATGGTGACAGCTATACAGTAAAAATGGATGGAAATCTGGTGGAAGGTTCCTTTGGCAAGGAAATGACAGGAGAGCATAAGGTGGATATATATGCTTATGAAACTGAATAAAATCGGTATGGTAAGAAATAACTGTGAGGATAGAACATGAGCATAAAGAAAGCAATTGCAGCCGGACATATCTGTCTGGATATTACACCGGCTTTTAAGAGCAAGGAAGAAAAAAACATCAAAGACCTTTTCAGACCGGGGCAACTAATCGCAATGGATGCGGCCAAAGTAAGTCTTGGCGGATCGGTATCCAACACAGGTGTTGGCATGAAACGTCTTGGCGCAGATGTAGAACTAATGGGAATGGTCGGAGATGATGCATTTGGTCAGATGGTTCTCAACGAACTGGAAAAATATGGTGCATCTCCGGAGAGCATGATTGTAAGAAAAGGAGTCGGAACTTCTTATTCTGTAATCCTTGCACCGGCAGGCATTGACAGGATCTTCCTTCACTGCTCAGGTGCTAATGATACATTTACTCTGGATGATATCGATCTGGAAAAGGTAAAAGGAGCAAATCTGTTCCATTTTGGCTATCCATCGCTGATGCGGAAGATGTATATTGATGGCGGAAAAGAACTGGTTCGTCTTTTAAAGGCTGTTCATGAACAGGGAGTTGCAATCTCTGTTGATATGGCAATGTTTGAAGAAAGTACAGAAGCAGGTACCCAGGATTGGAACGAAGTTCTGAAATCTGTGATTCCGTACATTGATTTCTTTGTGCCGAGTGTTGAAGAACTCTGCATTATGCTGGACCGTGACCGTTATCATGAATGGAACGAAAGGGCAAATGGTTCAGATGTAACGAACTTCCTTGATGTTGAAAAAGATATCAGGCCACTGGCAGATAAGCTTCTCTCCTATGGTGCAAAAGTTATCCTGATCAAATGTGGTACACCGGGCATCTATTTTCGCACAGCAGCCAAGGAACAGCTTCTGAAGATTGGTGGTGGAATCGGAGAAGAGATTGCGGAGACATGGGCAGTCAAAGAAGCTTTTGAGAAGAGTTATTTCGTAGAAAAAGACAAAGTCGCATCTGGAACAGGCGCCGGAGATACGACGATTGCTGCATTCTTAAGTGCTATCCTGGAAGGCAAAAGCTGGGAGGATGCTCTTCATCTTGCAACAGCGACCGGAGCGCTCTGTGTACAGACCTATGATGCGCTCAGTGGAATCATTCCACTTGATGAAGTACAGAAGAAGATTGCCGCAGGTTGGGAAAAAAGAAAGTAAGAGGTAGAAAAAATGTTAGTTAATATGAATGATGTGCTTTATCCGGCAAAAAAGGGAAAATATGCAGTAGGACTATTTAATGCGGTAAACCTGGAACTGGCGCGAGGAATCATTGCAGCAGCAGAAAATTCTCAGTCACCGGTTATCATGGGAACTGCGGAAGTACTTCTTCCATACGGACCACTGGAAGAGGTTTCCTATTATCTTATTCCTATGGCTAAGAAAGCAAATGTTCCGGTAGTTATTCATCTGGATCATGGCCTTAAGAAAGAAACATGCCTGAAAGCTCTGGAACTTGGATTCTCATCCATTATGTATGACTGCTCTACAGATTCTTATGAAGATAATGTAAGAAAAGTTAAAGAAATGGCAGACATCGCGCATTCTTATGGAGCAACCATCGAGGGCGAACTCGGACATGTAGGTGACAACCCGGATTCTGCAGAGGGAAGCGCCCATATCAATCCGGCTGATTTCTATACAGATCCGAGGATGGCAAAAGACTTTGTTGACAAAACAGGTGTGGATGCTCTTGCAATTGCAGTAGGAACTGCCCACGGGGCATATAAGTTGCCTCCAAAGCTTGATTTTGAGAGAATTAATACCATTGCTCATACAGTAGATGTACCGCTTGTTCTGCATGGCGGTTCCGGACTTACAGACAACGACTTCAAACGTGCGATTCAGGAAGGTATAAGCAAGATCAATATTTTTACGGATATCAATGTGGCAGCAGTAGAGGCTGAATTCCGCAAATTTGAAAGTATGAATAAAGGTATCATTGATTTGATTCCGGCGGCAGTTGAGGCTGTTAAACAGGAAACCATGAAGAAGATGATACTTTTCTCAAGCAATGGAAAAGGTGTATTAGACCAGCCATCCCAGGATGAACTTGTAAAAGCTGTTGTTCAGGGTGTTCTCAAAGAAATTGTTGGAAAATAGGGTATTATTGATCCGAACAGAAACAGAATAAGAGGTTGACTAGAGCATTTTGAAGATTTTGTGTGCAAAAGTAGAGTTTGGCTTGCAAAATACATGAATAAATAGTTATAATATAAAGAAACAAGCGAATCTGTAAAATCGCGGAGGATTGAATGGCAAATATTAAAGATGTGGCCAAACTGGCTGGAGTTTCTGTAACAACTGTTTCAAGAGTATTGAATAATAAAGGGTATATATCACAGGATACATACGAAAGTGTATATAAAGCAATTGATCAGCTTGATTATGTCCCAAATCAGATTGCTAGAAACCTTTTTAGACAAAAATCTTATTATATTAGTCTGATCGTGCCTGACAGCTCGCATCCTTTTTGGGCGGAAATAACGAAATACATCGAAAAAAAACTTTATAAACATCATTATAAACTTTTTTTATGTAATACCGGAGATACGGAAGATAAAGAAAGAGATTATATAAAAATGATGAGAGAAAATATGGTAGATGGTATTATTCTTGGAACGCATATGTTAGCAGAGTCCGAATATCAGAATCTGGATCTTCCTATTGTGGCATTTGATTATCGAGTTGCGGAAGAGATTCCAACCATCTATTCTGACCATAATAAGGGTGGTTTGCTGGCTGCAAATGAAATTATAAAGAATGACTGCAAATGCGTTTTAAATGTAACGGCTGTTGTAACAGATAAATCTCCTTCTATTAATCGTCATAGGGTTTTTTCAGAAACATTGAAGAAAAATGGTGTAAAATGTATCGATTATATCTGGAATACAAAACAAAGAACAGAAGAATATTATCAGCAAATGAATAAACTTTTTGATGAATATCCGGAAATGGATGCAATGTTTTCGGAAGATTTGATCATTATGAATGCGTTAAAATGTGCAGGTGAGAGGGGAATGTGTATTCCTGATGAATTTAAAGCAGTAGGATATGATGGAACGCTGATTGCAAAGATAAGTTATCCGTCAATGACTTATGTTTCACAGCCAATAAAAGAATTGGCAGATACATTGGTAGATGTATTATTAAAGAAAATAAATGGTGCAAAATTACATGAAGATATTATTTTGAAGGATGTTTGTCTGGTGAAAGGGCAAACGACAGAATAGAATAAAAAAAATTACAGAGAAAGTTCCTATAGTGTTGAATGGCATTGTAGGAGCTTTCTCTGTAATTTTTTTTTAAGGTGTACGATCCAGATGAGGGAAAAAGGGCGTTGATTTTATAGAGAGAATATCCACACCTCCGTTTGCAGACTTGAATTTACCTTCATTTGATATTATAATCAAAGAGATTGAAACGAATCCTGAAAACAGCGGGAACATCTAATTTTAAGGAGGAATCTTATTATGAGTACCTGGAACAACCTGGATACTCTTGAATTGAATCTTTCAAAGAACTTTCAAATGTAAAGAAAGTAAACCTTGTAGAAGCTATGACCGGAGAAAATGGTGCAGAACGTGTTAAAAAATACAGCGTACCGATGGCTGCTGGTCTTGCATATAACTATGCTGCAAAACAGGTAGATGACGACGTACTTGAAGGTCTCAAAAAGCTTGCAAAAGAAGCACAGCTTACTGAAAAATACGCAGCTCTCTACAATGGCGAAATGATCAATACAGGTGAGAAACGTCTCGTTCTTCATCAGCTGACACGTGGCCAGCTTGGTGATACTGTTACAGCTGACGGCGTTGACAAACGTGCTTTCTATGTAGAACAGCAGCAGAAGATTGCTGACTTTGCCAATAAAGTACATGCAGGTGAGATTACAAACGCAGCAGGAGAAAAATTCACAACTGTTGTTCAGATCGGTATCGGCGGAAGTGACCTTGGTCCGCGTGCAATGTACCTTGCACTTGAGAACTGGGCAAAGAAAAATGACAAATTTAAAATGGAAGCCAGATTCATCAGCAATGTAGATCCTGATGATGCAGCAGCAGTCCTGAATTCTATTGATGTTGCACATTCCATTTTCGTACTGGTATCTAAATCAGGTACAACTCTTGAAACACTGACAAATGAATCCTTCGTAAAAGATACTCTTAAAAATGCAGGACTGGATGCTTCCAAGCATATGATCGCTGTTACAAGTGAGACTTCTCCACTTGCTAAGAGTGATGATTATCTTGCAGCATTTTTCATGGATGATTATATCGGTGGACGTTATTCTTCCACATCTGCAGTTGGCGGTGCTGTATTATCTCTGGCATTCGGACCGGAAGTATTTGCAGAATTCCTTGAAGGTGCAGCAGAAGAAGATAAACTTGCTAAAAACGAAGATGTTATGCAGAACCCGGCTATGCTGGATGCGCTGATCGGCGTATATGAAAGAAACATCCTTGGATATCCAAGCACAGCAGTTCTTCCATATTCACAGGCACTCAGCCGCTTCCCTGCACATCTGCAGCAGCTTGATATGGAATCTAACGGAAAATCTGTAAACCGTTTCGGTGATCCTGTAAATTATGTAACAGGACCGGTAATCTTTGGAGAACCAGGAACAAACGGACAGCATTCCTTCTATCAGCTTCTTCATCAGGGAACTGATATCGTACCGCTTCAGTTCATCGGATACAGAAATAACCAGATGGGCACAGATGTAGTGATCCAGGACAGCACAAGCCAGCAGAAACTCTGCGCTAACGTTGCAGCTCAGATCGTTGCATTTGCATGTGGTAAATCTGATGAAAACAGCAACAAGAACTTTGAAGGTGGACGTCCGTCAAGCATCATCATTGGTGATCAGGTAAATCCTGCAAGCCTTGGTGCACTCCTTGCACACTTTGAAAACAAAGTAATGTTCCAGGGATTCCTGTGGAACCTGAACAGCTTTGACCAGGAAGGTGTTCAGCTTGGTAAAGTTCTTGCAAAACGTGTTCTTGCACATGAGACAGATGGAGCACTGAAAGTATTCAGCGATCTGCTGAATATCTGATTTGAAAGTTAGATCAATCATGAAATAATACAAGCCCTTCGCTTACAAATTGTAGGTGGAGGGCTTGTGTTTTACACGTGGAAAATCACCTTGTAACTTGCCATTATGGCAATACGATCAGTAGAGTATCTGCAGAGTCTTGTTCGGGAGCTTGCAAAGCTTCCGAACGAGACTGAGTGGGTAGAATTTAAATGTAACAATAAGCAACCTCAAATGATTGGTGAATATATTTCGGCATTAAGTAATTCAGCAGCACTATGCGAACGACCTAAAGCATATTTGGTTTGGGGTGTAGATGATGCAACGCATAAAATTGTTGGAACTGAATTTCAATATCGTAAAATGAAAAAGGGAAATGAGGAATTGGAAGCATGGCTTTCCAGAATGCTTTCACCAAGAATTAATTTCCGATTTTTTGAGGTCCCGATGGATGAAGGAATGGTTGTGCTGATGGAGATTCCTTGTGCAGAAAAACAGCCGGTACAGTTCGCTGGTGGGGAATTTATAAGAATTGGAACGAACAAAAAGAATTTAAAAGAGTATCCTGACAAAGAAAGAGAATTATGGAGAACATTCGATTCTACACCATATGAACTTCGAATTGCGATGGGAAATTTAGATGAAGATGAAATGGTGTTATTATTGGATTACTCAAAGTATTATGATAAACTGGAAATGCCAATTCCGAGAAATCGGGATAAAGTATTGGAAGATTTACAGCATGAAAAGTTCATAAAGAGAAATGATGCCGGTACATGGGATATCACGAATATGGGAGCATTGATGATCGCAAAGGATTTGAAGAAATTTGAATCTTTGCATAGAAGAACTGTGAGGGTGATATGGTATAAGGAGAATTCCAGACTGGATGCTATCAGAGAAAAAGAGTTCTGTGCGGGCTATGCATTTTCGCATGAAGAAATCGTGCAGTATATTATGACAATTATTCCGCAGGAAGAGGTTATTGTAGAAGCAACAAGGAAATCTGTTGTCAGTTTCCCGGAAATTGCTATCCGTGAGTTGTTGGCAAATGCTATGATACATCAGGATCTGCAGCAAAGAGGTACAAATCCGATGGTAGAAGTGTTTAAAAATCGAATTGAATTTTCAAATGCTGGTGCACCACTGGTAGCAATTGAAAGAATTGTAGATTCGGTGCCGGTGTCCAGAAATGAAAATATTGCCGGATTTATGCATAAATGTGGTATCTGTGAGGAACGTGGCAGTGGATATGATAAGATTGTTGAAGCAACCGGCAAAAATGAATTACTTGCACCGAGGATTGAAAATCAAAACAATCAATTTACAAAAGCAATATTGTTTGCGAAAGTACCGTTTGAATTAACCACGAAAGAAGATCGGATGCGTACTTGTTATATGCAGGCATGTCTGGCATATGTCAATTTTGAGGGGATTTCTAACTCAGATATTCGAAAAATATTTGGATTGGGAGAAAAAGAGAAAGCGAAAGCCTCTCGACTTCTTACCAGTGCTGTTGACGGAGGCTATATTAAAGTAATGGATCCGGATACTGCGCCAAGGTATAAAAAGTATATTCCATATTGGGCATAATTTAAGTTTCGCTAAGTTTCACTTATATAGGCGGGATGAGGAAAATTCAATAGAGCAATATGAAAAAAGGCACTGAAAACCACTGAATTATTGGTTTTACAGTGCCTTCTCTTTGACTAACGAGAAAAACATAATAAATTTAAGTTTTGCTAAGTTTCACTAAGTTCAGCATTAACAGATCGCCACTGCCTTTTCGGCTCAAATTTCTCACACCCATCACAGGTCTGCGGCCAGTTGATTTTCCATTCAAAATATTCATTTCTGGTAATTTCGCCAGATTTTAATTCTTTCTTTCTGAGAACCCATTCTTTCATAAAATCATTGAGAACCCCATAATTAAACCACATACCAACAGGTGGATGAGCAGGCCAGTTATCAGAATCGTGATAACGGACAGCGGTATCCTCATTAGAATTGCATTTTTCCCCCGGATAGGTTTCTAACTGGAAGAGATTGATAGCTGCTGGGTTAAATTCGTCAATCCAGAACAGGATTTCCATAAGTTCAGAAGCATCCATAGTAGTAGGTTCATGCAGTGCCAGTGGATTCACATCCAGAATCTTAGCCATTTCAGTTATCAGATCCTTACGGGGAACCCGGTAATTTGTTTCGTATTGGGCAAGACGGTTTGCTCCTTTATCACCCCAACCGAGAGCAGCACCAAGTTCTGCCTGTGTCATATTCCGGAATGTCCGGATTTTTTTTATTTTATCACCGATTGTCATATCAGATTTCCCACTTTCTTTTTGATAAATCCATTTTACTACCAAAAACAGTGAATGTAAACAGAAAGATTCGCATGAAAGCGAACAAAACACTTGACATTCGCATGAAAGCGAATTAAAATGACAGTACGATAAAGGTTCGCATGAAAGCGAATGTACAGATGAGGATAAATACTATTTGCAAATTATTGCAAAATGAGGTTGGTAAAATCCTTCTGTCAGGCTTTATTAGTGAGAAGATTTTTTTGAAGAGAACAACATTTTGGTGCTTTCAGTCTGGAATAAGTGAAAGAACATTCAACATTCAAAAAATCGCTTTTGTACATTGAAAATTACATGAGCTGTATAATCTGATTCCACAGATGCCATAACCCTGTAAATGATTTTATGGGCGAGCGTCGAAGATACTCCGGAAACGACTGGTAGGCTTGCGAAGAAGCTGGCAGTATTCAGAAATACTCTGATAGAGGTTGACTGTGACGTTGACAACAGGTTATACAAATGGAAGCCAACACACCGAACAGAATATGCAATGCCATAGCAATAGATAAACTGTGAGAACAAAATGAGAAAGGTAAGGCGATGCTGTTGAAAAAATTGTAGTTATAGGACAACTGATACAAAGAATATGTTGGAAAAGAGGTGAGCATCATGGTGAATCAGTCAGTAATAGATTCCAGTGTTGATCTGGAGCAGTTAAAGGACATTGAAGATTTAATTCCTGATATGGATAAAGCTATTTCTGAGAAAGTGGAAACTTTTCTGGATAAATCCGGCGATCAACCGTATGCTCACATGAATGAAGGGTATGTGGTGGTTGTGGAAATGACCGGAGAAATGGATGCCACAGATGCCATTAGTGATTATCTTAGAAAAAGAACGGAGTTGATGTATTAGATGCAAGTCTTGAAAAAATATCTTGCGAAGCTACAGATGTTATGTTAATGTGAGGTCAGGGAAAATGAACGTGATACATGGTTTCTGACTTCTATTCAATGGAATAAGTAAGTTGGGAGCGATGTAAAATGGAACAGATGCAAATGAATATGCCAGATATATACGATGCTGCATTGTATCTTCGATTATCGAAAGATGATATGGAAGAGGGCGATGCGAAGTCAGAGAGCAACAGCATTGCAAATCAGAGAGAGTTACTTCGGAGCTTTGTAAAAAGCCAGCAGGATATTCAGATCTTTGATATATATGTGGATGACGGATACTCAGGAGGAAATTTTGACCGACCTGAGTTTAAACGAATGACAACTGATATAGAAGCTGGAAAAGTAAACTGCGTGATTGTAAAAGACTTATCCAGATTCGGAAGAGAGTATATAGAAGCCGGGCGATGGATCGAAAAGACCTACCCGGCTTTAAATGTGCGTTTTATTTCAGTTACAGACCAGTTTGACAGTAAAACAGCAGATTTTTCAGAAAAGTCATTTGTTGTTCCAATCAAAAATTTTGTAAATGAAAGCTATTGCCGGGACATTTCCGGTAAAGTGCGAAGCCACCAGAAAATCAAACGTGAGAAAGGTGAATTTATTGGAGCATTTGCACCGTATGGTTACTGCAAAGATCCGGAGAATAAGAACTGTCTGGTGATTGATTCTTATGCAGCGGATATTGTAAGAAAAATATTTTCATGGAAAATTGATGGGTTCAGTCTTGGAGCAATCGCAGAAAAACTGAATGTACGTCATGTGCAGTCGCCAAAAGAATATAAAAAGGCAAATGGTGAAAATTACAATTCCGGATTCCATAGTTCAGATACACCAAAATGGTCTGCAGTGCAGATCAAAAGGATTCTGACCAACGAGGTTTACATTGGAAACATGGTACAGGGCAAGCAGGAACGAATCAGCTATAAAGTAAAGCAACGTCTGGATAAGCCAGAATCAGAGTGGGTGAAAGTAGAAAATACGCATTCGGCGATTATCCGGCAGAATGATTTTGATGTGGTGCAAAAGTTACTTCAGTATGATGGCAGAGCATCGAAAACATCGGACAATGCAAACCTTTTTTCGGGTTTTGTATTTTGTGGAGATTGCCATACACCGATGATACGCAGGGTAAATCAATATAAGGGTAAGAAAAAAGCCTTTTATATTTGCCAGACAAAAAATAAAGGTGGAGATTGCACTAGACATAGTATTCCGGAAGAGGTGCTGAAAAGAATTGTATTGAAAGAGATTCAGGCATATACGGCACTTTTTATAGACTATCAGATGATTATGGAAGAACTTTGTGAGATGCAAGTCAGTTACGATCAGGTAATTGGTTATGATACACAGATTAGCAAATTGAAGGAAGAATATAACCGCTATTACAGCCTGAAAGCATCTTTGGGTGATGACTTGAAAGAGGGATTGATCAGCAAAGAGGAGTTCGATGATTTTCGGGAAAGTTACGGAAGAAAATGTGAAGAACTGGAGCAGATGATTGAAAACCAGAAAAAACTGGTAAAGCAAATGTTTGAGGATGGAGTGTCTGCAACTGTTCAGTTGGAGGACTGGAAGAAATCACTGGAAATCAAAGAATTGGATCGCACATTGCTGGCACTGACCGTAGATAAAATCTATATTTATGAAAACAAGCAAATTAAAATTCACATCCGCTATCAGGATATGATTGAGAAGATGAAAGTCATAAGACGGTTTTATGCGGAACACAGGACAGAGTACAGGAAAGAGGTGGGATAAATGGCAAGAACAGCAAAAAGATATAAGAAAAACACAGAGAAGAAGATTTCTGGTATTCCGGTATGTATGGCTGCAATTTATGCCAGATTATCCGTAGACAATGATGAAAAAAAGTCAGAATCTATTGAAACACAGGTTACGCTGATAAAAGAATTCATTCAGAAGCACAATGAAAATCCAGACAGAGAGTATGAGATTGCTGTATATGACATATATTCTGATTTGGGAAAAACCGGAACAAATTTTGACCGACCGGGATTTGAACGGATGATGAATGATGTCAGGGCAGGTAAAATAAACTGTATTCTGGTAAAGGATTTCTCACGATTTGGAAGAAATTACATGGAAACTGGTAACTATCTGGAAAAGATTCTTCCTTTTATGAAAGTACGGTTTATTTCTGTATGTGACAACTATGATTCATTTGCACCTGGTGCTAAGAATCAGGAATTATCCATGAATATCAAAAATCTTGTGAATGATGCTTATGCGAAAGACATTTCTGCAAAAGAACGGGCTGCGAAACGTATTGCACAGAAAAATGGTGAATATGTGGGATCTACAGCTCCATACGGATATCGTGTGGAAAAGATAAATGGGATTTATAAACTGATTGTGGAACCGGAATCTGCAAAGATTGTCCGTAGGATTTTTGAAGAATATGCTTCAGGAGATGGGATACAGGGCATTATTGACAGGCTGTTTGAGGATGGAGTACATCGTATTTCAGACTATAACCAATATCATCATGTGTACTGTCAGGACGGAGAAAAGCTTCATCAGTGGGGAAATTCTTCGATACGTGCGGTGTTGAACCGAAATAATTATTGTGGTGATCTGGTTCAGAGAAAATACGAATCAAGATTTCAAAGAGGGGAAAAATGGTGTGACATACTGGATGAAAGTCAGTGGATTATTACACCAAATGCCCATGAAGCGATTATCAGTCGAGAATTGTTTGACAAAGCACAGGTCAGGTTAAAAGCAGCACAACAGAAAGCAGCAAAAACTACAGCAGGATGGGAAGAGGATGAAAGAGCATTTTACAATGTATTCTATTGTGGAGATTGTAAGCGAAAAATGTGCACACGCAGATACGGAAATGATGTGCTTTACTTTTGCAATGCTGCCCAGTATCGAGATGAAAGGAAATGCAGTCATAAATCTATTTCCGAAGGAAAACTGCAGAAAATTGTCCGTTCGGAGCTGACCAGACAAATGCAATTAGCAGGATTTAAGAAAAAGGATATGTCATCAATGAGTAATGATATATTTTCGGCTAAGATTTTGGAAATTCAGAATGAAATCAAAAAGCTGGATGTAGAGGTGGAACAACGCTCCGAAAAACTTGCCCAGGAATTTATGCAATATAAGGATGAAAAACTTTCCAGAGAAGCCTATATGGAAATGCGTGAGGAGCGTAACAACTGGAAAATATTCTGTGAAGAAAGAAAAGAGACATTGGAACAAACAATCCGAAAATTGCAGAAACAGCAAAAGGAAGAAGCCAGATTTTTGAGAAGTCTTCTGGATCTGGAAGGAACAACAAAAATCAATGCGGAGCTTGCGGAAGCACTGATTGAAAGTATGTACTTATATGGCGATGGCAGATTGGAAATCAATTTTCGATTTAAGGGGGCGATAGAACATGAATGATCAGAAAATACTGATTGGATATTATCGTCTTTCATTGGAGGATGGCTCTGCCGGGGAAAGTAACAGTATCATCAACCAGAGAAAACTGGTGAAAGATTATATTTCCCATATTCCGGAGCTGGCTGATCTGCCTTTTCTGGAGTTTTATGATGATGGTTATTCCGGTTCCAGTATGAAACGACCGGGAATACAACAGGTTCTGGAATTGGCAAGAAATGAGCAGGTGCAATGTATTGTTGTAAAAGATTTTTCCCGTTTTTCTAGAGACTATATTGAAATGGGAACGTATTTGGAGCAGATTTTCCCATTTTTGGGAATAAGGTTCATCTCTGTTTCTGATCATTATGATTCTAAGAATTATAAAGGAAAAAGTTCTGACATTGAAGTGCAGTTTAAAGGTCTGATAGCAGATTTTTATGTGAAAGATCAGTCTGTTAAGGTGAAATCGGCAGTCAGTACAAAAAGAAGTAATGGGGAGTATTGCTGTGGTTCTGCACCTTATGGCTACCGGATAAATCCAGAGAACAAAAAAGAGCTGTTGATTGTGGAAGAAGAAGCGGAGACTATCCGCAGAGTGTTTGAATTGACGAATCAGCGGTATTCAAAGCTGGATATTTGCCGGTTATTTAATGAAGAAGGCGTTCTTACACCATTGCAATCTATGAGTAGGAGACAGAAATCAGACAGTAAGAAAGCATCTTCGAGAGGCTTGCAATGGACAAGTGATATGGTACGGAAAATTCTGAATGATAAGAACTATATCGGCTGTATGGTCTATGGAAAAACCAAAGTACCAGATCCCGGAACGGGAAAAGAAGTTCCTGTGCCACGAAGTCAATGGAAAGTGTTGGAAAATCACCATAAACCAATCGTATCAAAAGAAACCTTTGAAAAAGCACAGTCTTTGCAAATCAGGTATATCAAAAAGAGTAAATTCAATAAGGACACCACGTTGTTAAGTGGGTATGTGAAATGCGGAAATTGTAGAAGAAACCTGACCGGAAGTAGCCGGGTACATGGGCATATCCTGTATAGCTGTGCATATAGCCAGGGAAAAGAGAATACCGGGTGCTTTGCCGGAAAAGCCGACGACAAAATGCTGGAGCATATGGTGCTGGCGGAAATAAAGGCATATTTACGCCAGCACATCAGCCAGGAACAGATGCAGCAATCCATGAGAAAACAGCATGAAGATAATATCGAAGCATACAAGGCTGAAAATGCTGACTGTGAAAAACGCCAAGAGCAGATTAAGGCTCAGAACCAACAGAATTATGAGAAGTACCATGAAGGGCAGATGAGCCGAGAGGAGTTCCTGAGTGAAAAGAAGCAGCTAGAGGAAGAAAAAGAACGCCTGGAAAGACGAAAAAAGGAACTGGAAGAATTGATCAGCGGCGAGAAAGAAATCTTGCTGAAGAAGAATATTCCGGTGGAGCAGATGATGGAGTTTTTGGGGTATGAGAAACTGACAGAGGAGATGCTTGAAAAGTATGTGGATGGGATATATGTGTATGACGATGGAAAGGTTGAGGTGGAGTGGAAAAAGATATAGATTAACATATATTTAAGAAAGTAGGAGATTTTTTTCTTTGTATGAGTTATAATAAAATTCTAAAAAATATTGCTTTTTTTGATAAAGTTTGTTATGATAAACAACTCACTATTTAGGGGAGGGGCTATGGCAAGTAAATATTATGCGGTAAGAAAGGGAAAGACACCCGGAATATACAACTCATGGAGTGAATGTAAATTGCAAGTTGATGGATTTTCAGGGGCAGAATATAAAAGCTTTAAATCAGAAGAGGAAGCTCGAGAATATATCGAAGATAATAATCGTGAGCAGAAAAATATGAATAATTCTGTTCAAAATGGCAACAATTTAGTTATTGAAGCTTACGTTGATGGTAGTTATAATTCTAGAACGAATGAATTTTCATATGGTATGATTGTTCTTCAAAATGGGGAAGAATTAAAGTTTGCTGAGAAATATAATGATAAAGAACTGGCTTCTATGCATAATGTGGCTGGTGAAATAAAAGGCGCAGAAGTTGCAATGAGATATGCAGTTGAGAATTCTTTGGAAAGAATAATCATTTATCATGACTATGAAGGTATTTCAAAATGGTGTTTAGGTGAATGGAAAGCGAATAAAGAAGCTACAAGAGCGTATAAGGAATATTATGATAATGTAAAGAAACTAGTAGATATTTCATTTGTTAAAGTAGCAGGGCACTCAAATAATAAATATAATGATATAGCAGATGAATTGGCAAAGCAGGCACTTGGAATTATAGAAGCAAAGTATAATATTGAAATGCCAAAAGAGAAAGGAAATTTGGAGATGGGTAAGGCAAAGAGCTTGTATATTACTAGAGATATTGATAAATTAGTACAATTGTTAGATGATACTGCAAAAAGTATTTGGCCAAACGTAGTTGGAAAGGGGATTAAAGAAGTAGGTCAACAGAAAAGATATACTTTTGAAGTGGACGGGATTCTCTCTCTTTTAGATATATATCAAAGAGGAGACGGACAAACAACATTGAGACCAACGGGTTCCAATACTGAAAATGCGATTAAATTAAAAGAAGCAGTTGAATTAAGAGGATATAAAGCCACAGCAGAACAAAAACAGTATACAATGTTTGTTGGAGAAGAATGGATTGAAAAAACAGTACAGTATTTATCTGACTTGTGCGAAGGGAATGTTGAAACATATAAGGAAGAAGGACATGATAGATATGTGTTTGTAAGTGATATTGGAGATAAATTAACATTACATACGTATTCTAATCATAGAATTATGGTTCAAGGAAAGCCTTTGTATTTGTATAATGAGTTTTTATCTTATGTGTCATATTCGCCCAAAGTAGAAGTAAATGATATTATTAAAGCAACTAATGAATTTATTGATACGAATACTGATGTAGATGAAGCACGTAATAAAATGTCAGAAATGATGCCGATGGCATATGCTGGTAATGTTGATCCTGTAATATGGAAATTGTTTTCTCCTTCGGTAACATTAGATGATGTTGAAAAAGAGTTTGAAGATTATTCATGTTTTACATTTCCGGCTTTGCGAGCCTTAGAAGGGTACTTGAAATATCTTCTTTCTGAAAAGAATATTGTGATTGATGAAACACATAATTTTGGAACTGTATTTAACAAGGATTCTAACGATAAAGCAATTGTTATTCCTAAATATGTAACAGCCATTGCAAATAATGATTACGTTGAAGCTCTAGAAGAGATATACAATTATTTTAAAGCAAATCGTCATGTGATATTTCATGTTGATCAAATATTGATTACTACAAAAATAATTGAAGATAAGCAAGAGGCTATATCAATTATCAATGATGTTGCTGCTTTAATAGAACGTACATATAAAAAGATTATAAAATAAAATAGTCATATATCATGAAAGGTGGTGGTAGTATGAAGAACTTTGAAGTAATTAAGCTCAATAACAGTGAATATGACTACATGGTAATTGCTACCACGTGTATTAGTCCGATATCAACATTGACTGATATACAAAACGAACTCGAAGATAAATCAGGAAGGATTATTTTTGATTTAACATTGATTAATGGAACTAGCAGTAACAGATATATAACAGCATCATTTGAGAATGGAGCTGTTAATAGGAGATCATTTGAAGTGGTGAAAGTAATTGAATCAAAGGTTGAATATATTAGCTTGGATTTTTTTGCTCATCATGCGGGTTTAGTAAAAAATGGAACAATTCCAAATGCGTTGAAGTCTTTATTGATTGAAGGTATTAGAGTGTAGATAAAGAAGCATCAGGTATAGAAATATATCTGGTGCTTTTAACAATTAAAAAGTAGGGAGAAAGAAATATGTCGCATATTAATTTTGATTTTTTAACAGATAGTATATTATTTGGAAGCAATTTAGAGGATGACTTTGAAGCGTTAAATGAAGGTGTTTTGCGGGAAGAATTGGCAAGATATCGAGAATACGTTTTAGAAAATTTCAATGAGATTAAAAAAGAAGTAATCATGGATAACAGAAAAATAACAGTTACAATTGAATCTTTCGGAAAACGTCCGGACAACAATATATTAAAGCAGTTAGCACTGTATATTGATTGTGTATTAATTGCAGATCCTTTATTTAGTTTTACAGAAGAAAAAAATGAAATAAATGATGCGTGGACAGAATATTTAGGAATAAAAAATGATGGTTTAATAGACAGAAAAAAATTGTCAGAGGCATTGAAATATATGAAGAGCATAACGAATCTAATTGTTTGTGATTATGTAAAGTTTGTGCCGATTTCGATTTTACACGAGGCTCCCAAAGAAGTTCCTATTAGATTTGATGAATATAATTTTTCTGAAGTGCTCCCAAAGGGGGTTATGGACTTTTTAAGAAAAAATATTGAAGTGCATAATATAAAAAGAACGAAAGGAGGGGTAAGAGTATATTTGGATGAGCCATTAAAAAAAGGAACAGGATTATATATGTCATTTCCGGGATGCCCAGAACGTATGGGTGAAATTGTTCAATATACAAATATGCAATATATTTCTGAAGATTCAACGGGGCGCATGTTAGTGAAAATAGGGACTCCGGATACAATAACAGATGAGGAATTTAGAATATGGCTTAATCAGTCAATAAATACTGCTTCTCAAAAATTATATGCGGAAACGTACCAAGAGTTATATTTTTCTCAGATGCTACATTCAATGTATATGACAAGATCCCAATTAAAAGCTGATTTGTTAGCAATGGATATAAAAAATGACTCTATGTATAGTTCAATTGCAAATCTAGCTCTTAAACTAGAGGTTCCGGTATTTTGTAATGTTGATTTAAAAGATATAATTGAAATAAGACAAAATTATGGTCAGAGCTTTAGAAATTTTAGAAGTAAACTGGGCGAAAAATTGATAAAGTTGAATGGACTGAAGGACGATGAAATGTTAAAGAGGGAATTAGATGCTGTATCATATGAAATAACGGAAACATATATAAATGATATTGCTAAAGAAATTTCATCTCTAAAAAGATCTATTGGAATGGATGGAATAATTTTAACTGGAACATTATTGACAAGTTATGCAACTGGTGGATTATCATTACTTGGGTCGGTTGCGGCAACTATTTCCGCAATGAAAGATTCTACAAAACTATTTGGAGATGTACGAGAAAATCCAGGATATTTTTTATGGAAGATTGATAAGAAAAATAGAAGAAAATGGTAATAAGAAAGAGAGCGTTGGTAAGGTATGTGTTGGAGTGAACCAAGAATAAAATTTTGTGACAATGACATAACATCCTCCCCACTGATTTTGTGACAACAATATAACGTCCTCCGTCCAAAAACAACGGTTTTATGGGAAAAATCGAAGGAAAAAAAGGTCAAAAAGTTTGTAGCAATGACTTGACATCCTCGGGGACGCTGTGTTTGAGGGAGAGCATACCGTAAAAGCGACATGGTTATTTCTGGAGAAAATATATATCCGGAGGGAAAGCCCAGGGCGGCTCGTATGTATCTGACAAGGGGCTGTCCTTTCCCTTATGAATGCCATAAAAACAGGAATTTACGCTTGTATTTTTGGAAGAAAAATAAAAATAAAAATTTTTGAAAAAAAGTGTTGACTTTTAGAAATACATGTAATATAATCTATCTTGCGTCAAGCGAGAAAAGAAAAATTAAATACCGTTACGGGGTGTGGCTCAGCTTGGCTAGAGCGCCTGGTTTGGGACCAGGAGGCCGCAGGTTCGAATCCTGTCACCCCGATGCTGTAAACAACTTTTACCGTTTCAGCGAATATGCGGGTGTAGTTCAATGGTAGAACACCAGCCTTCCAAGCTGGATACGTGGGTTCGATTCCCATCACCCGCTTCTCCATAAAAAGGAGAAATGTGTCTGTAGCTCAGCTGGATAGAGCAACGGCCTTCTAAGCCGTGGGTCGGGGGTTCGAATCCCTCCAGGCACGCTGTGGTGGGTATAGCGCAGTTGGTTAGCGCGCCAGATTGTGGCTCTGGAGGCCCAGGGTTCGAATCCCTGTATCCACCCTTTCGCCTTTGGGCTATCGCCAAGCGGTAAGGCACAGCACTTTGACTGCTGCATTCGTTGGTTCGAATCCAACTAGCCCAGTCTGTTATGGGGTATTAGCTCAGTCGGTAGAGCACTTGACTTTTAATCAAGTTGTCCGGGGTTCGAATCCCCGATGCCTCACTTGCATCTGTAGAAATACAGATGCTTTTTTCTTATCATATCGGTTATCATCATTTTTGAAAAATGAGTGATATAAATATCATGCGGGCATGGCGGAATTGGCAGACGCGCCAGATTTAGGTTCTGGTGTCTTTGACGTGCAGGTTCAAGTCCTGTTGCCCGCAGCCTAAAAGCGCCTGGGATCAGGCGTTTTTTGTTAATTATTTTTGGCAATAATGAAAAAGTGGATCACAGGGTATGCTCTGTACAGAGCCCGGAAAAAGGAGATGACTGGTGATGAACACACCATTTGGCAAAATTCTTGAGAAGAATATTTTTAAAAAAGTTTTTTCTGTCGTTATCTTATTAAGTTCAGTTGCCGGCGGGGTTATGAACAGCTGCGCAGCATGGATATTGGGAGTCAGCCCCGGGTTTTCCTGTATGATCGGTATCCTTTATATTGTGATGGGAACTTCAGCTTTAATGCAGAAGCAAATAATGGAAAAATGGAGAAATAAGAAGCTTGAAATAATCATGGGCATATATAGCTGCTTTTTTATATATGATTTTATGCTTCTGCTTTTATGGTGGATTTTTTCCTCCTTGTTTATGGTTACAGGAAAAGTGCAGGCGACTGGTGTATTTATTATGGATATTCTGGCTGTTGGAATTGTGGCGCTGGGATATCTTCATGCAAAGCAGATAAAATATACTTCTTACTCTATTCTTCTGGGGCTTGGGGGAAATTCCTGCCGGGTTGCCATGATGAGCGACATTCATCTGGGCGTTTTTGTAGGGGAAAAGCATATTCAGCATATTGTGGATAAGGTGAACCGGCTGGAACCTGATCTGGTTGTTATATGCGGGGATATTATTGATGTAAATAATCATATTCTTAATGATGATAAGGCTCTTAACAGAGTCAGCTCTCTGTTTCGTAAAATAAATGCCCCAAAAGGTGTGTTTGCCGTACTGGGGAATCATGATCCAAAGGCTGAAAATAAAAAATTTGCTGATTTTTTACGGAATTCCAACATTCAGCTTCTGCATAATCAGGTGGTCCAACTGGAAGGCTTTAACCTGGTAGGAAGAAGTGATGCAAGCAATAATTTCCGAAGCTCAATGGAAAGTTTGTCAAAAGAGATAAAACCGGGTTTACCAACGATAGTTTTGGACCATAATCCCAGTGGAATTCCGGAAGCGGGCGAATTTGGGGCGGATCTGGTTCTCAGCGGTCACACCCATAAGGGACAGTTTATTCCAGTCACATACTTTACAAAACTGGCAAATGGGAAACATTATTTTTATGGTCATGAGCAATTTGGAAAAATGCATGCCATTATTTCATCAGGTGCAGGCTTTTTTCAGCTTCCGGTGAGGATCGGGACAAGTAATGAAATTGTGGATATTCATATTTCATAGTAACAGGATCAGGATTATTAAAAACTATAAAATTTATTTTTTTGTGTCAGCGCTCAGGGTGGTATTCATGCGAATACTGCCCTGTAATTGTTTCCAGAAAAATAATTACATATTGACTTTTTTGAGAAAAAAGAGTATATAATAAGTTATAAGTAGTAAGTAATAAGGAATATGACGTAAGAAAGGTGAAGGGTATGTTTAAAAAAGCGTTTTGGGTTCCTTATAAAGAAAGTACAGAATATCCGACTATGGTAAAAGCCATGCAGACAATATCTGAGTATTGTGAAAAGAATGGAGATTCCTGTATTTTTACCGGTGATGATGAGGTGGAGATCAATGGAAAGGTTTATGAAATCTACCGGGGATATGAGGATGGAAGCCGGGGTAACTACGGAATCAAATTAAAGGAGAAATAACGGTATGGAAGATTACACACTTGTACAGCAGTTTCTGCTTATAGGTCTGGACGGGACGGACAGCATACATAAATCAGTTGCCAAAAGTGCAGTTCTTCGTGCAGCTGCCGCAGGAAAACGGGCGGAGAAACTTCTTTTTTCCGGTGACTGTCAAAGCCCGGATTTTGCTGATAAACTGGAAAGGGAACTGAAAGGTGTAAAATCCCTGAAACCGGCAGCTATGAATGAAGAAGCCAGAGAAGATATTGAGTTTCTGATATCAGAAGGCGTACTGGATGAAGTTCCGGATCTTCTGGGCTGCGATATGTATTACTATACAGCCGGTGTGAATATGAGAGTGTACAGAAGTGATCAGGATATCTACCAGAAGATAACAGAGGCTCTCCGAGCTGAAGTTCTGGAAGAGGGAGAGCTGACGGAAGAGGGGATTCTGCTTCTGTGGATGATCCGTGAAAGTGGATTTATCCATGAAGTATTTTCAGCGAAAGAACAGGAAGAAATTTCGCAGAGAATGGTGCATATGGCTACATCCGGTCAGTGGACAGGAGTGCTGTGGAGCAAGGAGTTTCATAAAGCCTTTGAAAGTTTTGGGACAGCTTTTTTGCGGAAAAAGAAAGAATTTTTTCAGAATCCCTATATGCAGGGGATAAATCTTGCGTTTCCGTTTTTGGAAAGACGTCAGGCTGTGTTTGTTGATTTTGTTATTTTCGGAACTACGGTCAGTGACAGGAGAACAGCAATGATGAGCTTTTTATGTGAACATGGACATTTTGTGGAGGAAGTAAAGAATGGAACAGAAACTATTCTGAAAATAGATAATATGTTTTACCGTATTGTTCCAAAAACGGTTTCCTGCCGGGGAATTCCGATCCAAGGCGCTTTGCTTTCTCCTGTATATCGTTAAGGGGGAATATGGGGCATGTCAAGACGGAGAACAATGGAAGCGATTCTTGCTTCGGAATATGTTTCCATAGGGGAGCTGGCACGTCTGACCGGGTGTCGCTACAGCACCCTGAAGCATTATACGGAAGAGGGCATGCTGCCTTTTGAGCAGGAAGAAGAAAATCTGACAAGAAGGTACCGGAGAGAACAGAGCGTACAGTTGGTGGAATGGATACGGGAACAGAGAAAAAGTGGAAAATCCATTCCGGAGATCAAAGAATCTCTTGCTGCTCAGGAATATTGACAGGCAACGAATATTATAATAAAAGAATGGGGACAAAAGTGCAGATATCTGACTTTTGTCCCCGTTACAGTATCAGAGGTAGCGGATTTCAGCAGAGAGTCCGCCGTCCTCGTCTGCTTCTATAACAGCATAGCTTGGTTTATGTCCATTTTGTCTTGGAAAAGTAAGACTTCCCGGATTTAATACCATAATGCCGTCTTCTTCATCAATAACCGGCTTATGTGTATGACCAAAAAATACACAGTCGCAGTTTCTGGATTTTGCCTCATCGATCAGACGGGAAAGATCCAGAGAAACGCCGTAAAAATGTCCGTGAGTTACAAGGATACGATGCCTGAATACAGTGACTTCATCTTCTTTTGGAAGGTCGGAGAAGAAATCATTGTTTCCGGCAATGATCGTGCAGGGGCATTCTGCGAGAGCTTCTATATAGAATTCGCGCCCTTCCACGTCTCCGCAGTGGATCAGCATATCAAAAGGCTGTTCTCTCAGAACTGCGGTTTCCAGATTGTCATCTCTTCCATGAGTGTCGCTGACAATAAGGAGTTTCATTGAAGTTCATCCCTGATCGCCCTCAGAGCCTTCCCTCTGTGGCTGATCTTATTTTTTTCTTCCATGGAAAGTTCAGCAGAAGAGCATCCGTATTCCGGAAGATAAAAAATGGGGTCATATCCGAATCCGTTTTCCCCTTTTTCTTCATAGCCGATTCTGCCTTCCATGGCAGCTCTGACTGTCCGAACAGTTCCGTCCGGAAAAGCGGCTGCAATAGCGCATACGAAACGGGCAGTTCTCTTTTCGTCCGGGACACCGTTCAGCCGCTCAATAAGATTTGCGTTTTTTATATGGTAGGAAGTATCTTCGCCCATGTAGCGTGCAGAGTAGATACCCGGCTCTTTATTCAGATAATCAATTTCCAGTCCGGAGTCATCAGCAAGAACGATTTCTCCGGTAAGGTCGCGGATAGCTTTTGCTTTGATTTCTGCGTTTTCTTCAAAAGAATTTCCGTTTTCTTCAATGTCGGCCTGGATGCCGGCATCTTTCAGGGAAAGAAGCTGGATATCCAGATCACCGAGAATTTCGCGGATTTCTTTCATTTTTCCCTCATTGCCAGTGGCAAAAATCACTTTTTTCATTTGTTTCCATTCCTCCTTGGCGGCTTTGGCCCCAGAAACTGATAATAGTAGGTTTTTAACATTCCGTTATATATTTTACGGTTTTTGTCTGCTTTTCTTCCGATATCGTTTTCAGTTTTGTCATAGGATGTGATCAGGTACATGGACCATTTATCCAGACGATTGAAACTTTCGCCGATTTCCCGGTAAAGCTGCGGAAGCGCTGATTTTTCCTCCAGACGCTCTCCGTATGGCGGGTTTGTGATCAGGAAGCCGTATGGCTTTGGATGGCTGAGATCTTTGACTGCTCTCTGCTGAAAATGGATCAGTTTGTCCACACCTGCCATTTTGGCATTGGAACGGGCTGCTTTTAATGCCTCTGCATCAATATCATAGCCCTGGATATCCGTTTCAATATGAAGGTTGACCCGGTCGTTTGCTTCTTCTATGGCGTCATACCAGCATTTTCGAGGAACAATATGCTTCCAGTCCTCAGAAAGGAAGGAGCGGTTCATGCCCGGAGCCATATCAGCGGCGATCATGGCCGCTTCAATAGGAAAGGTTCCGCTGCCGCAGAAAGGATCTACAAGAATCCGGTCTTTATTCCATGGTGTGAGCATAATAAGGGCAGATGCCAGAGTTTCTGTGATAGGCGCCTTTACAGTCATCTGACGGTAGCCGCGTTTATGAAGAGATACACCTGAGGTGTCAATCCCCACAGTTGCCACATCTTTCATAAAAGATACACGGATGGGAAAGCTTGCGCCGTCTTCCGGAAACCAGGAAATACCGTAAACGCCTTTCAGACGCTCTACGATTGCTTTTTTCATAATGGACTGGATATCGGAAGGACTGAAAAGTGCGCTTTTTACAGAGTTGGCTTTGGCAACCCAGAATTTTCCGTCCTGAGGAATATAATTTTCCCAGGGAATAGCCTTTGTTTTTTCAAAAAGTTCGTCAAAGGTCACTGCCTTAAATTCTCCTGCTTTCAGAAGAATACGTTCTGTGGTCCGGAGAAATACATTTGCCTGTGCAATTCCAGCAGCGTCAGCCAGAAAAGTTACCTTTCCGTCTTCAACTTTACTGATTTCGTAGCCAAGATCAAGAATTTCTCTTTTCAGGACAGCTTCCATTCCAAAATGACAGGGAGCGATCAGTTCCATATATTTCATGGCAGCCTCATTTCTCTGACAATGTTTCCGTCAAAATCTTTAATAGTAAACAGGTTGTTTTCCAGAACTGCATAGGTTGGAGGATTTCCTTCTTTGGGGATAGAAACAGAACCCGGATTCAGAAGGATATAGCCCTCCATCTGCTGAGCCTTTAAAACATGAGTATGCCCGTGGATCAGAATGTCGCCTTCCTGAAGCGGAGGAAGATTGTCCTGATTATAAATATGTCCGTGAGTGGCATAAAAGGTTTTTCCGTCTACAGAAAGAATACAGTAGTCTGCCATTACCGGAAATTCCAGAACCATCTGATCGACCTCGGCCTCGCAGTTTCCGCGGACTGCATAGATTTTGTTTTTATGTTCGTTGAGAAGGCTAATGACTTCTTTGGGAGCATATTCTCTGGGAAGATCATTTCTGGGTCCGTGATAGAGCAGATCGCCCAGAAGAACCAGACGTTCAGCCTGCTCATCACGGAAGGCATCCAAAAGCTTCCGGCAATAATAGGCGGAGCCATGTATATCTGATGCAAATAAGTATTTCATTCAGGTATTCTCCTTATAATAGGTGTTTTGTATAAAATCCGTTCTTTTGTTGCAATAACAGGATCTTTCTCTTTTACATTATCACGGTTATCCGGAAATTACAAGATTTCTTCCTTGATAAGCTTCAAAACCGCCGATCACAGACCGGGTTTTGTACCCTTTTTTTACAAAAAGTCTTGCGGCAGCCATACTTGAACCTCCCCGCTGACAATAAAAGATCAGAAGCTTTTCCCGGGGGAGCTCCCGGTACTGTTCAAGCTGACTGTAAGGACAGTTTACCGCGCCGCGTATATGACTTTTTTTATAAAGGGTCGCTTCGCGGACGTCTATGATCAAAGTGTCGGAACGGTCTACATAATAATCCAGCATTTTTGCTGAAATGGTTTCAATGGGAAACATTTGAGCTTTCCTTTTTTATTTATTATATGCAGAAAAAAGGACGGAGAGACAGATCAGTACACAGGTCAGGGCGGATGCGGCATCTGCCGGCATCCGCCCTGACGGTACGATTTTATAAGAAGGGAGAAACGCTTGTTTTTTGTTGATTTTTGGCTTTAGTATCTGTCGGAGAAGCAGTTCTGCTCTTTGTTATAAGCATTTGATGTCTTATTTTTAGAGCTGTTTTTGGAAGCGTTTTTGGAGCTGTCTTTTCCGCAGTTCTGTGCGCTCTTTTCAGAGGCTTTCTCTGTGTTGCTGTTCATGTTTTTGTTTTCTGTTTCATAATTTTTTGCCATTTTGATTTCCTCCTGGTGTAATGTGTTGAATACTGCCGGAGCTAACCGGCTGTATTTGTCAACTTGTTTATTACACTGTCTATTATGTCAAAAAGTTGTAATAATATTCATGAAATCATATTGCTTTTTTTTCCAGTTTATATTATAATCTAATCTGTAAAAAGAATTTACCCTTCAAAAATTTTTTTTACATAACCCCTTATTTAATTATTTATACTCCCCTCGAAACACCCGGTAGCTCCCCTACCGGGTGTTTCTCTATAAAAAAGTGAAAATCAGTTTGGAACGTTCGGACTGCAATGCAGATTATGCATGATATTTCACTTAAAATGCTGCACGAGTCAAATACAGCAGAAGGTGTATGGGAATGTAAGAAGAATTTTTGTAAAGGGTTGGAGTTTCGGTGTAATGAAGGAGACTATGTGTATGAAAAAAATGAAAAATGTAGCAGCAGTATTTTTAGCCTGTTTTCTGGCAGTGGGAAACGGTACAATTTTATGGGCAGCAGAAGACCGGGCAGAGGTTCAGATAACTCAGGAAGAAGAAACTCAAAGTATCATATCCCAACTGACCGGACTTCCCTATATTGGCGGGCAGCGTTTTGATACGCCGTTAGTCATGCAGGGTGAAATGATGGAACTTCAGAATGTTGATGAGCAGGGAATTCTTGGATGTCTGAAGTGGGACTTTGACAATGATAACAGTGATGAAATTCTGGCAGTTACTTATGGACCAAGTGAAAGCTTTGGGGCAGAAAATAAATGTGTCAGGGTAGCCATGTATGAATTAAGTGTGGATACCTGGATGGCTTCTGATATGTTCGAGCTGGCAGAATATGATCGGGAAGGAAGGTTTAAGGACCTGGCAACGATATCTGGTTCTAATATGACCGCTTATGAAGGAAATTTATTTTTGCGAAGGGTAAACGGACAATATCAGTTTTTTTATGAATATAATGCTTCGCCTAAATATCTGGCGTCAGGCACAGAGTGGTATCTTAAAGGATATACATATGATGGATCCAATTTCTCAGTGATAGAGAATACCTTGAATATGGCATATGCAGGTTCAGGTCCGGAGGCAGACGCTTTGTTTCATTTGAATCCGGATTCACAGAGCTCGTATGGACAGAGTATTGCTAATATCATAAAAAGATATAAGGAATTAGGATTTCAGGTGGAGCAGATAGGGGGAGATGGAGAAAACTTCTACTCAACAGCCAGCCAGGATCCAAACTGCCATTCACTTGTAAGATTCCTTCGCGGTGATAATCTGGATGGTGAGTCTGTGTATGAAAGGTTAAGAGCAGAGGGACGATTGGATGGTTTCTGGATTGATATTGAGGATAACACTTCATCTATCCGGGACATTGGGGATCAGGCACAGACAGAAGAGGAACTCACTGATTCAGATACAGTATCTGTTTCCGGGTGCTATGAGGAGTTTTTAAAAACAAACCATGCGGGAGATTATTATACTATCGTGGAAGCCGGAGAAAATCAGGAATCTATATTAGTTGTGGCAACCGGCTTTTCTGAAAGGAATGAGGATATTTACACACCGGAGCTGGGATATGATATTGTTATTTATGGAACTGACGGCGGAGCTGTGCATCAGATTGGGGAGCCTCTGCATTTGAGTGAGTCATCAGGTCCGTGGTATTTTTACGGGAATAAGCTTATCTGTAATTCCAGAAAAGGCGGGTATTATACGGTGGATATTACCGGAGATACCTATACACAGAATATACACCATGATGGAAGCAGCTCTGACTGGAAGCCTCTGTCTCTTCGGAAAAACAGAGGAGCTGCAGGCGAACAGACACAGCCGTCTACGGAAGACACTACCGTATCGGGACAATATATACTGCCTGACAGTAATAGCGAATATCTTACAGAAGAGATACTGATCAGTAGGGGGCTTACAAAAGAACAGCTGGGACTGGCGAGAAATGAAATTTTTGCCAGACATGGTAGGATGTTTGACACACCGGAGATACAGCAGTATTTTGATTCCAGGTCATGGTATGCTCCCAGGTATGCGCCGGCAGAGTTTGATGCAATGGGAGACGGTATTTTTAATGAATATGAAAAATATAATATGGAATCAATCAAAGCTCTGGAGGATAAGCTTGGATAATTGTCCAGCCTGTTTTTTGTGAATGTTTCAGACAGTAATTTTTTGGTGAAAACAGTCCGGGAAGATGTTATAATAAGAAATGATCGTAATTGTTCACGGATTGCGGGATGGGAACAGCAAATGATTGAAACCCGCAATCAGTTTATTGACTAAAGTAAAAAGAGGAGAACAGCAATGGATGTTCGTGAATTTCAGGAAAAACTTAAAAAAATGCAGGCTCTGGGCAAAGAGCAGGGCGGAAGCCTCAGAGCTGAACAGATCAGGGAAGAATTTTCGGACAGTGATCTGAACAGCAGCCAGCTTGTTAATGTGCTTAAATATCTTACCGGACAGGGAATCCTGATAGAAGGGATTGAGACAGAAACTGACGGAACAGATGCTCAGGAGGAAGTGCATCAGGTTCCTCTGACACAGGAAGAGGAGGCTTATCTGAAAGAATATCTGGAAGGCCTTCCTGGAGAAGAGGATTTGCCGGAGAGCGCACAGCTTTTTGAAGAACTTAAAAGCGGAAGCGCAGACGCTGTACAGAGCCTTGCGGCCTGCTATATGCGTGGGGCAGCTCAGCTTGCGGTAGAAATGAACACAGAAGATATCTTTATCGGAGATCTGATCCAGGAGGCGAATGTGAGTCTTGTACAGGCTCTTGGCGCTGCCGGAGAAATCCTTCGCAGTGAAGAATGGCTTCTGGAACAGATTCGTGAGGGAATCCGAAAAGCATGCAGGGAGCAGAGCCAGAGGAAATTTGAGGATGACAGTCTGGTAGCCAGAGTAGAAAAACTGGAAAATGCTGTGAGGGAGCTTTCTGAGGATGAAGAGGACGGAGAAAGCGCATTCAGCGTAGGAGAACTTGCGGTGATCCTGGATATGGACGTAGAGGAAATCCGTGATACTCTTCGCCTTACAGGCGACGACAAGTGATCGGAGCCTGTGACTTATATGCCGGAATTTCAGATATACAGGATCAAATATTATTCATAAAGGTGATTGGAAATGTATTCTGATGGTGCTGCTGTGAAGAGCGTGAACAGTAACCGCTTTATATACCTGTCAACAGCGGCAGGTTGTAATCAGGTGTCATTTATGGTAGAATAATCGGAACGGGAGGTGTTTTTATGCAAATCAGAGAATCGGCGGAGGATTATCTGGAAGCAATTTTAAGGCTGTCCCAAAAGGGCGGAGGAGTAAGGTCTGTGGACATTGCAACAATGCTGTCGGTTTCAAAACCAAGTGTGAGCCATGCCATGAAGCTTCTCAGAGAAGACGGTTACATTGCTATGGACCGTTACGGAACCGTCACTCTTCTGGACAAAGGCGCAGAGATTGCCAACAGGATCTATGAACGTCATACAGTTCTCACAAAAATGCTGGAGAATCTGGGAGTTCCTTCAGAGATTGCCAGAACTGACGCATGTAAAATGGAACATGACATCAGTGATGAGAGCTTTGCAAGAATTAAAGAACGTCTGATCGAAAACGGTCAGCTGGATTAAAAAACATCCGAAGCTGTTTCAGGAGAAACGGTTTCGGATGTTTTTTGCAGGAACAGATTTTAAAGATTAAAGAAAAATGTAATCAGGATCGGCACAAAGAAGGAACAGAGGATTCCGTTGAGAACAGCCAGAACCACAGTTTCCTCATTTGTGTATTTCAGGAGCACAGGAAGAGTGGTATCTTCGCTGGTGGCTGCTGCCGGAGCAATACAGGTATAGTTGTTGAGTCTGGATGCAATGATAGGAATCAGGAAAAAGGAAAAGAATTCTCTCATCAGATTGCTCATAAATGCAATACTTCCAAGCTCTGCGCCTCCCAGACGGGTGATCGTGACTCCTGCAAGGCTGTACCATCCCATTCCGCTTGCCACAGCAGCGCCTTCTGTCGGGGAAATACCCAGGATCACAGCGCAGATCAGTCCTCCGATTATAGAGCCGATAGTAATGCCAAAAGGGATAATAAGGATTTTCAGATGATACTGACGTATTTTTTTGAGGATCCCATTATGCATTCCGATGCTGATCCCAACAGAAAACATCAGTATGTATAAGATCATATCGGAGTGCCGGCTTAAAAAGCTGACAGGTGCGGGATTAAAACCGGACAGACCGCAGAACAGACCCAGCACCAGGGCCAGCAGTGTAAATAAAACGATCATTTGTTTTCTCCTTCTGAATCTGAATGTTTTTTCTCCATAAAGTGTTTTGTCAGTACATAGACAAGAATAATGGAAACCAGAGTGGGTATCAGAAAGAACAGGAAGCTTTTCAGTCCCAGGGATGACAGTTCACTGAGAAAGTTTTCTTTTTGGCCAAGCATGACACCCATGGAAAAAATAAGAAGAAGGGTACACAGCATGGCAAGACGTTCATTCCATTTTTTGATTCTTCCTGTCATGAGAAAACGTCCGATCAGGATTCCTGCGCCCATGACAATAAAAATTTTCATAACAGTTCTCCTTCCAAGTCATATAAAAGACATTATATCATTTGCGGAATCCCTTTACAATGGAGAGTTTACGCAAAAACAGCACAGGCTCTGAATATTTATCATAAGCCTGTGCTGTTGTCATCCTAAAAGGATATGTTGACTGCAATCTGAGATATCACAGTGTGAATAGCAGTTGTCTGAACTGTGTTTACAGTATGTTTGATATCGGAGCTTATACCTGCTCATTCTTCTATAAGAAGATGTATTTCAGTATAAACAGTACAGCCAGAACGTACATCAGGATACTGATCTTCTTTTCTTTTGCCTTTCCGCTTACGAGGTTGATTACCACATAAGAGATAACGCCCATTGCGATACCTTCGGAAATGCTGTACATAAACGGCATTGCAATGATTGCGATAAAGCATGGGATTGCTTCTGTGTAGTCATTAAAATCAATTTTGGTAATGGATGTGAGCATTAAAAATCCTACCACGATCAGGGCCGGTGCCGTTGCAAAGGCTGGGATAGCCAGGAAGATCGGGGACAGGAACAGGGACAGTCCAAACAGTATGGCTGCCACAATGGCAGTTAGACCGGTACGTCCGCCTTCAGCTACACCAGAAGCACTTTCTACAAAAGTAGTAACAGTAGAAGTACCGCAAACTGCACCTACGGAAGTTCCGACTGCATCAGAGAGAAGAGCGCCTTTGATCTTCGGGAGCTTTCCGTCTTTGTCAAGCATATCTGCTTTGGAAGCCACACCAATGAGGGTTCCAAGAGTATCAAACATGTCTACGAACAGGAATGCAAACATGATGACAACAAAGTCAAGACTGAACACAATGGAGAAATCCATTTTCATAAAGGTCGGCGCCATGCTTGGAACGCTGATTCCGTTGGAGAAATCAGGAAGAAGACTGAAGAAGCCCATTTCCGGATTCGGAACATAAAGTCCGGCGAACTGGCAGATGATGCCAAGTCCCCAGGTGATCAGGATACCCCACAGGATGCTTCCCTTAATATTTTTTACAAGAAGGATGGCTGTAACCAGAATACCGATGAGAGCCAGTAAAACAGTGATTCCCATGGTGTTAAAAGTTCCGTCTTTTACAGCGCTTTTAAAAGAAAATACACCTACCAGTGTGGAGTCATTGTTTACAACGATTTTTGCATTCTGCAGACCGATAAATGCAATAAACAAGCCAATTCCCACAGAAACTGCGTGTTTCAGATTCATTGGAATGGAATTGAAGATTGCTTCACGTACGTTGGTAAGGGACAGAAGGATAAAAATCAGACCTTCCACAAATACAGCGGCCAGAGCCTGCTGCCAGCTGTACCCCATACCCAGAACAACGGTGTAGGTAAAGTAAGCGTTTAATCCCATGCCCGGCGCCAGAACAAACGGGTAATTGGACAGCAGAGCCATCAGGCAGGTTGCGATAAATGCAGACAGCGCAGTTGCGGTAAACACAGCGCCTCTGTCCATTCCGGAAGCTGACAGAATGTTGGGATTTACTGCCAGGATATACGCCATGGTCATAAACGTGGTGACACCGGCAATGACCTCGGTACGTACATCTGTTTTGTTTTCTTTCAGATGAAAGATTTTGTCGAGTTTCATAATGATACCCCCTTTTTATAAAATATATTGCTAAAATATTTCCGTACCGGAAACATATTTGCCATTGATACAACGGGCATCTGACAGGTATGTGAGGCGTTCCAGCCGTTCTCTGACGGTAAGAGGCTGCGGATGTGGATAATAGGTATCGTCAAGGATGACCGCATCAAATTCATAACCCTCAAGAAAACTTCCGACTTTTCCGAAAAATTCTCCTCCGCCCATAGTTGCCATATAAAATGCTTCTTCAAAAGTAAGAGGCTTTCTATTGTTATCTATATACCTCCAGTGAAGTTTTGATACCTGAATCGAGTCTGCGACTGCCCGGAGCATGGAAAGAGAATGACCTCCTGCGATATCAGTTCCAAGTCCTGTATGGACGCCTTCTTCAAGATAAAGCTTTACAGGGGCGATGCCTGAGGAAAGGTTGATATTGGACTGAGGACAGTGAGCAACGTATACGCCCTGAGCTTTCATAAGCTGTATTTCTTTTTCCGGGCAATAAACACAGTGTGCCATAATGGTGGGACAGCTTTCTCCGCCAAAAAGCTCAAACTGGTGATAAGCATCTCCGTAAAATCTGCTTTCGGGGCAGAGTTCCTGTACCCAGGAAACCTCTCCGGGATTTTCGGAGAGATGGGACTGAACAGGAAGCTTATAGCGCTTCTGGATTTCAGCCAGCTTTTTCATCAGCTCATCTGAGCAGGAGGGGATAAAGCGTGGAGTCAGGATCGGTTTTACATTCTGATATTTTCCTGTACAGGAATCAAGCCAGCGGATGGTGTCAGAAGCAGAAGCTTCCGGACTTTTTTCCTGCAGAGTGTCCGGACCGTTGCGATCCATGTTGACCTTTCCCACAAAGGTTTTCAGTCCGGTTTTTTCCAGAAGTTCCATAAGAATATCTGTTGCCTCTACATGGAGAGTACCGAAAATACAGGCTCTTGTTGTTTCGCTTTTTTTCAGGTCTTCAGCAAAAATAGTGTAGGCTTTGCGAGCGTAGTCCTCATCTGAGTATTTGGACTCCTCGGGAAAAGTGACTGTGTTCAGCCAGTCGAGAAGTTCAAGATCCATGGCCATTCCCCGGAAGCTGTACTGGGGAGCATGAAGATGAAGGTCTGTAAGTCCCGGAATGATCAGGCTGTCTCCAACATCTCTTACCGGGATTCCCTGGAATTTTTCAGGGAGAGAGGGAAATACCCCCACACACTTGCCGTTTTCACAGACAAGATAGGCATGTTCGTTGGAAACAAGTGTGTTTTTATCTGTGCTGAAGCAGACATTTCCTTTTAGTGCAAAAACAGAATTCTGTTTCATATAGCTTACCTTCCTTTCTTTTTTGCAGCCAGGGAGGTTTTTTGCAAAAAAAATCCAACTACCTGTTTGGGGATACCCTGAATAAAACTTATAGGCAACTATTATGGTAGTTGGTAGAAACGTCCAACCGATTATGGACTTATATAAGTCGCTGCAAATACCTTTATTATTTATTTTATATTATATATGGAAAGAAATTTTCTGTCAATTAAAATTAAGCAATTTGAACTATCGGAAATGCAGAAAAGCACAACTGAAATTTGTGCAAAATGTTTAAGGAAAAAACACAAGAATTTCTCTGGCAAGAAAAACATATCCGTGATAGAATGTGACGTATCGGAAATACCGACAGATTCCGGGAAAGGCTCCCGGACAGGATACATGAAACCAGTCAGAAAGACACAGAACCTGGATGGAGGGATATTTTTGGAATTTAAAAAAGAAAACATGAAAAACTGTATGTATCTGATTCTTTTTACGGTACTTTTATATGTGGGACTGCAGAATCTGGATGTTGTACTTGATTTTTTTATGAGGATCGTCGGTCTGTTTTTCCCGTTTCTTGTAGGAAGCGGAATTGCCTTTGTTTTAAATGTTCCCATGCATTTTATTGAAAGAAATGTATTTGGCAGAGGAAAGTGGAAAAACAGCAAGATCGTCCGCAAGATTGCCAGACCGGTAAGCCTTGTGCTTGCGATACTGGTAGCGGCTTTTGTGATCTTTATTGTTGGAAACGTAGTGATCCCTGAGCTGGGACGGACCGCAATGGGACTGGGAAGAACTATTGAGCGGGGAATTACGAATATCACGGTATGGATTGATGAGAATTGTAAACAGGATTCTGCTATTGCAGAGTGGGCGAATTCTCTTGAGATAGAGCCGCAGAAAATGCTGGATTCTGCTATGGAAGGACTTCAGAGAGGTGTGAACAATATTCTTTCCTCTACGCTGACAGTAACACTTGGAATTGTAAATACTGCCATGAACTTTGGAATCGGCTTTGTTTTTGCCTGCTATGTACTGCTTCAGAAAGAAAAGCTGATGGTTCAGACAAAAAAAGCTCTTTATGCGCTGTTTCCAAGAAAAGCAGTCAAATATGTGCTTCATGTATGCTCTCTGGCAAATGATATTTTTTCCGGATTTGTTACCGGACAGTGTATTGAAGCTGTGATCCTGGGAACTATGTTTTTTGTAACAATGACCATATTCCGGTTCCCGTATGCGATGCTGGTAGGCGTTCTGATCGCATTTACAGCGCTGATTCCTGTTTTTGGCGCATTTATCGGATGTGCAGTAAGCTTTATCCTGCTTCTTCTGATAAATCCGGTTCAGGCTGTACTGTTTCTGATCCTGTTCTTTGTACTTCAGCAGATTGAGGGAAATCTGATCTATCCTCATGTTGTAGGGGGATCTGTGGGACTTCCTTCTGTGTGGGTGCTGATGGCAGTTACCATAGGCGGAAGTCTTATGGGAGTTGTAGGTATGCTGATATTTATTCCGCTTGTGTCAGTGATCTATGCGCTGTTCCGTGAGTGGATGTACAAAAGACTGAAAAGCAGAAATATACAGATAAACGGATAATTTTCTGTATACAAGAATAAGGACTGCTGACAGCAGAAGTCCGTGGATGTGTTCCGGGACTTTGCTGTCAGCAGTCTTTTCTTTTTTATGATTATTTATTGTTTTTGTTCTGTTCTGCTTCCAGAAGCTTCATGGCGCGAACTTTCAGCGGAAGTCCGAAGAGTGTAATGAAGCCGTCTGCATCATGGTGATCGTACATATCGCCAGTAGTAAAGGAAGCAAGAGATTCATTATAGAGGCTGTATGGAGAAGTGGTTCCTGCTTTTATGATATTTCCCTTGTAAAGCTTCAGTTTTACTTCGCCAGTTACATATTTCTGAGTGGACTCTACAAAAGCCTGAATTGCTTCACGAAGAGGTGTGAACCATTTTCCCTCGTAAACAACCTGGGAGAACTGGCTGCCAAGTTTTTTCTTTGCTTCCATAGTATCACGGTCAAGAGTCAGCTCCTCAAGCTGGTCGTGAGCAGCCATGAGAATGGTTCCGCCGGGAGTTTCATAAACGCCTCGGGATTTCATTCCTACTACACGGTTTTCTACAATATCAACGATTCCGATTCCGTTTTCTCCGCCCAGACGGTTCAGCTCAGTAATGATCTCAGATACTTTCATTGCCTTGCCGTTCAGAGTTTTCGGGATACCTTCTTCAAAGGTCATGGTGATCTCTGTTTCCTTATCAGGAGCTTTCTGAGGAGTTACCCCTAATACAAGCATATCGTCATAGTTAGGCGCCTGGGAAGGATCTTCCAGCTCAAGACCTTCATGGCTGATATGCCATAAGTTACGGTCACGGCTGTAGCTGTGGCGTGCATCAAATGGAAGATTGATTCCATGCGCCTGGCAGTAAGCCAGCTCATCTTCACGGGACTGCATGGTCCATACGTCAGTCATACGCCATGGAGCAATGATCTTGATGTCAGGAGCAAGGGCTTTGATTCCAAGCTCGAAGCGGATCTGGTCATTTCCTTTTCCGGTAGCGCCGTGGCAGATAGCGACAGCATTTTCTTTCCGTGCGATCTCAACCAGTTTTTTTGCGATTACCGGACGTGCCATTGCGGTTCCCAGAAGATACTGGTGTTCATAGACAGCGCCTGCCTCTACACACGGCATAATATATTCATCGCAAAATTCATCTACAATATCTTCAATATATAATTTGGAAGCTCCGGAAAGCTTGGCTCTTTCATCAAGTCCGTCCAGTTCATTTCCCTGTCCGCAGTTAATGCAGCAGCAGATAACATCATAGTTAAAGGTTTCTTTCAGCCACGGGATCAGGGCTGTGGTATCAAGACCGCCAGAATATGCCAAAACAACTTTTTCTTTCATAATAGAGTTCCTCCTGTTTATGTATCATTTTAAATTATTGTTCAATCAGTTAAAGTCCGGAACAGGTATGTTTCCGTGACAATGGATAATATACAATATATTTCATAAATATGCAATACCTAAAATGAAAAAATTTTAAAAAGATTTTTTCTGATATCACTAAAATATAGGAAATAATCAATTTATATAAACGAAATAAGGAAAAAATAGTAGGTATTATGAAAAAATAATTCTTGCATATTATGCATATAAGATGTATAATACTATCATCCTGACGGAAACGGAATAAATATTCATCCGGGAAGACATGACAGATGGAAAAAGGAGGAGATCTATTATGATAAAAGCAGGGATTATCGGAGCGACCGGCTATGCAGGCAATGAGTTGGCAAGACTTTTGCTGGGCCATAAAGAAACAGAAGTGGTGTGGTATGGTTCCAGAAGCTATATTGATAAGGAATATGCGGGAATTTATCAGAACTTTTTTAAGCTGGTAGATGCAAAATGTATGGATGATAATATGGAAGCTCTGGCAGATGAAGTGGATGTGATTTTTACGGCAACACCTCAGGGACTTTGCGCTTCTCTTGTAAATGAGGGGATTCTTTCCAGAGCGAAGGTGATTGACCTCAGCGCGGACTTTCGTATTAAAGATGTAAAAAAATATGAAAAGTGGTACGGGATTGAGCACAAAGCTCCGCAGTTTATGAAAGAAGCCGTGTACGGGCTCTGTGAGATCAACCGTGAAAAGATCAAAGGAGCGCGGCTGATCGCTAATCCGGGATGTTATCCAACCTGTTCCACACTTTCCATTTATCCCCTTCTTAAAGAGGGAATGATCGATCCGTCTACGATTATTATTGACGCAAAATCCGGAACATCAGGCGCCGGAAGAGGGGCAAAGGTGGATAATCTTTTCTGTGAAGTAAATGAAAATATCAAGGCATACGGCGTTGCTACCCACAGACATACGCCGGAGATCGAGGATCAGCTTGGTTACGCCTGTGGGGAAGAGGTGATACTGAATTTTACCCCGCATCTGATCCCGATGAACAGAGGAATCCTGATCACTGCCTACGCTTCTCTGAAAAAAGAAGTTTCCTATGAGGAAGTGAAGGCTGCCTATGATAAATATTATGAAAAAGAACAGTTTGTCCGTGTGCTTGATAAGGACGTATGCCCTCAGACAAAGTGGGTGGAAGGAAGTAATTTTGTGGATGTAAACTTTAAGCTGGATCCCCGTACCGGACGTATTATTATGATGGGAGCAATGGACAATCTGGTAAAAGGCGCAGCAGGTCAGGCAGTTCAGAATATGAATCTGATGTTTGGCTTTGATGAGGCAGAGGGACTTCGGCAGATCCCTATGGTGCCGTAAAACAAAATATAACGATCAAACACTGCAGGCACAGTGTGTGACAGAAAGCGGAGAAAATCTGAAACCGGAAGAGCGGTGTGTATTCCGGAGCGGGAAAAAAGGAGGAGAACACGATTATGAAGATAATTACAGGCGGTGTAACAGCGGCAAAAGGATTTCAGGCAGCCTCCACAGCAGCCGGGATCAAATATCAGGGAAGAACGGACATGGCAATGGTATACAGTGAGATTCCATGTAAGGCGGCAGGAACCTTTACCACCAATATCGTTAAGGCGGCTCCGGTAAAATGGGATCAGGATATTGTATACAATCAGCCGGAGGCTCAGGTAATCATCTGTAACAGCGGGATCGCCAATGCATGTACAGGCAAAGAAGGCTTTGCATGTTGCAGGGAAACTGCGCTGGCGGCAGCAAGAACCCTTAAAGTAGATCCGGACAGTGTGCTTGTGGCTTCCACTGGCGTGATCGGAATGCAGCTTCCGGTTCAGAAGCTTGCGGCTGGTGTAGAGGCTATGGCGCCGGAGCTTGACGGAAGTCCAGAAGCAGGAAATCAGGCAGCAAAAGCCATTATGACAACAGATACTGTAGAAAAAGAGGCGGCGGTACAGTTTGAGATCGGCGGAAAAACAGTGACAGTGGGCGGTATGTGCAAGGGCTCCGGAATGATTCATCCGAATATGTGTACCATGCTTGGATTTGTCACAACAGATGTGAATATTTCCAAGGAACTTCTGCAGGAGGCTTTAAGCCAGGACGTAAAAGATACCTATAATATGGTTTCTGTAGACGGTGATACCTCAACGAACGATACCGTTCTCCTTCTGGCAAACGGCATGGCGGGAAATCCGGAGATTACAGAAAAAAATGAAGATTATCAGAACTTCTGCCAGGCGCTTAATTATGTAAATACTCAGCTTGCAAAAAAAATAGCAGGAGACGGAGAGGGAGCTACAGCTCTTTTTGAGGTGAAGATCATCGGGGCAAAAAGCAAAGAACAGGCAGTGACGTTAAGTAAATCAGTAGTTACCTCATCTCTTACCAAAGCGGCTATTTACGGTCATGATGCAAACTGGGGACGCATTCTCTGCGCCATGGGCTATTCGGGAGCGCAGTTTGATCCGGAAAAGGTGGATCTGTATTTTGAGAGTAAAGCCGGAAAGATCAAGATCATTGAGAACGGTGTCTCCACAGGCTACAGTGAGGAGGAGGCAACCAAGATCCTTTCTGAGGAGGCAGTAACAGCTATTGCAGATATTAAAATGGGAGATTGTACGGCAACTGCCTGGGGCTGTGATCTTACTTATGATTATGTAAAGATCAATGCGGACTACCGTTCCTGATCCAGGAAATAAATGTAAAATAAGAAAGACTCTGGCGGATATTCAGATCTGTCAGAGTAGCGGCTGGTTATGGCTGGCTGTACTACAGTGGTGGATAAAAAGGTTGGAAAGAAGAGAGAAAAAGAAAATCGAGGAGGAAATGAAATGGTAAAACAGAAATATCTGGACAAGGCAGAAGTGCTGATCGAGGCTCTTCCTTATATTCAGAGATTTAACCGGAAAATCGTGGTGATCAAATACGGCGGAAGCGCCATGCTTGATCAGGAACTGAAAGCAAATGTAATTAAGGATGCAGTTCTTCTGAAACTGGTAGGATTTAAACCGATCATTGTTCATGGCGGCGGCAAGGAGATCAGCCGCTGGGTAAATAAAGTGGGAATGGAACCCAGATTTGTCAATGGACTTCGTGTGACAGACAAAGACACCATGGAGATCGCAGAAATGGTTCTTGCAAAAGTAAATAAAGAGTTGGTTACCCTTGTAGAATCTCTGGGAGTGGACGCAGTTGGGATCAGCGGCAAGGACGGAGGACTTCTGAAATGCACAAAGAAGCTGTCAAACGGCGAGGATATTGGATATGTAGGAGAAATCCGGGAGGTGAATCCGAGAATTCTCCATGAGCTTCTGGAGCAGGATTTTTTGCCTGTTATTTTTCCGGTGGGATATGATGACAATTATGATTCTTATAATATTAACGCAGATGATGCTGCCTGCGCCATTGCCGAGGCTGTCCATGCGGAAAAGCTTGCTTTTCTTTCGGATATTGAAGGAGTTTACAAGGATCAGAATGACCCGGAAAGCATGATCTCCGAGCTTCATATCCATGAGGCGGAAAAACTGATCTCAGAAGGCTATGTGGGAGGTGGAATGATTCCTAAGCTGAAAAACTGCATTGACGCTATTGAGCATGGAGTAAACCGGGTGCATATTCTGGACGGACGGATTCCTCACAGTCTTCTTCTGGAGATCTTTACAAATAAAGGAATCGGAACAGCTATTTTAAGAGAGGACGGCGAAAAATACTACAATGAGCATGTATGAACAGATGGAGCAGGCAGAAAAAAGTATTCTTCATACCTATAACCGTTTTCCGGTTATGTTTGACCATGGAGAGGGCTGCCGGCTTTATGATACAGATGGAAAAGAATATCTTGATTTTGCGGCAGGGATTGCGGTAAATGCTCTGGGATATCATTATCCCGGCTATGATGAGGTTCTGAAAGACCAGATTGACAGACTGCTTCATATCTCCAATCTTTATTACAGCCAGCCTATGAGCGAAGCCGGGGAAAAGCTTGTAAAAGCCAGTGGTATGAGCAAGGCGTTTTTTACAAACAGTGGTACAGAATCTATAGAGGGGGCGCTGAAAGCTGCCCGGAAATATTCCTGTACGAAATATAATAAGGAAAGATATGAGATCATTGCCATGAAGCATTCGTTCCACGGAAGAAGTATGGGAGCGCTTTCTGTTACCGGAACAGCTCATTACAGGGAGCCGTTTGAGCCTTTGATCGGTGGTGTGAAATTTGCGGATTTTAATGATCTGGACAGCGTAAAAGCTCAGATCACAGACAAAACCTGTGCGATCGTCACAGAGGTTGTTCAGGGAGAAGGAGGAATCTATCCTGCGGATCCGGATTTTCTGGAAGGTTTGAGGAACCTCTGTGATGAAAAAGACTTAATTTTGATTTTTGATGAGATCCAGTGCGGTATGGGACGGACAGGAACATATTTTGCATGGCAGGATTACGGCGTAAAGCCGGATATTATGACCTGCGCCAAGGCTCTGGGCTGCGGTGTTCCTGTAGGCGCTTTTGCGCTGGGGGAAAAAGCGGCATCGGCATCCCTGGAACCGGGAGATCATGGAACCACTTATGGAGGAAATCCATTTGTGTGCGCAGCTGTGAGCAAGGTGTTTGATATTTTTGAGAAGGATCATATTCTGGAGCATGTCCGTAAGCTGACTCCTTATCTGGAGGAAAAACTGGATGCTCTTGTGGATAAATATGAAATTATTTCCCAAAGACGTGGAAAAGGATTTATGCAGGGACTTGTGATACAGGGTGTTTCGGTGGGAACGGTTGTAAGCAGGGCTCTGGATAACGGGCTTCTGATGATTTCGGCAGGAAGCGACGTACTGAGACTGGTTCCGCCTCTTGTGATCACAGAAGAAGATATTGATGAAATGGTTGAAAAGCTTGAAAAAAGCCTGGCGTAAAGCCGGGCTTTTTTCAAGTTGATTTTTCATGTGAATAAAATATTTTTATTCATAAAGGCGCAGAACTATGATACAATGAATGGCATGGTACAGGAAACCAGAGTATGTGCAGGAATGTTCTGGAAGTAAAAGTTACTGTTTACAGGTCACTATCCTGCAGGATGTTTTGGCATGTATATGCCGAAATTCCGAAACATGAAGGGAAAAATGATGAACTGACAGAATATGGGAGAAAATATGAGTATATATGAATCGTTGAACAATATGCAGCAGGAGGCTGTTTACCATACAGAAGGCCCTCTTCTGATCCTGGCAGGAGCAGGCTCAGGCAAAACAAGGGTACTGACTCACAGGATCGCCTATCTGATCGCAGAAAAGGGAGTAAATCCCTGGAATATTCTTGCCATCACCTTTACAAACAAGGCGGCTCAGGAAATGAGAGAGCGTGTGGATAAGATCGTAGGCCTGGACGGGGGAAGCGTGTGGGTGTCTACCTTTCATTCCACCTGTGTGAGAATCCTTCGCAGACATGCAGAACGCATCGGATACGACAATAATTTTACTATTTATGATACGGACGATCAGAAAACTCTGATAAAAGATGTGTGCAGAAGGCTGAACGTGGACACTAAGAAATATAAAGAACGTTCTCTTCTTGCTCAGATATCTCATGCAAAGGACGAGCTTATCACACCGGATGAGATGCTTATGAATGCAGCTGATTTTAATGAAAAAAAGGTTGCTGAGATCTATCGGGAATATCAGATCTCCCTGAGAAGAAACAATGCTTTTGACTTTGATGATCTGATCGTAAAAACAGTAGAACTGTTTCAGAACTGCGGTGAGATTCTGGAATCTTATCAGGAACGGTTCCGCTATATTATGGTGGATGAGTATCAGGACACCAATACCGCCCAGTTTAAATTTGTAAGCCTTCTTGCATCCAGATATGAAAATCTCTGTGTTGTAGGTGACGACGATCAGTCAATCTATAAATTCCGCGGTGCAAATATTGGAAACATTCTTGGATTTGAACGGGTTTTCCCGGAGGCAAAAGTCATTCGTCTGGAACAGAATTACCGTTCAACTCAGAATATCCTGAACGCAGCAAATGAAGTGATCACAAATAATACAGAGCGAAAGCCAAAAACTCTGTGGACAGAGAATCCTGAGGGAGAAAAGATCCATTTTCGCCAGTTTATGAACGGATTTGAGGAAGCGGAGTATGTGATTGGAGATATTGCTTCCAGGAGAAGAGAAGGAACATGCAGCTACCGTGACTGCGCGATTCTTTACAGAACAAACGCTCAGTCCAGACTTTTTGAGGAAAAATGTCTTCTGGCAAATATTCCGTATAAAATTGTAGGCGGCGTGAACTTTTATGCCCGAAAGGAGATCAAGGATCTTCTTTCCTATATGAAAACAATTGACAATGCTTCCGATGATCTGGCGGTACGACGGATTCTTAATGTTCCGAAACGGGGAATCGGAGCCACCACTGTGGGACGTGTTCAGGAGTATGCAGAGCATATGCAGATCAGTTTTTATGATGCCCTTCGAGTATCGGAAGAAATTCCGTCTCTTGGAAGAGCCCAGTCAAAAATTGACGGTTTTGTGACTTTTATCCAGTCATTAAAAAGCAAGGCAGCCGCATATACAGTGGAAGAACTTCTGGAAGAGATCATTGACCTTACCGGATATGTGGATGAGCTGAAAGAAGAGGATACGGAAGAGTCCAGAGCAAGGATTGAAAATATTGACGAGCTGATATCAAAAACCGTGTCCTATCAGGAGGCTATGGCAGCAGAGGGAAGAGAGGCGACTCTTTCCGGATTTTTGGAGGAAATTGCTCTGGTTGCAGATATTGATTCCGTGGATCCGGATCAGGATTATGTTCTTCTTATGACTTTGCACAGCGCTAAGGGCCTGGAATTTCCTTATGTATATCTGGCGGGAATGGAGGATGGAATGTTCCCAAGCAGTATGTGTATTTTTTCTGCAGATCTGTCGGATATGGAAGAGGAAAGAAGGCTGTGTTATGTGGGCATCACAAGAGCAATGAAGGAGCTGACTCTTACAAGCGCCCAGCAGCGAATGGTACGCGGTGAAACCCAGTACAATCGTGTTTCCAGATTTGTAAGAGAAATTCCGCGGGAGCTGGTAGAACTGGGACATACCATTCAGGAACACAAGCCAAAGATTCCGGAAGCCACTTCTGCGAAAAACAGCTATATGCAGATGAAAATGGCATTTCAGGCAAAGGCTTTCCAGCCAAAAAGCTTTCAGGTAAAAAAAGCAGACAGTCTTGATTACGGAGTGGGCGATACTGTGCGTCACGTAAAATTTGGAGTGGGAATCGTAAAGGACATTGTAGAGGGCGGAAGAGATTACGAGGTTACAGTGGATTTTGACAGGGCAGGAACGAAAAAGATGTTTGCAGGCTTTGCCAAGCTGAAAAAAATCTGACACAGGTAAAATACATTGCTTTTTATAAAAGGCAGGTATATAATAGAACTGCTTACAGAAGTCTGACCGGACGCTGCGGAATCATGGCTTCTGGGATTATTACATATGGATTGTCGACAGGGGAGCTTGTGTCACAGGCTGAGAGGAAGTTGTAAACTTCGACCCGTAACCTGATTTGGGTAATGCCAACGTAGGTATGCGCTGAATGCGAGATGTAAATCTCCTTTGTCTTCAATCGAAGATGAAGGAGGTTTTTTTATGTTTCAATTTATGGTAAATGCAGACGGCGGGCTTACTACAGCCGGATATGCTGTGTGCATTATTGCGGGAGTGCTGTTATTTGGCCTTGCGATTTTCTTTGCAGGAAAAAGCTCTGAAAAGAAAAAAATGTCTGCCAAGCAGCTTGTATTCTGCGCAATGGCGGTTGCGCTTGCGTTTATCACATCTTACCTGAAAATCTTTCACATGCCCTGGGGCGGAAGCGTAACACTGTGCAGTATGCTTTTTATCGTGCTTACTGCCAACTGGTACGGCCCAAAAACCGGTGTGATGGTAGGCCTGGCTTATGGAATTTTACAGTTTATCCAGGAGCCTTATGTTCTTTCATTTTTCCAGGTATGCTGTGATTATATTCTTGCTTTTGCTGCATTGGGAGTCGCAGGATTTTTTGCAAAAAGCAGCCACGGTCTTGTGAAAGGCTACATTGCCGCAGTGATAGCGCGAGGCGCTTTTCATGCGCTGGGCGGTTATCTTTACTGGATGAGCTATATGCCGGAAAATTTCCCGCAGTCTCTGAAAGCAGTTTACCCGATCGTTTATAACTACAGCTTTCTGCTGGCAGAAGGAGTGATCACCATTATCATCATTTCCATTCCGGCAGTTGCCAGAGCGCTTGCTCAGGTGAAAAAAGCAGCGGTGGAATAAATTTATATATTTCTAAGAATGACGAACAGGTTTTTTCTCAGCCTAGGTTAAGGCTGAGGGAAAACCTGTTTTTTGACAGAATGATATACAAAGAAGAAGCTGCAGATGATTTAGCAGAAGATTATTGCTGTCATTTAGAAGATTTTACAGGCTGTAATAGCCTGTTATTTTTCGTCATTAAAAGAAGGCGCTCCTTTATTCAGCGGTGCATGAAGGGTAACCATGCGTATCCCAAAAAAACTTGTTCTCTGGCAGAGAGAAATCGGATATCCTGCCTGATACATTACATAAAGGTCTTCAGACACGCTAATTTTTACTTCCGTATTATCATATAGTTTGACAGTCAGATAATAGTCTGGGTCGTCTTTGTCCGGATTTTTTACAGAACTGTCAGTGATTACGGCAGTGGTATGCACGGCTTTTGAACAGGTGGCAACATTCAGACTGTAAGAAAGTGAATAGGCCAGAAGGCACAGAAAAATCCCCCATATAAACAGACCTTCTCCGCGCAGGCGCTTTGGTGTCCGCATTACGGTAATGATAATTAGAATGGCAGAAATAGCGACCCAGCAGATAATAAAACGGTTGGAATCAGCTACAGTCAGTCTTATTTTATCAAAAATGCGGATAACCTGAATGACAAAAATGAACAGGAGTCCCAGAGGAATAACGGGCATGGAAATGTGCATGGATTTCCATTCAGCAGTGGCATGCCCTGGCTTACCGTCCAGGGAGAGGACGCTGGAAAAAATCAGGTAGTAGATCACCGGAAGGAGCAGAGGCAGAGTCATAGTCAATGCGGCGCAGGTTAAATTGAACTTTTTCATAAAAAGGAGCGGAAGTATGGATCCTGCAAGGGCAAGTAGAGAAACAATGATCAATCCTGCTTTTATTGTTTTTAGGTGATCGTGCATCGGTGTTCGATCTTGTTCTTTCCATTCCAGTGGCTCTCTGGATGTTTCGGCTGGCTGGGGCAGCTTTAGACTTTGAGCCGCTTTGGTAACAGAAACTGTTTTACAGTGTTCTACCAGCCAGTCTGTAAGCTGTAAACCACCGGGCAGAGACTGTCGGAAAGAAAACAGGCAGTTTCCTGCGGCATCCTGAACCTGAATGCGATTCAGAGCGCTGTATTTTATTGAAGTAAATGTTCTCGTATGAAATTCTCTGGGGCTGCCGTATGGCATGGTGCAGACCAGGATACCACTGCGGAAAAGAAGAATCTTTTTGTTCTGGTAAGCCAGGAGACACCATATTCCCCACAGAAAAAGTCCAAGTCCTATCAGCAACATAAAAAAGCAGGAGATATGAACAGGCTCTGTGGTAGTAAAGGCTATGGAAACAAAAAGAAGCAGCCCGCCCAAAAGCAGAAGAAAACTTCCTGCGATCAGTCTGGATACGGAGGTACGCACATATATGAATGGCTCTTCTTCTGTATGTGTTTCCAGGGGACGGTGGATTAAAAGAAAAATTCCCGAAACCATAATTATGGCAGTAATGCAAAATCCCAGAACGATTGTGAATACGGGATCTTCCCCAATAGAAACAAAGCAGGTTATCAGCATAAGTACAGAGCAAATGATCAGAAGAATACCAAAGACTGCAGCAGGAGTCCTTCTTCTCTTATTGATCCTGATGTTTTTTTCGCAGGACTCCTGTGTAAAAGGTGCATAGGAAGAACTTTTTTCTTCCAGAATGTATCCGCATTCAGGACACTGGGATGTGTACTGAGGAAGGGAAACGTATTGAATATGCTGCACGGGAAGCTCCTTCCCGCAGTGAGGGCATACCCACAGGCGGAGTGCGCGATTGCAGGCACTTCCAAGGCCAATAATGGGAGAAAGCGCAATAAAAAGACCGATAATGCCTGCCAGAACACGATTTTCTATATTTGTGATTACAAAAATAAATAGAATCATAATGCTGATCCATACAGGAAAGAAAAAAAGCATATTTTTTGTATGGGCCTTGCGGGTGTTCCGATAAGTGGGATTACGCTTTCTCTTTTCGGTTTCGGAAAGTCGAATCTGAGACCACTGGTTATCAGAGTTTTTCATATCAGCTTCCTCTCTTAAAATACATATTGGTCAAGGCGTTCAAATGCTTCCTGTACCCGGGAAAGGGGCAGAGCGAGATTCATGCGGATATGGCAGGAACCGTGGAAGGGACGACCATCCTGCCAGGCAACGCCTACTTCCCAGCCGGCATTCAGAAGCTCGTCCAGTGTTTTGTGCCGGGAATGGCACCACTGACTGCAGTCCAGAAACAGCATATAAGTTCCCTCTGGCTTTGTTACTTTTATTTCCGGAAAATGTTCCCGGATAAAGCTGCAGGCAAAGCTGATGTTTTCTGACAGAACCTGACACAGTTCATCTACCCATTCGTAGCCTTCCGGTTCGTAGGCGCCCAGAAGAGCATGCATGGAGAGAAGGTTCATTTCATTATAATGTGGCTTGCTTCCTTTTGACTGAACACGGTTCCGAAAATATTTGTTATAAATAATATGGTAGCTTCCCACCAGTCCTGCAAGGTTAAAGGTTTTGCTTGGAGCATACAGCGCCACAGTGCGGTTTTTGGCATCTTCACTGACTGATTGAGTGGGAATATGTTTATGTCCGTCCAGAAGGATATCGGACCAGATTTCATCAGAAATCACAATGCAGTCATGGGCACGGTAAATTTCCATTGCTTTTTCCAGTTCCTGCTGTTCCCATACGCGACCGCAGGGATTGTGGGGACTGCATAAGATCGCAGCGTGGATATTATTTTCTCTGAGCTTTCTGTCCATGTCTTCATAGTCCATGCGCCAGACACCGTTTTCATCCTGGATTAAAGGACTGAGAACAATATCAAAACCATTGTTTTTGAGACTGTTGGTAAAACCGATATAGGTGGGACTGTGAAGAAGAATTTTATCGCCCGGTGATGCAAAGGCGGTAAGTGTGGAGATCACACCGCCAAGAACACTGTTTTCGTAGCCGATGCAGTCTTTTGTAAGACCGGTAACATGATTGCGTATTTTATGCCAGCGGATGATCTTGTCAAAATATTCGTCTGAGGGTGAAAAATATCCGTAAAACGGATGCTGTGTTCGCCTTATGATAGCCTCCGGCACAGTGGGCACAGTGGGAAAATTCATGTCTGCAACCCACATGGGAATCACGTCAAATCCTTCTTTTGGCGGGGCAGGAGAGAACCCGGAACCTGTAAGCTCATCTACGGCAATGGAATCCTTTCCGTGCCGGTCTGTTATGGAAGTAAAGTCATATTTCATAGTAAAAAACCTCCTGATCTCAGTATAAAAAAAGTATACGGATGTGCTGGGTAAAAGTCAATGAATGTGTTTAAATACTTGCCTTTTTATTGTACAGAATGATATACTTAGAGGCGTACGAAAGTTTCTGATAAAGAGCTGTAAAAGTACATATTAAATGAAAAAGAATAAAGGAGAAGTATGTTTAAGAAAATTGGGGAAGAACGGGCGTTTGATGGAATATTGAAGCAGATCATAGAAAATATTCAGACTGGCAGGCTGAAGGCAGGAGATGGGCTTCCGGCAGAAAGGACTATGGCAGAAACGATGGGCGTTTCCAGGGCAGCTGTGAGAGAGGTCCTGAGAGCTCTGGAGCTTCTGGGAATTCTGAACGCAGTACCGGGAGGCGGAAATTATATCACAGAGGATCTGGATACGTGGCTGATTGGTCCTCTGTCTATCCTTTTTCAGCTTAATAACAGTTATGTGCGTCAGAATCAACAGCTTCGCGCAGCTCTTGAACGGGAAAATGCAATTTTGGCCGCACAGAAATGTACACCTTTGGATGCGGCAGAATTATGGATGCTGATTGCCAGACTGGATGCGGCAGAAGATGAAAAGACACGGGGAACACTTGATAAGGAACTTCATCAGAAGATTGCCAAAATTGCGGATAATCCTATGATATACAGTGTTCTGGCTGCTGCAGATAAGCTGACGGAAAGTATTATCTCAGGAACGAGAGATTACATCATGCGCAAAAATCAGTCGGCATCTGTTGTTGACGAGCAGCATCACAGACTGGTGGAAGCAATCATTAACGGAGATACTTCTGAAGCCGAGCGCTGTATGTCAGAGCATATGGTGACTGTCGAGGAGTTTATGTCAGAAATGCTGGAAGAAAAGGAAAAACAGCAGGGGTGATACGGCAGCAGTTTTGTCTTTGTGAAGCGTGAGGGTTTTGTCTGTATCAGTATAAAATTTAAAAGATTTTCTCTTGTACTCTGGTATGACCAATGATATAATAAAAATACAAATTGGTATAGCCAATAATGAGTTTGGCACTACCGGAATACGGAGGGAATTTTATGGGATATGTAAAATGGTCATATGACACATTAAATCAGTTTTGTATTGATGTATTTAAGGCATTTGGATTCAGCAAAGAAGAAAGCGAAGAGATCAAAGATGTGCTTTTGACAGCAGATCTTTATGGCATTGAAAGTCATGGAATGCAGAGAATGGTCCGTTATCATAAAGGCATTGAAAAAGGTACCATCCATCCGGAAGCAAAACCTGAGATCGTATTTGAAACTCCGATTTCTGCTGTAGTTGACGGCCACAATGGAATGGGACAGCTGGTCAGCGTTTTTGCAATGAAAAAAGCAATCGAAAAGGCGAAGAAAACCGGGATTGGTATTGTCAGTGTCCGGGAATCCAATCATTTTGGCATTGCCGGTTATTATGCAAAAATGGCCTGTGATCAGGGGTTGATCGGTATGGCATGTACAAACTCTGAAGCCATTATGGTGCCTACGTTTGGCAAAAAGGCAATGCTCGGTTCCAATCCTATTGCAGTGGCAATGCCTGCAGATCCGTATCCGTTTTTCTTTGACTGTTCTACCACAGTAGTGACCAGAGGAAAGCTGGAAATGTACAATAAAATGGAAAAACCGCTTCCACAGGGCTGGGCTTTGGATAAAGACGGTCATGCAAGCACAGATGCACCAGATGTTCTTGCGAATATCGTTGCAAAAAAAGGTGGTGGAATCATGCCGCTTGGAGGAAATGAAGAGGTAACAGGCAGCCATAAAGGATATGGTTATGGAATGCTCTGTGAGCTGTTCAGTTCTATTCTTTCTTTAGGAGTAACTTCAGACCGTTGCTGCACGTTCCCGGATAAGACGGGAATCTGTCATGGATTTATGGCAATCGATCCGGCTGCATTCGGAGATCCGGAAGCAATTCGGAAACATTTGTCAGACTATCTGGAAGCATTGAGAGAAAGTCCAAAGGCAGAGGGAAAAGACCGCATTTACACTCATGGTGAAAAAGAGGTTTTTGCAGAAAGAGAAAGAAGAGAAAACGGGATTCCGGTTAATGACAATACCATGGTGGAGCTTGCAAATCTCTGCGGATATCTGAAGCTTGATTTTAACAGATATTTTAAAGATTATCAGCTTCCAAAAGACAGCAGGTTCTTTACAGGAAATTATTAAAAAACAATCCCTTAAGGAGGATATAAAAATGGATTACGCAAAAGAATCACTGAGATTACACGGAGAATGGAAAGGTAAGATCGAGGTTGTGACAACTGTTCCGGTAGAGACAAAAGACGATCTGTCTCTGGCTTATACACCGGGTGTCGCACAGCCATGTCTGGAAATCCAGAAGGATGTGGACAAATCCTATGATCTTACAAGAAGATGGAATATGTGTCTTGTTGTTACAGATGGTTCTGCAGTTCTTGGTCTGGGAGATATAGGACCGGAGGCAGGAATGCCGGTTATGGAAGGAAAATGTGTTCTTTTCAAGGCATTTGGCGATGTAGATGCTTTTCCACTGTGTATTAAAAGCCATGATGTAGACGAGATTGTGAATACCATTTATCTGATCTCAGGTTCATTTGGAGGCGTAAATCTGGAGGATATCTCTGCTCCGAGATGCTTTGAGATTGAAAAGAAACTGAAAGAAAAATGTGATATTCCGATTTTCCATGATGATCAGCATGGAACAGCTATCATCACATTGGCAGGTCTTACCAATGCTCTGAAAGTGGTTGGAAAGAAAAAAGAAGACGTTCGTGTGGTTATGAACGGTGCAGGAGCTGCGGCAATTTCCATTGCAAGACTGCTTCTGAAAGCCGGATTTAAAAATATTACCCTGTGTGACAGAAAAGGTGCTATTTATGAAGGCCGCGCAGAGGGAATGAATGCAGTCAAGGAAGAAATGAGCAAGGTAACAAATCTGGATAAAAAATCAGGTTCTCTTGCTGAAATTCTCGTGGGAGCAGATGTGTTCATCGGTGTTTCCGCCCCGGGCGCTGTGACAACAGAAATGGTAAAAACAATGGCAGAGGATGCGATTATTTTTGCCTGCGCAAATCCTACACCTGAGATCTTCCCGGATGATGCCAAGGCAGGAGGCGCCAAAGTGGTATCTACAGGAAGAAGTGATTTTCCGAATCAGATCAATAACGTTCTTGCTTTCCCGGGCGTGTTCCGCGGCGCTTTTGACGTAAGAGCAAAGGATATCAATGATGAGATGAAGATTGCAGCCTCTGAGGCGCTGGCAGATCTTATTTCTGAAGAGGAGCTTTCACCGGATTATATTATCCCGAAGGCTTTTGACAAGAGAGTGGGACCTGCAGTTGCAAAGGCAGTTGCGGAGGCAGCAAGAAAAACAGGCGTGGCAAGAATCTGATAGTCAGCATAACAGTGATGCCGTCTTCCATTTTGGGATTCCCGGAGTGGAGGGCGGTTTTTTATGCAGAAAAAGGGACAGGAAACCGGGAGTGCAAGGTTCACGATAAACTATGAAACAAGTCTGACATTCTATTGAAAATTATAAAATCTAATGCTATAATTTAGTCAATTATACATAAAAAGGATATTTTCCGGGAGGAGAAAAGGTATATATACCAGATTGAAGAGATGAAAAAAGTAAATATCAGAGATGTGGCGAAAGAGGCAGGAGTATCGATTACCACTGTTTCACGTGCGTTAAACGGCTATTCGGACGTGAGCGCCAAAACAAGAGCAAAAATACTGGAGATTGTAGAACGGCTGGAATATGCCCCGGACGCAAATGCGCGGGCGCTGGGCAGCAAAGAAACAATTACCATAGGGCTTTTGCTCTCAGATCTTGCCAGCACTGATGAGAACGGCTTTGTTCATGGCAATATGTGTGGAGTGTATGAGGCATGTTCGGAGTATGATTGTGAATTTGTTTTGATGATCACGGAAAGTGAACATCAGAAAATGAAAAGCTTTCGTCAGTTATGTAAAAGAAATAATTTAAGTGGGATTGTTGTGACAGGACTTCGGACGAATGATCCTTTTTATGAAGAAATGTTGAAGAGCGATATTCCATGTGCAGTAGTAGATATGGAAACAACAGGAAAAATGAAATGTACAGTGACTATAGATAATATTGCAGCTTCTCAGGAGGCAGTTAATTATCTGATTTCACAGGGACACCGTCATATTGCCATGCTGAACGGAAGTAAGGTTGCAGATGTCAGTATTCGGCGCTATGCAGGATATAAAGGCGCTATGATCGATCATGATCTTTTAATGCCGAATGATTATGTACGATATGGCGATTTTTCAGAAGTAAAGGCATACAATGAGGTACTGGATTTATTGAATAAATATCCGGAGATCACAGCAATTTTTTGTGCCAGTGATGTGATGGCGCTTGGGGCAATAAGAGCTGTACATAAAATGGGAAAGGAAGTGCCGACAGATATTTCCATTATTGGATTTGATGATATTCCGGTGGCAAAGTATGTCTACAGAGGCCTCTCTACAGTCCGTCAGAATCCGAATGAAATTGGGTATGCGGCAGGCAAAGCGGTTTATCAGATGATCCAGGGGCATCAGGTAGATCATAAGATAGTTCTTCCTCATGAATTGATCATAAGAGAAACAACAAGCTTAATAAAATAATGATTAAATAGTAAATGGGCAAAAGTGCTGAAATTCCATATAGAAATTCAGCACTTTTTTACAGTTTACAAAAGAAAAAATAGATGTTATATTAATAAAAACGAAAACGTTTTGGTAAAATCTAAAAGGAGGATTAATTGAAAAAAATCAGCAATACTTTACTGCGCATATTATGCGGAGCTGTGGATTTTATCATAATCCTTGTTCCGATTCAGTTTATAATGATGGGAGTATTCCATATATCTACAGGTCAGGCAGACCTTTTGTTTAAACTTTTGTTTGCCGTGTATGGAACGCTTTTAACAGAATATTGGGGAAAGACAGCAGGGAAGTTCTTCGGAAAACTTCGTGTGGTAGACATCAGTGGAGAAAAACCGACAATTTTTTATATGGGACTTCGTGAACTGACCAAGAGTCTGTATCTGGTCCCCTATGCAGGCGCTGTTTTAGGAGTGATCAGCATAGTGATGATGGTTATCAGAAAAGATGGCAGAGCCCTGCATGATCTGGTAGGAAATACAAAAGTAGTATTTGTATGGCAGACAGAGGAGGGGAAAAATGAAAATTAACGAGAACTCTCTTTTGGCAGTTATGAATCCGGCTGTACTTTTACTGTTGCTGGCAGTGGTTGGCGTGATCGCTTATATATGCGCCAGAATAAAGAGAAATACCAATGATTTTTCAGGAAGTGTTAAACTTTATATTCCGGCAGTTCTGCTAACAGATATACTGTTTTTTCTAATGGATGTACCGGTAATCTTGTTGGTGGGATTTGATATTGTTGGGTTTATTATACTGGCATTGATATCAAATTATTTTTTCTATCATTAAAAATGGATATGGCAAAACAGGAGTCTGTAAGGGCAGACTCTTTCTTTTAGACAATAACGAAAACGTTTTGGAAAATTATGGAGGACTGACTAATTATGACATGTATGGACTATTCAAAAGCAAAAGACTGGATTCTTGGGGAAAAAGAATTTAACAGCAGGTATCTGGGAAAATGTGAATCCATTATGTGCCAGGGCAATGGCTATATGGGACTGAGAAGTGCAACAGAAGAACACTATTTTGGAGAAAAAAGAGATTTTTTTGTTGCGGGAACTTTTAATAAATTTGATGAAAATGAGGTAACTGAACTTCCAAACGCAGCAGATATGACTGCAATGGATATGGAATTCAATGGCTGCAGGTTTTCTCTGGAACTGGGCGTTGTGAAAGATTATTACAGACAGCTTAATATTCGTACCGGAGAACTGTCAAGAAAGGTAATATGGGTATCTCCGAAGGGGGATGAAATAGAATTTCTGTTTGAGCGTGTTGTATCCATGAAGGAGCTGCATACACTTGCTCAGAGAATAACTGTCAGACCTGTAAACAATAAAGTAAGTCTGAAACTTGAAACTGGTATTGATGGAAGTGTGACAAACAGTGGAGCGCAGCATTTTTCTGAAGGCGATAAACGTTTTTATGAAAATACCTATATGCAGTGCTGCCAGACCACAACACAGACCGAATTGGATTTTGTGTTTACTACAGGTGTTGATTTTAAAATTGAAGACAAATCTGCAGAGGTAAAACATCATATTGTCATGGATCGAAGAAAGATATTCTGTGAATATGAGTTGGAATTAGAGGCTGGCAGAGAACTTGTTATTGAAAAAATCAGCAATGTCTTTACTTCACGTGATAAAGAATGTGAAGGAATGGATATAAAATCTATTCAGCAGAAAGCACTTGAAGACATAAAGAGAGTATCACAGCTGGGATACAGAAAAATAGCATCAGACAGTGCAAAAGAGTGGGAAGAGGTTGTATGGAAAAAAACTCCAATTCTTATTGAATCAGAAAACCCCTTAGATCAGCTGGCTGTCAGATTTGCTCAGTATCATCTGTATGTGATGACACCACGACATGATAATCGAATGAATATAGGTGCCAAGGGTCTTAGTGGAGAGGGATATAAAGGTCATACATTCTGGGATACAGATATATTTGCGCTTCCGTATTTTACCTTTACAGATCCAAAAGTAGCCCGTTCTCTGGAAGAATATCGCTATTTATCACTTCCCGGTGCACATAAAAAAGCAGCAGATAACAATTATCATGGAGCGCAGTTCCCCTGGGAATCTGCATGGCTGGATGATGGCGAAGTGACACCTGTGTGGGGGGCAGCAGACATTATTACAGGGCTTCCCACAAAAATATGGTCGGGATTTATTGAGCAGCACATTACAGCAGATGTTGCTTATGGTGTATGGCAGTATTATATGGTTACTGGCGATCAGGAATATATGGATCACTGTGGCTATGAGCTTCTTATGGACACAGCAAAGTTCTGGGCATCACGTCTGGAATGGAGCGAGGAAGATGGATTATTCCATATTAATGATGTAGTTGGACCGGATGAATATAAAGAACATGCAGACGATAATGCATTTACTAACTACATGGCTCACTGGAACCTTGGAATTGCCATGGAGTACTATCATGAATTAAAGGAAAAGAAACCAGAGAAATTTGCTGAATTAAATGAGAAGATGGAACTTGATGAGTCTTATCGTGTCTGGGAAGAACGCCGTCCTCTGATTTATCTTCCTCAGCCAAGAGAAGAAGATCTTGTGGTGGCTCAGGACAGAAAATATTTAACTTATCCGACAATTGATCTTACAAAATATAAAGAAAGCGGAGAAGTAGGAAGCCTGTTCAGAGATTATAATTTAGAGCAGGTATGCCATATGCAGGTTTCCAAACAGGCTGATATTATGATCCTGTTTCTTTTGATGGAAGATCTGTTCAGTCTGGATGTAAAAAAGGCAAACTGGGATTATTATGAACCGAAGACCACACATGATTCATCACTGTCACTTTCAACACATGTTATTTTGGCTAATGATATGAAGGATAAAGCTCTTGCATACAAGCTTTTCCAGCAGGCAATTCGTATTGATGCAGGTGAAAATATGAAAAGTTCTGACGCAGGTATCCATGCGGCATCCCTTGCGGGAATCTGGCAATCTGTATTTTATGGCTTCGGCGGAGTGCGTATGTTACATGGAAAGCTCCGTATTTGTCCATTGCTTCCGGACGAGTGGAAGAAGCTGGATTTCTGTTTTTACTGGCAGGGACAGAAACTTCATGTTGTTATTGATAAAGAAAAACTGGAAATTATCAATGAAACAAAGACAAAGGCTGTAGAATTAAGTGTGTATGGTAATAATTACCAAATTCTGGATGGAATAAATGTGAAATATGGAGAACTCATATAAATAATGTTGACAACGAAAACGTTTTGGTATATATTTAAAATAATCCAAAACGTTTTCGGGAAAAGGATACATTAATTATCAAAATGGAGGGAAATAACATGAAAAAACAATTGAAAAAAGTAACAACTTTTACACTTGCATCTGTTATGGCTTTATCTATGGGAAGCGTAACAACAGTATTTGCAGAAGATGGCGAATATAAGGGACATACCCTGAATGTTGGTATCTGGGGCGGCAATGATCAGGAAGCAGCGGCTCTTGATAAAATGAAAACTGAGTTTGAGAAAAAAACAGGTGCAGAAATCGTATTCAAAACATATACCGATTATAACACACAGATTCAGGCCGACTTTATTGCCAAAACAGCTCCGGATGTATTTTATATTGATGCCAGCATGTTCCCTTTTTATGCAGACCTTGGTGTAATGGAACCGCTGGATGCGGAAGAGATGGAAGCTGATAAATATTATGAGAATCTGATTTCTGCTTTTACAGCAGAAGATGGTACTTTATATTGCATTCCTAAGGATGTATCTACTCTTGCTACCTATTACAATATTGGAATTCTGGAATCTGTAGGAATGACAGCAGATGATATTCCCGGTTCACTGGAAGAATATAAAGAATTTCTTCCAGAGCTTCAGGCAAAGCTTGACGAAGAGTACGGAGAAGGAATGGTTGCAGCAATGACATATAATCCGGAGCTGTCACGTCAGATTTATGTTATGGAAGAAAATGGCGCAAGTATTATTGACGAAAACGGAATGTCTACAATGAGTACAGACGGAGTTGTAGAAAATGTACAGTTTCTCGTGGATCTGGTACAGACAGGCGCGGTAAAAACACCACAGGATCTCGGACTTGGCTGGAATGGAGAAGCATTTGGCGTTGGAAAAGCGGCTATTATGGAAGAAGGAAACTGGGTATACGGTACACTTAAAAAGGACTACAGTGACATTAATTTTGGCGTAAAAGAAATGCCAACATATAACGGAAATCAGCATTCTATGTCTTTTACAGTAGGATATGGTATTTCTGCTGTATCTGAGGAAAAAGAACTTGCAAAAGAATGGATCAAGTATGCAACAGGTGAAGAAGGAATGAAAATCTGGTCCTCCGGAGCAGGATGTCTGCCATCCAGACCGGCTGTAGCAGATGCAATGGATGTAGAGAGTGATCCGGTATGGGCAGTGCATGCAAAAATGATCGATATAGCAACTCCATGGCAGAGAGGAACAACAGTAAGCATTATAGACAGCACATATAAAAACTTTATTCCGGCTGCCTTTAAAGGTGAAGCAGGGGTAAAAGAAACTCTGGAACAGATTGATGCTCAGGCAAACAGCGAGATTGAAAATGCAATGTAAATTCAGAAAAATCAGAACAGTTAAATAAGTAAGAAACAGGATGGGCGGTCGGTTTGACTGCCCGTTTCTTTAGAAAACACTGTTTGATATACAAGGAGAAAAATTATGGAGCATGCTAAAAAAGTAAGAAAAAAGTATACAGCTTATGAAAAGCAGGAGCATAAGCAGGGATATCTTTTTCTGACACCGGCCATTGTAGTTTTAACCATATTTATCGGTTTGGCTGTTTTGTTTGTATTTTATTTGTCATTTCATAAGGTGAATCTTTTTACAGGAGAATATGAATTTGTCGGATTAAAAAATTATATTCGTGTATTTAATGATGATATGGCAAAAATAGGTTTGAAAAATACATTGATGTTTTCTGCCGTGGTCGTACCTATCCAGACCGTTCTGGCATTAACTGTTGCTGCTGTGCTGAACAGTAAGCTGAGAGGTACATATTTCTTCAGAACAGTATTCTTTCTTCCTACCCTGACATCCAGTTCAGCATTAACTATGATTTTTATGTTTATGTTCAGTGTGACGGGACCGATCAATAATATGCTGATAAAGATGAATTTACTGGATCAGGGAATTAATTTTCTTCAGAATCCTTCCTTTGCACTGAAAGTTATTATGGTGATGAATATATGGTCAACGATTCCAATGTATACCACCATGTATCTTGCCAGCCTTCAGGACTTACCAAATTCTATGTATGAAGCTGCAAACATTGATGGAGCCGGACCGGTCAAAAGATTCTGGTATATTACAATTCCATACTTAAAACCGCTTACTACATATGTTCTGCTGACAAGTATTATCGGAACTCTTCAGATGTTTGATCAGGCTTATATTTTTTCCGGAGGATCAGGCGGACCTTCAAACTCTACTCTGACAGTTTCACTGATGGTATATAAATATGCATTTGGTACTCAGAATGCAATGGGATATGCCGCAACGTTAGCGTTGATTCTTGCGGTTATTATCATGATAATCTCTCTTTTGGCAGAAAAGGCCAATGGTGAAGAACGAGTATATTAAGGAGGGATGAGCTATGAAGAAAAAGAAGATCAGTATGGGAAAAATTTTCTTATACATAATTCTGATCGCTGCAGCCGTCTGCACGATTTATCCATTTTTGTGGATGGTTTCTGCTTCTTTTAAACCTTTGAAAGAGATTGTAAGCGGAGGTATGAAACTGCTGTCAGACACCATGTCGTTTGACAATTATAAATATATTTTGGGACGATCTTCTCTGTTTCCCAAGTGGTTTATGAATTCATTTATTATTGCAGTTGTAGGAACTACCATAAATGTTTTTGTTAATACAATGGCGGGGTATTCTCTATCACGCCTGTCTTTTCCGGGCAGAGATAAAATATATCATTTTCTGCTTGCTATGCTGATGGTACCGAATCAGGTACTTTTAATTCCTAATTATCTGATTCTGCAAAAGCTTGGTATGCTTGACAGTTATTCTGCGTTGATTCTTCCGGCAGCAGCAAATATCGGGAATATTTTTCTGATGCGTCAGTTTTTTATGAATTTTCCAAAGGAAGTTGAAGAGGCTGCCAGTATTGACGGATTGGGACGATATGCAAGATTTTTCAGAATCTGTATGCCTCTGGCGCGACCAACAATTGCCACACAGGCTATCTTTGTATTTATGGGATTCTGGAATGAATTTACAAAGCCCATGCTCTATATAAAAACAGCAAGCAAATATACTCTGACTCTTGGTCTTCAGAGTTTTCAGTCACAGAATGCCGGAACCATGTGGAACCAGGTTATGGCAGCTGCATGTATTTCGGTTCTGCCGATCATTATTATTTACTTGATTTTCAATAAATATTTCTTAGTAGGAGTGCGAATGGATGGAGAGAAATAAATTAAAAGCAATTATTTTTGACCTTGATGGAGTAATTACAGATTCTGCACATTATCATTATCTTGCATGGAAAGAGCTGGCAGATGAGCTGCAAATTCCTTTTGATGAAGAGTATAATGAAAAATTAAAGGGTGTGTCCAGAATGGAAAGTCTGGAATTGATTTTGATGAATGGTAATGCCTGTGATAAATATACATTAGAAGAAAAAGAAGCTATGGCTGAAAAAAAGAATGATAATTACAAAGAGCTGATCAAGCAGATTACACCGGAAGATCTTCTGCCGGGAATTCTCCCGTTTTTAAAAGAATTAAAAAGTAATGGAATTCGTATTGCATTGGCATCTGTTAGTAAAAATGCTCCTTTTATTATTGATCAGCTTCAGATTAATGAATATTTTGATTATATCGCAGATGCAGCCAGCGTTCCAAATGCGAAGCCTTTTCCGGATATTTTTCTGGCAGGACGAGATGAATTTGGCGTGGAAAGCTGCGAATGTATCGGCGTAGAAGATGCAAAAACGGGAATAGAAGCAATTCATCGGGCAGGAATGAAAGCTATCGGGGTAGGAACCCCGGATCAGATGACAGAGGCAGATTTGCTTACAACTACAGATAAATTAAATCTGTGTGAGATCCGTCAGTATTTTAATATGGTTTAATATGGAATAGAAGAGGATACATGTATATGGAACGAGTATGGTGGAAAGAAGCTGTTGTTTATCAGATATATCCCAGAAGTTTTCAGGACAGCAACGGGGATGGTATTGGAGATATTAAAGGTATTACATCCCGTATGGGATATCTGAAGGAGCTGGGTATAGACGTAATCTGGTTGTCTCCGGTTTATGAATCTCCAAATGATGACAATGGATATGACATCAGTGATTATCGGGCAATTATGAAAGAGTTCGGTACAATGGCAGATTTCGATGAGATGCTGAATGCAGCTCATGAGAATGGGATTCGCCTGGTTATGGATCTGGTTGTTAATCATACGTCTGATGAACATCCGTGGTTTGTGGAAAGTCGCAGAAGTAAAGACAATCCTTATCGGGATTATTACATATGGCGAGATCCTGAAAACGGAAAAGAGCCAAATAACTGGGGCTCCTGTTTTTCCGGAAGTGCATGGCAGTACGATAAAAATACAGAAATGTATTATCTTCATCTCTTTTCAAAGAAACAGCCTGATCTGAATTGGGATAATCCAAGGGTAAGAGAAGAAGTTTTTGATATGATGAACTGGTGGTTGGATAAGGGAGTAGATGGATTCAGAATGGATGTCATCAGCCTTATTTCCAAAAATCCGGAGTTTCCAGATGGAGTTCCGGGAATTAACGGTTACGCCAGCTTTAATGAACCGGCAAATGGACCTCATGTGCATGAATATCTCAGAGAAATGAGAAAAAAGGTTCTGGATCATGCGGATACGCTGACTGTAGGAGAGTGCTCAGGCGTTACCCTTGAAGAAGCAAAAAAATATGCAGCCAGCGACAACAGTGAGTTAAATATGGTATTTCAGTTTGAGCATATGGATGTGGACGCTGACGGAGATAATAAATGGACAGACAAAAAAATGGATCTTCGTGATATGAAAGCAGTTCTGACAAAATGGCAGAAAGGGCTGGAGGGCGTTGCGTGGAACAGCCTGTTCTGGCAGAATCACGATCAGCCCCGCTGTGTAAGCCGATATGCAGATGATGGAACATACAGAGAACGGTCGGCAAAAATGCTTGCTACATGCCTTCATATGATGCAGGGAACTCCTTATATATATCAGGGTGAGGAACTTGGTATGACAAACGTTCCTTTTGCTTCTATTGATGATTTCAGAGATCTGGACAGCATTAATGCGTATCATGAACTTGTAGAGGAACAGAGTATTTTTTCCGAAGAGGAAATGCTTCATTATTTAAGATATAAGAGTCGGGATAACGCCCGTACTCCGTTTCAGTGGGATGACACAGAAAATGCCGGGTTTACCAGTGGCACACCGTGGATCATGGTTAATCCTAACTACAAAGAAATCAATGCCATGGAGCAGCTGGAGAGAGAGGATTCTGTATTTAATTATTACAAAAAACTGATACGTCTCAGAAAAGAGAATCCTGTTATTGTATATGGAAGTTATAATTTGATCTTTCCGGAGTCTGAGGAGATTTTTGCATATACCAGAACTCTTGACAGAGAAAAGCTTCTTGTCTTATGTAATTATTCTGATACAGAACAGCATGTAGAGCGACCGGAGCTGTTTGCTGAGTCAAGATGTATGATTTCCAACTGTGATGTACAGACACAGGAAAATACGGTTATTTTGCCTCCGTATGCGGCAGTCGTATATTATATAGAAGAATAAAGCAGCAGGATATATTAAAAATAACAGAAGGAAACAGTGCTTGTTATGAAAACAGTCTGTGCGGTAAATAACATACCAACAGACTGTTTTTTATATTCAAATCGAAAGGAACATTAGATTTATAAAAAGATGTTAAAGTGATTGGGTACGGGATTCCAGGTTCCTGTTATCCGAAGTTATGTAGATGAGGTTACAGTAAGCGGGGAGATATGGCAGATACGGATGAAGAGTTGTCTGCTGATGATATTGTAGCAGATATACAGAACTGGTATAATATGTGTATGATGAAAGCGGTAAACTTTAATTGAATTAATTGCAGGCTTTAGAGGTGGAATGGATATGTACGCTGATTTTGGGTTCATGATATTTTGTGTTTTGACATATCGGCAGATAAATAGATAAAACTAGAAATCTGATTGCCAGAGAAAGGAATATCAGGCTTAATATAGCGATGCAAGAGGTTCTTGCGTCTGTATTTTTGGTATGCAAGAGCCACTTTCTTGAAAAAAACGGATTGAATGGTAGACTAAAAGCACGGAGGTGAAATACATGGATTTTGGAGAACAGATTAAAGGTATTCGTCAAAAAGAAAAATTGACACAGGAGCAATTTGCCATGAAACTGCATGTCAGCAGACAAGCTGTTTCAAACTGGGAGAATAACAAAAACCTCCCAGATATAGGAATGCTTATTTTGATATCTGATGTGTTTCAAATATCTTTAGATGATCTGATTAAAGGAGAAAATGAAATGAGCAACATGACAGAAAAAGTGATCAAAGATGGAAGTGAAACCAGAAGAGCCAGGTATAATATGGTATGTTCGATTATAGGAGGTTTCTTGATTTTAATCGGAATTATACTGCTTCTTGTAAAGGGGCTGTCGGTAGAATATATTGATGCACAAGGGGTGCTGCATGAGAACTTCTTTCTTATTCCCATTGGATTTTTATGTGTGTTTAGTGGTCTGGTTTCTTTTATTACAGCTGGTATAACTACAATGATCAGTAAAATTAAAAACAGAAATTCATAATGACAGCTCTGTTTTTTTAATGTCTGGAACCAGGGAACGTGTGAGTCTGTTTAGCCGGCTAAAGAAAAAGCGTTATGTTTATGATAAACAGGCAGACTTCCCTTGATGAAAGCTTTGACAAATGGGAAAAGAATCGGTACAATAGCAGATATGTTATCTGAATGAGTAAAATATGAATCAGCAGGAGGAAATATGGAAGTATTAGTACAGTGGTTTACAGACAATCTGTCCCAGTTTATTTCGGCAGAGATGGTTATTTTTATTATTTCAATGGTTCCTATTTTGGAATTAAGAGGCGGACTTCTGGCAGCTTCACTTTTGAAGATTCCGGCAGCAACAGCCATTCCGATATGTATTATAGGAAATATTATACCGATTCCTTTTATTCTTCTGTTTATCAGAAAGATTTTTAAACTTATGAAAAAGACAAAGGTTTTCCATGGCCTGATTGAAAAGCTTGAAAACAGAGCTATGGGGAAAAGTGACCAGATCAAAAAGTATGAATTCTGGGGCTTAATGTTGTTTGTAGGGATTCCCCTTCCGGGAACAGGAGCATGGACAGGAGCTCTGATCGCTTCTCTTCTGGAAGTTGATATCAAAAAATCTTCTCTGGCCATTTTAGGCGGAATTATTATGGCAACTGTGATCATGTATATTGTTTCCTATGGTCTTGTAGGAAATATTATCCACTGATTTTTATAAAGACAGCCTGGCATATGTTTTTGCAGGGCTTCTGTGAACGGAAGAAACAGTATCCGTGTTCATCCGGTGGACAGAAGATATAAAGTGTGTTAGAATAAAATTCGAAAATCTACAGAATCAGGGACTTAGATCCCGGGAAAAAGACGGTTTATCCGGAAAACAGGACAATCTGTTTTCCGGACTTCTGATGTTCGTGTCGGTTCCGACAGAGTATCCCGTAAATTATTTATAATATGGAGTTCCGGAATTAACCGGATATTATTTTTAGAAAAGGCTGAGGGAATTTTTATGAGAGAAAAATACGAATCCTTGTCACTTGCGACATTGAAGGAGCTGGCAAAGGCAAGAGGCCTGAAGGGAATTTCCACTTTAAGAAAGCCAGCGCTGATCGAACGTATGCTTCAGGAAGATGAAAAGGAGCAGAAAGATACAGGAGCAGCTATTGAATCTGTGCAGAAAGAAGAAATCCGGGAAGAAAAAAAAGAGGACAGACAGGAGAGCAGTCAGTCTCCGGTGCGTCAGTACAGACAGAACGGACACGTTCAGGAAAATCGGGCATCTTATGACAACAGAAGAAGGAATAACTGGCAGGAAAGCGGTGCGAGAACCTATAATAATCAGAATGACAGCCGCAGATATGAGAACGGTCAGAGTGAGTTTACAAGAACTCATGGCAGTCAGAACGAAAGCCGCAGATACGGGAATAACCAGGGTGAGTTTACAAGAACCCATGGCAGCCAGAATGAAGTCCGCAGATACGGTAACAGTCAGGGCGAAAATTTCAGAACCTATAACAGCCAGAATGAGAATCGAAGATATGCAAACGGTCAGGATGAAAATGTCAGAACCTATAATAATCAGAACGAAGACCGCAGAGCAGGTTACAGTCAGGACGAAAATGCCAGAAACTGTAATAATCAGAATGAAGAACGAAGAACAGGATATAGCCAGGAGGAAAATTCGAGAGTCGGCAGCAGTCCTGTTGAAAATCGAACAGTGTATGTGCAGCAGGATGATGTAAAGGTTCCGGTGGAAACAGCACAGCTGGACAGCGGACAGAAAGCCAACGGAATTCTTGAGGTTCTTCAGGATGGCTATGGATTTATCCGTTGTGAGAATTTCCTTCCGGGAGAGAATGATATCTATGTTTCTCCGGCTCAGATCCGCAGATTCAACCTGAAAACCGGAGATATCGTTCAGGGAAATATCCGCATCAAAACTCAGGGGGAAAAATTCAGCGCTCTTTTGTATGTGACTTCTATTAATGGATTCCACCCCAGTGAAGGCCAGAAACGATATAATTTTGAAGACATGACCCCCATATTCCCCAATCAACGGCTTCAGATGGAACGTCCGGGGGGAAGTATGGCAATGAGGATCGTGGATCTGATCAGTCCCATCGGAAAGGGCCAGAGGGGAATGATCGTTTCTCCGCCAAAAGCAGGTAAGACGACTCTTCTCAAGGATGTTGCCAAGTCTATTTTAAGAAACAGTCCGGATATGCATCTGATCATTCTTCTGATCGATGAGCGTCCGGAGGAAGTGACAGATATCAAGGAAGCAATACAGGGTCCAAATGTGGAGGTGATCTATTCCACCTTTGATGAACTTCCGGAGCATCACAAAAGAGTGTCCGAGATGGTTGTGGAGAGAGCCCGCCGTCTGGTGGAACACAGAAAGGATGTGACGATCCTTCTGGATTCTATTACAAGGCTTGCCAGAGCATATAATCTTTGTGTTCAGCCAAGCGGAAGAACTCTTTCGGGAGGTCTTGATCCCGCGGCTCTTCATATGCCGAAAAGATTTTTTGGCGCAGCCCGCAATATGAGAGAGGGCGGAAGCCTGACCATTCTTGCCACAGCTCTTGTAGATACAGGAAGCAAGATGGATGATGTGATCTATGAGGAGTTTAAGGGTACAGGAAACATGGAGCTGGTACTTGACCGCAGACTTCAGGAAAAACGTGTATTCCCTGCCATTGATATTCAGAAATCAGGAACCCGCCGGGAGGATCTTCTTCTCAGTCGTGAGGAACAGGAAACCGTATCTTCCATGCGTAAGGCTCTGAACAGTCTGAAGGCGGACGAGGCTGTGGAGCAGATCCTGAATATGTTTTCCAGAACCAGAACGAATGCGGAATTTGTTCAGACAGCAAAAAAACAGAAATTTTTATAAACATCTTGCATTTATGAAAGGAGTATGTTATACTCAGGAGGCTGTAAAATAATAAATTCGTCTACTCAAATACGAATAGAAAATAATAGAAAGAAATACAGAGAGGTGAAAATCATGCGCGAAGGAATCCATCCGAATTATCATCAGGCAACTGTAACCTGCAACTGTGGTAACACATTTGTAACAGGTTCTACAAAAGAAGATATCCACGTGGAAATCTGCTCTAAATGCCATCCGTTCTACACAGGACAGCAGAAGGCTGCACAGGCTCGCGGACGTATTGATAAGTTCAACAGAAAATACGGCTTAAACAAATAATTGAACAATATGAAAACGTGAGAACAGGTTGAGGTTGGGAAATCTCAACCTGTCTTTGCTTTCAGACAAAAGAGTTTATGGCAGATGGAGAATATGAAAATATGAAATCATCAAATATCGGCGGTCAGGCAGTCATGGAAGGAATCATGATGCGGCACAAGGATAAGTATTCCGTTGCTGTTCGCCGTCCTGACGGAGAGATTGAGTTAAAGGTAGAAGACTATAAATGTACGTTTGGCAATGCCGGGATCTGGCGTAAACCTCTGATCCGGGGTGTGGTCAGTTTTGTGGACAGCCTGGTAATAGGAACCAAATGTCTGATGTACTCTGCGGAAATTGTCGGCGACGAAGAGGACGAGAAAGAGGCAGAAAAAAATGCCGCTCTTTCCGAGGACGAACGCGCTGCCAAAAAAAAGAAAGAGGACAGACAGTTTAAATGGCTGCTTTACGCAACAGTAGCTTTTTCTATTGTAATATCTGTAGCCGTGTTTATGCTGCTTCCCTATGCGCTTGCCAGTCTTTTAAAGAATGTAGGAGCATCTGAGGCAGTGATAACTGTGGCGGAAGCTTTTGTGAAACTGGCATTGTTTATGGGATACATGTTTCTTATATCCAGAATGAAAGATATCCAGAGAACTTTTATGTATCATGGAGCAGAGCATAAATGTATCAACTGTATTGAACATGGACTGCCTCTTACCGTAGAAAATGTTATGAAAAGTTCACGGCAGCATAAGCGCTGCGGAACCAGTTTTTTATTCCTGGTTATGCTGGTCAGCATTTTTCTGCATTTTATTTTTGTTCTGGTTCCGTTTTACTGGGTGCGACTGTTGGGAAGGCTTCTGATGGTTCCGGTTGTGGCCGGGATTTCTTTTGAGATGATCCAGTGGGCAGGCAGAACGGACAGCAAGCTTGCATGTCTTTTAAGTAAACCGGGACTTGCCATGCAGAAGCTTACAACAATAGAACCTACAGAAGATATGGTTGAAGTGGCGATTGCTGCGGTAGAAGCAGTTTTTGACTGGAAAGCATATCTGAAAGAAGAATTCGGCTGGGAGCCGGGAGAAGAAACAAATGAAAACTCTTGAAATGCTGCTGAGGGAAGGAACGGAGATCCTGAAGACAGCGGAAATAGGTGAAGCCAGGCTGGATGCCTGGCTCCTTCTGGAATATATTACAGGAAAAAACCGGGCATATTATTATGCACATATGGATCAGGAGGCAGAAGCGGATCAGGAAAAAACATATCTGGAGCTTTGCCGCAAAAGGGCTGAACATATTCCTCTTCAGCATCTGACCGGAACAGCCTGTTTTATGGGATATGACTTTTATGTGGATGAGAGAGTGCTTGTGCCACGGCAGGATACAGAGATCCTTGTGGAAGAGGCGCTGAACCTTCTGAAAAAAACAGAGAAGCCGCGTATTCTTGATATGTGTACAGGCTCCGGGTGTATTCTTCTGAGTATCTTGAAGGAAATTCCGGAGGCAGAAGGCGTGGGTGCAGATCTTTCGGAGGCTGCGCTTCAGGTCGCAGAAAAAAATATGAAAAAGCTGGAACTGGATCACAGAGCAGTTCTGGTACACAGCGATCTGTTTTCCGGGGAATATTTTTCTGAAACCAGTGGAAAAACACAGAAGAGATATGATATGCTTGTTTCAAATCCCCCGTATATTCCAACCGGGGAGATAAAGACTTTGATGGATGAAGTACGGACTCATGATCCTTATATGGCTTTGGACGGAAAAGAGGATGGACTGTATTTTTACAGAAAGATCACAGAGGAGTGCAGGAAGTACCTGAACCCCGGCGGCTGGCTTGCCTATGAAATCGGCTGGGATCAGGGGAGCGCTGTGACCGGGATTATGGAAAATGCAGGATTTGAACAGGTAACAGTAAAAAAGGATCTTGCAGGACTTGACAGAGTGGTCCTGGGACAGAATCCCGGGACAAAAATTTTCGCCTAAGAATAAAGTAACAGGAGGAACAGAATGTTTGATAAATTGGAGGATCTTCTGATCCGGTTTGATGAGGTTCTCAATGAGCTTGGAGAGCCGGGAGTTACAGATAATCAGGAACGGTTCCAGAAGCTTATGAAGGAACAGAGTGATCTGCAGCCGATCGTAGATGCTTATAAAGAATATAAAGAAAATAAAGAAACGATTCAGGACAGCCTTTCCATGCTGGAAGGGGAAAAAGACGAAGAAATGCGGGAGATGCTCAAGGAAGAGCTTTCCGATGCCAAGAAACGTGTAGAGGAACTGGAGCATGAGATCAAAATCCTTCTTCTTCCCAAAGACCCTAACGACAGTAAAAACGTTATTGTGGAGATCCGTGCAGGCGCAGGCGGTGATGAGGCTGCTCTTTTTGCGGCTGAGATCTACCGTATGTATGTAAAATATGCAGAAAGCCTCAGATGGAAAACAGAGATGATGAGTCTTAATGAAAACGGTATCGGCGGATTTAAAGAAGTAACGTTTATGATCCAGGGAAATGGCGCTTATTCCAGACTGAAATACGAAAGTGGCGTTCACCGGGTACAGAGAGTACCGGAAACAGAGTCAGGCGGAAGGATCCATACTTCTACCTGTACGGTAGCCATTATGCCGGAGGCGGAGGAGATTGATTTCCATCTGGATATGAACGACTGTAAATTTGACGTATTCCGTGCATCCGGAAACGGCGGCCAGTGTGTCAATACCACAGACTCTGCGGTACGTCTGACTCATATTCCCACAGGAATCGTAATCTCCTGTCAGGACGAAAAGTCACAGCTTAAAAATAAAGACAAAGCTCTGAAGGTGCTGCGTTCCCGTTTGTATGAAATGGAGATTGCAAAGCAGCATGATGCAGAGGCTGAGGCCAGAAGAAGCCAGATCGGAACAGGAGATCGTTCTGAGAAGATCCGTACCTACAACTTCCCTCAGGGACGCGTGACAGACCACAGGATCAAGCTTACCCTGCATCGTCTGGACAGTATTCTGGGCGGAGATCTCAGCGAGATTATTGATAGTCTGATCGCGGCTGATCAGGCAGCCAAACTGGCAAATCTCAACAACGAGGAAGCATAAAAGCAAAAGCGATAAAAAAGTATTACAGTATTGAAGCCTGCAAAAGGTACAATATTGTAATATCAGGATTATATAGATAAATGGAGGAGAATGAAATGAAAAAAACAGCACTGGTAATTATGGCTGCCGGTATCGGAAGCCGCTTTGGAAAAGGAATCAAACAGCTTGCTCCGGTAGGACCAAACGGGGAGATCATTATGGAATATTCCATTTATGATGCTTTGGAAGCAGGATTTAATAAGGTTGTCTTTATTATCAGAAAGGATTTGGAAGAAGAATTCCGCGCTGTGATCGGGAATAAAATTGAACAGATCACAGAAGTTGAGTATGCATTTCAGTCTTTGGAAGATCTTCCGGAGGGATTTGAAAAACCGGCTGACAGAACAAAACCATGGGGAACAGGTCAGGCAGTGCTTGCAGCAAAAAATGTCCTTTCTGAGCCGTTTATGGTAATTAATGCAGATGACTATTATGGAAAAGAAGCCTATGTAAAGGTACATGATTATCTGGTTCAGGAGCAGCCGGATGACGGACTTCTCCATATCTGTATGGCAGGTTTCCGTCTTGGAAATACCCTCAGTGACAATGGAAGCGTAACAAGAGGTGTCTGCCATATTGAGAACGGAGCTCTTGTTGGCGTTACAGAGACTCATGACATTTATAAGACAGAGAACGGCGCAGAGTCCAGAAATGCAGACGGTACAGCGGAAGAACTGGATGTCAACAGCCTTGTTTCCATGAATATGTGGGGCCTGACACCTGCGTTTATGGACGCACTGGAAAAAGGCTTTGTGGAATTTCTTCAGGATCTTGATGTGGCTGATATCAAAAAAGAATATCTTCTGCCTGAGATGATCGACCGTTTGATCAAGACCGGAAAAGCAAAGGTTGATGTACTGGATACAAAGGATACCTGGTTTGGCGTAACCTATCAGGAAGACAAAGAAGTGGTGATCGCTGCTTTTGACAGACTTGCAAAAGAAGGCGTTTATCCGGAGACACTTTATAAATAAGCAGTTTCCCGTTGTGCTGACACAGTGGACTTCAAGGAGGAATTATTATGGGAAAATATTTTGGAACAGACGGTTTTCGTGGTGAGGCAAACGTGCAGCTTACTGTAGACCATGCTTTTAAAGTAGGCCGCTATGTGGGCTGGTATTATGGACGCGATCATAAGGCAAAGATCGTAATCGGAAAAGATACAAGAAGAAGCAGTTATATGTTTGAATACGCTCTGGTAGCAGGCTTGACAGCGTCCGGAGCAGACGCATATCTTCTCCATGTGACTACAACCCCCAGTGTTTCCTATGTGGTCCGTACAGAGGATTTTGACTGTGGTATCATGATTTCTGCAAGCCATAATCCTTTCTACGATAATGGGATCAAGCTCCTTAACGGAAACGGACAGAAGATCGAGGCTGAAGTAGAGGCAAGAATCGAAGCTTATCTGGACGGAAAGCTGGAAGAGCTGCCTCTGGCAACCGGTGAAGATATTGGAAGAACAGTAGATTTTGCTTCCGGAAGAAACCGTTATATCGGCTATCTGATCTCTATTCCATGCCGTGATTTTAAAAATATCCGTGTTGGTCTGGACTGCTCAAACGGAAGTTCATCTGCGATTGCAAAAAGTGTGTTTGACGCTCTTCGCGCAAAGACCTATGTGATCAACAATGATCCGGACGGAACAAACATCAATACCAACTGTGGTTCTACCCATATTGAGGTACTTCAGAGATTTGTTGTGGAAAAAGGTCTGGATGTGGGATTTGCCTATGACGGTGATGCAGACCGCTGTATTGCAGTAGACCACAGAGGAAACATTATCGACGGCGATAAGATCATGTATGTATGCGGCAAATATCTGAAAGATCAGGGAAGGCTGAACGGAAATACAGTAGTCACAACAGTTATGTCCAATATGGGACTCTATAAAGCTCTGGAGCGCGAAGGGATCAGCTATGAGCAGACCGCTGTAGGCGATAAATATGTTGCGGAAAATATGCTGGAAAACAATTACAGTATTGGAGGAGAGCAGTCCGGACATATTATATTCAGCAAATATTCAGCCACCGGAGACGGAATCCTTACTTCTCTGATGCTGATGGAGGCCTGCGTGGAGAAAAAGACCACACTCTGTGATCTTGCAAAAGAAATGAAGGTCTATCCGCAGATCCTGAGAAATGTACGCGTTGCGGACAAAGTGGCAGCAAGAGAAAATCCAAAGGTAAAAGAGGCTGTAGAAACAGCTGCCAGAGCTCTTGGAACAGACGGTCGTATTCTTGTGAGAGAAAGCGGAACAGAGCCTCTGATCCGTGTTATGGTAGAAGCGGGAACAGAAGATATCTGTGCAGAACATGTGGACAATGTAGTAAAGGTGATTGAAGCCGAAGGGCTTATTGTAGAATAAAAAGGGTATACATGAAAACAGGAAAAATCGGACGGATACTGGCAGTCTGTATAGGAGCTTCTCTCCTTGCCGGCTGCGGAAGTGAAAAACAGAATATTTATAGGCAGGCAGAAGAAAATCTGGAGCAGGGAAGTTATCAGGAAGCGCTGACCGGCTATGAAACTTCTGTTTCCAGCGGCTATAAGGCAGCAGAATCTTTAAGAGGCGCAGGAATCGCAAAACTGCGCCTGGGAGATTACCAGGGGGCTGTGGAGTGCTTTACCCAGGCGCTGTCACAGGATCGGGTAAAAAAATTCATAAGGCAGGATCTGCTTGCATACCGTGCAACTGCATTGCTGAAAGCAGGACTTACGGATGATGCCATGGCAGACTGTCAGACGCTGGCGTCTGATTATTCCATGAATGCAGATCTGTATTTTTTGACAGGCTGCGTGGCGCTTGCAATGGATGCCTATGACGAGGCGGATTCAAATTTTCAACAGGCATACGGAGAGAAACCTGATTATGATATGGCTCTTCAGATTTATGAGGCTTACCGGAGCAGAGGCATGGAAGCAGACGGGACACGATATCTGGAAGCAATTCTGAAGACGGAACCCGGAAACGCAGAGGACTACTGCGAGCGGGGGCGTATTTATTACTATATGCAGGATTATGAAAATGCCAGGAATGAACTGACAAAGGCTTCTGAAAAGGGAAGTGTGGAGGCTCTTTCACTGTTGGGAATGGTATGCCTTGCCCGGAATGATACGGCTGCTGCCAGATCCATGTATCAGGATTATCTGAATGCAGAAGAAAGCCGTAAGGCAGAGGGATATAACGGGCTGGCGCTGTGCGATATTGCAGACGGAGATTATCCCGGTGCTCTGGCAAATATCGCCAGTGGGCTTGAAGCTGCAGATACAGATGAGATGCAGGAGCTTTTATTTAATGAGATCGTTGCATACGAGAAACAGCTTGACTTCCATACAGCCTTTTCAAAGGTTCAGGAATATCTCAAAATGTATCCCGATGACCAGGAGGCAAAAAAGGAACTGGAATTCCTTCAGTCCAGGATTGCGCAGGAAAGTGTAGAGGAACCTGTTCAGGAAGAAAGCCAGGATACAGTTCCGGCAGAAGAACAGACATCCTGGGAGGGTTGATATGCAGTTGTATGATTTTAAGGAAATTCAGGAACGGGTGATCCTGGTAGGGGTGCAGACGGACATTGGAGATGATGTGGAGGCGTCCCTGGACGAGCTTCAGGAGCTGGCGGAAACTGCAGGAGCAGAAACTGCGGCAAAGGTGATCCAGAACAGAGAAGCGGTGCATCCGGGAACTTATATTGGAAGAGGCAAGATCCAGGAGGTGAAAAATCTCCTGACTGCGCTTGATGCAAACGGGATTATCTGTGATGATGAACTTTCTCCGTCACAGCTGAATAATCTGGAACGGGAACTGGAATGTAAGGTTATGGACAGGACGCTGCTGATTCTGGATATTTTTGCAGGGAGAGCAGTAACCAGCGAAGGTAAGATCCAGGTAGAGCTTGCTCAGCTCCGCTATCGGTCTGCACGTCTGGTAGGTCTTAGAGATTCATTGTCCAGACTGGGCGGCGGTATCGGAACAAGGGGACCTGGTGAGAAAAAGCTGGAAACAGACAGACGTCTGATCCGCACCAGGATTTCAGCGCTGAAATCAGAGCTGACACAGGTGGAAAAGCATCGTGAGCTGCTTCGCGGCAGCCGGTCAAAGGGCAGACTGAAGACTGCGGCCATTGTAGGCTACACCAATGCAGGAAAGTCTACGCTTCTGAATACTCTTACAGGGGCAGAAGTGCAGGCAGAGGACAAACTTTTTGCAACTCTGGATCCCACAACAAGAGTAATGGAACTTGACGACGGACAGCAGATCCTTCTGACAGATACCGTAGGGTTTATCAGAAAACTGCCCCATCATCTGGTAGAAGCCTTTAAAAGCACTTTGGAAGAAGCGAAATATGCAGATTATATCATCCATGTGGTAGATGCTTCCAATCCCAGAGCAGAAACACAGATGCAGGTAGTTTATGAAACGCTGAAAGAACTTGGGGTTTCCGGGAAAAAGATCATTACACTTCTGAATAAACAGGATCTTGTGCCGGATTCAGAACTGCGTGACCTGCGGGCGGACTATACGGTAAAATGCTCTGCCAGAACAGGCAGGGGACTGAATGAGTTAAGAGAGCTGTTATCCCGGCTTCTGGCAGAAAGTCAGATTTATATTGAGGAACTGTATTCTTATAAAGAGGCTAGAAAAATCCAGATGATCCGGGAATATGGTCAGCTTCTGTCCGAGGAATACAGAGAAGACGGTATATTTGTTCAGGCAAAAATTCCTGCAGAGTTTTTTGTGAATGTTATGCCCCGGGGATGACTGGAGCAGGGCGGATGCAATTCTCCTTGATTCAGACAAGGGGATCGTTTATATTTGTATAAAAAATAAATTTCCGGGTTTTGCAGAATCCTGGAAAGCCTGTAAATAAAGGAAAAAAGAACCATCATATAGCGTGCAAAACACATAAAAGCACAATATATGGTGGTTTTTGCGATTGACGGAAACGGCAACCTTTGCTACAATGTAATCTGTCAGCATAAAGTAAGTACCAGTGAAGCAAGGGAGGAAGAAGGACTTATGTTTCAGGTAGTAAAACGTGATGGGGAAATTGCTGAATTTCAGATGGCAAAAATTTCATCTGCTATCAGCAGAGCATTTGATGCAAAAGAAAAGAATTACAGTAATGATATGATCGATCTTCTGTCGCTGCGTGTGACAGCTGATTTTCAGAATAAAATCCAGGATGACAGGGTAACTGTGGAGGATATTCAGGACAGCGTGGAGAATGTTCTGATCCAGGCAGGCTACAGTGATGTGGCGAAGGCCTACATCCTTTACCGCAAGCAGAGAGAAAAGATCCGAAATATGAAGTCAACGATTCTGGACTATAAAGAAATTGTCAACAGTTATGTGAAGGTGGAAGACTGGCGTGTAAAAGAGAATTCTACAGTTACATATTCTGTAGGAGGTCTGATCCTCAGCAATTCCGGGGCAGTTACTGCCAATTACTGGCTGTCTGAAATCTATGACAATGAGATTGCAGACGCTCACAGAAATGCGGATATCCATATCCACGATCTTTCCATGCTTACAGGTTACTGTGCCGGATGGTCATTGAAACAGCTGATCCAGGAGGGACTTGGAGGTATTGAAGGTAAGATCACTTCCGCCCCGGCAAAGCATTTAAGCGTACTTTGTAATCAGATGGTGAATTTTCTGGGGATCATGCAGAACGAATGGGCAGGCGCTCAGGCGTTTTCCTCCTTCGACACCTATCTTGCGCCTTTTGTCAAAGCAGATCAGCTGTCTTACAGTGAGGTAAAAAAATGTATTGAATCCTTTATCTATGGTGTTAATACGCCGAGCCGTTGGGGAACCCAGGCTCCGTTTTCCAATATCACTCTTGACTGGACGGTTCCGGATGATCTGGCAGAGCTGCCTGCTATTGTTGGCGGAAAAGAAATGGATTTTAAATATAAGGACTGCAAAGAAGAAATGGACATGGTAAACCGCGCCTTTATTGAAACCATGATCGAGGGCGATGCCAATGGAAGAGGATTCCAGTATCCTATTCCCACCTATTCCATTACAAAGGATTTTGACTGGTCAGATACTCTGAATAATCGGCTCCTTTTTGAAATGACAGCAAAATACGGTACTCCGTATTTTTCCAATTATATTAACAGTGATATGAAGCCAAGCGATATCCGCAGTATGTGCTGCCGTCTTCGTCTGGATCTTCGTGAGCTGCGCAAAAAAAGCGGCGGCTTTTTCGGCTCAGGAGAAAGTACAGGCTCCGTAGGCGTAGTTACTATTAATATGCCAAGGATTGCCTATCAGTCCGCAAATCCGGAAGAGTTTTATCGCAGACTGGATCACATGATGGACATTGCCGCAAGATCTCTTCATATCAAACGTCAGGTGATTTCCAAGCTTTTGAATGAGGGCCTTTATCCTTATACCAAACGGTATCTGGGAAGCTTTGACAATCACTTTTCCACAATCGGCCTTGTGGGAATGAACGAGGCCGGACTTAATGCCAGATGGCTTGGCTGTGATATGACAGACCCACGTACACAGAAGTTCACAAAAGAAGTTCTGGAACATATGAGAAACCGTCTTTCTGATTATCAGGAGCAATATCAGGGCGAGCTGTTTAACCTGGAAGCAACACCGGCAGAGTCTACTGCATACCGTCTTGCAAAGCATGACAGAAATCGCTGGCCCGATATTAAAACTGCGGGAAAAGAAGGAGATACTCCATATTATACAAACAGTTCCCACCTTCCGGTTGAATTCAGTTCAGATATTTTTGACGCCCTTGATATTCAGGACGAACTTCAGACCCTTTATACATCGGGAACCGTATTTCATGGATTTCTGGGAGAAAAACTTCCTGACTGGAAAGCAGCCGCTTCCCTTGTGCGGAAAATTGCAGAAAATTACAAGCTGCCTTATTATACAATTTCACCTACTTACTCTGTATGCAGTGAGCACGGATATCTTAGCGGCGAGCATTTTACCTGCCCGAAATGCGGCAAAAAGGCGGAGGTATACAGTCGTATTACCGGCTATTACCGTCCGGTTCAGAACTGGAATGACGGAAAAGCCCAGGAATACAAAAACAGAACCCTCTATGACGTTGTGCATTCTTCCCTGAAAAAGGTCCATACAAGCGTAGTAACAATGACAGAGGAGGATGTAAGGGTGCAACCTGTGGAAACTCATAAATATCTGTTTACCACAAGCACCTGCCCTAACTGTCGCATGGCGAAAAAAATGCTGGAGGGCGAGGAACTGGAGATCATTGACGCAGAAAAAAATCCTGACATGGCCCGTCAGTTTGGGGTTATGCAGGCGCCTACGCTGGTGATCACAGACGGCGAGCATCTGAAAAAATATGTAAATGCGTCCAACATACAGAAGTATGTGGATGAGGAGTGCTGATGTACAGAATATTTCTTGCAGAGGATGATGAGGTGCTCTGCTCTCTGATAAAAAAACATCTGGAATCCTGGGGGTACCAGGTAACAGCAGCAGAGGATTTTGCGGACATTATGGGGGAGTTTGTGCGTTCAGAACCGCAGCTTGTACTTCTGGATCTGAAGCTTCCGTATTTTAACGGATTTCACTGGTGTGAGGAGATCCGCAGGGTATCTCAGGTTCCGATTATTTTTCTTTCTTCTGCAGCAGACGACATGAACATGGTTATGGCAATGAGCAGGGGAGCAGACGATTTTGTTGCAAAGCCCTTTAATCTGGAGGTTCTGTCCGCAAAGGTCCAGGCGATACTGAGAAGAACATATTCCTTTGGAAGCAGTGGGAATCTTCTGGAACACAGAGGTGCTGTCCTGAATCTGGGAAGCGGAAATCTCAGCTATCAAGGACAGTCTGTTGAGCTTACCAGAAATGAACTGCGGATACTGAATCTTCTTTTTTCTCAGGCGGGAAATGTGGTTTCAAGAGAAGCCATTATGCAGATGCTTTGGGAAAATGATGATTTTGTAGATGACAATACTCTGACAGTAAATATCAATCGTCTAAGACGCAAGCTGGAGGGAATTGGCCTGAAAAATATGATTCTTACAAGAAAAGGACTGGGCTACATGGCGCAGTAACGGGAGAGGAAATGACAGGATATTTAAAAAAAATATGGAAAACAGCAATCCTGTTCCTGATGTCTGGCGCAATTATGGCAATGGTATTATGGCTGTATAACTGTCCCGTTGAACCGATTCTTTATGGAAGTCTGCTGTGTATGGTTTTGCTTGCAGGAGCATTTGTGTATGGATATTTCAGATTCCGGGACAGAGAGCTGATGTTGACGCAGATTACAAAAAGTATTCCTTTGGAACTGGAAAAACTGCCTTTGGCTGAAGACAAAAACGAGGCAGCGCTTCAGCAGATGATTCATGAGCTGAACCGTATGCGGATGGAAGCGGAAGAAGCACGGAGGACTTCTTACAGAGAGATGGCAGATTATTATACCATGTGGGTACATCAGATCAAAACGCCTATTGCTGCTCTCAGACTGATTCTTGCAGAACATCCACAGGAAAATAAAGCAGCCCTTGCGGAAATTTTCAGAGTAGAGGAATATGTGGAAATGGTTTTGGGGTATTTGAGATCTGAGGATATGTCTTCGGATATGAAATTTTCGGAGTGCGATCTGGATAAGATCATTCGAGAACAGATTCACAAATATGCGTCTGTTTTTATCGGAAAAAAGCTGCGCCTTGATTATCAGGGGATTCAGGAAAAAGTTCTGACAGATTCTAAATGGCTGGGATTTGTGATCGGGCAGTGTATTTCCAATGCTTTAAAATATACAAAAACAGGGGAAATCAGGATTTATCTTTCGGAATCCCGTCCTCACACGCTGGTTATTGAGGATACGGGAACAGGAATCACTCCGGAAGATCTTCCAAGGATTTTTGAAAAGGGCTTTACCGGATATAATGGAAGAATAGAAACCAGATCTACAGGAATCGGTTTGTACCTTTCCAGAAAGATCATGAAAAGGCTGGATCACGGTATTTCCGTGGAATCAGAACCGGGGAAGGGAACAAGAGTTTATCTGAGCCTTGGCCGATCGAGGGCGGAGCTGTTTTAAGCATCATATTTATCAACCTTACAAAAATGTCACATACAAAGAGAAACTGTAAGCCAAAGTTATGGCACACGGTTTCTCTTTTCTGTATACTGAGGTTACAAAATAAAACTGCACGCAGAACACAAAATACAGAGGTGTAAGTAAGTGGTGCGAGTATGATTGGAGGAAACAGAACCATGGCTTTACTGGAAGTAACAAATGTAAAGAAAATATACAGTACACGATTTGGAGGAAATCAGGTTCAGGCCCTTGCAAATGTGACTTTTTCTGTAGAAAGTGGAGAATTTGTGGCGATCATGGGAGAATCCGGGTCTGGAAAAACGACTCTTCTGAATATCCTGGCATCTCTGGATCGGCCTACAGAGGGAGAGGTGCTCCTTGACGGAAAAAGTATTGTCCATTTAACGGAAAAAGAAATTTCTGCTTTCCGCCGCAATAATCTGGGATTTGTATTTCAGGATTTTAACCTTCTGGATACATTCAGTCTCAGAGATAATATTTATCTTCCACTGGTGCTGGCAGGAGAGGATTACCGTGAAATGGAGCAGAAGATCCGACCTGTTGCAAAGGCTCTTCGCATTACAGATATTCTGGAGAAATATCCCTATGAGGTTTCCGGCGGACAGAAGCAGAGAGCAGCAGTTGCAAGGGCTTTGATCACAGATCCAAGGATCATTCTGGCAGACGAACCAACAGGAGCCTTGGATTCCAGAGCCGCCGCCTCTCTTTTATCCATGTTTGGTGAGATCAATGAGGCAGGTCAGACGATCCTTATGGTGACGCACAGCGCTCAGGCGGCAAGCCATGCCTCCAGAGTTCTTTTTATTAAGGACGGGGAAGTGTTCCATCAGATTTACAGAGGCACAAAATCCTGCCAGGAAATGTACCAGATGATCTCTGATACACTGACAATTCTGATGACAGGCGGTGAGACTTATGCGTAGAGGAATGTTTCTGAAACTTGCTCTTACGAATATTAAGAAGAACAGGGAAACCTATATTCCGTATATATTTTCCTGTGTGGGCTGTATTATAGTTCTTTATATTATGATGTTTATTGTCACCAGTCCGGACATTGTAAATATGAGGGGCGGCAGAGATGTTTCGTTTATTGTCAGCATGGGCGTATTTGTCCTCGGCGTTTTTTCGGTGATCTTTCTTCTGTTTTGCAACAGTTTTCTGATGAAGAGAAGGCAGAAGGAGTTTGGGCTTTATAATGTGCTTGGTATGGAAAAAAGACATATCAGCCATCTGATGTTTGTGGAAACAGTTATCACAGGTTTTATCAGTCTGACCGGAGGGCTGGCAGCAGGAATCCTGGGAAGTAAACTGGCGCTTTTGCTTCTTCTGAAGATTCTTCATATTCCTGCAAAATTTGGTTTTTATATTTCCCGGGAAGGAATTAAAGTCTGTTCGGTATCCTATGGAGTGATTCTTGTACTGACACTTTTTAATAATCTGAAACGGGTACATTTCAGCCGTCCGGTAGAATTGCTGTCCGGCGGAAATGCAGGAGAGCGGGAACCAAAAAGCAAGCTTCTTATGGCAGTTCTGGGATTTATCTGCCTGGGCATCGGTTATTATCTGGCGGTTACCACAGAATCGGTTATGGATGCGTTTGGTGTTTTTTTTATAGCAGTTCTTCTGGTTATGGCAGGAACTTATCTGGTATTTACCGCAGGCAGTATTGTGATCCTGAAGCTGCTGCGCAGGCGCAAAAAGTTTTATTATAAGATCCAGAATTTTACCAGTGTATCAGGGATGCTTTATCGGATGAAGCAGAATGCAGTGGGGCTTGCAAGCATCTGTATTTTGAGTACAGGAGTTCTTCTGATGCTTTCTACTACGGTATGTCTGAATATGGGAATTGAGGATATGGCGCGTTTTCAGTTTCCATATGATGTGAATATAGACTTTTATGTACATTCTTTAGAGGAAGCATATACAGCACAGGAGTTTATAAGAACCGAACTGGAAAAAAAGGATATGCCGGTAGAGAGTGTGGAATCTCAGATTTATCTTTCGCTGGTAGGATTTCTGGACGGAAACAGATTAAGCCTGAATACAGGTGTCGGAGAGATACGTCAGCAGACGGTTGTAGAGCTTGTGGTTATTCCTGTGGATTTTTATGAAAAGACCACAGGGGAAAAATTGGAACCGGGAGAGATGTTTGCTTATGGGATACAGGATGACAGAATTATTATAGAAGGAAAAGAATTTTGTATATCAGAAACATTGAAAAAATGTCCCAGAATTTCCGGACTGTTCGGCGTGGATTATGTAAAGTCCATTTATCTGGTGGCTGATGAAAAAAACTTTGAAAAAATCAATCAGTTACAAAATGAAGTGCAGGACAGTGGATATTCTATTTCGTCCAAAATTGGAGTTCAGCTACAGGGGGATGATGCGACAGCTATTGCATGCAGACAGGAAATTGATGACAGTATTCAGGAGTTTGTAAAGCAGGGACATTTTTCTCAGAAAGAAAATCTTGTTACCATTCATTCTTATGCAGAAGAAAAAGAAAATTTTTATGGTCTGAATGGAGGCCTGTTGTTTGTGGGAATTCTTCTGGGTGGAGTATTCCTTATGGGGACAGCGATGATCATTTACTACAAGCAGATTTCTGAAGGCTATGAGGATAAAGCTCGTTTTGAGATTATGAGAAAAGTAGGGATGAGCCGCAGAGAAGTAAAATCTTCCATTCACAGACAGATTCTTATGGTATTTTTTCTTCCATTGATTACAGCCTGTGTTCATATTGGCATGGCTTTTCCTTTGATGAAACGGCTGCTGCTTCTGCTCAGTATGCAAAATACCAGACTGTTTCTGATATGTACTGCAGCAACAGTGCTTGTATTTGCAGCAGTGTATGCTGTGATTTATGCAGTGACAGCAAGAGCCTATTACAGGATTCTGGAAAAAGCAGAATAGACGCAGCCATAAAAAACGAGCAGATGTGAGAATTCATATCTGCTCGTTTTCGTGAGCCTCCCGGTAAATGGTGCAGGCTGCATGATGACGGCAGGTTTTGTGAGCGCAGTTCATCATATCCAGCTTTCTGCCGTTTTCGGTGGGGATATATTCGCAGGTGACTGTCTGCATACTGTTGCAGGTGCGGCAAAAACCTGAGAGATTGATTTCGATGATTTCAGATTCCATGGAAAACCTCCTTAATGTGTATACCTGTAATAAGTATAAATGAAATTACATCTACGAGTATACACGCTTCTGCCGGGTACTGCAATGGAAAAGAAAGGTGACAGGAGGAAGGTTTTTTATTTACAATTTCGCTGACGAAATGTATAATCATACATAAATGAGGAGTGGAGATGTAATGGAACAGAATGTAAATAAACAACAGTTCATGCAGGGACTCCGGGATGGGGTCCCTGTTTCTTTGGGATATTTTGCAGTATCCTTTACTTTTGGTATGATGGCAGTTGCAGGAGGAATGTCTGTATGGCAGGCGACGATTCTTTCCCTGACTAATATCACCTCGGCAGGTCAGTTTGCAGGTCTGGAGATTATTATTGCCTGTGGTTCTCTGTGGGAAATGGCTCTTACTCAGCTTGTGATCAATCTGAGATACAGCCTGATGTCTTTTTCTCTTTCTCAGAAATTGCAGAAAAATATATCCACAGGGCACAGGTTTCTTGTGGCATTTGGCATGACAGATGAAATTTTTGGCCTCAGCGCAAGCCGCAGAGGAAGGCTGAATCCTTGGTATCACTATGGAGCGATGAGCGTGGCTGTGCCGGGCTGGACTCTTGGAACTTTGGTGGGAGCTATGGCTGGAAATATCATGCCGGGATTTCTGTCAAGTGCTCTGAGTGTGGCAATTTATGGAATGTTTCTGGCTTTGATCATTCCGCCGGCAAAAAAACACAGGTCTGTGCGGGCGGTAGTTGCAGGAGCCATGGCTCTCAGCGCTGTTTTTGCAGTGGTTCCGGTGCTGAACCGGATTTCATCCGGATTTGTGATTATTTTTACAACACTGATCGTAGCAGGAGCCGCAGCTTATTTCTGTCCGGTAGGGGACGGAGAGGAGGAAATTCATGAATCATAGTATTTATGTTTACATACTGGTTATGGCGGGAGTTACTTATCTTATCCGTATGCTTCCTCTGGTGCTTTTTAAAAAAGAGATCACAAGCCCGTTTGTGAAGTCCTTTTTGTTTTATGTACCTTATGCATGCCTGGCGGCAATGACTTTTCCGGCAATTCTCACTGCGCCGTCTTCCGGAATGATCGCTGGGGCAGCAGGACTTGGAGCTGCCCTGATAGCCGCATATCGGGAAAAAAGTCTTCTTATGGTAGCGCTTTATGCCTGCGCGGCAGTGTTTGTGGCAGAGCGGATTCTTGAGGTCATAGTGTGATCGGCGACAGATAAAAAATGTCTTTAAGGAGGAGTTTATATGAGTGCTTTATATATGGATGTGTTTGCACCTGTTATTTGTATAATTATTGTAACTGTCATGTGGTTTTTGCATAAAAAGAAAAAAACAAAATTTATTAAAAGGAAACCCGTATCAGAACAGGAAAAAAGAACATATGAGAAATGGGAAAAAAGAATTGAAATTACAGCAGTTGTGGGACTGATCATCGCATGGATACTTGTGGTAATACCGCATATTTTAGATGTGCCTTATCTTGTTACCGGAGATTTAAAAATAGCTATGGGAACTGTGACAGGTGGTGATACGGCATCAGAGGAAAGTGAGCACGACCGTTCTATTCGTATAGAAGATGAGATGTCAGGACACGAAATCTCTGTTGATTTTTATGGAGCCGGAATACATAAAGATGAATTTGTAATTGTTCATTATCTTCCCCACACGAAAATAGGGTATGTTGTGGCAAAAGGACAAGAATAACGTTCAGGGAAATCCGGCGTGATAGTAGATGAAATTTTTATAAATGCAGGATGCTGTCGATTCATGATGAATTTTACACTTTGTATTGTTAAAGCACTGAACAGGTGTTATACTTTAGGAAATCGGTATAGGAGTTTTTTATGAGAAATTACAGGATACCGGAAAAATAAGGAACGGAAGGTAAAAGAAATGAAAGAAGATTTGTTAAGGGAAACGCAGCAGGCTCACAGGAAGCCGTTTTCCTGCAATATTGTTCTGATAGGCTTTATGGGAGCAGGGAAAAGTACGGTTTCGGAATATCTCAGCAGTAAATATGATATGGATACCGTGGAGATGGATCAGATCATTGCGGAAAGAGAAAAAATGAGTATTTCTGATATTTTTTCCGTTCATGGAGAAGAGTATTTCCGGGATCTGGAAACAAATCTGCTTATTGAAATGCAGACAAAGACAAATACAGTGATCTCTTGTGGAGGCGGCGTTCCCATGAGAGAGAGAAACGTAAAAGAAATGAAAAAAAACGGATGCGTAGTTCTTCTTACTGCCACACCGGAAACGATTCTGGAACGGGTAAAAGATAACCATGACCGCCCGCTTCTGGAGGGAAATAAAACAGTTTCTTATATTTCTGAGCTGATGGAAAAACGACGTGCAAAATACGAGGCTGCGGCTGATGTGATCATTAAGACAGACGGAAAAAATACTCGGGAGATCTGTGAAGAGCTGATACAGAAAATGGAAGGAGGATCGAGGATATGGAGCAGAGAATAAAAGGAACAACAGGACTGATGATGCTGATCGGGAGCCCGGTAGGCCATTCCGGCTCTCCGGATATGTATAATTTCAGTTTTCGATATCACAAACAGGATTATGCATATATGGCTTTTGATATTAAGGAAGATCAGGTAGGCGCAGCGCTGGATGCCATGCGGCTTTTTAAGATGAGAGGAGCCAATGTTACCATGCCCTGTAAAAATGAAGCAGCAAGACTGGTGGACGAACTTTCGCCGGCAGCACGGATTATTGGAGCAGTAAATACCATTGTAAATGAAAACGGGAAGCTTGTAGGGCATATTACAGATGGAACCGGTTTTGTGCAGAACATGAAGGAGCATGGCGTAGAGGTAAAAGGAAAAAAAATGGTGGTTCTTGGCGCAGGCGGAGCAGCTACAGCGATCCAGGTACAGTGCGCTCTTGACGGAGCAACATCAATCTCTGTTTTTAATCCGGACGATCCGTTTCTTGAAAGAGCCCGACAGACAGCGGAAAAGCTGAAAAAAGAGGCTCCGGAATGTAAGGTCCAGGTATTTTGCCTGGATGATGAAAACAGACTGAGAGAAGAGATCGCACAGGCGGATATTCTTGTAAATGGCACTCTGGCAGGTATGAAACCACATGAAGATACTACACTGATCACCGATAAGAACATGTTCCGTCCGGAGCTGGTTGTGGCTGATGTGGTATATAATCCTGAGGAAACAAGACTTCTTCGTGAGGCAAAAGAAGCAGGATGCCAAACCATTGGCGGCAGAGGGATGCTTTTGTGGCAGGGTGCGGCAGCCTATAAACTGTATACAGGCCTGGATATGCCGGTAGAAGAATATCGTAAATTCCAGGAACAGAAGGACTGATCACACATGAAATTTATGAGACGGACAGCAGTTGATGAAATGGATATTGCTTCCTGAATTGGAAGTAAAACAAAATCTCTGCATTAAAAAACAAGACGGACAACTTACTGAGAGGATTTTACCGTATTCTCTCAGTGAGTTGTCCGTCTTGTTGTTGGCAGATTCTGTATTTTCTATATAGTGGAAAGATCAATCTCGCCTTCAAACACTGTAGTTGCCGGACCTGTCATGTAAACAAGATTTTCCTGGCGGTTCCAGAGGATCTGAAGATCTCCGCCCAGAAGCTTTACAGTAATAGGAACATCCTCGTCAACCAGACCGTTTAAGGTGGAGGCGACAGCTACTGCGCAGGCGCCTGTTCCGCAGGCAAGTGTTTCGCCGGAACCTCTTTCCCACACGCGCATCTGGAGAGTGCGTCTGTCAATGACCTTAACAAATTCTGTGTTGATCCTGTCCGGAAAATTGATGTGGTTTTCAAACATAGGTCCCACTTTTTCAATATCCAGACTGTCCACATCATCCATGTAAGTGACTGCGTGAGGATTACCCATGGAAACTGTGGTGATGTTCCAGATGGTTCCATTTACGTCAAGGGGCTGGTTGATCACCTGCTCTTTGTCGGACACAACAGGGATCATTTTTGCAGTAAGAATGGGAGAACCCATATTAACTTTTACAGAGGATACTTTTCCGTTTTTTATATCAAGATCAAGGTATTTGATACCGCTTTTTGTATTGACAGTAATATTTTTTTTATGGACAATTCCGTGATCGTAGGCGAATTTTGCCACACAGCGGATGCCGTTTCCGCACATGGCCCCCTGTGAGCCGTCCAGATTATACATATCCATTTCGCAGTCTGCCACATCGGAAGGCTTTACCAGGATCAGACCGTCAGAACCGATACCAAAATGTCTGTCGCTGACAAATCTTGCAACCGCCGAAGGATCGGCAATGGTTTCTTCAAAGCAGTTTACATATACATAATCATTTCCAATGCCCTGCATTTTTGTGAATTTCATAGAATTCCTCCTCGTTATATATTATTTATACTCATTCCCGGATAACGGTATCAAGTATAGAGAAAAAATGTTATGGTTCTGTGAAATCAGAATAAAAATTCCAGAAATTTTATATCAGTTTATAAATATCTGGAAAGGGTTCAAGGCTTCTTTTCAGGATTCCTGTAACCCGGGCGATCAGAATACCGTAATTTGTAACAGGTACGTTCTGATCCTGGCAACAGGCGATCCGGTATTTCATTTCTCTTTCATTTAGCATACATCCCCCACAGTGCACGACCAGTTTGTAGTCTGTTACATCATCAGGAAATTCGGTTCCGGAAGTAAAAACAAATTCAGGCTCTTTTTTTGTATAGCTCTGGATCCAGTTGGGGATTTTTACGGTTCCGATATCATCACACTGACGATGGTGGGTACATCCTTCTGCGATCAGGATCTTATCGTTGTCCTGAATGTTATCAAGGGCGGCTGCGCCCTGTACCATTGTGGCAAGATCTCCTTTATATCTGGCAAACAGAATGGAAAAGGAGGTGAGTGGGATTGTATCCGGAGTCTCCTTTGATACCTTTGAGAAAACCTGGCTGTCGGTGATCACAAGCCTTGGAGTGATCCCGTGCTTCCTGAAATTTTCCAAAGTGGATTTCAGCTCCGTATCTCTGACTACAAGAGAGAGGGCGCCTTTTTCCAGGACTGAGCGGATGGTCTGCTGCTGCGGAAGGATCAGGCGGCCTTTAGGCGCTGCCTTATCAATGGGAACCACAAGGAGAACCAGATCTTCCGGAGAGATCAGATCTGCAATCAGTGGATATTTATGCGTTTCTTCAGGTTTCAGGGAGGCAAGCATTTCTTTCAGTTCATGAATGCCTTTGCCGGTTTTTGCGCTTACACATATTTCGTTTGTATTCCCGGATTCACTGGAAACCGGAGAAGCGTTTTTGGCAGAAACGACAAAAGCGTCAGAATTGTTTTTGTTGGAAGAAGCAGTGGAAGAAGCTTCTGTTTCAGAAATAAGGTCTGTCTTATTATAGACCAGGATCCAGGGAATATTTTTTTCCTGAAAACGAAGGATCAGTTCTTCCTCCCATTGGGTTTTTCCTGTAATAATGTCCACTACCAGAACAGCAATATCTGTTTTATTTAAAATCTGAAAGCTTTTTCTGACACGGAGAGCGCCAAGTTCCCCTTCATCATCAATACCCGGAGTATCGATCACCATTACAGGACCAAGGGGAAGCAGCTCCATGGTTTTATAAACAGGATCAGTGGTAGTGCCTTTTATATCTGAAACAATAGCAAGTTCCTGACCGGTTACTGCATTTATGACGCTGGATTTTCCTGCGTTTCGTTTTCCGAAAAAACTGATATGTATCCGTTCGGAAGCGGGAGCCTGATTCATGCCCATAGATATCCTCCTTATAAAGATATATTTATGCGTATAAAAATGTTTTTTGTGCATATGAATGTATTTTTATTATAGAAAATTATTTATTATTATGCAAGTAAACTATTGCATTTTATAAAAAATATGGTAGAATAAAAAACATGATTTGAAAAGTTTTATGCAAAGAAGATGTATAAATATACCAGTTTAAGGAGGAAACGAAAATGAAAAACATGAAAAAATTTGCAGCACTTGCACTTTGTGCAACAATGACAGTTTCTATGATGGGCGCAGTAACAGTATCTGCAAAGAGCAGCGGTATTGAGAGCATTGATGATCTTGCAGGAAAAAAGATCGGCGTGCAGCTGGGAACTACCGGTGATATTTTTGCAACAGATGAGTACGAAGGTGATGATGCAGGAACAACCATCGAGCGTTTTAACAAAGCAAATGATACAGTAATGGCGCTGAAACAGGGCAAAATCGACTGTATTCTGATCGATAGCCTTCCGGCAGAAGAGTTCATAAAGAATAACGACGATCTGGAAATTCTGGAAGAGGATTTTGCAACAGAGGAATATGCTATTGCTGTAAAAAAAGGTAATGAGGAACTGACTGAAAAAATTAATGGTGCGCTGAAAGAACTGAAAGAAGAAGGCGTTCTGGATCAGATCAATGAGAATTATATCGGATCCGACGATGTAAAAGGTACCTGCCCATATGAATCTCCGAAAGATGCAGATCATTCCAACGGAACTCTGACAATGGCTACAAATGCTACTTTCCCTCCATATGAATATTACGAAGGCGATAAGGTTGTAGGTATTGATGTGGATATGGCTCAGGCTGTATGTGACAAACTTGGATATGAGCTGAAAGTAGAAGATATGGAGTTTAATGCCATTATGAATGCAGTGGATTCCGGTAAGGCTGATATTGGCGTAGCCGGTATGACTGTAACAGAAGATCGTAAGAAGAGCGCAGACTTTACTGATACTTATACAACTGCAAAGCAGGTTATTATTGTTCGTAAATAATGGAACAGCCTCTGTATCTGCCATATGTATGACAGATCACAGAAACACAGAAGTTCCGGGCACCTGGTATCGACATCATCGACATGGGAACCCGGAATTTCTTATGAGCAGCTGAAGATATCTGATAAACAAAGAAAGTGGTGAAGGTTTTGGCGGAATTTATTGATAAGTTTCAATTGAATTTCATAGAAGACAAGCGTTATGAATTTATTTTTAATGGTTTAAAAACCACCCTGATCATTACTGCATTTGCAGTGCTGATCGGTATTGTACTTGGTTTTATTATTGCAATGATCCGTGCTACCCATGACAGAACCGGAAAAATGAAGATCCTCAACGCCATCTGTAAGGTATATCTTACTGTGATCAGGGGAACACCTGCAATGGTACAGCTTTTGATCATGTATTATGTTGTATTTGCAGTCCATGATCCGGGAAAAATGATCACAGCGATCATAGCATTTGGTCTGAATTCTGCGGCCTACGTTGCGGAAATTGTCCGTTCCGGTATCATGTCCATTGACCAGGGACAGTTTGAAGCAGGAAGAAGTCTTGGTTTTAATTACCATCAGACAATGTTATTGATCATTCTTCCTCAGGCCTTTAAGAATGTACTGCCTGCGTTGGCAAACGAGTTTATTGTTCTTATGAAAGAAACCTCTATTAGTGGTTATATCGGTATTACCGACCTGACCCGTGGCGGTGATATTATCCGAAGCCAGACATATGAAGCACTTCTGCCTCTTCTGGCAGTTGCAGCAATCTATCTGATTCTTGTTATGTTCCTGTCTTATCTGGTAGGAAAACTGGAAAGGAGGCTGAGAAGCAGTGAACGCTAAAGGTGAAGTATTAATTGATGTAAAAGAGCTGAAAAAATCTTTTGACGGAATGCAGGTTCTGAACGGGATTTCCACACAGATCTGCAAAGGAGAGGTAGTTGCTATTATCGGACCTTCCGGTTGTGGAAAATCTACGTTCCTTCGTTCCCTGAATCTTCTGGAGATGCCAACAGGCGGACAGATTCTTTTTGAAGGTACTGATATTACAGATAAATCTGTAAATGTGGATAAAATGCGCCAGAAGATCGGTATGGTGTTCCAGCAGTTTAATCTGTTTCCACACCTGACTATCAAAAAGAACATTATGCTGGCTCCGGAAAAGCTTGGACTGATGACTAAAGAGGAAGCTTCCAAACGTGCAGACGAACTTCTGGAGCGTGTAGGCCTTCCGGATAAGGCTGATGCTTATCCAAGTCAGCTGTCAGGCGGTCAGAAACAGAGAATTGCCATTGCAAGAGCGCTGGCAATGAACCCGGATGTTATGCTGTTTGACGAGCCGACTTCCGCGCTTGACCCTGAAATGGTAGGGGAAGTTCTGGAGATCATGAAAGAACTTGCAGAAACCGGAATGACCATGGTCGTGGTTACTCATGAGATGGGATTTGCCAGAGAGGTGGCAACCCGTGTTATGTTTATTGATGAGGGAAAGATCCAGGAGGAGAATACACCTCAGGAGTTCTTTGCTCATCCGGAAAATCAGAGACTGAAAGATTTCCTGTCAAAGGTATTATAAAAAATGTTATGAAAGTGAAAGCCTCCGGCAAATGCCGGAGGCTGTTTTAATTACTTTTTTCTGGGGAATTGTCAGGCTGGCGGTCAGCATAGGCTGCTTTCAGTTCCTTATAACAATATTTGATGATTTCCTTACGGGTGATGATTCCGATAAAAAAGCCCTGATCGTCAATAACCGGAACGTAATTCTGGTTAATAGCCCGGTCCAGAAGATCTTCCATATCTGCATTGGCGTGAACCGGTTTGTAGGTGGCTCTTCTGGGAACAGCCATAATGGAAATATCCTCCATTTCCTTTACATCCATAGTGTTAAGCCGCTTCAGACCCCACAGAAGATCTCCTTCGGAAATGGTCCCTATGTAACGCCCGTCCATACTGAGAAGAGGGATACAGGAAAACTTCCGGTGTTCCATTTTCTCCACAGTCTGGCGCAATGTCTCGTTTTCAAATATATAAGCTACTTCACTTTTGGGTGTCAGAAAAAATAAAATATTCACGTTGTGTACCTCTGTCTTTCATTTCAGTGTGAGGACAGTTTATAAAAACTGTCACTCTTTTGTTGCCAATTCTACTGATATGATAGTATGAAGGTACTCTGCTGTCAATAAATGAAATATTAAATTTTGGTGAAAACTACTATGAAAGAATCAGGCAGATATATTTTTTACAGCAGATTTACTCCGTTTTCCCTTGCCTCTGCAAGAACTTCCTCAGGCCAGAGAGAAGCGTGTACCTCGCCGATGTGAGCTTTTCTCAGGAAAAACATACAGATACGGGACTGTCCGATTCCGCCGCCAATGGAGTAAGGAAGTTCTTTGTTAAGAACCGCTTTCTGGAAAGGCAGATCCCGGCGGTCATTGCAGCCGGCCTCTGTAAGCTGGATATCCAGAGCCTCCTCGTCTACGCGGATACCCATGGAGGAAAGCTCAAGGGCAATATCGAGGACCGGATAGTAAACAAGGATATCTCCGTTCAGTTCCCAGTCGTCATAGTCCGGAGCACGTCCGTCATGGCGCTGGCCGTCAGTAAGAGTTTTTCCTACCTGCATGAGAAATACAGCGCCTTTTTCCTTTACAATCTTATATTCACGTTCCTTGGGAGTACAGTCAGGGTACATATCCACAAGCTCCTGAGTGGATACAAAGGCGATTTCTTTAGGAAGGATCTCTTCAATGTAATCATACTGTACTGCCATGTATTTTTCTGTTTTGCGCAGAACACTGTAAATGGAGCGTACAGTATTAATAAGAGTTTCCATAGTACGCTCTTCCTTGGAAATGACTTTTTCCCAGTCCCACTGATCCACATAAACGGAATGGATATTGTCCACATCTTCGTCTCTGCGGATGGCGATCATATCAGTGTAAAGCCCTTCTCCGTGAGAAAAACCGTATTTTTTAAGAGCATAGCGTTTCCATTTTGCAAGAGAGTGAACGATTTCCGCATTTTCATTCATGCCTTTGATATCGAAACTGACCGGGCGTTCCACACCGTTCAGATTATCATTCAGTCCGGAAGACGGAGATACAAATACCGGAGCAGATACGCGCAGGAGATTCAGCTTCTGAGCAAGTGTCTGCTGAAAAAAATCTTTGACGGTTTTGATTGCCACCTGGGTATCGTGAAGATTCAGATCAGAGTGATATCCGGTGGGAATTTTAAATTGTTCCATAATAATTCCTCCTCGTTCGAGCCGTGCTCTTTTAATAAGCCATATTATAGCAGGAAAACAGGTGTATTGCAATTTTTACTTGCTTTCGTAAGTACCCTTATGGAAGGTGATTTTTTACCTTGCGGGATCGGAGAAACTTCGGTACAATGAATTCAGAAATTTTGCAGGATGAATGGAAAAAGAATAGAAAGAAAACTGTTACAGAGGCAGAGAAGAGGAGGCGGGATATGCGGTGTCAGCTGTGCGACGGCCCTGTTGTGGGAGGCAGATGCAAAAACTGTGGAATGCCATACAAAAATGACGAAATACTGTATCATGTAAACGAAAACAGAAGAACTCATGACAGGTATACATCGGAAAAGGCCGGAGAGGAACCTGGGAAAAAGACGGATGTGTCAGAACCGGTAAAAAAGGCGCAGCAGTCTCAGCCACAGAACAGGACGGTCAGAAGCAATACCGGGAACCAGCCTGTTGACAGAACTAAGAAGCAGAAAAAAACTGCGAAGGTAACAACCGCTTCTGTTTCTGAAAAAAAGAATACACTGTCTTCAGAACCCAAAAAGAAGAAAAAACATCAGGGTATTTTCCTGGTTCTTTCGTTTCTGATTGTATTTTTGCCGGTAATCCAGGGACTGTGGGACACATGGCGGAGTAATATGATCCGAAATGATATTATGGAGCGTTATGTATATGAACCGGATACAGACGAAGAGTCTCTTCCTGTTAAAACCGAACTGGCAGGAGAAAGTACAAGAGAAGTTTCAGATGATCCATTTCTTATTTTGTCCACAAATGACGAAAGTGGATTTATGGAATATGCATTAAGCGCAGGTCATGGACAGGCATTTGCAGGAAAAGAAATCGAGCTGGGAAGCTATCGTGTGTATACAAACAAAGAAGAGGTAAAACTGGTACAGGAAGGCGTAGGAGGAAAAGAAATTTATCTTCTGAAAACAGGGAAAGAAGTGGAGATTACTCTGAAGGAGGGGGACCTTCTTTATCTGGACGAGTACGAAGATTCCTATGACAGCGTTTATCTGAGAAAAACAGTGTAGAGGCTGTCTTTACCGGGGCGACAGGTGGTATTTGTCAGGATTGCCCGGAATATAGCCAATAACAGTCAGAAAGAAAAGGGGGAATAAAAAAATAAAATACCCCCTTTTCTTTTACATTATATTGTGCTATACTCTCTCTTGCAACACCAGATATGGGGAATGGATTCGTCGGGGAGGGTACTGGTAACAAGGGTGCGATTTCCTGCGAACCTAAATAGGAGAAAAATGGTATGATTTATGTAATTAAGAAAGACGGGACAAAAGAAGAATTTAATCCGCAGAAGATTGTGGCAGCAGTAAATAAGTCAGCAGCCAGAATTCTTTATACATTCTCTCAGGAGGAAAAAGATTTTATCTGCCGTTTTGCGCAGGAGCATGCGGATTCACTGGGAAAAAATGAGATTCAGATCCAGGAAATGCACAATATTGTAGAAGGCGCTCTGGAAAGAGTAAATCCGGCTGTGGCAAAAAGCTACCGTGATTACCGCAATTACAAGCTGGATTTTATTCACATGATGGATGATGTATATACAAAGAGTCAGGCGATCCGTTATATCGGAGATAAAAGTAATGCGAATACGGACAGCGCTCTTGTTGCAACAAAGAGAAGTCTGATCTTTAACGAATTGAATAAGGAACTTTATCGTAAATTTTTTATGAACCGCAACGAGCTTCAGGCATGTAAGGACGGTTACATTTATATTCATGATCAGTCTGCCAGACTGGATACCATGAACTGCTGTCTTTTTGATGTGGCATCTGTGCTGAGTGGCGGATTTGAGATGGGAAATGTATGGTACAATGAACCGAAAACACTGGATACGGCTTTTGACGTTATGGGAGATATTGTTCTCAGTACAGCTGCCCAGCAGTATGGTGGATTTACTGTGCCGGAAGTAGATAAGATCCTGGCTCCTTATGCAAAGAAGAGCTATGATAAATACGTTCAGGAATTTCTGCAGTACTCAGACAAAAGCTGGACAGGAAGAGAAGAAAAAGCCATTGAGTATGCGCTGGATAAAGTGCGCAGAGATTTTGACCAGGGATGGCAGGGCATTGAATATAAGCTGAATACAGTAGGATCATCCAGAGGAGATTATCCTTTTGTTACAGTGACTCTGGGACTTGGAACAGGTCAGTTTGAAAAAATGTGCAATATTTCTCTTCTGGAAGTTCACAAGGGCGGACAGGGTAAAGAAGGACATAAAAAGCCGGTTCTTTTCCCGAAAATCGTATTTCTTTATGATGAAAATATTCATGGACCGGGACAGTGCTGTGAAGATGTATTTGAAGCAGGTGTGGACTGTTCTGCAAAAACAATGTATCCGGACTGGCTTTCCATGTCAGGAAAAGGCTATATTTCCAGTATGTATAAGCAGTACGGAAAGGTCATCAGCCCAATGGGATGCCGTGCATTTTTAAGTCCCTGGTATGAAAGAGGCGGTATGTATCCGGCGGATGAAAAGGATGTTCCGGTATTTGTAGGCCGTTTCAATGTAGGAGCTGTAAGCCTTCATCTGCCTATGATCCTGGCAAAAGCCAGAGCAGAGAGCAGAGATTTTTACGAGGTTCTTGATTTTTACCTGGAAATGATCCGAAATCTTCATATCCGTACTTATGAGTATCTGGGCCAGATGCGCGCTTCCACCAACCCTCTGGCTTACTGTGAAGGCGGATTCTACGGAGGACATCTGAAACCTCACGAAAAGATCGGCAAGATCTTAAAGCCTATGACAGCGTCCTTTGGAATTACTGCATTGAATGAGCTTCAGGAGCTTTATAATGGCAAATCCATCCGTGAGGACGGACAGTTTGCTCTGGAAGTTCTGAAATATATTAATAACAAAGTAAATCAGTTTAAAGAAGAGGACGGATATCTGTATGCCATTTATGGAACTCCCGCAGAAAGTCTTTGTGGACTTCAGGTAGAGCAGTTCCGTAAAATGTACGGCATTATTGAGGGTGTTTCTGACAGACCATATGTAAGCAACAGCTTCCACTGCCATGTAACAGAGGATGTAACCCCTATTGAGAAGCAGGATCTGGAAGGTCGTTTCTGGGAGCTGTGCAACGGCGGAAAAATCCAGTATGTGCGCTATCCTATCGGTTATAATAAAGAAGCGATCCGCACACTGATCCGCAGAGCTATGGAGCTTGGATACTATGAAGGCGTTAATCTTTCTCTGGCTTACTGTGACGACTGTGGTCACGAAGAACTGGAAATGGACGTGTGTCCGGTATGCGGTTCCAAAAACCTTACAAAAATCGACCGTATGAACGGTTATCTTTCCTACAGCCGTGTGCATGGAGATACACGACTGAACGAGGCAAAAATGGCGGAGATCGCGGAAAGAAAATCCATGTAAATAAATTTTAAATAAAAATCCCTTTCAGGCAGTAATTACTTCCTGGAAGGGATTTTGTCATTTATCTTTATTTATCTTTATGCTTATGAAAGGATTTTACGGAATTGAAAGCTATTATTTCGCTTCTTTTTTGGGCGAAAGCTCCGGAAGCTGACAACAGTATGCAATTCCCAGAGGCGTGACAAGAAGCGGATGTAAAGGCCGGTAAACTGGCAGATGCAGCCGCTTTTCAAATACAGAAGTAAATTCGGTGAACATAGAGGAGCCGCCCACTACATACACAGCCGGAACCTGGTAGCCTTTCAGGAATTTTTCTGTGATAACAGCCATTTTTTCTACAGTAGCCTTGATGACAGGGAAGATCTCAGCCTCTTTATCCGGCTGAGTTTTCATAACTTCAGCTTCTTCATAAGGGATGCGGTAATGGCCTGCTACAGTCATTGTCATATGACTGCCGCCGGTTGCCTCATCATCTGTGTAAATAACTTTTCCGTCTTTTAAGATACTGATTCCTGTTGTACCGCCGCCTACGTCTACGACTGCGCCGTCTGTGATTTTAAGTACAGCGGAAGCGGCAGTAGGCTCGTCCACAATATTTGTTACCTCAAAGCCTGCGCCTTCCAGCACATATCCAATGCTTTTGATGCTTCCCTCGGATACGCCCGGAGGGATTGCAGCTGCTGCATAGAGAAGTTCGGTTCCAAGGCGTTCCTCCAGAGTTTCTTTCAGCTTTGTCACAAGCTGTACAGATTCAAAATAATTAAGGATCACTCCATCCTGGATTGCATGGGAGGGAGCGGAAATTCCGGCAATGGGGCGGTTGGAAGTGTCAACCACAGCCAGAACGGTGTTTGCGGTTCCAAGGTCCACGCCAACCTTTAATCTTCCTTTGAACTTTTTACATTCCCCTGTTTTTACAAGTTCTGCGAAATTTGACAGTGTTCTGTTTTTCAGATCCATTTGGGTACTCCGTTTCTGTTTTTAATAAAGGCAGAACTCCAACAGGTGTTCTGCCTTGCGCTCATATGCATTATTTAATGATTGTTCCTGTTTTTTCCTTATAGCCATCCTCGGCATGAGCCATGTCTGTAATGATGGCGCGTCTGTTTGTACCTTTTTCGATAAAGGAAATGCCTGCTTCGATTTTGGGAAGCATGGAGCCTTTTGCAAACTGATCTGCCTCCATATACTTACGGGCATCTTCGGCAGAAATTTCGCCCAGAAGTTCTTCGTGATCGGTACCTCTGTTCAAACTTACCTTTTCTACGCTGGTAAGAATAAGAAGAGTGTCTGCATTTAATTCTTCAGCGAGAAGTCCGCTGGCAAAATCTTTTTCAATGATCGCGCTGGCGCCATGAAGGTCAACGCCCTGTTCCAGAACAGGAATACCGCCGCCTCCGGCAGCAATTACGATCTGTCCTGCCTCGGCAAGAGTGCGGATCGTTTCCAGCTCGATAATTTTCTGGGGCTTGGGTGCGGCAAGGATTCTGCGGTACTGACCGTCAGCGGTTTCTGTGACAAAGTTTCCTTTTTCTTCCTCGGCTTCTGCTTCCTGAGCGTTCAGAACGCGGCCGATGATTTTTTCCGGCTCTGCAAAAGCATCGTCATAAGGATCGATCACAACCTGGGTCAGTACAGTGGCAACCGGTTTATAAATACCTCGGGAAAGCAATTCTGCGCGGATCGCATTCTGCAGGTCATATCCGATATAGCCCTGACTCATGGCAGAGCAGACGGACATAGGGGCAAAGGTGTAATCCGGATGCGCTTTTCCGAATTCGTTCATTGCAGTGTGTATCATGCCTACCTGGGGGCCATTGCTGTGGGAGATCACAACATTTGCGCCATCCTCTACCAGGTCTGCGATGGCTTTTGCAGTTGCTCTGGTAGCGGTTTTCTGCTCAGGCAGAGTGGTTCCCAGCGCTTTGTGTCCCAGTGCAACTACTACAGTTTTTTCGCTCATAGGGATACCTCATTTCTTTTTCATTAATATGTTTTATTATAAAAGAACACGACCTGAAATGCAAGAGAGGATTGTAAAAGGAAAAGCCGCCTGCATTTGCAGACGGCTGGTTTCCTTAACTTTTTGAGGGGGGAGATAGAGAGTGGTTATTCATCTATCCAAAACCTATTATATCGGAGAAATGTGTGCAAAGTGTGTACTGTTTCTAAAAGAAAACGAAAAAATCTAAAGAAATATTAAATTAAATTTATAATTAAAAGGCTGTATTGTATCTTTTGAAAAAGCATGGTACAGTAAATCTGTCATAATCCACAGTCTTGTGGATCCTTAATTGCAGACAGCTTGTTTCGGGGATAGTTAAGAAGCTGTTATAGTTCAGAAGCACCGTTCGGTGCAAAATTCCATAGATGAAAAACATGAAAGACCGGAGAACAAGATCAGAAAGGGGAGATGCCATTGACAGGGGAAATCTTTAACAGGTAAAAGGAAAAGGGAGTTTAGCATTTGCTGATGATTGCTGCATATATAGCACTGTTCTGCCGGATTACGGGTAATAAAGTGAACCGGAAATATTATTGAAAGAAGGAACAGTGACGATTTTTGCAGCAGAGCAGAAAGAGGGAATATTATGAAAAAAAGAATATGGCGCAAAATAAAACAGGCTGGTCTGGCGGTTTTACTGGCAGGATTTATAATGGCATCCGGAGAACAGGAAATTTTTGCACGGCTGCCAGTTACAGAACAGGAAAACCCTGTAGAAAGGTCAGTGAAATGGGAAAAGAACCCAGAGGGACTGTGGAAACTGGAACGTGAAGCTCATACACAAAGGGGGCGGGAAACCGTAGAAGAGGAACTGCCTGAAGATGAAACCGGGAATAATGTTCAGAATGGAATGGGACAGCCAGAGGAGAACCTGTTTGGTCAGGAAATCGTAGATGAGGGAGCAACCGGGGGAAATTCTGGTAATGATACGCAATTCGGAACAGAAACAGAAGATCTTGACGGAGAAGCAGAAAACGGGGAAAGCACAATTCCGGAAGAGGAAGAGAAGCCTGAGGAAAAACCGGGTACAGGCACAGAAGAAAATCCGGATGCAGAACCGGAAGCAGGAGAAGACACAGAAAATCCGGATGCAGAGCCGGAAGCAGGAGAAAATACAGAAAAACCGGAAGAGGAAACAGCAGATTTTATTTTGACAGCAGAGGTAAACCCGGAAACAGCCAGAGCGGGCGAAACGCTTGTCTGTGAAATAACAGCTGAAAATACAGGAACGCTTCCTCTGGAAAATCTCAGCTTTTTTTGTGAACAGCTGGACAGTACACTGAAAGCAGTTCTGGAAAATCAGCAGGGCGAGGAACTTTCCTGGGAAAATACCGGAATGTTGCTGCCGGGAGAGAGAAGAAATTTTTTCATTTGTATTTCTGTTCCGGAAGACAGGACAGAGGCGGTAAATTTTGAACTGACAGCCAGGGCACAGCCTCAAAACACAGTAAAGGAAGAAGCTGATCCTGGTGATTTTTCAGCGGAGGAAGCTCCGGAAACAACGCCTGATGAAATCAGTCGTACTGTTACTGTAAATACAGAAATTGAAGCGCTGAAAGCGGATTTTCAGGTAACAAAAACAGCGGACAGGACAGCTGCGGTGCCTGGCGACAGGGTGCTTTTTCAGATATGCATCAGGAATACCGGAGAGCGGATCCTTCATTCCGTGCTGACTACAGAAAAGTTCCAGACAGAGAATATTCCTGTAAGGTTTTTGGAAAAGGAAGGCGTACTCCTTGACAGTACAGGGACGAAGGCGTTGGTCAGTCAGCTGCTGCCCGGACAGGCAGTCAGCCTTCAGGCGGAGATTGTGATTCCGGAAGAAATAAAAACCAGTAAACTGATTAATGAAGTGGAGGTAGTAACAAAAGAAACAGGTGAAAAAGCAGTGACCTCCAGAGCAGAAGTGCAGATTCATAAGCTTGTTCAGGCTGAACAGGAAGAAAGCAAGGGGATGGAACCACCGTCAGAAAAAAGTTATCCTGCCTCCACAAGACCGAAAACCGGAGATGAAACAGGAGGGATACTGTGGTGTGTGATTCTTCTGGGTGCGTTCGGGGCTGTGTCCCTGAGTTGTTATGGATTGTTTCGCCGGCGGTAACTTGTGAGTTTTCATAAAGCTTTAATGGAGAACAAGTTTCCGGAAACTGGAAAAAGGAAGTTGCCTTTACATTTTTTCTGAGCCGTTTATTGTGAAAGATAAGAAAGGAAACGTTGAAAACACCCCCTGTGTGTGCTATTCTATAAAAGAGTATATTCAACGGCAGAATGATGCCGTATGCTTCTTGGAGGAAGAAAAATGAAACTATCAGCATTATTGGAACGTTTAGAATACACCTGCTGTCAGGGAAGCGTTGAGCAGGAAGTAAGTACAGTTGTCTATGATTCCCGCAAGGTACAGGAAAAGTCTCTTTTTATCTGTATCCGCGGCGCAGTTGTGGATGGACATAAATTTGTTTCTGATGTTATTGAAAAGGGTGCGAAGGTTCTTGTAGTGGAAGAAAATGTGCAGGCGCCTGAGGATGTGACAGTGATCCTTGTTAAAGATACCCGGTATGCAATGGCTTTTATTTCCGCCGCTTACTTCGGTTATCCGGCAGAGCAGCTGAAAACCATTGGGATCACAGGAACAAAGGGAAAGACAACTACTACTTATATGGTAAAGTCCATTCTGGAAAATGCAGGATATAAAGTAGGACTGATCGGAACCATTGAGGCGATCATAGGAGAACAGGTGATTCCTGCGGCAAATACCACACCGGAATCCTATGTGGTTCAGGAATATTTCCGCAAAATGGTGGATGCAGGCTGCGACTGTGTAGTAATGGAGGTTTCCTCTCAGGGTCTGATGCTTCACAGGACCCAGGGTTTTGTGTTTGATTACGGTATTTTTACCAATATAGAGCCTGACCATATCGGACCAAATGAGCACAGGGATTTTGAACATTATCTTTCCTGTAAATCAATGCTTCTGAAACAGTGCAGGGTTGGAATTGTGAACAGAGATGATGAGCATTTCCAGAGTATCATTCAGGACCACACCTGTGCGCTTGAAACCTATGGATTTTCGCCGGAGGCAGATTTAAGGGCAGAGGATGCGCATATGACCGGCGGAAAAGGCAGTCTGGGTATTTCCTATCATGTGAAGGGGCTTATGGATTTCCCTGTAGAGATTGATATTCCTGGAAAATTCAGCATTTACAATTCCCTTACGGCTATTGCGATCTGCCGACATTTTAAGGTTTCCGAAGAAAATATCATCCGCGCTCTGAAGGCTGCAAAGGTAAAGGGCAGGATTGAAATGGTAAAGGTATCAGAGGATTTTACTCTGATGATCGACTATGCTCATAACGCTATGGCTCTGGAAAGCCTTCTGACAACCCTCAGAGAATATCAGCCTCACAGACTTGTGTGCCTGTTTGGCTGCGGAGGAAACCGGGCGAAATCACGTCGTTATGAGATGGGAGAGGTATCCGGACGGCTTGCGGATCTGACAGTCATTACTTCAGACAACCCCAGATTTGAGGATCCTCAGGAGATCATAGACGATATTAAGACCGGAATTGCAAAAACCAGTGGAAAATATGTGGAGATCTGCGACCGTAAGGAAGCGATCGCCTACGCGATCCATCATGGAGAACCGGGAGATATTATTGTACTGGCCGGAAAAGGTCATGAAGATTACCAGGAGATCAAAGGAAAAAAATATCCTATGGATGAGCGTGTTCTGATCGCGGAGATCCTGGAAGAGGACAGAAAATAACTGTCTGACAGCAAGAAAGAGAGATTGCATGATTTATGCAGATATTATTATAGACATATCCCATGAAAAGCTGGACAGAAGCTTTCAGTACATAGTTCCTGAGGAGCTGGCATCAGAGATACGTGTAGGTATGGTTGCGGCGGTTCCTTTTGGCAACTGTGAGAGAAAGGGATATGTGATCGGACTTTCCCGGGAACCTAAAATATCACCGGAGAAACTTAAGCCGGTTCTGAATCTTCTCAGCAGTCAGGAAACAACTGAAGCCAGACTGGTTTCTCTGGCTTCCTGGATGCGGGAACGTTATGGATCCACCATGGCTCAGGCTCTGAAAACCGTACTTCCCGTAAGAGAAAAAATCCGGGCAAAGGAAAAAAGGATGATCTGTCTGAATGTGGAAAGGGAAGAGGCGGAAACCCTTGTCCAAAAGCTTGAATCCGGCAGGTGTAAGGCAAGGGCCAGACTGGTCAGGGCGCTGTTGGAAGAGGGAAGTCTGGACTATACGGAGGCTGCGGCAAGACTTAAGATAAATGCCTCTGTTCTGAAACCTCTGACAGAAGAAGGCATTATCCGTATAGAGCAGGATGAAGTATACCGGATGTCTGTGGACGGAGATGTGATCCCAAGAGAAAAGCTTTCCGTTCTGACACCGGTACAGCAGAGAGCCTTTGAGGAAATAAAAAATGAGTGGGGCAGACCTGCTCCACGTCCGGTTCTGATCCATGGAATTACCGGAAGCGGAAAAACTCAGGTATATATGAAGCTGATACAGGAAGTGGCGGAAAAAGGAAAACAGGTGATTGTACTGATTCCGGAGATCGCCCTTACTTATCAGACGGTGAGAAGATTTTACGGATGGTTTGGAGATAAAGTTTCTGTACTGAATTCCAGGCTTTCACCCGGAGAGAGGTATGATCAGTTTAAAAGAGCCAGACGCGGGGAAATACAGATTATGGTAGGTCCCCGCTCGGCTCTTTTTACCCCGTTTTCCAATCTGGGGCTTATTATCATTGACGAGGAACATGAGCAGACTTATAAAAGTGAGAGCAGTCCCAGATATCATGCCAGAGAAACCGCAGTTCAGAGAGCGGCCATGGAAGGGGCAAGGGTTGTATTAGGCTCTGCGACTCCTTCTCTTGAAGCCTATACAAAGGCTGTTTCCGGAGAGTATGCTCTGGTAAAAATGACGGACCGATATGAAAAACGTCCTTTGCCTGAAGTATCAATTGTGGATTTGAGGGAAGAATTAAAAGCAGGGAACCGGTCGATTTTAAGCAGAAAGTTAAAATCTGCCATTGAGCAGAGGATTGAGGCAGGAGAACAGACTATGTTGTTTTTAAACAGGCGCGGTTATGCAGGATTTGTATCCTGCCGCTCCTGCGGAGAGGTTCTGAAATGCCCTCACTGTGATGTGGCTCTTGCCGAGCATAATAATGGGAAAATGATCTGTCACTACTGCGGTTACCAGAGACCGAAAGTACCGGTGTGTCCCTCCTGCGGTTCGCCGTATATTGGCGGTTTTAAGGCGGGAACACAGCAGATAGAGAATGTTCTTCATAAATGCTTTCCGAAGGCAGGCATTTTGCGGATGGATTACGATACGACCAGAACAAAAGGAAGCTATGAACAGATCCTTTCTTCCTTTGCAGACCATGAGGCAGATATTCTGGTAGGCACTCAGATGATCGTTAAGGGACATGATTTTCCGGACGTGACACTGGTAGGCGCCATAGCGGCAGATCTTTCCCTGAATGCTTCTGATTATCAGTGCGCGGAAAGAACTTTTCAGCTTCTCACTCAGGCAGTGGGAAGATCCGGGAGAGGAAAAAAGCCGGGGGAGGCTGTGATACAGACCTACCATCCGGATCATTACAGTATCCAGGCTGCGGCAGAGCAGGATTATGAAAAGTTTTATGAGGAGGAAATGAGTTACCGAACTCTTCTGGATTATCCTCCGGCAGCGCATATGCTTTCTGTTCTCGGCTCCGGGGAGGATGAAGAACTTCTGGAAAAGGGGATGGACTTTTTGAGAAAGTTTGCAGAGCGGGTCAGCCCCGGTAAAGAACTTCATATTATAGGACCGGCCTGGGCTTCTGTAGGAAAGGTAAATGATGTGTACAGAAAAGTTCTGTACCTGAAGCACAGCGAGGAAAAAGTCCTTCTGGACATAAAAAATAAATTTGAAAAATATATTGAGATCAATTCCGGTTTCCGGAAATTATATATACAGTATGATTACATCTGATGCACAAAGAGAAATCTTATGGCAGGATCCCGGTAATACAGGAAGCTGCCGGAAGATACTCCGGGCAGGAATGATGATCTGAAAAAGTACACAGGAGAATCACATAGAAGGGAGAATGAATTATGGCACTTAGAAAAATAAGAACTGAAGGGGATCCGGTATTAACAAAGGTAAGCAGACCTGTAACAGAAATGACACCCAAGCTCCGCACTCTGATTTTTGATATGCTGGATACTATGTATGAGGAAATGGGTGTGGGACTTGCCGCGCCTCAGGTGGGTATTCTGAAACGTGTAGTTACCATTGATGTGGGAGATGGTCCGATTGTTCTTATTAACCCGGAGATCATAGAAACATCCGGAGAGCAGACTGGCGACGAAGGATGTCTCAGTGTGCCGGGAATGGCAGGACAGGTTACACGTCCGAATTATGTAAAGGTAAAAGCTCTTGATGAAAACATGGAAGAGGTGATCTATGAGGGAACCGAGCTTCTTGCAAGAGCGTTCTGCCATGAGATCGACCACCTGGATGGAAAAATGTATACAGAACTTGTGGAAGGAGAACTTCACAGAACAGTTTATGATGACGAGGTGTAAAATATGAAAATTGTGTATATGGGAACTCCGGATTTTGCAGTGCCGCCTCTTACAGCTCTTGTAAAAAACGGATATGAAGTTACAGCAGTCGTAACGCAGCCGGATAAGCCAAAAGGCAGAGGAAAAACGCTTCTTCCCACTCCGGTAAAGGAGGAAGCTCTGAAACACGGAATTCCGGTATATCAGCCGCAAAAGGTCAGAGATCCGGAATTTATGGAGATCTTAAAAGAGCTGAACCCGGATATTATTGTTGTGGCAGCTTTTGGCCAGATCATTCCCCGGGACATCCTGGAGCTTCCGGAACTTGGCTGCATTAATATCCATGCTTCTCTTCTTCCAAAGTACAGAGGCGCCGCTCCTATTCAGCAGGCGGTCATTGACGGGGAAAAGGAATCAGGTGTAACTATCATGCAGATGGGAACAGGACTGGATACCGGAGATATGATATCTCAGGCTGCTGTTCCTCTGGATGAAAAGGAAACAGGAGGCAGCCTTTTTGATAAACTGGCTGACCTGGGAGCAGATCTTCTGGTAAAAACCCTTCCGTCTATTTTTGACAGAACAGCGGTGAGGGAGAAACAGCCTGAGGAAAGTCCTACGCCATATGCGTCCATGATCACCAAGCAGATGGGTCTTATGGATTTCAGCAAAAGCGCTCAGGAGCTTGAACGCCTTGTCAGGGGGATGAACCCATGGCCAAGCGCTTATACCTTTCTGAATGGCAAGACCTTTAAAATCTGGGAGGCTTCTGTGGTATCTGTGCTGAACGGGGACGGAAAGTCGGCAGCAGAACCGGGAACCGTGATTGCTGCAGATACGGGTAAAGATGGGATCCATGTTGCCTGCGGAAAAGATATTCTTGTTCTCACAGAGGTTCAGCTGGAAGGAAAGAAACGTATGGACGCGGCATCTTTCCTCAGAGGATATCAGGTGCAGCCGGGAACAGTGCTGAAAGATCATAAGGAGTGATAAGACATGTACGGATATGGTTTTTATTATGACAGAACATATATACTTCTTGTAATAGGAATGCTTCTTTCTGTAGCAGCCTCCGCAAAGTTAAAAAGTACCTTTGCAAAGTACAGAAGCGTCAGAAACGCTTCCGGACTCACCGGAGAACAGGCTGCAAGAAGAATCCTGCAGGCGGCAGGAATTACAGATGTACAGGTACGCGCTGTGTCAGGAAGTCTTACAGACCATTATGATCCCAGAACAAAAACAGTAAATCTTTCTCAGGATATCTTTGGACAGTCATCTCTGGCAGCAGTGGGAGTGGCTGCACATGAATGCGGACACGCCATCCAGCATGCCATCCACTATGCGCCGCTGGAAATCCGAAGCGCTATTGTTCCTCTTGCAAACTTTGGAAGCACATTGTCCTGGCCGTTGTTTTTCCTGGGACTTATTATGAGTTTTCGTCCTCTTATCACAGCGGGAATCGTGATGTTTTCGCTGGCAGTTCTGTTTCAGCTTGTAACTCTTCCGGTGGAGATCAATGCTTCTTCACGGGCTCTTCGTATGCTGGAAACCACAGGGATTCTTGGAAGAGAGGAAAATGCAGGAGCGAGAAAGGTTCTTACAGCAGCAGCTCTTACCTATGTGGCGGCTCTGGCATCATCCATTCTTCAGCTTTTCAGACTGATTATTCTTGCAGGAGGACGTAGAAACGATGACTAACGGCATCAACACAAGAGAAATGATCCTGGAGATCCTTCTTCAGATCAATGAGGAGGGAGAACACAGCCACATTGCCATCCGCAATGCACTGTCAAAATATCAGTTCCTTCCCAAGCAGGAACGTGCTTTTATAACGAGGGTATGCGAGGGAACACTGGAATACAGGATTTATATTGACTATATTATTAATTCTTTTTCAAAAATAACCGTAGATAAGATGAAACCGCCTATCCGCGAAATCCTGAGAAGCGCTGTATATCAGCTGAAATTTATGGACAGGGTGCCGGACAGCGCAGTGTGCAACGAGGCAGTAAAGCTTGCACAGAAAAAAGGCTTTTACAATCTGAAGTCTTTTGTGAACGGAGTTCTCCGTACAGTTGCAAGACAGATGAATGAACTTGAGTATCCTTCCAGAGAAAAGAATCTGGTAAGACATCTTTCTGTACGCTATTCTATGCCGGAGCATCTGGTGCTCCGGTGGCTGAATGAGTACGGTGAGGAAACCACAGAAAAAATGCTGGCGGATTTTCTTAAGGAAAAATCACTGACTGTACGTTGCCGTACATATTTGAACTCCGTGGAGGAAACCTGTGAGAGCCTCCGTTCTCAGGGAGTGACTGTGGAGGACGTGCCCTATCTTCCCTATGCAAAAAAAATCTCCCATTTTAATCACATTCTTGCGCTGGATGCTTTTATTCAGGGAAAGATCATGGTTCAGGATGTAAGTTCCATGTTCGTTGCGGAAATTGCAAATCCTTCAAAGGGAGATTATGTGATCGACCTTTGTGCGGCGCCGGGAGGCAAGAGCCTTCATGTGGGAGATAAAATGGAAGGCTTTGGAACAGTGGATGCCCGGGATGTGAGCCAGTATAAGGTGGATCTCATAGAAGAAAACATACATCGGGCCGGAGCGATCAACGTTCAGGCAAAGGTAAAAGATGCGACGGTATTTGATGTAGATTCAGAATGTCAGGCAGATATTGTACTGGCAGATGTGCCGTGTTCCGGGTACGGAGTGATTGGAAAGAAGCCGGAGATCAAATATCGTTCTACTGCACAGAAACAGGAAGAGCTGGTGATCCTGCAGCGAAATATTCTGGACAAAGCCGCTGAATATGTAAAGCCGAGAGGGGTGCTTATTTTCAGTACCTGTACTATTGCAAAAGAAGAGAATGAAGAAAATATGATGTGGTTCATGAACAATCATCCTTTTAAGCTGGAAAGCATTGACGAGTATATTCCGGACGAACTGAAATCTGAGACAACTGCTCTGGGATATCTGCAGCTGCTTCCGGGCGTTCATGGAACAGATGGATTTTTTATTGCAAGATTCAGAAGGAAATAGATCAATGACAGATATTAAATCAATGACACTGACAGAGCTGAAGGACCTGATGACCGAGATCGGAGAAAAGCCGTTCCGGGCAAAACAGATCTACAGCTGGCTGCATGAGCATCTGGCAGCTTCCTGGGAAGAGATGACAAATCTTCCCAAAAGCCTGAAACAGAAACTGGAAGCATATCCGATCACAGCGTTGGAAACAGTTGACGTACAGATTTCAAAAACTGACGGTACACGGAAGTATCTGTTCCGGCTCAGTGACGGAAATATGATCGAAAGTGTACTTATGAAATATAAATATGGAAACTCTGTGTGTATTTCCTCACAGGCAGGCTGTAGAATGGGCTGCAGATTCTGTGCATCCACCATCGGGGGGCTTGCCAGAAATCTTCTGCCCTCTGAAATGCTGGATCAGATCTATCGGATACAGGCGTCCATAGGTGAGAGAGTTTCCAATGTTGTAGTTATGGGTTCCGGAGAACCTCTGGATAATTATGATAATCTTTTGAGATTTATCCATATTCTTACAGAGGAAGGCGGACTTCATCTCAGCCAGAGGAATCTGACTGTTTCCACCTGTGGACTTGTGCCAAAAATGTACGAGCTGGCAGAAGAGAAGTTTCAGATGACACTTGCGGTATCTCTTCATGCCCCGAATGATGAAAAAAGGCAGGAGCTGATGCCTATTGCAAAGAAATACAGCATGGATGAGCTTCTGGAGGCCTGCAGGAATTATTTTGATAAAACAGGACGGAGAATTACATTTGAATACAGCCTGGTAGCAGGAGTAAATGACAGCGAAGAAAATGCCAGGGAGCTGGCAGGCCGTCTGAAAGGATTGAACTGCCATGTGAACCTGATCCCTGTAAACCCTGTCAGAGAGCGTTCTTTTGTGCGTTCTACTCGCCAGGCGGTGGAGAATTTCAAAATAAATCTTGAAAAATGTGGAATTAATGGTACTATTAGAAGGGAAATGGGCAGCGATATAGACGGTGCCTGTGGGCAACTAAGAAAAAGGTATATGGAAAAAACAGAAAGTGAGAAGTGACATGAGGGTATATTCAGCTACAGATGTGGGGCAGAAGCGGAAAATGAACCAGGATTATGTGTTCGTGTCCAAAGACCCGGTAGGAAACCTTCCCAATCTGTTTGTCGTTGCTGATGGAATGGGCGGTCATAACGCGGGAGATTTTGCATCTTCTCATGCGGTTCAGATATTAGTGGACGAGATTCGGAAAGATGCGGATTTTAACCCGGTCAAGGTGATCCGTCATGCCATTGAAACTGCCAATGCGGAAATTCTGACCCGCGCGCAGGAAGAGGAAGACCTCAGAGGAATGGGGACTACGATTGTGGTAGCAACAATTGTAGGACATTATGCATATGTGGCAAATGTGGGGGACAGCCGCCTGTATCTGATCCAGGGGCAGATTCACCAGGTTACCAAAGATCACTCTCTGGTGCAGGAAATGGTGAGAATGGGCGAGATCAAGCCGGAAGAGGCAAGAAATCACCCGGATAAAAATATCATCACAAGAGCGCTGGGAGCGGAAAGAACTGTTGATATTGATTTTTTTGATCTCCAGCTGGAGCCGGGAAGCACGATCCTGATGTGTTCTGACGGGTTGAGCAACATGGTTGAGGACAGTAAGATTGAAGAGATCATACAGAATGAGACAGAGGAACTGCCGGAAAAAGGGGAGAAACTTTTAAGAGAGGCAAACCAGAACGGCGGTAAAGACAACATTGCAGTGGTTTTAGTAGAACCATTCACAAATGAGGTGGAAAAATGTTAAAAGCAGGAATGATCATAGCGGAGCGTTATGAGGTTTTAGGAAAAATAGGCACAGGCGGCATGGCTGATGTGTATAAGGCAAAGGATCACAAGCTGAACCGCTTTGTTGCGGTTAAAGTGCTGAAGCCGGAATTTCGGGAGGATAAGACATTTATCCGGAAATTCAGAAGTGAGGCTCAGGCAGCTGCCGGTCTGACACATCCCAATATTGTTAATGTATTTGACGTAGGTGATGATGAGGGCGTTTATTACATTGTCATGGAGCTGATCGAGGGAATTACCCTGAAGGAATATATTGCAAAAAAAGGAAAGCTTTCCATTAAAGAAGCAACCAGTATTGCGATCCAAGTTTCCATGGGACTGGAGGCAGCTCACAATCATGGGATTGTTCACCGTGATGTGAAACCTCAGAATATTATCATTTCCACAGACGGAAAGGTGAAGGTAACAGATTTTGGTATTGCCAGAGCGGCTTCTTCCAATACCATCAGCTCCAATGTTATGGGATCTGTTCATTACAGTTCACCGGAGCAGGTGCGCGGCGGATACAGTGATGAGAAATCTGATATTTATTCACTGGGAATCACTCTGTATGAAATGGTTACCGGACGCGTTCCTTTTGACGGAGATACTACAGTAGCCATTGCGATCAAACATCTGCAGGAGGAAATGGCTCCTCCAAGCGTTTATACAGAAAACCTTCCGTACAGTCTGGAACAGATTATTTTCAAGTGTACACAGAAAAGCGTAGGACGCCGTTACGAAAAAATGGAGGATGTGATCGCAGATCTGAAACATTCTCTGATCGATCCTCAGGGAGATTTTGTAAAACTCAATGATGTGGTGGATACAGATGCCAAGACAGTTGTAATATCAGATGAAGAGCTGGGTGAGATCAAACACACTCAGAAAAACAGAACTGTTCAGAGAAAACCTGAAGTAGAGATGCTTGAGGATGAGGAATACGAAACCGACTATGATGACGGTGATGATGACAGAGAGTATGAGCGCAGACGTGCCGCTGAAAAAGAAAAAAGAAAAAAGAAAAAACGCAGAACCACAAGCAGAGCAGTAACAATAGTTGCCCTTCTTGCAGGGGCGGCAGTTCTTGCAGGCGGAGTCTTCCTTATTGTAAAAAATACAGGCGTCTTTAGTAAGACAGAAGAGCCGGGACAGATACAGCAGGCGGATAATAAGGATGAAGGAATGGTTGTGGTTCCGGATCTGGTAGGAAAGACAGAGGAAGAGGCGAAAGCTCTTGTGGAGGCAGTCAACCTTGGAAAGCAGATGATTGGTGAGGAAGCATCCGATCAGGAAAAAGGAAGAATTTCTTCCCAGGATATTCCGGCAGGAACAAAGGTTGAGGCATATACAACTCTGAAGTATTCTATCAGCAAGGGCCAGGAAGATCTGACTATTCCGGAGTATGATGAAACAGTAACTGCATATGCTTATCAGAAATCTCTGGAGGATATGGGACTTACTGTAATCGTTCAGAAAGAATATAGTGAGGATGACGGAACAGGCTATCCTGTTGTGGAACCGGGATATGTAATGGCTGTTTCACCGGAAGCAGGTTCTGCCGCAAAATCAGGAGACACAGTAACATTGACAGTCAGCAGAGGCTTAGACTGGGGAGATGGCGCTGAGGTTCCGGACGTTGTGGGTGCCACAGAGGAAGATGCGGTGACATCTTTTGGTAAATGGACAGAAATTAATATTACAAAACAGCAGAGTGCAGATGTTCCGGCAGGTCAGGTTATTTCTCAGAGCCCGGAGGCAGGTACAGCAGCAGATCCGGATGAACCGGCCAGCCTTGTGGTAAGTTCAGGAAATCAGCCGCCGGAAGCAGAACCTGCAGCAGATCCGGGAACACAGGCAAGCGCAGATACCGCTGCCCAGCAGAAAGCGGCAGCAAACGGAGAAGTATGGAAATGTACACAGAGCCTGAATACTCCTCAGAATTATAAGGGAGGCGCGCTGCGTCTGGAGCTGATCCAGGAGGTAAACGGAGAATCCGAGGCCTTTACAGTGGTAGACGGAAAGACTCTTACTTTCCCGTATAAACTGGATATAACAGGAAGCCCGGGAGTAAGCGAGGGAACTCTTTCTGTGTCTGAAATGGTGAATGGTGAATATCAGCAGCTTGGAACTTATCCTCTTACCTTTGAGAAAGCAGAGTAGTGCATGGAAGGTAAGATCATAAAAGGGATTGCCGGTTTTTACTATGTACATGCAGCAGACGGTAATATTTATGAATGCAGGGCAAGAGGGATTTTTCGTAAGGAGAATCAGAAGCCTCTGGTAGGTGATAATGTGGAGATCACTGTTCTGGATCAGGAAAAAGCAGAGGGAAATCTGGTAAAGATCCTTCCCCGTAAAAATTCTCTGATCCGTCCGGCAGTGGCAAATGTGGATCAGGCATTTGTGATTTTTGCCATGGATGATCCGAAACCGAACTTTATGCTTCTTGACAGATTTCTTATTATGATGGAGCAGGCCGGTGTTCCGGCAGTGGTCTGCTTCAACAAAAAGGATCTGGCAGAGGAAACGGAGATCAGGGATCTTTATGACACCTATACCGGCTGCGGATATCAGGTTCTTTTATCCAGCGCTGTTAAGGAAGAAGGACTTGATGAAATATACAAAATCCTGAAAGGAAAGACCACAGTGGTGGCAGGTCCTTCAGGTGTGGGAAAATCTTCTCTGACGAACCTTCTTCAGAAAGAGGTTCAGATGGAAACGGGAGAAATCAGCAGAAAGCTGAAGCGGGGAAAACATACGACCCGCCATTCCCAGGTGATTCCTGCAGGAGAAAACACCTATCTTATGGATACGCCGGGATTTTCTTCCCTGTATCTTACAGATATGGAGGAACAGGAACTGAAGGATTATTTTCCCGAGTTCCGAAAATACGATGATCAGTGCCGATTTCTGGGATGCAGACATATCCATGAGCCGGGCTGCCGTGTAAAGGAAGCCCTTGAAGCAGGGGAGATCAGTCGTCTCAGATATGAGGACTATTTAGGATTATATGAAGAATTAAAAGAGAAAAGGAGATATTGATTACATGGACTATCATTTGTGTCCCTCAATTTTATCAGCAGATTTTAATCGTCTGGGCCAGCAGTTACAGACTCTGGAAGAGGAAGGAGTAAAATGGCTTCACATTGACGTTATGGATGGAGATTTTGTTCCAAGCATATCCTTTGGAATGCCGGTGATCCGTTCTATCCGGAAAGAATCAAAGATGTTTTTTGATGTGCATCTGATGGTATCTGCCCCGGAACGTTACATTCAGGACTTTGTAGACTGCGGAGCAGATTCCATTACCGTACATGCAGAGGCATGCGAAGATCTGGAACGTGCTATTGAACTGATCCGTGATGCAGGAGTGAAGGTTGGAGTTTCCATTAAGCCGGCAACTCCGGTAAATGATATCAGTCATCTTCTCGATGATGTGGATATGGTTCTTGTTATGACTGTGCAGCCAGGCTTTGGCGGTCAGAAATATCTCAGCGAGTGTACAGAAAAAATTGAGGAGCTTCGCGAACTGATTGACAGAGAGCATGCGGACGTTGATATTCAGGTTGACGGCGGAATCAATGATGAAACCATGGAAACAGTTATGAAGGCCGGAGCCAATCTCCTTGTGGCAGGGTCTTATGTGTTTAATGGAGATCTTGCTTCAAATGTAAGAAATATTACAAAAAGAATGCAGCATATTAAAGAAGAGATTGAATAAAACATATCATGAAAAATGCAGTCATTGTAAGCGGGGGCAATATCAATACAGATTTTGCCCTCCGTTTTTTGGAAAAAAATACAGATGAAAATACTTCTCTGATCGCAGCAGACAGGGGATTGGAATTTTTTGAGAGAACAGGACTTGTTCCTGACCTTGCGGTAGGAGATTTTGACAGTCTTTCCGAAAATGGAAAGAAATTTCTGCAAACCCTTAGAAATACGGAGATTATAAAGCTTCGACCGGAAAAGGATGATTCCGATACCCAGTCAGCGGCCTGCGCTGCCATGGACAGAGGAGCAGAGAAAATTATTATTCTGGGCGCCACAGGAAACAGAGTAGATCACCTTCTTGCAAATTTCGGACTTCTCGTTCTGGGAAAGGAAAGAGGCTGTCGGATTATTTTGGCAGATCCCTGGAATTATATAAGGCTTATCGAAAGCGGGACTGTTCTGAAACGGTGGGAACAGTTTGGAAAATATGTGTCTTTTTTTTCCATTGGAGGAGATGTACCTGGACTTACTCTTAAAGGCTTTAAATATCCCCTGAATCGCCATTATCTGACAGCGTCTGACAGCGGCCTTACGGTCAGCAATGAGATTGTGGAAGAGGAAGCTGTAGTAGAATTTGAAAAAGGAATCCTTCTTATGCTTATGACAAGGGACTAAATACAGAGGCTATGATTGGGAGGATTTTGCGCTTTTACGCAAAACACAACCAATATAAAAAGGAACATAGTTGTAAAACAGAGATCTGATGTGGTATACTTTAAACCGAATCAGGGCTCAGACTGTATTGTGAATCATGAAGAATACAGTCCCTATGATTTTTTAGAATATTAACATAAATATCATAAAAATAAAAACCTCAGGAGGAAATATAAAACATGAAGCTTGGAATTGTCGGCCTTCCTAACGTAGGCAAGAGTACACTTTTTAATTCTTTAACAAAGGCAGGAGCGGAATCTGCCAATTATCCTTTCTGCACCATTGATCCCAATGTAGGTGTGGTAACAGTTCCTGATGAGAGACTGAAGCTTCTGGGAGATTTTTATCATTCAAAAAAAGTAACTCCGGCAGTGATCGAATTTGTGGATATTGCAGGACTTGTAAAAGGAGCATCCAAAGGCGAGGGTCTGGGAAACCAGTTCCTGGCAAACATCCGTGAGGTAGATGCCATTGTCCATGTGGTGCGCTGCTTTGAAGATCCAAACGTAATCCATGTAGATGGAAGCATTGATCCTATCCGTGATATTGAAACCATTAATCTGGAGCTTGTATTCTCTGACCTTGAAATTCTGGAAAGAAGAATCGCAAAGGTTACAAAAACAGCGAGAATGGATAAAGAAGCGGCAAAAGAACTTGAATTCCTTCAGAAAATAAAGGCTCATCTGGAAGACGGAAAGCTGGCTATCACTATGGAACTGGAAACAGAGGATGAAGAAGCGTGGATGGGAACTTACAATCTTCTGACCTGGAAGCCTGTGATCTATGCGGCAAATGTGGCAGAGGACGAGCTGGCAGATGACGGCGCATCCAACCCTCACGTAAAGGCTGTTAAGGATTATGCCGTTCAGCAGAACAGTGAAGTTTTTGTGATCTGTGCAGGAATTGAGGAAGAAATTTCCGAGCTGGATGATGATGAGAGAAAAATGTTCCTGGAGGATCTGGGACTGACAGAGTCCGGTCTTGAAAAACTGGTCCGCGCAAGCTACCGCCTTTTAGGACTTATGAGCTTCCTGACTGCAGGAGAGGATGAAACAAGAGCATGGACTATTAAGATCGGAACAAAAGCTCCTCAGGCAGCCGGAAAGATCCACACAGATTTTGAGCGTGGATTTATCAAAGCAGAGGTTGTAAATTATCAGGATCTTCTGGACTGTGGTTCTTATGCAGGAGCCAGAGAAAAAGGTCTGGTTCGTATGGAAGGAAAGGAATATGTGGTTCAGGACGGAGATGTGATCCTGTTCCGTTTCAATGTATAAGCAGGTGCGTGTATGAATACATCAGTTCGATTCCCAAATCTGAATATTAATTTTGATTTTGTAGGAAAGTCCGTTTCAGTTTTCGGATTTGAGCTTACTTTTTTCGGGCTTCTGACAGCAGCAGGTATGCTTCTTGGACTTGCGGTAATGATTTTTGTGGCAAAAAAACAAAAAGAGGATCCCAACCTCTGTCTGGAAGCAGTGATCCCGGCTTTTCTGGGCGGTGTGCTGGGCGCAAGACTTATGTACGTGGCAGTAAACCGGGAGATGTTTGCAGGAAAATCCGTTATGGAGCTTATGGATATCAGAAATGGTGGAATGTCCATATACGGCGGTATTTTAGGCGGAATCCTGGTTGGTGCGATTTATTGTAAAATCCGAAAAATTTCTTTTGCACAGATGGCAGATACTGCCAGTATGGGACTTCTGACAACGCAGATAATAGCAGTGTGGGGAAACTTTTTTAGCCGGGAAGGTTTTGGGGAATATACGGACAGCCTTCTGGCTATGCAGATTCCGGCAGATGCGGTCAGCAGAGCTCAGATTTCAGAGCTGATGGCCGGCCATTTGTCAGAAGCAGACGGTATTTCCTGGATACAGGTGCATCCTCTGTTTCTTTACGAGAGTATCTGGTGTCTTGTGCTGTTTCTGATTCTTATGTTGTACACAAAACACAGGAAATATCCGGGAGAGATCCTTTTAAGATATCTGGCAGGCTACAGCCTTGGACGGGCAGGGATAGAATTTCTTCGACCGGATCCGATAACTGTTCCGGGAACAGAGATCCCCATTTTGGTGTGTGTGCTGCTTGTTCTTGCCGTTACGTTTGGAGTTACAGCTTCTGTCCGCAGAAGCCTGACAAAAAAACGTGAAAGATACAGAGCCCGCAGGAGAGAGGAAAAAAGAGCTGTTCTGAATTATGATGATATTCAGACTTACGAGGATGTATCTCATGAATTTATGGGAACAGACATCAAAGAAGAAAATAAAGAGACTGAAGAAAAAGAGGTTCCTGAAGATGCAGAAGCGGATGAAAAATCAGAGCAGGGAGTCTCAGCCGGATCAGACAGCAGAACTGAAGAAGCTGAATCAGAAAAAGCTGAAACGGAAGATACAGAACTGTCGGAGAAAGCTGAACGGAATGATCCGGAACAGGGAGGACCTTCCCAAATGTCTGAAGGAAAGCCAGAGGCTTGACAGGCTGATTGAGAAATTTCAAAGCATATAATAACGAAAAAGGATTCTGTGGCAGACCTGTCAGAGAATCCTTTTTATCAGAGAAAAAAGCTGGAAAAATCCGGCTTTTTTTCATTTAAAAAAATAAAAAACCTGAGATTCCCACTTGTAATTTCAAAGTAAATGGGGTAGAATGGGTTCATAAGTGGTAGAAAGTGGTGAATAGTGGTAGTGAATGGAGGGAATATGGCAGACCCATCCGTTTCTGCTGGAAAGTACGAAGGGGAGAATCGTACTTTGCGAGAGTAGGTGAGTTACATGTTCATGGGAGAATACAACCATACAATAGACGCGAAGGGGCGTCTGATCATCCCGGCGAAGTTCAGAGAGCTTTTGGGAGAAGAGTTCGTTCTGACAAAGGGACTGGATGGTTGTCTTTCTGTTTATCCTATGGATGAATGGAAAGCCTTTGAAGAAAAACTCAGAGCCTTACCACTTACAAATAAGAATGCAAGAACCTTCTCACGATTCTTTGTTGCAGGAGCCACAATGTGTGAGCTGGACAAGCAGGGGAGAATTCTCGTGCCTCAGACGCTTCGGGAGTTTGCTGGTCTGGAAAAGGACGTGGTTTTAACGGGAAATCTGAACAGGATTGAAGTCTGGAGCAGAGAAAAATGGAGCGAGAACTGTAATTATGATGATATGGACAGTATTGCAGAGGGTATGCAGGATATGGGTATCATCATTTAAGTATTACGCCGGAAGTAAATCCAACACAGGAGACGTATATGGAATTCAGACACAAATCGGTTTTACTGGAAGAAACCATTGAAGGTTTGAAAGTAAAGCCTGACGGAATCTACGTGGATGGAACTCTGGGAGGTGCAGGGCATGCCGTAGAGGTGTGCAGCAGACTTTCTGCCAAGGGGAGATTTATTGGAATAGATCAGGACCAGGATGCAATAATTGCTGCGAGTGAAAGGCTGGCTGCCTATGAAGACAGAGTGACGATCATTCGCAGCAATTATTGTTACATGGTAAATGAGCTTAAGAACCTTGGTATTCATCAGGTAGACGGAATATTGCTGGATCTGGGAGTATCTTCCTACCAGCTTGACAATGAGGAGCGCGGATTCACCTACAGGGCAGACGCGCCTCTTGACATGCGTATGGATCAGAGACAGACCCGTACTGCAGCTGATATTATCAATGGTTACGAAGAAAAAGAACTGTACCGGATCATTCGTGATTACGGTGAAGATAAATTTGCGAAAAATATTGCAAAACATATTGTGGCTGCCAGACAGGAAAAGCCAATACAGACTACGGGAGAGCTGACGGAAATTATCCGCCGTGCGATTCCCATGAAGATTCAGGCAGCGGGGGGACATCCTGCAAAGAGAACTTTTCAGGCTGTCCGAATCGAACTGAACAGAGAACTGGACGTACTCAGGGAGTCTCTGGATGGAATGATCGACATGCTGGGAGACGGAGGAAGAATCTGTATCATTACATTCCATTCTCTTGAAGACAGGATTGTCAAGACGATTTTCCGCAAAAATGAGAATCCCTGCACCTGCCCTCCGGACTTTCCGGTCTGTGTGTGCGGCAGGAAGTCCAAAGGAAAAGTGATCACCAGGAAACCGATTCTGCCGGGAGCAGCGGAGCTGGAGGATAATTCCAGATCAAAGAGCGCCAAACTGCGTATATTTGAACGCAGAGTGGAGCAGTAGGAAGATTTAGTGAATGTTAAGGAAAGTTAGTGATAGAAAATGGACAGGACAAACAGAGCGGTGACGGCCAGAAGAAGCAGAGAAAATGTCAGAAACGCCCGGGGAATGTATGTGGATGGAAATACAGTAAGACGTCTGCAGGAAGTACCTGAAAGAAATATGCCGGCTGTACGGGGAAACCAGGACAGACGGCAGAGGAAGGTTACCAAAGCTTCTTCAGCAAAAACGGCGCGCCGTGCACGTGCAGTCAGCAGAGAAACAATGAGAAACCGTCAGAAAGCCATGAGTATGGGACGAGGATTTGTTTTTTTTCTGGCTGTGATCTCTGTGGCAGTTCTGTTTTGCTGTGTGAATTATCTGCAGCTCAGAGCGGATATTACAGGCCGGATCAAAAATGTGGCAGTGCTGGAATCAGAACTCAGTGAACTGAGGGAAGAGAATAATGCCTATGAAAGTCAGGTGAATTCCAGCGTGGATCTGAACAGGATCAAAAAAATAGCCATTGGACGGCTGGGAATGAATTATCCCAGAGAGGATCAGAAAAAAACATACAGTATGTCAAACAACAGCTATGTGAGACAGTATCAGGATGTACCTGACAAATAAGAGGTGAGAATTTGGGAAACGACAGGAGGACCAGAAGAAGGAAACCCCGACAAAAAATAAATCATCAGATGAAAGGAAAGCTGGCAGGACTGTTTGGAGCAGTGTTGCTGGCTTTAGTTTGTTTGTTGGGAAGAATTACCTATATTAATGCAACAAATGGTGACAAATATAAAAAGCAGGTGCTGACCCAGGCGCAGCAGAGATATGAGAATGATGTGCTTCCTGCCAGAAGGGGCAATATTTACGACAGAAACGGCAATATCCTGGCTACCAGCAACAAGGTTTATAATGTGATCCTTGACTGCAAAACTGTAAATTCCGATCCTGAGTACGTGGAACCTACCATTCGTACTTTGAAGGAAATTCTGGGAATTGATGAAGAAAAAGTCCGTTCTCTTCTTTCAGACAGCCGAACAAGCCAGAGCCAGTATCAGATTCTTCTGAAACAGCTTCCCATGGATAAGAAAAAGGAATTTGAAGCATATATCACTGTAGATGAGGACAGCCCTTTGTCTGCCACAGAAAAAGCAGAACGGGAAAACGTCAAGGGTGTATGGTTTGAAGAGGATTATCTGAGAAGCTATCCTTTTAAAAGCCTGGCCTGTGACACCATTGGTTTTACACTTGCCAGAGATGTGGCTGATGTAGGTATCGAAAGCTATTATAACAGTACGCTGATGGGAGCTGACGGCAGGCAGTATGGATATTTTAATAATGAATCAGATGTGGAACAGACTATTATTGAGCCTGTAGATGGAAAAAATATTGTTACCACGTTGGATGTAGGTGTACAGCAGATTGTAGAAAAGTATGTAAACGGCTTTAAGAAAAAAATGGGAGCCAAAAACATTGGTGTTGTTGTACAGAATCCCAATACGGGAGAAATCCTTGCCATGGATGCCGGGGACCGCTATGATCTCAATGACCCGCGAGATCTCTCCAGTCTTTATTCAAAGGAAGAGATCAAGGCTATGAATGATGAGGAAACCGTAACTGCTCTGAACGCCATGTGGAATAATTTCTGCGTAACAGATGCTTTTGAGCCGGGATCTGTTGTAAAGCCTATTGTTATGGCAGGCGCTCTTGAAAAAGGAAGTATATCCGAAAATGACAATTTTGTCTGCGATGGCGGACAGGTATTCGGAGCAAACAACGATACATTTATTAAATGCGCAGTTTATCCGGATGCTCATGGATCGGAGGATCTGATGCACGTGATCGCCAATTCCTGTAATGACGGAATGATGCAGATCGCAGAAAGGATGGGAGCGGAACAGTTCATTAAAGCGCAGAGTCTTTTTAACTTTGGAAGCAGAACAGGAATCGACCTTCCAAACGAAGGATCGGGAATTATCCATACCATGGATACCATGGGAGAAACTGAGCTTGCCTGCTCCGCATTTGGACAGGGATATACCTGTACGATGCTTCAGGAGATCAACGCTATGAGTTCTGTTATCAACGGAGGCTATTATTATCAGCCTCATCTTGTAAAAGAAATACAGGACAGCAGCGGAAGTACAGTAAAAACAGTAGAACCGATCCTGCTGAAACAGACAATTTCTTCTGAGCTTTCCGCAGATATCCGCTCTTATATGGAAGACAGTGTAATTGAGGGAACCAGCCGCCATTCCAAGGTGCAGGGATACAGTTCAGGCGGTAAAACAGGTACAGCGGAAAAATATCCCCGTGGGAACAAAAAGTATCTGGTTTCTTTTATTACCTTTGCCCCGGTAAAAGAACCCCAGGTAATCATATATGTGGTTATTGACGAGCCCAACGCAGAAGATCAGGCAGACAGTAAATATCCTCAGTATATTGCACAGGGAATTCTTTCCGAGCTGCTTCCGTATCTGAATATTGAGCCGGATGAAGCAGAAGACGGCGTTGTTCCTGAAACAGAACTTTGGGATGGCTTTAATGGTGTGCTGGAAGATGTTTCAGGCAGTGACGTGGATGAAGAAGGAAATATGGTAGATGCAGAGGGAAATCTGATCGATATGGAAGGAAACCGGGTAGACGAACAGGGCTACCTTCTTAATGAAAACGGAGAAAGAAAGCTGAACGACAACGGAGAGTATATCAAGTCAGAAAACCTTGAAAGCTTTTCCGGGGAAACACTTCCTGCTTCAGAAAGTGGAGAAGCAGTGGGAGATGCTGTTTCCAATCCGGCAGCCCCGGCGCCGCCGGAAAATTCGGAAGACCCTATTGTGGGAAATGATATGGAAAGTGACGGTCTGACAAACGAAGAGGCCGGACTGGAATAAAAGAAAGATAAAAACATACCCCGCAGAGATGAATCATATATTTTTGTGATAATCTCTGTGGGGCATTTTTATGAAAAAAAACATGACCTTTCACAAGAAAAAGGTTTGGGTTGTTTTTTTATGCTGCGGAGCAATGCTGCTGGGACTTCTGGGAAGGCTTGTATGGCTGATGGGATTCCGGTCTGATTATTATTATGAAAAAGCTGAAGATCTTCATGAAAGAGAAAGGGATATCAAGGCAGCCAGAGGAGAGATCCTGGATGCAAAAGGAAAAGTCCTTGCAGCAAATAAAACCGTGTGTACGGTTTCCGTGATCCACAGTCAGATCAAAGAGCCGGAAAAAGTGATACGGCTTCTGGTGTCAGAGCTGGATATGTCGGAGGAAGCTGTGCGGAAAAAAGTAGAAAAAAATTCATCCATAGAACGGATCCGCACCAATGTGGAGAAAGAAACAGGAGATGCCATTCGAAAGGCAGGGCTTGACGGGGTGAAGGTGGATGAAGATTATAAAAGATACTATCCCTATGATTCTCTGGCGTCCAAGGTTCTTGGGGTTACAGGAGGGGACAATCAGGGGATCATTGGACTGGAAGTAGAATATGATGAGATTTTGAAAGGAATTCCCGGAAAAATTCTTACCACCACAGATGCCAGAGGAGTTGAGATCAATGGTCTTGGAGAACGGAGAGCAGAACCGGTTAAGGGAAACACACTGAGACTGAGCCTTGATATCAGTATACAGGAGTTCGTGCAGCAGGCTGCTCTGAAAGTAATGGAGGAAAAACAGGCAGAACGGGTGTCTGTTCTTCTGATGAATCCGCAAAATGGTGAAATTTATGCCTGCGTCAATGTTCCGGAGTTTAATCTGAATGAACCGTTTGTCCTGAATAATGGACAGGATACTGCTTCCATGGATCAGAAAAAAGCTCAGGATCTTCTGAATCAGATGTGGAGAAATCCATGTCTTAATGATACGTATGAACCTGGTTCTACCTTTAAGATCATTACTATGGCAGCAGGGCTTCAGGAAGGAGTGGTGTCATTAAATGACAGATTTTACTGCCCGGGATATAAGCTGGTAGATGACAGAAGGATACACTGCGCCAACAGAAGAGGTCACGGTTCTCAGAATTTTGTGGAGGGAGCTCAGAATTCCTGCAACCCTGTATTTATTGAAGTGGGACTGCGCCTTGGAGTGGAAAAATATTATAAATATTTTCGACAGTTTGGTCTTATGAAACAGACCGGGATCGATCTTCCCGGAGAGGCGGGAACGATTATGCACAAAATGGAAAATATGGGAAATGTGGAACTGGCAACAGTTGCCTTTGGGCAGTCCTTTCAGATTACACCGGTGCAGCTTGCGACCACCGTAAGTTCCCTTATTAATGGTGGAAACAGGATTACTCCGCATTTTGGAGCGGCTGTCCAGAGTGCGGATGGAACTCAGATAAAAGAACTGGAATATCCGGTAGAAGCCGGGATCATATCCTCTGAAACATCAGAAACAGTGAGAAAAATACTGGAAACAGTTGTGTCTGAAGGCTCCGGAAAAAACGCTGCCATTGAAGGCTATTCCATTGGAGGAAAAACAGCCACTTCACAGACCCTTCCCCGAAGCGCAAACCGCTATATTTCTTCCTTTCTGGGATTTGCTCCGGCAGAGGAGCCAAAGGTTCTGGCTCTCTGTATCATCCATGATCCCCAGGGGATTTATTATGGAGGGACCATTGCCGCTCCTGTGGTGCGCAGTATTTTTGACAATGTACTCCCATATCTTGGAATAGAAAAAACAGGCTCCCCAAAAGCACAGGAAGAGTAACAGTATATTACTGTAAGGAACAGTGACAGCGTCGTTACTGAGGGTTGATAATTTCCCGGAAAAGCCTTATACTGGTTATGATGTAAAAAACGAAAGAATGATAAGAGGTGTGAAGATGAATTATCAAGTTGTAATACCGGTTCTGGTTTCTTTTGCGATCAGCCTGATTCTGGGACCTGTGATTATCCCGTTTCTCAGAAAACTGAAAATGGGACAGACAGAACGGGTGGAGGGCGTGCAGTCCCATCTGAAAAAGGCAGGAACTCCTACCATGGGAGGCATCATATTTCTGATCGCTGCAGTTGTAACGTCTTTGTTTTATGTAAAGGATTATCCGGCTGTCATTCCGATTCTGTTTCTGACTCTGGGATTTGGAATCATCGGATTTCTTGACGACTACCTGAAAGTTGTGCTGAAGCGCTCCGACGGTCTTCTTGCATGGCAGAAATTTCTGCTTCAGGTTGTAGTTACTGGTATTTTCGCATTTTATATCCTTAACTATACAGATATTTCTCTGACCATGAAAATTCCGTTCTGGCCGGAACATTATCTGAACCTTGGTGTTCTGGCAGTGCCCCTTTTGTTTATCGCGGTGATCGGTACGGTAAACGGCGTCAACTTTACAGACGGACTTGACGGTCTTGCATCCAGTGTGACACTGATCGTTGCAGTTTTCTTTACTGTGATGTCCATTGGAACAAAAAGCGGGATTGAGCCAATTACCTGTGCAGTGGTAGGCGGTCTGATGGGATTCCTTCTTTTTAATGTATATCCTGCCAGGATTTTTATGGGAGATACCGGATCTCTGGCCCTGGGCGGATTTGTGGCCGGAACAGCCTATGTGCTTCAGATGCCTTTATTCCTTTTGCTGGTGGGACTGATTTATTTTGTTGAGGTACTTTCTGTTATGATCCAGGTAACATACTTTAAAGCTACCCACGGAAAAAGAATCTTCAAAATGGCTCCTATCCATCATCATTTTGAACTTTGCGGCTGGTCGGAAACAAGGATTGTGGCAGTGTTCTCAGTGATAACCGCTGTGATGTGTCTGATCGCATTCCTGGCGCTTTAATTGAAGGAGGAAAACAGTGATGGACTTAAAAGGAAAACGGGTTCTGGTATTTGGTTCCGGAAAAAGCGGGATCGGAGCAGCGGAGCTTCTGGGACAGGTTGGAGCCTGCCCGGTTCTGTATGACGGAAACCCGGATCTGGACAAAGAAGCAGTATTACATAAGACAGCCAGCATAAAAGAAACGGATATCTATGCAGGCGAGCTTCCGGAAGAGGTACAGAAAAATCTTGATCTGGCAGTATTAAGTCCGGGAGTACCCACGGATCTTCCTCTGGTAAAAGGTTTTTATGAGCAGGGACTTCCGGTGTGGGGAGAGGTTGAGCTTGCTTTCCGCACAGGGAAAGGACGAGTTCTTGCGATCACTGGAACAAACGGCAAGACAACAACAACAGCCCTTCTGGGAAAAATTATGCAGGATGCCGAGGATTCTGTTTTTGTGGTTGGAAACATTGGAACCCCCTATACTTCCAAAGCTCTGGAAATGACAGAGGACTCTGTGACAGTGGCTGAGATTTCCAGCTTTCAGCTTGAGACGATTGAGAAGTTTGCCCCTCAGGTCAGCGCGATCCTGAACATTACGGAGGATCATCTGAACCGTCATCATACTATGGAAGAATATATCCGTGTGAAGGAACTGATCGTAAAAAATCAGAAGGCTGAGGATGTGTGTGTTCTGAACTATGAAGACCCGGTTCTCAGAGAATTTGGAAAAAATATTGTACCCCGGACCGTGTATTTTTCCAGCGAAAGAAGACTGGAAAAAGGAATTTTCCTGGAGGACGGACAGATCATTCTGAGAACAGAGGATCAGGAAATCTTCCTTGTAAAAACAGAAGATCTGAAACTTCTGGGTAAACACAATTTCGAAAACGTAATGGCAGCAGCAGCCATGGCTTATTACGCAGGCGTATCTGTTGAGAGTATCCGAAAAAGTATCTGCGAATTTACAGCAGTAGAACATCGGATCGAGTATGTGACAGAAAAGAACGGAGTTGTCTATTACAATGATTCCAAAGGAACCAATCCGGATGCTGCAATCAAGGGAATCCAGGCAATGAACCGTCCTACCTGGCTGATCGGAGGCGGTTATGACAAAGGATCCAGCTATGATGAATGGCTGAACAGCTTTGACGGCAAGGTAAGAAGTCTGGTTCTGATCGGACAGACAAAGGAAAATATCAGGGATGCTGCAGAAAGACTTGGAGTTTGCTCCTGTATTCTCTGCGAGGATCTTCAGGAGGCGGTAAAGATCTGTGCAGAAAAAGCGCAGCCGGGAGAGGCGGTTCTTCTTTCTCCTGCCTGTGCAAGCTGGGGACAGTTTGATAATTATGAGCAGCGCGGAGACTGCTTTAAGGAATATGTAAAAAATCTCTGATCTATATAAAATCTAAAAACAAAAATGACCGGAAGTACGCAGATGTACGAACCGGTCATTTTTTGTGAAAAATTTCATATTTATTAATAACACGGCAGCAGGGAGGCGCTTATGTCACAGCAGCCACAGAGAAAAAAAGGAACAGCCGATGCCCTTTTGTTGATTCTTGTGATTTTTCTTGCAGTATTTGGTCTGGTGTTTCTGTACAGCGCCAGTTCTTACAATGGGAGAGTCAGATTTCACGATTCCTTTTATTATTTCAAAAAACAGCTGTTTGCAACAGCCCTGGGACTGGCAGCCATGTATGTGGTATCAGAAACAGACTATCATTTCTGGGTTTCTCTTGCACCGGTAGTTTATCTGATGTCCCTTGCCCTGTCTACGGCTGTTCTTCTGGTGGGACAGGAGATCAATGGATCAAAAAGATGGCTGAGTCTGGGCCCGTTATCTTTTCAGCCTTCAGAATTTGCAAAAGTGGCAGTGATTCTTTTTCTTGCCTGGCAGATTGACAGAAGCCGTAAAAAAACATCCGGCATATGGTTTATGTGCCGTACCATGGCGACACTTCTCCCCATTGTGGGACTGGTGGGCTCCAACAATCTCAGTACGGCCATCATCATTCTGGGAATCGGAGTAATTCTTATTTTTGTATCCAGTCCGGGATATGTGCAGTTTGTTGGGATGGGAAGCGCAGGAGTTGCTTTTATAGCTGTTTTTCTGGCAGCAGAAAGCTATCGTCTGGAGCGCCTGGCTATCTGGAGAAATCCGGAAAAATACGAAAAAGGTTTTCAGACTATTCAGGGGCTGTATGCAATAGGAAGTGGCGGTCTGTTCGGACGGGGGCTGGGAAGCAGCCTTCAGAAGCTGGGATTTGTTCCGGAAGCGCAGAACGACATGATCTTTTCCATTATATGTGAAGAACTGGGGCTTGTGGGAGCCGGTATTCTGATTGTGATCTTTGCTCTGCTTTTGTGGAGGCTCTGTGTGATCGCCATGCACAGCAAAGATCTTCAGGGGGCCCTGATCAGCGCCGGGATCATGGGGCACATGGCGATTCAGGTAATCCTTAATATTTCTGTTGTTACAAATACGATCCCCAATACAGGAATCACCCTACCCTTTGTAAGCTATGGAGGAACCTCGGTGGTATTCCTTCTGGCAGAAATGGGGCTGGCTCTCAGTGTCAGCAGTCACAGAAAAGAAAAAACAGCATAGGATAAATGGAAGAGGGCTTTTGGGGTGTGACGGTTTGGATAAAATTCGCATTACAGGAGGAAAGCCGCTTCAGGGTACCATATCCATACAGGGATCAAAAAATTCTGCGCTGCCCATGATGGCAGCCTCTTTGCTTCACAGGGGAGTCAGCGTGCTGAGGGGATGTCCTGCCATTGCTGATGTGTATTGTATGGAGGATATTCTCAGATCCCTGGGTGCGCTTACCTGGTGGGAAAAAAATACTCTTTATCTTGACTGCAGCAGAGCAGACGGAACAGAGATCTCCGGAGACTGTACCGGAAAAATGCGGTCATCAGTGATTCTTCTGGGAGCGCTTCTGGCAAGAAACAAAAAAGGCTCCATGGGTTATCCGGGAGGCTGTGTAATAGGAAAGCGTCCGGTTGACCAGCATTTGTATGTACTGCGCTGTCTGGGAGCCAGTGTGGAGGAAAAAGAAAACAGCCTGGAAGCTGAGGCCGGGTGTCTGAAAGGCGCAGAGATTGTTTTTGGAAAAACCAGTGTGGGCGCCACAGAGCAGGGGATTCTGGCTGCTGTTCTGGCAGAGGGACATACAATTTTCAGAAACTGTGCCAGAGAGCCGGAAATTGTGTGGCTCTGCAGATATCTTCGCAGTATGGGGGCAGAAATCCAGGGAGAAGGGACCGGCTGTATCCAGATTACAGGCGTGAAGGAGCTGAAAGCCGGAAATATGCAGATTCCTCCTGACCGTATTGTGGCCGGAACTTATTTGTGTGCAGCTGCGGCAACAAGAGGAAAGATCGTGATCGCCAATCCGCCGGAGGGAGAGCTGGATGCATTTCTTGAAGTGTATGGGAAAATGGGTGGACAATATAACCGGAACAGTGGTAAACTAATAGCTGACGGAAGCGGAACGGCATTTCCCGTACCATTTCTGGAAACAGACACGTATCCGGGTTTTTCCACAGATCTTCAGTCTCCTCTCATGGCAGTACTGACAACCATTCCGGGGAAAAGCTGCATACGTGAAAATATTTTTGAAAACCGGTTCAGGATTGTAGAGGAACTGAATAAAATGGGAGCCTCTGTTTTTGTTTCAGGCAGAGAGGCGGTCATCCAGGGTGGAAACCGGCTCAGAGGCTGTACTGTGAGAGCCAGAGAGCTGCGGGGAGGAGCGGCGCTGGTTGTGGCAGCCCTTGCGGCGCAGGGGGAAACTGTTATCGAGGGATGTTCCTTTATTTACCGGGGATATGAGCATATTTGTAAGGATCTGGCGTCTTTGGGCGCGCAGATAGAAGAGGATACAGGAACTGCATTTTTATGAGAACATCAAAATACAGAAAAAAACTGAACATATCGGATAAGCATAAAAAATTAATACTTGGGGGGATTGGCGCCTGCCTTCTGGCTGGTGTGCTTTTTTTCTTTCTTTATTTTAAGGTGGAAAATGTGGAGATCATGGGGAGCGGTCATTACACAGAAAAAGAGATAAAGGCCATGGTCCTTCGGGGACCAATGGCAGAAAATTCCATTCTTGCTCCGATCCTTTACACCACAGAGGATACAGGGGATATTCCTTTTGTGGAAGGCTTTAGGGTTACGCGGTCAAACAGAAACACCATTGTGGTCAGCGTGAAAGAAAAAAAGGCAGTAGGCTGCATTCCCTATCTGGACAGCTATGTGTATTTTGACCGGAACGGCGTGTTTATTGAAAGTGAGAAAACACAGGATAAAAGAGTACCTTTTTTTGACGGGATTTCCGTAAAACGGGTAGTAAAGGGAGAGAAGCTTCCCATAAAAGAAACTGTTCTGAATACAGCGGTTGCCCTTTCTACGATTTTTGCCAAAAATGACAGTCTGCCGGACCACATTCAGTTTGACGAAAACTATGAGATCAGCCTTCTTTATGGGGATATCATAGTAAATCTGGGCAAAGATGTGAATCTTGAGGATAAAATGACCCGGGTGATCGCAATTCTTCCTCAGCTTGCAGGACAGAAGGGAATCCTTCATGCAGAGAATGTTACCAATTATGTAAAGACCATTACGTTTGAGGCAGAGATAGAGGAAGTAACAGCAGAGAACTGGACCGGAGGCTATGACGAAAACGGTGAATATACCGGGGACGGCGAGTACGATGAAAGCGGAAAGCATGTAGGTCCGAAGCCTATGACTGCTCTTGACTATGCTCTTGAAAAATGGGTCGGCGGCTATGATGAGGAAGGTGATTATACCGGAGAGGGCGAGTATGATGCCAACTGGAATTATGTTGGTCCTGCCCCCACACAGGAAACCATAGACGCAATGGGAGACTGGACAGGCGGCTATAACGAAGAAGGCGGATTTACCGGAACCGGAGAGTATGACCGGGAAGGAAACTATGTAGGTCCTATGCCGAAAAACACAGAAGAATCAGACAGCGAAAGTCAGGACGAAAGCTCAGAGGACAGTTCTTATGAGTCAGAAGACGGGTATTCGGATCCGGAGTACCAGGACGGATACAGCGAAGAGTCCGGCGAGTATACAGATGGTTCAGAGGAAACAGGAGCCTACGATGAAAGCGGGGAAGACCCTTATTCCGGCGATGGATATTAAGTTGTAAATGACGAAAATACATGAAAAAAGTATAAAAAAACAAAAATAGTAGTTGATTAATTTTAGAAAAAAATATATGATATACTATATGCAGGTAGATTACGATAAATATCGGGGAAATAAAAGGAGGAAGTACATTGTTAGAGATTATGTCAAATGAAGCTGAGTCCTCTGCCAAGATTATAGTCATTGGTGTGGGCGGAGCTGGAAATAATGCTGTAAACAGAATGGTGGAAGAGACCATCGGAGGAGTTGAGTTTGTAGGTGTCAACACTGACAAACAGGCATTAACCCTCTGTAAAGCTCCAACAGTACTTCAGATTGGTGAAAAGATAACGAAAGGTCTTGGTGCTGGAGCACAGCCGGAAGTTGGTCAGAAGGCCGCTGAGGAAAGTATAGAAGAAGTAAAACAGTTAATAGAAGGCGCTGATATGGTATTTGTTACCTGTGGTATGGGCGGCGGCACCGGAACAGGTGCGGCACCGGTGATCGCAGCAGCAGCCAAGGAAATGGGAATCCTTACTGTTGGCGTTGTAACAAAGCCATTCCGTTTTGAAGCAAAGACACGTATGAACAATGCTCTTGCAGGGATCGAGAATCTGAAAAAAGCAGTGGACACACTGATCGTTATTCCGAATGACAAGCTTCTCGAGATCGTTGACCGCCGGACAACCATGCCGGAGGCACTCCGCAAGGCTGATGAAGTTCTTCAGCAGGCGGTTCAGGGAATCACCGATTTGATCAATCTGCCGGCACTGATCAACCTTGACTTTGCAGATGTTCAGACTGTTATGACAGATAAGGGTATCGCTCATATCGGTATTGGAGAAGCAAGAGGAGACGACAAGGCTATGGAAGCTGTTCAGCAGGCTGTATCCTCCCCGCTTCTTGAGACAACCATTAAAGGCGCAACTCATGTAATCATTAATATTTCAGGTGATATTTCTCTTATGGATGCAAATGATGCTGCAAGCTATGTACAGGAGCTTACAGGAGAGGAAGCAAATATCATCTTCGGTGCAATGTATGATGATTCTGTTGCAGATTATGCAAGAATTACAGTTATCGCTACAGGACTTACTGATGCAGCTCCCAAGGCTGGCTCTTCCTTTGGCGGAAGAAGTAATGCATCTTCACCGTTTTCTGTAAGAAAACCGGCTGCACAGACAGGCGCAGCAAATCAGGCTGGCGGTATCAATATGCCGAGCTTTTCTCTTCCAAACATGAATTCATCTTATGGTACCAAGGTACCTACAAGTACAGTTCAGAAAAAGGATATCCAGATTCCGGATTTCCTGAAAAACAGATAAAACTGAAAAGACTGCAAAAGGACATTGCTTTGTGGGCAATGTCCTTTTTTCAGGTGCGCATTATAAACTACTGTTACGACACTTATTGTATGCTGTGTACCTTTTGCTTCGGAAAAACTGTCAGCATTTACATGCAAAGGTTTTGCATTTTGTTTCTTTTTCTGTGCTGGCGTTCTGACCGTTGATGTCAATGGCAGCAGCAGTACATTTGCAGTGCTCATTGTAGGTGCATTCATGGGCTTTGCAGTCAATTTTGATTTTTTCGCAGCCACAGGATTCTTTTACGCTGTTTGTTACTGAGGCACTGTTGCGGTCGCGGAAGCTGCCGCAGCTTGTTTCGTCAGAAACGCGGGCATCAGGTCCCATAACCTCGATCTCGCCGCGGGAGCACAGCTGATCTTTGTTATAAATACAGGTTACTGCATTGCAGTTGAGAATTGTCATGGTTGTGTCCTCCTTAAATAAATCATTGCCTTATGTAATATTTCCGTATTTTCAGATTTTATTCTGAAGATCAGCAGGACAGAAGCTATCATAAAAGCCTGAGATATTATGAGAGAGAAAAGCCTGTATTCTTTTTTAGATTTTTTCAGGGCAGTGATGAGAAAAAAGCATGAGAAAATTAGCATTAAAAGTTCTTGACTTTCCGGGAAACTCATGCTATCCTATTACAGTACGTGAAGAAAACAAAGCAGAGTTCACTCTCACCTTAGCGCACAGGATGCGTCTCAGGTTTATATGTCTCAGCATTTGTAAGACAGGATTTTCCTTTCAGATAAATGTATGGCACAGAAGCTGTCTGTGGATATCAGAGCGCTGTACTATGGGAATATGAGCAGAGTGTGGATTCGTCCATGCTTTTTTTGTTTCACAGAAACGTGTAAAAGTCAGGGTATATCATTTACAGGTATGGAGGTGTACAACAATTAGCAATTTAATGATTAACGAACAAATCAGAGACAAAGAAGTACGTCTGATCGGAGCAGACGGAGCCCAGCTTGGTATCATGTCTGCAAAGGAGGCCATGTTTAAGGCACAGGAGGCAGGACTTGACCTTGTAAAGATCGCGCCACAGGCAAAACCGCCGGTATGCAAGATCATTGATTACGGAAAATACCGTTACGAACTTTCCCGTAAGGAAAAAGAAGCCAAAAAGAAACAGAAAACGATTGACATTAAAGAGGTACGTCTCTCTCCTAATATTGATACGAATGACTTAAAGACAAAGGTAAACGCTGCAAGGAAATTCCTTACAAAAGGTGACCGCGTAAAAGTCACTCTGCGTTTCCGTGGAAGAGAAATGGCTCATATGGCAAGCAGCAGACATGTTCTGGATGATTTTGCAGAGCTTCTGAAAGATATCGCTGTAGTAGAAAAGGCTCCCAAGATTGAGGGAAGAAGCATGACAATGTTTCTCAGCGAAAAACGTTAAGCAGTTACTGTTACCGTGTCCGGTTTCGGATACTGCAGTAATGTGAAATATAAAACAGAACCACGAATCAAGGAGGAAATAAAAATGCCTAAGATTAAAACATGTAGAGCAGCAGCAAAACGCTTCAAAAAAACTGGTACCGGAAAGATCATGAGAAACAAAGCTTATAAGAGCCATATCTTAACAAAGAAATCTCAGAAAAGAAAGAGAAATCTTAGAAAGGCCACTGTTGTTGATTCCACAAACCTGAAGAATATCAAGAAAGCACTGCCTTATTTATAAGAAGAGAAGACGAACAGGAGGAAATTAAGAAATGGCAAGAATTAAAGGCGGATTAAACGCAAAGAAAAAACATAATCGTACATTAAAACTGGCAAAGGGTTACAGAGGAGCCCGTTCCAAACAGTATAGAATTGCAAAACAGTCTGTAATGAGAGCTCTTGCAAGCTCCTACGCAGGAAGAAAACAGAAAAAACGTCAGTTCAGACAGCTCTGGATCGCACGTATCAACGCTGCTGCAAGAATGAACGGACTTTCCTACAGCAAGATGATGCACGGACTGAAAGTTGCAAACATCGACATCAACAGAAAGATGCTTGCTGAGCTTGCAGTAAACGATGCAGAAGGCTTCAAAGCACTTGCAGAGATCGCTAAAAAAGCTATCGCATAAGTAAATATTGAAGTAACAGGAGAGAAAATCTCCTTTCAGAAACCGGTATCCCGTACAGGATGCCGGTTTTTTTGCTTGTAAATATTTTGCAAATTTATACTTGAAATCAAATATATCAGATGCTATAATCAAAACATTAAAGTATTAGCGAACGAAAGTCAGGGGAAAAGCCTGAGCCGGCTGGTAGTCCAGTGGGCTTTTTTCACATCATCTGTACGAAGAGGAACAGGATGTTGATGATCGTTAGAAATTCAAGGAGGAGATTTGTTATGAGAAACTGGAAAAAGGTGTTAAGTGTAACTGTAGCAGCAGTGGCAGCAACCGCAGCCATGCCTGCAATGGTATTCGCAGAAGATGACGAAACATTTAAAATCGGTGTGATCGGCCCAATGACAGGCGATTATGCACAGTATGGTACAAACGTATACAATGCAGCGAAAATTGCAGTAGACGAAATCAATAAAGACGGCGGATTTAACGGATATCAGGTTGAGATACTTGATGCCGGCGACGATATGGGTGATCCGGAGAAGTCAGTCAATGCTTATAACGACCTTCTTGATAAAGGAATGCAGATGCTTTGCGGAGCAACTACATCATCCTCCTGTATTGCAGTAGGAGCAGAGGCGGCAGAGAGCACATTCCTGTTTACACCATCTGCAACCGCTGTTGATTCTATTACAGCAGGAAGCAATGAGTTCCGTATGTGCTTTACCGATCCGGCTCAGGGAGCAAAATCTGCAGAATATATCGGCGAGCATGGACTTGCAACAAAGGTAGCAGTTCTCTATGACTCCATGGCTGATTATAATTCCGGCGTACATGATTCTTTTGTGGAAGCGGCAGAAGAAAACGGACTGGAAGTTGTAGCTGACGAGGCATACACAACAGACAATAATACAGACTATTCCGTACAGCTGAAAAAAATCGCTGACAGCGGCGCAGAGCTTCTTTTCCTGCCAAACTACTATTCAGATAATGCTCTGATCCTTCAGCAGGCATCTGAGGCAGGAATGGATATCAAGTTCTTTGGTGTTGACGGTATGGACGGAATCCTTGGAGTTGAGAATTTCGATACTTCTCTGGCAGAAGGCGTTATGCTTCTGACTCCTTTCTCTGCAACTTCAGAGGACGAGGCAAGCCAGGCATTTGTAAAGGCTTACGGTGATGCCAATAACGGCGAGGTTCCCAATCAGTTCGCAGCAGACACCTATGATGTGATCTATGCAATGAAAGCGGCAGCAGATACAGCAGAGATCACACCGGATATGGCAAATGAGGATATCAGTGTGGCAATGTCTGAGGCTATGCTTGAGATCGAACTTGACGGACTTACCGGAAAAGCTACATGGACAGAAGACGGAGAGTGCGACAAGGAGCCAAAGGCTTTTGTTATTGAAAACGGTGAATATAAAGAAATGGAATAATCAGTGAATAAATATACACTAAAAAATTAAGGGACGGGGGATGGTGCCTGTGCATAAGTACTGTCCTCCGTTTCTTTTATGTAACAATAAAATTTCTATATGAGGTGCACTATGAGTTTTATATCTTATTTAAAAGATGGAATCAGCCTGGGAAGTATTTATGCGATTATCGCACTGGGCTACACAATGGTGTATGGAATTGCGAAGATGCTGAATTTTGCCCATGGTGATGTAATCATGGTCGGCGCTTTTGTAATTCTCACCGCAGTGACCAGAGGAGGAATGGGCCCGGTTCCGGCAGTGATACTTTCTGTTGTGATATGTACGGTACTGGGAGTTGTGATCGAAAAGGTCGCATATCGTCCTCTCAGAAAAGCGTCATCTAATCTGGCGGTTCTGATCACCGCCATTGGTGTCAGTTATCTTCTGCAGAACCTGGCTCTTCTGATCTTTGGAGCAGATGCCAAGAGTTTTGTCACAGTGATCGATGTTCCTTCAGTAACTCTGTTTGACGGACAGCTTGTTATTAAGGGAATTACCATTGTAACTATTGTTGTCAGCGTTGTTATTATGGTGGCTCTGACCTGGTTTGTACGCAAAACCAAACCCGGACGTGCCATGCAGGCTGTGTCTGAGGACAGAGATGCCGCTCAGTTAATGGGTGTGAATGTAAATGCAACGATTTCCCTGACCTTTGCCATTGGCTCAGGACTTGCTGCCATAGCAGGACTTCTTCTCTGCTCTGCCTATCCCACACTGACTCCGTATACAGGAGCAATGCCCGGAATCAAAGCTTTTGTGGCTGCAGTGTTCGGCGGTATCGGATCCATCCCGGGAGCCATGGTAGGAGGTATTCTTCTGGGGATTATTGAGATTTTTGGAAAAGCCTACATTTCATCTCAGGTTGCGGATGCGATCGTGTTTGCGGTACTGATCATCGTACTCCTTGTGAAACCTACCGGACTGTTTGGCAAAAACATTCAGGAGAAAGTGTAAGGTGGACGATATGAAGAAAAAGATGAATAAGACAACAAGAAGTAATTTTATAACTTATGGAATTGTGATCGTTCTGTTTGCTGTGGTCCAGACTCTTTCCTCTACAGGGAATCTTTCCAGACTTCTGACAGGCCTTCTGGTTCCTCTGTGCGTGTATACGATCGCAGCAATTTCTTTGAACCTTGTAGTGGGATTTTCCGGTGAGCTGAGTCTGGGTCATGCAGGATTTATGTGCGTGGGCGCATACTCCAGCGCACTTTTTTCTCATCTGGCAGCAGACGCTCTTCCTCCGGTTCCGAGATTTATTCTGGCGATTTTGATCGGTGCGGCAGTGGCAGGTGTGTTCGGTATTCTGATCGGTATTCCGGTACTGAGGCTTCGGGGCGATTATCTTGCGATTGTTACCCTTGCCTTTGGAGAGATCATTAAGAACCTGATCAATATTCTCTATGTCGGCGTAGATAAAAACGGTATACATGCGGCAACAACATCCGGAGGTCTTGAGCTTGCGGCTGGCGGCAAAAAAATCATGAAGGGCGCTCTGGGAATTTCCGGAACAGCCACTCTTTATAAAGAAATCAAGCCATATTTTTTCCTGATCGGAGTGATACTTGTTCTGATCACACTGTTTATTGTTCAGAATCTTGTTCATTCCAGAAGCGGTCGTGCGGTTATGTCAACAAGAGATAATCGGATTGCAGCGGAATCAGTGGGAATCAATGTGACAAAATACAAGCTTCTGGCATTTACAGTTTCTGCAGCTCTTGCAGGTGTGGCAGGCGTACTTTACTCACATAATATTTCCATGCTCAAAGTATCGGTATTTGATTACAATATGTCAATTCTGATCCTGGTATATGTGGTTCTGGGCGGAATCGGAAATCTCCGTGGCTCCATGATCGCGGCGATCATCCTTTATGCTCTTCCGGAGCTTCTCCGCGGTTTTGCAAATTACCGTATGCTGATCTATGCGATTGTTCTGATCGTGATGATGCTCTTTAACTGGGCTCCGGCAGCAAGAACATGGAGAAGCCGTATGGCAGAGAAGATCCGGGGCGGAAAAACGAAAAAGGAGGCGGCTTGATCATGGCAATGCTGGAAGTAAATCATTTGTCAATTCAGTTTGGCGGTCTTCGTGCAGTTGACGGCTTTCATATTAATATAGAAAAAGGCCAGCTTTACGGACTGATCGGTCCGAACGGAGCCGGAAAAACAACAGTTTTTAATCTTCTGACAGGCGTATATAAGCCAACAGAGGGAATTATCAGACTGGACGGACAGGATATCACAGGAAAAAGTACAATAGAGATCAATAAGGCGGGAATTGCCCGTACCTTCCAGAATATCCGTCTGTTTAAAGAGATGTCAGTTCTGGATAATGTGAAAGTAGGACTTCACAACCAGTATCAGTATTCTACTCTTACAGGAATCCTGCGACTGCCGAAGTATTTTAAGGTAGAAAAAGAAATGAATGAAAAGGCAATGGAGATCCTGAAGGTATTTGATCTGGACCAAGAGGCTGAGATCCTGGCAGGAAATCTTCCTTATGGCAAACAGCGTAAACTGGAGATTGCTCGCGCTCTTGCAACAGATCCGAAGCTTTTGCTTCTGGATGAGCCGGCAGCCGGAATGAATCCCAATGAAACTCAGGAACTGATGGATACCATCCGTTTTGTGCAGGAGCATTTCCATATGACTACCCTTCTCATTGAGCATGATATGAAACTTGTGGGCGGCATTTGTGAAAAGCTGACCGTGTTGAATTTCGGGCAGGTACTTACTGAGGGAGCGACTTCAGAAGTGCTGAATGATCCGACCGTTATCACGGCATATCTGGGAGAATAGGAGGAACGTAATCATGGCAATGTTGGAAGTAAAGGATCTTCAGGTTTATTATGGCGTGATCCAGGCTCTGAAGGGAATTTCTTTTGAGGTAAATCAGAGTGAAGTAATTGCCCTGATCGGCGCCAACGGAGCAGGAAAGACCACAACCCTTCAGACACTGACCGGAATCCTGCCGGCAAAAGCAGGCAGCATCATGTTTGAAGGAAAAGATCTCCTGAAAGTTCCGGCGCACAAGATCGTGCAGATGGGAATGGCCCATGTTCCTGAGGGAAGACGCGTATTTGCGGATATGACAGTTTATGAGAATCTCCTTATGGGCGCATACACACGCAAAGATAAAAATGAAATTGCTCAGAGCCTTGAAATGGTTTATAAAAGATTTCCCCGTCTGAAAGAGCGACAGGGACAGCGTTCAGGAACTTTGTCCGGAGGAGAGCAGCAGATGCTGGCTATGGGACGGGCTCTCATGAGCAAGCCAAGGATCATTCTGATGGATGAGCCGTCTATGGGACTGTCTCCGATTTTTGTAAATGAGATTTTTGATATTATCAAGGAAGTAAGCGAAAGTGGAACCACAGTTCTTCTGGTAGAGCAGAATGCAAAAAAAGCTCTTTCCATTGCAGACAGAGCCTATGTACTGGAAACAGGAAGTATCACTCTGGAGGGAAAAGCACAGGATCTGCTTCATAATGAGGCAGTGCAGAAAGCATATCTGGGAGAATAAATACAGCTTTGAATGACAGGGGAATATTATAAGGAGGAAAACGAATGGATGAGCATATAGTAATTTCAATTGCAAGACAGTATGGAAGCGGCGGACGCACCGTAGGAAAGATGCTTGCGGAAAAGCTGGGAATTTCATTCTATGACAAAGAGATCATCCGTATGGCTTCTGATGAAAGCGGAATTGATCTGGGACTTTTTGGCAAGGTTGAGGGTGGAAACAGAATAAAGCCGTCATTGTTTAATAAGTCTTCACTGTACAGAGGAAAGCTGGTTCAGCCGGACAGCAAGGAGTTTATTTCCGATGAAAATATTTTCAGTTATCAGGCTAAGGTTGTGAAGGATCTTGCAGAAAAAGAATCCTATGTGATCGTAGGACGTTGTGTAAACTATGTGCTGAAGGATCGTCCCAATACTCTGCGTGTGTTTGTACATGCGCCCTGGGATTTCCGTGTGGAACAGGCATCCGAAAAGATTTCCGGTTCCAGAGAAGAAATTGAGAAGTTTCTTATAAAAGACGACAGGAGAAAACAGGAGTATTACCGCAAATTTACAGGCGGTGTGTGGAATGATGCCACCAACTATGATCTTTGCCTGAACAGTGGAAAGCTTGGATTTGAAAGATGCGCGGAAGCAATCGAAGCACAGTTAAAGATCATGCTTAATAAATAGGAAAGATTCCGGACTTTTTAACAAGGGTTTTATAAAAAACAAAACAGGTATTTATGATCAAGTATCCGGTGAGGACTGATTTTTGTATAAAAGCAGAAACCAGTCCTCGTTTTTTGTATTTATTATAGAATTGTTTTTAAAATACTTTATGGAATTGGAGGTTTTTATTTAGCTTTTTTTAGTTTGCAGGAAAATCATTTCTCAAACTCCCACCGGGCAGTCATGGAATCTCCTTTGTCCTGCATAGAATTTTTATGGAAGTAAGAAAACAGGAGCGGCCACAGTTGAGAAAAGGTAAAAGAAAATTTGGAAAATGTGTTATTTGTGCAGGAATCCTGTTTGCGGTATTTGCAGTTCTGTGTAGAGCTGACAATTCTGCGATCCAGGAGGCAGGTGTTTCTGCAGCAAAAATGATTGCCGGGGAAGGAATGCAGAGGCTTGTGATGGAAGAGCTGGACAGACCTCAGATTGCGCTGACCTTTGATGACGGACCTGATCCGGAATATACAGAAATGCTTTTGGACGGGTTGAAGGAGCGGGGAATCAAAGCTTCTTTTTTCCTTCTGGGAAAGTCAATAGAGGGAAATGAGGATATTGTAAAAAGAATGTACAGAGAAGGTCATCTGATCGGAAATCATACCTACAATCACGTACAGCTTGACCGGATCTCAGATGCCGGAGCAAGGGAGGAAATACTGAAAACAAACAACAGGATTTATGAGATTACAGGAGAATATCCCGTATATATGCGCCCTCCTTATGGCGCCTGGAAAAAAGGAACAGAATTTTGTGTGGAAATGATTCCTGTATTTTGGACCATAGACACACTGGACTGGAAAACCCAGAATGTACAGGAGATACTGAGCAGAGTCCGTAAAAACATAAAAAATGGTTCGGTTATTCTGATGCACGACGAATACAAAACAACTGTGAAGGCTGCCCTTGCTCTGGCAGATGAGCTTACAGAACAGGGATATGAATTTGTGACAGTTGATCGTCTTATTCTTCCGTGAAGCTTGCTTTTTCTGCCTTTTTTCGCTATACTGTTAGACAATGACATACAAGGAATGACAAAGGAGCAGTAAAAATGGGTCGATTTTTTAATATGGATAACAAATTTTTTGTGTTTATGGGAAAGGTTGCAGATCTCTGCATGCTGAATCTTCTCTGTATTGCCTGTTGCATACCTGTGGTTACAGCAGGAGCATCTCTGACGGCTTTATATTATGTAACAATGAAGATGGTGAGAAATGAAGAGGCGTACATATTCAGAAGCTTTTTTAAGTCGTTTAAACAGAATTTTAAGCAGGCAACCATTATAAATGTGATCATGCTTATAGTAGGAGCGCTTCTTTATCTGGATACGAATATAGCAAGAAATATGGGACAGCCGGCAGGAAAGATCCTGGGAATGATTTTTGCAGTATTTACTCTTTTATATGTAATGATTTTTTTGTACGTGTACCCGGTTCTTGCAAAGTTTTATAATTCCATCAAAAATACATTGAAAAATGCATTTTTAATGGCGATCCGTCATCTTCCTTTTACTTTCCTGATGTTGATCATCTGTTTCTGTCCTCTGGCAATCTTTTTTATTCCGTCATTTCAGATACAGATGTCATTGATCCTTCTGTTTATTTTGTTTGGACCGGCCGTGATTGCATATGCCAATTCACATTTCTTTGTAAAAATTTTTGACAGGTATATTCCAAAAGAGCCGGATCCGGAGGAAGCAGAGGTAATGCCTTGATGAAAGAACTGAATAAAGAAAGCCGGGAACAGCGTAAGAGCTGGAACGGAAAACCTTATCGCTCCCTGGACTATATGCTCAGGGAGCGTTTTGGCGAAAAGGTCTATAAGGTCACCTTAAACGGTGGAATGTCCTGTCCCAACAGAGACGGTACTCTTGGCACAGGCGGCTGTATTTTCTGCAGTGAGGGCGGAAGTGGAGATTTTGCAGCAGATGTGGCGCTGTCCATTACCGAGCAGATTGAAAGTCAGATTGAGATTCTTTCACAGAAACGTCCCATTCAGAAATATATAGCGTATTTTCAGGCATACACAAATACCTACGCCCCGGTGGAATATCTCAGGAAAATTTTTACAGAGGCAATGTCTCATCCTCAGATTGTAGCCCTGTCTGTAGGAACCAGACCGGACTGTCTGGGAGAGGAGATTTTGGATCTTCTGGAAGAGCTGAACCGGATTAAACCGGTATGGATTGAACTGGGACTTCAGACGATTCATGAAAAAACAGCTCAGTACATCAGAAGGGGTTACCGACTTTCCTGTTTTGAGCAGGCAGTGGAGAATCTTCGCAGACGGAATATCGAGGTGATCGTTCATACGATCCTGGGTCTTCCCGGAGAAAGCAGAGAAGATATTCTTGAAACAATGAGATATCTGAACAAAAAAGATATCCAGGGGATCAAGCTTCAGCTTCTTCATGTTCTGAAAGGGACAGACCTGGCATATGATTATCTTGCAGGAAGATTTCGTGTTTATGAGAGAGAAGAATATCTGGATCTGCTGATCCAGTGTCTGGAAAATCTGGATCCGGAGATCGTGATCCACAGGATAACGGGAGATGGTCCGAAAGATCTTCTGATCGCTCCTCTGTGGGCGTCAAGGAAACGGGAGGTTCTGAATCTGCTTCACCATCAGATGAAAGAACAGAACAGTTACCAGGGGAAAAATTTGAAAGTTTCTGCTTGTTAAAGAACTGAAAGAACAGATATGTTCCGGATGTAAGTGAGAAAGAGGTGGTAGAATGGCAGAACCATTTACAATTTATAAACTGATGGTACTTTATATGGCTCAGCATTCCAGAGAAGAGCTGACAAATTCTCAGATTTCAGAGTTTGTGCTGGACAGGGAGTATACGGATTACCTTCATCTTCAGCAGGTATTGTCAGAACTGGTGGAGACAGGGCTTCTGAGACGGCGGACGGTTTCTAACAGTTCTCATTATGAACTGACAGAAGAGGGAAGTAAGACACTTTCCTATTTTGAAAATGATCTTTCTCAGGATATCAGAAATGAAATTGAAGAATTTCTGAGAGATTATGGATATGAGGTACCGGAAAGGATCCTTATGCCGGCTGACTATTATACAACGCCTCAGGGAACCTATGCAGTCCGGTGCCAGCTGATCGAAAAGGATGCAGCGATCATGGATCTGACAATGGCGGCGCCAAATAAAGAGGCTGCGCGTGCCATATGTAAAAGCTGGCCTCAGAAATGCCAGGATATTTATACTTCCATTATGGGAGAGCTGATCTAAAAAATATAATGATTTTATGGACACTGTCAACAGCCTGGGACAGTGTCTTTTTTTGTTTGTTATTTACAGGAGAAAACTGCTGGAATATACAGGAGAATGAAGTGTAAAAATGTTGAAATACAGGTAAAAACAGGATAATTTATATTGACTTTCCAATACCGGGGGGGGGTATAATGAGAATGATAACATAGGATTAGGGGAATCCCTAAAAGCAGAGATGGAGGAAAAAGACGCTATGAAAAACAAAGTAGTAAGAAAACTTCTTATGGTTGGCCTCAGCTCCTCTGTAGTTTTAACAAGCACAGTAGGCGTAACAGCCGCATCTATGGATGCAACTACTGATGCCATTGTTGAAAACGCAGCAGAAGATGAGGTTCTCACACCAGTAGCAGATGAAGATGCACTGGCAGAAGAAACAGCAGAGGAAGAAACAACAGAAGAGACTGGCGAAGAAGTGGCAGAGGAAGATACAGCAACAGAAGCAGCAGAAGACTTACAGCTGGTAGTTCCGATTACAGTTTACTATGTAGATCAGAACGATGGAAGCGGTGTTGGAAACGAAGTAATCAATGCAAAGGTATATAATGGTTATTATACACTTAGTAGCAAGGACTTCACAGTTCCGGCAGGTTACAAATTAGTGGAAACAGGAGATTTCTCCGGCCCTTATACTGACAGCGCATATACAGCATATGTAGAGAAGGTAGAAACTCCGGAGCACGAAACAAAAACCGTTACAGTTAATTACAAGACAGATGACGGAGCTGCGGTTGGTAAGGGAAGTGTTACTGTTGAACCACAGTATACAGATGATGGTCAGGTTTATTACCAGTTCAAAGGTACTCAGCTGACAGATGTACCTGAGAATTATGAGATCGCAAATCTTGGTGATTACGATGTAACCAATACAGATGCAGTAGATGTTATTGTAAGAAAAAAAGCAGCAGAAACTAAAACTGTATATGTAAGTTTCATTGATGAAGAGACAAAACAGCCTCTTGAAAAAGATGGAATACAGGCCATTGAAATCGGTGCAAAAGATGCTATCTTTAATACAAGCAAACTCACAGCGCCGAAAGGATATGAAATCTGCAAAGAGGGTGATGTATACGTTGGAGAAGATGGAACTACAGTTAACGTTGAAGTAAGAAAAGTTGCAGAAACTAAAACTGTATATGTAAGCTTCATTGATGAAGAGACAAAACAGCCTCTTGAAAACGGAATCCAGGAGATTAAAATCGGTGCAAACGATACCATCTTTAATACAAGCAAACTTACAGCACCGAAAGGATATGAGATCAGTAATCCGGGTGATGTATACGTTGGAGAAGATGGAGATACAGTTAACGTTGAAGTAAGAAAAGTTGCAGAAACCAGAACTGTATATGTAAGCTTCATTGACGAGGAAACAAAACAGCCTCTTGAAAACGGAATCCAGGAGATTAAAATCGGTGCAGAGGATACTATGTTTAATACAAGCAAACTTACAGCACCGGAAGGATATGAAATCTGTAACCAGGGTGACGTATACGTTGAAAAAAACGATACCGTTAATGTTGAAGTAAGAAGAGCAGGAGCTGAAACAAGAACAATCTATGTAAGTCTTGTAACAGAGTCCGGAGATGTGATTTCTTCAAACCAGGAAATCGAGATTGTTGCCGGAGCTACAACATTCAATACAAGCCGTCTGGCTGTTCCGAAGGGATATGAGCTTTGCCAGGTTGGTGATATGTACATTGGCAATGGTGATACTATGAACGTTTTTGTCAGAGAAGTACAGGTAGTAACTGACAAGAATATCATTGTAAACTATGTAGATGAAGAGAACAAAAATGTTGGAACTCAGGATCTTGTTGTAGGCGCAGACGATACTTATGTGAATACAAGTAAGTTAAATGTTCCTTATGGATATGAGCTTGTAAATGTTGGAGATCTTGCATTTAATGCAGATAATACTTTAACAGTTCAGGTAAGAGCAAAAGAGTATACAAAAGACGTTACAGTAAACTATGTGGATGAAGCTGGAAATCCGGTTCTGACCACAAGCATCAAACTTGCTGAGGATGCAACATACTTTAACACAAACATCCTTACAGATGTACCATACGGCTGGATCATTGCAGTTGTAGGTGACATTCCGTTAAATGAAGACGGAACAGCAACAGTTGTTGTAAGAGAAAAGAAATATACAAAAGATGTTGTGATCAACTATGTAGACGAACTTGGAAACAATGTAGCTACATCTGGAATTACAGTAGACGATGCCGCAACATACTTTAACACAAGCATTCTTACAGACGTACCATACGGCTGGGAGCTTGCAAGTGTAGGCGATATTACAATCAACGAAGATAACACAGCAAACGTAGTAGTAAGAGAAAAAGTTTACCAGAGAGATGTTGTGATCAATTATGTAGATGAGGCCGGAAACAGCGTGGCAACATCCGGAATCAAACTTGATGAGAACGCAACATACTTCAACACAAGCATTCTTACAGACGTACCATACGGCTGGGAGCTTGTAAATGTAGGAGATATTCCGGTAGACTTTGAGACAAATTCTGCAAACGTAGTAGTAAGAGAAAAAGCTTACACAAAAGATGTTGTGATCAACTATGTAGACGAAGAAGGAAACAATGTCCTTACTTCCGGCATCAAGCTTGATAAAGATGCAACATACTTCAATACAGGCATCCTTACAGACGTACCTTATGGCTGGGAGCTTGCAAACGTAGGCGATATCCCGGTAAATGAGGATAACACAGCAACAGTTGTTGTAAGACAGAAAAAATACACAAGAGATGTTACAGTTAAATATGTAACTGAAGATGGTAAAGAGGTAGGCACAGGTGCTCTTGTTGTTGATGAAAAAGATACATACATCAACACAAGCATTCTTGCAGATGTACCGGAAGGATATGTAATTGCAGTTGTTGGTGATCTTCCGATCGAAGACAATACAGTAGTAGTTACTGTTCGTGCAGAGAAAGTTGATCCGGAGAATCCAAATCCAGAGAATCCAGATCCGGAGAATCCGACTCCAGATCCGGAAAACCCAACTCCAAACCCGGAAAATCCAGATCAGCCGGTTGACCCGGAAAAACCGGATCAGAACAAACCAACTGTAGCACCGGAGAAACCGAACAACAATAATCAGAATAACGATCAGAATACAACTGATGCAAATAAGTCTGAGGTTAAAACAAACAATCCTAAAACAGGCGATGCAACAAACACTGTACCGTTAGTAGCAGGATTACTTGGAAGTGGTTCTATGATCGGTCTGATCCAGATGCTTAGAAGAAAGAAAAAATAAATAATTCCATCTCAAAAAAATCGGGGCTCGTTAAAGAGCTCCGATTTTTTTCATGTATTCCTTTAAGGTTTTTTCATATCCCATATCACTTAATTCATAAAAATGTTCATCCTGTATTTCAGAAGGAAGATACTGCTGTCTGACATAATGATCCGGGTAATTGTGAGCGTACTGATAGCCGATTCCTTTGCCAAGCTTTTCGTGGCCGCCGTAGTGGGCGTCCTGAAGATGGACCGGCACGGTAGTCCGTGTTTTCTTTACAGAGTCCATGGCAGCGGCGATTGCGTTTACAGCCGAGTTGCTTTTTGGGGCGCAGGCCATATAAGCAACAGCCTGGGAGAGGATGATCTGGGATTCCGGCATACCTACACGTTCAACAGCCTGTGCAGCTGCTGCAGCCACACAGAGCGCCTGGGGATCTGCATTTCCGATGTCCTCAGACGCAAGTATCATGATCCTTCGGGCAATAAATTTAACATCTTCTCCTGCATAAAGCATTTTTGCCAGATAGTATACAGCTGCGTCCGGATCAGAGCCACGCATACTTTTTATAAAGGCAGAAATAATGTCATAGTGATTGTCGCCTTTTTTGTCATACTGAATCACACGTTTCTGGATACATTCAGAGGCAACGTCAAGAGTCAGATGAATGAGTCCGTCCTGGCTTTTTGGGGTGGTAAGGATTCCAAGCTCCACTGCGTTCAAAGCGCTTCTTGCATCGCCGCCTGCCATATCTGCCAGAAATTCCACTGCGTCCGGTTCTATGACTGCGCCGTAATTTCCCATACCCCTGTCGCAGTCGTTCACAGCCCGGAGGATCAAGGTTTGAATGTCCTGATTGCTCAGAGCCTTCAGTTCAAAGATAATAGACCGGGACAAAAGAGCGCTGTTTACTTCAAAATAAGGATTTTCCGTAGTTGCTCCGATCAGGATGATTGTCCCATCCTCTACAAAAGGAAGAAGATAATCCTGCTGTCCCTTATTGAAGCGATGAATCTCGTCAATAAAAAGGATCGTTTTTTTGCCGTACATCCCAAGATTGTCCTGGGCTTCTTTTACAACGGCTTCCATATCTTTTTTTCCTGCCACAGTTGCATTGATCTGAGTAAAATTTGCACTGGTAGTATTGGCAATAACTTTTGCCAGTGTTGTTTTTCCTGTTCCGGGAGGTCCGTAAAAAATAACAGAGGTCAGTTTATCCGCTTTTATCGCTCGATAGAGCAGCTTGTCCTTTCCTACAATATGTTCCTGCCCTACGACTTCGTCCAGGGAAGTGGGGCGAAGACGGGAGGCAAGAGGAGATTCTCTGTCCAGTGTTTTTGATTTTGCATATTCAAATAAATCCATAATAGTCACTCCATTTTGAAAGTATAAATCCGGTTTTGTGTCATTACTGTTATTCCCGGAAGCATCATAAATTTTTAGAATTTTCGGTTCACAAATGGTTTCAGGGCTTTTACAGAACGGTTTAAAACCAGCTCTTCAGGGAAGTCAAGCTCTTCAAGAAGACTGCGGGCACATCCCAATTCATTGATGGCGCTGTCAAAATGAGCGTCGCTGCTCATAACAACAGGAACCTGATACTTCATGCACAATTTCAGCATTTCTGTATCATTTTCTTTTGCTCCTTTACGAAAGCAGGAGGGCTCCAGGGAATGATTGTTCAGCTCCAGAACCTTGCCATGTTCTCTGGCTGCCTGAACAAGCGCAGTATAATCAATTTCATATCGTCCGTCATCCGGATGGCCGATAATATTTACATAAGGATTTTTCATAACATTCAGGTATGCTTCGGTATTTTCGTTGCGTGAGCCTGGCTTCATGCAGGGAAGATGAAGGCTGGCGATCACTACATCCATATTTCTGAGTTCTTTTTCCTCAAGATCTACCTTTCCGTCCGGACCGAGAATATTAAGTTCAGTACCCAGAAGCAGGCGGATGCCGTGCAGTTCTCTGGGAACAACCTTCAGGTTATGAAAATAAAAATTATGGCAGGTTCCGGGCATGGACGGCGCATGTTCTGTAATTCCCAGAATCTCAAGGCCTTTGTCAGCTGCTGCGGCAGCCATCTCGTGAATGGTGCAGTAGGCATGACCGCTGGCAACTGTATGTGTATGAAGATCAAGAACAGATTCGTATTTCATAAAAACCTCCGTTTTCAGCTTTATTTCCTTGTATCCCCTTTATTATACTCCATTTTGCATCATTTGAGGATACCTGTATTTTCTCTGTTTTTTCCGTCAAAAGCACTTGCCTATCATGTGCTAAAGTGTTAAAATGTATTATGCAGTAATAGGATAGTGATTTAAAGGAGCAGAGAATATGGGTAAAAAAATCAGAACAGAAGAGGTAGATCACCTATTTGAAGCGATTCTTTGTTTAAAAGATAAAGAAGAATGTTATACGTTTTTTGAGGATGTATGTACGATCAATGAACTTCTTTCTTTGTCTCAGCGTTTTGAGGTAGCCAAAATGCTGACAGATAAACGGACATATCTGGATATCTCGGAAAAAACAGGTGCATCTACTGCAACCATCAGCCGTGTAAACCGTTCTCTGAATTACGGAAATGACGGCTATGAAATGGTTTTTTCCAGAATGAGAGAAAAGGAAGCTCAGAAAGAGAATTCCGAAAAAACTGAATAATACACAGATTAAAAGAGCAGAGAATACGGATTCTGAACCGTACCTCTGCCCTTTTTTCTCTTAGGAAGGTGTGTCTGATGTTTTGACATTAGAGGTCATATACTGGTATACGTCTGAGGAAAGCTTTTTTGTAGTTTCTTTGGCATCTGCGGAATTTTTGATGTTATTGGACAGAACACAGATAACATAAGGACGCGCACTGTCCAGTACAACTGCCATATTATTTTCCATAGAATCTGTCTGAGCGCCTGATGTCCCGGCTGTTTCTAGCTCTGCTGGTAAAGCTGAGGGAATTACAGCCTTTTTGTCCTGCTGTTTCAGAAGGGACAGCATTTCTGAGGAAGCATTGCCATTTACAAGTGTCTGATTATAGATTTCGGAAAGAAGGCGGCAGCAGTCTGAGGCGCTGGTGGTGTTTTTTTCTGAACTGTCAGCTGTAAGGGGGGATTCCAGTCTGGTAGATGTGAATCCGTGGTCCTGACAGAACTGGTTTACAACAGCCGCTCCTGCTTTAAAATCTCCGCTGCCCAGAAGGGAAACAAGCTTATTGGCAGCATCATTGTCACCGGAAGCGATCATCTTCTGGAGAAGAGGCTTCAGCGTCTTCTGGTAGTCGGAAGACGGCTCTGCGTCCGGGGCAGGATAAACAAGTTTTTCATATACAGCGCCCATGATATAAGTCCGGATCAGTCCGGCAGCCTGCATGGATTCGTTGGCACGGATGGTACTGTAGTCGTCAGTTACGGGATCCATAACAGCGATTGCCCAGCTTTGCCCTGACTTTTCCATAGGAGAAGTGTACTGAGCCTGAAGGTTTTCCGTAAGCTGGCTGAGGTGTTGGCCTCTGGCGGCTGACTGTGGCTCTACAATACTGAAATATTCATCGATCCCATCTGCAATCCCGGCAACCATTGCCGGGTGATTGGCAGTATTGGTAATGTAAAGATCATCATTCTGATTACTCATAAATCCCATTTCAAGAATTGCAACCGGGACAGTGCTCCAGTTGGTTCCTGTCATATTGTCTGACGATATAATACCCTGATTTCCCAGACCTGTAGCCGCGCAGTAGTGGCTGATGATACAGGAAGCAAGTGTATTGCTTTTTTCTATGATATCAGAAGAAAGATACTGGTTGGCAGAGGTTGGAGCCATGGTCAGGGCTCCGGCAGCAGAACTGCTTTCAGAGCTGTTTGCATGGATACGGACGGTAATATCAGCATTTTGCTGAGAAGCCAGCTCCGCCCGCTCTTTGTTGCTGATAGCAGTTTCGTGATCGATTCTTGTCATAATGACCCGATATCCTCTTTCGGTAAGCTCCTGCTGAAGAAGAAGGGAAACCTGCAGATTGACCTCATATTCCGGAACGCCGGAGAAGTTTCCCTGTGTGCCGGAGGTTGCTTTTGCTTTGGTTTCGCTGGAACCGGGAGCCATAGGCTCAGGGGCGCTCATGTCAACAGAAGGGCCCTGATGTCCCGGATCGATCACAACAGTAAAATCACCGCTTCCGGAAGCCGGAGAAGCTGCGGTATTGGCGGCATCCCAGTCAATCCCGGAAGTGTTTTCTTCAGCGGGAGAATCAGAAAAAGGTTCTGAACTGTCCTTTGACTGGGAAGAGGGCGGTCCTATCATGGCCTGCCCTTCTTCGCTTTCGTAGGAAGCGCCCAGGACTGTAGTCGGGAATGTCAGTATCAGTAGTCCGACAGAAAGAATTTTTAGTATGTTCTTCATATGAATCCTCCTGAAAATAATCATATATTTCATGTGAAAATTGAAAAGCGATTGCTGAATATGGATTTTACAGAATCCTGTTTTCTATATGATAAACTATAACAAACAATTTGAAAAGAAAAAAATACTTGCAAGACTTTTAAATTAAAATTATAATGATAACACATAAAAAACTGTAAAAAATATCGCATAAAATATGCATATTGCACATAATTGCGGGGGATTGCAGGGGAAGGGATGAAAAAGTTACATGAATGGAAAAAAGGCAGGCCTTTTGACGCTGGCTTTTCTGATGATCGCAGCCCAGTCTTCCTGTGGAACAGACAAGGGGAATCAGACAGAAGAGGAAGTCCGGGAGACGGCGGAGATACCTGTAGAAGAAGAACAGAAAGAAACACAGACGGAAATTACTCCGGGAGAAATGCAGGGGCCTCAGCCGGGAGCAGAGGAACCGGAGAATCCGGAAGCCCAGGGAGATCCTGATCATCATCCGGAACCGCCGCCTGAGGAGATGCAGAGCAGCTCAGGGGACGGGGCGCTTTCACCTCCGTCAGACGCTTCATCAGGAAGTGTATTCGGGGGAGCCCAGTCTGCAGGGGCAGTAACGGATGAAGCTCTTTCCGGACTGCTTTCCAGTCTGGCGTTTCCTGTAAATAACGGAAACTGGTCTGCATATGTATGTAATATTTCAGCAAACACTGAGGGAAGTGTCAATGAACACAGAATGCAGGCAGCCAGCCTGATCAAGCTTTATATTATGGGAGCTGTTTATGAGAACTATGATAATCTCACAGCACAGTATGGTCAGGGGAACGTGGACAGCAATCTCCGTTCCATGATCACTGTCAGCGATAATGATGCGGCAAACACTCTTACAGGATATCTGGGAGGAGGAGATGCGGTTGCGGGAATGGATGTGGTCAATGGATACTGCAGCGTAAACGGGTACAGCAATACGCACATGGGAAGGCTTTTGCTGCACAGCAACGAACTGGATGACAATTATACATCTCCTGCAGACTGCGGACATTTTCTTAAAAAGGTTTATGACGGCTGGAAGTCAGGAGATCCAAAGGCAGCAGCGCAGTTTGATCTTCTGGCAGCTCAGGAGAGAAGGAACAAGATACCGGCTCAGATGCCTGCCGGTGTCAGTGTGGCAAATAAAACAGGAGAGCTTGCAGATGTGGAAAATGATGCGGGAATTATTTACAATACGCAGAATGATCTGATTCTTGTATTTATGTCAGAGCAGCTTTCAGAAGTGGGTTCAGCCCAGAGTACCATAGCGGCGTTAAGCCGGCAGATTTACGACTATTACCAGCAATAGGAAAGATAACAGAAGGAAAGTCGTTTACAGTAATCGAAGCAGCATGAGGCTGATTCAGATAATACCCTAAAAAGGAGGACAACGATATGAGTAGGAAATGGAAAAATGTTTCAGGAATTGCCCTTTTCAAATGGGCGGCGCTGTTTGCAGTGGCATTTGTGTTATCTCTGCCGATAACAGCAGAAACCGGATTTGCGGCAAACAATTACACAGTAACAGTTGCTTCAGGCTATCTTGCCCTGAGAAATGCCAAAGCCTACGACTCATCCAATGAGATCGGAGAGCTGTATACCGGGGATACTGTGGACGTAACAGATTCAAGCGGATCTACTTACTGGACTGTTTACTCTCCCAAGCATGGAAAAACGGGATATGTAAACAGAGCATATCTGGCAAACTCGGCAGGCTCCAGAACAGTAAAAGTAGACAGCGGCTATCTTGCGCTGAGAAACGACAAAGCCTACGACAGCAAAAATGAAGTTGGCAAACTGTATACCGGAGATACTGTACAGATCGCCAATACAAATGATGATACTTATTGGCTGGTATATGCTCCCGGACTTGGTAAGGGAGGCTACGTAAACAAAAATTATCTTCAGGGAACTTCCTCCGGCAATTCAGGAGAAACAAAAACCGTAAGTGTAAGCAAGGGTTATCTTGCGCTGAGAAGCGCCAAAGCCTATGATGAATCCAATGAGATCGGGGAATTATATACCGGGGATAAGGTACAGGTAACAGATACCAGCGATTCCACCTACTGGTATGTATATTCTCCAAAGCTTGGAAAAAGCGGATATGTAAATAAAAATTATCTTTACTGATAAAAAGGAAACTTGCTGAAAAGTAGAGAGAAATGCAAAAAAATGAAGAGAAATGCAAAAAAAGGGGGCTTGAAAAAGTCCCCTTTTCTGTGATTGATTATCAGGATCAGTTTTTGCTTTTTGATTTTTTACCTTGGGGAGGAGTATCATTGCTTTCATCCCGCAGTTCATCCACCAACTGTTCGATAAGCATTTTTTTTGTATACACATCAAAGCTCAGAAGGCAGATAAAGGAAAAAAGTTTCAGAAATCTGCGGTCTTCTTCAGGCGCTGATTCAAAAGTGGCTTCAGCGGTGTGGTAACGTTTTATCAGATCTTCCTTCAAAAGTTCCACCTGATCTTTTTCCATGCTGAACACTTCGTTGTAGATGGAGGTCAGATCCATGTCGGAATCTGAGCGAAAATATTTTTCTGTGATAGGCCCCAGAAGTGTCTGGATATCATTGATGGAAAGAATGTTTTTAAAATAATAAATAAAAATAAGCAGAAGAAGATGCTCCCGGGAATAGCGCTTCTTTTCCGGGGACGGGAGCAGATTGTTTTTGGCATAATTATTGATCATGGTTTTTGTCAGAATCTTATCTTCCGGATAACGCTTGGAGGAAGCAAGGTGTTCTTCCATAAAAGTAGTTACCTGATCCATATATAAGCTAATGTTTGGAATATCTTCCGGTTTAATATAATCAATTCTTGAAATACTTTCCAGTATACTGCCTATCATATCCTGTGTATTGATTGTCATAGTTTATCACCTCTGCATTCTATTATATAGTTTTCAAAACTACTTGTAAATATTTTTCTTACTGATTTTATCAGGCTTTTGGTTTAAAACTTATCGCTGTTATTCATGAAGGATACGGTTTTTCTGGCGATATTCTCTGGGAGACTGCCCATATACGTTTTTGAAAGCTCTGGAAAAGTGAAGCTGGTTGGGATAGCCTGTCTGAACGCTGATATCTTTTACAGGCATATCTGTGGTTTTCAGAAGTTCCGCAGCCTTTGACATACGATAGTGGATCAGGAATTCCTGGGGAGACTGCCCGATCACTTCTTTAAAAATCTTTCCGAAATAGCTTCTGTCCAGATTCAGCCTCTGGGCCATATCTTCCACTGTAATTGGGAGAGCGTAATTCTGGGAAATAAAGGTAATGGCTTCGTCCGTATAAAAACGGGAACGTTTTCCGTTCTGAACCCTTCGTCTGGAGGAGGAACCTGTAAGCAGGGCGTCCATGATCAGATAAAGATGCCCGATCAGATGAAGGGATGAGGTTTCGGAAGAACTGGAAGCCAGATGGAGAAGCTCGCTTTTCAGCGTGTCGGAAACCTGAGCGGACGCAGGGATAAAAACAGGGGATTCCGTGGAAAGTCCTGCAATATCCAGAATTTCTTTTGCTTTCAGGCCGCTGAATTCCACCCATGCATATTCCCAGGGATCTTCTCTGTCGGCAAAATAAGTATTAATGCGATCCGGCTCAATGAGAAAGCCCATTCCTCCGTGAAGTTTGTATTCTTTTGTGGTGGTCGCTGTTTCGTCAACAAGAAGTGTGCCTTTTCCGGAAAAAATATAATGGAACAGGAAGTGGTTCCGGATAGAAGGTCCGAAAGAGTGGAGCGGACGGCATTTTTCATACCCATACTGGTATAAGGTCAGATCCATAAAACGGTCGTCAGAAAACACATGAAACAAGGGAATTGGCATGTTTTGTTCTCCTTTCCATTCGAGATATGTGCAATATTACCAAAAAAAGCATTGTAATTATGTGATATTTAAACGAAAAAACTTGATTTTTTTATATTATATACCAAAATAAGTAGTGACTTCAACTATATTCGTGAAAAAACGTATTATGATATAAAAAGGGATTCATGGTTCTATTTACCGAAATATCATGTGGTGATAGAATGGATCCATAAGAAATCCGTATAAACTGTACAGAATATAAAAGGGATCGAAAAACAAGGGAAAGGGGAAACGCAATGAGAAAAGTAAAACTGTTTACCTGGGCAGTCCTGGCAGGAGTTCTTGGTTCCGGTATGGTGCTGTCCGGCTGTGGAACTTCGGAAAAGGATAATAAAAAGACAAAGATAGAAATGGTTCAGTACAAGCCGGAGGCAGTAAAAGCTTTTGAAAAAATGGAAGAAAAATTTAATGCCTCTCATGATGATATTGAGCTGGTCATAGAGTCTCCAAACGAGGCTATGACTGTTTTGAAAACCAGATTTATCAAGGAAGATCAGCCGGATATTATCGGAATAGGGGGAGATGTTAATTACTCCAATTTCCTGGATGCTGATATGCTGATGGATATTTCTGATTTTGAGGGACTTGCAGATATTAAACAGGCATATCTGGATATTGACAAAAATCTGGAATTTGTTCCTAAGGAAGGCGTATATGCAGTTCCTTATGTGGCAAATGCGTCAGGTATTCTTTATAATAAGGATATGTTTGAGGAAAACGGATGGGAAATCCCTGAAACCTGGAATGAGTTTCTTGCACTTCTTGACACTATTCAGGCATCCGGACAGCAGCCTTTGTATTTTGGCTTCAAAGATACCTGGACCTGTCTGGCACCCTGGAATGCAATGGCCTGTGACCTGGCGCCGGCTGATGTATGTCAGCAGGTAAACAGGGGCGAAACGACTTTTTCAGAAGAATACCGGGAGCTGTCAGAAAAGATCCTTCAGCTTCTTCCATACGCGCAGAAAGATCCCTACGCATACAGCTATAATGACGCGTGTACGGCTTTTGCAAGAGGAGAGTCTGCTATGTACTGTATTGGAAGCTATGCAGTACCTCAGATCAAATCCGTAAATCCTGACATGAATATTGACTCTTTTGTATTTCCGGCAAATGACAGCGCAGACGGTCAGATGCTGAATTCAGGTGTTGATCTCCAGTTTTGTGTGATGGAGGATTGTAAGGACAAAGAAGCAGCCTATGAGGTGTTGCGTTTTATGTTGGAGGATGAAAACATTCAGATTTATCTGGATGACCAGAATGCAGTGCCGTGTAAAGAGGGGGATTTTACCCTGCCTTCTATGCTGGACGGTATGAAGGAATATATTGAAGAGGGAAAAATGACCGATTACCAGGATCATTACTATCCGGCGGAAATGGCTGTGGATGCAATGATACAGACATATCTTATGAACGGGGATACAGATGCCTGGCTGAAAAAATTTGACAGTGACTGGAAGCGATACAACCGTGACCTGATCCGGAAAGTACAGGAATATCAGGAGCAAAACGGGGAAGGAGGAGATCGATCATGAAGGGCAATGACAGAAAACGTACTTTTTTACTGATCACCATTCCGATCTTGGCATTATTCTTTGTTTTTAATACACTGCCTCTGATCAAGGGATTTATTTACAGCTTTACAAATTTTAAAGGCTATGGAAGCTATGACTGGGTAGGACTCAGAAATTATATTGATCTTTTTCAGGACGCACGAGTAGGAAAGTCTTATCTGTTCACGTTTAAGTTTGCCATTGTTGCAACTATTATTGTAAACCTGTTCAGTCTGCTCCTTGCTATGGGACTGAACAGTAAGATACGGGCAAAAAGTGCGCTCAGAGGAATTTATTTTATTCCAAACGTTCTGGGCGGACTGGTGGTAGGTTATATTTTCAGCTTTATTTTCACCTATATTCTTCCGGCTGTGGGAAAAGCGCTTGGGATTGATTTTCTCAGCAGCAGTATGCTGGCAGATACAAAGAGCGCATGGTTTGCCATTGTGATCGTAGCTGCATGGCAGGCCATTGCAATGAATACCATCATTTATATTTCCGGTCTTCAGACTGTGCCGGAGGATGTGTATGAGGCAGGCGCCATTGACGGAGCAACCGGGTGGACAAAATTCAAAAACCTGACCTTCCCGCTGATAGTTCCGTTTTTTACGATCAATATGGTTCTCTGTATGAAAAACTTTCTGATGGCATTTGATCAGATTATGGCTCTGACAAAAGGCGGTCCTGCGCAGAGTACAGAATCCATCTCATTTTTGATCTACAAAAATGGTATGGACGGCGGACAGTTTGGCTTCCAGAGTGCAAATGCAGTGATATTTTTTGTAGTCATTGTTGCAATTTCTGTATTTCAGCTGACATTTATGAATAAGAAGGAGGAACAGTTATAATGAAAGAAAAATGCAGGCATACCGGTAAAACAAACTGGCCGGTTACAATTCTTCTGATCATGGGCTGTATTACAATCTTTTTTCCTCTTTATATGGCTGTGATCATTGCCTTCAAAAAGCCTTCTGAAATGACAAATGATATTATGGGAGCACTTTCTTTTCCTTCCTCCTGGAGCTTTGACAATTTTGCAGAGGCAATGAGAGTTACCGATTTTTGGAATTCTCTTGGAAATTCCCTGCTGATCACAGCGCTGACAGTGGTGATCGCTATTCTGGTACATTCTCTTGCAGGATATGCCATTGGAAGAAATATGGGAAACAGCAAATTTTATAAATTCGCATATCTCTACATTGTAAGCGGAATGTTTGTTCCCTTTGCGATCCTCATGATGCCCCTGGTAAAACAGACCTCTCAGATGGGAATCGGAAACAGGGTTGGAGTGATCATCCTTTATGTGGTATTTTATATGCCTATGAATCTTCTTCTGTACTCCGGGTATCTGAAAAATATTCCTCTTGCTCTGGAGGAGGCAGCCAGAGTGGACGGAGCAGGAACCTGGAAAACTTACTGGAGCATTATTTTTCCGGTGATGAAGCCCATGCATGCAACTGTGGCAGTACTGACTGCTCTGGGAACCTGGAATGATGTAATGACACCGCTTGTAATTATGTCCGGCACAGGAAAGAATACGCTGCCTCTGGCGCAGCTTAATTTCCAGACGCAGTTTGGAACAAATTATAACCTTGCCTTTGCATCCTATCTGCTGGCATTGATCCCGATTCTTCTTTTTTATTTGTTCTGTCAGAAGCAGATTCTTAACGGTGTGGTAAACGGAGCAGTAAAATAGAATTAAAATGATAAAAATAAAATTGAAATCATAAAGAAAGAATATCCTCAAAAGGGATAAAAAGAGGAAAGAATCATGGCAATAGCAGTGAATCAAAATGTATTTACACTTTGCACCAAAAACAGTATGTATCAGATGAAGGCTGATGAACTTGGAGTGCTGCTTCATACCTATTATGGTAAAAAAACAGAGCAGATGGATTTTTCCTATCTGATCCAGAAGCGGGATCATGGATTTTCCGGAAATCCCTATGATGCAGAAATGGACAGAAAATATTCTCTGGATACGCTTCCTCAGGAGTATTCCTGCTCCGGAAGCGGAGATTACCGGGAAAGCGCTTTTGCAATGAGGAACCAGTATGGAGCCACTGTCGCAGATCTTCGTTTTCAGGGATACGAGATTCTGGAAGGAAAATACGAAATCCCGGGACTTCCGGCATTTTATGCAGAAAACAGTGAGCAGGCAGACACTCTGGTGATATCCATGAAAGATAAAGCAGGCAAAATTCTGGTCCGGCTTTATTATGGAGTGTTTGAGGAATTTGATCTGATCACAAGAACAGTCTGTGTGGAAAATCTGGGAGAAGAAGAGGTTTATCTGGAAAGAGTCATGTCCTGTTGTGTGGATCAGACTTACGGAAACTGGGACTGGATGACCTTTTACGGAAAACATGAGATGGAAAGGCAGCTTTCCCGTACTGCAGTCCATCACGGGGTACAGTCAGTGGGAAGTTTAAGAGGTACTTCCAGTCATCAGTATAATCCTTTTGTGGTTCTGGCGGATACTCATACAACGGAAACTCAGGGAAGTTGTTTTGGAGTTTCTCTTCTTTATAGCGGAAGCTTTCTTGCTCAGGCAGAAAAGGACCAGTTTGATCAGACAAGAGTTCTTATGGGAATCCATCCGGGAAATTTCTGTTATAAACTGAATCCGGGACAAAGCTTCTGGACACCGGAGGCGGCTATGGTGTACAGCGACCGTGGCTTTGAGGCAATGAGCCACAACTATCATAAAGCCATCAGAAATCATCTGTGCAGAGGGAAATTTAAGAATGTCAGACGGCCGGTTCTGATCAATAACTGGGAAGGAACTTATTTTGATTTTACAGGAGAAAAGCTTTTCCATATGGCAGAGGAAGCGGCAGATATGGGAGTGGAGCTGTTTGTTATGGATGACGGCTGGTTCGGAAAAAGAGATTCTGATAACAGTGGTCTGGGCGACTGGTATGTCAATGAAAAGAAACTGGGCTGTACTCTTCAGGAACTTTCTGCAAAAATCCATGGCCTTGGCATGAAATTTGGTATCTGGTATGAACCGGAGTGTGTATCTGAGGACAGCGATCTTTACCGGGCTCATCCGGACTGGGCGTTTACTGTCCCCGGAAGGAAGCCTGTAAGATCAAGAAATCAGCTGGTACTTGATTTTTCCAGACAGGAAGTGCGGGATCATATTTTTGACCAGATGAGCGCAGTTCTGGACAGAGCAGATGTGGATTACCTGAAATGGGATTTTAACCGCAGTATCTGTGATGTATATTCAGCCGGTCTTTCTGCAGACCGTCAGGGAGAGGTTCTGCACCGTTATGTGCTTGGTCTTTATGAGTTTCTGGATCGCCTTGGAAAACGATATCCGGATATGCTCATCGAGGGCTGCAGCGGAGGCGGAGGACGTTTTGACGCAGGAATGCTTTATTATACGCCTCAGATCTGGTGCAGCGATGATACAGATGCCATTGAAAGACTGGATATTCAGTACGGAACTTCTTTCTGCTATCCGGTCAGCACTATGGGCGCTCATGTATCGGCCTGCCCCAATCATCAGACAGGAAGGATAGTTCCTTTGAATACGCGGGCGACAGTTGCCATGGCAGGAACCTTTGGCTATGAGCTTGATCCGGCAAAGCTGACTGAAGAAGAAAAAGAAGAGATCAGGAAGCAGATCAAAAGCTTTAAGGAGTATTATGAACTGATCCAGAGCGGTGACTATTTCCGGCTGACATCTCCGGATACAGACCGGTATTATTCAGCCTGGGAGTTTGCAGCTCCGGATAAAAAAGAGGCTCTTGTAAGTGTGGTGGCATCCAGGGTCCATACCAATGACCAGCCTGCCAGAGTGCTTCTGAGAGGACTTCAGGAAGATGGAATCTATCTCTGTAACGGAAAAGAGTATACCGGAGGCGCGCTGATGTATGCAGGACTTCCACTGCCGGAAGCAAAACAGGAATATGAGAGCTGGAATTTTTATTTTTCATTAAAAAAATAACGAGTTTACCATAAACAGAACATAAGGCTTCGCAGCGTGACAGCTGACAGAATCCCTCTTAAGCAGAATGAGTATGGATCAGACTGCTTTAAGAGGGATTTTTTTTAAAAGAGGTATTGACAGATAAAGTTAGTTTATGTATACTAACTTAGAAAGGTTGCACAGAACTAACATAGATGAAAGAAACTAACATTAAAACATATAGAAAGAAGTGAGAAATTGATGCCGTTATCTATGGTAAATCAGGGAGAACCCCATATCGTTTCGCGTGTGGGCGGAAAAGAAGAAACAAAGCGTTTCCTGGAAAGTCTGGGATTTGTAAACGGATCAACTGTAACAGTTGTTTCGTCAGCTAATGGAAATCTGATCGTTCATGTGAAGGATTCCAGAATTGCCATTGGCAGAGATATGGCCAATAAGGTCATGGTAAATTAGGAGGGACATATGAAAACATTAAAAGAGATTCCGGTAGGTCAGACAGTAAAAGTAATGAAATTAAATGGCGAAGGTCCGGTAAAACGAAGGATCATGGACATGGGAATTACAAAGGGCGTAAGTATTTTTGTACGCAAGGTAGCGCCTCTGGGAGATCCCATAGAGGTAACAGTCAGAGGATATGAACTGTCTTTGCGAAAAGCAGATGCAGAAATGATCGCCGTAGAGGCTTAAAAGAAAAGATTTAACAGAAAATTCAGGAGGAAAGAGAAATGGCACTTACAATTGCTCTGGCGGGAAATCCCAACAGTGGAAAAACAACATTGTTTAATGCCCTTACCGGCTCCAATCAGTTTGTAGGAAACTGGCCGGGTGTAACAGTAGAAAAAAAGGAAGGAAGACTGAAAGGGAATAAGGAGGTTGTGATCGCAGACCTTCCGGGCATTTATTCCCTGTCACCGTATACGCTGGAGGAAGTAGTTGCCAGAAATTATCTGATCAGTGAGAAACCGGATGCGATCCTGAATATTATTGACGGTACAAATCTTGAAAGAAATCTTTATCTTTCCACACAGCTTATGGAGCTTGGTATTCCTGTGGTCATGGCTGTGAATATGATGGATGTGGTAAGAAAGAACGGAGATGAGATCCGTATCAGCAAACTGGCAAAAAAACTTGGATGCCAGGTTGTGGAAATTTCAGCGCTGAGAAACGAAGGCGTTCAGGAGGCAGCGGCCCTGGCAGTTAAGGCTGCCCGGTCAGGCAAAAGCTCTGCCCCTGTACATACTTTTGATAACAGAGTGGAAGAGGTTCTGAGCACCATTGAGCGCAAGCTTTTCGGAACGGTCCCTCAGGAACAGCAAAGATTTTTTGCTATTAAGCTTCTGGAAAAGGATGATAAAATTTCCGGGCAGCTTTCCTCTGTTCCGGATGTTTCCCCGGAAATTGCAAAGATTGAGGAACTGATGGATGACGATACAGAAAGTATCATCACCAATGAACGCTATAATTATATTTCCTCTGTGATCGGAGAGTGCTATAATAAAAAGCATACAGGACAGAAGATGACGGTTTCCGACAAAATTGACAGGGTCGTAACCAACCGTATTCTGGCTCTTCCGATTTTTGCGGCAGTGATGTGGCTTGTGTATTATGTGTCTGTTTCCACAGTGGGAACCTTTGTTACAGACTGGACAAATGATGTGCTGTTTGGGGAGATCATTCCTCCGGCTGTGGAAAGCTTTCTTGTGAGTATTAACTGTGCAGGATGGCTTCAGAGCCTGATCCTTGACGGTATTGTTGCAGGTGTGGGCGCGGTTCTTGGATTTGTTCCTCAGATGCTGGTGCTTTTCCTGTTCCTGGCTTTTTTGGAAGGCTGTGGATATATGGCGAGAGTTGCTTTTATCATGGATCGTATTTTCCGTAAATTCGGTCTTTCCGGAAAATCTTTTATTCCTATGCTGATCGGTACAGGATGCGGAGTTCCCGGAGTTATGGCATCCAGAACCATTGAGAATGACCGTGACCGTAAAATGACTATTATGACAACTACGTTTATTCCCTGCGGAGCAAAGCTTCCAATTATCGCCCTGATCGCAGGCGCTATTTTCGGCGGCGCTTCCTGGGTGGCTCCAAGCGCATATTTTGTTGGAATTGCAGCAGTTATCTGCTCAGGCATCATCCTGAAAAAAACAAAAATGTTTGCAGGAGATCCGGCTCCGTTTGTAATGGAACTTCCGGCTTATCATATGCCTACGATTGGCAGTGTTCTCAGAAGCATGTGGGAACGGGGATGGTCTTTTATAAAGAAAGCAGGTACCATTATTCTTCTTTCCACGATCCTTCTGTGGTTCCTTATGAGCTTCGGTTGGGTAAACGGTTCTTTTACCATGCTGGAACCGGAGCAGCTGGACAGCAGTATCCTTGCCATGGTCGGCGGTGTGATCGCACCTCTGTTTGCGCCTCTTGGATGGGGTGACTGGAAGATGTCAGTGGCAGCGGTAACCGGACTGATCGCAAAGGAAAACGTAGTAGGTACCTTCGGAGTGCTGTTTGGCTTTGCAGAAGTGGCAGAGAACGGCGCAGAGATCTGGGGTCAGTTGGCAGGAAGTATGACAGCTGCAGCAGGATACTCCTTCCTTGTGTTTAATCTTCTCTGCGCTCCCTGCTTTGCGGCAATGGGCGCTATCAAACGGGAGATGAACAATGCCCGGTGGTTCTGGTTTGCCATTGGATATCAGTGTCTGCTTGCTTATGTGGTTTCTCTGTGTGTGTTCCAGATCGGTACCCTGATCACAGGTGGAAGTTTCGGAATCTTTACTGTAGCAGCGTTTGTGCTGATCCTGGGATTTATTTATCTCCTGTTCAGACCGTACAGAGAGAGCAGAACTTTAGATATGAATGTCAGCGCTGTCAGAGCTGATAAAAACTGACAAAAGTCAGGAGGGATGTTAATGGGAACATTGATTGTACTTGCGGTTCTTGTACTTGCAGTGGGGCTGGTGCTGAGAAGCATGATTCGGGCGAAAAAAGCCGGAAAATCTCTTCAGTGCGGCTGTGACTGCTCAAGCTGTGGAGGACATTGCTGCAGCTCGGCTTTAAAAGAAGATCACGCAAAATAAAAAGTACAGGAAAGTCTGTGAATAAAAAATAAATTTCTGTATATGATGATAGTAACAAAAGGCTGGTTAAAAATACCGGCCTTTTTTCATACCTTTACGTTGGAACATCATATGGAGGGATTGTTATGTGGGGATTTATTGTGGCACTTATTTCAGGCGCGCTTATGAGTATCCAGGGAGTTTTTAACACAGAAGTGACAAAGCAGACAAGTTTGTGGGTATCTACAGGCTGGGTACAGCTTTCTGCCTTTGCGGTCTGTGTGCTGGCATGGCTTTTTACAGGCAGAGAGAGTATATCCGCTTTGTGGCAGGTGGAAAATAAGTATACGCTTCTGGGCGGAGTGATCGGAGCCTTTATTACGGTTACCGTGATTCAGAGTATGGGTGCGCTGGGACCTGCAAAGGCTGCCATGCTGATTGTTGTTTCCCAGCTTCTTGTAGCTTATGTGATCGAGCTTCTGGGACTTTTCGGTGTGGAAAAGGCTGTATTTGAATGGCGGAAGGTTGTGGGAATGGCTGTGGCTATTGCAGGTATCATAATCTTTAAATGGCAAAAATAGTACTTACCTATTGTAAAAGCACCGGGAATTCGTTAAAATAGGGTATGGTCAGGTATGAGGATCGGGGAAAAGATAAGGAGTGACCCGATATCAGAGTACAGAAAACAAATCTAAAATCAGTAAATCTGAGGATCCTGTTTCTTTTTTTCCTTTTTGTGATCAGTCCGGGAATATGTGGATGCGCAGATAAGGAAGCAGAAATTCTTCTGGAAGAAGAGCAGGAGGAACTGTCATCTCAGACTGACGAAACTGTCGATCAGGAACAGGAGAATGACAGCGGTTCCCGGAAGGAAGCTGTCACAGAGAAGCCTGATCCCGAACCCACGCAGCCGCCGGAGGAAATCTATGTGGATGTGTGCGGAGCTGTTACACAGCCGGGAGTGTACGCAATGAAGTCTGACAGCAGAGTATTTCAGGCCATTGAAGCAGCCGGAGGGTTTCTTCCGGAAGCGGCGGGAACAGCGATCAATCAGGCCTGTGCGCTAAGTGACGGACAGCAGATTTATGTACCTACAAAAGAAGAGGCAGAGAAGGGAAAAGCAGGGCAGCCGTCAGGCGGCGCTGCAGATCCGGGTACCGGCGGAGCAGTGACGGAAGCTGCAGGAACAGGGGAAACGCAGGGGTCAGGAACAGTAAACCTGAACACGGCAGATTCTGCAGCGCTTCAGACATTGCCCGGTATCGGTGAGGCTAAGGCTCAGGCCATTCTGGCATATCGTGAGGAAAAGGGAGGCTTTTCCGGTACGGAGGAGCTGATGAATGTGCCTGGGATAAAGGAAAGTACCTTTTCACAGATAAAAGACAAGATTGCAGTAGAATAAGGAGATTGTAAATGAGCAGGAAAGTATTAGTGGTAGATGACGAAAAACTGATCGTAAAGGGCATCCGTTTCAATCTGGAACAGGACGGTATGGAAGTGGACTGCGCTTACGATGGCGAGGAAGCAGTAGAAAAGGCAAAGGAAAAGCATTATGATATCATCCTTCTTGATCTTATGCTTCCCAAGATGGACGGCCTTGAAGTCTGCCAGCAGATCAGGGAGTTTTCCAATGTCCCCATTGTAATGCTTACTGCCAAAGGTGAGGATATGGACAAGATCCTCGGACTGGAATACGGCGCAGACGATTACATTACCAAACCTTTTAATATTCTGGAGGTAAAGGCAAGGATCAAGGCCATCATGCGCCGCGCCCGCTCAGAAAGCGAAGAGAAGGAAAAGGCCAAGACCATTGAAACAGGTGATCTGAAGCTTGACTGCGAGAGCCGCCGTGTGTTTATTGCGGGAAAAGAGATCAATCTGACCGCTAAGGAATTTGATGTGCTTGAGCTTCTTGTGTTTAATCCCAATAAGGTTTACAGCCGAGAAAACCTTCTGAATATTGTCTGGGGTTATGAATATCCGGGCGATGTGAGAACTGTGGATGTACATATCCGCCGGCTTCGTGAAAAAATTGAGGCGAATCCCAGTGAGCCAAAGTACGTGCACACCAAATGGGGTGTAGGCTATTATTTTCAGGCATAAGCCATGAAAAAGAAAAACAGATTTTTTAAGAGTCTGCGTTTCCGGATCCTGATCATTCTGGTGATTCTGGGAATTGTACCCAGTGTGATCGTTACACGGATGATGATCAGCAATTATGAGAAAGAGGCTGTAGAAGTAAGAGCAGGAACGGTAAGTAATCAGTGCAGTATTCTGTGTAATCAGATCATTAAGGAAAACTATCTGAACGATCCAAGCTCCGAGGCTGTAAACGGCAAGCTTGAAATGCTGTCCAATGTGTATGGCGGACGTATCCTGATCGTGAACAGAGATTTTAAGATCGTAAAGGATACTTACCATGTGGACGAGGGCAAAACTCTGGTTTCGCCAAAGATCATCCGCAGTTTTAAGAAAGGGGAAGCTACGGATTATCAGAGAAAGGGGAAGGTCATTGAGTTTGCAGTTCCTGTGAGAAGTGCGGACGTTCCTCAGATTCAGGGAGCCATGCTGGTGACAATCTCCTGCAGCGAGATCACAGCTACCATGATGGAACTGAATTATCAGGGATTTCTTCTGATCGCAGTGATCGTGGTTCTGTCTGTTTTCCTTGGATATATTCTTGCTTCTGTCCTGGTGAAACCTCTTGCCCGTGTAACAAAGTCCATTGAAGATCTTACAGACGGATATCAGAATGATGAGATCTCAGTGCCTGATTATACGGAAACAGAGCTGATCACAGATGCTTTTAATAAGATGCTGGCAAGAATGAAGGTTCTGGATGAATCCAGATCCGAGTTTGTTTCCAATGTGTCCCATGAGCTGAAAACGCCAATGACTTCCATGAAGGTTCTGGCAGATTCCCTGGTTGGACAGCAGGGGGTTCCGGAGGAACTTTATCAGGAGTTCCTTCAGGATATTACTGCTGAGATCGACAGAGAGAACAGGATCATTACAGATCTTCTCAGTCTGGTAAAAATGGACAAAAAGACAGCAGATCTTTCCATACAGCACATGGATATCAACCAGCTTCTTGAGGATATCCTGAAGCGTCTAAGACCTATTGCAGATAAAAGGAGTATTGACCTGATCCTTGACAGCTTCCGTCCGGTGGAGGCAGATGTGGATGAGATCAAGTTTACTTCAGCCATCAGCAATCTGGTAGAAAATGCCATTAAATACAATGTGGATGACGGATGGGTCAGAGTATCCATAGACGCGGACCACAAATATTTTTATGTAACTGTGGCAGACTCCGGAATGGGAATTCCGGAAGAGTCCCTGGAGCGCATCTTTGAGAGATTTTACCGTGTGGATAAATCACATTCCAGAGAAATCGGAGGTACGGGACTGGGTCTTGCCATTACAAGAAGTACCATTGCCATGCATCATGGCGTGATCAAAGTATTCAGCAGAGAAGGCGAGGGAACAACGTTTTCCGTCCGCATTCCGCTGTCATATATTCCGTAGGAGGTGCCGGATGAAGAAATTTTTAAGTGTCCTTCTTCTGGCTGTTTCTGTGTGTATGCTGGCTGCCGGCTGCAGTATTGAAGTAGAAGAACAGACGCCGGATCAATATAGCTTTTATTATCTGAATACAGCAGAAACAACTCTGGAGAGGGAAGCATATGAACCAAAAGAAGAAACAACGGACTTTATGGTCCGTGAGCTGATGCAGAGCATTGGGAACGGAAAGGCTCCGGAGGACGGGATTCCGCTGCTTCCGGATGATGTGGTACTGAATTCCTATGATTTTCAGGATGATGTGCTGGTAATCGATTTCAGCGCACAGTACCATGAAATGAGCAGGGCCAGAGAGGTTCTTACCCGTTTAGGGATTGTAAAGACATTTTTGCAGGTGCCGGATATTGACCGGGTTCGCTTTACTGTAGAAGGACAGGAGCTGACAGATTCCCGGAATAACAGGATCGGGGATATGACAGAAGAAAGCTTTCTGGAGCTTTCCAGTAAAGACAACGATTACAGGTATGATACTTTTACCCTGTATTTTGCAGACGAAAGCGGAAAGAAGCTGGTAAAAGAGGCGAGAAATATTTATTACAGGTCTACCATTCCAAAAGAGAGAGTTGTGCTGGAGCAGCTTGCTCAAGGTCCCATGGTAGAAGGGCATTATGCGGTGATCCCGGAAAAATCCGTGCTCCTCAGCGCCACGATTGCAGACAGAATCTGTTATATCAATATGAACAGAGCTTTTCAGGAGGAAACTCCGGATGTTTCAGAAAGTGTTCAGATTTATTCTGTGGCAAATTCTCTCCTGGACTCCTGTGAGGCGGATAAGGTTCAGATTTCTGTGGAAGGCAGTATGGACGGAAATCTGAGAAGCAGTATGCCGCTGTATACATTTTACGAAAAAAATGATCAGTTGGTGGTTCATGAAAAAGAGGAATCCTGATAACTGTCATTTATATCTTTTTACATGATCTTATATGGAAAGGAAGGCATATGACAAGACGTCCCATCTGTCTTGTTTGCCTGCTCCTGATGCTGGGTATGTGTCTGGCTGATCTGGCGGGATTTCCGATGATACGCGGAAATCCTCTGCCGGAAACAGTACAGACCTATATAAAAAAGCATCCGGACTCTGTGATCTGCGGGGAGGTACAGAGATGCCAGGCAACAGAATTTTCCTTTTCTGTCTATCTGAAACAAGTCTTTCTGATCTGTCGGTCAGAAAAAATTCCCATTGAAAATGTAAGAGTATTTTTAAAAACAGAAGAAAAGCTTCCGGCAGGCACCGCTGTGTGTATTTCGGGGAAACTGGAACAGGTGGAAGCACCGAGAAATCCCGGTGAATTTGATTCCAGACAATACTATGCCTGTCAGCATATTTATTATCTTATGAAAAATGGAATCATAAGAAGAAAAAGCAGAGCTTATTCAGGATATCAGCAGTTTTTGCTCGATCTGAAAGACAGGATACATACGGTGCTGAAACTTTCTGCAGGCAGGGATGCGCCGGTTTTTGAGGCAATGCTTCTTGGAGAAAAAAGCGAACTGGATCAGAATCTGAAGCTTCGGTATCAGATGGCGGGAATGGTACATATTCTTGCTATATCAGGTCTGCATATCAGTATTCTGGGAATGGGCCTTTTCTCTCTTTTAAAAAGAATCGGGCTGGGGAATGCAGGAGCCGGTATTCTTGCTCTGTGTGTGATGCTTCAATATGGAATGCTTACAGGAGGAAGCGTGTCTGCCATGAGGGCAGTGTGTATGTTTGTTCTGAATGTAGGAGCTAGGATTATGGGACGAACCTATGATCTTCTGACTGCGCTTGCTCTTTCCGCGATTTTTCTTCTGCTGGATTCTTCTGCATATCTTTACAGCAGCAGCTTCCTTTTATCTTTCGGGGCAGTAGTAGGTCTGGGGACGGTATCGCCGTATCTTATCAGAATTACAGGCGTAGAGGGAAAAGTGGGGAAAGCCCTGATTTCTTCTCTTTCTGTTCAGGTGGCCACCCTTCCGGTAATGCTGGTGTTTTTCGGGGAGGTGTCTGTGATCGGAATTCTTTTGAACCTGTTTGTGCTTCCTACGGTGGGCGGGGTTCTCATAAGCGGACTGTGCTGCTCTGTGCTTGGGCTTTTCAGTGTAAACGCAGGAGCTGCGGCAGCGGTTCCGGGAAGGCTGCTTTTGTGGCTTTATGAAAAAATCTGTATGTTTGCCGGGAAACTACCTTTTTGTACCTGGATTGGTGGACTGCCGGAACTATGGCAGAGTATCAGCTATTATCTGATTCTGGCAGCAGGAATCATTCTGGCGTATGTTATGATATCCAGAATACAAAATAAAGAAGAAATCCGGTTATCTGTTGGAAAAAACGTGTCCGGGGATTCGGACAGAGTGCTTAGTCTGCTCAAAAGGCTCAGGAGGCAGGCGTGTCCTACCGGGATTTTTCTTCTGGCAGCTGTGCTGGGAATCTTTGTACTTTCCTGGAAACCTGAACAGGAACTTAGGATCACCTGTCTGGATATCGGACAGGGTGATGGCATCGTGTTGGAAATCCTGGAGGGAGGCGTTTTTCTTATGGACTGCGGAAGCAGTAATAAGAAAAATACGGCTCAGTACCAGCTTCTGCCATATCTGAAAAGCAGGGGGATTTCCCATATAAATGGAATTATGATCTCCCATACAGATAAGGATCATATCAGCGGGATTATGGAGCTTCTTGAATTTATGGGGCAGGGTCTGACCTCTGTGAAAGCTGACATGCTGATACTGCCTGACTGGGAAAAGCCGCCGGAAGTGTATCATACTCTGATTCAGCTTGCCAAAAATGCAGGAATGAAGGTACTTCGGGTGGAAAGAGGAAATAATTTTCGCATGGGCGAAGCCGGTTTTTATATTCTTTCTCCTGCAAAAGATGCTATGGGAGAAGACGTCAATGAGGAAGGAATGGTCGTGGAACTGAACTACAGATCATTTCGTGGACTTTTTACCGGAGATGCAGGAGAACCTACGGAAAAAGAAATCCTGGATAAGCTGAAGAATGTGGATTTTTTGAAGGTGGGGCATCATGGTTCCCGTTATTCCTCCTGTCAGGAGTTTCTGGATCAGGTGAAGGCAGAAGTTGCAGTGATTTCATGTTCAGATTCCAATACCTACGGACATCCATCGCCGGAAACAACGCTCCGTCTGAAGAAATCAGGGGCAAAGACAGAATTTACCATGAAAAGCGGAGCTGTGACAGTCTGTACAGACGGAAAGAGGATGCGGATACAGAGATTTTTGGAAGAATAAATCTATGAATTTATAAAAAAACTTGATTTTTCTTTAACTCTTTTATATGATAAAACGTAAAAGGGAAAAATCAGAAAATGTTTATCGGAATCTGACAGAATGAAGCAGAAAGCTGTCAGTCCATATATTTTTGCTGGAAACAGATGAAAAAGACGAGAAATAAAGGAGGATATAAAGTGAAAGTTTTAGTTTACAGAAAATGCAGTACCTGTCAGAAAGCTCTGAAATGGCTGGATGCACATGGCATCAGTTTTGAAGAAAGAGCAATGGTAGAGGAGCATCCAACATTTGAAGAACTGAAGGAATGGTATGAAAAGAGCGGACTGCCTCTTAAAAAATTCTTTAATACAAGTGGAAACCTTTATAAACAGATGAATCTGAAAGATAAATTAAAAGAAATGTCAGAGGAAGAGCAGCTGAAACTTCTTGCTACAGACGGAATGTTGGTAAAAAGACCTCTTGTAGTTGGCGAGGATTTTGTTCTGACAGGATTCCGCGAAAAAGAATGGGAAGAAAAAATGCTTTAAGATCCAGACAGTATAATTAAGTTTCGGGGAAAGGAAACGGAGGAATAAAAATGTCAGATCATGAAATGATCAATCTGGACGAAATGGGAAGTCTGAAGTCCAGTATGGAAACTTTGCAGGAAACACTTCTGAATAATCACCGGATTGATCCAAATCTTTATATCGAATATGATGTAAAAAGAGGACTGAGAGATTCAGCAGGAAAGGGTGTTCTTACCGGACTTACAGAAATTTCGGACGTAAATGCCTATGACCTTGTGAATGGAAGAAGGATTCCGGCAGAGGGAAGTCTGTATTACCAGGGATATAATATTTATGATCTTGTAAACGGACTGGAAGGACATAAATTTGGATTTGAGGAAACCATTTATCTTCTGCTTTTTGGGCGCCTGCCTTCAGAAAAGGAACTGGAAATGTTCAAAGAGGTAATGGCGCAGTTTGAAACTCTGTCAGGACGGTTTGTGCGGGATGTGGTTATGAAGGCGTCTAATGCGGACATTATGAATTCTATGCAGAGATGTATTCTTACTTTATATACCTATGATTCCAGACCGGAGGATATTTCAGCGGAAAACGTTCTGCGCCAGAGTATTGAACTGATTGCCAAACTGCCGTTGATCGCAGTTTATTCTTATCATTCTTACCGCCACTTCCGCAAGGATGAAACGTTATTTATCCGGAATCCCCAGAAGGGACTTTCTCTTGCAGAAAATATTCTTCTGATGCTGAGACCGGACAGCACTTACACAGAGCTGGAAGCCAAGGTTCTGGATATTGCGCTGATGCTTCATGCAGAGCATGGAGGAGGAAACAACTCTACATTTACCACTCATGTGGTAACTTCATCAGGAACAGATACATATTCTTCTGTGGCGGCCTCTATTGGTTCCCTGAAAGGTCCAAGGCACGGCGGAGCAAATCTGAAGGTGCAGGATATGTTCGCTGATATCAAAGCCAATGTAAAAAACTGGACAGATGAGGCAGAAGTGGAGGCGTATCTCTGTAAGATCCTGAACAAAGAAGCATTTGACCATTCCGGACTGATCTACGGAATGGGCCATGCAGTATACACCCTGTCAGACCCCCGTGAGGTGATTCTGAAGAAGTTTGCCCGCAAGCTTGCCCAGGAAAAGGGAATGATGGAGGAATTTGCTCTTTATGAGCTGGTGGAACGACTGGGAAGCCGTCTTATTATGGAACAGAGGAAAATGTTTAAAAACGTGTGCGCCAATGTGGATTTCTACAGTGGATTCGTATATACTATGCTGGGTATCCCAAAAGAACTGTTCACACCTATTTTTGCCATTGCCCGAATTCCAGGATGGAGCGCTCATCGTCTGGAGGAAATCCTTAATGCAGGAAAGATCATCCGTCCGGCTTATAAATATGTGGGACATCATCAGGAGTTTATTTCCATGCCGGACAGGGATTCTCACATGGATGAGGAAGAATGATCCTATGAGAATACTTTTGAAACAGCAATTTTTCCGGGACAGAGCAGCTCAGATATAAACAAGGATTGAAAAATAGATCGTCTGTACCTGCTGCTTCTCTGATAAAACTTACATTGGAGGAAAAACAAATGGGATTATGGGAACTTTTGGTACTTGCAGTGGGACTTTCCATGGATGCGTTTTCCGTGGCGGTCTGTAAGGGGCTTTCTGTCTGTCAGATCAGGAAAAAACAGGTTTTGACAGTGGGATTGTATTTTGGATTTTTTCAGGGATTTATGCCTTTGGTGGGATATCTTCTGGGAACAGGCTTCCGGGAGAACATCCAGAGCGTTGATCACTGGATCGCATTTATCCTTCTGTCTTTGATCGGTATCAATATGATCCGGGAATCCGGAGGAGAAACAGAAAATCTGGACACCTGTTTTACATTTAAGGCAATGCTGCCGCTGGCTATAGCTACCAGTATTGATGCTCTGGCAGTGGGGGTGACGTTTGCATTTCTGAAGGTTCAGATCATTCCGGCAGTCTGTTTTATCGGAATTATCACTTTTGTGCTTTCCTGTGCAGGAGTTATGATCGGAAACCGGTTCGGGGCAAAATATAAATCAAAAGCAGAAATTGCCGGTGGTATTGTCCTGATCCTTATGGGAATTAAAATTCTTGTGGAGCATACCATTCTGGCCTGAAAAAATCCTGATGGAAATATATATTTAATTTTTGCAGAAAAAAGAATGCCGCAGAACTGCTTTCGGACGCTGGTGGGTATTAAGATACACAACCAGGGAGACCGGGCAGATCTGCGGCGTTTTCAGTACCATAAAGGTGTAGATATCAGAACGACAATCACTCTGATATCTGCATTTGTTTTATTTTTTTATGCAATAAGATAGTCGGCTGCAATTTGTTCTATTCCTTCCGGATTGGCAGTTTTCCATGTCTGGAAATCCTGTCCGGATCTGGCGACTGTTTTGCCAAGTGCGACAAGAAATTCAGGGATATCTTTCTGAAGAATGGTTCCAAGTTCTTTTCCCATGGATTCGTTTCCCTGTGTCTGACAGCCATTGATATAAAGTACAAAGGCCGGCTGAACTTTTCCGTCTACGGATTTGGCAGCGCCACGGAAACCGATCGTTCCGGTCTGATGGGTTCCGCAGGAGGACGGGCAACCGGAAATATGAATCTGTGGAAGCGCGCCGTCCGGAATTTTTGCGTCACGGACAGCCTTTACACAGGAAAGCAGAAGTTCCTGAGAATCACGAAGACCGACCTGACAGACAGAGGCTCCGATGCAGCTTACAGAAGTTTCAAAAAGAGAGGAAGCTCCGTCCTCTGTAAGCTCCAGGACTTTTTCTGCTTCTTTTCCCGTAAGATTTACAATATATGCGCTTTCATCCGGAGAAATGCGGATTTCGGCCTCACTGACATCGGCAAGATATTCTGCAAGCTTACAGAAGGTTTCAGCAGAAGGCTGACCGCCAAGAGGATGCCACATAACAGTATAAAGTCCAGATTGCTTCTGGGAAAATACCCGGGAACTTTCCGGAGCGTTGCCGTCCGGCTGTTTGGATACAGAGGAAGTATTTACCGTAATATCCAGATCTTCTCCGGAAGCAAACACCTCATCCAGTTTTTCCAGGTATGCTTTTTTATAATTTTCCGCACCGCCCAGAGAATCCTGCATATAACGGGTTCTGGCTTTTGCGCGGCTTTCATAATTTCCGTATGCGCAGAAAGTCAGCCACATGGCTTTAATATAGTAGAGAACCTTTGTGGGCGGAACAGCTTCAGCAACTTTGACACCGAAACGGGGATTGTTTCCAAGTCCTCCGGCGCTGTATACGTCAAAGCTTCCGCCTTTATTTGCCGCAAAGCCCAGGTCACGGTAGGTGGCATGGGTAAGGTTGGCAGGAGAATTTGAAAATCCCACTTTTAATTTACGGGGCATTTTAGGCGATTTGATAAAAGTCATGAGATATTCTCCCGCAGCTTCTGCATAAGGTAAAACATCAAAATATTCGTCTGCCTCCACGCCGGAAAGCGGAGAACACATGACATTGCGGGGGAAGTCACCGCCGCCGCCCATTGTGACAATGCCTGCAGAAAGCGCCTCTTCTGCCAGAGTGCAGATGGTATCAGGCTGGAGGTCATGAAGCTGGACCGTCTGACAGGTAGTAAAATGAATCCGTCTGATCTGGTGTTCCTGAATTGCTTTTGCTGTAAAAGCAAGCTTTTCTTTTGTAATTCTTCCGGCAGTCATTCTGAGACGGAGCATTCCCTGCTTACCGCCCTTTTGCGCATAGCTTCCGTACAGCCCGGAAAAACTTTTGTATTCTTTTTTTGTTATTTCGCCATTATAAAAAGCGTTTGTCTTTTCTCTGAAAGCAGTCATCTCCTGTTTCCAGGACTGTGGATCAATTGTGTAGGTCATTTTCAGTACCTCCGTTTGAGTGAAGTTGCAGAAAAATTCTGCACTGAAGTTGTCAGTTAAATATCAGGAGTTTTCTGTCCGGACAAAAAACTTTCTGAGATGGTTTATATTATAAAAGTGTACCGGAAGAAAGTCAAAACAAATTGTGGTGTCCGTGCTTTTGGGAATGGTGATCACAATTCCGGGAAACAGGGAAGGACAGCCAGTGAGAGAATGAAAGGATACTTCAGGGCAATGGAGGATTACGGGATCCCTGTAAGGCCGGAATACATTGTTCAGGGAAATTATACATATCAGGGAGGATACAGGGGGATTCATGAACTGTGGAAGCTCACTGAAAAACCAACCGCTGTTTTTGTGACAAATTATGATATGAGTATGGGCGCTATGGAAGCAATCTACGATCTGGGGATCAGAATTCCAAAGCAGCTGTCTGTTGTTGCTTTTGACGATTTTGAACTGTCTGTTATGGTAAATCCTAAATTGACATCAGTGCGTCAGCCGCTTGTGGAACTGGCAGACGCCGCCTGTGAGCTTTTGCTGCGAAGGATGAATGGAGATGAAAGTGATTACCCGAAAAGGATCAGGATGAAGCCATTCTGTGTTTATCGGGATTCTGTTCAGAACCTTAATAAGTAGTAAAAAACAGGAGAGAAATTTGTTGAATAAAATAGTTGACTATTTTTGTCCAGAATGATAAAATATTGTCAATTTGAAAAATGGAGGGTACAATTATGAACCAGTGTTTTGGATGCTCTACCTGCAAAAGTGCAGATAAGCCGTTGGAAGGATTTATTGCAGATCTGCCTATGGAAACTTCCCATCACAGAGTAGAAGGACAGAGTGCAAAGTGTGGATTTGGTCTTCAGGGTGTCTGTTGCAGACTCTGCTCTAACGGACCATGCCGTATCACACCAAAGGCGCCAAGAGGAATCTGCGGAGCAACTGCAGATGTTATTGTAACAAGAAACTTTTTAAGAGCAGTAGCATCAGGCTCCGGCTGTTATATTCATATTGTGGAAAATACAGCTCTGAATGTACTGAAAACAGCACAGGCAAAAGGTGAGCTGAAAGGCCTGAACGCGTTAAACTATCTGGCAGATGAAATGGGTATTGTATGTGATGATATTTATGAAAAGGCAGAAAAAGTTGCGCGCAAGGTTCTGGATGATCTGTACAAGCCGGAATATGAAAAGATGGAGCTGGTAGAAAAGCTTGCCTATGCGCCTCGTTTCCAGAGATGGAAAGAGCTGGGGATTCTGCCGGGAGGTGCAAAAGGAGAGGTATTCCACGGAGTGGTAAAATGTTCTACAAACCTGAATTCCGATCCGGTAGATATGCTGACAGACTGTCTGAAACTTGGAATTTCCACAGGACTTTACGGCCTGACACTGACAAATCTTCTGAACGATATTCTGCTGGGCGAGCCTGAGATCCGCATGGCTCCGGTAGGACTTCGTGTAATTGACCCTGAGTACATAAATATTATGATCACCGGACATCAGCACACAATTTTTGTTGATCTTCAGGAAAAACTGAAAAGTCCGGAAGCAGTTGCAAAAGCACAGGCAGCAGGCGCAAAAGGCTTTAAGCTTGTAGGCTGTACCTGCGTAGGCCAGGATCTTCAGCTTCGCGGCGCTCATTACACAGAGGTATTTGAAGGACACGCAGGAAACAACTATACAAGTGAGGCTGTTCTTGCTACAGGTGGAATTGATGCAGTTCTTTCTGAATTCAACTGTACTCTTCCCGGAATTGAGCCGATCTGTGATGAACTGAAGATCAGACAGATCTGTCTGGATGATGTGGCAAAGAAGGCAAACGCAAAAATGATGCCCTTTGACTTTGACAGACGTGAAGAGCAGAGTATGGAGATCATTGACGAGATCGTGGAAGCGTATAAAGCTCGCAGAGGCAGCGTTCCTATGAACCTGTTCCCGGAACATGGAAATGATGATACCTTAACAGGTGTAAGTGAAGTATCTCTGAAAAAATTCCTGGGAGATACCTGGAAGCCTCTGATCGATCTGATCGTATCCGGAGATATCAAGGGCATTGCCGGAGTGGTAGGATGTTCCAATCTGACAGCAGGCGGACACGACGTTCTTTCAGTAGAACTTACAAAAGAGCTGATCGCAAAGGATATTCTTGTTCTGACAGCAGGATGTTCTTCAGGCGGTCTGGAGAATTGCGGCCTTATGGAGCCGTCCGCAGCGAAACTGGCAGGTCCGAAGCTTCGTGCAGTCTGTGAAAAACTTGGAATTCCGCCTGTATTAAACTTTGGCCCGTGTCTGGCGATTGGTCGTCTGGAGATTGTTGCAACAGAGCTGGCAAAAGAAATCGGTGTAGACCTTCCTCAGCTTCCGCTGGTACTTTCTGCCGCACAGTGGCTGGAAGAGCAGGCGCTTGCAGACGGATGCTTCGGTCTGGCTCTGGGATTACCGCTTCATCTTGGACTTCCGCCATTTGTAACCGGAAGCAAGCTGGTAACAAAGGTTCTGACAGAGGATATGAAACAGCTTACAGGTGGTCAGGTAATCATTAACGGAGATGCAAAAGAAAGTGCAGATATTCTGGAAAAGATTATTATGGAAAAACGTTCTGGCCTGAATATTTAAAAAGGAGGCTGCTTATATGAAAAGAATTATCATAGAGGCTGAAAAATGTGACGGATGCAAAAACTGCAGCCTTGCCTGTATGCAGGCGCACAGAAAGGATTCCGGAGATATTTACACACTGGATCTTAACGATATCGAAAATGAAAGCCGTAACTTTATCTATAAACAGCCAGACGGTACTTATCGTCCGATATTCTGCCGTCACTGTGACCAGCCGGAGTGCGTGCTCTCCTGTATGAGCGGCGCCCTTACCAAGAATCCGGAGGACGGACATGTTTATTACGACAAAGAAAAATGCGGCTCCTGCTTTATGTGCGTAATGAATTGCCCTTACGGAGTCCTGAAACCGGATGACGCCACAAAATCTGTGGTTATCAAATGTGATTTCTGCAAAGATCTTGGCGGAGAGCCAAGCTGTGTAAAAGCCTGTCCAAAACAGGCAATTCACGTAGAGGAGGTATAGCATATGAAATATGTGATAATTGGAATAGGCGCAGCAGGTATGACTGCAGCCAAAACTCTTCGTGAACTGGCCCCGCAGGATGAAATCACAATGATTTCTGTGGATGAAAAACCACATTCCAGATGTATGCTCCATAAATATCTGAGTCATGAAAGAAATGAGGACGAATTGAATTTTGTGCCTTTCGATTTCTTTGAAAAGAACAGGATCACACAGGCTACAGGACAGCGGGTGGAAAAGCTGGATACAGAAAAGAAACAGGTGATCTGCGATAAAGGCTTTGTATGTTCTTATGACAAACTTCTGATCGCTACCGGAGCTGAAAGCTTTATTCCTCCTGTGGGAGCTCTTCGTACTGCGCCAAACGTGTTTGGACTGCGTCATTTAAGTGATGCCAAAGCAATTGACAAATGTGCAGAAAACGCTCAGAAAGTTGTGATAATCGGATCTGGACTGGTAGGTCTGGATGCGGCTTATGGGCTTCTGGAGCAGAAAAAGGATATTGTGATTGTTGAAATGGCTGACAGAATCCTTCCTATTCAGATGGATGAAACAGGAGCAGCCCAGTATCAGAAGCTTTTTGAACAGGCAGGATGTCAGTTCCGCCTTGGAAGAAGAGGCGCAGATACTATCTGTAATGATGCCGGTGAAGTTACCCATGTGGTCCTGGATGACGGAGAGAAGCTTCCCTGCGATCTGGTGATCGTGGCAGCCGGAGTGAGAAGCGCTGTGGCAGGATTTGAGGACAGCGGTCTGATCATAGACCGCGGAATCCAGGTAAACGATTATCTGGAAACAAGCGTACATGATGTCTATGCGGCAGGTGATGTGACCGGTCTTTCCGGAATTTGGCCCAATGCACAGAAACAGGGCAAAATTGCAGCTCAGAATATGGTTCTGGGTAATAAGTATCAGTACGAAGACCGATTTGCAGCAAAGAACACCATTAACTTCTTCGGGCTGGTTTCCCTGTGTGTGGGAAAACTGAATCCGGAAGATGGAGATGAAGTTATTGCCAAAGAGGCATCCAATCAGTATCAGAGAGCGATCTTTACAGACAATAAACTGGCAGGCTTTCTTCAGCAGGGCGATATCTCTCATGACGGAATTTACCAGTACCTGATCAAGAATCAGATTGATCTCAGTGATAAAAAAGATAGAATCTTCAGCTTGAGCTTCGGTGATTTTTACGGAGTAAAAGAAAACGGAGAATATAGCTGGATGGATTCCCTTTGATTTTTCGTCCCCTTTTATATCATGGATGGTATAAAAGGGGGCATTTTTTTAACGGTTTAAAAAAAGAAATCAACTTGACAGGGGATTTTCCTGATAGTATGATTTATAAAGAAAAATTATGTCGGAAACTTTCTGAAAGAGAGGAACAGATAAAATGGCAAACGATCATGGAGAACAGATTAGAATTGTACAGGAAACGGTAGCCGGTAAGGAAATTACTTTTGCCCATGTAATGGGTGGTCCGGCTCCGATCATATATCAGAAACTGGGGCTGAACCCACAGGTGGATTACAGATCTTCCGCTATCGGGATTATGAATATGACACCGCCGGAATCTGCGGTGATCGCCTCTGACATTGCAGTAAAAAGCGGAAATGTATATCTGGGATTTGCAGACCGTTTTACAGGAACGCTGATCATTACAGGAGAAATTTCAGATGTTATGTCAGCGCTTACAGAGGTTGTGGATTATTTCCGTGACTCACTGGGATATGTTGTCTGCGACATTACAAAGAGATAGGAAGTACAGTTATGGCTCGGATAAAAAGAGAGGAACTGCTGGAAAAGCTGTTTCAGGATGACTACGAACACCTGAAAGGAAAACGGCTGCGTCTGACCCGTGTGCGTGTTCCGGGCAAGGAAGTATGTCTGGCGCATGTGATCAGCCCGTCGGAGGCATGTATTTATGAAAATCTGGGACTTCATATCGGCGTCCATCAGGGAGAGGACCACAGAGGAGAAGCTGTTGGAATGATCCGTTTTACTCCATGGGAGGCAGTTGTAGTTGCGGCAGATGTGGCGATCAAGGCAGCAGACGTTCAGATTGGATTTATGGACAGGTTTTGCGGAACTCTGATCCTTACCGGAGGGCTGAGTCAGGTTCAGACTGCGGTGGAGGAAGTTGTCAGGTTCTTTGACCAGGTGCTTGGATTTAAAACCTGTGAAGTCCATAAAAGCTGAAAAACAGGATAAGGCAAAAAATGAAAAAATTATTTTTAATGGGAAGAAGTGAAGCGGGAAAGACCTCTCTGACACAGGCTCTGAAGGGCGAAACGCTTCACTACGAAAAAACTCAATATACCAACACAGAAGATAATACCATTGATTCTCCGGGAGAGTATGCGGAATCCAAGCATTTCAGCGTGGGTCTGGCGTGTTTTTCCTTTGAAGCGGATGTGGTTGCCATGGTTCAGGCAGCAGACGAGCCTTTCAGCCTTTTTGGTCCGGGAGGCAAAAATTTTATTCTTCGTCCGCTGATCGGGGTAATTACCAAGATCCATTCGCCTCATGCCAATATTCCCATGGTTCGCCAGTGGCTGGAAAATGTGGGATGCGAGCGTATTTTTCTGGTGGATAACGCCACAAGAGAGGGAATAGATGAACTTCTGGAATACTTGAAAGATGATCTGGAACCCCTTACTCTGGAACAGGCAAAGTTTAAGCAGAGTATAGGATTAAACGAATGGGATCCTCTTCCTGAGGGCGTGGAATATCCGGAAAATATCCGATGAAAGAATAAAACAGTGAGTATAACAGAATAACGGAACTTATAAAACTAAAAATACCAGGGTGCATGATCTTTTGATCGCGCACCCTGGTATTTTTGTCAGGCTCATGTATGGTGAGATATTTTTATGAGAACCTTACATTCCGTTTTTTAATACTCCGCAATCTCTCAGAAGCTTTTCGATCACAGTGCCTTTAACAAAACGCAGAGCAGGCTTTTTCAGAGCGTTCAGTGGACCGGGAAGTTCGATTTCCAGCGGGGATTTTCCGTCCATAAGCTTTACGGTACTGCTGAGAAGTTCACGGATATCGTATACGCTTCCCCACACTTCAGGAACACCTCTGTCAACGCCAAGAAGTCCATACACGGCCTCCATTGCTGTTCTCACAGAATATTCTGTGGTAAATACGGTATCTCTTGGTGTGTCTGCAAACTGTCCAAGGAAAGCAAAGTTTATGCAGCCGTCCGGAATAACATCCGGTCTGTCGCCTTTTGTTCTTGGCATGAAGAATGCTGTAATATAAGGCATCATAGTAGGAACGCAGACAGCGCTTTTTTCTGCCAGCTCAGGAATCTGTCCAGTGGGAACACCCAGATGATACAGCCATTCTTCTGTAATCTCTTTACCGGTACATTCTTTCATTGGTTTTTTTACATAATCGCCGGGAACATCAGTAAACAGTCCGTATACCCATACGCACACTTTATCAGGATCCTGCTCTTTAAACTGTCCCTGACGGTTAATGGTCCAGCTTAACAGCCATTTGGAATCCTTGCAGCTTACGATACCGCCGGTAACAACCTTTCCGGTACGAGGATCACGTTTACAGATATTGGTAATATAAGGAATGATTTTTTCATCCAGTGTTGTGATGGTTGCAGATTCCCAGTTGGTCTTATTAATATTGGAACAGAATTTTTCCGGATGTCCAAAGCTGGGATCCTGTTTTGCAATATTTTTCCAGAGATTCCAGCAGCCGCTTGTACGGACCTCCGCATCTCCGTTGGGGGCATGGTTCTGATCTCCGTAAATGGTTCCTTCCGTACAGCTTCCGTTTGTGACAAAAACAAGATCGTTTTCTGTAAGGACGATTCCCCTTTCTACACCCTTTACTCTGCACTCAATGGCAGAAGCGATTTTTTTACCGTCTTTAAAGTCAAAAAGCACGTTTGTAACTTCTGTGCCGAACTGGAAATCAACACCTGCAGCTTCAAGGTATTTCTGCATAGGAAGAATCAGGGATTCATACTGGTTATATCTGGTGAATTTCAGGGCGCTGAAATCAGGAAGTCCTGCAATATGGTGGATAAATCTCTGGAAGTAAAGCTTCATTTCCAGCGCACTGTGCCAGTTTTCGAAGGCAAACATGGTCCTCCAGTACAGCCAGAAAGTGGAATTGAACACTTCATCATCAAAGACGTCTTCGATTTTTTTATCATAAAGATCTTCATCTTTTGTCATAAAAAGTTTCATGATCTCCATGCAGCCCTTCTGGCTTAAATTAAATCTGCCGTCTGTATGGGCGTCCTGTCCTCGATTGACTGTGGCGCGGCAAAGAGAATAGTTGGGATCGTGTTTGTTCAGCCAGTAATATTCATCCAGAACAGATGCGCCTGGTGTTTCCAGTGAAGGAATGCTCCGGAAAAGATCCCACAGACATTCAAAATGGTTTTCCATTTCACGGCCGCCTCTCATGATATAGCCGCGGCTGGGATCAAAGATACCGTCACAGGCTCCGCCGGCAATATCCATTGCCTCAAGAATATGGATATGAGAGCCGGGCATCTGGCCGTCACGCACCAGAAAGCAGGCGGCAGCGAGAGAGGCAAGACCGCTTCCTACAATGTAGGCATTTTTGTGATCAACGCCTTCCGGCTTTTCCGGACGGGCAAAGGCTTCATAGTTTCCGTTGCTGTAGTAGATGCCCTTACTGTTTTTTTCATATTTTCCACGCTCTGTATTCCGGTAATCACTGTGTGATGCCGGAGCAGCTGTTTTATGTTCTTTTGCTGTTGTTTTTGCCAGTACAGCTGCGGCGCCTGCGCCTGCGGCCAGAGCAAGACCGATTTTCATACCTTTTTTTGCCATTAAAAAACCACCTTTCTGAAAACAGATGTACTTTTGTTGTGATATTATAGTATTGCCCTTTTATGTGTGGTTCAATTTACAAAAAAAGAGAAATGATAAAAAGTTTATCATTTCTCCTGAACTGTATAATTATGAATGGAATTTGCAATACATCCGTGAAGAGTGGTACAGATATTGTCTGTGATCGCCTGGTAGTCGCCTTTTAGTCCCTGGCTGATCCAGTCAAGAAGGATACCCACAAGGCTGTATTTGTAAAAATCAGCAATAAAGCTTTTTTGTTCTTCTGTAATAGAAAGACCTGCGGACTGTTCCTGCACCACTCCCATGATCAGATCATGAGTGAGCTTAAAAAGATAATTCTCGATTTTTTCTCTTCCAATGGCATGACAGGCATTCTGTACAAGAATTTTATTTTCGTAAACAGCCTCAAAAATCTGTACAAGACCCTCCTGCCAGGTATCATATGTCTTTTTGCCCTGGAGAGCTTTTCTGGATTCCTCCAGACAGGTCCATTCTGCCAGATCATAGATATCTCTGAAATGATAATAAAAAGTCATGCGGCTGATTCCGCAGTCTGAGGTCAGATCATTGATGGTGATCCGATCCAGGGATTTTTTGAGAAGAAGTCGCTTCAGGGATTCCTTCAGGGCATATTTTGTCATATTCTGCAAAATATCATCCTCCATTTCCAATCCGGGATAAAAGTCTGAAAATTCTTGAAAAATATAAGGTTATTATAGCTGTAGATATTCCGGAAATCAAGAGGTTCGGAAAGCGTTTTGCAGCAAGGTACATAAAAATTTTTTTGACCGACTGAATAATATATAAAAAAACTAAAAAATTTATAAACTAATCATAAAAAAATATATTGACTTAGGGAATATTATCTGTTAAAGTAAACACGAATTAACGTAATTGTGAAAAATGTACAAAGTTTATCGGCGCTAAACCGAATGCTATTGGAAAAATGTCGAAAAATAGCACAAAAAGATAAATTTTGTCATAAATCACAAGCGAAAAAGAAGGAGGATTCTCATTATGATGAAATGGCTTCAAAAACTTGGAAAAGCCCTGATGCTTCCAGTTGCATGTCTGCCGATCTGCGGTATCCTTATGGGTATTGGATATCTGATGTGTCCGGCAACTATGCAGGGTGGTGAGATCACTGGTCTTATCCCTACAATCGGTCTGTTTCTCGTAAAGGCAGGCGGAGCCCTCATCGATAACATGGCAATTCTGTTTGCAATCGGTGTTGGTGTAGGTATGTCTGACGATCATGACGGAACTGCTGGTCTTGCAGCACTGGCATCCTGGCTGATGATGACAACTCTTCTCAGCGAAGCAGTTGTTACAATTATCAGACCTGGCGTTGCTGAAAATGCAACACAGCTTCTGGCTTACCAGAAAATCGCAAACCCGTTTATCGGTATCATTGCCGGTGTGATCGGTTCCACATGCTACAATAAGTTTAAAAACACAAAACTTCCGAACTGGCTGGCATTCTTCAGCGGAAAACGCTGCGTAGCTATGGTTGCAGGTGTTGTTTCCATTATCGTTGCTGCAATTCTTCTGTTTATCTGGCCTCTGATCTTCGGCGGACTGGTAGCATTAGGCGAAGGTATTGCAAACATGGGCGCTCTTGGTGCTGGTATCTATGCATTCCTGAACAGACTTCTGATCCCGACAGGTCTGCATCATGCTCTGAACAACGTATTCTGGTTTGATACTATCGGACTTGGCGACCTTACTAATTTCTGGGCTGGAAAGACATCTGCAGATGTTTCATGGAGCCTTGGTATGTACATGTCCGGATTCTTCCCATGTATGATGTTTGGTATTCCGGGTGCAGCTCTTGCTATGATCCATACAGCAAAAGACAACAAGAAAAAAATCGCTATCGGTCTTGTAGCTTCCGCAGCAGTATGTTCCTTCATCTGCGGTGTTACAGAGCCGTTTGAATTTGGATTTATGTTCCTTGCTCCTGTACTGTATGTAATCTATGCTCTGCTTTATGGTATCTTTACATTTATTACAGTAGCTCTTGGATTCCGTGCAGGATTTTCTTTCTCCGCAGGTGCTACAGACCTTCTGTTCTCCGCATCTCTGCCGGCTGCACAGAAAACATGGCTGATCATTCCTCTTGGAATCGCTGCATTTATCGTATTCTACGTGGTATTCCGTTTCGCAATCACCAAGTTTAATCTTAAAACTCCGGGACGTGAAGACGACGATGAAGATGAAACAAAAGTAGTTCTTGCAAACAACGACTTTACAACAGTTGCAAAGATCATCCTTGAGGGTGTTGGAGGACCGCAGAACGTGTCCACAATCGACAACTGCATCACAAGACTTCGTCTTGAGATCAAAGACTACACTCAGGTTGATGAGAAAAAGATCAAATCAGCTGGCGTAGCAGGCGTTATCCGTCCGAGCAAAACAAATGTACAGGTTATTATCGGTACACAGGTTCAGTTCGTAGCGGACGAGTTCAAAAAATTATGTAAATAATATACATAACAGGTGGGGAGGGTGCTGCGGCATCCTCCTTTCTGCTGTGAGGAACAGAGAGGACAGTTTCAGTTTTGTCAAAACCCGGGACAAAACATTTTTACAGTCACAGATTGTATTGAAAAAACAGGGGAAAATGTGTTAGGATAGGAAAAAAGAAAGAGAGGATACGATCATGTTTAAAGGGTTATTTGGTAAAAAAGAAAAAAACAATAAGCTTTATGCGCCGTTAAAGGGCGAGGCAGTACTGCTGGAAAATATTGAGGATCCGATGTTTGCTCAGAAGATTCTGGGCGATGGAATTGCTATTGAGCCGTCTGAAGGCAAGGTTTACAGCCCGGCAGACGGAACAGTATCCATGATCGCTGATACAAAACATGCAATCGGTGTAAACACACAGGATGGTCTGGAGCTTCTGATCCATATCGGAATGGATACAGTTGCCCTGAAGGGAGAGGGATATACTCCAAAGGTAGAAGCCGGAGCTTCTGTAAAAAAAGGAGATCTTCTGATGGAATTTGATATGGATTTCATTAAAGAAAAAGGCTATAGCTGTGTAACTCCTATGATCATCACAAACATGGACGATATAAAAGGTGTAACCCCTCACGCAGGTGCTGCAGTACCAGGGGAAACCGTTGTTGTAGAATACGAAAAATAAGAAGAATCTGTGTTTATAAAATTCAGCACACAGGAAAGAATCCCGGAAAGTCTATCAGACAGAGTTTCCGGGATTTTTTTATGCAAAAACGGATCGGGATATCTGAATGTGCAGGAGAGTATGCAGAAATGCAGAGTGAGGATTGAGAGAAAGAAGGAGTAGGGGGATTGTCAGAAGATTGTTGTAGCTTTCTGAAATACAGGCAGGAATTGTCGGAAGTCCGGCGCGGGGGATTGAGAGAAAGCAGGAGTAGGGGGATTGCCAGAAGATTGTTGGAACTTTCTGGAATACAGGCAGGAATTGTGGAAGTCCGGAGCGGAGGATTGAGAGAAAGAAGGAATGGGGATTTATAGAAGTTTTGATGCGTGGATTGGCAAAAGCTTGGAGGAATTGTCGGATGATCAGAACGGAGAATTTCAGCCATAAAATCCAGGAGAAGTGGATGATAAAGTACGGGGAGGTATAGAAATGGGTGGGAATGGTATTTGCCAAAATCAATGTGAAATATCAATACAGTTAAATAAGAATATTGATGTGATATTTTTATAGGAAATGCGGAGAAAAAACGACAAAAAGTTTAAAATATTTACATATTTTTTCTTTTTGTAGAATAAAAAGTCGTTAATATATACAATAAAAAGTTGTATTTTTTATACAATTATGATAAAATATCCACAACGTTACTGGCGGAGGTGTATAGATGAATGCAATGAGGAGAATGCAGTTGTGAAAAATATGGCTGATATGCTGAAAAATATTACCATGCTGACACAGTTTGGACTGTCTTTTGTGACACCCATATTCCTATGTCTGGCTTTGTGCTGGTGGCTTAACATTCATGCAGGTGTGGGAGCATGGGTTTATATTCCGGGGTTCTTTTTTGGACTGGGAGGTTCATTTATGGTAGCCTATAAACTTTATCTGAAGATCATGGAAGACCAGAAAAAAGAAGAAAAGAAAAAACATAAAAAAGTATCTTTTAACAGGCATATGTAGATTCGGATAATCCGGAAAAGAATACGAAGCAGGAAAAGATACATTTAACTGTGAAAGTATGTATTTAATAACAGAAGGGAAGAGATAATATGTTTGGTGAAATTCAGCCGGCAGTAAAAAAAGAAACAAAAAAGGTGATCCTTTATACACTGGCAGGAGTTGTCCTTATGTGGGTCGTATTTGCAGTTCTTCACGGGGCAATTCCGGAAAAGATACCCTTTGATTACACAGTGATCCTTGGCGGACTGGGAGGCGGAGCAGTGGCTGTACTGAACTTTTTTCTTATGGGACTTACCGTACAGAAGGCTGCATCCTGTGAGGACGAGGGGGCTGCGCGTATGAGACTGAAAGCCAGCTATTCTCAGAGAATGCTTCTTCAGGTGGGCTGGGGAATCGCCGCTATTATTGCGCCCTGCTTTCAGTTTGCAGCAGGGCTTTTGCCACTTCTGTTCCCGTCTATGGGAATCAAGCTGAATGCGATTTTTAAGAAAAAATAGGATGAATACTGACTGTAAATAATGGACAGCAGTTTTCCATAATATTTTATAAATAAAAAAGACAGGAGGTGGAAGCGTACATGGAACTGGACATATCCGGAGCGAAAGTCTATTTTACCATTCCAACGGAAATTCCCATTCTGGGAGATCTGCAGATCAGTGAAACAATGATCGTAAGCTGGATCGTTATGAGTCTGATCACAGGACTTTGTATCTGGCTGACCCATGATCTGAAGGTGGAGAATATTTCCAAGAGGCAGGCGCTGGCAGAAATGATCGTGGAACAGGCAAATAAATTCGTGGTTGGGAACATGGGAGAAAAATTCCGCCATCTGATTCCCTTTGTAGCGGCTTTGTTTGCCACAAGTATTGTATCCAATCTGATCAGTCTGATCGGTCTGCGAAGCCCTACGGCAGATCTGTCTACGGAGGCTGCCTGGGCGGTTGTGGTATTTATCATGATCACTGCTCAGAAGATTAAGACAGGCGGCGTGGGCGGATATCTGAAAGGCTTTACAACACCGATTGCCATTATGACGCCCTTTAACGTTCTTTCTGAACTGGCTACGCCTATCAGTATGGCATGCCGACATTTTGGAAACATTCTTTCCGGTGTGGTTATCAACGGACTGATCTACGGAGCACTGGCAGTTGCCAGCTCGGCACTTCTGGGACTTCTTCCAGGTATTGTAGGAGATGTCCTGGCAAAAATCCCCATTCTTGACGTGGGTATTCCTGCAGTTCTGTCTGTTTACTTTGACTGGTTCTCAGGCTTTATGCAGGCATTTATATTCTGTATGCTGACGGTTATGTACATTGCCAATGCAGCAGAAGAATAAGAAGAACAACAAAAAATCAAAATAACAGGAGGGTTTGTATTATGGATTTTCAGATTTTAGCAAAAGGTATTGCGCTGGCAGGATGTGCGATTGGAGCAGGATGTGCGCTTATTTCCGGTATCGGACCTGGTATCGGTGAAGGTAACGCTGTGGCAAAGGCGCTTGAGGCTATCGGACGTCAGCCGGAATGTAAAGGAGAAGTAACTTCTACTATGCTTCTTGGCTGTGCCATTGCAGAGACAACCGGTATTTATGGTTTTGTTACAGGTCTGTTGCTGATCTTTGTAGCGCCTGGCATGTTCATGAAGTTCCTGGGATAACAGTCGGGTATAAGAACAGGAGGTTAAATTATGCAGGTACAGGAATTAGTTGGAATTGTGCCCTGGACCTTTATTGCACAGATCTGCAATCTTTTTTTACAGGTGTATCTGATCAAAAGGTTTTTGTTTAAACCGATCAATAATATGCTGGCAAAACGTAAAGAACTGGCAGACGCTCAGATTCAGGAGGCGGTAAAAGCAAAAGAAGAGGCCGAAACTATGAAATCTGAGTATGAGCAGGGCATACGGGATGCCAGAAACAAAGCCAATGAGATCGTGGCAGCAGCCCAGAAGACAGCGGCGGTTCAGAGCGAGGAGCTTCTGAAGGAGGCGGCAAGTCAGGCGGCAGCCATGAAAGCCAAGGCAGAATCAGATATTGCACAGGAAAAACGAAAAGCGGTCAATGAGATCAAGGATGAAATTGGCGGCATGGCAATGGAGATAGCAGGTAAAGTGATCGAGAGAGAAATTTCTGAAGAAGATCATGCGAAACTCATTGATGATTTTATTGCGAATGTGGGTGAGACATCATGACACAGACTGCCAGAACGTACGGCGGCAGCCTGTATGAGCTTGCTGTCGAAGAACAGCTTGTGGAAGCCATAGGCGGACAGATGGAAGAAATCCGGCAGATTTTTCATGAAAATGCGGATTACATGAAGCTTTTAAGCGAACCGTCGATTCCCTGGGAGGAGAGGACGAAGCTTATAGACGAAGCCTTTGGCTCACAGGCACAGAAATATTTGGTGAATTTTATAAAGCTTTTATGTGAGCGGAATATTCTTAGAGAATATGGAAGCTGCTGTGAAGAATTCAGAAGGCGTTATAACGCGGATCATGGAATTGCCGAGGCAGTGGTGACAGGCGCAGTGGCTTTAAGTGACGCTCAGATAGAGGCATTGAAACAGAAACTGGAAAAGATCAGCGGCAAAAAAGTATCTTTAGTTCAGAAGAAAGATACTTCCGTAGTGGCAGGACTTCGCGTAGAGCTGGAAGGAAAGCTTCTGGATGGTACAGTCCAGAGCCGTTTGTCCGGTCTTTCCAGAAAACTTGACGAAATAATTGTTTAAAGGATGGTATGGAAACATGCAATTAAAACCTGAAGAGATATCCAGGGTCATCCGCAGTCAGATCAAATATTACGAAAACACCATCAAACAGGATGAAACAGGTACAGTTCTGCTGGTAGGTGACGGAATTGCCAGAGCCAGCGGACTTGTGAACTGTATGGCAGGAGAGCTTCTGGAATTTGAAGACGGAAGCTACGGCATGGCGCAGAACCTGGAAGAAAACAGTGTGTCTATTGTATTATTTGGTTCCGGTGAGAATATTGGTGAAGGCCAGACAGTGAAACGTACCGGAAAGGTAGTGTCAGTTCCGGTGGGAGAAGCTATGATCGGCCGTGTTGTCAATGCTCTGGGACAGCCTATTGACGGAGCGGGGCCTGTTGTAACAGAAGAATTCAGGGCTATTGAAAGCCCGGCGCCGGGAATCTGCGAAAGACGTTCAGTACACGAGCCTTTGCAGACAGGGATTAAGGCAATCGATTCCATGATCCCTATTGGAAGAGGACAGAGAGAGCTGATCATCGGTGACCGTCAGACCGGAAAAACAACGCTGGCAGTGGATACGATCATTAACCAGAAAGGAAAGGATATGATCTGTATCTATGTTGCCATTGGACAGAAGAGATCCACAGTTGCCTCTCTGGTAGAAACACTTACCAGAAACGGAGCCATGGAATATACCATGGTAGTAGCTGCTACTGCTTCCGAGGCAAGTCCGTTACAGTATATTGTGCCGTATTCGGGATGTACAATGGGCGAATACTTTATGAACAAAGGAAAGCACGTGCTGATCATTTATGATGATCTGAGTAAACATGCGGTTGCATACCGTGCGCTTTCTCTTCTGATACGTCGTCCTCCGGGACGTGAGGCTTATCCGGGAGATGTATTTTATCTTCATTCCAGACTTCTGGAGCGTGCGGCCAAGCTGGATGACGAGCATGGCGGAGGTTCTCTGACTGCGCTTCCTATTATTGAAACACAGGCCGGAGACGTATCAGCTTATATTCCGACTAATGTGATCTCTATTACAGACGGTCAGATATTCCTGGAAACAGAACTTTTCCATTCCGGCGTTATGCCGGCTGTAAACCCGGGTATTTCCGTGTCCCGAGTTGGTGGAAATGCGCAGATAAAGGCAATGAAAAAAGTTGCCGGAACTTTGAAGCTGATTTATTCGCAGTACCGTGAGCTGCAGAGTTTTGCACAGTTTGGCTCTGATCTGGATGCGGATACAAAGGCTCGTCTGGAGCAGGGAGCGCGTATTGTAGAAGTATTGAAGCAGGATCAGAATGAGCCGGTTCCGGTGGAAAAACAGGTGGCGATCCTGTATGCGGTGATCAATGGAGTCCTGAAAGATATAAAAACCGAGGACGTGCGCCGGTACGAGAAAAACTTGTACAGTTTTCTGGATTCTGATGCAGACGGAGCGGCAGCTATGCAGGAAATCCGCAGTACAGGAAAACTGGAAAAAGAAACAGAGGAAAAATTAAAAAAAGCTCTGGAAAATTTTACAGGGGATTTTCTGGAAATGGAAGCTGCAAAACAGTAAGGAGGAGACCGTATGGCTGCAAACATGAAAGCGGTAAAGCTGCGTATTAAAAGTGTACAGAGTACCATGCAGATTACCAAGGCAATGGAACTTGTAGCATCCTCCAAGCTGCGTAAGGCAAAAGAGCGGGCTGAGGTCTGCCGGCCTTATTTCCACACTCTGCACAATACACTGAAGGACATTGCTGTGAATAATACAGATTTCAGCTCTGTGTATGCGGCAGAGGCCGGAAGTGAAAAATTCTGTTATGTAGTGATTGCCGGTGACCGAGGCCTGGCCGGAGGTTATAATGCCAATCTGTTCAAATGTATGGAAGAGGACTGTGCCGGACGGGATTATGTGGTTCTGCCTGTAGGAAAAAAGGCTGTGGAATATTGCAGCCGAAGGAAAATTGAGATGGTTACAGAAGAATTCGGGGAAATCGCAGATATTTCTGTGGGGGACTGTTTTGCAATTGCAGATATTCTCTGCAGAAAATTCCGGGAAGGAGAATTCGGACATATTGAACTTTGCTACACCAGCTTTGTGTCCATGCTTTCGCAGCAGCCGGATGTTTTTTCCGTACTTCCTCTGACAGATCTGAAAAACAGTTCAGAAACAGAAAAATCTACAGTCAGAAATCTGATCCTTTATGAGCCGGGCAGCACAGAAGTGTTTGATGCCATTGTCCCGGAATACCTGGCAGGGCTGATCTACGGCGGTGTATGTGACAGTCTGGCAAGTGAACTGGCAGCCAGACGTACAGCCATGGATGCAGCCACAAAAAATGCAGGAGAGATGATCGATCAGCTGAACCTGTTTTATAACCGGGCCCGTCAGGCAAGCATCACTCAGGAGATTACAGAGATCGTTGCAGGTGCGGAGGGGCTGTAAAGCTGACTGCGGGCAGCAAGTTATTGTGAACGGAGTGAACAGTAACGACAGCAATGCTTCGGATGATAACAAAAAATAGAGGAGATTCATAAATGAGCGAGAAACACGTTGGCGAAGTTGTGCAGGTCATCGGTCCGGTTCTGGACATCCGCTTTGCGCACGATGAACTGCCGGCACTTCTCAATGCCATTGAAGTTGATAATAAAGGCGCAAAGCTGATCGTGGAGGTGGCTCAGCAGATAGGTGATAATACAGTCCGCTGTATTGCCATGAGCTCCACAGACGGTCTGGTGCGGGGCATGAAGGCAGTAGATACCGGAGGCCCCATTACGGTTCCGGTAGGTGAAGAGTGTCTGGGCCGTGTTTTTAATCTTCTGGGTGAACCGGTGGATAACCGCCCGGAGCCGGAAATCAAGGAACGCTGGGCAATCCATCGTCCGGCGCCGTCCTACGAGGAACAGACTCCGGCGACAGAAATCCTGGAAACAGGAATCAAGGTCGTTGATCTGATCTGCCCTTATGCAAAAGGTGGAAAAATCGGTCTGTTTGGCGGTGCAGGTGTGGGAAAAACAGTTCTGATCATGGAACTTATCCACAATGTTGCCACTGCCCATGGAGGACTTTCTGTATTTACCGGTGTCGGTGAGCGTACCCGTGAGGGAAACGATCTTTATAATGAAATGCAGGAAAGTGGAGTTATTGACAAAACAGCTCTGGTTTACGGTCAGATGAACGAACCGCCGGGAGCCCGTATGCGTGTAGGTCTTTCCGGACTTACCATGGCTGAGTATTTCCGTGATGTGAAAAATCAGGATGTGCTTTTGTTCATTGATAATATTTTCCGCTTTACCCAGGCAGGATCAGAGGTTTCCGCCCTGCTTGGACGTATGCCGTCAGCAGTAGGATATCAGCCTACCCTGGCTACAGAAATGGGCGCTTTGCAGGAACGTATCACATCTACTCGCAAAGGTTCCATTACTTCCGTACAGGCTGTGTATGTGCCTGCGGATGACCTGACAGACCCGGCTCCGGCAACTACGTTCTCTCATCTGGATGCAACTACAGTACTTTCCCGTGATATTGCCAGCCAGGGTATTTACCCGGCTGTAGATCCGCTGGAATCCAGCAGCCGTATTCTTTCTCCGGAAATAGTGGGAACCGAACATTATGAAATTGCCCGCCGTGTGCAGCAGGTACTGCAGCGGTATAAAGAGCTTCAGGATATTATCGCCATCATGGGTATGGATGAGCTTTCCGAGGAAGATAAGCTTTCTGTAAACCGTGCGCGAAAAATCCAGAGATTCCTGTCTCAGAGCTTTTCTGTGGCAGAGCAGTTTACCGGTATGCCTGGACAATATGTTCCGCTGAAGGAAACTCTGAGAGGATTCCGTATGATCCTGGATGGAGAATGTGATGATGTCCCGGAAAGCTGTTTCCTGTTCTCAGGCACTATTGATGAAGTTTTTGAAAAGGCAAAGAAACAGTAAAGGAGGCCGTTTATGAGCACCTTTCCATTGCAGATCGGAACACCGGACGGTCTTCTGTTTGAAGGAAATGTAGCCCGTGTGGTGTGCAGAAGCATTACAGGTGATCTGGCGATTCTTGCCGGTCACTGCAATTTCTGTACAGCTCTTGGCATGGGAGAGGCCCATGTGGTCATGGAGGACGGAACCAGACGGGAGGCAGCCTGCATTGGCGGGATGCTTTCTGTTATAGACGGTAAATGCAGTCTTCTGGCAACCACCTGGGAGTGGAAGGAAGATATTGACAAAGCCAGAGCTGAGGCGGCAAAGAAAAGAGCAGAGGCAGTTCTGGAGCGTACTGGGCTGACCGATCAGGAGTATAAGAATGCAAAAGCAAAACTTCAGAGAGCTCTGGTTCGGCTCAGTGTCAGACAGTAATGAGGAGATCAGGGGAATATCCGGGAGAAAGAAATACAGGTTCTGATAAAAAATTATTTTAAATGACATCATAACAAAATAAAAATGAGGGGGGCTGTGAAAAAACTCAATCCAGTTTTTTCACAGCCCCCTTTTCCTCCTTTTAGGGACTTATTCCATATCCCCTTGTTTGTTTTACATTTTTCTATAAAAATATGGAAAAAAATATTGACAGAACATAAAGCGTATAGTACAATTACCCAATGTGACATAGTGCGATAACTCCTGAGCCAAAGCCCCGGCAAAGGCGTTTTATCAGCGGTTTCGGACATTTCCGCGATTATTTTGCACTGATCACCAGGAATTATTTATTATCGCGGGATACCGCGGTCAGACAAATTAAATCGTTGATAATTAACAGGAGGTAAAACCATGCAGACTTATATGGCTAATCCAGATAAAATCGAGAGAAAATGGTATGTAGTTGACGCAGAAGGCTGCACACTGGGCCGTCTGGCATCTGGTGTTGCAAGTGTATTAAGAGGTAAAAACAAACCTCAGTTTACACCGCATGTAGATACAGGTGATTATGTGATCATCGTAAACGCTGACAAGATCAAAGTAACAGGAAAGAAAATGGATCAGAAGATTTATTATCACCACTCTGATTATGTGGGCGGAATGAAAGAGACCACATTAAAAGAAATGATGGCTAAGAAACCGGAAAAGGTTATTGAGCTGGCTGTTAAAGGTATGCTTCCAAAGGGACCTCTGGGAAGAACCATGTACAAGAAACTTTTCGTTTATGCCGGACCGGAGCACAAACATGAGGCTCAGAAACCGGAAGTCTTAACATTTTAATGAGGAGGTAAGAGACATTGGCTAGCGCAAAATTCTACGGAACAGGAAGAAGAAAAAAATCAATCGCAAGAGTTTACCTTACACCTGGTACAGGCAAAATCACAATCAATAAAAGAGATATCGATGAGTATTTCGGTCTTGAAACACTGAAAGTTATCGTTCGTCAGCCACTGGCTGCTACAGAAACAGAGGGCAAATTCGATGTTCTCGTTAATGTAAAAGGCGGCGGATACACAGGACAGGCTGGTGCTATCAGACACGGCGTTGCAAGAGCACTGCTTCAGGCAGACGCTGAGTACAGACCAGTTCTGAAAGCTGCTGGATTCCTTACACGTGATCCACGTATGAAAGAACGTAAGAAATACGGTCTCAAAGCAGCTCGTAGAGCTCCGCAGTTCTCTAAACGATAATTTTTCTACAATTAAAGAAGTCAGTAAAACCCTTGAAAGTCCAGTGTTTTCAAGGGTTTTCTTTATGCCTGCAATGTTCTTAAATTGCTGAAAATTGTGCGGAAAAGTGGTCTATAGCACTCAATAGCACCCAAAAATGAAATCGTGAAAACTTGTGTCTTATATAAGACTATGATATACTTGAGAAAAGGATTAAAAGGTGGTGCAATATGAACCGTACAGAATACAAGAACAGGCACAGGAAAGAACACTATGATTCTATTTTATTTGTATTCCCAAAAGGCGAAAAGGACAGAATAAAGCAGGCGGCCAGTAAATTGGAGATGTCCGTTAATGAATACCTGTATGCCCTTGTGTGTGATGATCTGGTATCCGGTAAAAGCAGACTGGGAGAGAAACTGAACCAGGAATTTACAGAGGAACAGCAGGCTTTACTTGATAAATGGCAAGTGGCACAAAAATACCGGGATATGATCCAGAGAATGCACGTTGATACCATAAACGGGATGAACAAGCACTATACAATAGAATTAAAAAAGGGATATATAAATGATGTGACGTGCAGCAGACTGATACAGTGCGATAAGACAGCAGAACTTAGAAGGATTATAGTGAAGTCACATAAAAAATGATTGCAATTTAATTTATTATCCTTTACAATACATCTACAAGGCACAGCGCAGGAGTGAATAGCACAGAACACTACAGTATAAAACAAGACAGCATATATCCTACTGAAACTATTGGCTTTCAGATTATGGAGGTATGTATTATGTCAAAGTATTCATTAAAAACAATCAAAAATAAAGCTCGTGCAGCAGGTTACAGAGTAAGTAAAGGTTTTCAGCATTATTTGTGTAGTGGTGCGGTTTGCAGAGATTGCAATGGAGAACCATATACAGGATATATTGTTGAAGATTTAAGCACAGGCTTTCTTGTTTGGGGATGTTATGATTCCAATTATGACCATCTCTGGACTTTGGAAGATGTTGAAGAATTTATCAAGGGCGAGTATGAAAAAGCCGAGATAAAATATTAACACAGATTGTTATTCTGCATAAGTGCATCAAAAAACCGTTACCCAAAGTAGGAGGGTAGCGGTTTTTTATGTCTGTGTCTTTCTTTGTAACGGTCATATTTTATTTACTGCTTCTAACAGGTTGGCCATATCTACATGAGTATAGACAGAACGTGTGACATTTGCACCTTTATGCCCTACAATTTGCTGAATCAGTCGTTCGTCAACTGCTGCCTCTGTCAATAATGAAATACAGGTGTGACGGGTATCATGCGGCGTGTGATCCATCTGGGCAACATCCATGAGAGGCGTCCAATAGCTGTCGTAATAATTTCTGTATTTGAAGCCTGCTCTGTCCGGTGTAGATAACAGATATTCACAGCCATTCAAATGATACCAATATTCAAAGAACGGATATACCTTTTCTGCAATTGGAACTTTGCGAACTCCGGCAGAAGTTTTAGAGGCCGTTACATCAAACCACCGTTCTATGAGATTTACATTTTCTTTTCTTAGTTCGAGAAGCTCTGATATGCGGACACCTGTATAAATCAGTATGAGAATGACCGTATAATAAATATCCGAGTCTTTGAGTGCCCATAGAGTCTCTATTTCTTCAGAAGTAAAGCGTTCCCGTTTTCTGGCATTTGGATTGCCGAAGTTTGAAAGGTCAATATATTTGGATTTATCCTGCTCCGTCTTTACAATATCGTGCATAATAGCAAATTTATAAAGCTGGCCGACAAGAATTTTATAGTCTTTGAGGGTGGGAGCATTCTTCTCTGAGTTGTCTGCTATAGCCTGCCATTCATCCAGATGCACATTAGTAAAAGGCTTTTCCCATATCGGAACAAGAAGATTAAAGGCGGCTCTGTATTTCTTGATTGTGCCGTCTTTTTTGTTCTCAAAATGCTTTGCAGACCAACGCTCATAAACTTCTCTAACAGTAGTTGTCTCTGGGAGTGCCAGAGGATTTATTTTAAATCTGGCAAGGGCTACAACTGCTTCTTCACGAGTTTCATAATATCCTACGGTTTTTCTAATCTGTTTGGACTTGTATGTGACTGGATCAAGTTCAAAACCGAGTGTTGCAACTGCCCGGAATGGCTTATGTGGTCTGCCGGTATTATAAATACTGCCTGCACCGTTGGCGGCTCTGGACGGGCGTTTTTGACGTTTAGAACGTGGCTTTGATGTGGTAACGGTATTCATTGGATAGCCACAATGCGGACAGGTTGGAGCCTTGTCTGAGACGTTCCCGGAACATTCGGGGCATTTTAGGAGTGCCATTTAATCACCGTCCTTTTTATAATCAGGCAAGAAGAAACCATATTTTTTTCCTATTTTTTGATAATTTTCATATTCTTCTTGAGACATTGTCTCCATTAATATATTGGCAGTAACTGTTGCGGTTTTGTTTTTAAAATCTTTTGACTGTGATTCAAAAACAATATTAAAAAATTTTTTATCAGAATGAACAAAATCAAGAAATTTTTGCAAAGTCTCCATAGATAAAAAACGATTGAATTTATACCCCACTTTATCAGATATGTTTTTCCCTGTTTGGTCAAAACGATTCGGGTAATAGTCATATACGGCTGCAATTACATAATGGATAGAGCTGTTTTCAATCAATAGATTCAAAATGGCTTTTTCTACTTGCGAAAAATCCTGTAATTTTCTAATTGCTATTTCAGATATACCGGCAGTTTTAGATGCAAGTGATAAATCCCCTTTTTCGTAACGAGTCTCCGATATACCTAGCAACCAATCAGTAGTAACGCCAAAAAAATCATGATAAGCTAACAGAATTTCTTTCGTTATTTGAACTTCTGAACTGCCAATTTCTAACTTACCAATTTTCTGCCGGGAAATGTAATATCCTATTTTCTCAAATTCTTTTGATAAATCTTCTTGCGTAAAGTTTTGTTTGTGATTTTTGTCTTTTAAATCCTCTTGATATTCTAATCGCAAGGTTTTGAATTTAGTTTCCATGAATACCCTCCCTTTTTTGAAAAATGCTCTATATACGAACAAAATAATGAAATATCGAAAAATGAACAAAATCTATTATTTTTTCTGCGCATTAAGAATTATGTGCTAAGATGTTCTTGTAACGAACAACAACAAATTTGTTCGATTTCATAATAGCATGTGATTTACCTAAAGTCAACAACAATTCAAGAAAGGAGATAATTGTGAGCAATCAGATGTTATTTAGTGATTTTGACAAGCGTAGAGATGCTGTTAAAGAATATTCAAAAAATAAAAATATTCCTTTGTGGAAAATTGCGGCTGATATGGGGATTAACGATGGAAACTTGAGCCGAAAACTTAGAACACTGTCAGCAGAGCAGGAACAAGATATATATAGCAGGATTGACAGACTGTCAGCAGAGGCAGGTGAGTAGATGAAATTTAAAAAAGCGAATTTAAGTGTGTCTGAGGTAGCAGCGGCAATGCACACTGATCCGCAGACAATACGAGTCATGATCCAAAGCGGAGTAGTCTCATGGGGCAAAGCATGGAAGCATCCGGGCAGCAGGCATTATTCTTACTTGATCAGTCCGCAGGGGTTCTATGAAGCTACGGGCGTTGCTCTAGGAGGTGCTGAAGATGACTAAAGCAGAGAAAAAAGCACTTGAACAGAAACAGAAAATCCTTATGCGCCGTTACAAAAAATATGAAGCTATGCAGAGAGATTTCAGTTATGATACAGATTTCTATAGTTATGCTGAAAGCCAAATGCAGCGGTTGAATGATGAAGCCGAACACATTCGAGGCTTGCTTGAAGGGCGGTGGGATGGATAATGACAGCGCAGGAAGAATATCGAGATACAGAAAGATATATTCGCTCAAAAAGTAAAAAGGTTATTCCATATAAAAACGGTATTCGATATTGTTGCCTATATCATGATGATAAAGCGGAAAGTGCATTTCTGACATTAGAAAATGAAAAGGTTCTTCATTATTGCCATGTGTGCGGAAGTATCTATCACAGATGCAAGAAGGCTGCCGGACTATGGATAGATTATCAATCTTCGCAACAAACAGCGAAGAGAGTATCTAAAAAACAGTATTGGCTTGAAAAATATTCACAGGCACGCTATGACTTTCACAATATCAATACACGAAGGTATACTCATACAAAATACAGGATTGCAGACCAAGACGGCAAGAAACAATTCCCACAAGGTCATTATGACAATAATAATGATTGGATTGACGGTTTAAGTGGAGCAGATACATCCCTATCGGTTTTTTGTAACGGTCGCATTAAACAGCTTCAGCAGGCAATCAAGGAAGGAAGCCTGATCTGCTACGCAGAGGGAGAGAAAGACTGTCTCACTTTATGGAGATATGGTTATATTAGTTTCACTTGTGGAGCGGTGCGAACATTCAAACAGGAGATACTTCCTTATTTAAAAGATTCTAACATCATTGTATTTGGAGACAATGATAATCCAGGGCGTGCGGACGCTGACAGAATTGCCGGACTGATAAATACAGTTGGACATGCAAGAGTCATCATACCACCAGATGTGCCAGAAAAGGGCGATATTACAGATTACATGAGCAATCATACAAAAGAGGATTTACAAAGGCTTATAGCAGAAAATACAGTCGTTACAGATATAGCCGCAGGTGGTCCCATACCTAAAAGCATACCCTTAAATTTAGATGATGTCCGTCAAATGCTGATGTACAAGGTCGAATATGACAAAGACGGGAACGAGAAAAGTAGAAAGCTGATCCAGAGTGTAAAGAATTTTGAGATTGTGCTGGACAATGACAGCAGATTTAAGGGCAAGATAAAATTTGATGAATTTTCTCAACAGACTTATTTAATGGGGAGTGCGCCGTGGGAGACTTCAAGAAACAACTATAGAGCCTGGAGTTCCTTTGATGATTCAGCTTTGTTTGCTATCTTGCAATCAGACTATGGGCTAAACAGTAGAAATGATTATTTTGACGCTCTTAAAAATGTAGCAATGCGAAATAGGTTCCATCCGGTTCGGGATATTCTTAATTCTTTAAAATGGGATGGAAAAAATCACATAAGAAAATTACTTCCTGATTATCTGGGATGTGAAAATACAGAGTATGTATACCAAGTTATGCGTTTATGGATGCTTGGAGCGGTAGCAAGGATTTTTCATCCGGGGTGCAAATTCGATTATACAGTTATTTTTCAAGGCAGGCAGGGGTTGGGAAAGTCAACATTTCTTCAACTTATGGCTTTAAATGACGGATGGTTTAATGATTCTCTTGATAGTTTGGATTCAGATAAAGCAGCACAGTCTCTTATGGGTTCATGGATTATTGAGCTTGCAGAGCTTAAGTCACTTGCAAGGACAGCCGGAGGGGTTGATAGTGTGAAACGGTTTTTGACGGCGACACAAGATAAATATCGAGTTCCTTATGAGCGCAGAGCAGACATTTTTCTTCGACAATCAGTTTTTGCAGGAACCACAAATAAAAGCGACTTTCTACAAGATGAAACCGGAAACCGAAGATTCTTAATTGTTCAAACAGGAGTGCATGAGCCTAAGAAGAATTTGTTTAATCCAGAGGCAATGAACGATATTAAAGCGGCATGGGCTGAGGCAGTTCATATTTATAAAACAGAAAAACCGCCTTTACTGCTGCCAGAGTCGTGCAGAAAACAGGCCGAGGAATTACAGGCGGAGAGCATGAGTGATGATGGCAAGATTGGCATTATTCAAGAATATCTGTCAGACAAACATAGGACATGTGCGATCGAGATATGGCAAAAAGCATTAGGGGAGCAGGGGCGTCCGGCAAAATGGCAAGCGTCAGAAATTAGCAATATTATTCTGAGTCTGCCAGAGTGGGAACGCATACCGAACCCTACAAAATTCGGAGAGTTTGGAAGCCAGAGAGGTTTTCAAAGAAAGACTACAAACACGTTACCAGAAAAAGATTGTAGTGGTAAATCGGGAGATTGTAGCAATGATTTTATGAAGATATCGGAATCGGAGCTTTCAGAATTACCGTTTGACTGAGATTGTAGACGAGAATGTAGCATGATTGTAGGCGGCGCAAACCCTTGATTTTCCTATATATTTTACTATTACTACATTCTCTACAATAAAGTAAAAGAGTTATAGGAAATAATAAGGAAAGAGGAATATACAGTTATATAAAAGTCTTTTGGAATGTAGTTGTAGTTTGTAGCCTTTGTAGAAACGGCTTTTCATTGTAACGGTTTTAGGTTGGAGGTGATTAATAAATTGCAGACTGAATTTTATAAAAAGTATATGCGCTCTAAGGAGTGGGAACAGAAGCGACAGCAGCGGTTAGAAATTGACAATCACAAGTGTGCCATGTGCGATAGACCGGAATCAAAGTGCAAGGATGGATTGCAGATGCATCATATTTCATACCGACATTTAGGTGATGAGGATGTACTTAAAGAAATAGTTTCGCTTTGTCCACGTTGTCACAGATTGATTCATAAGTTCTATAACAGGAGGCAAACAGCGTGAATTTTAAAGAATCAACTTATTGGACATTATACGCAGATATTGTGAATTATCATAGAAAGTTTGTAGATGTCAGAGAAGATGATAATTATTGGCAGCGGGTGGTTGATGAAGCTGGCGTGCTTTTCAAAAAATATGAAAATTTCCCGGAAAGCGAATTTGCAAAGCAGTTGGTACTTAATGTCCTGGACGAGCTGGAGAGGATTTATAGGAGGAATCAGAATGAGAAGAAGTAAAACAATTATGCGACAGATATTTGCGCCAGAGGATTTAAAACAGTTTGAGGGATGGGAGATTAGGAAGATTAACACATCGGATTACAAGCCGGGGATTATTATGCAAAATCCAGATAGTGGAGAAAAGAGAAAGTTATTGTTCAAACCGTCTATATTTAATGGGGAGTATTTAAAGGTGATTCGAGGGAAAGGGGCAACCAATGTTCATAATGGCAACACATAAAAAAGAGGTGATATTGACATGAGAGACAACACTACTTTAACTAAAGAAGGTATAGAGGTATATGAAAACGTAATATTCCGCTTTGCTGACGATTTTATTTGTAACGAACTTCAAATGACAAAGGATAATCCAGATTATCAGAAAATAATAAATAAAAATTTTGTACAGATGATATTTTATATAAGAGAAAACATAGAAAAACCTAGTAATGATGATATACAGTTGTTGGATGGTTTGTTTGATATATTCGTGAAGTTATGTGTTAAATACGGACGCTTACCAACACTAGAGTGTTTTAGTTTTTTGGTTGGTATTAATAGGGCAACTTTTACCGATTGGGCAAATAAAGAGTATAGAGCCACTACTGGACACTCTGAAGCTGTAAAAAGGTGGTTAGATACATGCAAAAGTGTCTTGGTTGATGATTTATCCAACTCGAATACAGCTTCAATAAACAAGATGTTTATTGCTAAAGCAGCTTATCAGATGAGAGAAACAGCCCCATTGGCTGAACCGACAAATAACATAGGCATCCCACAGCAGAGCCGAGAAGAGATTGCGGCCAGACACGCCGGATATATTGGAGCAGCAGAGCCAGAGAAACCAGAATTTTAATTTAAGAAAGAGAGGAAATAAATTTATGATGAATTTTAATTATGATGATATTCAAATTACAGAGGTAAGCAGAAGACTCAATAATGTAGTGGCGTGTAAGATTATAGCCGTTGATTCGAAGTCTGGAATCCGGCTTGAAGTCGCAAAGAACCAGACTATTGAACTAATGCCGAAAGATTTTGAAGTGTTTAAGTATGAGCTCGGAATGTGGGTTGACTGTCAACTTCATAAAATAAATGGACAAGTAGTAGGGTGTAGAAGAATTGGCATGACACCAGAAGCATTTATACCACAATAAATGCTGAATAATAAGGCGGTTGGAATCTTTTAAATTAAAGATAGAGTAATGATATTTCAAGGTTCTAGCCGCTTTAATGGCTTACACGATACTTTTGTTGTAACGGTTGTTATTAGTGAAAATAACGTGAAAATAAACACGTAGAGAAAGGATTGAGCAAATGACATTTAATGAAGCTTTGAATAAATTATCAAATAAATATGAAAAGTATGGATTTAGCAAAGAGATGTTATCAGAGCAGTTACAAGATGGAGTTATGAATCAGGGATTTTCTTTAAATATGACATATAACGGTTTGCGGATGGCGCTAGGAAGTGCAACCGGGCAAGAAGAATTATTTTCTGTTGATGATGTAGTAGAAATATCTGGATTATCTAGGGATGAGGTGTTGCAGGAGATAGAGAAGGCAAGAAATGAACTTGTAGCAGCAGGAGAAAACCCGGACGATTATTTTAAACCTGTTGAGCCTAAGAATAAATCTGTTTTCTATTTTCCGGGTGGACTGTCTGATCTTACTTCCTAGAATGGTCTGTAAATGTATAGTTTTTTTAACTTTTAAGATTGACTTTCTGATGTGTTTGTAATACACTATTTTTATATATTTAAAGACGTTTGAATAAAAATAGATATTTCCATACACAGGAGGAAAAGAACATGAAGAAAGTTGGATATATAAGAGTATCAACCAACGGACAGAACCTTGCAAGGCAGAAAGCCGCATTGTTAAAATATTTACCAGAAGATATGATAGTCTCTGATAAAAAGTCTGGTAAGGATTTTGAAAGGGAAGGATATAGCAGCTTGAAAAATGGAATAGGGAAATTAGTAAAAGGTGATGAACTTTATATTACAAGCCTTGATAGATTGGGACGTAATAAAGAGGAAACATTAAAAGAACTACAATACTATAAAGATAATGGTATTCGCTTAAAGGTGCTGGATATTCCAACTACTATGATAGACATAGGCGAAACAGAAAGCCAATCATGGATAATTGAGATGATAAATAATATTCTGATTGAGGTATTAACGTCATTAGCAGAACAGGAGCGCAAGACCATAAAGGAAAGGCAGGCGGAGGGAATAAAGCAGATGCCGATCAATCCAAAGACTGGAAAGCGCAGAAGTCTAAAGACAGGACGTGATGTAGGCAGACCGAGAGCTACGTTTCCGGATAATTGGGATAGTGTTTATACATCATGGAGAGCCGGGGACATTACAGCAGTACAAGCCATGAAAGATACAGGGTTAACGAAACCAACATTTTATAGCTTGGTTAGGAGATATGAAAGTAAATAATTTTAATAATTAGGATGGTGCATTGTGTACCGTCCTTTTTGTATGCCCTTATGGCAGCAGGAGATAGGGCGGCTAGGGGTCTAATATAGGTAAACGGATAGATGATGTAACACCCGGAATCACTCAAAAGATTTAAAAAGGCTCTTTTAAAAAATTCGCTGAAAACAAAAAAGGTTTGTCTGATATAAAAATATGTGGTATATTGTCGATATGGGAAACCAGAGCACATAAAGGCGGCCTACCCTCTGTTTTAAATGGAGGGGCTAACCCTCCAGACGAAAGGAGGGCGATGCCAATGTATATTACATATTCTGACGCAATTCAGATTGGTATATTCATTGTCGCTCTTGTGGGATTGTGTTATACGATCTTCAAGGGAAAGAAATAGCCGCCACTATTCGCAGTAGTGACGGCTGGCTTCATATGAGGTAAGTTGCGTATTGTCGGGTAGGCCGTGTGTCTCTGGCTTTCCCTTTTCTATTCTCAATATAGCACATCTGACAGCAGGACGCAAGCAAAAATTCCGTTACCAGAATAGACGTGTTGATTTTATACGGTTTTTGTAACGGTTATTTGTTAGAATCCCGTTCCATGGTCTCATCTATTGCCCGATTAATAAAAGCAGTCGCACTTTCGCCCATACTGGCAGCGTGTTCCTGTACGGTGGTGCGCTTGTCGGCGGTCATTCTGACTTTAATTTCAACAAAATTTTCCATATATTTTTTTTGCGCTCTGATTTGTGCCTCGGTCTTAGTCTTTTTTTCCGGCATATTCATACCTTCTTTCTTTTTAAAGTAAATTGGGGCGTTAAAAAATAAATACAACTTTTCCATTATGAATATATTATAGCACACTTTTCAATCTACGACCAGATATAAAATATACAAATCTACGACTAGATATTTGTATGGTTTGCCTATTGATATCTACGACTAGATACAATATAATAAGACCATAAGATAAAACAAAGGAACAAGCGAAGGTGGACGGGAGTACCGAAAGGGAAAGCAAGAGTACAACGTAACACCGGGAAACAGGATAAGAGAGATTGAGAAGCCGCAAAAGCCGCTAGATGTTTAAAGCCTGCCGGGGCTTGTTCCAATACAAAGGAGGTCATAAGATGAAGTACAATTTAAGCCTGATAATGAAAAAGGCATGGAAGATTTTCCGTAAAGTACAGGTTACATTTGCAGAAGCACTTCACAGATCATGGTTATCTGTCAAGGCTGAGGAAATCAACCAGAAACGCATTGAGAGAGCCAGATCAGCAGCAGGCGTTACAGAAGAGGTAAATACTTGGAGCGGTTGGAAGGCTTTAGGTTATGAAGTAGTCCACGGATGCAAAGCATTATTCGGAGCAGAGTTAATCTGGGGAAGCAAAGGGGACGGAGTCATATATAAAGCCCGGTTCTTTGGGCGGTCACAGGTGCAGGAGGTGGCTATAGCGTGAGATACCGCATTGAATACGCTGACGGGCGTTGTTGTAACTATGCAAATAGCAGCAAAGACTTGATAGTGTGGTTGAAGTTGCTGAAAGACGAAACTATAACAGATATACGAAAAGTCTATAAATCCGGCGTTTCTGATTCTGTTATGGAGATATACGGAAAATACATACGATAAGGAGAAAGCGAGTTATGCAAAAGTGTATTTGTATTCCTATGGAACAATATGAGTTAATGTTGGCTACTTACGATAAAGTAGTTGAAGAACTGGAATCCATGAAAAAAGCCCTTGAAGAGTTGGCAGACTCAACAAAGGCAGAGTAACCCGGACACCTACACAATAGCCGGATTTGCATTGATTATACGGTTTATCCGGCAGAAAATCAAGGAGGATTTAAGATAATGCACAATGAAACTTCTTTAGCTAGCGAGATTATTAAAGATATTCTGAATGAAAAAAGTACAATTTTGATGGAACTGGAGTGTTTAGATGTTGATTTTGACAAAGCGGCGTTTGTGCTTACTGGGGTTCAAGAAACTATGGAATCTATGCAGGAGCCGAAAACTTTAGATGATGGACTGGTGCAGTATTTCAATATACAAAGTTCGCTTGTATATTTAAGCGTTGTTTTTGACTATATCAAACATATTCAGACGGCTATCTATGACATGAGTATTCGAGAGAGAAAAAAAGACAAGGAAATTCGAGAGGAAGGGGGAAATGATAAAGATTATAAAAAGCTGGCGGTTGAAATGATTCAGAATATGGATAATGAGGATTGTCTTTTCAAGATTTATCATTACATATTGGCAAAGCATAGACGGGAGGAAAAACCGGAAAATGGACAATAAAAAGCGTATTCAAGAAATGCTGGACAAAATTACAGATGAAAAAGCCCTTGAAATTATCAGGGACTTTGTGTTGGTTCCTTATATTAGAGAGAATGAGGGAAAAGAAAATGGATTACAAGAAAATGATTGTTGAATTACTGGACAAGGTGCAAAGCGAATATGCATTAAAGCGAGTTTATAAGCTATTGGAATATTTGTATTTAAGGGAGGGATAACAAACAACAGTACAGCTGGGGCATGGTGCATTTTAAACGGTTCAATTCCGTTTCCCGGTATCGGCTGAAATGCCGAAATAAGGGTCAATATAGTAGGCGTACATGGTGCTTGAAGCTGTTCGATTCAGCTTTACGCCTATATCGCTCATTAGAACATGAGTAAAGGTATAATAAAAGGGTGGAGATCATGGAAGAGAAAAGATAAGATTACAGAGATTTAAAGAATGAGCGGCCATTGTGCCGCTTTTTCTGCTATAATGAAGAAAAGGGAAGCCCTGCTGCCATATGCTAAGACTTCCCATCACGATACATCTACCTATATTATATGGGAAGGTGGATGTTAATGCAATGAGTAACGAGGAACTTGTTGAGCAGATTAAAAACGGTTATCATGTAACGGAAAATATGCAGGTACTTTATGAAAATAATCTTCCTTTAATCAAGAAGTTCATAAAGCCATATGCATATTATGAACCGGAGGAAGATTTATTACAGGAGACATATTTCGGATTGTGGGAGGCAGTCCGACATTATGAGCGCTCTGAGAATGTTTTGTTTATGACCTACGCCCAGTATTGGGTTAAGCAGAGTGTTCAGCGATATTTGGAGAATAGCGGCTCTATACTGCGAATATCAAGTGCATACAGGCAGAAAATAGCACGTTACAAGAAAAACGTACAGGAGTTTGAACAGACATACGGACGCACGCCTACGGATGAGGAAATAGCGGATTATAGCCTGTTGCCTTTATCTGAGATACAGAAGATTAAAATACATATGCAGGAAATTGTTAGTCTGGATGCTCCAATAAAGGCAGATGAAGAATTGTCACTTGCTGATACTGTATCGGATGATTTCAGCCTTGAAGATGATACAGTTGATAAAATATTCAATGAATACCGGAAGAGCGAATTATGGGGCATAGTAGAACGTTATACAGACAATCAACAGGAACGGATTATTAGAAGGTATTATAAAGAGGGTAAGACATTATCCGAGATTGCCAGAGAGTCCGGGATTAGCTTAGAGCGTGTACGTCAGTACCGGGAAGCAGGACTTAGACAACTCAGAAATCGTAAATCATTACGAGAAATCAGAGAGAAATGCGAGATTGCAGAAGCGTCAATATATCGATCTGGATTTAGCGGATTTAAGAAGCATGGAGATTCGATAGTTGAACATATCGCATTGCAACGGGCAGAGTTGGAACAGAGGTATAAAAAGGCTATGAGTGTTTGAAAATAGATAAAAATAGAAATGCGTAACACGGCTATAGCACTCAAAGACTATGAAAAGTGCTTAAATACGTTGTTATAAGTTCACTAAACGATAATCAAACGTTTCGGGATATACAATTTCAAAAGATTTTACAACTCCTCAGGACTTTGGTTCTGGGGAGTTTTTTTGGAAAACGAATTGCTATTTTTAGAAAAAAAGTATATACTATTTATAGATAGGAAATCTATCTTCGGGAGAGTTCCTGCCATATAAGTGGAAGATTTTAAACTCGGGAGAGTTCCTGCCATATAAGTGGAAAATTTTAAACTCGGGAGAGCTCCTGCCATATAAGTGGAGAATTTTAAACTCAAGAGGGAGCGTTAGCTCCCTTATTTTCTCTATAAGAAAAATGAAGGAGATGCGAATGGAAGAATTCAAACTATATAGTGTTTCTGATGAGTATGTGGAATGGCTTCGTAAGGATTTTCCAAACGTATATTCCAATAAAATTAATTCTAGAACACATACAAGAAAATATTTGGGAGTAGTTTTACAGATTGGACAATATAATTATTATGTGCCAATGTCTTCGCCAAAGGATTCGGATTATCAAATAGCTGGAGCTGTTAAAGTAATAAAGAAGAGTATTGTACCTATTATTCGAATAGTTGTAAAAAATTCTGCTGGTGAAAAAGAGTTAAAAGGAACATTAAGAATTAGCCACATGATTCCAGTTCCGGAATCAGAACTTGAATTATATGATTTGGAAAATGAATCAGACGATACATATAAAGATCTTGTACAGAATGAGATGATTTTTATCCGTAAGAGTCGCAAAAAGATTGCTTCTAATGCAAAATTGCTATATAAGCAGAAAGCGACAAATGATACAACAGCGGGATACGTGAAGTCAGCGTTGGATTATCAGGCGTTAGAGGTGCTATGTGATTTGTTTAAGGAATATAAGATGAACGCAGATGTTTATCGTAATTCCAAAGTGTAAAGGCAGTAGTTTCGAGGTGTTCTGAGGAGTAATGAGAAGCCCTGCGTTTGTAACGTGTTTGCAACACCATATTCCAAGAATCCAGTAAAATCAAGCCTTCTCAGTTCTCTAAACGATAATCAAACGTTTCGGGATATACAATTTCAAAAGATTTTACAACTCCTCAGGACTTTGGTTCTGGGGAGTTTTTTTATGAAAAAATATTGGCTTTTTTTATTGTGGTGATGAGGAAAATGTACACCGCATTTGTACGAAAAGACATTTGACAACCATTCATCAAAGTGAAGTTTTCAGATTGAATCTTGTTCCATACAGATTTTGCAAAAGTTATATTATAAATAGATAGTTTGAATATGTGCCATTTTTACTCATGTAAAAGGGCTCATTTTTTTATAATATTATTACCATCCAGGGATTACTTGTATAACGAGTATGAACGAGAATAAAATTTGTGTTGATTGGGAGGTCCACATGGATATTGTATTGGAAAATGTATGCAAACAATATGGAAAGAAAAAAATTATCGATCATCTCAACCTTCATATTCCTTCAGGAAAAATTTATGGGTTTATTGGGTTGAATGGCGCGGGGAAAACAACTACTATGAAAATGCTAACCGGTTTAACCCCGGTATCCTCTGGAACAATAAAATTTTCAGGGAAAACATTACAGGAAATCAGAAAGGATTATCGTGCATTTGGCGCTTTTATCAGTTCTCCCAGTTATTATAAAAATCTAACGGCATATGAGAATTTAGCAATGATTCAAAAGGTATTGGAGCAGCCCGTGTCAGAAGTGGACAGAGTGCTGGATATAGTCGGACTGAGCAATAGTAAGCAAAAAAGAGTCAGTGAGTTTTCTTTTGGAATGAAGCAGAGATTAGGACTTGCATTTGCTTTTTTGAATAATCCAGAGGTATTGATTTTGGATGAGCCTACGAATGGTTTAGATCCGGAAGGGATTGTAGAAATCAGAAATTTATTATATGATTTATCTAAAATAGAGGGAAAGACCATTTTTATTTCCAGCCATAATATTGCGGAGTTAGAACAAATTTCCGATGTTATTGGCATCATACAAAAAGGGAAAATGGTGTTTCAGGGATCTTTGGAAACATTATACAATGAATCAGGGTTAAGTTATTGTGTGGAAGTAGATGATGAGAAAAAAATGAAGCAATTTTTAGAAGAAGCACAGCTCTCATTTGAGGTAGAACGCAATCTTTTTGAAGTAACAATCTCCAAAAAAGACATACCGGATATGCTATGGGAATTACAAAGAAGAAAGATATCTGTTTACGAAATAGCGGCCAACAGAAACTTGGAAAAGATATTTTTAAAAATAGCGAGAGGGGTGGATGCTAATGCTACGGGCAATGCAAGGTGAGTTTCGCAGAGCGAAGAAAAATACAACGCTGCATTTGTGTTTGAGCATCTTGATTTGTATGCAGATTATATTTACAGTGATAGAGATCGAATTTTTTACAGGAAGTGTTAATGGAGTTACTGATCCGTATCTGCTGAAGCTTTTGTGGTTTACCAATACTTCTACCTTATTCTCAATATTATTTTCGATTGTTCTTGATTATCATGTTTTATCAAAAGAGTATCATGATCACACATGGGAGTTACTTTTGCTGACAATGAAAAATAAATACAAAGTCATTTTTGCCAAGTTTTTTGTTGTGAGCATTGTTCAGGGAATCTCTCAGCTGTTATCCTGTATATTATTTGGGACAGTGCTCCATTGTTATTATGGCCTGCAAAATAATATAGCTTTGTCATTTCCGTTTTTTCTTATGTCATGTTTTGGAAACTTTTTTGTCAGTGCCTGTGTGTTTGGGATTTTTTTGATGGTCGAAAATGGAATGTTAGCTATTCTGTGCTCTATACCGTTACTGTTACTGCCTGTCTTTTTTCAGGAATGGATTTCTTTCGGAAAATATATTCCGTTTATGGCAGTTGGATATTTTTTAAATATAAGTATGAATATGGATCTTTTTACCAATATACTTCTCTGTCTGTATAATGTTATTTGTGGTGGGATTCTTGTATGGATTGCCGGTAAGTTTTTTCATTTATAAATGGGAGGCTCTATGATTCATTTATTCAAAGCAGAATTTTTAAAATTTAAGGCGAACAGACTCCTGCATGGTATTTTATTCGTGTGTATGGGAAATGTGCTGCTTCAATCGTATTTTGCCTGGAAAGAGTCCGGGATTCCATCGACGGCGGTATGGATCACAGGACTAGATTTATTCGTTTCAGTTGTGCTGCCAATCATGATTCCGATTTTTGTTACTTTTTCCTGTTATGTGGACCAGGAAAATCATGGAATTAAATTATTTACGCTAAAAGGGATTTCCGGAAAGAAACTTTTTTACTCAAAATGGATATTTTGCATATGGATTATGAATTTTTATTTTTTTCTGGGATTTTTTATCACAATCCCATTTATGCTTTTCAGGGGAGTTGGTATATTCAAGGTGATATTGATAGCTGCTCCATATATACTTAGCAGTAGCGCAGTGATTGTTTTGTTGATCAATATTTCATTTTTGCTTAATGTCATATCAAAAAGTTACCTGATCCCGCCTGTCATTGGTTTGATCGGGGTGATTATGGGGAGCTTTAATGTGGGAAAATGGCTGTCACAGTGGAATCCGTTTTCTTATCTGAGTCGTTTGCTATTTCTAAAAGCAATGAGCAGAGCAGACTTGCTCATAATTTTATCAATGGTTCTACTAAGCTTTTATTTATTAAAAATATCAGAAAAATTATACGTCAGGAATTTAGATTATGAGGAATAAACGCTTTTTTAAAATTTTCTTACTGTATCAAGTACTCTCTTTTGTTTTTTTTATCTGGGCAGTTCGTAATATAGATTTTTTCTTTGAAGAGAGTAATTTCGTATATATAAGCTTATATGCAGGGTTTAAAGCGAGTGAAATTATTTTTCTGAAGAGTTTGCACAGTGTTTCTGATCTTGGAAAAAATATTCTATTAATGTTTTTTCTGTGTGAAGGACATCTGTTGTATCTGATGACGTTTAAGGATCGGTTTCTGTTTATCGGATATTTGATAGCAATTGTAATCTTGCAAAAATTTGTGAAAATATGCATTCAGTTATTTTGTCAGGAGGAAATTGATAAAAAATTAGATACGATATATAGGATATATGTTTTGGCAGGAATCCTGGCCGCTTTTGCAGTATTTAAAATTCATATCATACCTGTTATTTTTAATTTGTACATTTTGATATCGCTGCTTGTGATTGTCAGCTGTATGATGATGTTTGCAAAAAAAATCGTGTTTATTTTCAAAGGAAATTATACCTTCCTGATTTTTTTGAGCATGGGATTATTTGTTGTCAATATGGCGATTCCCATATGGGGATGGATTCATTATGATTTGTTTTCTGTGGGATGGATCGTGATTTTGTTCAATATTCTGCTTACTTTGTCAGGAGTATTGTTTTTCCGCAACAAACAGGTAAAAAGAGATATCAATGTGTTATTAAGTATTGTGTTGTTACTTTTGGTAACGGTTATTGTTTTTCTTCTGATATTAAAAATATCCATGATGCATTTCTTGATTTATGGAACAATCTTTTTTGAAATGCTTTATATTTTCAGCATCATTTTTCAATTATATGAAGGGAATACTTCAAAAGCAAAGATGCTTGGACTGGGAATTGCTCAGATTCTCAGAGAAGAAAAAATCTATAAAGAATTTTCCAATTTTTTACATGATGACGTTCTTCAGGATCTGAATGCGGTCAATCAGTTACTGCAATTAAACGATCAGGAAGAAGCGAAGGGGATTATGGAAAAAACAATTCAGCATTTGAACCAACGGATTCGAGAGAAGATGAACCAATATGATCCTAAGCTGGTAACATCCTGCTCCTTATATGAGAATTATTATTTGCTATTGAATATGATCAAGGCGAAATATCCGGGGCAGGACATTTTTTGTAGCTTGGATATGAGCAGAGATACTGTATTAATTGCTCCATATGACACGATTGTATATCGTTGGATAAGAGAAATTGTAAATAATGCATTTAAATACTCAAAAGCAAAAAATGTAGAAATAGTTCTGAAAAATCAAGCAGGACAGGTGGAGCTGATTCTGAAAGATGATGGGATTTTTTTGATGGGATCAGACTGGAAAAAAGGAAAAGGGCTGGAAACAATTGAAAATCAAGTGGAATCGCTGAATGGAACAATCTGTTTTTCAGAAAATGTTCCATCTGGTCTGGTCATTCATATTGCGTTTCAAATGAAGGGAGAGGATACGATTGAATCTTTTGTTAATCGATGATCATTGTTTATTTGCAGAAAGTTTATCTTTGACTTTGAAACAATCGATGAAAATTGATTGCCTGAAAATTGCAGGAAGCGAAAAAGAATATGGCGAATTTGTGCATCGCTGGGGAATTGATTTTTTTGATATTATCTTGTTAGACGTTAATCTGAGCAATGGTTTTTCTGTTGATGGATTTGAATTAGCGAAAAGAATACTGGCAGATGTACCCAAAGCCAAAATTCTTTTACTGACAGGATATGATCTTCCGGTATATCAATATGAAGCGAAGAAAATTGGAATAAAAGGATTTGCCAATAAAAATATTGATGCACGTTCTTTAACAAAGATTATTGAAAAAATTTATAATGGCGAAGAATATTTTTCACAGACATTGGTATTTGTTGATGTATTGACTGAGCGCGAAAAAGAAATTCTTTCTTTCCTGGGACAAGGAATGAAGAGAAAAGAAATTACAAGTATTCTATACATATCTGAAAGAACGTTGACAAATCATATTCAGAATATATTAGAGAAACTGGAGGTTGATTCGACAATAAAAGCAATTATAAAAGCTCAAAAATTGGGGTATATCAGATGATCAGATGAATGATTGATTCGTTGTTGAAAAAGTGAAAGGAGCATCAAAATGAAATTGCTAAAAATAATTTTTTTCCTGATAGGAGTTTTTTTTCTTGCAAGTGCTGTTTATGGGTATATTTCTACAAAATCCTTGTATCTTGCAGACGTATTATTGGGTTTGACTTCTTTTCTTATTTTTGTAGTTCTTATTTTAAAAAAGAAGGCGAACTGAAAGTAGAATTTTAAATGATTCTGATTTATAGTAAGTAAAAGGCTTAAATGTACATTATATAAGGATTTATAACACCACATTCCAAGAATCCAGTAAATCAAGCCTTCCAAGTTACCTAAACGATAATCAAACGTTTCGGGACGTACAATTTCAAAAGATTTTACAACTCCTCAGGACTTTGGTTCTGGGGAGTTTTTTGTATGTATTTTGACACAGGATAATGGTATACTCTATGATATCCAAGATAAAAATGGCAGAAGAACGACATTAAAACAGAAATTATTTATATTTCCCAGAAGCAGCAAAGCTGATCTTGGGTATGTCGATTTTTATTATAAATGCCGGGTTGTTGTAATGAGGTGGAAGAATGTGGTATCAAAAGGATTGGTTTACCGGAAGTGATTATTATAATTTAAAAGAAAAACAGATTCATGTAGAGGAACTTGAAATAAAGAAAAACGTCGAGCAGAAATTTCATGAAATGACAGAAATTTATTATGTTAAAAATGGAGATGCAGATATCCGTATCAACGGAGAAAAATATCAGATCCAGGAGGGAAGTTTTTTCTGCCTTTATATGCATCATTTTTATCAAATTGAACATATTAGAAAACCTTTGCAGTGTGTAAAGGTTTCTTTTCATATAGGATTATTTATGCTGTTGTGTTTTGAACAACATAAGGCAAATGAAAATGAGATGTTAATTTATGGGGTTCCTCCGTTGTTTACTCTGACTCCAAAAGAAAAACAAAGAGTTCTTCGGATTTTAGATGACCTGTTGGTAGAAGAACAAGAAGAAAAATTTTTGCTGCACAATATGAACATTTACCTTGCCATGCAGCTTCATGCACTGTATTGCAGATATGCTATGGAAAGGAAGAAAAAAGATAATTCGGAAAAGGATCAGGTGTGGGACATTATCCACAGAGTGGTACTGGATACAAGTAAAACCGTACCTCTGGAAGAGTATGCAAAAGCTGTGGGAATGACTGCAGTTACATTAAATCGTAAAATTGTAAAACGATGTGGTTATACTTTTTTTCAGCTTCAGAAAATGGGAAAAGTATTTAATGCCTGTGCGCTGCTGCATTTTCCGGATCTGAATATTCAATACATCAGTGATTACCTTGGATTTACTAATGTTGAAGATTTTTACAGAGTATTTAAACGCTACATGAATGTAAGTGTGAGAGAGTATCAGACAAAAAATATCAGAAACGGTGTGCAAATGCATTCGGAAGAAGAGGCTCTGCAGATTTTAATTTATCTTATACTTAATTTTCATCATCATTTCCAGATGAAAGAAATGGAAACAGAGCTGAAGAAAAATTCATATTTGATTGAGAGAAGGACAAAAGAAGCTTTTGGAGGCAGTGTTTCGGAATTGCTGGAGGAAATTCGGATTCATATGGCCTGCAGTTATCTTGTTGCTACAGACCGGACTGTTACACAGATTAGCAGTGACGTAGGCTTTGGAAGTATTTCTTCTTTTCAGCGTAGTTTCTTTAAATATATGAATCAGACGCCAAGTCAATTCAGAACATATATAAAAAAGTAAATAATTGATAATGATTATAGGAAATATGAATATCAATTTTGACCCTTAAGACTTATAATTAAAAGCAAAATACCGAATAAAATCAAAATCAGGAGGTAACAGGAAAATGTTTGAACATGTATTTTCTCCAATCAAAATTCGTGATATGGAGCTGAAAAACAGAATTATCATGCCGGCTATGGGGACCAGAATGGCGGATGAAAACGGCGCTGTAACAGATAAACTGATCGCTTATCATGCAGCCAGAGCAAAAGGCGGATGTGCGCTGAATATTGTGGAAGTGGCAGCTGTACATACTCCAAGTGCACCGGCTCATTTTGTGTCTATTAGTGAGGATCACCTGATCGAAGGGCATAAAAAGCTGACAGACGCAATCCATGAAAATGGTGGAAAAGCAGGCGTTCAGCTCTGGCAGGGCTCTATTGCGGCAAGGATGGATCCAAAAGCGCAGATACTGGTTGTTTCTGATATGAATTTTGGCAATTATACAATTAAGGCAATTACAAAAGAACAGATCCAGGAAGTGGTTGCATGTTACGGAAAAGCTGCTGCAAGAGCAGTAGAGGCCGGATATGACTGTCTGGAATTTCATCTTGCGCACAACTATCTGCCGCATTCATTCCTGAGCGCCGGATTTAACCACAGAGAGGATGAATATGGCGGAAGCTTTGAAAACAGATGCAGATTTCCATTAGAAGTAATTGATGAAATCCGCAGAAATATGCCGGAAGGAATGCCATTATTTATTCGTATCGATGCTCAGGATGATATGCTGGAAAATGGTCTTACTATTGAAGAGGTTATTCGTTTCTGTAAGATCGCAAAAGAACATGGTGTTGATGTTCTGGATGTGTCACGTGGTAATATTATCACAGCGGCATCTTTGTATGAGGTTCCTCCGATCGATGTACCAAATGGATTTAACATCGATAATGCAGCAAGAATTCGAAAAGAAACAGGAATGCTGACTGTTGGAGTAGGAAGAATCAATACAGCAGCTTTGGCAGAAGATATTTTATCTCAGGATAAAGTGGATATGATCGCAATGGGAAGAGCCCAGCTGGCAGATCCGGAATTTGCTGATAAAGCATGTGAAGGACACGTTGATGAAATTGTGCATTGTGTTGGATGTAATCAGGGATGTTATGATGGATTTACTGACATTGTAAACCGTCCTCATATTACCTGTCTGAGAAATCCGATGATCGGCCATGAGGCAGAGTATGTTCTGGATAAAGCAGAAAAATCAAAGAAAGTGTGGATCATCGGCGGAGGCGTTGCAGGAATGGAGGCTGCAAAGATTCTGCACGAAAGAGGACATGAAGTTACATTATTTGAAGCTACGGATACATTGGGCGGAGAATTCCTTCTTGCAGGCGAAGCGCCGGGGAAAGCTGAGATGAAATCAGCAGCGCTTGAGATGGCAAAACAGACAGAAAAACTTGTCACTGTTCATAAGAATACCAAAGTAGATGCACAGATGTTAAAAGAAGCAGACGTAGATGCTGTTATTCTGGCAATTGGTTCTTCTCCGATTAAAATCAAGCTGGAAGGAATGGATAAATTACAGCATGTTTCTGCTACAGAAGTACTGAGACAGGAGGTTTCTCCAAAGGGAAAAGTGGCAGTGATCGGCGGAGGTCTGGTAGGACTTGAAACAGCGGACAGACTTGCAACAGACGGCTGTGATGTAACGATCCTGGAAATGAAGGATGCAATTGGAAGCGATCTTGGAAGTCTTCGTAAAATTGCCGTTATGATGAAAATGCAGCAGCTGCAGGTAAAAATGCTTCCAAACAGTAAGGTGTGCAAATTTACAGAGGAAGGGATCATGTTAGAAGACGGTACTCTGATCCCATGTGACTGCGCAGTATTTGCAGTTGGATTTTCTGCAAATGATTCTCATTCACTGGTGGAAGAATGTGAAAAGAGACAGATTCCATGTCATGTAATCGGAGATGCAAAATCTGCCAGACGCGCACTGGATGCAATTGCAGAAGGATTTGAAGTAGCAAGAACAATGTAGGAGGATCAAGCTGTATGAGAACCATGTTTACACCGCTTAAGATTGCGGGTATGGAAGTAAAAAACAGAACTTTTATGGCTCCGATGTCATTGGGATACGAAAGCCAGGATGGTACTGTAAATGAGAAGATGGAAGCCTATTGGTTAAGACGTGCAAAGGGCGGAGTAGGATGTATCATTGTAGATGCTACAAGCGTTGACCCCAATGTTCCATACCTTGGTAATACACTTTGCTTCCGAAATGAGGAGAGCACCAGAAAATACAAAAGTTTTACAGACCGGATCCATGAGTATGGCTGTAAGATCATTCCACAGATCACACACCCGGGTCCGGAAAGTGTCAGTGCTTTTTATGGAGTTGCGCCGCTGGCAAGCAGCGCGTACCCGAACGCTATGGGACAGATGACCAGGGAACTGGCAAAACAGGAATTACCGGGTATTATTGATCTTTATGCAAAAGCAAGTAAAAATGCAAAAGATGCCGGGTTTGATGGAATTGAACTGCACTGTGCTCATGCATATATGTTACTGGGATCATTTTTATCACCGTTACGCAATAAACGTACAGATGAATATGGCGGAAGTCTGTTAAACCGTGCCCGTTTGTTGTTTGAGGTTCTGGATGCGATCAAAGAAAAATGCGGAAAAGATTTTCCGATCATCTTAAGAATGTCCGGAAGTGAAAGAGATCCACAGGGAAATACGGTAGAGGATATGAAGCGCTTGATCCCCTATCTGGAAAAACATGGAGTTGACTGCTTCGAGATCAGCGGCGGAACACAGTATGAGCGCTGTAATAAGATTATCCCATGTCACGGAGAAGAAGAATTTATCAACTTAAAAGAAGCGCGTGCGCTTAAAGAAGTAGCAACAAAGCCGGTGATCACTGTTGGAAAGATTTTGGATGCACAGCTGGCAGAAGATATCCTTGAAGCAGATGAAGTGGACGGTGTTGTACTTGGACGTGCTCTTTTGGCAGATCCGGATTTCGTAGAAAAAGCAGAAGAAAAACGCTACGACGAAATTGCTCCCTGTGCAGCCTGTGGAGTTGGATGTGTAGGAGAGCAGACAAAGAGACGTCCTGCATCCTGTGTTATCAATCCACTGGCAGGACGAGAGCTGGAATTTGAAGAAAAAACCGCATCGGAAGCAAAAAGCATTGTGGTTGTCGGAGCGGGGATCGGAGGACTTGCAGCAGCTAGAATCCTTGCAAAGCGCGGACATCATGTAACCGTATTTGAAAAAGAGAAAAAAGCAGGCGGTCAGCTGAATCTGGCATGCAGAGCTCCATTTAAACAGGAAATTTCAAAATGGATCATATATCTTTTACAGGAATGTAACAGATATGGAGTGGAAATACACTACGATACAGAAGCCAATTCAGAGGTGATCAAGTCGGAGAATCCTGATATTGTGATCCTTGCAACCGGCGCCGAGCCGATCGTGCTTCCGGTAGAAGGCAGGGAAACGATGATCCAGGCCAATGATATATTAAGCGGAAAAGTTCCGGTTTCCGGTGGAAAAGTGGCAGTTATCGGAGGTGGAATGGTTGGAATTGAGACAGCGGAATATATACTCCATCATAGCAGAGGCGCAGCAGGCGTAACTCTTATTGAGATGGCAGATTGCGTTGGTCAGGGAATGGTGCCAAATAATCTGGTTCCAACTATGGTGCGTCTGAAACAGGATCGTGTGCAGATGATAACCGGAGCAAAGGTAAAGAAGGTAGATTCAGGAACGATTACTGTAGATACAAAGCAGGGCGAAATGGAATATCCGGGATTTACCCATGTAGTATGTGCGGTTGGTTCCAAAGCATGGAATCCACTGTATGAAGAAATAAAAGATACATTCGAAACATATGCCATTGGAGATGCAAAAGAAGTTGCACAGGCACTTGAAGCAGTGCGTGCCGCATATGAATTAGGATATCAGTTGTAATGATCGGGGAGGCGGCAGCAGTCGTCTCCTTTTAATATATTTTCCTTATAAATTCCTTATAATTATCTTTTATCCTGTAGGTACAAAAGAAAAACGGGTAAAATCAGACTGGAAAATCCCGGGATTCTCAAAAATGTTTTACTTACAGGAGGGAAAAGATGAGTCAGAATATCATTGAAATCAAAAATCTTGAAAAGTCTTTCAAAAAACAGCAGGTTTTAAAAAATATTACATTGTCAATACCGGAAAATTGTGTGTACGGGCTTCTGGGGCCAAACGGAGCAGGAAAATCCACTCTGTTAAAAATGATGACGGGGATTTTGCGTCCGGATTCCGGACAGATTGTTTTTCAGGGGCATCCCTGGATCCGGACAGATCTGAAAGATATTGGCAGCCTGATCGAAACTCCGCCTGTTTATGAAAATCTGTCTGCCTGGGAAAATCTGAAGGTACGGGCTCTGATCCTGGGAGAAACAGAAGCCCGGATGCGGGAAGTGCTGGAGATTGTAGACCTTACAGACACAGGGAAAAAGCCGGCGGGAAAATTTTCCCTGGGAATGAAGCAGAGACTGGGAATCGCCATTGCGCTGCTGGGGCATCCAAAACTTCTGATTCTTGATGAGCCGGTAAACGGTCTGGATCCTCTGGGTATTCAGGAGCTTCGCCATCTGATCCGCAGTTTTCCGGATCAGGGGATCACAGTTCTGGTATCCAGCCATATTTTAAGCGAGATTCAGCTGACTGCTGATTATATTGGAATTATGGCAAACGGAAAACTAGGGTATGAGGGGATTGTGGACGAAAGTCAGGATCTGGAACAGCTTTTTATAAAAATTGTGGCAGCAGAAGGAGGCAGGAGATAAATGAGTACATATTTTAAAGCGGAAAAAATGAAATATCGCCATACGTTTCTGTGGAAACTGATGATCCTGATGCCTGCAGTATGTGCTTTTTTGTCTGCGCAGCTAACTCATAATTATTTTGCAATGGATGGCTATAACTGGTGGTATATGCTGATGCTGCCCGGATTTCTGGCAGTGGCCTGCGGGCAGATCGGAGAAAAGGATCACAAAAAACAGAATCGTACAATCTGGGCACTTCCGGCAGACATGGGAAAGATCTGGGACGCCAAGGTGATGCTATCGGTTATGGTAAGTGGGCTTGCCACTTTGTTTTTAATGATTTTTGTTCTTGCAGGCGCTGCTGTTATGGAAAAAGGACTTCATATGACTTTTTTCAATGCGCCTTCTGTATCGGAGCAGGTTTTTGCCGCTATATTAATATGGCTGACTTCTCTGTGGCAGCTTCCTCTGTGTCTGCTTCTGGTTCAGAAAACAGGAGTGCTGGTTATGGTGATCATCAGTGTGGGACTGAGTCAGATTACAGGCCCTCTTATGGCTTTGGAAAAGCTGTTTTTTCTCATTCCTTATGGAATCACACCAAGAGTTATGTGTCCTGTTTTAAAAACCCTGCCTAACGGTTTGCCGGCACAGCCGGGACAGGTGACTTACACACCCCTGCTTATGAGTGTACCGGCAGCTGCGGTTGGTGTTGTGGTTTCTCTTTTATGGTTTGTGGCTTTCTGGTATTTTACACGGAAATGGTTTCAAAGGCAGGTGGAAAAATAATGAGACAGTTAAAAGCAGAATTTTGTAAAATGCGGCATACCTTTTTGTTTCCCATTCATGTGATCGTTCCTCTGGTAGCCTGTGTTCTCTTCCTGGCATGGACACGGATCAGCGCACAGCTTCAGTTTTCTGCTTTTGTGCAGGCAGTGGGAATTGTTTTTCCGGTACTGGCATCTGTGATCTGCGCCGGAAACGTAGACCTGGAGCTATCCGGTCATCTGCAGGGATTTCTTATGATTACGGGAAAGAGAGAAAGTGCTTTTCTGGCAAAATGGATGAGTCTTGAAATCCTGGCCTTTTTGGCAGTAATGGGAGCTGTGATCTTTTATGGCTTGGGAAACAGAATAATATTGGGCGATATGGAGATACCGTTCTCTGTTTTTCTGAAATCAGGAGTGTTTTTATGGCTGGGAAGTCTGCCCCTTTATCTGGAACATCTGTTTTTGAATCTTTGTTTTACGAAATCAGTATCTCTGGCTGTTTCCACAGGTCAGCTTCTGATCTCTGCTTTGTTTCTCACCGGACTCGGACAGGGAAAATGGCAGTATTTTCCCTGTTCCTGGAGTTCCAGAGGAGCATCTCTGTATCTTGCAGAAGAGTTTAACAGAAGAATGGCTCTGGGAGCTGCCAATACAGATCTGAGAGATATCCTGACCTGCATCTTGCTGGGAACGGTTCTTTGTGTCATAATCTTTGTATGGTTTCATTTTTATGAGGGAAGAGAATATTCCGAATAGGAGGAAGAAAAAATGGCGCGGATTCTGGCGATTGATGATGACAGAGGGATACTGAACGTGATACGCAAAGCTCTGGAAAAAGAAGGACATCAGGTAGATATTCTGGATGATCCGGAAAAGCTGGATTTCCGGAGACTGAATGATTATCAGCTGCTCCTTCTGGATGTGATGATGCCGGGAACTGACGGATTCAGTCTGTGCAGGAGAATCCGTGATCAGGTGGACTGCCCCATTCTTTTTGTGACAGCAAAAACAGACGAGGCAGATCTTATGACCGGGCTTGGGATCGGCGGAGATGATTATATTACCAAACCTTTTGGACTGGGGGAACTGAGAGCAAGAGTTTCCGCACATTTACGAAGAGAAAACAGAGAAAAGAAGCATGTAATAACTTTTGGGGAGCTGTCTTTTTCCATGAATTCCAGACAGGTGTTTTTTCAGGGAGAGGAGATCCCTCTTACAAAAAGTGAGTATGCGATATGTGAATATCTTGCCCTGAACCGGGGGCAGGTATTTTCCAAGGAAAGAATTTACGAGCATGTATTTGGCTATGACGGAGAAGGGGACAGTTCAGCCATTACCGAGCATATAAAAAATATACGGGCAAAGCTTCAGAAGTATGAAGTATCGCCGGTGGAAACTGTGTGGGGGATCGGATATAAATGGAAATAAGAAAAAAGAAGACATCGCTTGCAGGGCTGTTCGGCCGGTATATTTTTATGTTTGTGACAGGAACTGTTTTTGCGGCTCTGATTTCCGGCACAGTAATGTTTATGATAATCCTGATGCCACCCGGTCCTTTTCTTTCTGCAAATCATGCGGAGCAGCAGTTGATAAATACAAAGGAAAAACTTCAGGAAACAGATTTTACAGCAGAGGAAATGATTCCTTCAGGAAGTCTTTACGGTGTGTTTGACCGGGAGGGAAGATTTCTTTACGGAACCTTTGACGAAGAAGTGCAGAAGGATGCCTGGAAAAAATATAAAACAGATAATATATACCCTCAGGGAAAGGGATATTATTTTTTTGTGGAAAAAAATAACGGTGAAATCTGTATTGTAAAGTATTTTGTTGCCATGCGCTATGCGAAAGAAAAGCTTAATGAGATCCTTCCTTCACCGGAAACCTTCAATATGATACTGACGCTGGGAATTTTTATTACCCTTACGATACTGAACGGATATTTTCTGTCCAGAAGATTTGGCAGAAAACTGAAAAAACAGCTTGCCTGTCTTACTGAGGCAACGTCCCGTATTTCTGAAAATAATCTGGAATTTGTTACCGGAACCTCTGAAATCCGGGAAGTGGATGAGGTTATGGTTTCTCTTGAAAAAATGAAGGAGGCCCTGAAAGTTTCTCTGAAAAATCAGTGGGATACCGAGCAGCTGAAAAATCAGCAGCTTTCTGCCCTTGCTCACGATATCAAAACACCGCTGACGGTAGTTCGGGGGAATGCGGAACTTCTTTCGGAGGCAGATCTGGAAGAGGATGACCGGGAGTGTGCAGAGGAAATCCTGAAAAATACCGGGTTTATTGAAAATTATCTGGATTCTATGAGACAGGTACTGAAAGGAAAAAAGGAACTTAAAAACTGGCAGGAGTTTTCTGTAGAGGAACTGACAGGGGAATTCTGCGATTTTGTGCGGCAGCTTGCAGCAGTTCGAAACATACCCTTATCCTTTGACGTACAGCTAAAGAAAGAACCAGAAAAATATGTGGGAAAAGACTTAAAGCAAAGTGACAGTTCCTCAGAAAAAAGAACGGAAGAGGAAAAGCGTATCTTCTGCTGTAAGGAAGATATCCTCAGAGCATGGGGAAACCTGGTGGACAATGCTATGGAGCACACAGATCCGGAAAAAGGAATCTGCGTGATGATTGAGAAACTGGTTAAAAGAGAAAAGACGAAGAAAGATTTTACTGGAGAAGAAGACCCGGCAGGAAGATCAGACAGTAGTAAGGGGCAGGAGCGCAGAGAATATCTGAGAATTTCTGTGCGGGATTATGGACCAGGGTTCAGTGAAAAGGCCCTTATTCATGGAAAAGAAGCATTTTTCAGCGGAGATGAAAGCCGCCATGACAGAAAACATCAGGGCCTTGGACTTTCAATCGCAGAGGATTTTATAAAATCTCAGGGAGGATTTCTGGAGTATCATAATAAGGAAGAAGGTGCAGAAGTATCTTTGGGGATTCTGATACAGAAAGCATGAGTATTTGTAAAAATACATAAAGAAATTGTTTGAATATAATATATAATTTGAAATATTATTCAATAATAAACAAGATATATCTGGTAAAAAACAAATATTTGGTTAATCTTTTTTTGCCAGCAGGACTATAATAAACAATGTAAAAAGAAAACTTACTTAACAAAACCTGCTTTTATAAAAAAGTTGAAGGTTGCTAAGCAATCAGATTTTTGGAGGAAAAGGTAAATGAATACTTTAAAAGCTGAAAAGCGAAGCAAAGAAATGAAAGCAAAAAGACTGAGAAGAGAGGGCTATGTAACAGGTAATGTGTTTGGCCGTGAAATCGAAGGCTCCATTCCTGTAAAGATGCTGAAAGCGGATGTGGAGCGTCTTTTGAAAACAGACAACAAAGGAAGCCAGATCATGCTGGATGTTGAAGGAACAACGTATGATGCTCTGATCAAGGAAGTTGATTTTAACCCTCTGGCAGGAAGAGTAGACGAAATTGATTTTCAGGCTCTGGTACAAAATGAAAAGGTTCATTCTGTTGCAGAAGTAGTGCTTGTAAACCATGACAAGGTTCTGGAAGGTGTGCTTCAGCAGAATCTTACTGAGATTGCCTATACCGCATATCCTTCTGCTCTCGTAGATAAAGTAAAGATCGATGTGGGAAATATGAGAGTGGGCGATGCGATTTATGTAAAAGATCTTGATATTGCTTCCGATAAAAATGTTGATCTGAAAACAGATCCGGAAGCGGTGGTAGTTATGGTAACAGCTGTCCATGCAAAAGAAGTACCGGACGAAGAAAGTACAGAAGAGTAAATTTCAGAGATATAATTTCATACAAACAGGAACTCCCGGAATTCAGATATGTTTCCGGGAGTTTTTTAGTCTATATAACATTTGATACAAAATTCGCTGAAGAATATTTCCCAAATTGTTTAAAAGTAAATATACATTGACAAGTATTTAGTGTAGTGCTATTATAAAAGCATAAATCGTATCCAATATCCAATATCCGAAAAAAGGAGGAGTGAAAATGAAAATAGCAATTGGATGTGATCCGAATGCGGAAGAAGTAAAAGAAGAATTGATTCAGTATATTGAGAAGAAAGGGTATGGCGACGTTACCGATTTTGGAAGCGTTGATCCAGTCTATGCACATACTGCAATCAATGTAGCACAGAAGGTTGCTTCTGGTGAATATGACAGAGGAGTTTTACTTTGTGGAACAGGACTTGGCGTATCTATTGCTGCTAATAAAGTGAAAGGAGCATATGCAGCGCTGGTATCAGATGTGTATTCCGCAACGAGAGCGAGGCTTAGCAATAATGCTAATATCATGTGTATGGGAGCATTTACCACAGGGGTAAAAGTGCGGGAAATGATGGTTGATGCTTTTTTTACAAATGAATTTGTTCCGGGATGTTCTTCTCAGTCCAAAATTGACGCTTTTATTGAGTATGACAATAATCGATAACAGTGAGGTGAACAGTTTATGAAAAAGTTGTATTTTGGCAGTAATCTAAAAATGTATAAGGGGGTACGGGAAACAGAAAAATATCTGAAAAAGTTGGCAGAGAATACGCAAAATATAAGCAGAGAGGAAATAGAACTGTTTATCATACCTTCCTATACAGCTTTACCGGCAGCGGTGAGATGCAGTGACTGTAACGATATAGTAATAGGTGCTCAGAATATGTGTTGGGAAGATCAAGGACAGTTTACGGGAGAAATTTCGCCCTGTATGCTGGAGGAACTGGGTGTAAAGCTGGTTATGATTGGTCATTCTGAAAGACGTCACGTGTTTGGAGAAAGTGATGCAGAAGAAAATAAAAAGGTTAGATCTGCCCTGGCACATGGATTTCGGACATTGTTATGTGTTGGAGAAACAGCAGAAGAAAAAGAATACGGGATTAGTGCGGAAATTTTACGGAAGCAGCTAAAAATAGGATTTTATGGAGTGGATCCGAAAGAGAGTAAAAATATATGGGTAGCATATGAACCAGTGTGGTCAATTGGGGTAAATGGAGTTCCGGCAACGTCAGAATATGCCCAGAGGATGCATATGGAAATCAAGAAAGTACTTTTTGAAATTTTTGGCAATCAGGCGGAAAAGATTCCGGTATTGTATGGTGGCAGTGTAAATCCTGAAAATGCAGATCAGTTGATTGTTCAGTCAGCAATAGACGGATTGTTTGTGGGAAGATCTGCATGGAATGCAGATGAATTTGATAAGTTAATAAGAAGTGCAGTTTATACATATAAACAATATTGGTGAAAATACACAAAAATACAAGAGAAATATTAGATATATAGTCGGATTGACAAAAATAAAAATAGATTGTATTATAAAAGCACAATAAATCGTATCCAATATCCAATATCCAAAGAAAGGAGAGAAAGAAGGATGAAAGAAGAAAAAAGTTTTTTTAGACTTATGCAGAAAGTACCTGGAGGATTAATTATTGTGCCAATGCTGATAGGAGTACTTGCAAACACATTTATTCCGAATGTACTGGGAATTGGAGGATTTACTTCGGGAATGTTTAAGACGGGAACTGCTTGTCTTCTTGGAATGTTTTTGCTGTTGAACGGAGCCTCCATTGATATTAAGAAGATTGGGATGCCATTGTACAAAGGTTGTACACTGACACTTATGAAACTTGTTTTTGGTGTGGCATTGGGGCTCTTGGTTGCAAAATTCTGCGGTGAGGCAGGGTTTATGGGAATTACTTCCATGGCAATGATTGCAGGTATTACCAATTCAGCTGGGGGATTATATTTAGGTCTTGCACAGCAGTATGGAGACGAAACGGATGCAGGTGCGATTTCCATTCTTTCTTTGAATGATGGACCATTTTTTACAATGATCGCTATGGGAACAGCTGGTATGGCCTCCATTCCCATTGAATCTTTTATTGCGACATTGATCCCGCTTATCGTTGGTATTATATGGGGAAATCTTGATAATACATTTCGCAAGGTTGCCGCAGAGGCAATGCCGATCATTACATTTTTTATGATGATTCCAATTGGAGCAGGAATGAGTCTTAAGAGTATTGCGGCAGGAGGAATTGGAGGTGTTGTTCTGGCAATTATTTCGGCATTATCTGCATTTGTATTCTATTTTGTATTCCAGTTGACTTTGCCAAAGAAAAAGAGGAATGCTATGGGGGCTGCTATTGGTACAACAGCGGCCAATGCGACAAGCGTTCCGGCTTCTCTGGCAGAAGTAGATCCGACATGGCAGGCTGCTTCAAGTACAGCAACCGCACAGTTGGCAGTAGCGGCGATTGTAACAGCATTTACAGCACCGATCATTACATCTGTTTGCGATAAACATATGAGAAAGAAGAAGCTTGGTATTTATTCTGACGAGGCGATTGCAGAACGTGAGGCGCAGAATAAAACTGAGGAACAAAAGAATTTTAAATAAAAAGACATATAAGAAAGAGAGGAATTTTATTATGGCATTGACAATCAGACCACTTAATTCAGGCTACATTCCAACAAAACCGCTGGAGTATTGGTATCATTTTTCCTGTAAAAAATATGTAGAGAAGTTGGGAATCACAAATGAATCAGATCAGCTTCCAGATATGACATTTCTGATTGAAGGCGGAGATCAGCTTATTCTGGTAGATACAGGTATGTCATGGACCGAGCATGCAGACAAATATCATCATGGGCCATCTCTCCAGAGACAGGGAATTGATGATATCGAATCTCGTTTGGCACAGGTGGGATACAAACCATCAGATGTAGATATTGTATTATTCACTCACCTTCACTGGGATCATGTTTTCTATCTTGAGAAATTCACAAAAGCCCGGTTTATCTGTAATGAAGTAGAGTGGGACTATGCGCATAATCCGATACCGCTTCACTATAAATCCTATTGTCGCCCAATCATTGCAAAAGACGGAGATGTAACATGTGGAGACAAGTTTATTGCGCCATATGATCAGCCAGGTGTGTATGAAAGATTTGAAACTGTAAAGGGTGAAGCTGAAATTGCACCAGGCGTCAGCGTGTATGAATCGTTTGGACATTGTCCAGGACACATGACAGTTGTCGTTGAAACTGAAGAAGGACCGTATTTCTGTGTAGGAGATTCTGTATTTGTAATGGGAAATATTGATGCACCGCAGGATATGCAGGATGAATTACATTATGATATTTGTCCTCCAGGAAGATATGTAGATATCGTAGCTGCATGGAAAACAGTGCGTGATACTGTACGTCGTTGTAAAGAAGCAGGTGTGGATCCACATAAACATCTTCTTCTTGCTCATGATGTTATTTTATCTGCTGCAGTAGAAAAATACGAAGATTCTCATGAAAATAAGATTCCGGTAATCGGAAAGAAAGATACAGATTTTGTGTTTGACGAATATAAGAAAGCAATTATTGATAAAGATGCAAAAAAAGCGGCGAAAAAAGCAGAATCAAAATATTTTAGCCAGAATTAATTGAAAGACATTAATGAATAGGAAACTGTAGTAAGATATTGTGAAGGTTGTTTGTAAAAGAATGATCTTCACAATATCTATATAGAAAGAGAATTGGTGAGAATATGAAAACAATAGCAGTAATAGAAAGTTGTGATACGAAGTATAAAGAAGCAAAATTTATCAGTGATTTCATTAAAAATGAAGGATTAAACGCAGTGGTGCTCAATACTGCGACTGGACCGGCGCCTTCTTATAACTATGACATTTCAAGAGAGGAGATTGCGGAAAGTTATGGTACTTCATGGAAGGATATGGAATCAAAGTCCAAAGGGGAAAAAATTGATTTTATGAAGGAAGCCGTTGCCTCTTATGTAGTGAAGTTGTATGAAAGGGGAAAAATAGACGGTATCATTTCTGTGGGAGGGCTTCAGAATACGGTTATGGCAGCAAATGCGATGCAGAAGCTTCCGGTAGGATTTCCGAAAGTTATGGCAACAACTGTGGCAAGCGGAACCAGAAAATTTGATTTGGTAGTCGGAGATAAAGATATTACTGTCATGCCGGCAATTTGTGATTTTACAGGTCTTAATATCGTAACTCGTCAGGTTATTTCCAATGCATGCGCCTGCTGTGTTGGCATGGTAAAATGTGCAGGACAGGTATTGAAAAAAGGAGATAAACCGGTGGTGGCAGTGACTCTTATGGGTGTTACGAATACAGGCGCAGTGGCAGCGGTTGAAGAACTGGAAAGAATGGGACTTGAAGTGATTGGCTTTCATGCAACAGGTGTTGGAGGAGCAACCATGGAAGATATGGCAGCCAATGGACTGGTGGATGGCATCCTGGATCTGACTCTTCATGAGCTAACTTCAGAGTATTTTGGGGGAGGATTTTCATATGGACCAAAAGCTAAAATTCGTCTGGTGGAATCTGTGGAAAAGAAAATACCTCTTGTAATCAGTCTTGGAGGACTTGATTTTGTGGACTATGGTACAAATGAACTTCCAGATAGAATGGATGAAAGAAAGTATATGCTTCATAATGCCAATACTGCTCATATTAAAATTCTGCCGGAAGAGGCCGAGGCGTTAGGGAAAATCCTTGCAGAAAGACTCAGCAAAGTTACTTATCCGGTAAAACTTCTGATTCCTACCAAAGGAATGCGGCATAACACTCTGGAGGGACAGGAATTATATGAACCAAAAAGTGATGCTATATTGATTCAGACGATCATAGACAATGTGAACGATAATGTGGAAGTGATTGTAATCCCTCATAATCTGGATACTCCGGAATTCGGAATCAAAGCAGCACATTATATTATTGAAGAAATGATAAAGCAGGGAAAATTACCAAAAGATTTTGGAGAAGAATAGAAGGAACAGGAGGCAGATATTGCAATGGATCAGAAGGCATATGAAATAGCAGAAAAACTTGTTATTGCAAGTAAAAGGGCTTATAATAGAGGCATACAGACTGGCAGTGGCGGAAACGTAAGTGCCAGAATCCCAGGGACAGAAAATATGTTGGTAAAGGCAAGTGGAGGTTCTTTGGGAGACTGCACGCCAGAGGGATTTTTGATTACAGATTTTGAAGGAAATCTGATAGAGGGAACAGGAAAGCCTACACGAGAAGCATTACTGCATGGATACATTTATAAACTTCGTCCAGATGTTCAGGCAGTAGTACATGTACATTCTCCATATGCCATTGGATGGTCTTCCTCAAAAAAAGATCTTCCGCTCGTTACATGGCATTCCAGATTAAAAAATCCAGAAGGTTATCCAACTTTGGATGTACATGCTGCAATGGTACGTCCTGAGGATGTACCGATGGTGGAAAAAATGTTTGAAAACACACCAAATATTAATGCATTTCTTCTTGCAGATCATGGTGTTGTTGCGATGGGCAAGGACCCTCTGTCAGCAGAGCATACAGCAGAATTAGTAGAAGAAACAGCACAGGTTGCCATTCTGGATAAGATTGTTGAAAAGCTTGGTCTGTAAATATTAGGGATAAGAGAGTAAAGGTTATATGGTTAGTAATCGGGTGACAATGAATCAGGAAGATTCTGTAATGCTGCAGAGAGATACATTACCTATGCAGGTATTAAATAAGTTGATGGATTGGATTATGGATGGAACACTGAAGATGGGAGAGAAGCTTAATACAGAAGAGCTGGCCCGTCAGCTTGGTGTCAGCCGTATGCCGATCAGGGAAGCTCTTAAAAGTCTTGAAAAAATGGGACTAGCAGAATCTGTTCCATATGTAGGAATGAGACTGGTATCACTGCAGCAGGAAGATGTATTACAGATTTATCTGATGAGACAGTTATTGGAACCGCTTGCAGCTGGAGAGGCTTGCAGAAAGATTACGAAAGATCAGATCAGAGATTTGGAGAAGATACAGGAAGAATATATTCAGATTGTTGAGGAAGAAGAAATAGATGCTAAAAAACTGTATCTTCAGAACAGAAAATTTCATTTTGCCATTTATTCCATATGTGGAATGGACAGGGTGTGTGGTGTGATTGAATCATTATGGGATACGCTGTCATTTTTTAAACTGATATATGGACGTGATGTGATTAAAAATACTACAGGTGTAAAAAGGATGATTGCGGAACATCAAAGTTATATTGATGCTTTAAAAAATAAAGATGCAGAAGGTCTGAAAATGGCATTGTATGAGAATCTGGGAGAGCGAATCAAAGGAATAAATCAGGAAACAGATTACTATACGCTGTAAAGGAGTTCATATGAAAATTGACGGGATTACAAATGCACAGGAGTTTTTTAAGGTTGTTGACAGTTGCAAGGGGCATGTAGAACTTTTAACAGGCGAAGGTGACCGTCTGAACTTGAAATCTAAACTGTGCCAGTATATATCTATGACACAATTATTTTCTAAGAGTGAAGAACTTCATTTGGAAATAATAGCAAGTGAGGAAGAGGATCTTCAGAAAATCTGCAAGTATCTGATGAAATATGAGGATATGTGATAAGTACTTAAATAAAAAATTATTGGATCCGGAAACGTATAAAATGTTTCCGGATTTTTACATTCTGAAAAAGTTTTGATATATATTTAACATATACATGCAGATAAATTTTATTTTGCCCTGATAAGATATGTTCCTGTAAGGAAGTAAAACGCTTCGATAACTGCAATCTGAATAAGATGAAAGAAACAGGAAAAGGAGAGCAAAATTCTATGAATGCAAAAAAAATCAGTGCGTTACTGCTGGCAGCTGCTATGATGATCCCATGTGCGGTACCGGCACAGGTGTATGCAGCAGAGACAGCTCAGGAGGAAACGGCAGCGCAGGATGCGGAAGTAAAGGCGCCGAAATATATTTTTCTTTTTATTGGCGATGGAATGAGTTATCCTCAGATTCAGACAACAAACTATTATCTGAATGCCATAGAGGATGATGGGGATGATATTCTCACAAGCGAAAGCAAACTGAATATGATGAAATTTCCGGTAGCAGGCTCAGCTCAGACTTATGACAGTACATCTTTCTGTCCGGATTCTGCATCCACAGCAACTTCTATTTCAACAGGACATAAAACATACAGCGGAACCATTAACATGGATGAAAAAATGGAAACTCCCTATGAAACCATTGCAGAAAAGCTGAAGAAACAGCTTGGCTATAAGGTGGGAATCCTTTCTACAGTAAATCTGAACCATGCTACTCCGGCTGCTTTTTATGCCCACCAGGCATCCAGAAATAATTACTATGAAATCGGCCAGGAAATGATTTCCAGTGAATTTGATTATTTTGCAGGCGGCGGTCTGAAAAAACCTACCGGAGAGGACGGAGACAAGACGGATCTCTATCAGCTGGCGGAGGAAGCAGGATATAAAGTAGTAAAAACTCAGGCTGAAGCAGAAGCGCTGACAGCAGAAGATGGAAAATCCATTGTGATTGATGAAACGCTGGCAGATGATGATGCAATGAGCTATGATATGGACCGTGAAGAAGGCGAATGGGCGCTTGCTGACTATGTGGAAAAGGGTATTGAAGTTCTGGATAACGACAAAGGCTTCTTTATGATGGTGGAAGGCGGAAAAATTGACTGGGCCTGCCATGCTAATGATGCGGCAGCTACCATTACAGATACTGTGGCTATGGACAATGCAATTGGAAAAGCAGTAGAGTTTTATAATGAACATCCGGACGAAACACTGATCCTGGTAACCGGCGATCATGAAACAGGCGGCATGACGATCGGTTTTGCAGGAACAGATTATGACACGTTCCTTACAAACATCAGTAATCAGAAAATTTCCTATGCAAAGTTTGATTCTGATTATGTAGCCGGATATAAAGAAAACAAAACAGATTTTGACACGGTTATGAAAGACATTACAGAGCTTTTTGGACTGCAGGCACCTCAGGAAGAAGCGGAAGCCACCAATCAGGCAGACAGCAAGGACGTACATCCTGAGGGAGAAGAAAGCGGTACTCTGGTAATGACAGACTATGAATATAATAAGTTAAAAGCAGCTTATGATGAAACTATGAGCCGCACAGGAGAGGAAGAAGAATTCGGTCAGGAAGAATATCTCCTTTATGGAAGCTATGAACCTCTTACCGTAACGATCACCCATATCCTGAATAATAAATCCGGAATTAATTTTGCTTCTTATGCACATACAGGACTTCCGGTAGAAGTCTTTGCAATGGGTGCAGAGCAGGAGCAGTTTGACGGCTACTATGACAATACAGATATTTTTAATAAGCTGGCAGCAATTACAGGAGTACAGTAAGGAATGAAAAACAGACTGAAAAAAAGTTCTGTTTCCTTAATTGCCATATTTCTGATAGTCATCCTCATGGTCCTTCCAACAGGCTATGAGGATGCTGTTATTTATCAGGGAACAGATAAGGTTAAGGCAAAGGTGGTTTCTACAGACGAGAGCACAGTAAAAAGTTCCGGTCTGATCCAGTCGGGGGAGCAGTTCTGTCAGGTGGAGATTCTTGGAGGGAAATTTAAAGGACAGACAACCAGAGCAGTAAATATGCTCAGCGGCTCTCTGGAGTCTGATAAGATGTTTAAAAAAGGAGACATTGCTCATGTAGTTGTCAGCTATAATGATGACGGAATCACTTCGGTAACCATGAGTGACCATTACCGGTTGGACAAAGAGATTCTTCTGGCAGGGATGTTCGTGGTGCTTTTGATTGCTTTTGCCGGATGGACAGGGCTCAGGGCAGTATATTCTTTTGTGATCACCATACTGACAATATGGAAGATCCTTGTTCCGGCTTACCTGGGCGGAATCAATCCGGTGTGGTGTGGGATTCTTATTACAGCGTTTCTGACTTTGATCATTATTTTTCTGGTGTATGGATTTGACCGGAAAACCGTGGCGGCGACAGGTGGAGCGCTTCTGGGTGTTCTGGTCACCTGCGTGATCGGGTGTATTTTTACAGATGCCTTTAAAATCCACGGGGCAGTAATGGCATATTCAGAAAGCCTTTTATACTCAGGATATCAGGATCTGAACCTGACAAAAATATTTATGAGCGGTATTTTTATCGGAGCATCCGGCGCTATGATGGATCTTGCTGTGGATATCACCTCTGCAGTGAATGAAGTGGTGCATAAAAAGCCTTCTATTGGATGGAGGGAGGCGGCGCATTCCGGTATGAATGTGGGACGGGCTGCAATGGGAACTATGACAACGACCCTTCTTCTTGCTTATTCCGGCGGCTATATTGCGCTTCTTATGACTTTTATGGCACAGGGAACTCCCATAGAAAATATTTTAAATTATAAATATGTATCTGCGGAAATCCTGGATACTATTGTGGGAAGCTTTGGACTTGTGACCGTTGCTCCTTTTACAGCTCTTACCAGCGCCGTTCTTCTGACAGGAAAGAAATACAAGGATCATGTTGCCCGGGAGCTTGAGGAAGAAGCTTCTGTTCAAAAAACAGAGCAAAATATTTCTGATGCAAAGCCCTGCGAGGCAGAACTTGAAGTTTCAGAGGTGGTATCTGAGTAAAGGTTATGGGATCGTTTTCATTGGCAGATCCATTATAATACAGACAGAGAGCTTGTTGCTATGAATGGCAATGAGTTTTCTGTCTGTTCTTTATTGTGTGGGATTTTTATATACTGTAGGGGAAGAGTGTGGTAAACTGGTATAAAAATCAGGCAGTCAGAGGACTGTATGTGGATAACTGTAAAATTTCAGGGCAACAGGGAGGATATGATGAATATTTGTGTATATGGCGCTGCCAGCGCAAAACTGGAAGAGATTTATTACAAAAAGACACAGGAACTGGGAGTTCTGATGGGAAAACGGGGACACGGGCTTGTGTTCGGAGGGGGAGAAACCGGAATGATGGGCGCTGTCGCAAGGGGCGTACATTCAGAAGATGGATATATTCTGGGAATTGCACCGCGGTTTTTTGATCAGCCGGGAGTTCTGTATGAGCATTGTACAGAGTTTATTTTTACAGAAACCATGCGAGAGCGGAAACAGCTTCTGGAAGACAGATCCGATGCAACTATAGTTGCGCCCGGAGGCATTGGAACATACGAAGAGTTTTTTGAGATCCTGACACTGAAAAGTCTTGGAAGGATTGACCGTCCTGTTGTTCTTTTTAATATCAATGGATATTATGACAGGATGAAAGCACTTCTGGAGCATACAGCGGCAGAAAAGTTCATGGACAGGGAAATTCTGGATCTTTGTAGATTTATGGAAGATCCGGAGGAAATTCTGGATTATATAGAAAGATACATAAACAGATTTCCTGTTCACATGGCATGATTTCGTGAGGCGCTTTACCGGAATCTTTTAGTAAATAATTCTGTACCCCTGCGTCCTGTTATGATAAAATATGTAGAAGTTCAGAAAGTCTGATTACGAAGAAATAATAAAGGAGATCAATATATGGAAGTACCGGAAATGCTTGATTTGCTGAAAAAGAAAGCATTGACAGATAAAAAACTCCGGGAGGAACTGCTGGAAACAAGAAAGAGCGAACATCCTCTTGAAGCATTTTGTGAGAAATGCCGGGAACAGGGATATCCTGTTTACGAAATGGAACTGATCGGCGCAGGCGAAGAGTTTTATGCATCCATGAAGAGAAGCACCAACGGTGGAGGCGAAAATTCTCCTGTTCTGGAGGGAGAGGATGATTTTTATGAGCTGTTTTTTGCCGGATTATAACAGGAAATGGGGGGAAGAAATTTGAAGAGCAGCAGAAGTTTTACCTTTGATGAGCTTCTTACAGGAAACAGGTCCGAGGAGTTTATTGAGTCAGCGTATCCTTTTATGAAGCTAATGATGCAGTATCAGTGTGCCATGCTGGAGGTGCAGACAAAATTCGAGGTGTTGAATACAGAACTTTCTCTAGACAGCGACCGGAATCCAATCGAATCTATTTCCTGCCGTATCAAAAAACCTATCAGTATTGCGGAAAAACTGAAACGTAAGGGGCTGGAAGTGAGTCTTCAGAGTATTGAAGAAAATCTTCGTGATGTGGCTGGGATCCGTATCATCTGTTTTTTTCCAAAGGATATTTATAAACTTGCAGAGAAAATCTGCTCTCAGGATGATATTCGTCTGTTGGAAAAGAAAGATTATATCAAAAATCCCAAGACAAATGGCTACAGAAGCCTTCATTTGATTCTGGAGGTTCCTGTATTTTTTGCCAATGAAAAAAAATGGATGCCGGTGGAAGTTCAGTTTCGTACCATTGCCATGGATTTTTGGGCAAGCATTGAACACAAGGTAAAGTACAAGAAAAATATTGATGATTCAACGGCGGAAATTGTCGAAAAGCTAAAAGAATGTGCGGAAGGAATCCATTCTCTGGATATGAGGATGCAGGAGATCAGTGAATATATTGACAGCAAAAGATAAATACATCGGAAACCTCTGGTGAGAACAGGAGAAAAAGATGATAGTAGAATGTCCGGCAAATACAAGACTTCAGGAGTATCTTCTGAAAAATGATATCCATATTCTTACACCCTGCGGAGGACGTGGAAATTGTGCGAAGTGTAAGGTAAGGATACTGAAAGGAAAAGCAAAGATCAATACTATGGACCAAATCTGGTTTTCTCAGAAAGAGCTGGATGAAGGATATCGGCTGGGATGCCAGGTATTCGCTAAAGAACCTTTGACCATTGAAATATATGAAAAGTGAGGGCGTCCAAATGAAAAAAATACGAATGAGTATATTGGCAATGTGTATGACCGCATAGAGTTCCACATAAATATGGCCGGTCAGGGAGCTTTTTCCACACATAGTGTTGATGAAAATGAGGAATATGTCGCTGAAGGAAAGGCTTTTTTGAAGGAAGCTCAGAAAATTGAGCTGGGTAAGGAAATTCCGGTAGCGATCCTGGTCTATGACAATGGAAATAGTATGAACAGTTATACTACTGAGGATTACTTTGAACCGGAAAAGTTTAAAGATATGGATCTGGTAGAGGCGGTGACACTGGAATTTTCGGATCAGGAGATTAATTAAAACAGAGACAAAACAAAGAGGTCAGGGATTCTGACCTTTTTGTTTTGTCTTGCAGATCAGCTGCGTCATAGTTCCCGTGGAGGCAGAAGCCAGATTCTTTAATGCTGAGCTTTAGTATGTTGGTGGGATATTAAAAATGCATATTATAAACATATGAGGATGAATGAAAATAGGATAAAATTACATAATAAATACTTTATATACGGAGAAATATATGCAAAATACACTATCTATATTGACAAAAACAAAAAGATATATTATATTTTTGACATAATATATGTGTTGCCTAAGAGAACGGAGAGAAGGGTATACAAGTATTGTTTTGTATGCCCTTTTATTTTGTTTACAGGCAGTATGCATCCACTATAAGGAGGGATATGAGGATGAACAAAAAAGGTAAAAAGAGTGCTGGTTTCTGGTTGTGTATTTCTTTGATTATTTGTCTTATCAGTGGTATTGGCGCCAGTATGATCCAGACAAATTTTGGGAAGGTCACTATCAAAGATCTGCGTTTTGAAACAGAAAGTGGACATCAGATGAGTGCATTGCTGCTGAAACCGGACACAGCAACCGTAGAAAATCCTGCACCGGCTATCGTTTGCAGTCACGGGTGGTATAACAATCGTGAGATGCAGGATTTGAATTATGTTGAGTATGCGCGGCGCGGATATGTGGTACTTTCAATTGATATGTATGGACATGGTAATTCAGACAATCTGCCTGCAGGAGACTGGTGGAAACCAGAAAATAATGCAAACGGTATGTATGATGCTGTTAAAATGATTGCTACACTACCATATGTTGATAAGGAAAAAATTGGAGTTACAGGACACTCTAATGGGGCTCTTGCCAGCCGTACAGCAGTTTTACTGGATAATGAAGCAGAGGAACCTTTGATCGAAGCTGCTCTTCTGGTTTCCAATGATGCTGTTTATAAAGGTGAGGACGGCGCATATTTTAATATGTTTGGAGGCAGGGATGCCGGTATTGTAGCATGTCAGTATGATGAATTCTTCCATCGAACTTATAATGAGGATGGCTCTCATACTGCTCCAAGAGATTTCCTTAAACAGCCAAACGCACAGTCATTCCTGCATTTTGGCGAGAATCCGGAAGGATTGGAGACACGTAAAGCTGAAACAATTTATAAGGAAGATATAGAGGGAAAAGAAGCGACTCGTGTGATCTATAACCCGAATATTACCCATCCATGGGCACATTTTTCTAAACGAGTGGTAGATTCAAGTGTACAGTTTTTTGAGGATTCCTTAGGAGCTCCTAATCCAATTAACGGAAACAATCAGATATGGCAGATAAAGGTGGTTTTTAATGCTTTAGGACTTGTAGGATTTATTATGTTTGTGGTAAGTTTTGCAAAAGTTTTATTGAAAACCTCCTGTTTTTCCTCGCTGAAAGCAGAGGAAGAAGTTCTTCCGTCACCAGCACTTTCCGGAAGAGAAAAGACATGGTTTTGGATTAGCAGTATTTTAGGGGCAGTTTTTAGTTTTGTTGTTTATATGTTTGGATATAGTGTGATTGCAAAACTGGTTGGTGGAATTGCTCCTCAGTCAGGACCTACATTTATTGGAATCTGGGCAGCTTTATGCGGAGTATTTTCACTATTCCTTCTTTGGGTTGGAAGAAAGTTTACAAAGGTTCCTTCCAGAACAGCGGAAAACGGTGTTAAGATCAGTGCGAAAAAGCTTGGGTTGACTATTCTTCTTGCTCTTATAGTAGCAATCTCAGCATATGGTCTGGTGTTTTTATCAGACTATCTGTTTAAGACGGACTTCCGGATTTGGGTAGTTGCTCTGAAGGCCTTTAATGCAAATATGATTCCTTATATTTTATTGTATTTACCGCTGTTTTTATTATATTACATACCAAATTCAATTTGTATCAATAGCTATAATTACTTTGAATTAGGAAAAAAACCATGGATCAATACCTGCGTAAATGCGATGTTTAATATTCTGCCAAGTGTTGTTATGGTAGTCATCATGTATGGCTGTTTCTTTATCAGTGGCTATTTACCTAATGAGTTTATTCCGTTTTTTGGAGGCTCAATTATTGGAATATGGCTTTATCCGGTAATTGTTGTTCTGGCTGTGGCAGCAGTTGTTTCCAGAAAACTGTATCGTGCAACGAAAAATCCATATCTGGCAGGTATCATCATGGCGGTGTTAGTTGCAATTATGAGTTGTACGAATACATTGACTCAGTTATAAAAAGTTACTTATTGTATGGAAAAAGAAAAATAAAAAAATTAGCACTCACCTCTTGACTCTGCTAACAGAATGTGATATGTTATACAAGAACTAGAACAAGACAACAATGTTACGGTCGTAAAGACCAGAAGTAACCAGTTATATTTTTTGTTTACAGATAGAGGAGGAGAGCCTATGAATATCAGTAAATTTACGCAGAAATCCATACAGGCTGTTCAGGATCTGGAAAAGGTTGCCTACGAATATGGCAATCAGGAAGTGGAGCAGGAGCATCTTCTGTATGCTCTTCTCAGTCAGGAGGACAGCCTGATTCTCAAGCTTATTGAGAAAATGGAGATTAATAAGGAATATTTTATAAATACAGTAAAAAAAGCTCTGGATGCCAGAGTGAAGGTAAGCGGCGGAGATCTCAGGTTCGGACAGTATCTGAATAAATCTCTTGTCAACGCAGAAGACGAAGCAAGAGCTATGGGAGACGAGTATGTTTCCGTAGAGCATCTGTTTCTGTCTCTTCTGAAGCAGCCAAGTCCCAGCATGAAAAAGATTTTTGATGAATTCGGAATCACCAGGGAACGTTTCCTTCAGGCACTTTCTACCGTAAGGGGAAATCAGAGAGTAGTCAGTGACAATCCGGAAGCGACTTATGATACTCTCAATAAATATGGGGAGGATCTGGTGGAAAAAGCCCGTAACCAGAAGTTGGATCCAGTGATCGGACGTGATGCGGAGATCCGCAATATTGTCAGGATCCTTTCCCGTAAAACAAAGAACAATCCGGTTCTGATCGGTGAGCCGGGCGTAGGTAAAACAGCAGCGATTGAAGGGCTGGCTCAGAGAATCGTTGCCGGAGATGTTCCAGAGGGACTGAAAAACAAAAAGATTTTTGCTCTGGACATGGGCGCGCTTGTTGCAGGAGCCAAGTACAGAGGCGAGTTTGAGGAACGTCTGAAAGCCGTTCTGGAGGAAGTGAAAAAAAGTGAGGGCAACATTATTCTCTTTATTGATGAGCTTCATCTGATCGTAGGTGCAGGAAAAACAGACGGCGCCATGGATGCGGGAAATATGTTGAAACCAATGCTTGCAAGAGGAGAACTTCACTGTATTGGAGCGACCACTCTGGATGAGTATCGCCAGTATATTGAAAAGGATGCGGCTCTGGAACGTCGTTTCCAGCCAGTTATGGTTGATGAGCCTACTGTGGAGGATACCATTTCTATTCTTCGTGGATTGAAGGAACGTTATGAGGTATTCCACGGAGTAAAGATCACAGACAGCGCTCTCGTGGCGGCCGCAACACTTTCTCATCGTTATATTACAGACCGTTTTCTTCCGGATAAGGCCATTGACCTTGTAGATGAGGCGTGTGCACTGATCAAAACGGAGCTGGATTCCATGCCTACCGAGCTTGATGAGCAGAGACGTAAGATCATGCAGATGGAGATCGAAGAGTCTGCTCTTAAAAAAGAAACAGATAATCTAAGCAAGGAGCGTCTTGCGGATCTTCAGAAAGAACTGGCAGACCTTCGGGATGAATTTAATACTCAGAAGGCTCAGTGGGACAATGAAAAACATTCTGTAGAAAAACTTCAGAAGCTTCGTGAGCAGATTGAGGATGTAAATAAGCAGATACAGAAGGCAAAACAGAGCTATGATCTGGAAAAGGCTGCAGAGCTTCAGTACGGAGAGCTTCCAAGACTTCAGCAGCAGCTTGAGATTGAGGAGCGTAATACAAAAGAAAGCGACAATCGTCTTGTCCATGAGGCTGTGACAGATGATGAGATCGCAAGGATCATTTCCAGATGGACAGGAATCCCTGTTACCCGTCTGACGGAGGGAGAAAGGACAAAACTTCTGAGCCTTGAAGATGAGCTTCATAAACGGGTGATCGGTCAGGATGAGGGTGTGCGTCTTGTGACAGATGCCATTCTCCGTTCCAAGGCGGGAATTAAGGATCCTACCAAGCCAATTGGCTCGTTCCTGTTTCTGGGACCTACCGGCGTAGGAAAAACGGAGCTGGCAAAAACACTGGCAGCAACGCTTTTTGATGATGAGCAGAATATGGTCCGTATTGACATGAGTGAATATATGGAGAAATATTCGGTATCCCGTCTGATCGGAGCGCCTCCGGGATATGTGGGTTATGAGGAAGGCGGCCAGCTGACAGAGGCTGTCAGAAGAAAGCCATACAGCGTTGTGCTTTTTGATGAGATTGAAAAGGCGCATCCGGATGTGTTTAACGTGCTTCTTCAGGTACTGGATGACGGGCGTATCACAGATTCACAGGGAAGAACCGTGGACTTCAAAAACACTATTCTGATCATGACTTCCAATATAGGTTCCCCTTATCTCCTGGATGGCATTGATGAAAATGGAGATATAAAACAGGAAGCCCAGGATATGGTCATGAATGATCTAAGAAGCCATTTCCGTCCTGAATTCCTGAACCGTCTGGACGAAATAATTTTGTTCAAACCCTTGACAAAAAATAATATTGGTAACATAGTAGACCTGATGGTGGCAGAGCTTGACAGGCGTCTGTCTGACCAGGAGCTTTCCCTGACTCTGACAGAAGCGGCAAAAGCGCAGGTTGTGGAAAATGGTTACGATCCTGTGTATGGAGCTCGCCCTCTGAAGCGTTATCTTCAGAATTATGTGGAAACACTTGCTGCGAAAAAGATTCTTTCCGGTGATGTTCATGCAGGAGATACGCTGGAACTGGATGTAAGGGACGGCCAGTTTATTATCAATGTAAAGGACGGAAACAGATGATACCCAAAGACCCGGTAATTTTACTGAGTTATGTGAACACACAGCTTCGGGATTACTATGATTCCCTGGAAGCGCTCTGTACATGCAGAGGTCTGAAAAAACAGGAACTGGTAGAAAAACTCAGAACCATTGATTATGAGTATGATGAAAATACAAACCAGTTTATATGATGGAGAGCCGGAGAAAATTTCCTGACAAAGGAGATGTTTCTCCGGTTTTTCTTTTTGAAAATATTCGTGTTGTTAAATTGAAAATACCTTCTGCCTGATAAGGCTGTTCTACTGTTTCACATTTCTTTTAAAATCCAGAAAAACATTTGTCTGGCTAATGATTATTTTGTGAAAAAAGTGTGTATAAACGGTGAAATAAGTATTTTTGCACAAAAATAACTTGCCTTTTTTGTGCAAATGAGTATTATATATAATTAGCCGACTAATTATATATAATGGATACGAGGTGATATTGTGGAAGATACGCAGACGCAGGAAAAAACAGGTTTTCAGCACTTGTTTATGCAGATGAACAGAGTTTATGCTGCCAAATGCTTCAGCCAGATGACTGCGCTTGGCATACATCCGGGACAGATTCCCATTCTGCTTCTTCTGGCAAAGCATGAGGAAATGAGCCAGAGGGAAATTGCAGAGAAGTTGTGTGTAAAGCCGCCAACAGTGAATGTCATGGTACAGCGTATGGAAAAGGCGGGGCTGATTGGCCGGAGACATGATAAAAAAGATCAGAGGATCACAAGGATTTTTCTTACGGATCAGGGATATGAAATGAAGAAGAATGTGGCAGAGCAGATAGAGCTGAATGAACGCTATGTTTTTATGGGATTCAGTGATGCTGAGAAATGCCTGTTCCGACGTTTTATGGAACAGATTATTACAAACATTTCGTGTATTCCGGAGGAAAAAACAGAGAATCTACAGGAAAAGGAGAGGCTGACAAGTGATTAAATTAATGAAATATCTGAAAAAATCCGTCGGATATGTGGCGCTGATCATTGCCCTTTTGTTTTTGCAGGCATATTGTGATCTGTCCCTTCCGGATTATACATCAAAAATTGTCAACATAGGCATCCAGCAAAAAGGAATTGAGGATGGTGTTCCGGAAAAAATAAGAAAGACCTCCATGGAGGGACTGGAGCTTTTTATGAACAAGGAGGATATTTCTCAGCTGGAATCTTCCTATACAGAAGAGGGAGAGCTTTATGTCCTGAAAGACATTGACAAAGATACCAGAGCTTCCCTTAATGAAATACTTGGAAAACCCATGTTGATACTGGACGGACTGACGATGAAAAATGAAACCTCCGGAGACATGAGGGCGCAGATGGGAATACCGGAAGGTGCAGATCCGGTGGAAGTGATTGCTCAGATGCCGGATGAGGCGAGAGCGCAGATGACAGAGAGCATGAGCAAAAAATTTCAGGATATGCCGGATTCCATGATAACTCAGGCAGCTGTTTCCTATGTTCAGGCTGAGTATGAGGCTCTTGGAGAGGATATTGACGCACTTCAGATGAAGTACATCGGAGAAGCAGGACTGAAAATGATCTTGATGGCGCTTCTTATTATGGCTGCATCTGTTTCTGTTGTTTTCCTTTCTTCAAGAGTGGCTGCAAGTCTGGGACACGATATCAGAGGGGATATTTACAGGAAGGTAATCGGTTTTTCCAGCAATGAGTACAACAGATTCTCTACGGCATCTCTGATCACCAGAAGCACCAATGATGTGCAGCAGGTACAGATGACTATGGCAATGATATTCCGTATTGTCCTGTATGCTCCGATCATTGGAATCGGTGGAGTGCTTCGGGTTCTGGAAACAGATTCTTCTATGACGTGGATCCTTGGTGTGGGTGTTGTACTGATCCTTGTTATCATTGTACTTCTGTTTTCCATTGCAATGCCCAGATTTACAAAACTTCAGACACTGATCGACAGGCTGAATCTTGTTACAAGAGAAATACTGACCGGTATTCCTGTGATCCGTGCTTTCAGCAGAGAAAAACATGAAGAAGACAGATTTGAGGACGCAAACAGGGTACTGACAAAGACAAACCTGTTTGTAAACCGATGCATGACCTTTATGATGCCTTCCATGATGCTGATCATGAACGGGATTTCCGTTCTGATCGTATATAACGGTTCCTATGCAGTGGATGCGGGCAATATGCAGGTTGGCGATATGATGGCGTTTATCCAGTATGCTATGCAGATTATTATGGCGTTCCTGATGATTACTGCCATGTCCATTATGCTTCCAAGAGCCAATGTTGCAGCAATGAGGATCGTGGAAATTCTGGAAACAGAAAACAGCCTGAAGGAGCCGGAAGCTCCGGTTCATCCGTCACAGGAAATAAAAGGAACCGTAGAATTTGACCATGTATCCTTCTCTTATCCGGATGCCGGAGAAAATGTTCTTACCGACATCAGTTTTAAAGTAGAAAAAGGTCAGACTCTGGCAGTGATCGGAAGTACAGGAAGTGGAAAGAGCTCTCTCATCAATCTGATTCCCAGATTTTATGATGTGACACAGGGATGTGTAAAGGTTGACGGGGTAGATGTAAGGAGTATGTCTCAGAAAGATCTTCGTGACCGTCTGGGTTATGTTCCGCAGAAGGGAGTTCTTTTTTCCGGAACCATTGACTCCAATATCCGCTATGGAAAAACAGATATTTCACAGGAACAGGTAAAGAAAGCTGCCATGGTCGCCCAGGCGCAGGAGTTTATTGAAGAGAAACCTCATGGATATGAGTCACCGGTAGCTCAGGGAGGAACCAATGTTTCAGGTGGACAGAAGCAGCGACTTTCTATTGCAAGAGCAGTGGCAAAGGAGCCGGAGATCTTTATTTTTGACGACAGCTTTTCCGCTCTGGACTTTAAAACAGACAAAGCGCTTCGGAAAGCGTTAAAGGATCATACCCAAAATGCAACGACGATTATTGTTGCCCAGCGTATCAGTACAATTCTGAACGCAGATCAGATTCTTGTGCTGGATGACGGAAAGATGGCGGGTCTGGGAACTCACAGAGAGTTGATGAAAAACTGCGAGGTTTATCGTCAGATCGCCATGTCACAGTTATCAGAGGAGGAACTGGCAAATGAGTGAAAATAGAAGAGGGCCTATGGGCCATGGACATGGAAGAGGAATGCATGGAGGAGAAAAAGCCAGGGACTTTAAAGGTTCCATGGCAAAGCTGCTCCGGTATATGGGACGGTATAAGTTCCGTTTTATCCTGATGTTTGTTTTTGCCGTTGCAGGTACGGTGTTTAATATATGGGGACCAAAGATTCTGGGAAAGGCTACTACGGAGCTGTTTTCCGGTCTGGTAGCCAAGGTAAACGGAACCGGAGGAATCAATTTTGAGAAAATTGCAATGATCCTCATGGGCGTTATGATCCTTTATCTGGCAAGCTCCTGTTTTTCATTTATACAGGGCTTTGTGATGACAGGAATTTCAAATGATGTTACCTATAATCTGAGGAAAGATATTTCCAAAAAGATCAACCGGCTTCCGCTGAATTATTTTGAGAGCAGAACAAACGGAGAGATTCTTTCCAGAGTAACCAATGATGTGGATACGTTACAGATGAGCCTGAACCAGAGTATGACACAGCTGATCACTTCCGTTACTACTATTATCGGCGTGTTGTTCATGATGCTGTCCATTAATGTCTGGATGACGCTGGCAGCGCTTCTGATCCTGCCGGTTTCCATGGTGATCATTAATTTTGTCATGAAGCATTCTCAGAAATACTTCCGTGACCAGCAGAATTATCTTGGAAAAGTCAACGGACAGATTGAGGAAAACTACGGCGGACATAATGTAGTAAAGGTATTTAACAAAGAACAGGATGTTGTCGCAGAATTTGAAAAGGATAACAAAAAGCTTTATGAGTCTGCATGGAAATCACAGTTTTTCTCAGGAATGATGATGCCGGTCATGCAGTTTGTAGGAAACCTGGGTTATGTAATGGTTGCCTTTCTGGGAGGAATTTTCACGATCAAGGGAAGTATTGAGGTAGGTGATATCCAGTCTTTCTTCCAGTATATCAGAAACTTTACAAACCCCATCCAGCAGATCGCACAGGTTGTAAATCTGCTTCAGTCCTCTGCGGCAGCTTCTGAGCGTGTGTTTGAGTTCCTGGAGGAGCCGGAGGAAGAGCAGACTACAGAGAATCCTGTTTCTGTAAAAAATCTTACAGGGGACGTTCAGTTTGAGCATGTTTCCTTTGGATATAATCCGGACAAGATCATTATTCATGATTTTTCTGCTGATATTACAGACGGGCAGAAGATTGCCATTGTAGGACCTACAGGCGCCGGAAAAACAACGATGGTGAAGCTTCTGATGCGCTTTTATGATGTAAACAGCGGAGAAATCATGGTTGACGGACACAATATCAAAGACTTTAACAGAAGCGAGCTTCGTGAAATGTTTGGAATGGTACTTCAGGATACCTGGCTGTTTTCAGGAACTATCATGGAAAATATCCGGTACGGACGGCTGGACGCTACAGATGAAGAAGTGATCGCTGCTGCCAAGGCCGCACACATCCATAATTTTATTATGCAGCAGCCTGGCGGATATCAGATGGTTCTTGATGAGGAAACAAGCAATATTTCTCAGGGACAGAAACAGCTTCTTACTATTGCAAGAGCAATCCTGGCAGACAATAAAATTCTGATCCTGGATGAAGCAACCTCTTCTGTAGATACAAGAACAGAAATGAGGATCCAGAAGGCCATGAATAACCTGATGAAAGGCAGAACCAGCTTTGTGATCGCTCATCGTCTTTCTACCATTAAGGATGCGGATCTGATCCTTGTTATGAAGGACGGAGATATCATTGAGCAGGGAAATCATAAGGAACTTCTGGAAAAAGGCGGCTTTTATGCAGAACTGTATAACAGTCAGTTTGAGCAGAAAGCTCAGTGCTCCTAAGTGGAAAAAACTGGATGCCGAAGCTAGCTGGAATAGATTTCGGACAGGGCAGTAAAAAATACAGACAGTAAATGATACGGAGCAGTGGACTGACGGAATAATAACTTCTTGTCAGCTGCTGCTCTTTTGGATATAATGAAAAACACAGAAAATTCTTTGCTTCTGTGGACGGCAGCAGTTATTTCAGGCAGGTATGGATTACAGCATTTTATGCAAAATATATTATAATATCTGTAGCTGTCCACAGGGCAGAGAGCTGTGAATGGAACAAACAGCAGCCAGTATATCGTAAACGGAAGGCATGAGTTTTGTACAGCAGGGCTGTGCAGAACCATCAGCCGGAAGATGAAAGGAGGAACAGAAATGATCGTAACAACAACTGCAAATGTAGACGGAAAGAGGATCATAGAGTATAAAGGAATTGTTTTTGGTGAGGTAGTCAGCGGAGTAAACGTTCTGAAGGATTTTACAGCAGGAATGCGGAACTTTTTTGGCGGAAGATCATCAAGCTATGAGGACGAGCTGATGCACGCAAGAGAAGAGGCTCTGAGAGAAATGGAAGAAAGGGCAGCACAGAGGGGCGCAAATGCCGTAGTGGGCGTGGATGTGGACTATGAGGTTCTCGGATCTGACAATGGAATGCTTATGGTTACAGTCAGCGGTACTGCTGTTGTGGTAGCCTGATCATATGCGGACAGAAAAATCCGGACAGGAATATCTGGAACAGGTGCTTGCATGTCTTGAAAAAAGACTGGAGGAAGTAAACGCTTCCATTGAAGCCGGTGTCAGGGAAATCGAGGACATGCACGAATACTACTGGGAAAATTATACAGAAATGGACCAGTACGGATATGAGGAATTTGACAACAGGCAGGCTCTTCTTGCCCAGGTAAATGCCAACCAGGAGCAGCTTCTCCTTCGGAAAAGGTTCCGCAATATGCAGGACTCTCCGTTTTTTGGCAGAGTAGATTTTATTTACCAGGGAGAGGAGGAGCCGGAGCAGTTTTATATTGGAATCGGAAATCTGGCGGAACGAGCCGGGAGCCGTCCTCTGGTAAATGACTGGCGGGCTCCTGTCAGCGGTCTTTTTTATGATTATGATAAAGGACCGGCATCTTATGAAGCGCCTCAGGGAGTTTTTGAGGGTGAAATAAGCTCCAAATGGCAATATAAGATTCGCCGGGGAAAGCTTGTTTATGAATTTGAAAGCGATATTAAAATTGATGATGATATTCTGAAAGCAGAGCTTGGAGGAAACGGTGAAGTTCAGCTGAAAAATATTATCCGTACCATTCAGAAAGAGCAGAATGCCATCATCCGTAATACAGAGGACAGGATCATGGTGATCCAGGGAACCGCGGGAAGCGGAAAAACTTCCGTGGCTCTTCATCGGATCGCATATCTTCTTTACCATGACCGCAACAATCTGAAATCCTCCAATATTCTGATCCTTTCTCCAAACAGCGTGTTTGCAGATTATATCTCACATATTCTGCCGGAGCTGGGCGAAGAAAATATCCGTGAAATGAGTTTCGATCTTTTTGCTTACAGAGAACTTCAGGATGTGGCAGCAGACTGTGAGGATAAGTATGATCAGATCGAAAGAGCAGTAAAAAATCCGGATACATGGAATCAGTACAGAGAAAAACAGTCTCCGGAATATGTTTCACGGCTTCAGGGATTTATGATGAGTCTGGAAGATGAACTTATGAATTTCAGGGATGTGGAATATAAAGGCTGTTCCATAAAAGAATCCGAAATCATCCGCCTGTTTTATTTCCGGTTTCAGGATATTCCTCTGTTATCCAGAATGGAAGCTGTTGCAGAATATTTTATTGATCAGGTGGAAACACTGAGGGATAGAGATCTTTCAGAGGAAGAGAAAGATGAGGTAACAGAAAAGTTCCTGGGAATGTATGGAACAAGAGATTTTTATGTTCTTTACAGTCGTTTTCTGGACAGGGAGGGATTTCGGGCTCTGCCCAGGCGTCCGCTGGAAAAACGCAGGCTGAAATATGAGGATGTTTATCCTGTTTTATATTTGAAATATCATCTGACCCGGTGCAGGGAGCATCGGGATATCAGGCATCTTGTTGTAGATGAAATGCAGGATTATTCCTGGATTCAGTATCTGATCCTAAAAAAACTTTTTCCATGCAGAATGACCATACTTGGTGATAAAGCTCAGACAATGGAAGAGAAGCAGCAGGATGTCATGAAGTTCCTGCCCGGGATTTTCGGCAGAAATATCAGAAAGATTTATATGAACAGAAGTTACAGAAATACAGTGGAGATTGCAGAGTATGCAAACCGGATCGCAGGGATCACAGACATGGATCTCTTTGAGCGTCATGGAGAACCTGTACGGGAAGAAATGTTTAAAAGTACAGAAATGGCTTTGGATGAAATTTTTAAAACCTGGCTCAGAGACAGCGAACGTCTGGAAACAGGGGCAGTGATCTTTATGACAGAAAAGGAAGCGGAAGCTGCAGCGATTTACCTGAAGAGAAAGCTGGAAGCAGAAGCGCCGGAGCAGAGGGATACCCTGTCTTATCTTGACCGGAACAGCGGTCAGTTTTGCAAAGGACTGACAGTCACTACGTTTTATCTGGCAAAGGGGCTGGAATTCGACAGAGTATACGGTGTGTTTGCTGATACGGACAAAAGCCCTCTGAAAATTCAGGCGGAATATATTACGGCGACCAGAGCTCTTCATGAGCTGTTTATGTATACGGTCACAAGTTGAAAAAACGAGCCTGAAACAAAGAATATGACAGGAATTTACACTTTGTTTATAGGAATTTCACATCATGCTCCGGAAAATTCATTGACATATATGTAATAAAATTGTAAAATGTGTAGCAAAGAGTTTGAGTGAATTTCACAATTTTTTAGGAGGATCATATGAAGAACAAAAAATTACTTGCTGTTTTAGCGGTTACAATATCAGCGTCTGTCTTTATGGCAGGCTGCGGCTTCGGCGGAGACGAGCCGGAAGCGCAGAAGGTTGTCAGTGTAACACCGGCACCGGAGGTTACAAAGGCTCCAACAGCTACGCCTACCATTGCTCCAAATGTACAGGATACCACTTATACCTCCGCAGATAAATCTGTTTCTATCAATCTCCCGGATGCTACCTGGGCAAACAAAACTGACGAGGCAGATACCATCAGCTTTGAGTCTCCTGACAATGGCAATATCCTTATTCTTCACGGTCAGGGAGAAGAAACAATGGCTGCCACAGTGATTCCAAGCACACAGGATATGGCTGTTTCTCTGGAACAGGCAGACGGAGATAAAGTTCAGGGAACTGACTTTGAGATCCAGGATTATAAGGCTGAGGATGTAAACGGAATCGGCGTTTACAGCTATGTGACAAAAATGCTGAATACAGAAAAGAGTGACGGGGCTCTTTATGTGGTTCATAAAGTATTTGCAAATGCCAGCGAATATTATTCCATTGAAGCTTCTGTAAAAAAAGAAGAAGTTCTGGCATCTGTAAAGAGCTCAGTGGATTCTTTTAAGATTCTTGGAAATTCCTCACTGAAAGAGGCAGCTCCGGGAACAGCAGCACCGGCCGGAACTACAGAAAATAAAGATGCGGCAGGCACAGACGCTGCAGCAAACGATGCAGCGGCAAATACAGGAAATGCGGATGCAGGCGCAGCAGATACAGGAAATACAGATGCGGGAGCTGCTGATACAGGCGCTGCTTCCCAGGAAGGCGGAGAGACTTCTTCCGAAGGAACAACAAATTCCGCAGGCTTTACAGATGAGCAGCTTTCCAATACAGATGAAACAAGAACTATTTATCGCAACTCTGACGGTGAGCCGCTGGTAATCCAGCCGGACGGAAACGGAAACTGGGTTGATTTTGATGGAAATACCTACAGCTTTGCAAATGACCAGGATGTGTATACAGAGGACGGCACAAGTTATTACTGGCACGGTGAGGCTGCTGACGTATACTATATGCCGGTTCAGTAAATAAAAGACTGAGGCGATCATAGAGCGGAACATTTAAGGCAGGTGAGCGATCATCTGCCTTTTCCTCTCATTCAGAGAGCCTGTTCCGGACAGAATCGTTCAGGCGTACATTACATAAAAAAGGAGAAGTACAGTGGAAGCGTACGGAAAATTTGCACAGGTGTATGACCTGTTTATGGACAATATTGATTATGAAAGTTGGGCTGCTTATGTGGAAAAGCAGCTGAAAGCCCAGGGGATTGAGGACGGTCTTGTTCTGGAACTGGGTTGCGGCACAGGTACCATGACAGGATTGCTTGCACAAAAGGGATATGATATGATTGGTGTGGACAATTCTGAGGAAATGCTTGCCGAGGCAATGAAGAAAAAAATGGAGACCGGACAGGACATACTGTATCTTCTTCAGGATATGCAGGAGTTTGAATTGTATGGAACTGTACGGGCGATCATCAGTGTGTGCGACAGCCTGAATTATATCACGGACAGGGAGGAATTGCTTCAGGTATTCAGACTGGTAAATAATTATTTGGATCCGGGCGGTGTTTTTCTGTTTGATATGAATACAGTCCACAAATACCGGGATATTCTGGGAGAGACAACCATAGCAGAAAACAGAGATGAGGGAAGCTTTATCTGGGAAAACAGCTATGACCCGGAAAACGGTATGAATATTTATGAGCTTGCAGTTTTTTTGCCAAGAGAAGACGGGCTTTATGAAAAATGCGAGGAGCTTCACTGCCAGAAAGCATATGAGCAGTCGGAAATTGAGGATCTGATCGCTGAGGCAGGGATGGAACTGGTGGCTGTCTATGACGCATATACCATGAAGCCGGCGGCAGAAGACAGTGAAAGACTGTTTTTTGTGGCAAAGGAAAAAGGCAAGCAGACAGCCTGAAGGCAAAATATAGAAAAATTTTTTTGTAAAACAGAATTTAGGAAACACAGGTTCAGGAGGAATAAAATGAGTGATTATATTGTAAGAGCAACAGCCGCAAACAGTCAGGTTCGCGCCTTTGCAGCAGTGACAACGGAAACAGTGGAAACAGCCAGAAAGGCTCATAATACCAGCCCTGTGGCAACAGCAGCTCTGGGAAGACTTCTTACGGCAGGAGCTATGATGGGTGTGATGATGAAGGGGGATAAGGATATCCTGACTCTTCAGATCCAGGCCAGCGGTCCTCTGGAGGGCATTACTGTAACTGCAGACTCTCAGGGAAGAGTGAAAGGATATGTGGGAAATCCGGAGGTAATTATTCCGGCCAATGACAAAGGTAAACTGGATGTTGCCAGTGCAGTAGGTATTGGGATTCTTAATGTAATTAAGGATATGGGACTGAAAGAGCCCTATTCCGGACAGGTAGTGCTTCAGACAAGTGAGATTGCAGAGGACCTTACCTACTATTTTGCAGTCAGCGAGCAGGTTCCTTCTGCGGTAGGTCTTGGGGTTCTGATGAATAAGGATAATACTGTGCAGCAGGCAGGAGGATTTATTGTTCAGGTTATGCCTTTTGCAGAAGAGGAAACCATTGCCAAACTGGAAGAAAATGTACAGAAGATCCAGTCTGTAACCACTCTTCTGGAGCAGGGACATACTGCAGAAAGTCTGCTGGAAGCGGTACTGGATGGCTTTGACATTGAATTTACAGACAAGGTTCCTACAGAATTTTACTGCAATTGCAGCAAGGAACGTGTGGAAAAAGCGCTGATCAGTATTGGACGAAAAGATCTGAATGAAATGATCCAGGAAGGAAAAGAGGTAGAACTGAACTGTCATTTCTGCAACACAAATTATGTGTTCAGTGTGGAAGAGCTGAAAGAAATTCTCAGAAAATGCAGATAGAAGCTCTGCCAGGCAGATAAGAGAAGCCTGATGTCTGCTGTATGCGGACAGGAAAGGGGAAACTATGAAAGATGGATTTATCAAAGTCAGTGCAGGAACACCGGATGTTCGGGTAGCGGACTGTGAATATAATGCTGGGGAGATCATCTGTATGGCTCATGAGATGGCGGAAAAGGGAGCAGTGGTCATGGTGTTCCCGGAGCTGTGCATCACAGGTTATACATGTGGGGATCTTTTCTGGCAGGAAACACTTCTGAAAGAAGCCAGGACTCAGCTTTTGCGTATTGCGGCTGAAACAGAAGATATCAACGGACTTATTTTTGTGGGGCTGCCGCTGGAATATAAGGGAAAGCTCTACAATGCGGCAGCAGCGCTGAATTGTGGAAAAATTGCTGGTTTTGTACCAAAGGTGAATATTCCCAATTACAATGAGTTTTATGAGGGGCGTTATTTTACCACAGGAAAAGATGTGGATGGTAAGATCCTGCTGAAGCGGGAAGATTATGACGGTTCCTATGCAGAAAATGATCCTGAGATCGAGATACGCTTTTTTGGAGAAGAGGAACAGCAGGACACGGATGTTCAGAAAAAAAACATGGACGGGCTTGAGTTTGAAGAGGATGATTTTTTGGATGAGCTCGACATGGATGATACAGATTATATAGACGAAGATGATCTGGAGGATGACACGGAAGAATATGAGGTTCCTGTTTCTCCGAACCTTATATTTACCTGTCCGGAATTTCCGGAGCTTAAAGTTGCGGCAGAAATCTGCGAGGATCTGTGGGTGGCAGCTCCGCCAAGTAATTTGCATGCATATCATGGCGCAAACGTGATCGTAAATCTTTCGGCCAGCGATGAACTGGCAGGAAAGGAGACTTACCGGAGAAATCTGGTGAGCAGTCAGTCAGCCAGACTGGTGTGCGGATATATCTATGCTTCCGCCGGTCCCGGAGAATCTACTCAGGACGTGGTTTACGGAGGCCATGATCTGATTGCAGAAAACGGAACCATTCTTGCAGAAAGCAGACGTTTTGAAAACGGAGCTGTTTATGGAATTATGGATATCCATAAACTGAATAATGAACGCAGGAGAATGACCACCTGTGGATTTGCGGCAGACAGAGAAAAAGATGCTTTCAGAGAAGTTCTGTTTTATCTGGAAAAAACAGAAACAAAGCTGGAACAGAAATTTGATTCCAGACCTTTTGTGCCTTCCTCTGAAACAGAAAGAGCCTGCCGCTGCGAGGAAATCCTGAATATTCAGGCAACAGGTCTGAAAAAGCGTCTGGATCATATTCGCTGCCAGAATGTTGTGATCGGACTTTCCGGAGGATTGGATTCTACCCTTGCTCTTCTTGTAACTGTCAGGGCTTTTGATATGCTGGGACTTTCAAGAGAAAAAATTACAGCAGTGACTATGCCGTGCTTTGGAACTACGGACAGAACCTATTCCAATGCCTGCGAGTTGAGCCGCTGTCTGGGCGCTGAGCTTCGGGAGGTGAATATCCGGGAGGCTGTCAGCCTTCATTTCAGAGATATCGGTCATGATCCGAACAGGCATGATGTAACCTATGAAAACGGACAGGCAAGAGAGAGAACTCAGATTCTTATGGACATTGCAAATCAGTCAGGAGGAATCGTGATCGGAACAGGAGATCTGTCCGAGCTGGCTCTTGGCTGGGCGACCTACAACGGAGATCATATGTCCATGTACGGGGTAAACAGTTCTGTACCGAAAACCCTTGTGCGCCACCTTGTAAAATACTGTGCAGATACCTGTGAGGATAAGACATTGTCAGGAATCCTTCTTGATATCCTGGATACGCCGGTAAGTCCGGAACTTCTTCCGCCGGAAGACGGAGTGATCGCACAGAAAACAGAAGATCTGGTAGGCCCCTACGAGCTTCATGATTTTTTCCTTTATCATATGCTGCGCTGGACTTGTCCGCCTGAAAAGATCTTCCGCATGGCAAAAGTGGCTTTTGAGGGAGAATATGATGCAGAAACGATCCTTAAATGGCTGAAGATATTTTACAGACGGTTCTTTACCCAGCAGTTTAAGCGTTCCTGCCTGCCGGATGGACCAAAGGTGGGAAGTGTGGCGGTTTCTCCAAGAGGAGATCTTCGTATGCCAAGTGACGCCTGTGGAACTCTGTGGCTCAGACAGTTGGACAGAATAAAAATCTGAGGCTAAGAAGAAATACCAAGGACATAAAAAGAGATGCGGTCTGTGCTGAAAAATACTTTGACAGATAAAACAGACAGTTATGATATTTATATGAGAGGAACCGACTGCAGCTACTATTATGAAAGCTATATCGGTTATAAAACAGAAGAGCTTTAAAGTCTGATTCAGACAGAATGAATGCCCGTTATAGGAGTTAAAAACCATAACGGGCATTTTATCGTGCTTTATTCTTTCAGCTCCGCCTTGCTGACAGCTTCGTCAATGGCTCGGATCAGCATAAGAGCGGTGTATTTCTGATCGCTGGAATACTTCAGCTCATCCAGAGACTGGCCGCTGTAAATCTGGCTTGCCAGTTCTTCAAGAGCCGGCTCTACAAGAGGAAACATAGCAGCAGTGCTTTCACTGAGATTTTCCAGATGGATGGAACGGATTTTCTGTGCATCAACAGTGACTTCCATATCAAAACTGTTTCCATTAAGTTCAATGGAAGAACGGTAAATACCCGGGGTATAAACGGAAGCCGGATCCGTGGAGACTGATTCAGACTTACCCGGACCAAACATAAAAAACATCAGAACTCCAAGGACGATCAGAAACAGGAGGAAGATTCCTGTGTAAATGATCTCCTTCATATGTAAAACAACGATTTTTGTTTTGGAACTCATAGAGTACGCCTCCTGATCAGAATATGTATGTGCTGTTTTGGCCTGTAGATGAATGGCAGATACCGAATATAAAAAGCTTCTGATTAATCATATGAAGAGCAGAGAGGATTTATGACGGAACAGAAGGACCTTTTCAATAACATTGTCCATGTGTGCTCAAAATTATGTTCGGTGCCGTTCTGTTTCTTGAATATCCTATATTTTGCAAAAGATAACAAAGTCTATAATGGAACTTTAATTGTAAACAGTTTTGTTGTGAACAGTGGACGATTCATTAATAAATGAGAAAATTTGAAAACACATAAAATCCTTGTCGGTTTGTTTTGGTGAGATATATGGAGTTAAATGAGTTTTTGTATGCTCACAATACGGATGCTATTATGTGAAATTTAATATTTGACTTTCAGCCGAATTGTAAGAGTAAAATCCATTGAATTGTAAGAGTAAATTCCTTTGAATTGTAAGAGTAAAATTTATTGCTGTGTGCTGTGTATTGTGTAGTCAGAACTTCCTGCATTCTCTGGCGGCAGAGTTGCTTCTTGAGGAAATGGCTCTGTGGGCACACATGGAAACAGGACAGTCCAGACAGGAATGGACGGCTCTTCTTTTATATGGCTCTCTTAATCTGGTTTTCCTGTTCCTTTGCCATTTTAAAGGCCTCTTTCCCTTGATAACTCAGCAGTGAAATACATCATTCCTACTTCTTCGTTGGATAAAGTAGCAGTGTTTACAGTCCTTTCTTGTGATCCCTTGTACTCGATTCTATGAAAGACTGATTTCCATTTGTGTTGTGCAAAATGAAATTCCACTACGGATTAGAAGCGTGAGATTTACTCTTTCATGTTATGAAAATTGTTGTTTTGAAAAAATGTACAGGTTGTTTTGATAAGTTTTTGAAAAATGTTGTTTTAAAGTTTTGGAAAAAACAGTTGACAGAAGAGGAAGAACGTGGTAAATTAATCTGGCTGTCGCAAAGAAATGATTCTTTTGAAGAAACAATTTGAAAAACTTTGGAAAAAGTCAAAAAACTTGTTGACAATCATTTCGGAGTGTGGTAAAGTAAACAAGCTGTCAGCGAGAGAGCGAATTACCTGACAACACATCGAAAAACATCAAAAAAACTTGAAAAAAGTTCTTGACAGATGAAAAGAGATGTGATAAAGTAAATGAGCTGTCTGAGAGACAGAAAACAAAGAACCTTGATAACTAAACAGTGAGACAC
>NZ_JAJQXX010000020.1 GCF_028767025.1 Blautia sp. XA-2221
CACACAAGCGCAATGCTTACAAGATCCTTAGTCTTGCTCGTCTGCCAGTTCCGACACTTCCGCATATCGCATTTCTTTGGGATTATTTTCTTTCTCCCTCGCGACGAATTGTAGTATATCAAAACCGGCAGATAAAGTCAATACCTTTTTTCAATTTTTTTATTTTTCGCAAATGTTTTACTTTTTTGCAATATTTACCTCAGTTCAACTCGGCGATTCGACTGACCGCCACATAAATCTCCTGTATTTTATACCAGGTAGGATAATCGGTAATTCCGGTTTCAGGAAGACCAAACACGCCCTGAAAACGCCGTACTGCATCTGCGGTCCTCTGTCCGTAAATACCGTCTGCATTTACCGAAGGAACTGCCGGATAGGATCGGGATATTGTATTAATCTGTTCCTGAAGCTGACGCACCTTTGTCCCTGTAGTCCCAATATCCAGATCATACCCGGGCCAGGAAGCCGGAACCCCGGAAACCTCTTCTGCAACATTAATATACATATCATCCCCATAAAAATAACGCAGGATCTCTATAGGCGAATATCCCTGATCCCCCAGCGTTTTACTTCCCCACTGAGTCATCCAGCCTCTGTCCCTGCACTGTACACGCTGCCCGTCACAGTACTGAGTAAGTATCGGCTGACGCACATCCGGACGGGACAGATAATTTTCAAACAGCTCATCCACGATCCTGGAAATACTGTCAAACACATTTCTGCCATAAATCCATTTGTGATCATAAGCTGTCGATGAGGTAATAGTAAAATCATATCCTTTATTCCGGTACCACTCTGTATACACTCTGTTCAGAGTAAATGACATAATAGCAAGAACATTGGCACGTATGGTATCATCCGGCCAGGTGGCATAAATCTCACTGCTTGCCACATTTTTTATATAATCTTTATATCGCACATAATAATTTCCAGCAGACGAATCTCCCACCGGACCATTATGAACAACCACGTATTCCGGAATCACAACCCTGCTTAAAACAATCTCTCCTGTTTCGTTGACCGGTTTGATCTCCGCCTCCGGATTTTTGGGCGGATACTCCCCAAACAATGTATGAGGGCCGATCACAATTCTGTCAAAACTCTGCTGTGACTGAAATCTCAGTCTGACAGGCTGCTGGGCAAGGACATCCGGCAGAACCTCCGTTCCTGCAATTTCTTCCCTCTCAAATCCCTCTGCCTGTATCTGAATGGTGTATTCAGCATAAGGCTGTTCTTCCGAAGGTTCCATACTGTATTCCAGAGGAGGGGACTTCAGTTCAAGCACCGGAGTCTGACCTGAAGAATCTGTTTTTATCTCCTCTACGATCCGATCAGGTTCTCCTGTATAGGAAATTCTTACTACTGCATCTTCTATTGGTCTTGTTCCGTCTTCTGTAAGAACAGTGACCTGCAGACCTCCTCTGGAAATATTTTCCTGCTGCATACGCACGCCTCTGTAGTTTCTATAGGGATAGAACTGATTCATTCTGCTCTCCAAAAACAGTTTTACAGCATTTTATGCATTTTCCTCTTTTTTTATACGCAGACCTATTTCAAACTGCTCTTACCACTGGAAGGCCGGATCATTGCCTCGTTTTCATGGATCACAATCCCTTCCCCTTCTGCGCCGTCACCGGCATCAATAAAATACAGAATATCAGCACAAGGACGCTCCTTTCCTCCATCTGTAAGCATATTCAGAACCCTGCCTTTAAACACAAGCGTCGTAGAGCCTCCTCCGTCAAGATGATACGCATACTCACATCCCAGATCCAGAAATACCTGCTGAAGCTCCTGATAGGTCATACCTTCAGATCCTCCTGCGCCTTTTCCGTCAACTGCCACAAGATAATACTCTCCCGGATGCACCATTCCCACCGCGGTTCTCTGATATCGTGCCGTCTGCGTAAACTGTCCGGATATCTCCGATACTTTGCCGTTTTCTATCAGAGTAGGACCAAAACAATAGGTATCTTTTACTCCCCGGTTCAGCATATCCTCAGCCGTCATTCCTGCCGCTGCGGTAAACATCCCCCCATCCTGGGTCACACAGAAAATATTTCCGTTAGAATACACATCATTATAAATCTTTCCATTTTTGATCATGGTTTTTCCAGGAGCAGGTATTCCTGTTCCATAAGAAAATCCGCTTCCATTTACACCGATCACTCCATTATGAGCTGCAAGTTCCTCTGAAACCGGTTTGCGGGGATTTCCATAAGTTCCTCCGCAGAGAGCCGAGCACAGCTGCCGGGGATTGAAGGTTTCCACATGACAGACCCAGTATTTTGTATATCCGACATCCTTTTTCTGTACCGATATCTTCAGTGTTTCTGTCTCATAATGCAGATCGTCATTTATGTAGTGCCATTCGTCTGATATGCGGTCCACAGTTTTTTGAAATTCCCGGTGTTTCTGCTCATAAGACAGAGGAAGCTTCCAAATTTCCGTCTGTACATCCTGAAAAATTTTACTGTTTTTTGAAGTATTCATCGCCACAGAATCTGAAGCAGGATCATAAAGCTTTGCCAGCATTTCTTCCACATTCTTCACCCTGTTTTCTGCCTCTTCTCTTTGTCTTTTCTCTTCTTTCTTTTTTCGGTTCTCCTCTGCCATTTGTTCTTTTTCTTCTGATGTTCCTACATCTGGGCGCCTGTACAGATCTTCTCTCTTTTCCTTTTTCCGGGATTCCCTCTGACCTTCCGGATCGGGACCCGCTTTTTCCGGTATCCCTGCTTCCGCCTGTTCTACTTGTGTTTTTAGTTTCTCTGTTTCCTCTTCCTGAAATATTTTTTCTTCCGGCCGCTGTGTAAAAAAGCAGACAGCCCCAATGCCTCCCAAAGACACCAGCGCTGCCATCAGAAGGCCAGACATCCCTCTGCCACAAATTCTTTTCAAATCCGTTCCTCCGTTAGAACACTAGCACAAAAGCCGGATTTCCCGGCTTTTATGCAAACACAATCAGAATATTTTAAGGATATCGTTATACATGACGACAACCATCAGCACCATCAAAAGCATCAGACCCGCAAAATGGATCATACCTTCTACTTCACGGTTCACAGGCTTTTTCCTTACTGCCTCTATAAAGAGAAATACAAGCCGTCCTCCATCCAGAGCAGGAATAGGCAGAAGATTCATAACGCCAAGGTTTGCCGAAAGAAGCACAGCCATATTCAGCATATTCATCCAAAGCATCAAAGTTCCTGCGCTTTTGCTTTCTTCATAGGCAGTTCCAATGGCATCCACAACTCCCACAGGACCGCTCAGATCTTTTACGCCAAGTCCTCCTGTCACCAGTTCTTTAAGACTCAGAAGTGTGGTGCGGATCATATATTTTATATCCAGAGCCGCATATTTCAGAACCTGAAAGCCTTCTGCCTTGGTATATCCCATATTGTAGGAAAACCCGGGAATCGGGGTTCTGTATTCCTTCGGGGTGATCTCTGCTGAGTATTCCAGACCGTCACGTTCATAGGTAATCTCAACTTCTTTATCAGAAAGCGGATGCTCTGCAATATAGTTTTCATACGCTTTCCCGTCAGGAATCCTGGTTCCGTTAATAGATGTGATCACATCCCCTTCCTGAAGCCCTGCAGCTTCTAAAGGCATTCCCTCAATCAGAGAAAGAATCTCCATGGAATCCGTATCGGAACGATTGAATCCCAGGAGATAACGAACCGAAACATCCGGCGTATAGGTAAATGTTTTTTCTTCACCGTTACGACGCACCTTCATGGTAACAGGCTCTTCCTGAAGCTCATTCAGATAGGAATACACATACATATCACGGGCAACGTCTATCGTATAACCGTCAAACTCTGTAACAATATCGCCTTTCCTAAGCCCTGCTTCTGCCGCCGGAGATCCTTTTTCCACTTCCATGATTTCTGCCGGATCATATCCCACAAAGCCGGTAATGATCACGGACAAAAGAAATGCCAGAATGAAATTAAATATCGGTCCTGCCGCTACAACAGAAATCCTTCCCCACACCGGAGCAGCATTAAAAGTCCCGGGAAGATCTTCCTCGCCCGTATCCTCTCCCAGCATGGCGCAGGAACCGCCAATAGGAAAAAGTTTGATAGAGTACCGTGTTTCTCCCTTCTGCGTACTGAAAAGCCGCGGGCCCATGCCAAGGGAAAACTCAGTTACCACGATTCCGTTTTTCTTTGCCAGAAGAAAATGTCCAAGCTCATGTATGATAATAATCACGCTGAATATAATAACAGCAATCAGAATCTTCAATTTACCACCTGCTTTCAATCCACTGATATGTCTCGTTTTCTACTGCCAGGATTTCATCCAGATCAGGAGATTCTACTTTTTTATGCCTTTCCATAGACTGCCCGATAATATCATAAATATCCAGAAAACGAATTTCCTCGTGAAGGAATTTTTTTACCGCAAGCTCGTTTGCCGCATTAAAAACAGTCGGCACGGAACCGCCCTCCCGGGCTGCCTGAACCGCCATTGGAAGTCCCTGGAAGGTTTCCATATCAGGCTCTTCAAAAGTAATCTGTCCAAGCTTTGCAAAATCAAGTCTCTCGCCATCCAGATATCTCCTTTCCGGATAATAAAGAGCATACTGAATAGGCAGACGCATATCCGGTGTTCCAAGCTGTGCCATAATGCCTCCGTCCTTAAATTCCACCATGGAATGAATGATACTCTGAGGCTGTACCACTACCTGGATCCGGTCAAGTTCCACATCAAAAAGCCATTTGGCTTCCATCACTTCCAGTCCCTTATTCACAAGAGTTGCAGAATCCACTGTAATCTTCTGTCCCATTACCCAGTTTGGATGTTTCAGGGTATCAGCCAGAGTCACCTGTTCCAGGTCTTTTGTTTTTCTGCCGCGGAAAGGTCCGCCGGAGGCTGTGATCAGAAGCTTATGTATTTCTTTTCGCCGTTCTCCGTTCAGGCACTGGAATACTGCGCTGTGCTCACTGTCAACAGGAAGAATCCTGACCCCGTATTTTTCTGCCATAGGCATGATCAGATGACCTGCCGTAACAAGAGTTTCCTTATTGGCAAGCGCAATATCCTTACCTGCCCGGATTGCCTCTATGGTAGGGCGGATACCCAGCATTCCAACAATCGCCGTTACCAGAATTTCTGTTTCTTCCATAGAAGCCAGTTCAAGAAGTCCCTCCATCCCTGAGACAACTTTAATATCTGTATCCTGAAGCTTTATCCTTAATTCCCGGGCTGCGTCTTCCTCCCACACAGCAACAAGTCTGGGACAAAACTCTCTTGCCTGCTCCTCCAGTTTCTTTACGTTTCTTCCGGCACTGATTCCCAGAACCTTAATATCTCCATTGGAACGGACAACATCAAGCGTCTGTGTTCCGATTGAGCCTGTAGAACCTAAAATCGCAATTTTTTTCATATTGACTCCTTATAGGGTATTTTATAATCTGTTTTTATATACCCAGAATAAATTTTGCCATGTAATAGATAACAGGCGCAGTAAAGATCACACTGTCAAAACGGTCAAGAATCCCTCCATGTCCCGGAATCAGCTTTCCATAATCTTTAATGCCTCTGTTTCTTTTAATGGCAGATGCAGCCAGATCACCAACCATGGAAATCAGGGCTCCCACTGCGCAGATCACTGCATATTCCACTACCGGGGCATGAATGAGCGCCGCATAGGCAGCTCCCAGCCCGGCAGCTCCCACAACTCCTCCTACTGCTCCCTCAATTGATTTTTTCGGGCTCAATACAGGCGCCATTTTATGTTTTCCGATCAGCATTCCCACACAATATGCGCAGGTATCACAGCCCCAGGAGCAGAAAAAGATCAGCCATACGAGAAGATGACCGTTTTCCAGATTTCTTGTAAGAAGAATAAAGGACAGCATCACCGCCACATAGACCAGCCCGAAAAATGCGGACATTACCTGTTCTGCCTGATATTTGGGATAAGTAAATACATAGACGAACATCAGAAGAACAAGAGAAAGGATCACTGCCATCATTCCATATTTTTCAAATCCCAGAAAAACAGTGCCATAATAAAGAACTGCCCCCAGATAACCGGCCAGCTCCAGAAGATCCATACCACTTTTATGCACTCCCATGGCATTATACAACTCTCTCATGCCGATCAGGGAAACGCACAGCAGCGTCAGGAGCAGAACGTATCCTCCACTCATAATCGTCAGAAGAGCGATCGCCACCAGAACAATGCCGCTTAAAAGTCTTGTTTTAAACATTGTCTATTCCTCCTTCACTCCGCCGTATCTTCGGTCGCGTTCATTATATTTTTCTATGGCTTTTATCAACTCCGGCTTATGGAAATCCGGCCATGCCACATCTGTAAAATAAAATTCTGTGTATGCAAGCTGCCACAGAAGGTAATTGGAAAGTCTTTGTTCCCCGCTTGTACGGATCATAAAATCCGGATCAGGAATTCCTGCAGTATCCAGATATTTTTCAAATACTTCCTCTGTGATCTCTCCTGGGCTGACTTTTCCATCTACTGCATCCTGCGCAAGCTTCCTGATGCTTCTTACAATCTCATCACGTCCGCCGTAGTTCAGAGCAATCTGGAAAAACAGCTCGTCATAATCCTTTGAAAATTCTTCAAGCTCTCTGACCTTCTGCTGAATATCTTCATCAAAAGCAGAAATATCTCCCAGAACACGCACACGCATTTTATTTTTTCTGGAAATCTTTATACATTTTTTCAGATAATTGCGAAACAGATTCATTAAGGAATCCACTTCTTCCTTTGAACGTTTCCAGTTTTCTGTTGAAAATGCATACACTGTCAGATATCTGACTCCCAGCTCTTTCATATCGTCACAGATCGTTTCCAGATTTGCACAGCCCTTTACATGGCCGTAACTTCTGGGCATTCCTTTTGCCTTTGCCCAGCGTCCGTTACCATCCAGAATGATCGCTATATGATTCGGTACTCTCATTGCCGCTCCTCCCGGTAATTTTTGTGTTATGGCAAAAGGAGAGCTATCTTTTACAGCTCTCCTTTCACTTTCCCGCTGAATTATACAGTCAGGATCTCTTTTGCTTTTTTATCTACTGCTGCCTCGATATCTTTAATATATTTATCTGTCAGCTTCTGAACTTCATTTTCCAGATCCTTTACTTCATCCTCAGACACATCCTGTTTGGTAAGCTTTTTAAATGCGTCATTGGCATCACGGCGGACATTACGGACAGCAACCTTGGCTGCTTCTCCTTTTTTCTTAACATCCCTCACCAGTTCCTTACGGCGCTCCTCTGTAAGTTCCGGAAGAACAAGGCGGATGATTTTTCCGTCGTTGCTTGGATTCAGTCCCAGATCAGATGTAAGGATTGCTTTTTCGATTTCTCTGATCAGGCTGGATTCCCATGGCTGGATCTGAATCATGCGCGCCTCAGGTACAGTAACGTTTGCCACCTGCTGTAAAGGTGTAGGACTTCCATAGTAATCTACGGTAAGCTTGTCAAGGATATGCGGATTGGCACGTCCTGCACGGATTGTAGAAAGCTCCGCCTCAAATCCGTTTAATGTTTTTGTCATTTTGCTGTCATACTTCTGAACTCTTTCATCCATTTGTCTAATCTCCCTCTCCTTGTTTTTTGCAGCCTTGCTGCATCATATACGGCAGCTTAAACCGTTACTTTTGTACCGGAAAACTTACCGTGAACCGCATTGACAATGCTGTTCTCTTCCTCAAGCCCGAACACCAGCATAGGCATTTTCTGCTCAAGGCACATAATAGACGCTGTAAGATCCATTGCCGCAAGTTTTTTGTCAACAACCTCTTCAATAGAAATCTCATCGTATTTTACTGCTTCCGGATTTACCTTCGGATCACTGTCATAAATTCCGTCTACAGCTTTTGCAAGCAGGATCGCTTCTGCCTCAATTTCTACTGCACGCAGCACAGTTGCCGTATCTGTGGAGAAATACGGATGTCCGGTTCCGCCTGCAAAGAATAAAATCTTTCCGGCCTTAAACGCCTCCTCTACCGCATCCTTGGAATACAGTTTTGTAAATGCGCCGCATACAAACGGGGTAAAAATTTCTGTTTCCATTCCCAGATATCTGCAGATATCGGAAACATAAATGCAGTTCATTACTGTAGCAAGCATACCAATCTGATCCGCCTTATTACGGTTGATCGTCTCGCTTGTACGTCCTCTCCAGAAGTTTCCGCCTCCGATCACAATTCCCACCTGAGTTCCCTCTTCTGCAATGGTACGGATCTGCTTGGCTACAGCAACAACTGTCTCCTCGTCAAAGCCGGTCTTTTTTGCTCCTGCAAGAGCTTCTCCGCTTAATTTCAGTAAAATACGCTTCATAATCTTATCCTCTCCTGTTTCTTTTCGTACAAAAGCCTTTTACCAGATACCGGTAACAATCTCATTGCCATCTTCATCTACTGTAGTTGAGACGGTAAAGTTTGAATAATAGTGATAGCCGGTTTTTCCTGTATCCGGTTCATCCTCATATTCATCATACTGAGGAGAACCGATCGCCGAAATCAGATCATCCATGGACTGTCCAATATATCCGGTTGCCTTGTCAATGGTATCATCTGTAGGCTGAGTGTCGTCCGGATCGTCATCTTCATCATCCGGGGTCTGTGTTGGCTCCGGTGAAGATGTTGGCTCCGGCGAAGATGTCGGTTCCGGTGAAAATGTCGGCTTCTGTTCATCTGTATCGTCAGCTTCATCCTCTGTCAGTCCCAGACGTTCCTTTACATCTTTGAGGGTGGAAATCTCTTTTTTTCCTGTGGCAGTCATATAAGTTGCATAAGGAATACCGTCCTCACCGTTTCCGCTCATACGCAGAGTGATCTGTTTCATAGACGCAAGAGGAAGATCCCGGAAAAAGCACTCATTCTTATCCTCATCTGTATAGGTGATCCGGATATCATAAGTAACTTTTGCAGAAGACGGTTTCTTATAATAATATACTGCCTGATCTCCGTTTTTCAGAGTAAACATTCCGTTTACCAGATCATCGCCCCACTCTTCATCATCTGTTTCTTCTTCAGTCTGCGGATGCTGACGAATGTAAATAGCTCCTATTTCCGAACCGGTCCGGTTGATGATCGCAACTTTAGATGCTGTGGCGCTTTTTTCTCCGAGTATATTTTTTTCATCGGATACTTCCATCTCTACCAGATCTGCAGCCTCTGTCACCTGCGGAGTAACTGTCGGAGTTGCCTGAACCTGCTGTTCGGCCGGTTTATCCTTTTCTTTTCCACAACCAGACGCTGCAACTGCAAGCAGCAACAGTCCGGCTATTGCAAGATATCTTTTTTTCATATTATAAACCTCCCATTCATATTAATGGAAATCTCTGAACATAGTTTCATTACTATAATTATACTTAGTATCTTTTTCTTGTCAACTAAATGTCAGGTAAATTCACACAATTTTAAGACTTTCTAATAAAGATTTTTTACTTTAAAATCCCGTTCCGCTTCACGTCTCTGATCTTTTTTCGCAATATCCTGGCGTTTATCATAAAGCTTTTTACCCCGGGCAAGGCCAATCTCCACTTTTACAAGACTGTCCTTAAAATACACCTTAAGGGGAACCAGAGTCAGTCCCTTTTCCTTTAGTTTACTCTCCAGCTTGTTGATTTCGTATCTGTGAAGCAGAAGCTTTCTTACACGAAGAGGATCTTTGTTGAAAATATTCCCCTTTTCGTAGGGACTGATATGCATACCATAAATGTAAACCTCGCCTTTTTCAATTCTGACAAAAGACTCTTTTATGCTGCATTTGCCCATACGGAGAGATTTCACCTCAGTCCCTGCCAGCGAAATTCCTGTTTCAAAGGTATCTTCTATAAAATAATCATGAAAAGCTTTTTTATTATTTGCGATCAGTCTGATTCCCTGTTTCTTCGCCATAGCCTATTCCTCCTGCTCTCCCGCGATCGTAAAATCCACAGACCTTTTTACTGCATCCGCATCTGCCACACGGACACGGATTTTCTGTCCAAGATGATATACTTTTTTCGTCAGTTCTCCTCTCAGTTCATGAGCCTCCTGATCAAACGTATAATAGTCATCCTTTAAGGCAGTAATATGGACCAGTCCCTCCACTGTATTCGTAAGTTCCACGTACAGACCATATCCGGTTACTCCGGAAATGATCCCGTCAAATTCCTCTCCCAGGTGATAGGACATATACTCTGCTTTTTTCATTTTGTCAGATTCCCGTTCTGCTTCCTGAGCTCTTCTCTCGCACACACTTGACTGACGGGCAACTTCTTCCAGAATCTCCCGGTAATGCTCTGTTTTTCCTTCCCGTTTCAGCCTTCCTCTGAGATTATCTCTGATGATCCGGTGTATCTGAAGATCCGGATATCTTCTGATCGGAGAAGTAAAATGGCAATAGTATCTGGCAGCCAGGCCAAAATGTCCGCTGCATTCCGTAGTGTATTTTGCCTGCTTCATGGTACGGAGAGTAAGACGGCTGATCATTGTTTCGTTCGGAAGATCATGAATACTTTCCAGAATTTCCTGAATCTCCTTGGGCGTGATCTCCTGTCCGGATTTGCGGACATTGATTCCCTGATTATGAAGAAGCATAAGAAGTTCCTCCACTTTTTCCGGGTCAGGATTTTCATGGGTTCTGTAAACAAAGGGATACTCTCCCTTACAGTATTCTTTCGCTACTGTTTCATTTGCCAGAAGCATAAAATCTTCGATGATCTCCGTTGCCACGCTGGTTTCATATGGTTTTACATCAATAGCACGGCCGGCCCCATTGAGAATGATCTTACTTTCCGGGAAATCAAAATCAATAGAACCTCTGTTGTGGCGGCATCCTCTGAGAATACCGGACAGTTCTTTCATCAGGAAAAACATAGGAACAAATTCCTCATATTCTCTGCTAATCTCTGTTTCTCCGTCTTCCAGAATACACCGCACCTGTTCATAGCTCATACGACGATCTACACGTATGACACTTTCCGTAATTTTATGAGATACAACGGTTCCATTTTCATCAATATCCATCAAGCAGCTCAAAGTCAGACGCTCCACTCCCTGATTGAGCGAACAGATTCCATTACTCAGCCGTTCCGGAAGCATAGGGATCACCCGGTCTGCCAGATAAACACTGGTTCCTCTTTTCAGTGCCTCCTTATCAATAGCGCTTCCGCCCTGAACATAATTACTGACATCCGCAATGTGCACACCCAGATGATAAATGTCCCCTTCCTTTACAAGAGAAACTGCATCATCCAGATCCCTGGCGTCCTCACCGTCAATGGTAACTGTCATAAGTCCGGTAAGGTCTTCTCTTCCGTCCCAGTCAGCTTCCAGAACATGATCCGGCACTCTCATTGCCTGATTCATTACGCGAACCGGAAATTCAGAAGGAATGCCATAGCTTTTTACAACAGCCAGAATATCTGCTCCCGGAGCATGGATATTTCCCAGAGATTCTGTAATCTTTCCTTCTGGCTTACGTCTGTCAGAGCCATAATCAAGGATCTGGGCAACCACCTTTTCTCCGTCTCTGATGCCATGCGAATTTTTTGGAGAAATATAAATATCTCTGGATATTTTCTGATTATCACAGAGTACAAAGCCATAATCTCCTTCTCTCTGAAAAGTTCCCACAACCTCTGTGGTTCCTCTTTCCAGAATTTTTATGACTGTTCCTTCTCTGCGTTTCCCAGCCTTCTGTTCTTTTTTCAGAAGAACCTGCACCCGGTCCTGATGAAGCGCTGTATTTACAGCATCTGCGGGAATAAAAATATCCTCTTCATCCTCTGCTGTTTCTACAAATCCAAAGCCTCTGGCATTACCGATAAAAACGCCCTCTGCCAAAAGTCCCTGTTTTTTCAGACTTTTTATATTTTTTTTCTTATATGATGCGTGATTTTCTTTCGGGAATCTTTTTTTCTTTTCCCAGATTTTCTTTCTGCTCACTTGAACTCCTTTTCTGTAAACACAGACAGCCCTGTCAGAGCTGCCGTTTCTGCGTACTCAGGCAAAAAAACACTCTTGCGAATTTACAAGAGTGTCTCCATTTTGCCTTCCATAATCCTTAGAAATTCATATTCAAAATGACAGCCAGAACAAAAAACAGTATTGCCATGACAGTAGTCGCCTTTACCAGACCACCCTCCATGGAACGTCCTTTGTTTCTTCCCCAGTAGGTATCTGCAACACCGGCAATAGTGCCAAGTCCCTGCTGTTTACCTTCCTGCATCAGTACAATGACTGTAAGACCTATGCAATCTAAGACAAAAATTACCGTAAGGATAATTCTTAAGATTTCCATTTAGGTTACACCTCCTAATCAACTGTTTTTTATTGTATCATATGGCTTTTGGGATTTCAACAGTTTTTCTCCAAAAACCTTGACAACAGAACTTCTTTCAGGGATGATATACAGGAACGGCTTATGCTGTTTTACGAAATTTATCAAATTTAAAGGATGGTCAACATGAAAACTCCAACTAACAGGATTATGGCGTTTTTTGCCTCTCTTATACTGTCCGCCGGCTTTGCAGTATGCTGCTTCAGAATACCTGCTCTGTCTGCTGTGGTCAGTTCCATTGGAAATGTAAATCTTCTTACTTATGCAATGACGGTTATTTTATTCTGCATTTCCTATCTTATTTTTTCTCTTCTTCTGACACGTACAAAAAAGCCCTGCTTTTTTGACGCACCCCGAAATGCCTTTTTTACAGTAATACTTCTTGCAGCAGTAAATATTCTTTTCTTTATGCGTATGTATCGCCTGGAAACAGATATCTACGGTTCTCATTCCGCACGGTACATCTGGCATTCCGTTCCTTTCTGGCTCGTTCTTGTCTGCCTTGTAACAGAAGGAACCTTTTTTCTTCATTTTGCCAGAAATAATAGCTTTTCCGTAAAGCCCTGGGCTATGTGGCTTTTTTATGGACTTCTTACTCTTCTGGTTGCCTATAACTTTTATACACCGGAGGTTTTTCTCAGAAATGAAGCAGACCGTCTTCATATGGATGCATATTTTAATTCCATATACAATGTAATGCACGGAAGTCCCTACACGGAATATACCACCAGTATTTACGGTCACTACGGTATTTTATACAAGCTTCCCATGAAACTTCTTGGCGGTGACCTGATTGATTTTATTTTTCTGAATACCGTCATCGGCGCCCTTTGTTTCCTTGCTGCTTTTCTGGCACTTCATTTTATTGTAAAAAACAATCTTTTAAGGATCCTGGGGGCAATTGCCCTTACTTTTCCCGTTCTTTCTATGAGAAGCGGGATCTACTGGCAGTTATGGCCTCACCGAATTCTTTTTATGTGCCTGATGCTTTTCTGGATTGCTTTTTGTGTTCGTTTCAAAAAAAGCGGCCGCCTCATTTGTATTCTGGGATATGTGCTTTCGCTTCTTGGAATCCTGTGGAATACAGAAACAGGACTTTTCTGTGCGGTTTCCTGGGCAGCTTTCTGGATTCTTCACTGCCTCTGCAGAAAAAAAGACTCCTGGCTTCCAGTTTTAAAAACCTGCCTCCTGCACTTTGCAGGAATCCTTCTCAGCTTTGTGGGAGCATATGCTGTAGTGGAACTATATAACATAATAAGCGGCGGACATATCACCGGAATCCGCGAATTCCTTTTTCCGCTTCTCCAATCCTCGTACATGGATGATCTGTTAAGAGTGGATCTTCCTGATTTTGTAAGCGCCTATATGGTAATCCTTGTATTGTTTTTTATGGCCTGCGCATGGGGCATTTCCCATATATGGTTCGTTCGCACACAGGAAGAAACAGACCGTCAGCATCTCCTTCGAGTCTGTTTTACTTTCGCCACCGCAGTCCTTTCATTAGGACAGATCACATATTTTATCAACCGGGCAGCTTATCACAATCTGGAGATCATTCACATTCCATGTATTCTGCTTCTGTGTATTTTGGCCGAAGAAGGAATGAATGTTTTCCAGACTTTCCGGATCAGAAGCTTAAATAGTTTCAGCGGAATGCAGATTTTTAAAGGTACTTTTACCGCCCTTTCCCTGCTTGTTCTGATGACGGTTTCCACCGGAAATATTATTCAGTACGGACAGAACACAATTCTCAGAGAAGAGCTGCATAACCAGCAGGAACTGAATGATTTTGCTGCTCACATTGCTGCAAATATTCCTGAAAACACCTACGCCTTCGGAATCGGCGTGCCGGAAATTTACTCCATCCTCCGCTGGGATACCGGATGCTATACTCTGGATCTGGCTGATCTCTCTCTGAGACCGGAGGCAGGCGACTATATCATGGACGATATCAAAGCAAAAAAAGTCCCTGCTTTTCTTGCCGGAGAGGGAACGATCAGCCGGCTGGAAAAATACAGTTCCAGAGAAAAAAGCCAGTGGCTTCTGGACACTTACACCCTATCCCGGGAATTTGAATTTAAAGGAGCTGTGCTTCAGTATTTCACTTTAAAATAATCGTGTGTATCCTGTTCTGCAAAAAGATCCTCCGTTTTGCCAAAAGCGCCGCGGAGGATCTTTTATTTTCAAATAATTTCTGCTTTGTCCATATACCAGCTCTCTGTCTGCCGTTATATGATTTCCTCCGAAAGTCCCTCAAAAGGATTCTGATACTCGCTATTCTCACCAAGCTGTTCTGCAATACGGAGAAGCTGGTTATATTTTGCGTTTCTGTCAGAGCGACAGGGCGCTCCTGTTTTTATCTGACCTGCGCCAGACGCAACTGCCAGATCTGCAATAAAAGAATCCTCGGTTTCTCCGGATCTGTGTGAGATCACTGCCCGGTATCCGTTTTGCTGAGCCAGACGTACAGTATCCATAGCTTCTGTCAGCGTACCAATCTGATTTACCTTAACAAGCACTGCATTAGCTGCATGCAAACGTATTCCACAGGCCAGTCTTTTTTTATTTGTAACAAAAAGATCGTCTCCTACCAGCTGTATTTTTTCTCCCAGACGCTCTGTAAGCTTCTTCCAGCCTTCCCAGTCGTCTTCCTCCAGTCCGTCCTCAATAGAAACCACAGGAAAATCCTCCAACAGCCCCTGATAATATTCAATCATTTCCGAAGAATCTCTGAATACATCTTTTCCTTTCATTTTACTTTCTCCAGGAAAATAATAAACGCCCTTTTCTTCTTCATACAGTTCACTGGCAGCTGCATCTATGGCAATTGCAATCTGCTTTCCCGGCTCATATCCGGCCTTCTCCACCGCTTGGATGATCAGATCCAGAGCGTCTTTGGAATCTTCAAGATCCGGCGCAAAGCCACCCTCGTCTCCCACTGCCGTGGACAGATTCTTTTCTTTAAGAATGATCTTTAAAAACTGATAAATCTCCACGCACATACGCAGTCCTTCTGTAAAATCTTCCGCTCCCACAGGCATGATCATAAATTCCTGCAGATCTACTGTATTATCTGCATGGCGTCCCCCATTCAGAATATTCATCATAGGCACAGGAAGCTTTCTGGTATGACAGCCGCCCAGATATTGATAAAGCGGAATCCTCAGAGCTTTGGCAGCCGCTCTTGCCACTGCCAGGGAAACACCCAGAACAGCATTGGCTCCTATGCTGCTTTTATTGTCTGTTCCGTCAGCTTCTGTCAGAAGTCTGTCTATATTCATTTGATCAAGTGCGTTTTCTCCCACAACTGCTTCTGCAAGTTTTGTATTTACATTATTTGCAGCCTTTTCCACACTTAGTCCAAGGTATTTTCCTTTTTCACCATCTCGAAGTTCCACTGCCTCAAATCTTCCGGTGGATGCTCCGGAAGGAACTATGGCTCTTGCTGTATATCCATTAACCCCAACGATTCCCTCTCCCACTGTAGCCTCAACCTCAACTGTAGGATTTCCCCTGGAATCCAGGACTTGTCTTGCGTGAATTCTGCGTACAGGTAAATAACGCAACATTTTTTTACCTCCTAAAACTTGATAATCTTATCTTATCCTGAATCGCTTTTTCTATTCACGGTAATTTTCTTATATTTTCAGTTAATTATTTATTTAAGTCTATTTTAGCAGTTAAAATAATATTTATTTTATTTTTATCATTTTTCTTGTTGACAAATTCGTTTTTATCTGTTATATTAAAATCATAAAACAAAAGGAACTTAAAAATTAAACAAAAAGGAGTGAGACCACCGAAAACATAAACGAAATCTTATAATCTGACAAGGAGGTACAGACCACCAGAAATTTAAAAGAGTTCATTATAATTTATGAAAGGAAGGTATAGACCACCGAGAACACAAACATAATTCCAGATTGTTTTATAATAAATTCAAGGAGGATTAATCCATTGGACAGTGAACATTAAAAAGAGCCAGCAGAAATTATATCTGATGGCTCTTATTTTTGTGGTTCTATAATAAATGTTGGGATGTATAAAATTTTGTTACAGAAGAAAGGACAGAACTCTCTGCTCTGCCCTTTTACTTTTTATCTGTTTAAAATTTTCATACAGAAATCATAGATGCGAAGATAGGTTTCGTTGGAATAATGAACTCCATCATATATTCCCGCATTATTCATATTACTGATCCACCCGTATTTCTGCAAATAGCTACAGGTATTAATATACTGATAACTAGGATTTGATCCGCTACAAAGAGTTGAACGAATCATCCTGTTAATCGCATCTATCTGTTGCTCTGTTCTTGTTACAGTCCCTGTATAACTCTTAATCATTGCACTGTTTACAGGATTAACTGACATATAATACATATCACAATTCGGATTGTACTTTGTAAGATTTTCCGAAACTCTAGTCATATACCTAGTATATCCACTGTAATTTCGTAAATCATTTACTCCTAAATTTATAATCACAGCGACTTTATCATCTTTTGGCTGTTCTATCACTTTGTTTTTCAAAGCTAAATAGCCCTGCTGTTGAAACCAGTTTATTCCCTGACCCGATGCATAAATAAATTCTATACTTGGCAATGGATTATTCCTCATAGCTCTCGCCATTCCCATTGTTCTAGAATCTCCTACAAAAATCACTTTATCATACTTCTCCGGCTGGCGGATATAGGAAGGTGCCTTATCCATATGTTTTCCGAAAACTACCATATAATAATTACCGGATTTCGAAGGAATCCTGTCTCCTGCCAAAAACTCTGGAGCAGAACTTTTTCCTCTTGTGCGCGACCATCCAAGACACATATTGCCGCTTCCCAGGTTCACAGACGGAAACGTTGCATTTCCTCCTGCTGTAGAAACTACTCTCCAGAGATCGCCATTATACATTCTCAGATTAACACCTGAAACCTTTTCTGTAATTGGATAAAACTTCATATTTTTGGTAACCTTTACTTTGGTACCTGCTTTTTTGTAGTTTTTTCCATTTACAGAAGTTGCCCATCCAAGACCTCTTGACGAGGAATTATGAGGAACGGAAGGGAGCGTCACATACATATCCTCTGCAATCCGCTCTCGCATACTGGTATACTCTTTTTTACCGTTTTCTGTCATAAACTGTACATTATACAGCTTATATTTATTCAGACAAAACTTCACATTCTTTTTTACTCTGAAGTTCGCGCCAGGGAAATATTTTCGTACAGTATTTCCATCCTTCAGAACCCAGTAATAACAGTAACCGGAAGGAGCCTTCAGCTTAGGAAGAACAACCCAGTCTCCTCTCTGAACAGTTTCTGCCCAGTTCTTATATGTATCCGTAGAAACGACACCGCGGGCATTGGCATAGGTTACTTTACATTTTACAGATGCCGCAGACACCTGCCTGCTTCCGCCAAACATTAACACTGCCGATAAAATCAGTAAAAATGCAATACCTTTCCACTTACCTGAAATTTGTTTCATAACATAACTCCTTATTTAATTTTCATTGTTCTCAGCATAACTACATACACTATATCAGCTTTCACTTAGAAATTCAATATGAAATTCATCTTTTTTTCATATTTTTGTTATATTTAAGAAAAGTTTCCTTTGTATTTTTTATGTTCCGCTTTTCTATTGTATGATACCACATCTGCATACATATATTGTAAAAAATATATCACGGAGATGTTATGTTACCATCTTATTTTTTCCAGAAATATTTCTCACGTCGTCATATGCACCGATACCGAATCCCCGCCATCCTTGCAGGAGCCTTTCTTCTGGGCGCCTGTACCGGAAAACTGGTCACTGTCATTTCCAGTCACACCAGCAAATCCGAACTATCCGAATCTGCCTCTGAAACCGTATCTTGCTCATCCGCCTCTTCCAACTGGGGACTCAGCTTTCAGGAAAAAGGATGCCGCCCGGTTGGAAATGCCTCCATACAGGAGCTGAAAGAATACAATGCCTACTATGCCCGGAACACAGAAGAAAAAGTTCTCTATCTTACTTTTGATGCCGGCTATGAAAACGGTAATACCCCCGCCATCCTTGACGCTCTGAAAAAACATCATGCTCCCGCCACTTTTTTTGCTGTGGGAAATTTTCTGAAAGACAATCCTGATCTTATTAAACGAATAGTTTCCGAAGGGCATCTTGTCGGAAATCATACCATGACTCACCCCGATATGTCTCAGATTTCTTCTCCTGAAACTTTCCAGAAAGAACTTCAGGAAGTAGAAAGCCTGTACCAGCAGATCACTGGGCAATCCATGCCAAAATTTTATCGTCCTCCCCGTGGAATTTACAGTACACAAAATCTTACAATGGCAAAAGAACTTGGATATTCTACTTTTTTCTGGAGCCTTGCCTATGTAGACTGGATCCAGGATCAGCAGCCTTCAAAAGAAGAAGCCTTTGACAAATTAATATCCCGCATACATCCCGGCGCCATTGTTCTTCTTCACAACACTTCTTCCACCAATGCTCTGATCTTAGATGAACTTCTCACAAAATGGGAGGAAATGGGCTATCATTTTGACTCTTTAGACAAACTGACCGGGGACTAATCCCGGTCAGTTTCACTTTTCTCTAAATTATTTTCAATGGTATGAAGATCTGCTTTAATCTGACTGCTTGAAATTTCCGGAGTACGTGGAAGATACACCACCTCACACCCTTCTTCTTTTAAAAAGTCAAACTTTCCCTTCCAGTCATCTCCCATTACAAAGGTGTCTACATGATATTCTCTCACATCTGTTCGCTTCTGTGCCCAGCTTTCCTCCGGGATCACCAGATCCACATAGCGGATCGCTTCCAGGAGCTGTTTGCGTTTCTCATAAGAAAAATAGCATTTTTTACGTTTTTCATTCCAGTTAAATTCATCAGTAGACAAAGCCACGATCAGATAATCTCCCTGCTGTTTTGCCCGACGCAGAAGATTAATATGTCCATAATGGAGCAGATCAAATGTTCCATATGTGATTACACGTTTCATATTTTTTCCTTTCCACCGACAGCCGGAATTTTTATTTATAAATCACCTGGCTTTTCAGCTTTTGTATTTCACCATAAACTCTTTCACAATTTTTCCTGTCCGAGTAAGGAAATGTATGATCAATCCTTTCTCTGTAAACTTCCTTTAAAGTACATCCTGTTTCCAGATAAAGATTCACACATTCTTTTAATTTCTCCGGATCTGTGCATACTTCACCAAATCCATCCCGGTCATAATCAAAATATCCCTGAACATAGGTGTGTGTCCCGGAGAAAAATTCTTTCCGATCCGGCTGGTAATAAATCACAGGCTTCCTCAGATATGCAAAATCAAATGCAACCGAAGAATAATCTGTTATGATCAAATCCGATTCCGAAAAGATACTGCGATATGAAGTATCCAATTCCAGTACCCTGATACTGTCTGAAATACAAAATTCGCCAAGTGTCACCTTCATATTCGGATGCATCAGAAGCTGCAGCCGATATCCTGATTTTTGTATATTTTCCAGAAACTGCTCATCAGAAAAAACAGACTGATACATTTGATAAAAGCTGCTTTCTTTAAATCCGGGAAGAAGTGTTCTTCCTCCGGTTTTTGCATCAATAGCCGATACAAGATCAGATCTCCAGGTGGGCATGATCGTAATAATCTTCTGAGGATTATTTTCAAGCCTGTCATATCTGGGAATACCTGTCATTACCACTTCTCTGTCTGAATAAAAATAGTTTCCCTCCAGAACAGACTGATATTCAGGCTTTGTTGTCGTAACAAACATAGAAATATTTTTATTATATTTTTGCAGCCACCCTGACAGATCATCTTTAATCACACCATGCTGCAGAAATATAAAGGGTTTATTCCGTATGAGGTCTTTTAACGGTCTTGTATGCGCACTGTCAAAAGGATTGGTAATATATGCTTCTGCATGAGCAGAAACAATCACGTCTGCTTTTAAAAACAAATTGTAGTATTCTTCTGAATCCCTGTCAATAACCTTCCCAATCTTTTTCAGTCTTTCATAATCACTGCTTCCGCCTGAAATCACAAAATAAACATCCGGTTTCTTGCCTTTCAGCGAAGAGAGATATTCAAAAAAAGCCTCTCCGTTATCATCCGCTTTATTGATTCTGTCACTGACAAGCCAGATTTCTCTGCGTTTTATGTAGCTATTCAGCCATATCCTTAAACGCTGTCTGATAATCTTTTCTCGCTCTTTCAGTTCCTCCTCTGTAGGTTTCTGCTTAATTCCAGAGGTTTTTCTGTTAAACAGCGATGTTCTTTTTATCTCCCGAAGCAAACGGCGCTCTTTTTTCATATGCTTGATAAAATCTGATTTTTCCACAAAAAATGTATCTTTATTCAGGCGGAAAATATATCCTCCTCTGCAACAGTATGTATTACTGTAATAAACATCCAGCGGAAAAAAATTGCCTGTACCATAATTATTAAAGCGCACCGGAAATCCATCTACAGTCATATAAAACTTAACTGATGTAATGCCTTCCACAAAAGAAAAAGGAATCTCTGCCGCAAAACCCTTTCGATCAGCCAGAAATCTCCCCAGAGATATCACTTTTTCTCCCGGATGATCAAATACCTTACACGAAATAATCTGTTTCTTTTTATTTGCAGCTTTTACTTCTGCAAAAATCTGAATTTCTGCATCTCGCATTTCTGCCAGCCTCTTTACAGATCCTTCAACGCAGAAACTTTTTTCACCGCAAGTAAGAATTTCCAGTGACAGAGTAAAATTACTCAAAGAAACAACCGGAAAATTTCCATAACGGACATTCAGATCTCCGGCAAAATATTCTACTTTTCTCTGTCCCTCATTTTCAGGTTTCAAAGACAATACATAATCCATATATTCCTTTGTCATATATTTCTGGGAAAGGATCATTCGATTGTCAATACAGGACAGACATTCAATCAAAAGAGAACGAAAATATTTTTCCTCTTCCTCTGTCAGAACACCCTGTGGTATTTCTGCCAGTTTAAACCTCCACTGCAAATCATACATAATCGTATACTGAACAAAATATGGAATAAATCCATATTCATTCTGATACATTTTCAGAGTTTCCAGAGAAAATTTTTCCAGATACCCAATATACCATTCTTTTATTTTTCTTGAGGAAGAAATCGCAGAATCTTCCGTCATACGTATCCTGTACCAGTAGTTTGCAGCAGGAACCACTCCATACCGGCATTTTTTTAACAGGATCTGCATAATGACCTTTGCATCCTCTGCATATTTCAATTCTGTATCAAAATATATTTTTTCTGCTGTTTCTTTTGTTATAAAGGCACTGGAAAGAGACATCTGCACACAGTTAAATCGTTTCCACAGATCAATAACCTCATTTTTCCCTGAATTAAACTTATAATTTAAAATATGAGGACCTTCTTTTCCTTCAAAAAAAGTCATAGGAATGGAAATCAGATCCACATCTTTTTCCGACTTTGCAAAAAAAGAATATACAGCTTTTAAAGTACCCTCACTCAGTTTGTCATCCGGATCCATGAAGTTTACATATCGTCCCTCAATATATTTAAGACCCTCGTTCCTTGCAGAAGATACTCCTCCATTTAACTTGTGTATTACCTTTATATTGTTCGGATATTTCTTCTGGTAATCGTCACAAATTTCTCCTGACCTATCCGGACTTCCATCGTCAACCAGTATGATCTGAACATTTTTTTCAAATCCAATATCCTGCCGAATAACGCTGTCCAGAGCTTCTTCAAGATATTTTTCTACATTATAAACTGCCATAACAATGGATATTTTAAACTTATATTCTTTCTCCAACACTCTATCTGCCATAGTTCTCCCTGTTTCTCCTTCCCCCTACTTCAGCCGTCTGCTGTTTTATGCAAAAACACGTTTTATTTTTTCTCCAATATAACGGTCAAACAAATCTGCCAGAAAAACTGTACTTATGATACAGATCACAAGAAACATATATTTATTTCGGGCAAATCCTAAATCCGAAAAAATTATCATAGGAATTCTCTGCAACATATACACACTAAAAACATGTTCCCCAAACCATGTAAAAATATGGCTTGAAATCGATACTTTCATGGTAAACAATACAATCACTGCTACAAACGCCACTGCCCACACCGTATATCCCTCGATCCCATACTTCCATCTGTTGCGAAACGAGATGCTGTAGATAAGAACTGCCAGCAATGCGCCTCCCATATAAAATCTGTCATTTTTCATGAAAATACTCTCTATTTTATCCTTAAGCAAAGCATACCAGCATCCTACGGGAAATATAATAACGGAATTATACCAATAATTCTCCTTTCCCACTTTCATAAGAGTATAGATAAAAACGCCTGTAAGAACAGTCAGAAAAGCACATCCTACATACTCCTGAACTTTTTTTGACCGAAATTTTACCATACTAAATGAAAGATATACCAGCAGGTATATCACCAGCGTATCAAACATATACCAGTTTGAATTGCCTATGGATTCCCATCCGATCAGAGACAGCATTATCTGCCCAACGGGATATTGTCTACCCGTAATCAGATTGACTAACATAAATATTCCTACAGCAGCCGCAAGACTGGCCCATACTTTCGGAAAACGGCGCGTCAGAATCCCTTTTAGATACCCTTTATTTTTCCTCTGCATGGATGTCATGATTCCATATCCTGAATAAAACCAGAACATTGCAACAACCATCTGATTTAAGTGTTCTCTTAAAGCAAGGTACGGCTGATCATATCTCCCTCCCAGCTGAACATATCCTACATAATGACTGAAAATTATCAGGATTACAAAAATGCCTTTTATATTATTGGCATCTATTTTTGACAGATAATTTTTATTGAACTGATCCTGTGCAGCTATGGTTGCCGACCGTACAGCAATCAATAAAAGTATTATTAGAAAAAAGATCATATTCCCCCCACAAAGTTTATACTGAAATTAATATTTTATATCCGTTTTCTCATTATACTTGCTTTTCTCTGTTCTGTAAAGAAAATCTGCTGCCGCTCCACGACAAACGCGTGAATTGTTTCCCTGCCTCTTTTTCAAAACATCGTATTTTTTTAATTCAATACCTGTTTTCATAGAATCATAAAAACTTCATGAAGATAGGCTGTTTCTATACCGACAACAGCCCTTGCAATGGCAAAACCGGACACTCCGCAAAACACTTTTCTGGCAAATCCACCGTCTGTAGTCATAATATTCAGTCTATAGCAAAAATACATAATCACACATATAGGCAGTTTCATTTCCGCTAAGTTCTTCATAGTTTTTACATAAAGTAAATAAAGCCTCTCTGCCAAGCATCATAAAAGAATGAAGAAGATACAAATATACAATAACAGCCGCAAAAAATCTGATAAATTCTATATTATTTAATTTATTTCCTATGCTGCTACTACTTCAATAGCCCCCGAACTTCATCAAATATTTTTATTTCTGCCGGATTCTCCAAATGTTCTCCAATATGTTTTTCCATCCAGACCATATTATACCAGCGGCCAAATTTACAGGCACATTTATGAAACTCCGCTACTTTATGATACCCCATATGTTCGTGAAATCTTACACTGTCCCCGGTAAGATACTCGTCCTCTTTTTCCGGCCAGGCAATACAGGCATTAACGCTTAAAATATTCTGTTCTTTCAGGATTCTCTCCAGCATTTCATAAAGCATTTTTCCTGTACCCAGATGCTTTTTATCTTTTTTCACATAAATCGAAGTTTCCACCGACCAGGCATAAGCTGCTCTTGGATGAAGGGGTCCTGCATAGGCATACCCGATCACCTCACCATCCTGTTCTGCTTTTAAATAAGGATATTTTTCCAATGTATGACTAATCCGCTGTCTGAACTCCTCCGGAGAAGGAACCGTATATTCAAAAGATACTGCTGTTTCCTGCACGTAAGGCGCATAGATTTCCAACAGCTCCCCTGCATCTTCCGGACTTGCGATACTGATTTTTATTTCGCTCATAATTTTGCCCCTCTTACTTTATTTTCAGACATTATATGACGAACTGCCGAAAAAAGTCAATCCTCTGTACCGGGTAAATGAAATAAAGAATTTACCAAATTATAATAAAAGTCAGCACAATTTTACAAATGAAGGAGATTTCAATGTACAAGAAAAATATGAAACCAAAAAAAGGAGCTGTTTTGGATACCTCACGCCAAAATAATAATAAGTTTTATATTTTTAGGCGTATTTTTAATCTATTCTCTTACTATGGCTATGTTAGAATTTATGTCCGTTATGGCTGAAAAATAAATAATTATAAAATATGTGTTAGAAATATTATTTTTTGATTTAATATCTATAAGTAATCAACTACCGAATTTCGCACCATAAAATCCGCAATATACGGACACAAAAAAAATCATAAAACTCGATATATGCTTCACAGAAACAAGAGTCAAAAAACAGGACTTGCTACGACTACTCACAGCGTAACAAGTCCTGTTTTTATTGGAATATTAGAATTTACCTTCTTTAGCAGCTTCCTCGATCGAAACAGCTACAGCTACAGTCATACCAACCATCGGGTTGTTTCCTGCGCCGATCAGACCCATCATCTCTACGTGAGCCGGTACAGAAGAGGAACCTGCAAACTGAGCGTCAGAATGCATACGTCCAAGTGTATCTGTCATACCGTAGGAAGCAGGACCTGCTGCCATGTTGTCCGGATGAAGTGTACGACCTGTACCACCGCCGGAAGCAACGGAGAAGTATTTTTTGCCTTTTTCCAGGCATTCTTTTTTGTAAGTACCTGCAACCGGATGCTGGAAACGTGTCGGGTTAGTGGAGTTACCTGTAATGGAAACGTCTACGCCCTCTTTCCACATGATCGCAACACCTTCCGGAACGCTGTTAGCGCCATAGCAGTTTACTTTTGCACGAAGTCCCTCTGAATAGGATTTACGGAATACTTCCTTAACTTCGTTTGTATATGGATCATACTCTGTCTCAACATATGTAAATCCATTGATTCTTGCAATAATCTGAGCAGCGTCTTTTCCAAGACCGTTCAGGATAACACGAAGCGGTTTCTGACGAACCTTGTTTGCTTTTTCTGCGATACCGATAGCGCCCTCAGCTGCTGCAAAAGACTCATGACCTGCAAGGAATGCAAAGCACTCTGTCTCTTCTTCAAGAAGCATTTTGCCAAGGTTACCATGGCCAAGACCTACTTTACGTGTATCAGCAACGGAGCCCGGGATACAGAAAGCCTGAAGACCTTCTCCGATAGCTGCTGCTGCGTCAGCTGCTCTTCTGCAGTCTTTTTTGATTGCGATAGCTGCGCCTACAATGTATGCCCAGCAAGCGTTTTCAAAGCAGATCGGCTGGATGCCTTTGATCTGATCATAAACGTTCAGACCTGCATCTTTTGTGATTTTTTCTGCCTCTTCGATAGAAGCGATTCCATAGCTGTTTAAAACAGAATTGATCTTGTCAATTCGTCTCTCGTATGATTCAAATAAAGCCATTTACTTTTCCTCCTGATTTTTTCATCTAAAAATAATTATTCTTTTCTTGGGTCGATGATCTTAACAGCATCGTCAACACGGCCATACTGACCTTTTGCTTTTTCCCATGCAGTGTTCGGGTCATCACCTTTTTTGATGAAATCAGTCATTTTTCCAAGGCTTACGAACTGATATCCGATGATCTCATTGTCTTCATCAAGAGCGATACCTGTTACATAACCCTCTGCCATTTCCAGATAACGAGGTCCTTTTTTCAGAGTTCCGTACATAGTACCAACCTGGGAACGAAGTCCTTTTCCAAGGTCCTCAAGTCCTGCTCCGATCGGAAGTCCATCCTCAGAGAAAGCAGACTGGGAACGTCCGTATACGATCTGAAGGAACAGTTCTCTCATAGCTGTATTAATTGCGTCACAAACAAGGTCTGTGTTCAGCGCTTCCATTACAGTACGGCCCGGAAGGATTTCAGAAGCCATAGCTGCAGAATGTGTCATACCGGAACATCCGATAGTCTCTACAAGAGCTTCCTGGATGATACCTTCTTTAACGTTCAGAGTCAGCTTACATGCACCCTGCTGCGGAGCACACCAGCCAACACCGTGTGTCAGGCCGGAAATATCCTTTACTTCTTTTGCCTGTACCCATTTTGCTTCTTCCGGGATCGGAGCAGCCCCATGATGAACGCCCTGTGCCACTGGACACATTTCTTCTACTTCGCGTGAATAAATCATTGTAAAACTCCTTTCAAGTGTAGATTTACTTTAATGTTGTCAGGTGTCCCCTGTCAACCTTACAATATTTTCTCATAAAACTGTCTAATAGTCCAGTCAAATTTTGTAAAAAAATATCAGGTTTTCCTGTCATTTCTTATAATTTTGTCTTTTTTGGGACAAACAGGTATCTTTTCTTTCTCAAACCTGTTCTGGAATTCCCCTCCAGAATATGATAAACTGAACAAAAATCAAATCGACAGGAGGTTCTCATGTCTCAAAATCACTACAGCAATTCTCTTCCGCCGTCTTTTCTTCCACAGAAATTTCAGATTTTGAGCGGAAGCGTTCTGAAGATCATTGCCATTATTGTAATGCTGATCGACCACAGCGCCTGCATTCTGCTCTCTCAGTATCCGCCTGCGCTGACTCCGCTTTTTTATATTGGCCAGAACGCCTATACTCCTTACCGCATTTGCCGGGATATCGGCCGGATTGCATTTCCTATTTTCTGTTTTCTTTTGCTGGAAGGTTTTATCCATACCAGAAGCAGAAAAAAATACGGCAGAAATCTTCTTCTGTTTGCACTGATTTCAGAGCTTCCGTGGAACTACATGTTTGCCGATACCTGGCATTACGAAAAACAGAATGTATTTTTCACTTTATTCCTGGGTTATCTTGCATTCTGTGTGCTGGAACATTTCCGCGAAAATCGTACCAGGCTATTTCTGTCCCTTGGCGGACTTCTGGCAATTTCTTTTTTCCTTGATGCAGACTATGGCTGGAAAGGCTTTATCTTTCTCCTGATCATGTATCTTTTAAGAGATGACAAAGCTCCCCAGGCGATCATAGGGAGCTGTTGGCTTGCTTATGAATGGAAAGCCTGCTTTGCCTTCCTTCCCATTAATATGTATAACGGGCAAAGGGGCTTTATCCGCGGAAAGTTTTCCAAGTATTTCTTTTATGTATTTTATCCACTGCATATTACCATTCTGGTACTCCTGCGCAGGATCCTGTTCTGAGACAGGAATCTACCAAGGAAGAAACTCATTGCTTTCTTCATCATAGTAATACCAGCCATTTCCCTTTCCCACAGGAGAAGCGTCTGTTTCTGCCTGTTGGAAAGGAATATACTGACCTGTTCCTTCATCCCAGCTGTACAGATCAAAAGGATCGCTGATACCTTCCGTACTGGAAGAATCTTCTGAAGAACTGTCAGAATTTTCCTCTTCCGCTGCCTGTTCTGCAAGATCTCCATTCCAATAATAGGTATCTCCATTCTCATTGATAATAGGCTGGGATTCATCTGCATTATCCAGATTTCCGTAAGAAACTCCGTTTTCATCATACCAGTTCCCATCATCCCCTCTTTTTACCTGAACTCCATTCAGATCAATATCATAAAGGACAATAGAATCCCATCCCTGGCTGACCTCGCCGCTCTCTACTTTTTCTTCTATTGTTTTGGACGTATCTTTTTCTGTTTTTTCAGAAGAGACAGAACCATTTGCAGAAGAATTATTTTTTCCCTTTGAAGTTTCCTGTGGTTTATTTTCATTTGTTGATGTTTTTTGGGAGGTTTCGGATTTTTTGGGAGATTTTGTCGGTTTCGGCGTTGCTGTAACTTCTGTTTTTTCCTTCGTTTCTGCACCTGAACCGCACCCTGTAAGAACACTTCCTGACATTACTGCTAACATAAAAAATAAAGCTGCTTTTTTCATATCTTCTCTGTCCCCTTTCGTAGAATACTTTACAGGTCAGAGTATATCACTGCAGCTTTATTCTTTGTATTTTCTATATTCCCTTAATTTTTACTGACAATTTCTGTCCCGCTCTTATAAATACTGTCTGCCGGCACACAGCCTCTTACCGGAGAAAGAGGATAAATATTGCTGTTTCTTCCGATTACAGTTCCCGGATTCAGAACGGAACCACAGCCTACCTCTACGTGATCTCCCAGCATAGCGCCAAACTTTTTAAGACCGGTTTCGATTTTTTCCTCTCCGTCTTTTACAACAACCAGCTGTTTATCTGATTTTACGTTAGAACAGATAGAGCCTGCTCCCATATGGGATTTGTAGCCCAGAACTGCATCTCCCACATAGTTATAATGAGGAACCTGCACACAGTTAAAAAGAACCACATTTTTCAGTTCTGTAGAGTTTCCTACCACACAGCCTTCTCCTACAATGGCATTTCCCCGGATAAAGGCACAGTGGCGAACCTCTGTATCCTTACCGATGATCGCAGGACCATTAATACTGGCAGTAGGAGCTATCTTTGCGGATTTTGCAATCCAGATATCGCCCTCGAGATACTCATATTCTTCCGGATCCAGTGTTTTACCAAGCTTCAGGATAAAATCTTTAATCTCCGAAAGCACCTCCCAGGGATAGGTCTTTCCCTCAAAAAGCTCTGAGGCGATCGTTTCGTTCAGATCAAGAAGCTTCTCAATGGTAAAATCTTTTATCATAATTATAATCCGCCTTTCTGCAAAAGGCACCAATGGGGTTATGAAACCCGTCGGCAAACTTCTGCTAT
>NZ_JAJQXX010000021.1 GCF_028767025.1 Blautia sp. XA-2221
TTATAAAACAGAAATGAAAAAAAGAACAGAGTTTTTAGAAAAAGTCTTTTCAAATGCCAGGTGATATGGTAATATAAACGTGGTATTCAATACTACATATAATGGAAAAGAGGACGATATAATTGAGTTATAAAATTATTATAGACAGTTGCGGAGAATTCCTTGATGAATGGAAAGATGACGAACGTTTTGAATCTGTTCCACTGACATTGAATGTAGGCGGAGAGACAGTGATAGACGATGAAACCTTTGATCAGGCTGAGTTTTTGAAAAAAGTAGCTGCCTGCCCGGAATGCCCGAAATCTGCATGTCCGTCTCCGGAACGCTATATGAAGGCATACGAATGTGAAGCAGATCATATTTATGCAGTGACATTATCTTCAGAACTGAGCGGTTCCTATAACAGCGCAGTTATTGGAAAAGATCTGTTTCTGGAAGAAAATCCCGGAAGAAAGATTTATGTATTTAATTCACGATCAGCTTCTGCAGGAGAAACACTGATTGGAATGAAGATTCAGGAATGTGAGGAAGCTGGCTGTTCTTTCCAGGAAACCGTGGAAAGAGTTGAGAAATATATAGCAGAGCAGAATACATTTTTTGTTCTGGACGATCTGGAAACCCTTCGCAAGAACGGACGTCTCAGCAGAGTAAAATCTCTTGTGGCAAGCGCTCTGAAGATCAAGCCGGTTATGGGATCTACAGATGAAGGAACCATCTGTCAGCTTGACCAGGCAAGAGGAATCAATAAGGCTCTTATAAAAATGGTTCAGCATGTTGCGGAAAAGACAGAAAACAGTGAAGCGAAAGTTCTGGTAATCTCTCACTGTAACTGCAGAGAGCGGGCAATGCTTTTAAAGGATGCTCTTCAGGAAAAACTTACAACCAAAGAGATTGTTGTTCTGGATACGGCAGGCGTCAGCAGTATGTATGCAAATAACGGCGGAGTGATCGTGGCTGTTTAAAAGCATTGCATGAATGAAGATGACGTGCTATAATTATCTCTATATTCAGCTGCTGCAGAAAGGGCAGCAGTCCTATTTACAGTAAAGGAGATTCAATTATGAGCCAGAAAAAAGTGGATCAGTATAAAGCAAGAAAAAACGGATACAGCAAAGAACAGAAAAAAGAAAAGTTTTATGACTGGCTGGAGAGAATTGTGGGTGTTGTTGTCTGTGTGGCACTTGTTGCATGGATCGGATATTCTGTTTATGATAAAATAGAGCAGAAAGAAGACTCTGTCGTAACACAGACCACTATAGATACATCTGCTCTGGACAGCTATGTAGCCGGACTTTCAGCAGATACAGCAGAATAAATTAATATAAGAATACAAGAAAAAATCCCCGGTATATGCCGGGGATTTTTGTGATCAATACGAATGCTATCCGATATGAACAGATAATAACTTATTATAATTTTGTAACATTAGCTGCCTGCATTCCGCGAGCGCCTTCTGTCAGATCATAAGTTACGGCCTGTCCCTCATCAAGAGATTTGAAGCCTTCGCCGTTGATTGCAGAAAAGTGAACAAATACATCAGCGCCATCTTCGCCTGTGATGAAGCCGTATCCTTTTTCTGCGTTGAACCATTTTACAGTCCCCTTGTTCATGATGTTACCTCCATAAAAATAAAAAGTTAAAAGTCTATCTGACGAAAAAAATCACCAGATTTTACAGACTATATCATGTAATATATAATCTCTAAAAACTAGTGATTTTATATTAATAATGTAGCGGATTTGATTATGATTATATAGCTCATATTTTAAAATGTCAAGATGATTCTTTAGGATTGTGAAAAAACAAGTGGGAAGGATACAGTGGAAAATAAAAGTGTTTTATAAATGCAAAAATCGGGTAAAAAATACTTTATTAAATCGCAGGTTTCGTGTATGATATGTTTAAGTATGTAAAAATAAATTTCAGGAGGAAATTTTTATGATTAATAAACTGATCGACAAAATTAAAAAAACAAATGCTCCCATTGTGGTAGGTCTGGATCCTATGTTGAACTACATCCCAAAACATATCCAGGAAAACGCTTTTGCGGAATTTGGCGAAACATTGGAAGGAGCAGCTGAGGCAATCTGGCAGTTTAACAAGGCAATTGTGGATTCCACCTGTGATCTGATCCCGGCAGTAAAACCGCAGATCGCCATGTATGAGCAGTTCGGAATCCCGGGGCTTCAGGCATACAAAAAAACAGTAGATTACTGTAAGGAAAAAGATCTTGTTGTGATCGGGGATATTAAAAGAGGCGATATCGGATCTACTTCTGCTGCATATGCAGTGGGACATCTGGGACATGTCCAGGTGGGCTCCAAAAGCTACGCAGGATTTGATGAGGATTTTGCAACAGTAAATCCGTATCTTGGCTCTGATGGAGTAAAACCGTTTATTGACGTATGTAAAGAAGAAAATAAAGGTCTTTTTATTCTTGTAAAAACATCAAATCCTTCCAGCGGAGAGTTCCAGGACCGCCTGATCGACGGACGTCCTCTCTATGAGTGGGTAGGTGAAAAAGTTGCTCAGTGGGGCGAGGATCATATGGGTGACGGATACAGCTATGTTGGAGCTGTTGTAGGTGCAACTTATCCGGAAATGGGAAAAGTTCTCCGTAAACTTATGCCAAAAACCTTTATTCTTGTACCGGGCTATGGCGCTCAGGGAGGCAAGGGCAAAGATCTGGTCCATTTCTTTAATGAGGACGGACTGGGTGCGATCGTAAACTCTTCAAGAGGAATTATTGCGGCCTATAAACAGGAAGCTTATGCGGAATTTGGTGAAAAGAACTTTGCAGATGCATCCAGACAGGCAGTAAAGGATATGATCGCTGATATCAGCGGAGCTCTGGAAGGCCGCAGATAATCAGGCTACACTGATTCAGGAGGAAAGAGATGAGCAAAAAGACAAAAGAAAGCTTAAAGATTGTAAGCCAGGAAGAAATCGGAAAAGACATTTACAGTATGTGGCTCCAGGCAGACCATATGGCGGCAGAGGCAAAGCCGGGCCAGTTTCTTTCACTTTATACACGGGACGGGAGCAAACTGCTTCCCCGTCCGATCAGTATCTGTGAAATTGACAGAGAAAAAGGAAGAATCCGTCTTGTTTATCGGGTAACAGGAAAAGACACCGGAACAGAAGCGTTTTCCAGACTTCATGCAGGAGTTCCAGTAGAAGTGCTGGGACCGTTGGGAAATGGCTTTCCGCTTCATGAGGCAGAAGGAAAACGTGTATTTCTTATGGGCGGAGGAATCGGTATTCCTCCTATGCTTCAGACCGCAAAAGAACTGAAGGGACAGAAGACAGCGATTCTCGGTTACAGAGACGAACTGTTTCTGAACAATGAGTTCCAGGAATATGCAGATGTATATGTTGCAACGGAAGACGGAAGTGCAGGAACCAGAGGAAATGTTATGGATGCCATCAGAGAGAATGCTCTGGAGGCAGATGTGATTTTTGCCTGCGGTCCTACTCCTATGCTCCGGGCAATTAAAGCTTACGCAGAAGACAAAAATATCCCGTGCTGGATCTCCATGGAAGAACGTATGGCCTGCGGTGTTGGCGCATGCCTTGCCTGTGTGTGCAAATCAAAGGAGGTCGACGGCCATTCTCATGTACACAATAAACGTATCTGTAAGGATGGTCCGGTATTTTTGAGCACGGAGGTGGAATTATGATAAAGACAGCCGTTAAACTGGCAGGAGTAGAACTGAAAAATCCTGTTATGACAGCCTCCGGAACTTTTGGTTCAGGAGCAGAGTACAGTGAATTTGTAGATCTGAATAAACTGGGCGCTGTGGTGACAAAGGGAGTGGCAAACGTACCGTGGCCGGGAAATCCCACACCCCGTGTGGCAGAAACTGCTTCCGGTATGCTGAATGCCATCGGACTTCAGAACCCTGGAATTGATGTGTTCTGTGAAAGGGATATTCCATTTCTTAAAAAATATGACACAAAGATCATTGTGAATGTGTGCGGAAAAAGTACAGAGGACTACTGCGAAGTAGTGGAACGTCTGGGAAATGAACCTGTGGATCTCCTGGAGATCAATGTATCCTGTCCAAATGTAAAAGAAGGCGGAATTGCTTTCGGACAGGATCCAAAGGCACTGGAAGCCATCACAAAAGAAGTTAAAAAATATGCAAAGCAGCCGATTATTATGAAGCTCAGTCCTAATGTGACAGATATCACAGAGATGGCAAGAGCGGCAGAGGCCGGAGGCGCAGATATTCTTTCTCTTATCAATACACTTACAGGAATGAAGATTGATATTTATAAAAAAGCATTTGCCCTGGCAAATAAAACCGGAGGAATGTCAGGCCCGGCTGTAAAGCCTGTGGCTGTCCGTATGGTGTACCAGGTAGCGCAGGCAGTGAAGCTTCCGATTATCGGAATGGGAGGCATCGCCACTGCAGAGGATGCGCTGGAATTTATTCTGGCAGGCGCAAGTGCAGTATCTGTGGGAACTGCAAACTTCTTTAATCCCTATGCTACGGAAGAAGTGGTTCAGGGAATTGAAGACTACATGAAATCGCAGAAGATAGAGGATATCAATCAGCTGATTGGTGCGGTAAAATAGTTTTTTAATAAGGGCTGCTGTAAAGCATATCCGGAAATATTCCGGGTATATATTTACAGCGGACCTTCTTTTAGGGAGAAATTATGAAGAAAGATATGACAAGCGATATGACGGTAGGGAGTCCGGTGAAGCTGATCATCTGGTTTATGATACCGATGTTTCTTGGTAATGTGTTTCAGCAGTTTTACAATATCGCAGATTCTATTGTTGCAGGTCAGTTTATCGGGGTAGACGCTCTGGCCGCCATTGGAAGCACCGGCTCTCTGATGTTTTTTGTAACCGGATGGCTCAATGGAATGAGCAGCGGTTTTGCCATTATTGTTTCTCAAATGTTCGGAGCCAAAAAGTATGATGATATGCGCCATTATGTGGCTATGTCCGTGTACCTGATGTTTGGGATCACTGCAGTTATGACGGTGGGGCTTCTTGTGTTTAATGAACCCATTCTTCGCCTGATGAATTCTCCTGAGGAGCTGATGGGGGATGTAAAGGCATATATGGGGATTATCTATGCGGGCCTGATCGTTACTGCAGCATATAATGCCCTAGCGGCTTTTCTGCGTGCATTGGGAGATTCAAAATCCCCGCTTTATTTCCTGATCATTTCAGCAGCTATCAATGTAGTATTGGATGTGGTATTTATCAGATTTCTGGGAATGGGCGTGGAAGGCTGCGCTTATGCCACAGTTATTGCTCAGGCGGTTTCAGCAGTATGCTGTATGGTTTACATTATAAAAAAATATCCAATCCTTCATCTGGAAAAGAAGAATTTTGCACTTCGCAAAGGAAGCTTTGCCAAGCTTCTGAATCTGGGGATCCCCATGGCCCTGCAGTTTTCTATTACAGCCATTGGAACTATTATTGTGCAGGGCGCAGTAAATGTTTATGGGGCTGTTTATATGGCGGGATTTTCCGCTGCGGGAAAAATTCAGAATATTATTACCATGGTGGCTGTTTCCATAGGCGCGACTATTGCAACCTATGTGGGACAGAACCGGGGAGCAGGCCGTATGGATCGTGTGCAGGCAGGCGTAAAATACTCCTGGATCATGCTTCTTATATGGGCAGCCATTGAGATGGTTGTCATGTACTTTGGCGGGAAATATTTTACCTATCTGTTTATTGATCCTTCTGAAACTGCGGTGGTGAATGTTTCGGTAACTTATTTCCGCACTGTTTTCTGGGCTTACCCGTTCCTCTGCACGATTTTTCTTTTCCGAAATGCTCTTCAGGGGATGGGTTATGGACTGGTCCCCATGCTTGGTGGGATTTTTGAACTGGTTGCCAGAACTGCGATCGTTCTTCTTGTTGCTGGAAAAGCCAGTTTTGCAGGAATCTGTATGGCAGACCCGGCGGCATGGATCGCTGCGCTGATTCCTCTGATCCCATACTATTATTACGTTATGAAAAAGTATAAAAAACAGACTGTGGCGACCTTTTCATCCATTGATTGAAAAAAAACAGCAGATATGCTAAAATAAAAAAGATATATTATGGAAAAACGAAAAGGGCTTGCCCGTAAACACGGAGGTTAAAAAATATGGAACAGTATAAACAGGAATTTATTCAGTTTATGGTAGACAGTAAGGTTCTGAAATTCGGTGAATTTACACTGAAAAGCGGAAGAAAATCCCCATTCTTTATGAATGCAGGCGGATATGTAACAGGCTCTCAGTTAAAGAAACTGGGCGAGTACTATGCCAGAGCGATTCATGACAAATACGGAGATGACTTTGACGTATTGTTCGGACCTGCATACAAAGGAATTCCGTTAAGTGTTGTGACAGCCATTGCCTACAGTGAGCTTTATGGAAAAGAAGTCCGTTACTGCTCTGACAGAAAAGAGGAAAAAGATCACGGCGCAGATAAAGGAAGCTTTCTTGGAAGCACTCTGAAAGACGGAGACAGAGTTGTTATGATCGAGGATGTAACTACTTCAGGAAAATCCATGGAGGAGACTGTCCCCAAGGTGAAGGGCGCGGCAGATGTGGAGATCGTTGGTCTTATGGTATCTCTGAACCGCATGGAAGTAGGAAAGGGCGGAGAAAAATGCGCTCTTGATGAAGTGAAGGATCTGTATGGCTTTGACACTGCAGCCATTGTGGATATGGCAGAGGTGACAGAGTATCTTTACAACAAGGAAGTAAACGGACAGGTGATCATTGATGATACTCTGAAGGCAGCCATTGACGATTATTATCGTCAGTATGGAGTAAAATAGGAGGTTTGCCGTGAACGAAAAGATTTATAAAACAATGACAAGAACAGGGGCCTGCAGTCTGGCAGTAGGCATTGTTACCCTGACAACAGGAATCGCAGCCGGTATCCTTATGATCATCAGCGGAGCGAGACTCTTAAAAAGAAAGTCAGATATTCTGATCTGACAGTCGGTTTTGAGTAACAGGGCAAAACAAAAAATCCGGCGGACGGGAATAGCTCTTTTTGTTCTGTATGTGCTGATTCTGATCTACTTTCTGTTTTTTTCTGAGGGATATGGACGGATCGCGCAGGAGCGCATATACAGATACAACCTGAAACCCTTTGTGGAGATCCGGAGATTCTGGATGTACCGGGAACAGGTTGGCTTGTCTGCTTTTTTTATGAATATTTTCGGGAATGTGATCGGATTCATTCCCCTGGGATTTATCCTGCCGGTCATCAGCCGGAGATGGCGCAGTGGATTCCTGATCGTTCTGTCCGGGTTCAGTCTGAGTCTGTGTGTGGAAACGATTCAGCTGGTAACAAGAGTGGGCTGCTTTGATGTGGATGATCTGATTTTAAATACCGCAGGCGCGGCAGCCGGATATATGCTGTTTGCGGTCTGTGATTACCTGAGGAGAAGGCATTATGGCGAAAAGATATAGATATTCATTTGTAAAAACAAAAGAAGCGGAAAAGGGAAAGCTGTCAGTAGGACTGGCAGCTGCTTCTCTTATTTTGTTTCTGTCAGCAGTTCTGACTGCTTTTGCACTTAACGGTGCCTATGGATTTATTGTGGGAGGTATCTGTCTTTTTGCAACAATGCTTTCTGTTTATGGATTCATTATGGGATTATTAAGTTTTTCAGAGGAAAAGCGTATGCATCGTACCAGTATTGTGGGTTCTATCCTGAATGGAATCATTATGGTGGGATGGCTGGGCTTTTTTTTAATGGGAGTGTAAAAAATGGAACGTTTAGAGAAACAGATGCAGTTCATTATAGAGGTGGACAAAGTAAAAAATATCTTTCGGCAGACGTATCTTGCAGATGGAAACCGTAAAGAAAATGATGCGGAGCATTCCTGGCATCTTGCGCTTATGGCAGTGCTTCTCAGGGAATATTCTAATGAAGAGATCAGCTTGGAAAAGGTGATCCCCATGGTGCTGATCCATGACCTTGTGGAAATTGACGCAGGAGATACCTATGCCTATGATGAAGTTGGTGCGGCAACTAAGGAAACCAGGGAACGGAAAGCGGCTGAGCGGATTTTTGGGCTGCTTCCGGAGGATCAGAAAAGCTGGTTCAGGGAGCTTTGGGAAGAGTTTGAAGCCTATGAGACACCGGAGGCAAAATTTGCCCATGTACTTGATAACTGTCAGCCTCTTCTTCTGAATGATGCTTCCGGAGGAAGAAGCTGGGCGGAGCACGGCGTGAAAAAAAGCCAGATTTATAAAAGGAATCAGCATACTTCAGAAGGTTCCGGGGAAATCTGGGAATATATGAAGAAACTGGTAGACAAGCATGTCCGTCTGGGAAATGTGATCGATGAGTAAAGACGGAGAAGATTTTTTGAAAGGAGATGACAGCTTGGACGAATTACTGATGGAACGATTTGCCCTTGCAGAAGAACGGATTGGGGAAATCTGTGCAGAAAAGGAAATAAAAGAACCTTTTGAGGAGTTTTTTCAGAGAGCGGCAGAGTTTCTGGGAAAAACAGGAGAAATCCTGAAAAGAGAACAGGAAAAGCTTTCTCTGGAGGAGTTGAAAGCGGAAAATACAGCTCTGTATGAAGAACTTTTTCCGGAAAATTATGAGAATTGCTATGGAAATCCTGCTTATGCGGTAAAAAAACTGGGAGAGTACGGTCAGAGCTTCTGTTTTCTGTATGCGGAGCTGAGAGGAACTATAGTTTATGCATATGAAAAAAAATGGTGGGATTATCTTGTGTGCGCAGAGCTGTTTCTGGAGGTTCATTCTGCCTTCTGTGAAGAAGAGCTTCCTGCTCCGAAAACAGTAGAAGATATTCTTCGTTCCTATGTAAATGATTATTGTCAGGACATGATGGAACAGAGAATTGCCGAGGGCGTTGATCCGGAACTGGATTTTGCCACAAAGATCATTATGGAGTCAGATCTTGAGGATCTGAGTTATCTTTACCGTTATGGCGAATATGTATCCGGAAACGAAGTTGGAGTGGCTCTTTTTCTGAATAGTCTTTCTCAGGAAAAAATCGATGATATGGCGCGTACCTATACAGAAGGCTACCGCATTGGATTTATTAATACGAGAAAAGATATCACAAAAAAGAAAACCGTAAATATCCGCTATAATCTGGGATTTGAACGGATGGTGCGGGCGGCAGTCCTTCAGTTCCGGGAAATGGGTCTGGAACCTGTGATCTACCGTCATGCAGCTCATGTGATCAATAAAAAAGGAGCAGCTCGTGTGGGATATACAGGCGGAAATGCCAATCCTCAGTATGATTACGACCACAGACAGGACTGCGCTCTGTTTATGGACAGTGATTTTGTAAAAAGAAAGCTCCGCTCCATGCAGAATGCCTATGACAAGTACAGAGATCTGGCGGAAGTCCACGGCGGGCCTGCATGCATTGAAACTTTTGGAGAGGAACCTTTTTCACCGGTTTCCAAGCCGGAAGCCCTGAGTTTAAGCGAAGGGCAGCAGAAGCTTCAGGTAGAGCTTGACAATGAATCCGGTCAGATTGTAAACCGTTATATCAGAGGGGACGAGAGAAGCTTTACGATTATTGCCTATCCGGTGCCGGAGATTGGAAAAAATTTCCCGGAGATTTTTGATGAAATCGTAAAGATCAATACGCTGGACTATAAACTTTATGAAAAGATCCAGCAGACGATCATAGAAACTCTGGATACCTGTGAATGGGTGGAGATCAAGGGACAGAACGGTAATGAAACAGATCTTATCATTCATCTCCATACCCTGGAGGATATCAAAAAACAGACAAACTTTGAAAACTGTGTGGCAGATGTGAACATCCCGGTGGGAGAGGTGTTTACTTCTCCGGTTCTGGCAGGAACAGGCGGCGTTCTCCATGTAAAAAAAGTATATCTGAACGGTCTGCAGTTTAAGGATCTGAAGCTTGTGTTTGACTGCGGCCAGGTAATTGATTATTCCTGCAGTAATTTTGATACAGAAGAGGAAAACAGGGCTTATATTGAAGATAATATCCTTCACCATCATGTGAAGCTTCCAATGGGAGAGTTTGCCATCGGAACAAATACCACAGCCTATGTGGCTGCGGAAAAATACGGGATCGCAGACAAACTGCCGATTCTGATCGCAGAAAAAATGGGCCCTCATTTTGCAGTGGGAGACACCTGTTACAGCTGGGCTGAGGATGTTGCAGTGTATAATCCGGACGGAAGAGAGATCATTGCCAGAGACAATGAAATATCCAGTCTCAGAAAAGAGGATATCAGCCTTGCATATTATGGATGCCATACAGATATTACCATTCCTTATGAGGAGCTTGGAAGCATCCGTGTGATCGATGATGAAGGCGAAGGGCGTTCTATTATTGAAAAAGGACGTTTTGTGCTGCCTGGCACAGAGGAACTGAACCGTCCTTTTGAGAAATAAAGAGATGTGAAAGGAAGAAATTTCGGATATATACAAAAACAGTTTGTTTGCCAAAATATTTCTTTTATGGAATTTTATTGACACAAAAATAGAATCTTAGTAGAATCAACCTGGAATGATTGAAAATTAAGGAGGCCTACCAATGAAAAAAGTTGGAATTGTAATGGGAAGCGATTCAGACATGCCGGTTATGAGCAAAGCAGCGGCAATTCTTGACAAACTGGGAGTGGAGTATGAGATGAAGATCATCTCCGCACACAGAGAACCGGATGTATTTTTTGATTATGCAAAGAGCGCAGAGGAAAGAGGATTTAAGGTGATTATTGCAGGTGCAGGAATGGCAGCTCATCTGCCGGGAATGTGCGCGGCAATTTTCCCCATGCCGGTAATCGGTATTCCGATGCACACAACCTCTCTGGGAGGACGTGACTCCCTTTATTCCATCGTACAGATGCCGTCCGGAATCCCGGTTGCTACAGTTGCCATTAATGGCGGTGCAAATGCAGGACTTCTGGCAGCAAAAATTCTGGCAACTTCAGATCCTGAGCTTCTTGAGAAACTCAAAGCATACAGCCAGGAGCTGAAAGAGCAGGTAGAAGCCAAGGACGCAAGACTGCAGGAAGTAGGCTATCAGAATTATTAATAAAAAATAAAAAAGTAAATACTGGGAGGATATTATGGATTACAAGAACGCAGGTGTTGATATAGAAGCAGGCTATAAGTCAGTGGAGTTAATGAAAAAGCATATTGCAAAGACAATGAGACCGGAGGTTTTAGGCGGAATCGGCGGATTTTCCGGAGCATTTTCCATGAGCACTTTTAAGGATATGGAAGAACCGACTCTTGTTTCCGGTACAGACGGATGTGGAACAAAAGTAAAACTTGCCATGGTTATGGACAAGCATGATACGATTGGAATCGATGCAGTGGCAATGTGTGTCAACGATATTGCCTGCGCCGGTGCAGAACCGCTGTTTTTCCTGGATTATATTGCCTGCGGCAAAAACTATCCGGAAAAGATCGCTGAAATCGTTGGCGGTGTGGCAGAAGGCTGCGCTCAGTCAGGAGCAGCTCTGATCGGTGGAGAAACTGCTGAACATCCGGGACTTATGCAGGAGGAAGAGTACGATCTTGCAGGATTCGCAGTAGGAGTGATCGATAAAAAAGACCTTCTTACAGGAGAAGAACTGGAAGCAGGAGACGTGCTGATCGGTATGGCGTCCACAGGCGTTCACAGCAACGGATTTTCTCTGGTGCGCAAAGTGTTTGATATGACAAGAGAATCCCTGGATACTTATTATGATGAACTGGGAACAACTCTGGGTGAGGCTCTTCTTGCTCCAACCAGAATTTATGTAAAGGCTCTTAAGAGTGTTAAAGAAGCAGGTGTGCGTATTCATGCATGCAGCCATATCACAGGCGGCGGTTTCTATGAAAATATTCCGCGTATGCTGAAAGAGGGCACAAGAGCAGTGATCGAAAAAGACAGCTATCCGGTTCTTCCAATCTTTAAGCTTCTTGCAGAAAAAGGAAATATTGAAGAAAAAATGATGTACAATACCTACAATATGGGACTTGGAATGGTTCTTGCTGTAAAACCGGAAGACGTGGACAAAACAATGGAAGCGATCCGCAAAGCAGGAGACACTCCGTATGTGGTAGGACGTATTGAAGCCGGCGAAAAGGGTGTGGATTTATGTTAAGACTTGGTATTCTGGTATCCGGAGGAGGCACAAATCTTCAGGCCATTCTGGATGCTCTGGATCAGGGTGTGATCACGAATGCCGCGGTTTCCGTGGTGATCAGTAATAACTCCGGTGCCTATGCTCTGAAAAGAGCAGAGGACCGGGGAATCCCGGCTATATGCATTTCACCGAAAAGTTACGACAACAGAGAGGAATTTCACAAAGCACTTCTTGCGGAGCTTCAGAAAAATCAGATCGATCTTGTGGTTCTTGCAGGATATCTGGTTGCAGTTCCTCCAATGATCGTGGAGGCTTATCCAAATCGTATCATAAATATCCATCCTTCTCTGATCCCGTCTTTCTGCGGAACAGGCTTTTACGGTCTTCGTGTTCATGAGGGCGTTCTGAACAGAGGCGTAAAAATAACAGGAGCCACTGTGCACTTTGTAGATACAGGCACAGATACCGGTCCGATCATCCTTCAGAAGGCAGTTGAGGTGCAGCAGGGAGATACTCCGGAAGTTCTTCAGCGCCGGGTAATGGAAGAGGCAGAATGGAAAATCCTTCCGGAAGCCATTGACCTGATTGCAAACGGAAAGGTCAGTGTTCAGGACGGAAAAGTTCAGATCAGCAGATAAGGAGGAAATACCTGATGAATATACTGATTGTAGGAAGCGGCGGAAGAGAACATGCAATCGCATGGAGTGTGGCAAAAAGCCCAAAAGCTGACAAGATTTACTGCGCACCCGGCAATGCGGGAATTTCCCGGTATGCAGAGTGCGTAAATATCGGAGCTATGGAATTTGAAAAACTGGCGGATTTTGCCCAGGAACATCATATAGACCTGACGATCATCGGAATGGATGATCCGCTGGTAGGCGGCGTTGTGGACGTATTTGAAGCCCGCGGGCTGAAAGTATTTGGTCCCCGTAAAAATGCGGCTATTCTGGAGGGCTCCAAAGCATTTTCCAAGGATCTTATGAAAAAATATAATATTCCTACTGCCGGATATGAGAATTTTGAAGATTCCGAAAAAGCGCTGGAATATCTTCGGACACAGGCAAAATTCCCTGTTGTTCTCAAAGCAGACGGACTGGCTCTGGGAAAAGGCGTCCTGATCTGTAATGATCTTGCTGAGGCGGAAACCGGTGTAAAAGAGATCATGGAGGACAAAAAGTTCGGAAGCGCCGGAAATACCATGGTTATAGAAGAATTTATGACAGGAAGAGAGGTTTCTGTACTTTCTTTTGTTGACGGAAAGACGATCCGCACCATGACTTCCGCTCAGGACCATAAACGTGCGATGGACGGAGATCAGGGATTAAATACTGGCGGAATGGGAACTTTTTCCCCAAGCCCGTTTTATACAGAAGAGGTAGATGAATTCTGTAAGAAATACATTTATCAGCCAACCGTAGACGCCATGGCGGCTGAGGGACGTCCTTTTGTGGGAATTATCTTCTTTGGTCTTATGCTGACTCCGGATGGACCAAAGGTTCTGGAATATAATGCCCGTTTCGGCGATCCGGAGGCACAGGTAGTGCTGCCGAGAATGAAAACAGATATTCTTGAGGTGATGGAAGCCTGTGTAAACGGCACACTGGATCAGATCGAGCTTGAGTTTGAGGATAATGCAGCAGTCTGCGTGGTCCTTGCCAGCGAGGGATATCCGGTAAAATACGAAAAAGGTATTCCTATGTCCGGCTTTGAGAAGTTTGAGGATAAAGAAGGATATTATTGTTTCCATGCAGGCACAAAGCTGGAAAACGGTCAGATCGTTACAAACGGAGGACGTGTTGTGGGGATCACTGCCAAGGGCAAAGACCTGAAGGAAGCGAGAAAGAATGCATACGAGGCAACTGAGTGGATTCAGTTTGCCAATAAATATATGCGCCATGATATTGGAAAAGCCATTGATGAGGCGTAAGGAGGAAACAACGTGTATTGTGTAAAAAAGATAACCGAGGATATGTACTGGATCGGTGCAAGTGACAGAAGGCTGGAACTGTTTGAGAACGTATATCCAATCCCCAAAGGAGTTTCCTATAATTCCTATGTGATCCTGGATGAAAAAACAGTTCTTCTTGATACAGTAGATCATTCCGTATGCTCACAGTTTCTTGAGAATCTGGAGCATGTGCTGAATGGTCGCACTCTGGATTATATTGTTGTAAATCACATGGAGCCGGACCACTGTGCTTCTCTTGCCGAAGTTGTGATCCGTTATCCTGAAGTGAAATTTGTGGGAAATGCAAAAACATTTACCATGATGAAACAGTTTTTTGATTTTGACGTAGATAATCGTGCAATTGTGATCAAAGAGGGAGATACCATTTCCACAGGAAAGCATACTCTTGCATTTGCCATGATCCCTATGGTCCACTGGCCGGAGGCTATGGTGACTTATGATGCGTATGACAAAGTCCTTTACAGCGCAGATGCTTTTGGAACTTTTGGGGCGCTGAACGGAAATATTTTCGCAGATGAGCTGAACTTTGAAACAGAGTGGCTGGAGGAAGCAAGAAGATATCTTACCAACATTGTGGGAAAATACGGTGTTCAGGTTCAGTCTGCGCTGAAAAAAGCAGCAGCTCTTGATATTGAGATGATCTGCCCCCTTCACGGTCCGGTATGGAGAGAAAATCTGGGCTGGTTTATTGACAAGTACCAGAAGTGGAGCACTTATACACCGGAGGATCATGCGGTTCTTATTGTTTATGCCTCTATTTATGGAAATACAGAGAGTGCAGTCAATGTTCTGGCAGGTAAGATTTCTGATGCCGGAGAAAAGAACATTGCAATGTATGATGTATCCAAAACAGATCCGTCCTATATTCTGGCAGAGGCATTCCGCTGTGACAGGATTGTTTTTGCGTGCCCAACTTACAATGCGGGGCTTTTCCCAAAAATGGAAACTCTTCTTTCAGAGCTGAAGGCGCATAATTTCCAGAACCGTAAAGTGGCTGTGATCGAAAACGGTACCTGGGCGATCTCTGCGGGAAAACAGATGAAAGAGATTCTTTCTTCTATGAAAAACATGGAGATTTATGATAATACTCTTACTGTGAAATCTTCTCTGAAGAGAGATCAGATGGAGGAACTTGACGGAATCGTAGAATTCCTGACGAAATAAAAAGGAGCATCTGTTTCTCTGCCGGAGACAGATAATGGAAAGGACAACAAGAATGGGAATGAGTGTAGTAGACGCAGTGAAGGAAATTCAGGCCAGAGACAGCATATTTGTGGCATATTCTCAGGTGACAAAGCTTCCTTATGTGACCTGCGCAGAAGAGACTTATAATGATCAGGCATGGTTTTTTGCCGAGGAAGAAACTCTGAAAGAATTTGGGAAAAAGAAACTGGATGATAAGGTTCTGCTTATGGGAATGAAATATGAAAAAAAAGATTTCCCGAGAATGTACGGACTTCTCTATGCGGTCGGAGTGAATTCCCTGGTGTGGAATAATGGAAGTGAAGAGATTGAAGTGGAGCTTGAAAAGATTGTGCGTCAGCCGGATCTCAGTAAGATTGAACCGGAAAAAAGACCTCTGATCAATTCAACTCTTCAGCTTTCCGGTATTTATTTTATGCAGGAAGTGCGCCGTCCGGTGAAACCGGAGGAACACAAAAATATCCGGGAACTGGAAGAGGAGCTGATCGCGAATCTGAGAAAAGCGGAATTTCTTGTTGCGATGGAGCGCAATGAGGAAGATCCTGCAAAGGTAAATATCCCGTATTTGAAAAATAAAGACGGAAAAATCCTTCAGCCTGTTTTTTCAGACGTACTGGAATATGAAAAATTTGCCAGAGGCAAAAAGCTGAGGATTGCAAAAATACCTTTTGCGAAGCTTGCTGATATTATGATCCAGCAGGCAGAAGCTCTTGCTATCAATCCTATGGGATTTAATCTTATTTTGAACAGAGACCAGTTAAAAAAGATCATTGGTTAAATGTAATACAGAAAGAGGCAGCTGCGAGGCTGTCTCTTTTTCGATTTTGGGAAAGACATGGTAAATAACTGTTTTCAAAATATGTGAGATGTGCTAGTATATGTGTAACACGATACGAGGAGGCTTGAATATGGTCATAGAGATAGATTTTAACAGTGACGAAGCCATCTATGTTCAGCTGATGAACCAGATCATCCTTGGAATCGCCACCTCAAGGCTTCAGGAAGGCGATACACTGCCTTCTGTAAGGCAGATGGCAGATACCATAGGCATCAATATGCACACAGTTAACAAAGCCTATACGCTTCTGAAACAGGAAGGGTTTGTGTCCATTGACAGAAGAAGGGGAGCTGTGGTAGCCATTGATGTAGATAAGATAAAAGCGCTGGAGGAAATGAAGCAGAATCTTGTGGTGGCTCTTGCAAAGGGCTGCTGTAAAGCTGTTTCCAGACAGGAAGTACATCAGTTGATCGATGAGATTTTTGATGATTACGATCTGTAAAAGATCAGGAACAAGGAGGAATTTATGCAGGAAAAGTTTACCAGACAGGCTGTAAATGCTTTAAAGCTTGCCAGAAGCACGGTACAGTCCTGTAAGCATACGTATATAGGCACAGAACATATTCTGGTGGGACTTTTGAAGGAGAAGGAGGGAACTGCGGGAAGAATTCTGGAAGAATTCGGTGTAGAACAGGAACGGCTTCAGGAATTGATCGGCAGTCTGATCGCACCTTCGGAAGTGCTGACTATAGAAAGAGTGCCGGAGTACAGTCCGAGAGCTCAGAGGATTCTTGACAATGCAAAAAAAGAGGCTCAGGCGCGCAGGATGGATCAGGCAGGCACAGAACACATACTTCTTGCCATGCTGAAAGAGACAGATTCCGTTGCCACAAGACTTCTGTACACTATGGGAGTCAACATTCAGAAACTGTATGCGGCGGTTCTGACTGCAATGGGCTGTGACCAGGATGCTATTGCGGAGGAAATGCAGACATCCAGAAATCTGAAAGATAAAAAAGGATCAGGAACTCCTTTTCTGGATCAGTATAGCCGGGACCTTACAGCAATGGCTGCTGACGGAAAACTGGATCCGGTTGTGGGAAGGGATCGGGAAATCGGGCGTCTGATCCAGATCCTAAGCCGCAGAACAAAAAATAACCCTTGCCTGGTAGGAGAACCGGGAGTGGGAAAAACAGCTATTGTGGAAGGTCTGGCTCAGAAAATCGTGTCCGGGATGGTTCCGGATACTGTAAAAGAAAAACGTGTGGTAGTTCTGGATCTTTCCGGAATGGTAGCCGGAAGCAAATACAGAGGAGAATTTGAGGAACGCATCAAAAATGTAGTAAATGAAGTGCGGGAAGACAGAGGAATCCTTCTTTTTATTGACGAGCTTCATACGATCATCGGCGCAGGCGGCGCAGAGGGCGCTCTGGATGCATCCAATATCCTGAAGCCGTCTTTGTCCAGAGGAGAGATCCAGCTGATCGGAGCCACTACTCTGGAAGAATACAGGAAATATATTGAAAAGGATGCGGCTCTGGAACGGCGTTTCCAGCCGGTGACAGTAGAGGAACCGTCAGAGGAGGAAGCTTTGGAGATTCTGAAAGGGCTTCGTCCTTACTATGAAAAACATCACAGAGTCAGCATTGAGGACAGCGCTTTGGAGGCAGCAGTGCAAATGTCTGTCCGTTATATCAATGACCGTTTTCTTCCGGATAAGGCCATTGATATCATTGATGAAGCAGCTGCAAAAGTACGTCTGAAAAGCTACAGGACAGTGACAAAAGCAGAAGGTCTTGAAAATACACTGAAAGAGCTTCTGGAAGAAAAAGAGGAAGCTATTCGTCAGGCGGATCTTGAAAAAGCCAGAGAGATTCAGAGCCGTCAGAGAGAAGTGGAGCAGGAAATTAAAAAATATCGCGTCAGAGAAGAACGGAAAAGTCAGAAAAAGAGTCTTACAGTGACGGAAGCTTCTGTGGCGGATATTGTTTCTGATTGGACGAAAATACCTGTACAGAAACTGACAGAAAGTGAGTCAAAGAGACTGGCGCATCTGGAAGGAATCCTCCATAAACGGGTGATTGGTCAGGAGGAGGCTGTAAAGGCAGTTGCTCAGGCTGTAAAGCGTGGACGGGTAGGTCTGAAAGATCCCGGACGTCCCATTGGATCTTTCCTGTTTCTGGGACCTACAGGCGTAGGAAAAACGGAACTTTCCAAGGCGCTTGCAGAGGCTGTGTTTGGAAGCGAGCAGGCTATGATCCGAGTAGATATGTCTGAGTATATGGAAAAGCACAGCGTATCAAAAATGATCGGTTCTCCGCCGGGATATGTGGGTTACGATGAAGGAGGACAGCTCAGTGAAAAAGTACGCAGAAATCCTTACAGCGTGATTCTTTTTGATGAGATAGAAAAAGCTCATCCGGATGTGTTTAATATTTTACTTCAGGTATTGGATGACGGACATATTACAGATGCTCATGGACGAAAGGTGGATTTTAAACAGACAATCATCATCATGACGTCCAATGCAGGGGCGCAGGCTATTATTGAACCGAAAAAACTGGGATTTATGTCCGGAGATAATGAAAAACAGGATTATGAGCGGATGAAATCCAATGTAATGGAAGAAGTGCGCCGATTGTTTAAACCGGAGTTTCTGAACCGAATTGATGAGATTATGGTATTCCACACCCTCAATAAAGAGCATATTCGTAAAATTGTGGGACTTCTTCTTAAAAATCTGGAAAAACGATGTGAAGAGCAGATGGATATACGGCTGAAGATCAGTGATTCTGCCAGGGATTATCTTGCAGAGGCTGGATTTGACAGTAAATATGGAGCAAGACCTCTTCGCCGTGCTATTCAGACAAAGCTTGAGGATAGCCTTGCAAACGAAATTCTGGAGGGAAGAATCCGAAAGGGCGATATGGTAAAGGTTCAGCTTCATCAAAAACAGCTTCGGTTTATTCCTGTTCCGGAAGAAAAAACAGGCAAAAAGCAAATATAAAAAAGATATTAAATCTTGGTTAGGATACTGTTCAAAAAATTGTGAAAATGTTATAATAAGAAAAATCATCAGGAAAGGAACAAAGCTTCCTTTTGAGTGATTATTCAGTATCAGAACACATGATTCTGAAGGGTTATTCTATATCCAAAGACAATACAACAGAGAATCTCAGGGAGGACATAAGATCATGGCAGTAGTAAAAGAACTGATTCGTACAGAGGAAAATGGAAGCATCAGCTTTGGCAATTATGAGCTGGCTCAGAAATCCAAAGTATCAGATTTTCAGCATCAGGGGGATGTTTATAAAGTAAAAACTTTTCATGAGATCACCAAGCTGGAAAGAAATGGTATGTTTGTTTACGAATCTGTGCCGGGAACTGCAGTTTATAATCTTTTGCAGGACGGTTCAACCATGAGCTTTCAGGTGGAAGGTGCAGAGGATGCACAGATCACTGTAGAAATGGAGGCTGACACAGAGTACGATATTACGATCAATGGTTCGGATGCAGGTACAATGAAAACAAATCTTGGAGGCAAGCTTTCCTTCAGCGCTGAGTTGGGAGATGCTGTGGCAGAAGTGAAGATCAAAAAATGTTAAAAAATAAAAAAGTTGTTTATTTTTGTCAGGAATGTGGATATGAATCTTCTAAATGGATGGGCCAGTGTCCGGGCTGTAAAGCATGGAATACATTTGTAGAAGAGACGGTTTCCACAAAAAAAACATCATCTTCCGGCAGTCGGACTATGGCGCAGGGACTGAAACCGGAACCTGTAAAACTAAAAGATATACGGATTTCAGAGGATGAAAGACGGCTGACAAAGATCGGAGAGCTTGACAGAGTACTCGGGGGCGGTATCGTTCCCGGGTCTCTTGTTCTGGTGGGTGGAGATCCGGGAATCGGAAAGTCCACCCTTCTTTTGCAGGTGTGCAGAAATCTGGCTCTGTCCGGAAACTCAGTGCTTTATATTTCAGGCGAGGAGTCTTTGCGCCAGATTCGTCTCAGAGCCAACAGGATCGGAGAATTTAATGAAAATCTGCAAATATTCTGTGAAACAAATTTGGAAACCATCCGGGAAGTAATTGAGAGAAAGAAACCGGATATGGTGGTTATTGACTCTATTCAGACTATGTTTCACGAGGATATCAGTTCTGCGCCGGGCAGCGTTTCACAGGTCAGGGAGTCCACAAATATTCTGATGCAAATCGCCAAAGGACTTGGAATCTCTATTTTTATCGTAGGTCATGTGACAAAAGAGGGAAATGTAGCAGGTCCGAGAGTCCTGGAACATATGGTAGATACGGTACTTTATTTTGAGGGTGACCGTCATGCATCTTACAGGATCCTCAGGGCTGTAAAAAATCGATTTGGTTCTACCAATGAGATCGGAGTCTTTGAAATGCGGGGAACCGGGCTTGAGGAGGTTAAAAATCCGTCGGAATTTATGCTAAATGGGAAGCCTAACGGTACTTCCGGTTCTATTGTAGCCTGCTCGATGGAAGGAACAAGGCCTATTCTTGTAGAAATCCAGGCTCTTGTGTGCCAGAGTAATTTTGGTATTCCAAGAAGAACGGCAGTGGGAACGGATTTTAACAGAGTAAATCTTCTTATGGCTGTTTTGGAGAAAAAAGTAGGTATTCATCTGGCGTCCTGTGATGCTTATGTAAATATTGCTGGAGGAATGAAGATGACGGAGCCGGCCATTGATCTGGGGATTTCTCTTGCAGTGGTATCCAGCTGTAAGGATATTGTAATTCCGGATTCTGTTCTTGCTTTTGGGGAAGTGGGACTAAGTGGAGAAGTCCGGGCGGTCAGCATGGCGGCTCAGCGTGTGTCGGAAGCGAAAAAGCTGGGATTTACGACAGTGATCCTTCCAAAGGTATGCCAGTCATCTATGGAAAAAACAGAAGGTATGAATCTGGTTTATGTAGAATGGATACAGGATGCCATCAGGTATATCATGAAAGGCTGAGGGAAAGAGAGGCGATAAAACTGGAAGCGGTAATTTTTGACATGGACGGAGTGATCTTTGATTCGGAAACTCTTGTGATTCGTACATGGAAGCAGGTAGCGGACAAATACGGGATCCCGGATGTGGAAAAGGTATGTATGCAGTGCCTGGGTAGAAACCATCAGGCAACAGTAAAAATATTTCAGGAATATTATGGACAGGATTTTCCTTATGAAGCTTATAAGAAGGAAATGGCATCTCTCTTTCATGCGCAGGCAGCAGGAGGCAGGCTTCCGAAAAAACAGGGAGTCTGTGAACTGCTGGGATTTTTGAAGTCTTCCGGCATTAAAACAGGTCTTGCAACATCTACCAGGGAAGAAATAGTAAAGCGGGAGCTTTCGGAAGGAGGACTTTTACAGTATTTTGATGTGATCGTCTGCGGAGATATGGTAAAGCGAAGCAAACCGGAACCGGATATTTATCTGGAAGCCTGTGCAAGGCTTTGTGTAAAGCCTGAAAACTGTTATGGAATAGAAGATTCCTATAATGGAATTCGTGCAGTAAAATCAGCCGGAATGCATCCGATCATGGTGCCGGATCTTGCAAAGCCTACGGAAGAAATGGAAAGACTTTCAGAATGTATTCTTCCGTCGCTGCATGAAGTAAAAAAATATCTGGAAGATAAGTAATCCCTTATAAAAAGTATTTAGATATTGTTTGGAATTTATTATAATCTCTCCAATAGCTAAATGCTTTTTTGTTTTACTGAGAAAAGCTGCGGATGAGCAGATATGAAATAAGGAATCATGGGAAAAGGAGATATGGGCAGTATTCTTTTTCGAGTAAGATTAAGATGAGGTCTATGTTTACAATTATTGTTGAAATAATGTTTTTATATCTGGTATATCGGTGTTGCCTGCAACTTTCTGTGTTTTGGAATGGAGTAAAAGAATGTCGGATTAGCCATAAGGTTTAAATTTGTGAGGATAAAAATATGAATGGTATTGTAAAGCTGCTTCCTCTTGAAGATTGTGACAGAGAACAGTTTATTAAAGATAATCAAGAAGCGTTTAATTTTGGAGCCATGGAAGAGTTTGGATTAAGAGATAATCATTTTGAAGAAGAGGGGCAAATTATTTCACGAGATACCATAGAGCAATCTATAAAAAATGGCGAAGCGTATCGAATTGCTGATGAAGAAGGCAAATTTATTGGTGGTGCTGTGCTTAAGGTTGAAGGTGAAAAAGGAAATTTGGATTTATTGTTTGTTTCTCCTAATGCTCACAGTAAGGGAATTGGATATGCTGCATGGTGTGAGATCGAGAAAATTCATCCAGAGGTAAAAGTCTGGGAAACAGTAACACCGTATTTTGAACAGCGTAATATACATTTTTATGTGAATCGATGTGGATTTCATATTGTGGAATTTTTTAATAAATTTCATCCGGATCCAAATGACGCAGAAATGGATTTGGAAGAAAGTGACGAAGAATTTCCCTGTGGAATGTTTCGTTTTGAAAAGAAAATTTATTAATTTCCGGTTAGAAAGGTAATGATATGGGACTGTTTGTCAGGATTAAAAGAAAAAAAGAAAATGTGGATTGGAATAACACATATATCGCTGTTCCTAAATTTTATGAAAAGGCAGACGGAACGCTTTTGGGAGCAATTGCCTTAACAGAGGACACAAAAAGCGTTTTGCCTAAACTACTGCAAAAGAAATGTATGGTAAATGGTAAAGCTGTATCTGAATGGAAATTAGTGCTTGTTGATGGAAAAAACAGGAGACCTTTTCAGATTTCCTGCTCAGTAGAGTTATGAAGATGTTATTGTTGTTCTTTCAATCGTAGTAAATTTCTTTTGTATTTTCATTCATATTGCTTAAAGTCCCTGTATTTATGCAGATAATCAGATTTTTAATCTTTTTTAGCATAACAAAAGATGCCGTTATCGGAGAGATGGATTATTTCAAAGCATTGGAGAAAATTGAAAAGTATGCTCTTGATATAAAAAATGACAGCGTTTTAGTAAAAAGACTTTCATTAAGCGAACTGGAAACTTTAATAGCATAGGAATATTCTAATTAATTTTCGGTTCATGGAAAGGATTAAAGAATTTGTTTCTGTAAAAAAGGTTCTGTAAAAAATGAAAAAACAGTTGACAGAAGAGGAAGAACGTGGTAAATTAATCTGGCTGTCGCAAAGAAATGATTCTTTTGAAGAAA
>NZ_JAJQXX010000022.1 GCF_028767025.1 Blautia sp. XA-2221
TATTTAATATTTGATACTGTTCCATTAGACACTTTATCGCACAACATTTCGTATCTCCCATTAATAATTCCTTTACATAACGTTCAGTATTGAACCATTGGGTACTTTGCTATTTAATATTTGATACTGTTCCATTAGACACTTTATCGCACAACATTTCGTATCTCCCATTAATAATTCCTTTACACAACGTTCAGTATTGAACCATTGGGTACTTTGTTATTCAATATTTAATACTGTTCATTGACAGCTTTGCTGCATAACATTCATCACTTGCAATATTTATTTTATCGTGTTCTCACTGCAATACACCAGATATCTGACGACAATTTACAAAATCCCCTGACAACGCTCATCTTGTCACTGACAGGCTGAAATAAAGTATCCACCTTGCTGTATACAAAATGAACCGCAGCGTTTATTTTGTTACAATTATAGTACTATATCCTGCATCACGCAATCTCTGTTCCATATCCACTGCATTTCCAATTTGCTGAAAAGCACCAGTCTGCACTTTATAAAGACCGTTGTCCTCCAAAATGAAAGACGGATATCCCTGTTCCATCAGTTGATACAACATTCTGTCTGCATTTTCCCTTTTTCTGAAAATACCGGTCTGTACTCGATAATAAAGCGGATCTTCTATTGTTTCCTCCGTCAGTGTACCAAGTATCGCCCCGGCAATAGCTTCTGCCATATTATCAAACTGTTGATCAAATATCTCATTATCTGAATTTGTGTTCAAAAATCCTGCTTCGACTAAAATTGCAGGCATTTTTGTTCGCCTTAATACCACCAGACCGGGACGTTCCCTAACACCAATCTCCCGAAATCCAACTTCCCCCAATGCTCCAAGTATATTTTCAGCCATCTCATATTTTATTCCACTGCGGTCATATACCAAAACCTCCGCTCCCTGATACTGGTTATCCCTGGGACTACTGTTTCTGTGAAAAGAAATAAAATAATCTGCCCCGGATTCATTTGCCAGTTTTGCTTTTTCAAATGGTGTCTGATAAATATCCTCCGTTCTGGTATACACCACATCGATTCCATTTCTTTCCAGAATATCGCCTACAGCCATAGTAAGTCTGAGAGTGTCATCTTTCTCCTTTCTTTCCTGATAAACAGCTCCCGAATCCCCTCCGCCGTGTCCTGCGTCAAGTACAATTTTATATGCCAAAGGTGTTTCCCCCTGATATTCCTTTTATGACAGTATATGCACGCTTTTTCTCTATGTTATCTTTTATCATAACCAAGTACATTTTTCCTGTTATACTAAAATATCAGTATTCTTCTTCCTCCTGTGTCTGATAAAGACTGAACAGACCTGTATCTCTGTCATAAAAATAAATATTCAGTGTCAAAAAGTCCTCTTCCGGCGTGGTATCCCTTACGGTATCCTCCAAAACCCTGCGCAGATCCTCCGGGTTTGCAGTTGCCGCATTATGAATCATCACTTCATGTATACTTGTAAACACCAGATAAAAGCTACTCTGAAAAAGCTTTGCCAGCCGTTCCGCTACTCCTGGAAGAAAAACTGCGACTGCACCGTTTGTCCTTCTTACCGTACTCAGGCAATTTCCTATTGCATCCTTTCTTATGGGATAATCAGCAAGTATATTCATAAAATTTTCCCCGTCATATCTTGGATCAAAAATCATTTTTTCCCAGCAGTAAATTCTTGGAGGCGAAAGAAAATATGTATTCAAAAGAGCTTCCTCGAATATCTCATGCTCTTCCCTGTTCCAGTTTTTTATCATATGCCGTTTAATTTTCATACTGGTCATATAATGTTCCATTTCTCCCATCTTCACATAAAGAACCATAGCAATATCCCCCAGAATTCTGTACACAGCATCTTCCAGATCACTTTTATTCCTCTGTACATTTACAAGCCGGATAAAAAGCTCTTTTTTTATTTTTTCATAGTCATTCAAAAGTTTAACATTTTTAGCAATGTCTGTTTTAGAAAAATTTTCCAACCGTTTCATAACATCACTGAGAAGCTCGTCTATCTCTGCTCCCTGACAATATTCTTCATAAAGATCTGAAATATACAACGCACAGATCTCCGCAATCTCTCCCGCCTCCCTGCGTTTTATAAACAATCTGTCCCCTGGTGTAACCGGATACTCTTCCTTTTTCTTATAATAAATTCTTTCTTCCTCAAATCCTGTTACTTCCAGGAGCCTCTGACGAAAGTTCTCTACAAAACATTCATAACCTTCCTGCATTTATATTCCTCATTCTTTCCTGTGAACCCGGGCGAAATACCCATAAAATTAATTAGATACGGTAATAAGACCTTTTGGTCCCGATTACGTTTTAAGAACTGTAAATAGACATATTGGGAAAATTACACAAAATTTTATTTCTTTATCCCTGTACAGTCTGTCTGTAAAAACTACTTACTTTTATATGTATACACTGCAGTTTCTATTATACACTGTTTGACTTTCCCCATTTACAGCTAAGAAAATAGAATGGGATTTAATTCCCCAAAGAGCTGCTCTGCTATCAGTATATAAGCAATGCTGCCGGATGTAAAGAATTTTTCATCGACAAATTCTTCCTCCGGCAACACGTAATAGCTATTTTATTTTGTTCTGCGACAGGTAGTAGCAACCTATATCATAATGCTACAAACTGCACACTCCATACACTACTGCTTTCGCACTGTTCCAATCAAAAAATCCTGCTGTTTTCATCCAAATAATTAAAAAATGCAGTACAACCTTCCACAACATCATCATATGTAACATCAAAATTTCCTGTATACCAGGGATCTGCAATAGCCCTTGGCGAATCACTGTAATCAAGTAGCATATGAATCTTTCCCTCCGGGTCACCGCCTGCAATCCGGGTCATATTTTTAATATTCGCCTCATCCATACCAATCAGATAATCATACTCCCTATAATCTTTTTTTGTCATCTGAACCGCCCTGTGAGGAAGAACCGGAATCCCAACCTGTTTCATCTTATTTACCGTCCCATAATGAGGGCCATTTCCAATTTCCTCCCGGCTGGTTGCCGCTGAATTAATATAAAAAAAGTCGGTGAGCCCTTTTTTGTTAATCATATCCTGAAAAACAAACTGGGACATGGTGCTGCGGCAGATGTTGCCGTGGCAGATGAATAATACTTTAATCATCTTTTTATATCTCCATTTAAGTCCAGTATTTCTTCTCAAACGCTTGATATTTCAGGGTTTTCCGACTTTTGAGTTTTCCTTTCTTTTCAAGGTATCTTCTCAAATCTTCTCGTATTTTCTTATGTTTTTCCCTGCAATCTTGGTAAATCCATTGGTAAAGCAAGCGTCCTTACCAACGGGCTTTTTTAACTATTCGCTATCCGATATACTTCTTCCTTTGCATCATCAAAATTCACATGGGTGTAAGTGTTCAAGGTTACACTGATGTCTGCGTGACCCATGATATACTGCAAGGTTTTCGGATTCATCCCGGATTTTGCCATATTAGAGCAAAAGGTGTGCCTGCATACATGAGGGGTAACTTTCGGCATCTGGATACGGTAAATCCTGTTGTATTTCTGAATAATATGCTCCAGATACTTTTCCCAGTGAAGGGCAACCATCGGCATATCGTTTTTATCCAGAAACAAGAATCCTGCATATCCTTCCACCATCGGTTCAACTTTTGGTGTCTTGCGGTTGGCAATGATTCTGCGAAAACACGCTGCGACAGCTTCCGTCATCGGCACATAGCGGATGCCTTTATCTGTTTTTGGTTCTTCAATTACATACTGCATCTGTGCAGTACGCTGTAACTGATGGTCTACCTTGATACGCATTTCTCCAAACTCGATTTCTGAAACCGTCAGCCCACAGAACTCTGAGATACGAAGCCCTGTGTGAAAAAGAATATAGATTGCATCATAGTATCTGCTGAAATGTTTATCTTCCTGAATAAACTTCAGTAAATCTCTCTGCTGCTTTCGGGTAATCGCTTCTCTGGTAACAGAATCATTGACAATGACGGATGCAAGTTCAAATTCAAATGGATTTTTACGGAGCAGTTCATCATCTACTGCCATCTGAAATGCCGGTCTGAGAACTCCCCTGATAGAATGAATCGAACTGTATCCCCGTCCATCAATCTGCTGGAGCTTAATTAACCATGCCTTTGCATCTGACAAACGCACCTTATCAATTCGCAGATTCCCAAAACTCTCTTTTTTCAGCATATTGATGACCGTTTTATATCCGGCAACCGTATTGTGACGAACTCCTGTTTTCAATGAAATGTACTTTTCTACCAGTTCCAAAACAGTATAGTTGCCACCGTTGGTTACGATACGGTCAAACAAATCCGCTTCAATCTGTTTTTCTTTCTCACGCAGGGAAGGCTCCCGCTTCTTCCCTTTTGGCATTGGGTCATTCTTGTCCAAACGCCAACTGTATACATTTTTCTCTTTTCCGTCCTCATCAATATAGCGGAACCGATACCTCCCATCCTTACGCTGGTACTCGCCCTCTCGCAAAATCCGATTACGGTTATCTCGTCTTTTCTCACTCATCGTGAACTCTCCTTTCAAAAAAAGAGAGCCAGACTTGCACTCTTATCATAGCACAAATCCGGCTCTCCGCATAGTTATATCATGTGAAATTGGTAAATCTGTCATCTCTGTTTACACAGCCGTAGCCTGATCCAGATACCTCTCAAATTTCTCACGCTTAATGAGGGCACGATTGCCGTTCATCACATAAAAATCCTCATTGGGATGTGCATCAATAAGCGTTCTCAATTTTCCTTCGCCGATATGATAATATCTGGCTGCTTCTTCAATGGTAAGCGTATATCTACGCCACACCGGAATATCCGAGTAATTTTTTCCTTCAATATTCATCTTATTATTTGCCATAGGCAGTTATCCTCCATACATGAAAATAGCCAGACAGAGGGTGTCGGCAACGAAGTCCGGCAACGGGCTTCAAAAGACCTTGCAAACAATCTCAATCTGGCGATGGTTACTATTTATACTTTTCTTTTATTTTTCTGTTGTTTTGGTTGTTATAAGGGAGAAAAGCCCGCAGTTATGGGACTTTCCCCGACAACCGGCTCGGCAACGGGATAGCAACAGGGGGTGCAACGGGCTGTCATTTTCAGAATGGAAGCTCCATCTGTTCTGTGACCTCCACAAAACCGTCCGTCGTTTTTTCAGACGGGTTGCCGGAGTCTGTTGCCGGGTCTTCACGCTCCCAGCCCTTTTGTCTGCCATATTCGAAAAACATTCTGGGGTTCTGAAAGTACCGCCAGCCGGAAATGCACTGGTTCATTATCTCGTTGATTTCCCGGATTTCCCATTGCTTCGGTTCGTCAAAGGCATGGTTCAAGGCTTCCTTGTAGAGCTGCTTGGAGCAGACCATGCTCTCGGTGTACTTATCAAGATACGCCTGTATCATCCCGGCTTTGGTGTCCTCCGGCATAAAATCCCGCTGGTGTTCTTTGAGATACCGCTGCATGGCGGGGCTGAAAGCCAGCTTGAACCTGCCGCTTCGGTAAATCTCCATCGCTTCTGCCCACATCTGCCCGATATAGGCTCTGGAAGCAGCTTCGTCCTCCAAAATGTGAACCTCGGCTCGCTCCGGGTACACCATGACGGGGATAAAGCGGCGGTTGCCGGAACGGTCAAGGGGCAGGAAGTCAAGGGCATTGGAAGTGCCGCCAAACACGCACTGACGGGGGCGGTCTGCCGGGTGGGTTTCATAGGGTATCTTGTAAACCTCTTTCTGCCGGCTTAAAAATGACTTGATTTCCTCAATGCTCTTGGCGTTGGCGGTTGCCATCATTTCCGACATTTCGATAATCCAGTGACCTTGCAGCTTACGGTACACATTGTCATCGTCCAGCTTCCGCAAATCATCGGAGAACCACTCGTCCCGGACTGCCAGCAGACGGAAGAAAGTGGACTTGCCAGCCCCCTGACCGCCTACCAGACAGAGCATGATTTCAAACTTGCACCCCGGCTGAAAGGCTCGTGAGATTGCACCCAGCAGGAACAGCTTCAATGCTTCATAGGTGTAATCGTCTGCGTCAGCCCCCAGAAAGTGCCGCAGGCAGAAACGGATTCGTTCTGTCCCGTCCCACACAAGGGTATTGAGATAGTCCCGGATAGGATGGTACTTGTTTTCATTCGCCACAATCCCGATGGCGTTATCAATCTTTTTCTCATTGGTAAGCCCATAGGTTTCTTCCAGATAAAGAAGCAGATACTTCATGTCCGTATCGTTCAGGGCGGTGCTTTCTCTGTGAAAACCGATGGGCTTTATGATGTCCTTGCGGTCGGTCAGGATGTTGTATGCGATAGCCCCGGAAAGCAGAGGGTCACGCTGGAATACGGTCAGGCAGTTCCGTATGCTCTGACGGACACCGCCTTTCTCGGTGGTTTCCAGCCCCGCCTTGATTTCCTCAATGCTCTGGGGCGGCTGCATGGCATTCATGGTGTTTTTTAGTTCTTGTTGCGTCTGCGGCTGCAAGCTCTGCCATTCGCTGTTCAAGCTGTATCACATCCTTTCCGTAGTCCGTAATCAAAGCCGCTTTTTCCTCTGTCTCCCCGAACAGCAATATATCCAGCAGATATTCCACTTGGTCTCGCTTCTGTAAGGCTTCCACAAACCGGGGATGAAAGGCTTCCTCTGGGGAGTGCGGGGCATATTCCTTTCTCCATGCCCGGAGCAGGTGGAGATAGTCGGCAAGAATACGGAAGCAGCAGCTCTTTGCTTCCTGAAACTGTTCCTCCGGGGATTTCTGCCGGGGCTTGGGCTTTTTTGCCTTTCCCGGCGGTTTCCAGTCCTCATAGGAAAGCCCGAAGTCCTGTGCCAGTTGTACGGCGGCTTCTTTCTTTCCCAGCCCATACAGGGCGGCGGCAAAATCAATGACATCCCCATCAGCACCGCAGCCGAAGCAGTGGTAACGCCGATCCAGCTTCATGCTTGGGGTTTTATCGTTATGGAACGGACAGCAAGCCATCCCGTTCCGACCTACATGGATTCCATAATGCTCCGCAGCCTGTCTTGTTGTGACGGACTGCTTCACAGCTTCAAATACATTCAAATCTATCCCTCCTTGAAAATAAGAAAAGCACCTGACATTCTCTGATTGAAAATGGCAAGTGCCTGTTAAAGTTCCAGATCCTGTTGTCTGTGTTTCGCCTGTGCCGGGGCGGTTCTTTGTGCTTTTTTCTCGTCTGCCTTATCCTGCAAGACTTCCTTGATAGGCTGCTTCTTGGGCGGCTCTTTGCTTTCCTCTGTGCCGGGTGTGGCTTTCCGTACCCAGTAGCGGATGTCCCGCAGCTTCTTCAAATCAGCCTGCACCTCGGTCAGCGGTACTTTCAGCTCTGCGATTTCGCTGAGAAGCGTTTCCTGCTCCTCTTGCAACTCCTCTTGGGTGCTGTCCTTATCATCCGGGTGCTTGGCAAGGTAGGCGGCGGCTTTCGCATATCGGGCAACCTCCGGGTGTTCCTGTTTGAATTTCTCCTTTGTTTTCTTAAAAAATATCTTCTGGTACTTCTCATAGACAGGCTTACATTCCTTGCAGTCTGTCCGGCTGGCAAGAATCCCATCAATCACTTTGCTGCGGGCTTCCTTTGGCTTCATCTGACTGCGGTAATCGGCGGCTGATTTCCCGGAAGATTCCAGAAACGCTTCTAAGTCCTCCACAGTGGAAATCCCCTTTTGCCGGAGATAGGACAGGGCTTCGCTGACTGCCTTTAAGTCCTGTGAAGTCCCCCGGTTCTGTCCAGCCCTTGTCCAGTCCTTCCGTTCTTCCTTTCGTATCTCCATATACTTCATCAGCAGATTGGGAAGAAGTGTTGCCTCCTCCGCCGCCTTTTGTGCAAGCAGCTCTTTCCGTTTTTCTCCCAGCTCGGTAATCCAGCCTTTGAGGTTTTGGATAAGCTGCCGGATAGACTTCATCAGATTGTTGGCGGCTTTGATTTCCCGGTTCAGGCTGCCGATATTCGTCTGAATACCACGCTTTTCCATCTGACGGACAGCAGCCCCCTCATGGACAGTAGGGATAATATCAAGCCCCTGTCTGGCATAGGAACGCAAGTCCACACGCTCCGGGCGGTCATTGGCTTCCAGATAGCGGTTCTGGATGACCTCCCATTCATGCCGCCAGATTTCGCAATACTTCTGGTCGTTCCAGTCCACCGTATCCTCCTTGTGGCTTTTCCACCTGCCAGACGGAAGTTTGATCCGTTCCCCGTTTTCGTCAAGGTCATAAACTTTGCGGCTCTTGGGAAGCCATTTCCCATGTTCGTCCATTGCCCGCATGGTCAGCAGGACATGGGCGTGGGGATTATGTCCCGGCGGATGGGGGTCATGGATAGCAAAATCAGCAATCATGCCTTTGGAAACAAACTGCTTCTGGCAAAACTCCCGGACAAGGACAGCGTACTGGTCGGGCGGTATTTCTCTGGGGATGGTAAGCACCCACCGCCTTGCAAGCTGAGAGTTCCATTGCTTCTCCACCGCTTCGGCGGCGTTCCATAAGGTATTGCGGTCTGCATATTCCTGTGGGGCATTTGCCGGGAGCAGGATTTCATTGTGGACGATACCACGCTTTTCTGGGTAGTGCTTCACTTGCTGGTCGTATTCACAGAACAGCTTTTCGCCACTCTGGTAAGCAGCGGCGGCAACCGCAGACTGCCGCTGGCTGCGCTGAACAATCGTGATTTCGTTGTGTGGACAGGGCATTTCGTGTCCCTCCTTTCAGTAATTGGTGGATGGGGTGGCGTTTTACCACCTCATTTGGGGCAGAAAAAAAGCAGGAGACCTTTTCAGATTTCCTGCTCGGTGTGCCGCTGTGTGGGCGGCGGGTATTTAGTTATAAAAGTTCGGGGCAAGTTAACCCGATGTGAAGTTGACAAACTGAAATTTACTTATTCCGTCTAAAATACATTTCAAATAATAATCCAAGTCCGGAAACAATAGATAATATTATTCCTGCTGTGTACCAGTTTATCTCATTCGCTAAAAATCTGCTAAATTCCGAAGCTCCTAAAATCATGACTATGCCAATAATGAATAAAATAATCCATATTTTTCTTTTAGTCATTCTGAAACCCTCCTTTGATTTTTCTAAATTCATATTTGTTGTCATCTTCATTATACTTCACTGCCTATCAAAAAGATAGCATATTTTATGAAACTTGTCGGCTGGGAACAGCTTGCAACGCAAGATGTCCCCAGATGGCAAGTCCACAAAAGGGTAGCTGGCGGCAGCCAGCGCAGGGGAAGCGTAGCGTCCCCTGTTTGATTTGAAGCAGACCATGACTGCGGAAAATCACAGCCCTCCGGCGAGGAGCCTTCGGAGAACGCAATGCACCAACCTCTGGGTGGTGTATAATTGCGCCCTTAGTAAACTAAGGGGTTTCCGGCTTCTCCCGTTCCAGCATTTTTTTCAATAGTTCCTGCGTGTCCTGTCTGTGAAAAATGAGTTTCAACAACAGCATGACATCATCATCTGTCAGGCGTTCCGGCTCTTGCAGAAAACTTTCCAGCATACCGCCACGGGTACAGAGCCGGTGTGTCCGTTCCTTTCGGGTAAGCTGCTTTAACTGGTGCTGCAATGCCTTTTCATCATTGATAGCTTTCCGCAGTTTCTTTTCGCTTTTCTCCAGCTCCCGGTTGAGCTTTTCCAGCTTTGAGGTATCAGGCAAGGGCGGCGTCCTCCTTTCCCGGTATCAGCACATAAATCCTATTCGGTTCTCCCACGCCCTGACGCACCCGCATGATAAGTCCGGCGGTTTCCAGTTCATTCAAAGAACGCTTGACCGTCATGGGGCTGCGGGACAGGACTGCGGCAATGGCTGTAACAGGGAAGCAAACAAACAGGATTCCGTTCTCGTCCTCCTGCCCTTTGGAGAGCATAGCGTCCAACATCCGGCAGTACATAACCTTTGCGGTGCTGCTAACTGGAAACCCTGTCAACGCTCTGGGAAATGGCATACATGGCGGCAATGGTGTGTCTATCGTCATAAATTCAAAATTCATTCTGTGTGTTCCTCCTTTTTCTTTGCTCGTTTGGATAAATAACGGGGGCAGTCAATCACAACCGCCCGGAAGCTCTGCTTGCACCCATGCTGGCATTTCCGGCATAATTCGTTGTAAGTGACACGCCCCCGGTCATTGAGGTAAAAGGAAAGCTCATACTTCCTCTTTTTGCTCATTCTCGGCATATTGCGCTTCCTCCCGTTTTAGTGTATGGTTTCGGGGCGCTTTTCGGCGAAATTACGGTCATAGAGCCGCTTAAAATCTCCCGAAGTATCAGCGATAGGGTAGACTATCCCCCTATCAGATTGTCGTGTTTCGGTATCATTTCGGTGTCAGTTCGCCAGTTCTCCCTGGTGTCGTTCCTCCCCTGAATCTCACAGCGGCGTATTGCTCCCTTTGGTACGCTCGTTTTGGTCAGGATTCCTCCACATCCCTGCCAAAAGTCATGGCACTACATCGCCGGGGAAGCATATCCCACACAGGCTGGTCATTCGATTGGAATAATCCATCGATGAACTACCTGTATCATAGAACATTTTTGTACCCTGTGCCGTATGTCCACAAAGTAGGAATTAAGGGTAAAAATCAGAAATTTCCACGATTGCGGAAAGTGTGATATAATCCAGTTAAGCGGCAGCAATCAAACCGCCGGAAAGGAGCGTGTGCCCATGAAAGGAGCGACAAGCATACAGGAACGCCTTTGGGAACTCCGCAAGGACAAAGGCTTAAATCTGGAAGAATTATCAGAGTTGACGGGTATTTCCAAATCAGCTCTTGGAAGTTATGAAAAAGAGGATTATAAGGAAATCAATCATGGCAACCTTATCGCGCTGGCAGACTTCTATGGAGTTTCCGTTGATTATCTGCTGTGCCGGACAGAGAACAGGGAGCAGATCAACACGCCACTAACAGAGCTGCATTTGAATGATGAGATGGTCGCACTTCTGAAAAGCGGTCGGATTAACAACCGTCTGCTCTGTGAGCTTGCCACACATAAAGATTTTATCAAGTTTCTTGCAGATATTGAGATTTATGTGGACGGGATTGCCACCATGCAGATTCAAAACCTCAACGCCCTTGTCGATACCGTCCGGCATGAAATCATTGAACGGTATCGCCCCGGCGAAGATGACCCGCATTTGAAGGTGCTGCAAGCTGCCCATATCAGCGATGATGAGTATTTCAGCCACATGGTTCTGGATGACCTCAACCGGATTATCCGTGATATTCGGGAAGCCCACAAAAAGGACAGTGAGAGTGCGCCCCAGACCACTGTTGCCGATGAACTGAAAGAAAATCTGGAAGCGGTCGAAAATTTCAAGGGCAGCCGGGATGAAAAGTTGGTTGTCCTTTACTGCAAGCAGCTCGGCATCAACTATAAAAATCTGTCAGACGAAGAATTTCGCTGGCTGATTCGGATTCTCAAAAAATCAAAGAAAATGGGAACGCCTATCAGCCAGAGGAAAAAAAGGTAAGGAAAAACCGCTGTTGCATGGTTTGTTGGCTCCCATGTAGCAGCGGTTTGTGCTGTGGTTATTCAGTTAAAATTTCAAAGCGATAAAGTGGAATTTATCTTAGAAATTACAGCAATGTTATTTTGATAAACTTTCAAGAATTGAAATATCATGCTTATCTTTATCTCTTAATTCATAACCTGAGTGGAAAACTCTTTGACCTTTTAAGGATATACAAGGAATTGTTTTTCCTTCAAAAAAAGCACTACCAAAGTAATCTTTTTCAAACTCATACCAGCCACCCTCTAAATCAGCTTGTTTTGAAGTTCCGTCCTCATTTAAAACGAACGGGTGAATGTCTAAGTAACCAAGTTCATCACTATATAACTCTATTCTAACCGGTTTCCAGTCTGTATCAATTTTATAGCCCAGATTCAAAAGCACATTTAACAATTTTTCCGTATGTTGAGCATCAAAATTTATATCTATATCTCTATGAATTCTTGTTTGTTTACCAGCTAAAATATCTACACCCCATCCGCCATCCAACCAGTATGTAATTCCAGTATTTTCGAATAATTCTATTACTTTCATTAAATCTTCTTTTGTTGTTATTTCTTTTCTACCCATACAAAGTCTCCTTTACAACTTCTAATTTGTAATAATCATTCTACCATACCGTTATGAATAAATCATCTCATGCAAAACAATTTCTTCTGCCCGGTTGTGAATGTTATTGCAACGCTGCACCCATTCCATTTGACAGGTACGCTTTAATTCCTCTGTCACGCCCTCGGCAGCTTTCAGCTGTTCCATGATAGTGTCTGACCGTTCCTGTGCCTGTTCGTTCATGTCTACAAGATATGTCCACAATTCTCCGGTCAGTATCAATGTATTCAATCTGGATGGGTGGACTTCTCTTAAATATTCCCGGTGCATCCGTCCATACTTTCCGATGGGGCGGTGTTCTTCCGGAAGTTTCAAATCCGGGATGTAGTAATCTCCGACAAGGATATAGTCAATTCTGTTTTCTGTTATTCTTGGTTTCAATTCGCTCATGTTCCTTACCTCCTGTGGAAGCAGGCTCGTCTGATACTAACTCAATCACATCGGTAATCTCACAATTCAGGGCTTCGCAGATACGGGCTAATGTGTCCATGCTGATGTGCTTTCCCTCTTTGCTCATGTTGGCAATCATATTCGTTGTCATACCAGCGGCAAGCCTTAAATCCTCTTTCCTCATATCACGCTCTAACAGTGTGTGCCAGAGTGGTTTATAGCTGATGTGCATATTGTTTTCCTGCCTTTCTATCCATACCACCGGGGCGGCTGCCCCGGCAGGAACTTTTCTCTTATTATAACACCAATCTTGTGAAATCACAATTTATTCTTGTATCCTGCCGCTGATACCGTCTGGATTGGCTTTTCCTTTCTTTTTGTTCCCTTTAATTAGCCATGAACTGTTTGATCCCCTGGCTCTTAGCGCCGGGATTGTCATTTCCATATCCTTCCAGAAGGTTTACAACACCCCACACACCAAGACCTGCGCCGATTGCGACTACAAGAGTTTTTAAAGTTGTAATTGCACTGCTAAAAAATGCCATATACATTCACCAAAACTGACTTCATTTCAGGTGTTTACGGGAATGAAAAACGCCGGCACAAAGCCGGCGCACCCATTGTCAGTTATTCCTTTCCGCATTATTTTCGCTCATTCCCAAGGTTACTCCGACAGGTCTACATGAATCACTTCCACCTCTTCTTCCGGTTTCGGTGTGTACTGCGGATTTAACTCTTTCTCTACTTTGTACCGGTTCTTCTCATTTTCATCTGCAAGTAGCCGATAGTTTTTGTGTTTCGTGATATCATATTTATCTGAGAAGAATGGTCTGGCACCACGGATCTGCAGGATGCATTTCCCGCCATCCATAACAGCGATCTCGTCCTCCGTCATCAGCTGTTTTCCTGTTTTCTGGTAATTCAACCCAAAGGACTTCTGATTGCTCCTTGTTTCCGAAGTGTTATACAGGTCGATGGTTTCCTTACCCAGAAGCTCACTCATTTCCTTTAAGGTGGTTTTCTCTTTGCCGCCAAGAAATAGTGTTGTATCACAGTTGCCCAGAATGGTATCTGCACTATCCTTGTACATTGCTTTTAGCTGACTCTGCAACTGCAAAATAATAGAAGCAGAGATTTCCCTGCTTCGGATGGTTGCGATCAGCTTGTCAAACTGTGGAATCTGCCCGATATTGGCAAACTCGTCAGCGATGACACGCACATGCACCGGAAGTCTTCCGCCATATACATCATCTGCCTTGTCACAGAGCAGATTAAAAAGCTGAGACTGCAACATAGCGATCACAAAATTAAATGTGGTATCAGTATCGGACATAATCAGAAACAATGCTGTTTTCCTGTCCCCGATCTGATCCAGTTCCATTTCATCGTAAGACATGATCTCACGTAGTTCTGCGATATCAAATGGGGCAAGTCTTGCTCCACAGGATATCAAAATACTTTTTGCTGTCTTTCCAGTAACAAAATGTCAATAGTTTTTTAATCACTTTTCTCAAAAACTTTTCTCAAAAAGGCAAAAAAATAGAACGTACAGTTTATTTCCATACGCTCTATCTCACATTTCATATTAAATTTGCTTAGTTCTTTTCATCTTACTAGACTGGAGCTTTATTCTTCTGTATCTTCTTGATATTCCAATATATCACCTGGCTGACAATCTAACGCCTTACAAATAGCATTTAATGTAGAAAAGCGAATAGCACTTACTTTACCTGTTTTTATTTTTGATAAGTTTACATTTGCAATACCAACCTTTTCGGATAGATCATTTAGGCTTATTTTTCTATCTGCCATTACCCTGTCTAATCTTAATATTATAGCCATAGCTTTACTCCTACAATGTTTCATCAATTTCTTTCTGTAAATCACAACCATATTTGAATATCAATGTAATACTTCTAAATATTAAAATTACAAATATGCCCTCAAGAATTGCTAAAAAACTAATATGATAATATGGGTACAAAGGACATATCATTGAAACAAAAGTGAATACAGCAATTATATTGATACATTTTGTAGTATTCGCAGTAAATGGAGACTCCTGTTTTGATATGCAATGAAATAATTTTTTTGCATATCTAATAGCTAGAAATATACAACTGCATTTTACAATAAAGCAAACTAATAAAATAATCCATTCACTAAATACCAATTCCATTTCTGCATTTATCATCTGTTTTGCTAAATATCCAGGTCGTGTAAGCTGACTTAATAATGTACCACCTAAAAGTAGTACAGCTCCAATATCCACAATAATTGCAATTATACTAGCAATATTGAAAATAACGGAGATAAAATGTGTTGATTTTTTCAAAGTTATTTCTTTCATGAGTAAATGCTCCTTTCATTTCTTAACACAAAGTATATCACGAAATGAATGTTTGTCAATTAAAATTTAATGTTATACATTAATTTTTTATTATATACATTTTTGATTTTAAAATTGAGGGATTTTAAAATCGATAATTTTAAAAAGCAGGAAGACCTTTTATGGCTTTCCTGCTCGATGATACTACTTTAAAGGTAGAAAATTATATAATTGTTATTGAGTTCTACAAACTGGGATTGTCTAAAATAGTAAAGCCGTACCGCTTACTATTTTTTCTTTTACTGCTGAAACAGTATCTTTGATTGAATGCGTCATTAACTTGTTTCATTAAATCATATATATCCATTTGTACCACCATTTATAAAACTTTCTTTATTTTATCAACTTGTTCTTCTACTTCTTCCGGATAGTTTTTAACCATATCATCACTTCCTTAATTTTTCATCTTTGCGAGTTCTTATATAAATCTCTTTTCTACCTTTTTCTATAAAATCAGGTCTATTATTTTTAATACCATATACAATAGTTTCTATTGGATAATATTGTTCTACAACATCTTGATATTCCTTTGCTTTTGAAATATCAATATTTCCGTATAATCTTAATATATCTTCTCCAAAAGACACGCCAATTTCTTCTTCACTATCTTCTAGCAAATATATGAAATCACAGTATTCATCTATAATTCCAGAATCTCCAAAATCTATTACACCACATAATCTATTTTCATCATCAAGTAATAAATGATTACAACTAAAATCATTATGGCATAAGCATTTTTTACCATCAAATATAGTTGTACTATTTAATCTTTGCATAAATTCTTCTACATATTGTTTTTCAATATCAGTAAGACTATCATATATTGTTTCTTTAAGTAATTGATATTCTTCTAAAACATTTTGTTTATTGTCTATCGTATATGAACTTATTTCACTATAATCTAAATCGTGCATTTGTCTTAAAAACATAGCAATATCTTGCTTTAATAATTCTTGCTTTTCTTTTGATAAGGCAAAATATATTTCTGGTGTTAAAAAAGTTCCTTTAATTTCTTTATATCCTAAAATAGATAATTCTTCACTTATATATGAATATTCTATATTTGGTATTTTAATATTTGTATTTAATTTTTTGTTTAGAAAATCATATATTGCTTTTTCTTTTTCATACCCTTTTTTCTTATTAGCACTAAATTTGATTTTGAAAACATATTCATTATTTACAATGTATGCTTTGCTGTCATAACCCTCACCAATCAACTTTATACTATCAACAACTATATTGCATTTTTCTTCTATTATCTTTTTTATATCCATTAGTTTTTCTCCTTAAAATCATACACATAAATAATTTCATCATCTACTTTATTTATTCCTCCTGCTTTTTCATAACATTTACAAGCAGAAATATTGCTTCTATTCGTTATTAAATACATTTTATAACAATCAATAGTTTTAGCATAATCACGAGCAAATGATATTAAACCCGTTCCATAACCTTTGCCTTGATAATCAGGCATAACATCAATAGCGTCAAGATAGAATACTTTTCTTCCATCTGGTTTCAAAAGAATATATCCAAAAGCAAAACCTACTATCTTATTATTTATCTTTGCAATAAATCCAAAATCATTTTTATTATCTATAAATTTTTTTAAAACATCTACATTATATTTTGTATTTTCATCATCAACAAAATCTAACATAAGTCCCAAATCTTGTTCTTCTAATAATTTATATTCCATCTATCTCAACTCCATCTACAATTTTATTTTCTAATTTTATTAGTATCTACACAATCATTAATTAAACTAATTGCTTCTTGTGCAAATTCCTTTAATCTTGTATTATCATAACTATTATTTGTATCACTTAAATAATCTTCCATAGCATTTTTAATAACATCATTATAATTTGAGTTCATATTTTCTAATGCCCATTTACCACCATCATATTTTGATAAAGTTAAATCATCCCTGATTAGTGCATAAAATCTACATAAATTTAAAATACAATATACAGGATTATTAACAATTTCTTCTACACAATCCAATGTATCAGAATAATTAGAATCTATAATATATTCCTTTGGTACTTTTGAAAACACTTCTTTTGATGGCTTACCAAAATCCATCTTATCATTTGGAACATTTATAACATTGAAATGACTTGCTAGATCAGGGTCAACTTTATAATCATCATTGATGACTATTGTTTTATCTTCCTTATATCTTTCTATCCAATCTCTGCTACCGTGAAGTTCGTAAGGTATTGGATGTTTTATATTTCTACAATTATCTTCTAGTACAACACTAAATTCAAAACCTTTTTTAGGAAATAATTGCTCATTTTCTAACATTTTATCCCAAATAAGTTGTTTTATTTCATTATCTATTTTTTCTTTTACAACTATAATAAAGTCTAAATCTGATTTATTAGGATTAAAACTTCCTAATCTTAATGAGCCGTGAAAATAAACTCCAACATAATTATCCTGCAATATTTCTTTAACCCACTCATTAACTTGTTTCATTAAATCATATATATCCATTTGTACCACCATTTATAAAACTTTCTTTATTTTATCAACTTGTTCTTCTACTTCTTCCGGATAGTTTTTAACCATATCATCAAAATCAGCAATTTCACGTGCCTTTATTAACATTGATACTCTTTTGATTAAATCTTCATCTGTATATTTATAATAACTTAATACCTTATTTATAAAACCTGTTCCTAAATAATAAAGTGCAGCAATATCATAAGCAGGATCACCCATACCAGAGCCTTCAAAATCCACTATTCCAACTAATTCGTTATTATCGTTAAGAATATAATTCTCATACCATAAATCTCCGTGTATAAAATGATAATCATTAAATGTTAATAAATAGTTTTTATATTCATTAAACCAAGATAATATTTTTTCATAATTAGATTCACTTAAATATTCTTTTAATTCAATAACACTTTGTTCAGTTATTTCTAATTCATTTTTTATATATTCATCTTTATCAAAATCAACTCTTATTTCATATAATTCATCCATAAATTCAGCGAGTTTTTTAGCAATATTATCTAAATTAACTATTTCAATATGTTCTTTTCTAAAAGTATGTCCTTTAATCATTTTATAAATTAATGCGCCATTTGGATATTCTTCGCAAGGCTCAATCAATTCAATAATTCTTGGTATTTCCAACGATTTAACATTACTTATTTGATTAATTACGTTCACATATTTTTGATAGTTTTTATATGAATTTTGATTTACTCCATCAAGTAAAATATAATCATCATTTATAATATATGCCTTACTATTAAAGCCTTCATTTATGTATTTTCTACTTATAATATCCATCTTTGCACCTCATTCTTAATAACTAAATAGAGTCATAATAATAAACATTTTCTGGCAATTCTTGATTAGGCAATTTGAATGTTCTAATTTTAACAAACTTACCACCAATAATTGTCTAAAATAGTAAGGCCGTACCGCTTACTATTTTTTCTTTTACTGCTGAAACAGTATCTTTGATTGAATGCGCAGTTGTATCTATAACATTTAATTCATAGATTCCTAAATTGGAAAATTGATTCCACATTGTTTCAACTAATTCAATATTTGTTTCTCTGTCTAACTTTGAGCGTTCGATAGCTCGCTTCATGGTTTCTTCTTTACTTGCCCTTAAAACGATATAGTGTACTTCATAATGCTCTTGAACAATGTTGAGCCACGGCTCTAAAAACCACGGTCCTACAATGCCATCTACAATTACATCATATCCACCACGAGCATATCGCTTCGCAGCTTCTAAAAACGCTTCAATGACAATCAAATTTTGCTCATTTGATTCTGGCAAATGCGGTGGTATTGCCCCTTTACTCAAATAATGATAAAAGTCATCTGTGTGCATATGTACAGACTTTTCCAAATCTGATTCTTTTGCAACAACAGATGCCGTTGTAGTTTTTCCTGTCCCCGGCGCACCTGTGATTACAATAATTCTACCTTGATTCATCTATATTTTACCTCCACAACTTCTAATTTATCGATTTCTTTTTACTTACTAATCATACCATACAACAGCATAAGAAACACTAAAATATTGCAGACCATACCGCCCCAAAACAGGTACAACTTCAAGCCCTCATATCTAAAAAAACTGTTCTTACTTTCCTCAAGCTCCCGGATCTTCTGCTTCATCACGCTCGTAAGTGTATCAGACTGCTTCTCAAGAAGCTTTGTAGCCCTCTGTATAGCCTCTATATTCGCCTGTAACGCCTTTCTAACCTCTTGGACGGTGTTTTCCTTAACCTCATCTTTCAGGCTCCCAATCTCGCCCGATATAGCGTCTTGAAGCAATTCGTTGCTGTTCTTCAGCAGCTCTACGCTCTGCTTCAGCTCGCTGATGAGCTTCCTGTTCTGCTCTGCCCTCACTTGTTCTTGATTTGACTGCTTCATCAATTCCTCGCAGTTCTCGCTCGACATCGCCAACGCTTCTTTGAGCAGACTGTTTTCCAGCTCTGTCCGGCTCTGTCGGTTTAACTCTTGAAGCTGCTCTCTTGGACTGCTCTGCTTCTGCTGTTCGTGCATTTCTCTCAAACTCATGCTCCATACTCTCCTTTCCAAAATCCATATTGTAGTATTTTTCCAGCTTGTTATCCCTGATTTTACAAGCCTTTTCTCCTGCCTGTTCCCTGGCTAAGTCGGTATATGTGATGTACTTGTGGCTGTCCTGCCAGTCCACCCCGTACCCTCTTTCATTCATCAGCCGGATAAAGGTTTCCCGGCTGGTCGCTGTTTCCTTACAATCCAGCACCGCAAGGGCAATATCCTGCACATAGCTTTTGACCTTTCCCTGCTCTGCCTGTTTCAAAAGCTGGTAGGTGTCTTTGCTCCATGCCACCGTTTCTTCCCGGACTTCTCCAGCAAATGTCTTTCCTTTCTCCGGCACATGCAAGCCCTGTTCCCAGCTCTGCTCGTTGCACCGTTCCTTTAAGTCTTTAAGGTCGTGCTTACTCAGAGGGTAATTTAGGGTATAACAAAATAACCCACCCGAATATCGTTTTTTTTATTTGGTGAGTTTGTTCTTTCAAATACGAAACAAAAAGAGCCGATGATTCGTGAATTGTTCCACAATTTCATCGGCTCTGCGTCTTAAGCGTCTGGCTCTTTGATGACAGTTATCTTCAAGTTGTCAACTTTAATCAATCTTTCTTGTCTGCATTTTGGACAATAAAGGGGATAATTCTCCAAAACAGTGTCCTTCCTAATTTTATTACGGGTTTTGCTCCCACAAACAGGACACAATATCCATTCGCATTTCATCATAATTAGTCTCTAATCCTTTCAAATCTCATTTTATATGACTTTTGCAAGCTGTTAAGCTAACTTGTGGAACATATGCCGAACCTTATCTAT
>NZ_JAJQXX010000023.1 GCF_028767025.1 Blautia sp. XA-2221
AAAGAAATACCCCCTTTTTCTTTAGTTTATCAGAAAAAAGGGGTGTTCACAATTTATTTACTCATGCGTTTGTCGTGGAGAAGGTTTAGCAGTGAAAAAATTAGGACTGTTTACGAGTGGTATTCTGAAGGGGATTTTTAGTGTGCGCCATGAGATGCACATTTCTAATGGGTGAGTAAGAAACCCGTCAGAAACAACTTAATACTGGTTTTAAAACTCGTCATTTTGTTGTCAATCTCGTCAAAACAAAGAAAATGACGAGATTGAAATTGATTATGACGATATTTTGTGATAAGATGGAACTAAGTTAAGTTTGAGAGTTTGTAAGGAGACTTCATGAGAACTTTTGATTATGAGAATAGATACGAACGTTTATTACAACCGGATATTGTTACTTTAATGGCGCAGATTCATGAGTATAAGGGGGAGCAGACGCTGTTTGTGGAGGCAAAAGCAGATACGCTTACCCAATTGCTGGAAGTTGCAAAAATTCAGAGTACGGAGGCGTCCAATAAAATTGAAGGTATCTATACTTCGGATGATCGTTTAAAAAAAATCGTTCGTGATAAGACGGTGCCGAAAACAAGAAGTGAGAAAGAAATTGCGGGTTATCGGGATGTGTTAAATATGATACATCAAAATTATGATTATATACCCGTAAAATCATCCATCTTCCTTCAACTGCATCGGGATTTGTATAAATTCGCAGGAAATGTGGGCGGCAGTTTCAAGTCATCCGATAATGTGATTGCACAGGAGGATGAACAGGGAAACAAATCGATACGATTTCTGCCTGTTCCGGCATGGGAAACGCCGGCATATATTGATGCAATTTGTGAATCCTTTCAGGATGCCTGCAAGGATTCCCGGTGTGATCCATTGATCCTGATCCCCATGTTTATATTGGATTTTTTGTGTATCCATCCGTTTAATGATGGAAATGGTCGTATGAGTCGTTTGCTGACGCTGCTTTTGTTATACCGGGCAGGATATATTGTGGGAATGTATATCAGTATTGAAAAGCTGATTGAACAGACAAAAGAAACTTATTATGAAACCCTGCAGGAGAGTTCTTATAACTGGAACGAAGAGGAGAATGATGATGCACCATTTGTCCGGTATATGCTGGGAGTTATTGTGGCAGCTTACCGTGACTTTTCATCCAGAGTACAGTTGCTGGCCACCAGTGGGATGGCGAAACCGGAGCGTGTTCGTGAGATTATCCGTGGGTCGATAGGAAAGATGACAAGAGCGCAGATTATGGAGAAATGTCCTGATATCAGCCGTGTGACGGTGGAACGTGCTTTGACAGACATGGTGAAAAAAGGTGAAATATTAAAAATTGGAGGCGGTCGTTATACTGCCTATGTATGGAACAGGGAGAATAAATCATATGATAACAGGTGAATTGAAAAATAAAATTGATGGTTTATGGGAAATTTTCTGGACTGGAGGTCTTACTAATCCGCTGGATGTGATTGAACAGATGACATATCTAATGTTTATCCGTGATCTGGACGATGCAGATAATCTTCATATCAAAGAAAGCGCAATGCTAGGACTTCCATATGAAAGTATTTTTGCAGAAGAAGTTCTGATCGGAGATCGCCGAATTGTCGGCAATCAGTTGAAATGGAGTGTATTTCATGATTTCCCGGCTCAGAAAATGTACAGTACCATGCAGGAGTGGGTGTTCCCATTTATCAAAAATCTTCATGGAAATAAAGAAAGTGCTTATACTAAATATATGGGTGACGCAATCTTTAAAATACCGACACCGTTGATGTTGGATAAAATTGTAACTGCCATGGATGAAATATATGATCAGATGGCACAGTTGAAAAACGCAGATACAAGAGGAGACGTTTATGAATACCTCTTGTCGAAATTGGCAACAGCAGGAGTAAACGGACAGTTCCGGACCCCAAGACACATCATTAAAATGATGGTGGAGTTAATGGATCCGAAACCGAATGAAATCATCTGTGATCCTGCTTGCGGAACGTCTGGCTTTTTGGTGGCTGCCAGCGAATACCTGAAAGAAAATAAAAAAGAAGAAGTGTTTTTTGATCGAAAAAATAAAGAGCATTATATGAATCATATGTTCCACGGATTTGATATGGATCGGACCATGCTGCGTATCGGAGCTATGAATATGATGACTCATGGAGTGGATAATCCTTATATTGAATACAGAGATAGCCTTTCTGATCAAAATACGGATAGAGAAAAGTACAGTCTGATTCTGGCAAATCCGCCGTTTAAGGGAAGTCTTGATTACGACATCGTATCCCAGGATTTGCTGAAAGTTGCGAAGACGAAGAAAACGGAACTTCTGTTTTTAGTACTGTTTTTGAAAATGCTGAAAACAGGTGGAAGATGTGCCTGTATTGTTCCGGATGGAGTTCTGTTTGGTTCTTCCAAAGCTCATAAGGCAATCCGCAAGGAACTGGTGGAAGAAAATTGTCTGGAGGCGGTTATCTCCATGCCTTCTGGTGTGTTTAAACCTTATGCAGGAGTATCCACTGCTATCTTGATTTTTACGAAAACAGGACATGGTGGAACGGATAAAGTATGGTTCTATGACATGAAGGCGGATGGATTTAGCCTGGATGATAAACGTAATCCAATCAATGAAAATGATATACCGGATATTATAGAGAGATTCCGAAAACGAGAGCAGGAGACAGAACGAAAACGGACAGAACAGTCTTTCTTTGTAGAGAAACAGGATATTGTTGACAATGAGTATGATCTTTCTATTAACAAGTATAAAGAAGTGGAATATGTACCGGTAGAATATCCTTCTACACAGGAGATTATGGCGAATCTGCATGAGCTGGAAATGGAGATTACGAAGAATCTGGCGGAGTTGGATGAGATGCTGGGAAAAGATAATGAATAATAAATTCGGATTTGTAGGGGATGAAGATATGGTATTTAATGACGTACTCGAAATAAGAAATGGGCGTAATCAAAAAAATGTTGAGAATCTGGATGGAGAATACCCCATCTATGGAAGTGGTGGAATAATGGGGTATGCTGATGATTATATTTGCGAAGCAGACACAGTGATTATTGGCAGAAAAGGAAGTATAAACAATCCCATTTTTGTCGAAGAACCATTTTGGAATGTTGATACGGCCTTTGGATTATCGGCAAAAAGAGAAGTGTTACTTCCAAGATATCTTTATTATTTCTGCCGGAATTTTGATTTTGAAAGATTAAATAAGGCTGTTACAATACCAAGCCTTACTAAATCAGATCTATTAAAAATAGAAATAGAATTACCATCAATGGAAAGTCAACAAAAAATTGTAGATAATCTTTCGAAAATCGAACGGATTATTCAGATGAGAAAACAAGAGTTTCAGAAACTAGATGATCTTATCAAAGCCCGATTTATCGAGATGTTTGGTGATATTAATATCAATGATAAGAATTGGGATTGTAAGCCTTTAGGAGAACTTTGTACCATTGTCAGAGGTGGTTCACCAAGGCCAATAGAACAATTCCTAGGAGGGGATGTTCCTTGGATAAAAATAGGTGATGCAACGGATGGAGATAATACTTATTTAAGGTCGACTAATGAGCACATTATTCAAGAAGGTGTAAAGAAGAGCAGACTTGTAAAGACCGGTAGTTTGATATTTGCAAACTGTGGAGTTTCTCTAGGATTTGCGAGGATTATTACCTTTGATGGATGCATTCACGATGGTTGGCTTGCAATGGAAGATATAGACGAAAGGCTTGATAAAGTATTTTTATTGCAGGCATTGAATCAAATGACAGAGCATTTCAGAGCAATTGCTCCAGCAGGGACGCAGCCTAATCTAAATACTACTATAATGAAAGCATATAAGCAGGTAATACCACCCATTGAATTACAAAAGGAATATATAAGATTTATAGAACAAACCGACAAATCAAAAGTTGCAATTCAAGCTGCTTTAGATAAAACACAATTGCTTTTTGACAGTCTAATGCAAAAATATTTTGGATAATGAAAGGAGTGTATTTCAATGGCAATAATGACAGTTTATCATGGTGGATATACTCCAGTTAAAAGTCCAGAAATTAGAATTGGAAGAAATACAAAGGATTTTGGTAATGGATTTTATTGTACCATCATAAAAGAACAGGCACAGAGATGGGCGAAACGTTATGATACAAAGATTGTATCTATTTATGATGTGCGTTTGAATTCTAAGTTACGGATAAAAGAATTTCGAGAAATGACAGATGAGTGGTTAGATTTCATCATAGATTGTAGAAGTGGAAAAACACATACATATGATATTGTAATCGGAGCAATGGCAGATGATCAAATCTACAATTATATTTCCGATTATATAGATGGAAGTATAACAAGAGAGCAATTCTGGATTATGGCAAAATTTAAGTATCCGACACATCAAATCAATTTTTGTACGAAAGAAGCCTTGGAATGTTTGGAATATCGAGGATTTGAGGAGGTTGTTTAATGCAAAATATAGGAAGAGAATCTACAAAAGATAACAATCTATTCTTTACATGCTCCCTAATCGATTATATCGCCAGAGTGACAAAAAACAGAAGAAAAGATGTAGTCAATGCATTGAACAAAAAAAATATTTCAAAGATTTACAATTTAGCAGATGTTTATCATAGTGATAATATAAATCGTGTAAGTGAAGATTTTATTAAAGAAGCAGAAATAGCTACAGGAACATTTGATAATGTAAAAGAATGTAAATACTCGATACCATCCCATTGGGATATGGGAAAAGTATATAAGAGATTGATAAAAGCTGTAGCAGAATATGAAAAAATTGATGTAGTAGACGCATTGATAAAAGTTTATAATTCTTTCCTTAGTGATAAGATTGATGATTATAATAGTAGTATGTATTATGAAAATCCATCCTATTTGTTAGAATGTTATTTAGAAAATAAAGTGATTTAAAAAGTATGGATGTAGGATGTTGGTATTAATAGGAGAAGACCAACATGGAAGAGAAAATTGTAATGATTATTAACAAAATGGCTGATTATTTAAATATTTCTCAAATGAAAAAATTGCAGGAAGTACTGTTACAAACATTTTCAGAAAACACAATACAAAAAGAAGAAGTAACAAATGATGAGTATTTACAGCTATTTTTAGACGCAAAACGTATTGAAGGATGTTCTGAACGAACGATTCAATATTATAGTGTAACCGTAGATAAATTGCTTCAAAAAATCCAAACTCCTGTGAGAAAAATTTCAACAGAGGAAATTAGAAAATATCTTGTTGATTATCAGAAAATCAATGATTGTAGTAAAGTAACAGTGGATAATGTGAGAAGAAATATTTCGAGTTTCTTTTCGTGGCTCGAGGAAGAAGATTACATTTTGAAAAGTCCTATGAGACGCATTCACAAAATTAAAACGAAACAGCCTGTAAAAGAAATTATATCAGATGAGGCAATTGAAATGCTTAGAGATCATTGTCAATGTCCTAGGGATTTGGCTATGATTGATTTGCTTTATTTAACAGGTATACGTGTTGGTGAATTGGTGAATTTGAATATTTCTGATGTTGATTTTGAAGCTCGAGAATGTGTTGTATTTGGAAAAGGTGATAAAGAACGCAGGGTCTATTTCGATGCAAAAGCAAAGCTTCATTTGCTAAATTATTTAAGCGAGCGAAAAGATAGTAATCCAGCACTTTTTGTTACATTAGATGCGCCATATGATCGCTTGAAGATTAGCGGAGTAGAGATCCGTATTCGTACGCTTGGAAGAAAATTAAATATGGAAAAAATTCATCCACATAAATTCCGTCGGACAATGGCAACAAGAGCAATTGATAAAGGTATGCCAATTGAACAGGTACAAAAGCTTTTAGGTCATTCTCAGATTGATACAACCATGCAATATGCGATTGTCAATCAAATAAATGTAAAAACATCTCACCAAAAATTCATCGCCTAAAATTCAATTCGGATTTGTGGGGATGATAAATGGAAAGATATAAACTAGGTGATATATGTGAGATTGTGTCCGGAAGCACTCCAAAGACAAGTATTGAAGAATATTGGGATGGGGATGTGAAATGGATTACACCAGCAGAACTTGATAATGATTCATATATAATTACGGATACTGTACGTAAAATCACAGAGTTGGCAGTTAAGAAATCAGGTCTTTCTTCTTTTCCTGAAGGTACAGTAATTCTTTCTTCAAGAGCACCAATTGGTAAAGTGGCAATTGCAGGATGTGAAATGTATTGTAATCAAGGATTTAAGAACCTGATTTGTTCGGAAAAAATCAATAATAAATATTTGTATTGGTTTTTGAAAGGTAATACAGAATTTCTTAATTCACTAGGGAGAGGTGCAACTTTTAAAGAGATTTCAAAGCAAATTGTAGCTAATATTGAAATCAATGTACCTGATTATGAGAGACAGATGAATATTGTGAAGCATCTTGAAAAGATTAATAAGATTATTAAATTGAGAAGACAAGAACTTGAAAAGTGGGATGACCTTACCAGAGCCCGATTTATCGAACTCTTTGGTCATCAAAGTCATAACGAAAAGAATATGCCATATGGAAAAATTAATGATGTGGCTGAAATATATTTAGGCTTAACTCATACACCTACCTATGTTGAAGATGGCGTGAAATTCATATCAGCGAAAAATACTTCGTGTGATTATCTTGATTTATCAGATGTAAAATATATTTCAAGAGAAGAGTTTGAAAAAGCCCCTAAAGGAACTAAACCACTAATGGGAGATGTTTTGTTTTCAAGGGTTGGTTCAAACTTAGGGCATCCAGTCATTTTGGATGTAGATGAAGAACTTTGTACCTTTGTAAGTCTTGGCTTTTTGCGAGCAAAAGGACAAGTGACGAATGTATATTTAAAGCATTGGATGAGAGATGGCTTTTTTGCCGAACAAGTAGCACAGAAAGTTGTTGGCGGAGGACAGCCAAATTTAAATACAGGTTGGCTAAAAGAGTTTAAGATAATTATTCCTCCTATGGCTTTGCAAAATGAGTTTGCTGCCTTCGTCGCCCAGACCGACAAATCAAAATTTCTGTAAAAAAAGTATTAGATGGGATACCATTATTATTTGATAGTTTAATACAGAAATATTTTGGATAAAGGAAAGCAAGTGATGAATTCATATTTTAACAATATGATATTTAATCAGAATTATGTAAATGCTGATTATTATAATCAGATGCGGCAGTTTGAACATAACCAAAATCAAGATAAAAAAGCCAGAGATGCCATAAATGGCAATGTATCATTTATGTGAAGTGGTAAAAGATATGGATTAAAACCGTTAGCAACAGGTGTTTTTTGAGTGATTTGAGGTAATAGCAGAGGAGTTGTATTGAAAGTAAGGTAGAAAATAAAGAAGAATGGGGTGATTTTTATGACCAATTTTGATTTCCTTAAGAAAGAACCGCAATTTGATTCTTTCGCAGATGTAGCCATTTCAGCGGAGAAACTATTACATATTGATATGGAGGCCTGTGTGTTTAATTGTCGTCGGGCAATGGAGTTTGCCATCAAATGGATGTATTCAGTGGATGGTTCTCTTGTTATGCCATATCAGGACACATTAGCCAGTCTGATGGGAACAGAAGAGTTTCGGAATTTGATTGATAATACAGACTTATGGAATAGAATGAAGTTGATTAGAGTTCGAGGAAATGAAGTTGCCCATAGAGGACAGAAAATAACTTATGATGTAGCGTGTCTGTGTTTACAAAATCTGTATTATTTTCTGGATTTTGTTGCTTGCTGTTATTCAAAGCACTATGTGTATAAGCCCTATAATAAAGAGTTGTTAAAACAAGACTCAAAAATTTCAGAGTATTCCTTGACTGAGCATCAGGAAATTGATCTGAAAGCTCTCATTGCAGAAAATCAGTCATTGAAAGAGCAACTGACTGCAAGACGTGAAGAACAGCAACAGACGTATGTACCGAAACCACTTGATTTGTCTGAGTATAAGACCCGAAAGATTTACATAGATACCATGTTGATGGATGCAGGATGGACAGAAGGGAAAAACTGGATCAATGAAGTGGAACTTCCGGGAATGCCAAATAAATCAGAGGTAGGATATGCAGATTATGTGCTTTATGATGATGCTCATAGACCGCTTGCGGTAATTGAGGCAAAACGTACCTGTGTGGATGTTGCAAAAGGACGCCAGCAGGCAAAGTTATATGCAGATCTGTTAGAAAAACAGTACGGCAGAAGACCGGTTATTTTTCTGACCAATGGATTTCATACGAGGATTGATGACGGGCAGTATCCGGAACGAAAAGTATCTATGATATATTCTAAACGGGATCTGGAAAAGTGGTTCAATCTGCAGTCTATGAAGATAAGTCTGAAGCATATTACTGTAAATAAGAATATTGCGGGACGGTATTATCAGGAAGGTGCGGTTAAGGCAGTTTGTGACAGCTTTGGAAATAAAAATCGCAGGAAAGCATTGTTAGTTATGGCGACGGGTTCCGGAAAAACAAGAACAGTTATTTCATTGTGCGACGTATTGCTACAGCATGGCTGGGTAAAGAATATTTTGTTCCTGGCAGATCGAAATTCTCTGGTTACACAGGCAAAAAGAAGTTTTGTGAATCTTCTTCCGGATTTATCAGTGACTAATTTATGCGAGGAAAAGGATAATTATCAGGCTCACTGTGTTTTCTCTACTTATCAGACCATGATGAATTGCATTGATTCTGTAAAGGATGAGGAAGGAAAACTGTTTACCTGCGGACATTTTGATTTGGTAATCTGTGATGAGGCCCATCGATCTATTTATAATAAATACAAAGATATTTTTAACTATTTTGATGCGCCGCTGGTTGGCCTGACAGCTACACCAAAGGATGAAATTGATAAGAATACCTACAATATTTTTGAACTGGAAAATGGCGTGCCCACATATGGGTATGAACTGGCACAGGCTGTCAAAGATGGCTATCTGGTAGATTTTCTTTCCGTAGAATCTTCCTTGAAATTTATTGAAGAGGGAATTGTGTACGATGAATTATCAGAAGAAGACAAGGAAACCTATGAAGATACGTTTGAAGACGAGAATGGAGAACTGCCTGAAAAAATCAGTTCTTCTGCATTGAATTCCTGGCTGTTCAATGAGGATACCATAAAGAAGGTTCTGCATATTCTTATGACCAAAGGGATTCGTATCAATTATGGAGAAACTTTAGGAAAGACGATTATTTTTGCTAAGAATCACGATCATGCGGAAAAGATTCTGGAGATTTTTGGAAAAGAATATCCGAATTTGCCGGGATATGCAAAAGTCATTGACAATTATATGACTTATGCCCAGAGTGCTATTGATGAATTCTCAGAACCCAATAAACTTCCACAAATTGCTATTTCCGTGGATATGCTGGACACAGGAATCGATGTGCCGGAAGTATTAAACCTTGTCTTTTTTAAGAAAGTTATGAGCAAAGCGAAATTCTGGCAGATGATTGGCCGAGGAACCCGTCTGTGTCCTGGATTGCTGGACGGAGAGGACAAGCAAAAATTTTATATTTTTGATTTTTGTGGCAATTTTGAGTTTTTCCGTATGAACAAAGGGAAGGCAACTGCTAATATGATGGCGCTGCAGGGAGCAATCTTTAATCTGGAATTTCAGATTACTTACAAATTACAGGATGTGGAATATCAGACAGAACGATTGATTGCCTACCGGAATGCCCTGATACAGCATATGAGTGAAAAAGTTCAGGAACTAAATCGGGAAAACTTTGCAGTTCGTCAACATTTAAAATATGTGGATCTGTATTCCAATCATTCCAACTATCAGACTCTGAGTTATGAGGATACCTTGCTTGTAAGGGAAGAACTGGCTCCTCTGATCCTACCGGATGGAGATGAGGCAAGTGCAGTTCGGTTTGATGCACTGATGTACGGTATAGAGCTGGCATATTTGATCGGAAAGAAATATGGAAAAGCCAGGAGTGATCTCTTGAAAAAAGTCAGTGCGATTTCTACGGTAGCAAACATACCGGAAATTATGGTACAGGCGGAGCTGATCAATCAGATTCTTCATACGGATTATCTGAATCGTGCTGGAATCAATGAATTTGAACATATTCGGGAAAGCCTTCGTGATCTGATGAAGTATCTTCCGAAAAAGAAAGTACGTTATGACACAAATTTCGAGGATGATATTCTGTCTATCGAATGGAAAGAGTCAGAACTGGAGAACGATGATCTGAAGAACTATAAGGCAAAGGCAGAATATTATGTCCGTCAGCACCAAGATGATTTTGTCATTGCGAAACTGAAAAAGAATAAGCCAATGACGCAGGATGATATTAAAATATTGGAAAAAATTCTGTGGAGTGATCTGGGAACGAAGGACGAGTATGAAGCAGAGTATGGGGACAAGCCGCTGGGAGAATTTGTCCGTGAGATAGTGGGGCTGGATATGAACACTGCAAAAGAAGCTTTTTCTGAATATTTGAATGAAGCTAATCTGGACAGCAGACAGATTTATTTTGTAAATCAGATTGTGGAATATATCGTACATAATGGTTTGATGAAAGATTTATCTGTACTACAGGAGTCGCCGTTCACAGATCGGGGGAGTGTTGCAGATATTTTTACTGATCTGAATGTATGGATGGGAATAAGAAAGGTTATTGAAGGAATCAATGATAATGCGAAGGCGGCATAGATTTTAAATAATCAAGCGCTGTGAACGGAGTGGACAGCAAAAAACTTCCTTAATAAACTGCATATACAGGTATCAGATTTTCCGGGGTAGAAAATATACTGCCGGAAAATCTGATCTATTGACTTTGTCAGGAGAGGCTGATAAATTCCGGTGTTCTGTTTTTGAATATCGTATAATATCGGAAACCACAGTTCTTCAGAACCTCGGCTGCTTTATCAAAGGCGAAGGCTATTTTTTCCGGAGAATGGGCGTCAGCACCTACAGTAATGATCTCACCGCCAAGTTCGCGGTAACGGCGGATCACGGCAGTGCAGGGATTAGGCTCTCCAAGTCCATAATGATAACCGCCTGTATTCAGTTCGATTCCGATATTTTTACGGATCAAAGTGCGAAGTATTTCGTCCAGAATGTCCTGATATCGTTCATAGCTGTAATAAAGATTTTTGTTTGGACCGTAGCGTACAATATAGTCGATGTGTCCGTAGACATCCATTTCTGAGAACACATTCAGATTTTCAAGGATCGATTCAAAATATTCCCTGTAGCCCCGGGTCTCTTCCCGATCTTTAAAATATTCGCCGTAATAGGGATCAGAACCGTGGACCACATGGGAAGAGCCGATTACAAAATCAAATGGATACATTTTCAGATGATTTTTTAAATTTTCTTTCAGATGAGGCTGAAGCCCATATTCGATACCCAAATTTACAACAATGCTGTCTTTATATTTTTCTTTCAGAAAAGACAGTCTGTGTGCATATGCGTCAAGACCCAGATGAAAAATCTGCTGTTCCGGGGTGGGAGGATAATCCGGATCCAGATGTTCGGTAAAGCAGACTCCTTCAAGTCCACATGATATAGCGCTTTGGATCATTTTTTCCATGTCTGTGTCGGAATCGGCAGAAAAAGAAGAGTGCATATGACAGTCCCATAAAATGCTGTTTTTCATAGAAACCCTCCGTTATGTATGTTATAAGTCGATTATAGCACAGAGATTTACTTTTTTTGTGATGTTTTTTCCAAAATAGTCTTGAATTTTTGTATGAGATTCGATACAATATGTTCAGGTTGACGTTTCTTTAACAATATAGGGAGCGCCATAATCAACCATTTAATTCATAGGAGGAATTTATCATGGCAGTAAAAGTTGCAATTAATGGATTTGGCCGTATCGGTCGTCTGGCTTTCCGTCAGATGTTTGGAGCAGAAGGATTCGAAATCGTTGCTATCAACGACCTTACTTCCCCGAAAATGCTGGCTCACTTATTAAAATATGATTCTACACAGGGCAGATATGAACTGTGTGACAAAGTAGAGGCTGGAGAAGACTCTATCACAGTTGATGGAAAAGAAATCAAAATCTACGCAAAAGCTAACGCTGCAGAGCTTCCTTGGGGAGAAATCGGTGTAGACGTTGTTCTTGAGTGTACAGGATTCTACACATCCAAAGACAAAGCTCAGGCTCATATCGATGCTGGCGCTAAACACGTTATCATTTCCGCACCGGCAGGAAACGATCTTAAGACAATCGTTTACAATGTAAACCACGAAGGTCTTACAAGCGAAGACAAGATCATCTCCGCTGCATCCTGCACAACAAACTGCCTTGCTCCGATGGCAAAAGCTCTTAACGATCTTGCAGCTATCAAGACAGGTATCATGTGCACAATCCACGCTTACACAGGCGACCAGATGACACTTGACGGACCGCAGAGAAAAGGCGATCTGAGAAGATCCCGTGCAGCTGCAGTTAATATCGTTCCGAACAGCACAGGTGCTGCAAAAGCTATCGGTCTTGTTATTCCGGAGCTGAACGGCAAGCTCATCGGCGCTGCACAGCGTGTTCCAACCCCAACAGGTTCTACTACAATCCTTACAGCAGTTGTTGAAGGAAATGTAACAAAAGAGCAGATCAACGCAGCTATGAAAGCAGCTTCCAACGAGTCCTTCGGATACAACGAAGACGAGATCGTATCCAGCGATATCGTAGGAATGAAATATGGTTCTCTGTTCGATGCTACTCAGACTATGGTTCTTCCGCTTGATAACGGAACAACTCAGGTACAGGTAGTTTCCTGGTATGACAACGAGAACTCCTACACAAGCCAGATGGTTCGTACAATCAAACACTTTGGCAAACTTCTCGGAGCATAATTGTTTCATACGAAAGAATGAAATAGACTCAGTAAGGGGTCCGGTCTGATTAGGGCCGGATTCCTTTTTTATTGTTAGGGCAAGGCCCTGTTTTACATTGTGGAGTTTTTCGTTGTTCCGAAAAACGAAACTTTGAAAAACA
>NZ_JAJQXX010000024.1 GCF_028767025.1 Blautia sp. XA-2221
TATTTGTTTTTCAAAGTTTCGTTTTTCGGAACAACGAAAAACTCCACAATGTAAAACAGGGCCTTGCCCTAACAAAAGAATAAGCAGCGGGTTTCCCGCTGCTTAACTGACTTCCCTGAACTCCGCCTTATTTATGCTCGCAGCTCTGATTTCCTACAGTACAGGAAGTTTTACATGCTGACTGGCAGGAAGTCTGGCACTCACCACATCCACCTTTTTTTACTGTGTTCTGCAGATTTTTTGTATTTAATGTTTTGATATGCTCCATTGTATATCCTCCTTATGTATATATAATTGTCTGGGCATAGTATAGCATAAAATTCTCTCAATTAAAAGTCTTTTTTTAGGTTATGCAAGCATACCTCCAAGAGCACCTCCTCCCAGGCACATACAAAAAGTAGTTAGCAAATGCTGAAAAGACATATCCCACTTTCCTTCTGCGGCAAAGGATACAAGTACAAGAAGTATAAAATACGCAAGACCTACTAAAATCCCCCAGAAATATTTATCCTTTCGCATGATTTTTCCTGCCATAAATCCTCCTGCCAGACAGGAAATTACATATACTGCCACAATCCCCGCTGATACGGGCGCCAGCCCCAGATCAAACTGAAATACCAGAAATGCCAGGATCAGAAGGCAGATGCCTGTCAGGCCGTATGCAAGAAACAATGATCTTAAAACCGTTTTTGTTTTCATAAAAAAGCCCTCCCCATAACATTATATGGGAGGACTTTTTTCTTATGCTTTACTGTGATTTATTTTTTCTTTCTGAAATAAATAATTACACCTACTACCACAATCGCTGCCACACCCAGAATTACAAAAGGTGCGATCATTGTATTATCTCCTGTATTCACTGCAGATTTGGAATTGCCATTATTTGCCTCAGCTTCTTTGCCGCTGTCCTCTGATGTGTTTGTCTGCTTATCAGAATCCTTACTGTTATCCTGCGGCTTCTGTACTGTATTGCTGTTGTCCTTTTCAGGTACCGCTGTTACTCCTGCTGCAGCTGTGGGCGTTACGGTTGCAACCGGTACTAAATCCCCATATCCATCTTCCTGAATTTCCCCTCCTACAAGAGGTTTGCTTCCTGCGATGCCAAAAGGACTGAATGAATGGGTGCTGAATACCATGGTACTGCCTTCCACGCTTGGAACAATGGTCTCCATTGCCCCGCTGTCCAGAAGATGCTCAATAGTGTATGTATAACCTGCTTTTACCGGAACGGTCACACTGATATATTCTCCGTCAGGAATTTCATATTCTGTATTGTTTCTCAGATCCCACAGTTCAAATTCATAAGACTTGAACAGATTTGCTTCTGTTTCATTTGTAAACTGATAGTCCTCTGCGCTGGTTGCTCTAAACTGAACATACCATGGCAGATTGATTCCGGATACAGAAATCCCGTTGCTGGTGTGGTTTGCCACAGCCATCTCTTCCTTTTCTTCCTCTGTGAGATTCTCTTCCAGATCTGATGGCCGCTGGTCTTTCTGATCTTCCTGTTCAAAAATATTATCCTTATCTTCTTCCGGAGTTACTGTTGGTTCCGGAGTCACTGACACTTCCGGTGTTACGGTCGGTTCCGGAGTCACTGACACTTCTGGTGTTACAGTCGGTTCCGGAGTCACTGATACTTCCGGGATTACAGTTGCTTCCGGAGTTACAGATACCTCTGGTTTTTCCCCTGTTTCCGGGCTCTCCTCTTTATCTCCAACATGATCCTGAGATTCCCCTTCTGTTTCACTGTTTTCCTGTCCGTTTCCGTTAGGTACACTGGTATCTTCGTCCTTAGCATCAGCCTCTTGGTCTTCTGACTCATGGCTGTCATTCTCTTCGGTATTACCGTTTTCTTCTTCCCATTCACTGTCATTCTGATCCTCAGAAGCTTCTCCATTATTTTCCTCGGACCATTCCTCTTCCTGGGATTCATTTTCCTCAATACTGCTCACTACTACTGTCACACTGCTGTAGATCACATCAGAACTTCCGGCCCAACCGGATATTTTGGAAAGGTCTGCCTGATTATAGGGACGAAAAACAACATCGTATGACTGTACACGTTCAGATGGTACACTTGATTCATCTGCCCATGCTAAAGTACCATATTCACTGGATGGAAGAGAAATCTCAGAAAGGGGTACCGGCTGTTCCACTGTCACATTGTCCGGAATCAGGCTGCTGATCTGAATAGTTTCACTTCCGTAAACTGCAACCGGCTGGATCTGTCCTGCCATCAATGCTGCTGTTAATGCCGCTGCTGCCAAAAACTGTACATTTCTCTTACCATTATTTTTTTTCATTATTACACCTCATCTACTATCTATATCAATAAATAATCATTAATTTCATATATTTTATAACCGAAAACTGTTTATAACAGAATTTCTATTTTCATTCGTTCTTAATATATCAGATTTTTATGCTTTTGTAAACATTTCGTAACAGATTTTTTCACATTACGACACAGATATTATATCATAGTTCTATTTTTTTCGACACCCCTAAAATATAATTTTTCAGTATATTTTGCTATATTTTACTATACTGCCACTTTTCATCTTGTTCTCGGCTATCCGGGCAATAATGAATTACAACACTCTTTCTACAATGTCATTCTTACATATATGTATCAAATTTTTAACACAAACATACCAAAGTGCCTGGCAGAATATAACCTGCGAACGGATATCGTATTGTATCACTTTATTCACATCATCATGTAAAAATGCATTCCAAATTACCTGTGGCAATGGAATTTCGTCCTGTATATTAAATAGGTAACTACAGAATTTTACACAATAGAGTTTGCTATAAGCAAGCAAAAAAGAAGCATTAAACTCGATATGCCATATTACAAAATCGACTCTCCTGAAAATTTCGTGTGCTTTTTCAGGTTTGTGATTTATAGTTATACACCTCCGAAACTTAACATATACAAGTTAAAGCATTTGGCAGAACGGCAGTATATGGACAGTTACTGTGTCAGTTCGGATATTATCTGTAAATAAGTAACTGCTAAACTTTATATAGTAAAAGCTGTAAGATAAAATCAAAAGATCAGCGAATCCAGTATATCCATCATGTCAAAACACGGACAAAATATTTGTACACTTTTTTAATTTTTTCATTTATAATACATTATTTCACACATAATCTCCGACGACTGTACAGCAAAAAAGGACCCTGACATAATCCGGTCCTTTTCTCCTACTCCATCATCAAAGAAAACTGGCTTATAATTCTTGTCACCTCCCCTGTGACTACCTGAATTCCTTCTTCTGTATTTTTCCAGTTTCTGCGATTAATTCCATCCGCATCAGAAGGACATACCAAAAGTTCAATTTCCGGATATGCCTTCTGATAATACATCAATGCTCTTCTGGCATGATAGGTTTTGCAGCATATAATAGCTTTTTTTACACATATTCCATTCCTGTCTGTAACCATTCTGGAATATTTTGCATTTTCCCAGGTAAAAGTAGCACGATCCTCTTTCAAAATATCGTTTTCATTTACCCCATTTTTTACAAGAACATCTTTCAAAAAATCCCACTCTGTCTGATACTCTTCATGGTATTTATCAGATTTTGCCTGAACACCCGAAAACTTTCCAAGCGTAATACTGTACTTTCCACTTGGAAGAATATGGGGAGCAACACCTCTTTTATACAATGCTGCTGCCTGCTCTGCCATTTGCGGATAGCCATTTCCGGGAACAAAAATAATATCTGCTTTCTCCGGTTCGTTTTCCACAAAAATAAATGTTTCCAGTCTCTGCAGAAACTTCTCATACTCTGTCATTTGTCCTCTTCTCCTTTTCTAAAGTTTTTATCTGTAAATTTACATTTTATGAAAAATTGGATGAGATAAAAAAGTCATAGGGTTGACTTTATATATTCATCACTCCCATCCTCAAATATTCATGTATAAATCTACATTTTCTGGTGATTATGCAAAAACTCATCTGGTTATAATTGAATGTACTCGTCTGTCTTACTCCATGATATTCACATATAATCGTACATTTCCTAAAAATCATTCATGGATTGATCTGTTCATCTTTATATGATGTATATATAATTTAACTGATTTTCCATCTGAACAACATATACTCTATTGGTATACAAATTCACAGATTTTAGAAACAGCTCAATTTTTCATTAATGCGCCCTCTTTTAATGCACCTATAGAATTTAAGCCTTCTGTCGTGCCTTCACATTACAAATACCATTATCTGAAATTCTGTATTTTCTCTTTGCCCATTCTATTGCTATAAATAAGACAATTGAAAAAGCTGCACAGAATTCTCATCTGGGTAATTCCCATGCCCCCATATAAGGCATGAGCATTCTTTTATATCTGTATCTTACAAATTTCATTGTACAAAATTTAGTACTGCCCATTAATAGTTACATTGCACAACATTCAGTGTTGAATCATTGGGTACTTTGCTGTTCAATATTTGATGCTGTTCCTTTAAGCACTTTATTACACAACATTTCGTATCTTCCATTAATAATTCCTTTACATAACATTCAGTATTGAACCATTGGGTACTTTGCTATTTAATATTTGATACTGTTCCATTAGACACTTTATCGCACAACATTTCGTATCTCCCATTAATAATTCCTTTACA
>NZ_JAJQXX010000025.1 GCF_028767025.1 Blautia sp. XA-2221
TATTATAAAAGCCAGCATATACTATGCCGGCTTTATATAATGAAATACTAATAGCTCATTGATAAAATAAAGTTTTCTTTGTTACCAAGTAACCTTATGTTGCAAGTCTTATTTAAACTTATTATTGTATGCGGTAAAATCTCTCCTGCATTTATTTTTTCCTGCTGTTGTATTATTTTTCCAGATTTCACAATCATCCCAGCAGCCCTGTCCTCTTACTTCAATTGTTTCCACCTTATCATTGATTTTTTCAATTTTAATTTTTTCTGTCATATTAAATTCCCTCCGGATTTACTGTTTAATAATTTTTAAGCTATTAGTATTAACATTTCTAAAAAAACGGTAGAAAACATTCATAAAACCACATATAATAGGGACTGGCGCAGTGCAATTCCCCGTTATTGCTTCATTTAAAAATTTACATCTCGTACAAATGCATGCACTTTCTAACCCGCATCCGAAACATTCCTCATTATTTTTTTCATATAAAGTCAGTAACTTTTTTTCTTTTACTCTATCTACCCCTGTCCATATATTACCAATGCAATATTTCATATTATTTACTGTGTATGTACAGGGGTATAGCAAACCATCGCATCCTATATTTATTTCAGTAATTCCGCCAAAACATCTTCCCACCTTTTTTAAATATGATGTTTGATCAAGTAAACTAATCTGAGGTTCTGTCGATATGTCCCTACAATATCCATATATTTTATATAATTGTTCCTCGATTTTTACTAGATGCCATTGCTCCCATTTTTTATCAAAAAAATCTGGAACGGTAACAATCATTTCAAATCCTTCTTTTATAAAAAAAGTTATATTTTCATACAAGTATTCCACCATCTCAGGAGTAAGAGTCATTCTTATCCTCGGATATTTTTTCGTTTTTAATAATTGCTTTGCGAACCAAAATGCTTTATCGAAACTGCTTTCTCCACATTTTGTCATTCTAAATAAATCATTTATTTCCTTTTTCCCATCTAAACTAACAGAAATCCTAAAATCTTCTCTATTTTTAATGTACTCCAAAAATTCCATCTCATTTACATTTCCATTTGTTGTTACTTCATATACAATAGAAATATTTCTTTTTGCTGAAATTTTATCCAAATCTGAAATAATATTTTTCATCATTTTTAATTCCAGAAGTGGTTCCCCACCATGAAAAGAAATAATCACCTTATCTTCCTTTTTAGCAGATTCTAAAATTTCCCTTTCTATAAAACTAATAAGTGCAGTTATATTCGATATTGCAAATTTCCTTTTTCCTTTCTCTTGACCTTCGTAACAATATCTGCATTTTAAATTACAGTTCTCAGTCAACCATATAGTAGCACTTTGCATTATTCTTCACCCCATACCACTCTTTCTAATATTGCCTTTTTATCTCTGCATTCTTTTTTAAATCTTACCGGATCTGTATATCTGTTTCTAATCCCAGAAATACATGACCAGCAAAACAAGTTGACATTACACTCTTTACATTCATGAAAGTTATACGGATACGATTGTTCTAACATATTCACGCCCTCGTTGCACCGCTGCATATCAAAAAAATTTCCATTAAAGAAATTATTGATATTATTGATTTGAAGAATATTTCCCATGCAAAAATCTTTTACATTAAGGTTTCCACATGGAAAAATATCTCCTTTAGGATTTATCATGATTTCTTTTCTCCCTGCCGCACAGCTAAAGCACATTAAATTACTCCGTGCCTCTTCTAATTCCTCTTTTGAATACTGTTCTACATGATGTTCTTCTTCATTCTTTTCAAAATCTTTCCAGTTTTCGGCGCCACGTCCCATTGGCTCAAATGCTCTCATCAACGGATGAACACCCAGTCTTTTACAGAGCTGTAAAAACTCACCTCTCAAATTCTCATTAAAATCGTCAAACATCATCGATAAATAAATTTCTTTGTCACCATATTTTTTTATTAACTCTATGCTTTCAATAACTTTTTTAAATACCCCTTTTCCTCTGATTCTGCTACAACTTTCCTCATCAACACCATCAATACTGATATCATATTTATCAATACAATTATTCAAATATTTTATGTTCGATTCAGTAATCAACAGTCCATTTGTTGAAAGTGAAATTTTATTTTTAAAGTGTTTTCGAAGATAATATAACAGTTCCATAAAATCTTTACGAACCATTGGTTCCCCACCAGATAAAACAATTTGCTCTGGATTCAAAGCAGCCGATTTTTCAAACACTTCCTTTAACTGTTCTGTATTCAACTCATCTTTTTCTGTAAATTCCGACACATGTTTTGCATCAACACAACAATGTCTACATCTCAAATTACACCGATACGTCAAATTAATAGCAACTTTTCGAATCTCACATTTATATGTATCTGATAATTTTTCCTCAGGCACTAAAAAATCATAATCTAGCAACTTTCCCAAAATGTATCGGAGATAACTTTCATCTTCATTATCATATGCATTCGCATATATCACTTCGGGATCAACATTTTGTTCATCCATCTTCCGAACAATTTCCCAACAGCTCAATGGAATTAAAATCCAAGTACCATTATCCAAATTAGCCACTATCACTTTCTTTTTTTCTATATTACATATTACACGGCATGCTTTACTCAACTTCATAATTCTCATCCTTTTGGGTTCACTTTTCTTTCTTATACTCGATAGTCTATTACACAAATATCAATAATTTCTTAACGAAAGACGAAAAATTATCCCCCTAACAAACTTGCAACAGATGGCAAACGCCTTGCTTGTAATCTTGTATTTTTGTCTTATCCTTGCATCTGCCTTTCTGTTAATTAGCATAACCGAATATTTTTTTCATAACACATGGTTTCTCCCTCTGCCAAAAATCAAAGCACATATTGTTTCTCTTATCAAGTCAATCATAGTATCTATAAATTCTCCTGCAAGCAAAATGAATACCAAAACACCGCCCATACAAGCCAGAAAAGCTGCCTGTAGCCAGTCTTGATAACAGATCACTGTTTCTATGAACAACGCCATAATTCCCAATCCCAATATCTTTTTTGCGATTGCCACCATATGTACCAGCAGTTTCACTCCAGCACCTATAATCGAAATGATAAACCACAATGGAATCAATAACACTTTTCCTGCCACTTTTAAAATACCCATATATGTCCTCCTATCTTGCCAGCCACGGCATATCATGATTTACTTCTGCCCGGTAATATCCACTTATCGTTGAAGGGGCATTAAACAATGCCGCAAGTAAATATTTCTTGATATTCTTGATTTTACTCGTATTTCCTTCCAGACAATGCAGCACATACTCTACATGCGAATAATTTAGCTTCATGAATTTTCCTCTTACCAGAGCTCCTGAATACCAGTTGCTTGCAATCAATACTTTATCGCTCTTACACATGACAGTCTCTACGATCAGATCCACAATTTCATCAATCTGATTTTTGTCATGAGGATGACTTACTAACAGAGAATCATAATCCAAGTTTTCTTTGATCAGAGATTGATACGCATGTAATGTTTCCATCTCATTCTCTTCGGATCCTATCCCATCTGCAGATACGATATGATTAGATTTATTCTCACTAAGATTAGTATTGTTAATATTAGTATTATTAGAGTTTGAAATGTAAACTTCTTGAAGTTTATTTTCGGGACTTCTTGAAGTTTGTTTTTGGGACTTCTTGAAGTTTGAAATGTAAACTTCTTCTGTCTCTTCTTCCTCTACAGAAGTTTGATTTGTAAACTTCACCATCTTTGATTTTTCTTTTTTCTGTTCTTCACATTCTTCCTGAACAAATGATTTTACATAGATGATCGTAACCTTTCCAAAGCCCTGCCTACGCTTTTCAATCAAACCTATCCCTTTTTCATCATCCAGCTCCTGAAGAGATTTCACCGCTTTATTTCTGCCACAATTCAATAATTCCATGATATCTTCAATGGAAAAATAGATATATGCCCGATTTTCTTCATCAAACCACTGATTCTTAATGGATAAAGACATTCTGTCCAACATCAAACCGTATAAGATCTTCGCATCACTGGAAAGATCCTTGAAACAGTCATTGGTAAATAAC
>NZ_JAJQXX010000026.1 GCF_028767025.1 Blautia sp. XA-2221
AAATCATCTTCACTTGCACCTACGCCAGTATCCAAAATTGCAATTCTTCTCATGATTACCTCTCTATATATGTGATAATAGGGTAGAGGGAGAATAAATTTTCTCGCCCCTCCCATTGAACCGTACGTACGGGTCTCGTATACGGCTCTACAACTTATATTCCAACTTTAACCAAGTAATAGGATAAGGGATTGAGCAGACCCGCTCCATCTTTTATCCTATTTTCAAGTAAATCTTTACTGACAATGAAATTCACTACGTTCATTCCACTTTTTCTGTACCATCCAAGTCTGGAATTAGCAACCTTAAATATCTCTTCCTGACTAAATCCATTTTTATATTTCCAGTTCAGATAACATAGGTTTCGGTAAATGGTTTTCGGTCTCTTCCACTGTTTTAAGATGACTACTCGGATTTTGTGTCTCAGCCACTCCCCGAGTTCTTCCATAAACAACTTCATCATTCCGATTCTGAAATAATTTATCCACCCTCGTACAATCTCATTTACTCTTTTAATTGTAATTGCAAGTGGTCTCGCTACAGCTTTTCCTCTTTTCAGGTATTCGCTTAGCTTCTTTTTCAGCTTCTTCTTCTTTTCGTTGGTCGGTCTGACTTTCCATTCCGAGCCATTCTTTAGAAATGTGAATCCAAGATATTTACTTCTTGTTGGTCTCACTACTTTCGTTTTCGTAGCATTTACTTTCAAAAACAGCTTTCTCTCTAACCAGCTGCAAATAGATTTCATCACTCGGTTAGCTGCCATCTCACTTTTTGTGAATATCAGCACATCGTCGGCATACCTTGTGAAGCGAAGCCCTCTCTGTTCCAGTTCCTTATCCAACTTATCAAGGTAGATATTTGAACACACAACTGATAGTGGACCCCCTTGTGGCACACCCGTGATGGTCGCTTTTTCCAGTCCTTTTTCCATTACCCCTGCTTTCAGATATTTCCGAATCAGATTCAATGTGGTACTGTCGTTTACTTGCTCTCTTAGTATCTGAATTAACTTATCGTGATTTACTCTGTCGAAAAACTGTTCAATATCTATATCTACTACCCATTCATAGCCATCATTCAGATAGCAGAGTGCTTGTCTGATTGCATCATGGCAACTTCTCCCCGGTCTAAAACCGTAACTATATTCACTGAATATTTCTTCATAAATATCACTTATTGGCTGTGCGACTGCCTGTTGAATGGTTCTATCCAATGCTGTGGGGATTCCCAATGGTCGTTGTTTTCCATTATCTTTCGGAATATATACTCTCCGTATCGGCTTCGGCATATAAGTTCTATTTCTAATGGATGTAACAATCTTATCCTTATTTTCCCTTATATAACCTCCCAGTTCCTCAACGGTAACCCCGTCAACTCCACTCGCGCCTTTATTCGATACTACCTTTCTATAGGCTCTGTTCAGATTTTCTTTTGATAAAATCACTTCCATCAATTCCATCGTTGTTACTCCTCTGACTTATCCTAAAATTCATACATATCACCCCTCTGAATATAAACAGTATCCCTTGGTTACGTTCCTACTTTTCCTGCCCATTCGATTTCTGGCTCATGTACTATTTTAAACATAACGATTTGTACTATAAATCGTTTCAGTCCTTCAGCTTTCGCCTACTATGACATCATCTGACTCCCTCTCCAAACCTTTTTCGTCCATACCTTTGGGTATGTGAGTAGGGTCTCCCGAGGTAAGGCACTAATCTTTCATCCCACAACCTCTTGATTTACAATTTCGGTATACGTTTACCTTTAGGGCTTCGATTTGTATAGCAATCTTACCCACCTAATCGCCTGATCAAGTTTCTGTACGTAGGCTCAAGGATTTTGCTACACCACTTCCTCCATCCATACCATTACTGATACCAACTTGTGGTTCGCTACACTTGGCGGTAAATACCCGTGACTGGACTTGCACCAGTAAGATTAGTGCCATGCTCGGCACACTATTATAAAAGCCAGCATATACTATGCCGGCTTTATATAATGAAATACTAATAGCTCATTGATAAAATAAAGTTTTC
>NZ_JAJQXX010000027.1 GCF_028767025.1 Blautia sp. XA-2221
GCGGAGGTAGAGCACTGAATTTCCTAGGGGGCGTCAAAGCCTACCGAAGAATATCAAACTCCGAATGCCGCAGAATTGCTTACCGGGAGTCAGACTGCACGAGATAAGTTGGGCAGTCGAAAGGGAAAGAGCCCAGACCTTCAGTTAAGGTCCCAAAGTGCGCGTTAAGTGGAAAAGGATGTGGGATTTCAAAGACAACCAGGATGTTGGCTCAGAAGCAGCCATCCATTCAAAGAGTGCGTAATAGCTCACTGGTCGAGAGGTCCTGCGCCGAAAATGTCCGGGGCTGAAACGCGCCACCGAAACTAAGGAATGTAGTGATACATTGGTAGAGGAGCATTGCATGCGGGAAGAAGCAGTACCGGAAGGAGCTGTGGACTGCATGGAAGAGAGAATGCCGGAATGAGTAGCGAGAATAAGGTGAGAATCCTTATGGCCGAATATCCAAGGTTTCCAGGGTAAAGCTGATCTGCCCTGGGTAAGTCGGGGCCTAAGGCGAGGACGAGAGTCGTAGCCGATGGACAACAGGTGGAGATTCCTGTACTGCGGTATAACAGAACTGTGGGGACACGTGCAGAAAGCGGAAGCCGGGAACGGAAAGCCCGGTGCAAGTGAGGTACCAGACACATTGGCAAATCCGTGTGTCAATGGGAAGCCACGATGCGGACCGAAAGAAAGTAGGGAAGTCCGTGAGCTGTGCGTCAAGAAAAGCCGCTATAGTTTATACCGTACCCGTACCGTAAACCGACACAGGTGGATGAGGAGAGAATCCTAAGGCCGGCGGAAGAAGCATTGTCAAGGAACTCGGCAAAATGACCCCGTAACTTCGGGAGAAGGGGTGCCAGGGAGACCTGGCCGCAGAGAATAGGCTCAAGCAACTGTTTAGCAAAAACACAGGTCTATGCGAAACCGAAAGGTGAGGTATATGGGCTGACGCCTGCCCGGTGCTGGAAGGTTAAGAGGAGAGGTTAGACGCAAGTCGAAGCTTTGAATTTAAGCCCCAGTAAACGGCGGCCGTAACTATAACGGTCCTAAGGTAGCGAAATTCCTTGTCGGGTAAGTTCCGACCCGCACGAAAGGCGTAATGATTTGAGCGCTGTCTCGACAATGCATCCGGTGAAATTGAAGTACCAGTGAAGATGCTGGTTACCTGCGCCAGGACGGAAAGACCCCATGGAGCTTTACTCCAGTTTGGTACTGGGATCCGGTGCTGCATGTACAGGATAGGTGGGAGACGAGGAACACATAACGCCAGTTGTGTGGGAGTCGCTGTTGGGATACCACCCTTGCAGTATTGGGTTTCTAACCATCCGCCGTGACCCGGCGGTGGGACAATGCCAGGCGGGGAGTTTGACTGGGGCGGTCGCCTCCGAAAGGGTATCGGAGGCGCCCAAAGGTTCCCTCAGAATGGACGGAAACCATTCGCAGAGTGCAAAGGCAGAAGGGAGCTTGACTGCGACACCGACGGGTGGAGCAGGTACGAAAGTAGGGCTTAGTGATCCGGTGGTATTAAGTGGGAATGCCATCGCTCAACGGATAAAAGCTACCCTGGGGATAACAGGCTTATCACTCCCAAGAGTTCACATCGACGGAGTGGTTTGGCACCTCGATGTCGGCTCATCGCATCCTGGGGCTGTAGTAGGTCCCAAGGGTTGGGCTGTTCGCCCATTAAAGCGGTACGCGAGCTGGGTTCAGAACGTCGTGAGACAGTTCGGTCCCTATCCGGCGTGGGCGTAGGATATCTGAGAGGAGCTGTCCTTAGTACGAGAGGACCGGGATGGACGGGCCGCTGGTGTACCGGTTAGACTGCCAAGTCTACGGCCGGGTAGCCAAGCCTGGAAGGGATAAACGCTGAAGGCATCTAAGCGTGAAGCCCCCCTCAAGATGAGATATCCCATTCGAAAGAAGTAAGACCCCTTGAAGACGACGAGGTAGATAGGGCAGAGGTGGAAGTGCGGTAACGTATGGAGCTGACTGCTACTAATAGGTCGAGGGCTTGACCAA
>NZ_JAJQXX010000028.1 GCF_028767025.1 Blautia sp. XA-2221
CTTTGGGTATTCTGTAAAAACTAAACTGGTCTGCTTCTGTTCCATAAAAATATTTAAAATTCATTTTTTTATCCATGTATCTTCCTCCCTTCCTTTCTCTCATAGAAGTCCTTTTTTTAAACTTCTGTATCTCTTCTTTCTTCGGGTTGTCTTATTTTGACAACCCTTATTTCTGTTCTCTTTTCCATTGTTCCAGCAATGCCTCAATCACTTTTTCCATATCCGTTTCCGAATAGTCTTCCGGAAAATATTTTGTAAGCTTCTTTCCTGATAACACCACTTTTCGTTCCGGTGCTTTTACCACTATACAACTATTAAAAATTGAGATCATAAATCCCTGGTTCACCGGTCCTTCTTCTAACTGTTTTCTCAAAGCTGTAATCTGCTTTGGTTTGATAAATCCTGAATCGCGGATATACTCGTAAATCCATTTCTGCATTTCTTTATCAATGTAGGAAATATCAACAGCAATGGTAAAATTCAGCTTCTTTGCATCTACCATATCTAATAATTCTGGAATCAATTCTGTAAGGCGAATATAGCGCTGAACCTGTGCACGACTTTCTCCAACCTGTCTACTTAATATTTCGTCAGATCTCAACTTCGTCTCATTTTGATACGAAGTTAAATCTGTTCTTTTTCCTTGCCGTTTCATTGCTTCCATTTTCATCCTATAAGCAAATGCTTTTTCACTCGGAAGTAACTCTTCTCGTTGAATATTGGCATCTACCATGGCGATTACAGCATCATCATCTGACAACTCTCTCACGATTGCAGGAATTGTTTTCAAGCCAGCTCTAACAGCCGCATACATTCTTCTATGGCCAGATATCATCTCATATCCATCTTCACCATCGGGCCGTAACAAAACTGGTGTCAGTACTCCTTTTGCCTTTACACTCTCCACCAAGTCTGTCATCTTTTCGTCATCCAATACCTTAAATGGATGATCCTTAAAAGCATGAATTTTACTGATATCAATCTCCATTGCCGATTCTTCATTGACTACTCCCAACAATTCATCAATGCTTGTCAATTTGATTTTTTCTCCACTTCTACTTTTCATTTTCCAAAACCTCCTGCGTCAGATTTTCATAAGCCATAGATACTTTTCCATTTGGACAATGACAATAAATACTTTTTCCTTCCGCACTTGCTTCAGCTACCTTAACTGATAGTGGAATGACATTTTCAAAGATAGAAATCTTAGATCCATAAGTTTCTCTCACTCTGAAAGCAATATCTTTGGCGTAATTAGTACGAAAATCCACCATTGTCAAAAGTATTCCCTGTATCGTCAGCTTCCGGTTCAATCTCTTCTTTACCATAGAAATAGTCCTGATCAACTGTTGAAGTCCTTTAACCGGCAGATATGCAGCTTGTACAGGTATCAGAACCGTATCAGAAGCTACTAAAGCATTGATGGTCATCATGCCTAAACTTGGCATACAATCAATCAAAATATAATCGTATCGTGATCGCATCGTATCAATATATTCCTTCATGATCAGTTCTCTACTCATTACATTACTCATGGTTACTTCCAGAGCAGATAACTCAATATTGGCCGGTAGGAGATCCACGTGTTCCTCATGATGTAAAATGCCTTCCTCCTCAACAATTTCTTCTTCATTGATAACGCCCATCATAATAGTTGCAAGAGTTGTTCCAATATCATCCGGTTCTACATATCCAAGACTTGCAGTTAAACTTCCCTGTGGATCCGCATCAATCAATAACACTTTTTT
>NZ_JAJQXX010000029.1 GCF_028767025.1 Blautia sp. XA-2221
AAGTTTGAAACAAAGAGGTAGTGGGTAGAAAAAAATAAATTGCATAGCAAACAAGCCATCTTTCGGTGGCTTTTCAAAAAAGTAAATATAGACACAACACCTAATTCATAGCCGGAGTAACATCATCCTTGATAGTATATCCACGCTGTTTTAGTAGATTAAGTGCCTGTGAAGTAGTTAGTACTTTTGATTCATTCACAGGACGTGATTCAAGAAAACCCTCTGCTGTGTATGGTTTCAAATCTGAGAGTATGTGCCAGATAGCGGTCAGGAACATACGACAGATTGCAATGACGGCTTTCTTGTGACCACGGTGCGATTTTATACGCTTATAGCGGTGGGTTATTTCAGGATGTTTCTTGGAACGCAATAAACCATTTGCAACTTGTACCAATATTGGTTTAATATAATTACCAGCACGGGAAATTCGAGTTGATTTGATTTTTTTGTTGCTCTTGTCATTGCGTGGACAACATCCCGCCCATGAAACGAGGTGCTTAGCTGTGGGGAAGACAGACATATCACCACCGATTTCGGAAAGGATTTGAATTGCGGTCATTTGGTTTTTACCAAATCCGGGAACAGTGCGAATTAGATCAAGAGCATCCTGGTATTTATCAGAGAGACGAAGGATTTCCCGTTCTATTTCTTCAAGATGTTTTTCTAATTCATCGATGTGGTTAAGACACTGACGAAGTTTAATGGCTTGTTCCGGAGAAATAGCGCCATCAACAGCTGCTTGTATTTCTTCGATAGGTGTTTTACATCGACCATCTACGAACGGTGCTACATCAAAAAGTTCCCCCGGATGAGTGAGCATATATTCAGTAATGGAACGAGAAGATTTTCCAAACACATCACTGAAGACATCGTCCAACTTAAGATTAGATACAGTAAGACAATTCTGAGCACGATTCTTCTCTCCTGTAATCATACAGGTAAGTTTGAAGCGGTATCTTACTAAATCCCTTAAATGGCGAATGTCAGCAGGCGGAATAAAGGAAGGTCTAATCATTTCACACATGAACAGGTCACAAATCCATTTCGCATCCTTACGGTCAGTCTTGTTTCCTTTTTGAGGCTTTGTATATTTTGGATGAGCAAGAATAACGGAAATATTTGCTTTTTCCAAAAGATTAAATACCGGAATCCAATACTTGCCGGTAGATTCCATACAAACTTCAGAACAATTGTACTTTGCAAGCCAATCACACAGTTCCTTCAAACCTTTTGAAAAAGAAGAGAAACGAGCTTGCTTGTAATCTGTTCTACCGTTGGAATCAGTGATACCGATGCAAGCGTAGATCCAAGTTTTGTGGACATCAAGTCCGCAGCAATTAAAACGAAAAATTTTGAAAGACAATAAAATAACCTCCTGATTTTGTAGTGACAAAACTGACAGTGACTGGTCATCCGGCAAAATCGAGTCGACTTTGGAAGAGATAAGTTTACGGGCTACGTTATGCGCCATTCATTGATGCCTTAACGGATGACCGACAACATATAATTATGCGAGGTCGCCGCTATACAGCCCCGCCACTCACCTCCACGTGTTCTGTAGTGTGTCAGTCTTATAAGAAGATAATATCAGAAGGAAAATAGATTAGATAGCAGAAGTTTGCCGACGGGTTTCATAACCCCATTGGTGCCTTTTGCAGAAAGGCGGATTATAATTATGATAAAA
>NZ_JAJQXX010000002.1 GCF_028767025.1 Blautia sp. XA-2221
GGCGGGTACAGTTAAGCACGGTATCAAATAATCCCCTTGCCTTTCGTATTTGCCGCCCAGTTCCTCAAATAATGATTGATCGCAGAGCTGTTAATGAATATCTTACTCTGATTGGAGAAAAAGAATTGCCCCTAAATTTTTTTGAAATAATTGACATTGAAGACCGATTTCCGGTTGAAAGAGTAAATAAACTATTGAATGGGAAAGAATAATAAATCTTGAATTTGCAAAGGAGACCAGTTATGAAAAAAACTAATAAATATAATGGAATGATATATGGGATGTGCATCGGTGTAGGTGTAGGAACTGCATTAGGCGTGGTATTCAATCATACTATATTAGGATTAGCTATAGGACTGGGAGTGGGAATGTTTGTTGGGAGTCTTTTTACTAATAAACATGATGATGATATAGAGTAGTAAGCGAAAATAAAATTCCAGTTTGACAATTTTATATCTACACACAAAGCAGTTAACCTTAGGATTATTAGAAATTTATAGTGGTAGTGGAACAAATGTTAAGGTTAGTTAATTTTGTCGTAAAGTGATAATACTCCAAGTATTTTATCCAATTTAACAAGGATTTCATCGAGAGGCTTTCTTGTAGTTGCTTCATATTGTGTAATTCTGATATCAGTAGAATCTTCGGGGAAGCCAAGTGCGATACCAAGTTCTTTTTGTGTGAGATGATTTTTCTGTCTCAAATGATTTAATTTTCTTCCAAATGTAATCATAGTAGTTATTCCTTTCTGCAAGTTATTTTGAGTGTGTGAGGTGTCGAATCATAAATTATTCGGCACCTCTGGTTTTATGATCTTTATTCCCCGGTACTTCCAAAAGCCCCGATATCTCTTGCTTCTCCGAGATCCAGAACAAAGTCGGCGATTAGAACCGGAGTGATAACCAGTTGCCCTACACGGGTATCTTTGCGGAGTATTTGGGATTCTGAACTAACATTACTGATGATGGCATGAATTTCTCCTCGATATCCGGAATCAATAGGCGGAAGTTCGCAGACCAACCCTTTTGCTGCCATGCTGCTTCTTGGAAAAACATAACCGGCATATCCATCTGGAATCATGAGACCAAATCCTAATGGGATTCTTGCAATCTCTCCTGGTTTTAATGTGTAGTCATAAGGCATATATACATCGGCCCCGGCATCGTTTTCATGAGGTCGGAAAGGATAATGATCTTTCTCTAACCCAAAGTCGATCAATTTAATTTTCATAAACAGTTTCCCTCCCTTCTACGAGCAGAGGATAATCTGCTCTCATTATTTCTAATGGAGACCATTCTTTTGGGATAGGAATTCCACAGGACATAGCACCTTCTTCACAACATCCCCTCTGGCAGAAAGGACCGGTCAGCTTCGGTGAAAATAACACCGGATCAAATTCATATAATTTCTGCCAGATGTCCAACATTACAATTCTTGTTTCGTCGGTATTTCTCCTGCAGATTCGCTGACTGATCATATGTTTCCACTCATAAGGTGTAGCGCAGATAATCAGAATATTTCTTAAAGCATGAGGGAGGGCATATCCTGCAGAATCATGATGAAATCCCACAGAGCACAATTCCTGATAACATCTGAGATCCGATAAGCAGCTTTTCAGATAGAGATCAATGTATCTCTGTTCGGAAAAAAGGATTTCATATGGGATCGTAAATGCAGCTTTTTCTGAATAGTTGCTATATTGCAGAGATGCACTCATGAATTTTACTTCGTTTTGATGACGAGTAATCTGTGCAAGAAAACGTCTGCTTGCCCCCACAATCGCAACAGTGATCACCGTAAATTTCTGTACGGTTGGATGAGGAAGACTGGCAATCCGATCTACGGTTTTATCTGTAAAAGATTTCTGATAAAGAGCCATAAGATCATCCATGTTTTGAATGGAATGCCCCTGTTGGGTAAGCCTTGCTGCGAATACCATGTTCTGAGCTGCTTCTTGAATGGTATAACTATTTAAAATCTTTGTCTCAATGTGATCCATAGGCTTGTTCCTCCTTTATCAATGCTTTCAGTAGAATGAGATAGTTGATGCAGTCTGTGATCTTCTCATCCCATTGTTCTAAGTCAAATTGGAGCAGCGAAGAGTAACACATGTCATAGAGAGATACGACATGCTTCGACATCATTCCGGCCAGAGCAGCCTTAGGTGTGCATCCCTGTAATGAGGCAGCGATTTTAAACGCACTCAGGCGGTCAATGCGGTCTCCGGTGTATTCTTTCTTCTTGTGTGCCAGGACATCGGCACATTTTCGATATTGTTGTTCAAGGACAACATTAAATTCATTTTGTGTCATATTGTAATTCCTCCTTCGTAAAATGATTTATAATTCGGGTTCCTGTGTCTTTTGCTTTTTCGGAACCTGGTTGTGGAGAATTGCTTCCACATTTTTGTCTACGGTTCTTAAATCTTGTGTCAGATCCTTTAGAGATCGGATGGATGATTTTTGCTGGTCGATCTGTTCCTGCAAGCTGTTTTTTTGTTCCTTCAATGTTTTGATAGGAAGCATCTTTCCATCGGGATAAAAAGATTTCAGCCAGTCACGGGCTTCTTCATATGCCTGAATTTCAGCGGTGTGTTCCTTTCGGAATCTGCCTTTGTTTTTCGCCTTTAAAAATTCGGTATAGATTGCTTTCTGTGCAAAATATTGTCCGGTGTAATGGATCTGCCGGTTGATGTTTTTCAAATCTGCATTCATTTTCATTAGCTGATCTGTTGCCTGATCTAACTGTTTTTGAGATTCGGAAAAGGCATTTTTTAATTCGATTTGGGTATTGTATCCATGTTCTTGCACATAGATAATGGTATTTGCCATTTCTTGAAGATTGGATATTTTTACCCGATGAGCATATCCGGGACTTTGCATTGCTTTCACATTTTTCTGAAGATCTACTACCAACCGTAAATGCGATCTGACATAAAGAATGGTTATCGGATCTTTTCGTAAGAAGAGCTGTTCTAAATGTTCTTTGCCGTATTGAGTTCCCAAAGCCTTCTCTGTAATCCGTTTGTTCCGATCCGGATGGAGATAACGATATCTTCCTCTTTCTTCAATGACGGAAATCTGATATTTTTCAAAAAGAAGAGATTGAAATTCTTGAAAGCTTTTAGAATGCGAGCTGCATTCTTCGATGGCATTTCGGAGTTCCTGCTTCTGCGTCTGAAACATTGTGGCATTTGGTTTCAATCCATCTGCAATGATTTTTTTGTTGGTCTCTTCTAATTTTTTCTGCCCGGATTTTTGGGCCATATATTCAGCCTGTGTGATCTTTGTTTCAGCCGGAGAGAGAAGATCAACCTGATGAAGTCCCTCCTGGATGCACATATCCATAATTTCCTTTTTGAAATAATTCAGGAATTTATTTGTGGATCGGTGTTTGTATCCGGCAATTTCTTCATGGGGCTTATCCATGTAACGTTGCCTTCTGACAGCTTCCTTACGGACGCTGTTGATCACAATATGCGTATGGATATTGCCGGAACCATTGTGACCATCGGTATGTGTCACGATAAGAGCCTGATATCCCGGAAATATTTTTTTGGCAAGGTCTAAAGATAGAGCCTGTGCTTTTTCTCCCGTCAGATCACATTCAATAGCATCAGCAGGATCATAACTGATGATATAGTGATGACTTTTGATTTCAGATGATTTTTTGTTTTTATGAAATTTCGCATTTGTCAGACTACACTCCTTGTCAAAAGACATCGGATCACAGTTGAGACCATCCATGTAGAACTCATCTCTTAAAAGACTTCGCCCCATTTCATCTTTTATCTTTTTTCCAGTGCTCTCATCATGTTGGAAAAGCAGATAATCAATGGCATTTGAATAGTTGGCATTTCTACTTTTGATGTGTTTTAGTATTGCCATGAAAATCACCTGCCATTTCTAACACTTTTTTTCGCAAGAGGAAGAGGTCGGAGATACATTGATGGATTTCATTTTCCATAGCCTGGGAATGAGTTCCACCGGTATTAAAATACTTGGCGATCTGGTTCAGATTGGAACCGATTTTACCGTATTGCCCGACCAGCTCCCGAAGTACTTTGATGTCTGCGACAACTTCATAATGAATTTGAATTGGTCTATTTAGGAACAATCTTCGTAGATATTCTGAACGAGAGATTCCCACAGAGCTTGCGGCCTGATTTAATATTTCCAATTCAATGTCTGTAAGTTTCAGACAGATTATGTTTCGATGCTTCAATTCCTTTGATTTTTCTTTTGGTGGCATACTCCTCCTTCCTTTCTAAACTGTGACATCGAATAGTGTTACAGTTCACTAATTTTTATCGGCTGTCCCTTCCGATAGAGAATTAGTGCAGTATCCATTTTTGTGGATACTGACTGCATCTTTGATGCAAAAGCGAGGGTATGGGGAAACGTAATCCCCATCAAGATACCTAACCCGGGGATAAGACCGTTCTCATAAAATGAGGATACGGTATTACCCGGGTGGATCTTGCTCTTGAAAGATTAACCCTCTCATATATCGAAATGCTCAGAGGGGAAAATACAGGGCGAGATAGAAAAAAAGTTAAAAAACTGTTATACTACAATTCAGAATCAATCAAAAAACGATTTTGAGAATAAAAGTATGAAGAAAATGATAAAACTAATTTGCCTTATGAGACAGAAACTAGACGTTTACCTCTTCCAGGTGTGCGTAGGACAACAAGATATCAGGCGATAGATGAAAGGGGGAAGGAAATGCATTATGTAACATCAAAAGGCATTCTATCGGCATCCAATGGAATGAATCTATACCGGGGATGCACGCATGGTTGCATTTATTGTGATTCAAGAAGTGATTGCTATCATATGAATCATGCATTTGAAGATATTGAAGTAAAACAGAATGCACTTGAGTTGCTAGAGGATGCCCTGAAAAGAAAACGGAAGCGATGTATGATAGGTACCGGAGCAATGACCGATCCATATATCCCATTGGAAAATGACTTGCGGTATGTGAGAAAATCATTGTCACTTGCTGAAAAATATGGGTTTGGGTTTACCCTGATTACGAAATCAACCCAAGTGCTTCGTGACTTAGATATTTTAAAAAAAATCAATGAAAAAACGAAATGTGTCGTACAGATGACATTAACTACTTACGATGAACAGTTGTGTCGGAAATTAGAGCCTAATGTCAGTACAACCAAAGAACGGTATGAAGCGTTAAAGATTTTGCATCAAGAGGGCATTCCTACGGTTGTATGGTTATGTCCAATCTTGCCGTTTATTAACGATACTGAAGAAAATCTGCGTGGTATATTAAATTATTGCGTTGAAGCAAAAGTGTATGGGATTATAAATTTTGGTATGGGTTTGACTTTACGAGAAGGGAATCGTGAATATTTCTATAAACAATTGGATCGTCTGTTTCCTGGACTGAAAGGAAAATATATTGCCTATTATGGGAATCAATATATTTTGCCAAGCCCAAATGAAAACCATCTACGGAAGATATTCAATCAAACATGTGACAAATACCATATTGTTCATGATAATGATAAAGTGTTTGAATATCTGCGTACCTATGAAGAAAAAGATAAGTGTGAGCAACTATCACTTTTTGATTTTATATAGATGGAATTCTTAATCATCTTGATTTGTTGGACGAATGTTGAAATTATTATGAAACAGACTTTTGATGATGCAAAACAGAATTTGAAACTTGATGGATGGATCGCGCAGATCTGTCAGCATGAATTGGATCATTGGGAAGGAATATTGATATATGCAGCGTAAAATTTACAGGAGAAATGGTTTATGAAAACAGAGAGAACAGATGAGTTGTACAAGGTTTTACTTACCAAAGGATATCCAAAAGAACTTTGTTCAGAAATAGCTTACAATATTTTGAATACTGATTATACGGCGACTAGAATGTTAGGATACTTGTATCGTTACACGGAACCTAGAATAGAAGATGTAATAGATGAGATGATAGCAATTTTAAGTGACCGGGAAGAATTCATAAAGAAAAAAGAAATGGAACAGGCACAGGCCGTTATAAACGAGATTTATAGAAATGGGTTGTGATATAAAATATGAAAATAAAATAATTCAATATGAATATTAGTAATTTGTAACGATAGTTGTCGAAGAAAAGTCTTTGACAACTATTTTTTTAACTTTTTATCATAATCACCCTGTAAAATCCATTGATTTCCTTTCGTTATATGAGAAGACAAATTTGTTTTCTTTCTTATTTATAAATGGAAAGGAGTTTTGTGAAATGGGTTTTGCAAGAAAAGATGTGGAAGCTACTAAGAAAATGGAAAAGAAGTTCGTGAGATATCCAGAAGGTGCGGAGAAATACAGTTTAGGATTGACAAAATTTCAGGCATTAGCAAAAGAGGCGAAAGCAGTCTATAAAATTGATAAAGTAGCTTTAGTTAATTGTGAGATATTTGAAAAATATTTGGAAACATTCCGAGAGTATTAAAATTTTAAGAGAGAAAATAAGAGAGAAGAACTTCTATAGTTTTCTGCATTTTTAATTGACTTTATGTCATACAGAAAGTATAATGTTGGTATAGGAGGTATAAGAGCTGAAATGAAAAAGATGGGAAGACCAAAATCAGACAATGCAAAGAAGAAAGTATTAAGCATTCGTGTTCCTGATCAGCTATATTCCCAGATGCTTGCATACGCCGAACAACATAAAATGACTACAACGGACATTGTCCTAAAAGGGGTAGAGATACTTTTATCCGAGCAGAAAAAATAGTGAGTGCTTCTCTCTTAAGAGGAGGAAACTATTATGGCGAAAGTTAGAAAAGATTTGCGAGGAAGATCTTTACGCAAAGGAGAAGTACAAAGATCATCAGATAAAAGATATATGTACACCTATACAGACCCGATGGGCAGACGTAAATTTATATATGCTAACGATCTGGCAGAACTAAGAGAGAAAGAAGCTAAACTGATGAAGGATCAGTTGGACGGATTGGATCTCTACGTTGCTGGCAAGGCAAGTGTGAATGATACGTTTGATCGGTATATGTCCACGAAGTATAATTTGCGTGAATCTACAAAAAGTTCATATTTATATACGTACGATCATTATGTACGTGATACCTTTGGAAAAAAGCGGATTGCTGATATAAAGTATTCTGATGTATTGCAGTTTTATTATTATCTTCTTAATGAAGTAAAAATTTCATTAGGAACTTTAGATACTGTTCATTGTTTGCTTCATCCAACATTTCAGTTGGCAGTGCGGGATGAGATCATACGAAATAATCCTACTGATGGAGTAATGAAAGAAATCAGCAGAGAATCCGGGAAGAACAGAGGAATCAGACATGCATTGACAGTAGAGCAGCAAAGAGCATTTATGGAATATATTGCGAACCATCCGATATATTATCATTGGTGGCCTATGTTTACGGTGTTGCTTGGAACAGGATGTAGAATTGGTGAGGCATTAGGGCTTCGATGGCAAGACCTAGATTATGACAAAAGAACAATCAGTATCAATCACAGTTTGAGTTATTATCAAAAACCAGAAAGCAACAAAAGTGTATTGAGAATATCCAAACCTAAAACGGAAGCGGGAATTCGTACAATTCCAATGTTGGATATTGTGAAAGATGCTTTTGAAATGCTTTATGAAGAACAACTGGAAAATGGTTTTAATGAATCAGAAATTGATGGAATGTCAGGATTTATTTTTTGTAATCGTTTTGGAATGGTTCCAAATCCACAAACAGTCAATCATACGATTAAGCGTATAGCAAATAGTTATAATGCAGACGAAGTGGTGCGAGCTAAAAAAGAACGCAGAGATCCTATTATACTACCTAATTTTTCTTGCCATCATCTGAGACATACTTTTTGTACACGACTTTGCGAAAATGAAACAAATTTAAAAGTTATTCAATCCATTATGGGACATAGAAACATTGAAACAACGATGGACATTTATGCGGAAGCAACAGAAGAAAAGAAACAAGAATCATTCGAGAATTTAGCAGCAAAATTAGATATTTTTTGAGAAGTGCTTAGTAAAACGGATGACAACAATTTGTTTGGTTTACAGCAAATTGACAACAAAGATAATTTAATAATGACGAATAGTGAAGTAATTATAAGGTTTATAAATTTAGAAAAAATAGTACAGTGACGCATCCCGAAGAATCATGAAGAAAACGTGAAATCTTTCCCGACAATGAAGTCACAGGGCGCTGCGAAGAACGAAGCAAACAATGCAGCACAGACAGCTCCGGTAGCTGCAAAAGTAGTTGTTCCAGTAGAAGAAACAGCTGCACCAGCGAAGGTTGAGATCGATTTCTCTAATGTAGAAGTAGAACCATTATTCGAAGATATGGTTGATTTCGATACATTCAGCAAGTCAGATTTCCGTGCTGTAAAGGTAAAAGAATGTGAAGCAGTTCCAAAATCTAAGAAGCTTCTGAAGTTCGTATTAGACGACGGAAGTGGCGTAGATCGTGTGATTTTAAGCGGAATTCACGATTACTATGAGCCAGAATTCTTAGTAGGAAAGACATTACTTGCAATCACAAACCTTCCACCACGTAAGATGATGGGAATTGATTCTTGTGGTATGATCATCTCCGCTACACACCTTGTAGAAGGAAGAGAAGGACTGAACGTTCTGATCCTGGATGATAAGATTCCGGCAGGAGCAAAGCTGTACTAAGAGAAGATTTTAAGCAGAAAAAATAGCAAGTAAAAATGCTAAAAAGTAAGCCTTTAAGCCAAACTTAAGCCAATTGATGTATGGAAATATGTATTACATTTAAGAAAACAGAAAAGGTGATATTTTATTATGTAAATGAGAGAGAATGTTCGAGGACATTCTCTCTTGTTTTATAGCGGCTTGATATATAGTGACACTTTTCGAAGAATAATACAGATATTTCCTTATATATAGGTGTAAGAAAACGAGGAGTTTCCAAAAAAAGGGATATTAAGAAATAACCTATGTTTACTTGCTTGCAAAAATATAATATTCCAATTAGGGAGAGATACTACGAGATTATCATAGTATCTTTTTTTGATGCAAAATCCTATTACACATAAAATATTGATTTAAAGCTATTGTATAGAGCATTAAATTATTTTAATTTGTTTGAATGGAATATTCGATACTCTGTTGGTAAAACATCATAATATTCCTTAAAAGCTTTAGAAAATTTACTTTGGCTTTCATACCCTACTTCTTTCGCAATTTCCTTTATACTTTTTGGCGTTTCCATTAGCAAACGAGCTGCAAATTTCATTCGATGTTCTTTTATATGTGAGGCAATAGAAGTACCGTATACAGCTTTAAAGACGGACTTTAATGTAGTAGGATTGATAAGATACTTGCGTGCCATTTCATCTATTGTTATCCGTTGGCTTATATTATCCAAAAGGTATTTGTGTATACTACGAACAAGTTCAACTTGTTCAGATTGATATTCAGACAATCGGTTTTCTGTATCGAAGGATAATTTACTTAGATACAGTAAGAGTTCTATCACTTTTATTCGCCAATATGCAAGTTGAAATTCTTTTGGCTGATGATAGAATGATGAAAAGATAGCGTCTGTTTCTTCATTGCCAATAAAAGCTGAAAAATTTTCATCTTTACAAAATTTATCAAGTATACTATTTCCTGTAATCCCAGTATTTTTTAATAATTCGGGCGGTTCTTCAGAAAGGGTATTTAAGTCAATATAAATGCTAATCCCCTCATAGTATTCATTAGGTAAAGTTATTGTAGAGTTAGAGCAATATTCCATTGTATGTAATGAAAAATCATGTTCACCTAAGTAAACGCTATTTCCATTAGACATTTTCCACCCAATTCGTCCCTTATGACAGTAATTGATTTCTAAAATATTTCTTAATGGCTCATGTGTATCAGTATGTTTGTTGCCAGTTAATGACATAAAAGCAAGCGTTATACCTTCGTATAAATCATAACTAACTATAGGATGTTTATGAGAAAGTTCTTGAATACATTTTTCTAATGATGTGATTTTTTTGCTCATAATGATATTTACTCCTTGTGTTCAGGGCAGGTAATCATCAAAATCCTTTCAATCATTTTATGAAATAATACACTCTGCTCTGTATTTGCTGATTTATAGTAAACTTCTTTTCCTACACGTCTGCTAGATACTAAATCTTTGTTTCGTAACTCTCTAAGATGATGGGATATGGCAGGACTTGTCATTTTCATCATTGCAGATAGATTTAGAACACATTCCTCACAATGACATAAAAGCCAAAATAAACGAACACGTGTAGGGTCACTTAATTGTTTAAATAATTCTGAAACTATTTGAAAGTGTTGAATATCATTAAGCTGTTCTAATAACTCAGTATTATCTATTTCGTTATGATGATTATGTGGTAATTTCATATAAGACATATACGCTCTTCCTTTCATTTTGCTCTGTTTAGAAATGTGTTTCGCCCATTTAGTAGGTAATCACATATCTCTGTTGACTTTAGGTTATAAGAGAATTATACTGCAGTTATAACAGTTAAACAAGTACTTAATTGTTGAATGGAAATAACAATTATGAAAGGAGATATTATAATGAAAAAAACTTACAAAATCGAAGTTGACTGTGCAAACTGTGCAAATCTTATGGAGGATGCAGCAAAAAAGACAGCTGGAGTAGCAAATGCAACTGTAAACTTTATGACACAAAAAATGATTGTAGAGTTCGAAGATGGAACAGAACCAAAAGCAGTTATGAATGATGTTTTAAAGGCTTGCAAAAAGGTAGAGCCAGATTGTGAGATTGAACTTTAGAAAAAACGCACCCCTAAATATAGAAGGGGTGCAAATTTAAAACAAATATATGAATGATTAAACATATATAAAATAAATAGGAGGAATGGACTGTGAATAAAAAGCAGAAAAAAATGTTGACAAGAATTATTATTGCAGCAGTTATGATTATTGCTTTGAATTTGATACAGATAACAGGAATTGCGCAACTATTACTTTACTTGGCAACATATTTAATAATCGGCTATGATATTTTAAAGAAAGCAGGCAAAGGAATTATAAACCGACAAGTTTTTGATGAAAACTTTTTAATGGCGGTGGCAACAGTGGGAGCTTTTGCACTAGCAATTTACTCAGGAAGTGGGGATTACAATGAAGCAATCGCTGTTATGTTGTTTTATCAAACTGGAGAATTATTCCAAAGTTATGCAGTTGGAAAAAGCCGAAAAAATATTAGCGCGTTGATGGATATTCGTCCAGATTATGCAAATATAGAAATTAATGGAAAATTAGAAAAAGTAGATCCTGATGAAGTTGGTGTTGATAGTACAATTGTTGTGCAACCAGGAGAAAAAGTTCCATTAGATGGTATTGTAATAGAGGGGGCGTCGAGCCTTAATACAAGTGCATTAACAGGTGAGAGTTTACCTCGTGATGTAAAACAGGGCGATGAAATCATCAGTGGCTGTATCAATATGACTGGTGTTTTAAAAATTCAAACAACAAAAGAGTTTGGTGAATCAACAGTTTCAAAAATTTTAGAGCTTGTGGAAAATTCAAGTTCAAGGAAATCCAAATCAGAAAACTTTATCTCTAAATTTGCAAAGGTATATACTCCTGCAGTATGTTATGGAGCATTGGCATTGGCGTTATTACCACCGTTGGTGCAAATGTTGTTTTTAGGCCAAACAGCACAATGGGGAGTATGGATTTACAGAGCTCTGACTTTCCTTGTAATTAGCTGTCCATGTGCATTGGTTATCAGTATCCCACTTAGTTTCTTTGCTGGTATCGGTGGTGCTAGTAAAGAAGGTGTGTTGATTAAAGGTTCTAATTATATGGAAACTTTGTCAAAAGCAAAGTATGTCGTGTTTGATAAAACAGGAACTTTGACACAAGGTGTATTTGAAGTAAGTGCTGTTCATCACAATAAGATGGAAGAAAAGAAACTTTTGGAATATGCTGCTTTGGCAGAATGTGCATCTTCTCACCCAATCAGCAAAAGTTTGCAAAAAGCTTACGGGAAGGAAATAGACCGTAGCAGAGTTTCTGATATAAAGGAAATCAGTGGACATGGAATTATCGCAAAAGTAGACGGCAATGAGGTGGCTGCTGGAAACAGCAAGCTTATGAAAAAAATAGGTGTAGAGTATCATGATTGTCATAGAGTTGGAACAATCATTCACATGGCAATTAACGGAAAATATGCGGGACATATTGTAATTTCTGATATATTAAAACCTCATTCAAAAGAAGTGATTGCGGAATTGAAAAAAGCTGGGGTAGAAAAAACAGTAATGCTTACAGGAGACGCAAAACGCGTGGCAGACCAAGTGGCACAATCACTTGGAATTGATGAAGTATATAGCGAATTACTTCCAGCAGATAAAGTGTCAAAAGTAGAAGAACTACTTTCCACAAAAGCAGAGAAAGATAAACTAGCCTTTGTTGGAGATGGAATTAATGATGCACCTGTATTGACTCGTGCTGATATTGGAATTGCAATGGGTGCAATGGGTTCTGATGCGGCAATTGAAGCTGCAGATGTAGTCCTTATGGATGATGATCCACTAAAAATTTCTAAAGCAATCAAGATTTCGAGAAAATGTCTTAGAATTGTATATCAGAATATCATTTTTGCATTGGTTATCAAATTTGCATGTCTTGGATTAGGTGCAATAGGTATTGCGAATATGTGGTTTGCTATTTTCGCAGATGTTGGTGTCATGATTATTGCAATATTAAATGCTATTAGAGCATTAAGAGTGCATAATTTATAATTTAGATGAAAATGCAAAAACTTATTATAGAAGATTGCTTGCAATTGGTGGAATTTTTCAAAACGCTGGGAGATTCTACAAGATTAAGGATAGTGCTTGAATTAAAGACAAAAAAATGTGTTGGAGAATTAGCGGAAGAATTAGAGATGTCTCAGTCGGCAGTCTCACACCAATTAAATATATTAAAAGCTAATGGTATAGTAAAAAGTCAAAGACAAGGAAAATACATTTATTATATAGTGCAAGATGAATATGTACAAAATGCTATTGAAAGATGCAAAATGCTGTTTGATAAGGAGTATTGTTTGTAATATTTAAGATTAAACAAGATGGATATAAGAAATGAATAGAAAGACGGAGTGATCCAGACATGGCGGTGGGAAAATCTCTTAGATTTTTTCACCGTTTTTAGTGGCTGACTTACTTTGGTAGTTAAGCGAGCTTGCGAGAGAACATCAAGCTCTCGTTATCTAACGAGGGGGAAAAACAAGAGACAATAGATATTACTAATTGAAAAACGATGTATTTACAAGGCAAAATCGCTTTTGACAGGGTGTTAACTGAGAGAAACTCATTTAACACATAAAAATTAAACAAGGCATAGGAAAGACAGTTGATTTCAAATAAGAAACGGATTGCCTTGTTTGATTGGAGAAATTGAAGAATGAATGATAACAAAACAAAATATAAAATATTCGGTTGAGTAGGTTGAACTAAATACTCCTATGATTTCAATTTTGAAGTCATAGGGGTATTTTTTGTGCAGAAAAATAAAAAATTTCCTTTTCCACCCTGTATTTTCCCCTCTGAACCTTTCGTTATATGAGAGCAAAAAAATAAAATTCATTTTTTATTTGTAAAAAGCCCTCTCTACGTTCTGATATATGAGGCACAAATTACATTTGCCTTAAAAGAATCGGGCCTGATTCAAGAACAAACAAAAAACGAAAAGGGAAAGGAGAAACTACATGAATAAAACAATCTTAATGGGAAGACTGACAAAAGATCCGGAGGTGAAATATTTCCAGAATGAAAACAGTACTGCAATGGCACGATACACGCTGGCAGTAGACAGACGATATCGAAAGGATGGAAAGGCAGAAACAGATTTTATTTCTTGTGTTACCTTTGGGAAGAATGCTGAGTTTGCAGAAAAATATCTGAAAAAAGGGTTGAAGATTTTAGTAAGCGGACGGATCCAGACAGGAAGCTATGTGAATCAGGAGGGGAATAAAGTTTATGCCACCAACGTGATCGTAGAAGAACATTATTTCGCAGAAGGGAAGAAACTGTCAGGATCAGAAAAGAAAGAAGATACCGATCCAGATGGATTTATGCATCTTCCAGACGGAGAAGAACTTCCGTTTGAGTAAGAAAAACTCGGATGCTGAAAGCAGAAGAGCGCACTTATATACCTTAAAAGGTATGTGCGTCCTACGGAAGTAGCATCTTTCTGAAGGGAAATTCCGAAAGTGTTTGCGGATGATCCATCCGAAGAAGGGTTTCCCTTCCGGCAGAAATGCCTATCCCGTAACAGAGAAAAAGGGAGAATTGAAAAGGAGGAAAAATGATATGGCGAAGAAAAAAACATTTCAGGAATATACGAAGGAAGCACTTTATGAGATTGAAAAAACAGAAGCTGCATTGAAACAGGCAAAGCTTGAGAAGGAACAGGCAGAGCACAGGATCCAGAGATCCTTGAACTATCTGGATACACAGAAAAAGAAAAAACGAAAGGCACGAACCCATCTGTTGATCCAGAAAGGAGCAGCCATAGAAGCTATCTGTAAAGATACCAAATATCTGACAGAGGCGGAATTTTATCAGCTGATAGATGAACTTCTTCATGATCCCGCTTGTAAGTTTTGTGATGTCGTTCATGAAATGGTTCGTGGACGGGCGGAAACTGCAGAAGCAAAAGAACGAGAATTAGAAGAAGAGGAAGCACTATTAAAGGCGATGCAGCGAGGTGAACTGCCACAGGGAGATGAGTAAGATGGGATGTTATCACTTTCATCTGAATCAATTGTCCAGAGGAAAAGGACAGTCTGCCATTGCCAGTGCTGCCTATCGGGCTGGTACAAAACTGGAATGTACGTATTATGGAGAAGTAAGTGATTATACGAGAAAAGGCGGTGTGGTATTAGCGGAGATCCATCTTCCCCAACAGGCTCCGGAGAGATTCAAAGACAGGGAGATACTTTGGAATGAGGTGGAATGGATCGAAGGAAATAAGAAAGCACAGCTGGCACACAGCTTTGATATTGCCTTGATGAATGAGTTTTCTATGGAAGAAAATATTGAGCTTGCAAGAAGATTCGTAGAAGAACAGTTAGTCGCAAGAGGGATGATCGCAGATCTAGCGATCCATGATCCGAAGAAGGCAAAGGATAAAATCCCCAATCCCCATATGCACATCATGGTTCCCATCCGTCCTTTACAGGAAGATGGTACCTGGGGACAAAAACAAAAAAAGGTTCCAGTGCTGACTCTAGATGGACAACCGGTTTTGAATCAGAAAGGACAGCCGGTATTTCGGGCGGTACATACAACGGATTGGAGTAGGAAAGAAACCTTGGAAGAATTGAGAAGTGCCTGGGCGAGGATGTGTAACGAACTGTATGAAGAAAAAGGACTTACAGAAAGAGTCGATGCCAGATCTTATGAGGAACGGGGGATTGATAAGATCCCGATGGTGCATGAAGGACCGAACGTACAGGCAATGGAAGCAAGAGGAATTTCAACTGCACTGGGAAGTTTAAACCGACTTATCCGTGCCTTGAATGATATGAAAGAACGGGCAAAGAATCTTCTTCAATGGTCGTTGTTTCGACAAAGCCAGTTGATGGAACGGATGCTGTTCTTACATCAGCCAACTTTAGCGGATTATCTAAGAAACTATTATGACAAGAGAAATGCAGTCGCAGAATCCTACGCTTATGGAACACAAAAGGCGAAGAATACAAATCTGAAACAATTTGCAGAGACGATCCGCTTTCTGGAAGAGCAGGAGGTGAGAACCCCAGAACAGCTGACAGAGAAAATCCAGGAATTCGATACTCAGCTGAAGGAAGTGAGCCAGAGGATGAAAAAACAACTGGCTGCTTTACAAAGGGTCAATGTCAACCTTTATGCAATGAAAGAGTATTTTGAAACGAGACCTGTTTATCTGGAATTAAAGAACAAATATTTTGGCAGGGAAAAATTCAAAGAGGAACATAAGAAAGAACTTAGCGGATATTATCGTTCGGAAAGAATCTTAAAAGAAAATCTAGACCCAAGTGGGAAGATTCCGGAAGGACAATGGAAACGAGAAGCCGCTCGTTTATCAGAAGGGATAGCTGCTTTACGAAAAGAAGATAAACGGATCCATGCCATGTTACGAAAGTATGAGGGAATCAAAAATCATGTGGAAGCTTTGATGGCAGAGGAAGGAGAAGGTGTCTCTCTTCCAGAAACAAACAAACGGGAGCAATCCACAGAAACAAAAGAAGCAGTGAGAACCATGAAACGAAAGAAGAAACATCATGGAATGGAATTATAGGAGGAATTTTAGAAGATGGAAGAATATACAAGAGAACAAATCCAAAGAGCAGATGATACCGATTTATATGTTTTTCTTTCTGGGAGAGGAGAACAGTTCAAACGATGTGGAAAAGAATACCGGTGGTTACGACATGACAGTGTGATGATCAACAAGAACGAATGGTATCGTTTTAGTCAGAATAAAGGCGGTCATGCCATCGATTTTATGAAAGAATTCTACGGTCTTTCTTTTGCAGAGGCAGTCAAAGAATTATTAGGAGAAGAAAGAGAAACCGATAGAAGAACGGCGAAGGAAGATGCAGGCAGACAGAAGGTCTGCCCCATCCCCTTGCCTGGATTGGAACTGCCAGAAAGAAATGAAAGCTGTGAGATTGCAAGGAAGTATCTCATTGAACAGAGAAAACTATCGGAACAACTGGTAGATCAGATGATTGCAAAGGGGGATATTTATGAAAGTAAAAACTATCACAATGTGGTATTCGTCGGAAGAGACAAAGAACAGAATCCCAGATATGCAGCTATGCGGGGAATCGATGAGAACCGATATCGTGGGGAAGCAAGAGGTTCAGAAAAAGCCTATGGATTTGGCCATATAGGAACGGATGAAAAACTATTTGTGTTTGAATCTCCCATTGATCTTTTGTCTTATATCACCGCAGTTCCGGAAGAATGGGAAAAGCATAGTTATATTTCCCTGGGAGGATTGAGTGAAAAAGCAATGAAACGGATGTATACAGAATATCCTCATATCCATTCCATCTACTTGTGTCTGGATAATGATGAGCCTGGAAATGAGAGATGCAGGCAGTTTGTTTCTCTTATTCCGGAGGAACTGAGTGTGTACCGATTAGAACCGGTGAAGAAAGACTGGAATGAATGTCTGGTAGCAGAAGTTCCGGTAGAAAATATGGCAAAGCAGATGTGTTGGAGAGATGCCAGGGAAAAACCAGTTCCGGTCATGAAGATGTCGGAGGTTGAGGAAACGGTGGTCCAGTGGCTATGGTATCCGTTCATTCCCTTTGGAAAGGTTACTTTGATCCAGGGAAATCCGGGAAAAGGAAAAACATGGCTTGCAATGGCGATTGCTGCATACTGTACCAACGGAAAGGAACTTCCCAATGCACTTCCCATAGAACCCTTTAATGTGTTGTATCAAACAGCAGAGGATGGGATAGCAGATACCATTAAGCCTAGATTAGCAAAATGTGGTGCAGATATGACAAGGGTGCGATTCATCAATGAAGATGAAAAACAGCTTTCTATGACGGACGATCGGATTGAAAAAGCCATCCGCCAGAACAATGTACGCCTCATGATCATGGATCCCATACAGGCTTATCTGGGAGCCAATGTGGATATGAACCGGGCCAATGAGATCCGTCCCTTATTTCGACATCTCAGTACGATTGCAGAGAGAACCGGATGTGCCATTGTTCTCATTGGACATTTGAATAAGTCATCGGGAAGTCAGAGCGATTACCGTTCCCTTGGATCTATTGATATCGCAGCGGTGGTACGAAGCATCTTATTTGTAGAAAAGGTGGAAAAAGAGAAGGAACAGGATATCCGAGTGGTATATCAGCAAAAGGATTCTCTTGCTAAGAAGGAAAATCCGGTAGCGTTTTCTTTAGGAGAAGAAGGATTAAAATGGTTAGGAGAATACGATATATCCATTGAAGATCTGCTGATGGGGAAAGCAGGAACGAAAAAGGAAACGAAACTGGAAAAGGCACAGAAATTGATCCTGGAGTTATTAACCAAACGGAAAGTAATGTGTTTAGAAGAATTAGAGGCAGAACTGCTAGCCTATGGGATTTCTTCCAGAACAGGAAGAGATGTAAGAAAGCAATTGGAAAGTAGATTAAGCTATGACTGGTGTCAGGGAAGAAAAACAGTTGCGTTAATCACAGAATAAAGGATGACATTGGCAAAAAACTACTTTGGCATTGGCAGTCTTTATAGATACCTTTGCCAGCCGCCAATGTCAAAAGGATAATAAATGAACAATAGGAGGAAATGAGAATATGAAAAATGAAGTACCGATTTGGGAAAAAAGTAATTTAACGTTGGAAGAAGCGGCCGCTTATTCTGGGATAGGTATTAATAAATTGAGAAAATTAACAGACAGAGAAGATTGTAGATTTGTTTTATGGAATGGAAGCAAACGTTTGATTAAGAGAAAAGGTTTAGACGAATATACTGAAAAAATGTATTCCATTTGAGGTGAAATTAACAAAGTACTTTTTTCTGGGAGAAAAGGTACTTCGCAAAAGGGTGATAATTTGCTATGATAAATAAAAAGATATCACCCTTTTCTGTTTGGATGAAAGGAGAAAAGCAGTTTGACAGAAAAAGGGGTAAATACAAAAAATAATAAGCGTAAGGATAAAAATAGGATTGTACTACGTACAGGAGAAGGTCAACGACCGAATGGAACCTATGAATATCGATGGACAGATGAAGAACATAAGAGACGCAGAGTTTATGCAAAAACGCTAGAAGAACTTCGAGAAAAAGAAGAGGAAATACTGAAAGATAGAAATCATGGAATAAAAGCAGAGGCGAGATATAAAACATTAAATGAACTTTTCGATGTATGGAAACAATTGAAAAGGGGATTAAAAGATAATACTTTTCAAAATTATCAGTATGTATACAATATGTTTGTTCGTCCAGGTTTTGGTAAAAATAGAATTTCAGAAATAAAAAAATCAGATGTAAAACGATTTTATAATCTTTTGGCAGATGAAAGATGCTTAAAAGTCTCAACAATCGACAGTGTTCATACGGTTTTGCATCAAGTACTTGATATGGCGGTAGATGATGATTATCTTCGTGCAAATCCATCAAACAATGTATTGAAAGAATTAAAACAGTCCCATGTATTTAAGACAGAGAAGCGAAAGGCACTAACTAGATCAGAACAAGAATTACTTTTGAATTATTTACAAAACAGTGATCTATATAAACATTGGTATCCGATTATTGCGGTTATGATTGGAACAGGGCTTCGGGTTGGGGAGGTGACTGGTTTAAGATGGTGCGATATAGATCTAGATGGTGGAATGATAGATGTAAATCATACGTTAGTTTATTATAATCATCGAGAGACAGAAGGTAAGAAAGGATGCTATTTTACAATTAATACACCAAAGACAGAAGCTGGAAATCGTCAAGTCCCAATGTTAGATTTTGTAAAAGAAGCATTCTTAATGGAAAGAAAATTTCAAGAAGAAAATCACATCCACTGTGAAACGATTATTGATGGATATACGGATTTTATTTTTGTAAATCGTTTTGGGAAAGCACAACATCAGGGAACTTTAAACAAAGCTATCCGAAGAATTATTCGCGATTGTAATGACAAAGTTCTTCTTGAAGATGAAAATCCAGAAGTTTTATTACCACATTTTAGTTGTCATTCTTTACGGCATACATTTACAACAAGAATGTGTGAGGCTGGGGTTAATATTAAAGTAATACAAGATGCGCTTGGACATTCGGATATTTCGACCACATTGAATATTTACGCAGATGTTACAAAAGAGACTAAAAAGAAGGAATTTATTGGTCTAGATGAGTGGTTTCAAAAAGAGGCATAGTAGTACATCTCTATTAAGCCATTAAGCCAAAAGTTAAGCCGACAGGCAAAATAGTTATAAAGAGCTAAGTAGAAATATGAAAATGAAAAATATTTGCCATACAAATAAAGTAGGTTTTTGAATAGAAATAAAAGGTTATGTAAATGTTCGGGCAGTGTTTCCGACAATGAAAACACTTGGCGGAGCAGAGTCCAAAAAAGCTGCAAAACCTGCAGCGGAAAAAGCACCGGATACAGTAAAAGAGGTAATTGATTTCTCCAAGGTTCAGATTGAGCCACTTTTCGAGGAAGCTGTTGATTTTGACACTTTCAGCAAGTCTGATTTCCGTGCTGTAAAGATTAAAGACTGTGTGGCAGTTCCAAAGAGCAAAAAGCTTCTTCAGTTTACACTGGATGACGGAAGCGGTACAGACCGTACAATTTTAAGCGGAATCCATAACTATTATGAGCCGGAGGAACTGATTGGAAAGACTGCGATCGCAATCGTAAATCTTCCGCCTCGCGCCATGATGGGAATTGATTCCTGTGGAATGCTTATTTCAGCAGTACACGAGGAAGAGGGAGAAGAGAAACTTCATCTTCTGATGGTGGATGACCATATTCCGGCAGGAGCAAAGCTGTACTAATTTGACATAAGGATGTACCGTTTTGGCTGACAAAACAATACGTATTTCATTTGATGAATTTCATAAAAAACAGTGATTTACATCAAACTTATATCATTTGATACAGGAAATCGGTGCAAGCAAGAAAAAATCGCATAATTAGCAGAATGAGTGGGCAATTCCAATCGGGATTGCCCATTTTTAAAATAAATAGAAATACAAATCGGAATTTGTGGAGAGATTTCCTGAACTTTCCTTATTTTACAGGCTTTTCAGCCCATTAAATAGTGAAATGATATGTATTTTCCCTTATTTTTGCCCTTATGCGGAATCCGCAAGGGAAATAAGGGAAATTTTTAGTTAAGCATTGCTCGCTACTTTATCAAGAAGTCTTGCGGAATCCCGTTTTGCTTTTCTTGTTGAGTGAGCGTAAATATTCATTGTGGTACTGACATCAGAGTGTCCTAACAGTTCCTGTACATCTTTCGGTGCAGCTCCATTGGAAAGCAGATTGCTGGTATAAGTGTGACGCAACTGGTGAAAATGGAAATCTTCAAATCCTTCCAGCTTCTTTGCCACTGATCTGCATACAATGCTGAGTGTACTCGGCAGTTCCAAAGAGCCATCTGGTCGCAGGCAGACAAAGGAGATTTCTTTGTAATCTGTCGGGACTTCCTGTGTTCCGTCAAGATGATAGTATTCATAATATACCCTGTTTTTCACATGCACTTCTTTGTAGTAATTGCGGTGATATAATTCGCCATACTGCATCCGGTTTTTGAGCTGTTCTTTTCTGGCAGCTTTCAGTATTTCAGTCAGCGTATCTCCAAAATCAACAATCCTTACTTTTTTCCGTTTCGTTGGTCCGATAATATTTTTGTGTTTCATGCCGTCGTAGCGGATACTGCGTTTTATGGTCAGGCATTGTTCCTCAAGGTTAATGTCCTGCCATGTAAGACCACAGGTTTCCCCGATACGGAGCCCGGCATAATACGCAATTTGAATCGGAAGAATAGCAGGTGGATTTTTCTTTTCCAGATATTGGATAAGCCGTTCATAATCCTCATGTGAAATCGGCTGTGTACCTTCTTCCACTTCATCATCGGAAAAGAGGTCAACTTCCTCTGCCTGCTTTTTCAGCTTAATATACTGCATCGGATTGAAACTGATTAACTGTTTTGGAAATACTGCAAAACGGAATGACTGCTGTAACACTGCGGAAAAAGAATGGATATAATCTTTGCTGTATCCCTTTTTTACTTTCTCGTCTGGAAACTCACCACCGAATGTAAGCAGATCAAGAAATGCCTGTAAATGTTCGGCAGTAACTGTTTTCAGTTTGCGGTCTGCAATCGGGTGTTTTTTGGTACATCGGATTGCACCAAGATAATTTTCCACTGTACCGTTGCTGAGTGTCCCAGTTTTCAGTTCTTCTTCTGCCCACATATCCAGAAGTTCCCCTACGGTAAGATTATCTGCCTTTGCAACAAACTTCTTATCTTCGTAGTCTTCCAGTGCCTTGCGGAGAAGCTTTTCCGTCTCACTTTTACTTTCGGTTCCGGCGTATTCTTTCTGAACCATTTTACCGCTTGCATCTTCTACATAGAAACGATAGTACCATTTTTTTCCTTTTTTTCTAACAGATCCTTTTGCCATAATCGTATGTCTCCTTTCGATATCAGACAATCGGAACTGCTGAAATGCTTCTTGCGTGTAGGCATCTTATGGACAAGTCCATAAGCCAATTCGCCGCTCGTCAAATCTGTAAACAGCTTGACTCGCTTGCGCTCATTGTATCATAACTCCGATTATCTTACTATACCGATTCAGAATCGTCATACATAACTTCGGATAAAAGATTTGCAAGCCTTTGTTCTGCCGCTTCCGGTTTCTTTGAATAGAGCCTTACAACATCTGCCATATCATTAAATGCGTTGACAGTATGTGTGATCTCCCTGAGAAACATAATCTCATTATATTCATCTTTCGATTCAAATCCCATTACTTTGGCAATGTCCGCATCTTTGGTACTGCCTTTGTAATTTTTACAGGCGAACTGAAACGAATCCAGAAACAGTTCATATTGCTTTAACATTAACAGCAGTAAGTCTTTAGAAAAAGCGTCTTCTGTTTTATTGAGGTCAAGAGGAAACTGTTTGAGAATGTCGCCCATCGCATCACGAATCTGCAATTCTTTCTTATCCGTAATATCAGTTTCATATTCATCGGTTTCCCCTTTGAGCCATTCAATCGATACATGAAGTGCTTCCGAAAGACCTTCCAGTACCATCTTTTTGGTATTGTCAATCGAACCATTCTCATAACGCAGGATTGTGGAAGCGGTAACTCCCATCTTCTCTGCGACATAAGGCTGTGTCAGATTTAATTCCAGACGGCGCTGTTTTGCCCTGCTGCCGATCAGCTTGCGTAGTTCTTTATCTTTCATGCTGATGTGCCTCCTTTTTCGGTATGTCATTACTATACCACGCAACAAAATATATTGCAATATGCAATTTTAAGAAAAGCAGCAAAATTTCATAATGCTTGACAAAGCAATATAAACACGCTATACTGACAGCACAAATGAAATTGCATAATGCAATTCGAAAGGAGGTGGTCATATGACGCAAAGAAAGATTGCCTTATCTATTGAGGAAGCTGCTGATTATACGGGAATTGGCAGGAACACCCTGCGAAAGTTGGTAGAGTGGAAGAAACTTCCGGTATTGAAGGTTGGGAGAAAAGTCCTGATCAAAACGGATATGCTGGAACTTTTTATGGAAGCCAACGAGGGCAGGGACTTGAGGGATAAGGGAAATGTGAAAGCAGTCACAAGAAACGGTTCAACTTAAAAAAGCGGTTCCCGAAGAAACCGCCAAAGGTTCTATCAGACCGGAGTCATGATATACCTACACGCAAGCAGATTATACCATGTACTTCGTCTGACAGACAACAGGAAACTTATGTTTGGAAAAAAAGAAAGGACGATGATATTTATGGCAAGATCAACAAAGAGTTATGAGGAGCGTATGCTCCAGTTGGAAAAGAAAGAACAGGAAAGCCTTGAGAAAGCAAAACAGTATGCAGCACAGAAACGGGAACTGAAGAAACGTCAGAAAGATGTGGAAACCAAAAAACGGACACACAGGCTCTGCCAGATTGGCGGTGCAGTGGAATCGGTACTGGGTTCTGCGATTGAGGAAGATGATATCCCAAAGCTGATCGGCTTCTTAAAAAGGCAGGAAGCAAATGGGAAATTCTTCTCAAAGGCAATGCAGAAAGAGCCAGTTGCAAATACGGAGGAAGTGTAATGCCGGAGGGAGTGGAGTTTCCATTCCCTTCATTGCTTTTTTATGAAGGGCGCACTTATGGACAACCAGAGGTCGTCCGTATAAGTTTGCCACAGGTGGCAACCGGTCTGCGCTTACGCTTGCCGGGCTCGTTCCGTCGGCGGGGCTTTCAGCCAGACCTGCTCATGCCGCAGGAGGCACTCTTCGCCAGAGGGGCACATTCCATGCAGGCTGTTATGCACAGGGCACTCTTACGCAGAGGGTGCTCCGGCAGATACCATTTTCTTTTAGGAAAAACGTTACCTGCCGGAAATCAAAGCCGGATACGGCAGAATGGGGGAAACGGAGCATGGCGATTTTTCATTATACAGTAAAGATTGTTGGACGCAGCAAAGGAAAATCCATCATATCGGCGTCTGCTTATCTCAATGGCGATGTGATGAAAAATGAAGAAACAGGCAGGATCAGCTACTATACTTCAAAAAAAGAAGTCGTTTATACCAGCCTGCTGATGTGTGAAAATGCACCACAGGAATGGCAGAATGTACCTGCTGAAAATATCAGACGGTTCCAGAAATCTGTCCGATATAAAAGGGCAGATAACCAAAATGCTGCACTGGAAAAATTCAAACTTACTTTTCAGAAGCAGCGTTTATGGAATGAAGTCTTGAGGATAGAAAAAAGTTCAGATGCACAACTCGGCAGGTCATTTGAGTTCTCACTTCCGAAAGAATGGAGCCGACAGGAACAGATTGATTATACAACTGAATATATTCAAAAGACCTTTGTAGATAAGGGAATGTGTGCGGATTGGAGTATCCACGATAAAGGAGATGGTAATCCCCATGTGCATTTACTGGTGACGATGCGACCATTCAATTCAGACCACTCATGGGGTAACAAAGAAATCAAGGATTGGGAGTTTGTCAGAGATGAAAATGGAAATATTGTGGTGGATGAATCCCATCCGGACTGGTGGCAGGATAAAAAGAACCCTGACCGTCATGGAATCCGAATCCCCGTACTTGATGAAAATGGAGTCCAGAAAGTCGGGACAAGGAACCGCAAACAGTGGAAACGTGTATTAACCGATGCTACCGGGTGGAACAATCCGAAAAATTGTGAGCTATGGCGGAGCGAATGGGCAAACGTCTGTAATGCACATTTGAAAACGGAAAATCACATTGACCATCGTTCTTATGCAAGGCAGGGAAAATTAGAGATACCGACGATCCATGAGGGCGCAGATGCCAGAAAAATTGACGAGAAATTTCAAAACGGACAGACATCCTCTACTTCATGGAAAGTAGAGGAAAACCAGATCATAAAAAGACAAAATGCACTGCTGGATAAAATACAGATTTCTTTTGGAAAAGTATCCAGTGCATTAACACAATGGAAGGAGCGATTGCGTGACATTAGAAGAAAGCCGGGAAGTCATTCCCATGATGGAGACAATGATAAACCAGATCGAGGAACAGCAGAATCTTATGGCAGAGATGGTACAGGAATTGCAGGAACGGGACAGGCAGCTCCTGTCTTTTCAGGAGCAGAACCAGAGTTTAAAAAGCTTAAACAGCGAATTATCCAGGCTGCTAAATCTTTTGCCAGATACAGAAGAACTGCTCTCACAGATCGAGCAACAGAAAACCAGAATCGAACAGTTGGAAAACGAGAATCAGCAATGGCAGGAATTAACGCAGAAGCTGAACAACGAGAACAGCTTATTGCAGAAACAGAACAGCGAATTGCTGACCTTAAACAGCAGATAGAGAAAGCGAGGGAGATCGATGAGCGAATGCAGAAACTTAGAGAACGTCGGGCAGGTGGAAGAACTTCTGCTGATGACCGAACAGATGCAGGACGAACTGGATCAGAAAGACCAGACAATCCAGGAACTAAACAGGCAGCTAAGCGAATCGCTGACCTTGAACGAGAAATTGAACAGCGAAAACAGAGCCGAGAATATCGAAGCATTGCGGACAAGATTAAGGCAAACAGAGGAACGATTGACCAGCGAGACAGACAGCAGGAAAAGAGCCGACGCAGAAGCCGTGGCATGGAAATTTAAGTATGAAAAAGCAGAGCAGGAAAAACTTTATGCACAGACACACCAAAAGACGGTAGAGGTAGCTGTTGAGAAAAAAGTGCCTTATGAGAAATGTGAAAAATGTGACCGTACTGCTTACCGGAAAGCAAAAGAAAAATGCGATAGCCGTAAAAGCCAGTTAGAAAAGAAATATAAAAATATGACGATTGGTTATGAAAGTATCTTGTTTCTACTGGCATGGTACAGCATAACAACAACACTGTTTACTGCGATTCTTTCGCCGGTTTTCCTTAACGACTGTATCGTCTTTTTCGGTGCGTTAGGAAAAGGAATGGGAAGTTTATTTCGGGAGTTTGTGACAGGTGCAGACTCTTTCGGACAGTTAAGCAGTGGAATACCTAACAGTATTCTTTCCGGGATTGTGTACTGGCTGATTGCCGGTACTGTCATGGCAATTTTATTCGTAATAACCGGGTGGCTGATAATCGGGATTGGTTATCAGGTAGGAAAAATCTACCGGAAATATTGTTGGGATATCATCAGTATCGTGGTAGCGATAACGAGTACAGCTGTTGTAATTTACTTTGGAGAATGGATTAAAAACGCTAATCCGATAAATCTTATTGTATTGCTATTACTGTCGCATATTATTTATATTGGAATCAGATGTTATGTGAAAGACTGGATGGAAGAACGAGGATATTATTAAAAGAGGACAGGGAAATTTCATAATCTTCCTGTCCTTAGTAAGGGACTATTGATTGTTTATATAAAGAAAAAGTATATAAATAAATCTTGACAATTAGTACGAACTCGGACTATAATGCAAAAGTCCGGATTCGTACTAATTTAAGGAGGAAAAAGATGAGAAAAGATAATAATATGATAATACAGTTGCAACGATATTATGCTTTATGGAAAGAATGTACAGCAATGTATGAGGAATGGTCAAAGGATCAGGGACTGTCTTCAAATGGAGTTTTTGCTTTGTATTCATTTTATGAAAGTAATGGAAGATGCACGCAGAAAATGATAAGTGAAAAATGGAATATACCTAAGCAAACGGTAAATACGATACTAAAAGATTTTCAGAAAAAAGGATACATCAATATGGTATCTGATGATTCAGACAAGAGAAATAAGCTGATATGCCTCACAGAATCAGGAATGGAATATACGAAAGATATCATAGAAAAACTGCACTCAAAAGAAATATATGTAATCGAAAAAATGGGATTAGAGAATATAGAAAGTCTTAATGATAATACAGAGCTGTTTATCAGACTTTTCAAGGAAGGAGATTGTAAGAAAAATGAATCATAAATCATTATTTTTTAAATATGTTATTCCATCTATTATAGCATTTGCATTATCAGGAATATATGCGATAGTGGATGGATATTTTGTAGGCAATACCATAGGAGATGCTGGACTTTCGGCTATTAATATTGCATATCCGATTGTGGCTTTGATTCAGGCTCTTGGAACAGGAATTGGTATGGGAGGAGCTGTTTATTACTCAATTAATGCAGCAGAAAAGAAAGGAAAACGGGCAGAAGAATTTATTGCTACAAGCTGGTGGCTTCTTGTAATAGTAAGTGTTATCAGTACCATAATTATTTACTCCTTTTCGTCTAAAATTTTAGGATTGCTTGGAGCAGATGGAATTATATTAACAAATGCGACAGATTATATCAAAATTATAGCACTTGGAGCAATATTGCAGATTCTTGGAACTGGAATGATGCCATTCATTAGAAATTATGGAAACTCTTTCTGGTCAATGTTTGCGATGGTTGGTGGATTCATAACCAATATTGTTCTGGATTTTATCTTTGTATGGATATATGAAATGGGCATGAAAGGTGCAGCCACAGCTACAATAGCCGGACAGGGTGTGACTGCAGCAATTGCAATCATATACGCATTATATAATAAAAAGTTTTATGTGTATGTATCCTTAAAAAATGTAAAAGAAATGTGTGGCGCTATATTCAGAGTAGGTCTTGCACCATTTGGGCTAGCATTGACTCCTAATATTTCATTGGTGTTTATAAACCGATTCTCCGCTTCTTATGGGGGAGAAAAAGCTATTGCAACTTATGCATGTGTATCCTATATTATCTGTATCATATATCTCATATTGCAGGGCGTAGGTGATGGAAGTCAACCTTTAATGAGCCGTTTTTATGGTGAGAAGGATCAAGAAAGCCTGAGAGGAGTTCAGAGAATGGCATACATTTTTGCAATAATTCTTGCTGTTTGTGGTGGAATTATCATGTATGTAAACAGAGCAAATATTGGAGGGGTTTTCGGAGCATCTTATGAAGTAAGTATTGAGATTTCTAAAATTGTACCTATATTTTTAGTGTCATTACCATTTGTTGCGATTACCAGAATAGCGACAGCTGGATTTTATGCTACTGAAAAAAGTGGATTGTCATACATTCTTACATTCATTGAACCAGTATTGATGCTGATATTTATGCTTGTTTTACCACCTTTATTTGGTGGACAGATTATGATATGGTGGAGTACGGTATTGGCACGTGTTTTTTCAGCGATTCTGGCATTCATACTAATAAAATATTGCGAAAAGGGAGATTTGCAATATGGAATACAGAAAATTTAACAATCAGATAGTAGCAAGAATAATCTAGGTTTATCTATTGTATTTTTAAGGACAGCCTCATAGCAATAGGGCTGTCCTTTTAAAATTATGAAGCTAATTTTTAATAAATTCTAGTAGATTTTGATTGGAATAATCATAACTCTAATGAATCTTCAGCATCTACCCACATCTGTAAATTCCCATCAAGATATAACCTTGCATATTCTAATGGCTCATCGATTGCAAGCGATGTCAAAGCACAATCAGATCCAGGTGTGGTTCTTAAATTTTTTTCTGCTTCCCAACAATCAATACGGAGTATATAGCCCGTATTAGTATATACATCAATGCTGTTGCACTGTGGATTGTATTCTGCAAATATTGTTCTCATCGTATCCCATCTCCTTATCATTTAATCAATCAGTAGTAGCAAAAATTAAGAAGCATTTCAATCAGTTCACCATGTCACTTTTATTTTGTGTTATACTGTCTTATAGATTTTTCTTGCCCTTGTATTTGCCCTTATCAGAGTGCATAAACACTGATGGGACGATATAACACAAGGGAAATAATAAGGGAAAGCTCACCTGCGACAAATCCAGTGTTTTCAAGGGGTTGCGAAGAATTTAATAATAAAATATAACAGTTATTAAATTTCTTAAAACAGGTGAAATCTCAATCGGGAGTTGTAAAGGAGAAACATACTATGAATATAGGGGGTTGACTATGTGTGGTTTTGGTTATTCTATTTGTGATGATAGGAGTATTCCTGTAATTCAGAAATAACGCCAATTGAATAAAAAGAAACCTGGAAGTACAATTAAGGTGTTCATCTTGGAGGGTGAAAAATACTTTATAAATACTGGAGATTTCTATAATGAATTAACACAGAATGATAGACTTAATCAAGTAACAAGTGACACTTTCACTTTAGGACCCCAAAAACAATCGCCTTACTTGCAAAAGATGGAAGATTTTTCACTTCTTATCTTCCTTCGGTTGGGTGTTTGGATTTAATGGCAAGGTACAAATACTTGCACCGGAGAGTGTGAAAGAACAGTACAGACAGATGATTGCAAAAGCCGATGAGGATATGCAGGAAAGTGAATAGTGCAGATTTGAATTTGTGCAGACGGTCTGCACAAATTAGGTAAGATTGAATTATAAGACTATGAAGCGAGGTAGTGGATATGGAAAAAGACCCGTTTAAGGAATATTTAAGGGAGTCTGAACCGGATAAAGCTCATAAGGGGTATGCTTGGAGTACAGCAATCGGACTTCAGGCGGTGGACGGACTCAAACCATCTAAATATTTGATTGATACTGCCATTCAGAATATTAAAGGCAAAATCACGATGAAGGAAGCACAGAGCCTTATCGACAGCTACTATGAGGAAAGACCTGTCCATTTGTCTGATGACGAGCGTACTGAAGAAGCTGATAAGGTTTCTTCCCGTATTGCTGAAATTCTTTCTGAAACAGCGTTCTCATTTTCTCCGAATGAGTATATCTCTATCCACCGCAAACTCTTTCAGGGGATTTATAAACACGCCGGAAAGATTCGAGATTACAACATCACAAAGAAAGAACGGGTGCTTGATGGAGCAACCGTTATGTACGGTAGTGCGTCCGAACTGAGAGCTACACTTGAATACGATTTTTCGCAGGAGAAAGATTTTAGCTACAAAGGACTTTCAATGGATGAGATTATCCATCATCTTGCGGTATTTATTTCAAGGTTATGGCAAATCCATATTTTCGGGGAAGGCAATACGAGAACAACGGCAGTGTTCTTCATCAAATATTTAAGGACGCTTGGGTTTTCTGCAACCAATGATATTTTTGCAGAAAATGCGTGGTATTTCAGAAATGCACTTGTCCGTGCAAACTATACGAACTTGCAAAAAGGTATTTACGAAACAACAGAGTATCTGGAAGCATTTCTCAGAAATCTGCTTTTGAACGAGAAAAATGAGCTTCATAATCGAAATCTTCATATAAGTGGACTTTTGAACGAAGAAAAAGTGGATATTGGGGATGCAAAAGTGGATATTGAGAATGAAAAAGTGGACATTCAAGATGAAAAAGTGGATATTGAAAGTGTACTTTCCGAAAAAGGTAGTGATTTCTCAGTAAAAACGATGGTTCATATTCACAGACTTTTTGAAAAGTTTGACTTTGATGGAATATTTGGAAGAAGTGCAGTTATGGAACTTCTTGAGCTGAAAGGTTCAGGTGCTTCAAAACTTCTTTCCAATTTGGTGCAGGCAGATATTATTGAACCAGTATCCGGTCACGGAAAAGGGAAATATAAATTCAAGAAGTAATTCAAATCAAGGTAGATTGAATAAGAAAGAATTTGTGCGTAGAAATTTTCAATAAAATAAAAGATACTGAGGTGTTAGCAAATTGCGACACCTCTTTTATCAATTTTAAAGGTCTATTTGACATATATTTTGCTAAAAACTATACTATAAATATCTAAATACGATTTTGGGGTAAATGTTTAAAAGGAAACAATTTGTATGAGTGATACCGAGAGGGTATTGTACTTTCTGGAGGGGAAAATAATGAAAGCTATAATTTGTGATGATGAAAAAAGCACCTGTTCAGAACTAGAAAAGATTATACTGAAATATGCGAAAGAGAAAAGCGTTTCACTTGCAACAGGAATTTTTTATTCAGGGGATACTTTGCTGGATTATTTGAAAAGAGAGAAAATAAATATTCTTTTTCTGGATATAGAGCTGCCAGGAAAAGATGGAATTATGATTGGTAAATATATAAGAGAGGTTCTGGAAGATGAGAATATATTTTTGATATATATATCTTCAAAAGAGAATTACGCATTACAGCTTTTTCAAAATCGACCGTTTGATTTTCTGATAAAGCCAATAGAACAGGCAAAGATATATCATGTTTTGGATAACATTTATCGCATATCGGGGAAAAATAGTGTGGGGTTCAAGTTTCAGGCTCAAAATAGTACATATCGCATTTCGTATAAAGATATTTTATATTTTCAAAGTACCGGAAGAAAAATTAATATTGTCATGCAAAAAGAAGTCAGAACATTCTATGGAAAATTGAATGAGATAGAAGAAAAAATACCGGAAAATCTTTTTTTGAGAATCCATAAATCGTATCTGATAAATAAAAGTTATGTAAAGGAATTTACATATGAATGGGTAAAAATGTTGAACGGAGATGTGCTGAATGTGAGTAAAACTAATCGCCCTGATGTGCGAAGAAAGATTTTGGAGGGTACTTCAGATGAGGTTGAAAATATTTAATAGTATTATAGCGTTACTGGCAAACGCACTACGTTTTCACGCATTGAAGTATTTTGTTAATATTTTTGTGCAAAAAGAGGAAAGTAGATGGAAACATATTTCGATTTTGTACATTATAGGGTGGGCATGGACAGGTGCGATAAGCCTGTTATTTTCTTCTCCTGTTTTGAATGTTTTTTCAAACATTATAAGCCTTTTCTTGATTTTTTTACCATACCGCATAAAGAAAACAAAAAAGTGTTTGGCTATATTTGTTATATATGGAATTAATGTATTGGTTGACAGTATTGTTATTTTATCTTTGATAAAATATATGATAGGACAGCCGCTAAAGCAGGTATATGAATGTATTACGAGTTTAATTTTATTATTTATTGCAATTATTATACAAAGAATAACAAAACCTGAAAAAGAAGTTACATTACCGATATTAGATATGGCTACACTTTTAATGATTCCTGGTGTTAGTATTGCATACATATATTATTTGGTTATTGTTGCACATGAAATAAAAGGAATTGTTATTTTGGTAGCATTGGCGCTTCTTTTCATTAATATTCTTATTTTTTATCTGTATCATTCATTACTTAAATTTTATTCTGATCGTATGAATGAGTTGGTATTTAAACAGATGTTAGAAGTTTATTCTTATCAATTAGATATAGTCAGAGAATCGGAAGAGCGGGTGAAAGCGCTGAGGCATGATATAAAACATCATATCATTGAGTTATCTGCAATGGCTAAAAAAAATAATAATGACGACATAATAGAATATTTAAGTAGCATGAAGGAATTTATGCTAAATCCAAAAGAATATGCAACTACAGGTAATCGGGAAATAGACGGAGTATTAAACTATATGTTGCAGAAAGCAAACAAGACGCTGAATCAGGTAGATGTTCAAATAAATATTCCAGAAGATTTATATCTAAATAATTTTAATATTTGCGTGATCTTAGGGAATCTGGTAGACAATGCAGTAAGAGAGGCTAGTAAATCACAGGAAAAGCTACTGACTATAAAAATACAAATAAAGCAAGAGTTGTTATTAATTTTTATAGAAAATAGTTACTCGGGAAAAATTCTTGAAAAGAAAAACGGATTACAGACAACTCAGACAGAACTTGCAATACATGGTATTGGATTAGAAAATGTAAAAAGAGTGGTTGTTGCTAACGGAGGAGAAATTAAAATAGATTATACATCCAACAGATTTTGTGTTCAGGTTCTTTTGTATATGTCAAGGATCAGAAGTTAAGAGGCTTATTAAGAGTCTCTTTTTTATATAAAGGTAAAGTCTAATTTTGACAAAAACAAGGGCGAATTTTTACAATCTAAAAGAACTAGCACTTTTTTATGTTATATTCTAATTACTTAAAAGAAGGGAAGGTGTAGGTCCAATGAACAAAAAATGATTACACAAGGGAAGAGGGCATTAGTAAGTTTGGCAAAAAAATATCTGTTCGTGATGCCAATATTACTTGTACTTTTATGTATTACCAGCCTGAACTCCCACAGGTAGTAGAAAAACTGAATAAAATGAATGAAAGGGGTAAGAAAGAATGTATAAAAAATTATTATGTGCAACGGCTTTGGCTGTAACATTAATTGCTAGTAGTTCTACTGTTTCGGCAGGGACAATACCATTTACTGTTACAGTTGGGGGAGCTGGATCTCAGGATCCTTTATCAAAAAGAGAAATAAAAACAGCTGACGGAGATACATTTGCCTACTTTACAGGGAAAAGATTCAGCGCTAATCAGGTTGGAATCTATGTAAGATCATATAATTTGAGTAAGGAGTATATTTATTCTGGACAAAAATTTTTGGTTAGCACTACGGCGGGAAAAGTTCAGAGCGCTCAGTATAATATGGAAGCTCCTGGTGGAGAATATTATTATATGAAAGCACAGGCACAAAGTAAACGTGTGACGGTATCGGGGAATTATTGTCCGTAATCTTTTAAATATGTAATATTAGTAGAAAAAGGAGGAATATATCCTCCTTTTTTAAGACATAGGGAGGCTGTACAATGAAATATAAAAAAGCTTTTATGGTGGTTCTTTGTGGTTGTTTGCTCATGCCGGTGATTTCTCGAAATATGGTTATGGCATCCGAAATCAGTTTTCCAGATAAATATACAAATGAACAAAATGGAGTAACCTTTGAAACAGTAATTGATGTTCCGGAGAATCTTGATTATTCAAAGATAAAAACAGGAGCTGCAAAATTGCAGTATCCGATACCTGAGTAGGCTATGTCGGAACTTGCTGCTGATGCCACGATAGTTCAGCAAGATGTATCAAGTGTTGAATGGCAGGGGAAAAATATAGATATTAATTACTATACATTTGAAGATGGAAGTTTTTTGAATCTGGATACGGGGCTGACGTATGCAAAGCCCTATTCTGATAATGTTATGAGTGCATTTCGTGTTGAAAAAACGGAAGCTTTTAATGCGGACAATTACAGTCAGGAAAGCAACTTTGATTATATGAGTTCGGAAGATGCTTTTAAGTGTATTTTGGATATTGTCAACAAATGTGGATATGAATTAAAAGAAACAAATTATGAATATTATGCTTTAGATGCAGAAACCATGCAGCAACAGGAGATTGTAGAAAATAAGTTAGATAATAATTCTTCCGGTGAACCAAGGGCATGGAGCAAAGAAGATGACTGTTATTATTTTTTTACAGAACAGATGTATGAGGGACTTCCAATTTATTATGGAAATCATACGTTTCCGGATGATGGAGTTACAAACAAACCTGTTCAGGCAATATACTCTTCCAGAGGTTTAGAAAGCTTACGTGTAAATAAAGTATATAGTATTACTGAAGGGGGAGAATCCGTGAGCTTGTTGGGCTTTGATGAACTGGCAGGAAAAATAGCGGATAAATACGGGAACTTACTGACATCTTCATCTTACTATGTAAATCGTGCAAAGTTATATTATATGCCAGTTGAAGCAAGTACAGAGGATTATGAATTACGTCCGGTATGGTTATTTGAAGTTCATGAAAAATCTACAGACAGTGAAACAGGAAGCGAATACGAAATAACCTTATATACATTTCTGGATGCTCAGACAGGAGAGGAAGTGACTGTCTGATGAAATCAAACCGGAACAGAGGATATTTATTAACGGATATAGGAAGGGTGTTTAAAAAGAAGGAAACCTACATAGGGATGATCGGAGTAGCTGCTGCATTATTTTTTTCAATCAGCAGTGATTTACAGGAATCGGTTATTTCTAATTTTTTGTATGGGACATATGGAGTAGGATTTTTACTTTCGTTTGTATTTTGTGCGTTTTCCTACGGGACGATTTACAGTGATGAACTGGAAACATACTATATTCGTTATTCTGTAATACGTGGTGGATTGAAAAAATATGTGATTTCCAAAACGGCAGCGATATTTTTGTCCTCGGTATTGGTTATGGTTGCAGGATGTGGAGTGTTTGGCATTCTTTGTTCATTGCATATGCCATGGGCAGATGCTCAGATCTGCCAGGAACTGGCAGAATATGGGGGATATGCCTGGCTGATAGAAGAAAAGAAATATGTACTATGGATTTTGGCGTACGGATTACAATGGGGCTTGCTGGCAGGAAGCCTTTCTCAGATAGCGGCATATGTTTCTTTATATATAACCAATCGTCTATTGGTACTGGCGGTGCCGGTATTTTGCTATCAGATAATTACTGAGTTTTCTGCAAAGCTTACGGAAAAAAACAGTATGTGGAGTATTCAGAGCGTTTTTGATGCCAGGTATCGTATGTTTGGAAACGATGGAAAAATGTTTCTGTGGGCGTTGGGGTTAAGTCTTTGCATAACAGCATTTTTATGTGGAGCAAGCTATATCAGATTAAAGAACAGGATGTAAAATATGAAACAGTTACGTTATTCAATTCGGATTTTTTTACAGAAGCTTCAGCAAAACAGAATGTATACGCTTCTGATCTTAGAAACCTATGTCCTTTATATTTATGTTCAGCCTGTGATCGATTTTTCCAGGGATGTTAAATATCCGTCAACGCCATGGTTGCTACCGTTTCTGTTTTCTAATGTGTATTTTATTTTTTTATTTATGCTGGGGGTGGTATATTTGTTTTCCGATATACCCTTTATGCAGCAGTATTATATGTATCAAATAGTGCGGACAGGAAGAAAGAGATGGGCGCTGGGACAGATTGGTTCAATTATTCTTCAATCGTTATTTCTGATGATTTTTAATTTTGCTGTAAGCATACTGTGGATTGTGGGACATTGTGAATGGAAAATGGAATGGGGAAAGCTGCTTCATACTGCCGCTTTAACAAATGCGGCAGGACATTATGGATTTTTATTTGATGTGCCATATTCAGCAATACAGAAATATTCACCACAACAATTAACGATTCTAACTTTATTTATTGGTACGTTGGTAATTGCATTTACAGGTGTTTTTATGTTTGCAGTCTGTTTAATACTAAATCGTTATTGGGCGATAGCAGCAGCGATTGTAATGGTCAGTATGGTTTATTTTGTTCATAACGCAAATCCTGCCATGGTTCAAAAGATATCTGCATTTGCTCCGGTTAGTTGGATACAGACGACAAATATAGGAACAAAAATGTATAATTATTATACACGGCCTTCGTTAAGCTACATAGTATGTGCATTGTGCGTTGGAATTTTAATCTTTGGTATGTTGATAATATGGCGTGTGAACAACGTAGAACTTTCATTTTGCAAAGAGGATTGAAGTTCTGATCCCAAAAAATCAGTGTGTAAAGAGGGTGTTGTAGAAATGGACAGTCAAAAATATGTGATAGAAGTTTCTCATATTAATAAGAGTTTTAAGGGAGTTCAGGTTCTGAAGGATATTTCACTTCACTGTGAAAGTGGAAAAATCTATGGTCTGGTGGGACATAACGGTTCTGGAAAAACCGTTCTATTTAAAATTATCTGCGGGTTTGTTTCCTGCGATTCCGGAACTGTTTCTGTAAATGGAAAAGTGATGGGAAAGGATAAAGACATACTGACAGAGGCCGGAATTATTATTGAGGATCCAGGGTTTTTGAGAACATGGAGCGCATATCATAATCTGGAGTTTTTGTATACATTGCGAAATAAAAAAAATAAAAAGTATCTTTACTCTATACTAAATAAGGTGGGGCTTGACCCCAAACTGAAACGTCCGGTAGGAAAGTATTCACTGGGAATGCGGCAAAGACTTGCTCTTGCACAGGCGATTATGGAGGAACCTGAAATTCTGATTCTGGATGAACCAATGAATGGGCTTGATAAAAATGGCGTAAAAGAGATACGGGAACTTCTTTTGGATATGAAAAAAGAAAATAAACTGATCATACTTGCCAGCCACAATAGAGAGGATATAGAGATACTTTGTGATGAAGTATATGAAATGGATGGCGGTATGATTTATAAGATGAAGAGATAAAATCTGCCGGAAGATAAGAAAAATGGCGCATACGACCGAATTTCACTGTCGGATATATAGAATAAAACGGAATATGGATCTAAACACGAGCAGTTAGCCTATGAAAATAGGTTATCTGCTTTTTTAATAAAAAAAGCAATTGGGTAAATTGTCAAAAGTTATTTTGAAAAGATTTTCGTACAAAAGGGTAACTTTAATAAATCTGCGAATTACATTGAGTTTCAAAAGATTTTAAGCAGCCGGCATATGGAAACAGGCTGGCTGTTTTGTTTTTTACATGAATTTTATAATAACAGACCATTAGATTATACGATATAGTGATAACATATAAAAAATTTATAAGGGAGACCGGTTTCACATTATAAAGTTTTAAATATGTAAGGGGGAGTTTTTTATGGAAAAAACGTATGTACTTGATACTAATGTCCTGATTCAGGCGCCGTATGCCATTGAGTGTTTTGAAGAAAATGAAGTGATTCTGCCAATGACGGTACTGGAAGAGCTTGATAATCTAAAAAAGGATGAAGGGGAAAAAGGCGCAAATGTACGGAAAGCGATTCGTATTCTTGAAACGTACAGAGGGAAAGGAAATCTGATAGAAGGTGTGGAAACGGAGCAGGGAGGTATACTGCGTGTAGAAAAAAATTATCGTAATGTTGAATTGCCTTCGGATCTGCCTGAATATAAATCGGATAACAGGATTCTGAAGATTTGTGTCGGTCTGGCAAAAGAAAGAGAAGAACAGGTGATTCTTGTAACAAAAGATATTCTTTTACGCATAAAAGCCCAGCTTCTTGGTATTCAGGCAGAAGATTTTACTACGGAGCAGGTTGCCGGACATGAAGAACAGTACCTTGGGCGAAAAGAAGTTTTTGTACCGGAGGAATTGTTTAAAGAATTTAAGAAAAAGGGTATTCCTGTACAAAACGTTTATTGCTGTGATGAAAATGGAAAAAATATTTGTCCGGAACTGTTTGAAAATGAATTTATTATATTAAAAGCAGATCAGTCTTCAAAAAAGACTCAGTTAGGAAGAGTCGAAAAGGGAATGATACGAAAACTTGAGTATAAAAAAGCTACACCGTATGGCGTCAGTCCCAGAAATGTAGGACAGTATTTTCTTCAGGAAGCATTGATGCAGCCGGCGGAGAAAGCTCCTCTTGTGATTGTAAAAGGAATGGCGGGAACCAGTAAGACATTTTATTCACTGGCAGTAGGTCTGGAAAAGCTGATGAATCATCCATCCGGGGAGTACCGGAGAATACTTATCTGCAGACCGAATGCACTGTTTGATTCCGATATCGGATTTCTTCCCGGAGATGAACAGGAAAAGATCTCTCCTTTAATGAGGCCGATCATAGATAATTTGGAGCAGCTGGTAGATTCCAATGATAAGGAAAGGTATTTAAATGAGCAGGAACTCAGTGATAAGATACAGGAGATTTTTGACAGGGGAGTGATCCAGACAGAAGCGTTGAACTTTATAAGAGGGAGATCCCTGATAAAAACGTATCTGGTGATTGACGAAGCGCAGAATATGACCCCGGCGCAGATAAAGGGAATTATCACACGTGCAGGAAAGGATACGAAGATCATTCTTTTAGGTGATCCCAATCAGATTGACAGACCATATTTGGACGATCGCACCAATGGACTCAGCTATGCAGCGGAACATATGAAAGGGAGTCCGTTATGCTGGCAGATCACATTGCTGCCGGAGGAATGCGAAAGATCTTCTCTGGCAATGGATGCGATTTGTCGCTTGTAATTTTAAGCTGATTTTAAATGGACGATATACAGCTTTTATATGGAATACAAATTTTAGATACCGAAGAAGGCGGAAAACTTGGATTATAAAGACATATTAAGAAATGAAGAAGTAAAAGCTTTTTTAAGGAAAGGAAATGAAAATCTGGGGATTCTTGGATATACCGATCATTCAGAAAAGCATTGTGCCATTGTGGCAAAACGGGCAGGTATGATTTTGAAAAGGCTGGGATATTCTAAACATGAAATCGAACTGGCAGAGATTGCCGGTGCATTGCATGATATAGGAAATGTGGTCAACAGGAAGAATCATGGGGAATATGGAGCAATCCTTGCAAATTCTATTTTGGAAAAACTGGGATTCATCCTGGAGGACAGAGTGATTCTTATGTCTGCCATTGGAAATCATGATGAAGCTACAGGAGAAGCGGTTGATGCTGTATCTGCAGCGTTGATCCTGGCAGATAAAACTGACGTTAGAAGAAACCGTGTAAGAAATAAAGATAAGGCAAGTTTTGATAAGCATGATCGTGTAAATTATGCAGTGACAAGTGCGGCAGTAAAGGTAAATGCGCAAAAGCATCTTATTACATTAAATCTGCAGATTGATGAAGAAATCTGTACTATGTATGAGTATTTTGAGATTTTTCTTGGAAGAATGATGATGTGCAGAAAGGCGGCAGAGCTTCTGGGGGCAAGATTTAAGCTTACAGCAAATGGTAGTAAAGTATTGTAGAAAAGCCAGAGACGATTATAATATATGTATAGAGATTATAATCAATGACAAATGTAACGGAGGTAAAAATATGCTGGCTTATACGTATGTGGAAAAAGGTAAATTTGAACTCAGGGAAAAACCGGAGCCGATTCTTCAGGATGAAAGGGATGCGATCGTCCGTGTAACTATGGCAAGTATTTGTTCAAGCGATCTTCATATTAAGCATGGGTCTGTTCCCAGAGCGGTGCCTGGAATTACCGTGGGACATGAGATGATCGGAATTGTAGAAAAGACAGGCTCTGCAGTAAAAAAAGTGAAGCCGGGGGATCGGGTAACTGTAAATGTAGAAACTTTTTGCGGGGAGTGCTTTTTCTGCAAAAAGGGATATGTGAATAATTGTACAGATCCAGATGGCGGCTGGGCATTAGGCTGCCGGATAGACGGCGGACAGGCGGAATATGTTCGGGTTCCTTATGCGGATCAGGGGCTGGATCGGATTCCGGACGGAGTGACCGATGAACAGGCTCTTTTTGTGGGAGACATCCTGGCAACCGGATTCTGGGCTGCGCGCATATCTGAGATTAAAGAAGAGGACACGGTTCTTCTTTTGGGGGTAGGCCCTACGGGAATCTGCACGCTGCTTTGTGTCATGCTTAAAAATCCCAAGAGGATCATTGTATGTGAAAAAGATCAAAGCCGCCGCCAGTTTATAAAAGAACATTATCCTCAGGTGCTTCTTACAGAACCGGAAGATGTTCAGAACTTTGTAAAAGAGCACAGTGACCATGGCGGAGCAGACGTAGTTATAGAAGCGGCAGGAGCCGGGGAGACTTTCCGTATGGCGTGGGAATGTGCAAGACCCAATGCGGTTGTTACAGTGGTGGCGTTGTATGATGAAGCGCAGATCCTTCCTCTTCCGGATATGTACGGGAAGAATCTGACCTTTAAAACAGGTGGGGTAGACGGATGTGACTGTGAGGAAATCCTCCAGCTGATCAAAGAAGGAAAAATTGACACAACGCCTCTTATTACACATAAATATCCTCTTGCACAGATTGAGGAAGCATATAAGCTTTTTGAAAACAGAGAGGATCATGTTATAAAAATTGCAATTATTTAAAAAAGCAGCAGTTGAAAACTTTTGTTGGATATTTATCAGAGTAAAAGGACGGAATTGTTATTGACAGTTATATTTGATATAATAAACTAAAAACAGTAGAAGGAGGAAAAAGAGTATGAAAAAGAAAACAGCAGGACTGGCAGCAATTATCTGCGCCGCAGGGTTACTATCTGTATCTCAGGCAGATATGGTATTGGCAGATGGAGGATTTTCCTATGAGGATGTAGCAAATCGGGAGTTCCTGTTTTGCAGTGGGGCCGGTGCGTGGTCAACAGTTCTGACAATCCATGAGGATGGAACTTTTGAGGGGTATTATCATGACACGGATATAGGATTCACAGAAGAGGGAAATCCAAATGGAACACGATATGTCTGTAATTTTTCCGGACAGCTTACAGAGCCTGTTCCGGTAAATGAGTATACTTATTCAGCTCAGCTTCAGACTATCCAGTGTGAACAGGAACCGGGGACAGAGGAAATTATTGACGGGATGAAATATATTTACCGTACTCCTTATGGACTGGATAATGCGGAAAACATTCTGTTTTATACAGAAGGAGCGCCAATTTCGGAGCTTCCCGAGGAATACCGAAGCTGGGTTGGATATTTTGATCTGACAAATCTTAAGGAAACAGAATTGCCATTTATCGGACTTTATAATGAGGCTGGTCAGCAGGGATTTTCCAGTACAGTAAAAGAAGACTCTGCTCCTGCGACAGGAGAGAACTCAGGTATTGATGCGGAACTGGCAGAAATAGAAGCAAAGGCAACAGAGATCCAGGGCAGTCTGGGCAACGCTATGACTCAGGAAGATATGAATGCCTTATCAGGCGAGCTTTATAGACTCTGGGATGATGAGCTGAATTCCATATGGGGAAGATTAAAAACCACTCTTCCTGCAGATACAATGGAGCAGCTGACAGATGAAGAGGTTGCATGGATTGGAGAAAAAGAGGCTTCTATGGCAGCGGCGGGCAGTGAGTTCCAAGGCGGCAGTATGCAGCCTATGCAGGAAAATTTAAAAGGGGCTGAGCTGACAAAAGCCAGGGTTTATGTACTGGCAGAATATCTGAGATAAAAATTCTGCTTATATGGCAGTGAGAAGGAGACATTTCATAATTGAGATGTCTCCTTTTTTAGTGCCAATAGAAAAGTTGTTGACAACTTACAGTTAGTTGTGGTATACATATTTAAGTTAGATGAAACTTACTAAATAAAAATGAAGAACAGCCGGGATAACTGTAAAAGAATGAAGCGTGGAGAGCAGTCGTTTTTTATAAGAAAACAGCTACGTCATATACAGGAAAGCGGCAGAAAGGTATGGTATATGAAGAAATCAATAAAAATATTCTGGATAATAGCAGGATTTTTGTGTCTGGGTTTTGGAACCCTGGGAGTTTTACTTCCTGTTCTGCCAACTGTGCCTTTTTATATGGCAACTGTTTTCTGTTTTGCAAAAAGCTCCAGGAAACTTCATGACTGGTTTATCGGAACTGCTTTGTATAAAAAGCATCTGGACAGCTTTGTCAGAGAAAGAGCTATGACGATGAGGACAAAGCTTCGGATCGTAGGTATGGTTTCCGGGGTTATGGCAATTGGTTTTCTTATGATGCGGGATGTACCGGCAGGAAGAATCTGTCTGGTTGTGGTGTGGGTATTTCATATTTTTTATTTTTTTGCAAGAATCAGAACAATTCCATCAGGGATAGAGCAGCAGGAGTAAAAAAACCACAGGCAATAGAAGACTGACTGATAAAGAATTTCATTATGAAAAAGGAGAAAGGTACACGGAATGATCGACACAAGACTTACAGGGCTTTTGTCCCATGCAAAAAAATATATTATATACAATATACTCTGGCAGTGGATTTCACTTCTTGCTCAGATCGGAGCTGTTTTTTCTATTGCAGGACTTCTGGGACAGGCGGCAGTTCTTTTACAAAGTAAAAAAGAAGTATTTTTAATACAGGGTCAGACTGAAAAAGGGCTCCATATGGGGCAAACACTTCTCATATTGATGATTTGTGTGGCAGTACGTTTTGTCTGTGAAAGACTGGCAGCCCGGGCATCCTGTCAGGCCAGCGTGGATGTGAAACAGATTCTCCGTAAAAAAATTTACCGGAAAATGCTGAAACTGGGAGCCTCCTATCATGAGCAGGTATCTACCTCAGAGGTGATGCAGGTGTGTACAGAGGGAGTGGAACAGCTTGAGATTTATTTCGGCAAGTATCTGCCTCAGCTTTTTTACAGCCTTCTGGCGCCTCTGACATTGTTTTTTGTGCTGATACACGTGAGCCTTCGGGCAAGTGTGATACTTCTCATCTGCGTGCCTTTAATTCCGGTTTCTATTATTGCAGTACAAAAGCTTGCAAAAAGACTTTTGAACCGATACTGGAGTATTTATACAGGACTTGGAGATTCATTTCTGGAAAACCTTCAGGGATTGACTACGCTTAAAATTTATCAGGCAGATGAAATGAAAGCCAGGGAAATGGATGAGGAAGCTCAGAAATTCCGCAGGATCACCATGAAAGTGCTGACTATGCAGTTAAATTCTACAAGTGTGATGGATATCGTGGCATACGGAGGCGCTGCGGCGGGAATGATCGTGGCAGCATCTGAATTTCTGGCAGGGAGATTAAATTTTGCCGGAGCGCTGACAATTATTCTCCTGGCATCTGAATTTTTTATTCCGCTGAGACTTCTGGGATCCTTTTTTCATATTGCTATGAACGGAATGGCCGCAAGTGACAAAATTTTTGCCATTCTGGATATTCCGGAAACAAAAGTCGACAGTCGGAATTCAGGAGATAACATCCAAGTTCAGAAAAAGAACAGAAACATTCGATTAAAGGAAGAATGCTCAGATGTTTCAGAAGTGGCAAACAATGAAAAGCCAGGAAAAATCACAGCTGGAGATATGAACATACAGTTTCGGGACGTACATTTTTCTTATGAAAAGGACAGGGAAATTCTGACAGGTGTTGATCTTGATATGCCTGCAGGATCTTTTATATCTCTTGTAGGAGAATCCGGATGTGGAAAAAGCACCATTGCAGGTATTCTGGCGGGGAGAAACAGGGGATTTACCGGCTCTGTTACTATAGCTGGAAAAGGTCTGGAAGAGATTTCTGAAGAGGTTCTGATGAAAAATGTAACGCTGATCCGTCATAACAGCTACCTTTTTAAGGGAACAGTAGAGGAAAATCTCCGTATGGCAAAACCGGATGCTGCGGAACCGGAAATGCTGGAAGTTCTTTCCAGAGTAAATCTTCTGGGATTCCTGGAGGGACAGAAGGGAATTAAAACAGAACTTCTGGAGCATGCAGAAAATTTTTCCGGGGGACAGCGTCAGAGACTGGCGCTTGCCAGAGCGCTGCTCCATGATTCGCCGGTGTATATTTTTGATGAGGCAACCAGCAATATTGACGCAGAAAGTGAAGAACTTATCATGCAAGTGATACGCCAGCTTTCACAGACAAAAACAGTTCTTCTGATCTCTCACAGACTTGCCAATGTAGTAGGTTCAGACTGTATTTATATGATGAAAGACGGCAGGATAAGTGAAAAGGGAAGTCATGAGAAGCTGCTGACTCTTGATGGAATTTATGCAAAGCTTTATAAAAGTCAGATGGAACTTGAAAATTACAGCAATCCGAATTGCTCCCTTTTGCAGAAAGGCAGGTTATAGAAATGAGCAGGAATACGGATTACGGCAGAGTAGAAAAAACAGTCTTGCCGGACAGACGAAGAGGCGCGCTGAAGATTATGGGAAGTCTGATCGGACTGGTAAAACCTCTGATCCACATTATGATTCTGGCAGTTCTTCTGGGAACTGCAGGTTATTTGTGTGCGATTTTTCTCACAATACTGGCAGGTCAGACACTTCTTCATGGTCTGGAACCAGTGTCCGGAACAGTGCATTCGGGGTTTTTTATGGGAATGACAGCGAAGAACCTTTTTATTCTGATAATCGTTCTGGCTGTTGCCCGTGGGATCCTTCATTATGCGGAGCAATATTGCAATCATTTTATTGCATTTAAGCTTCTTGCAATCATCCGCCATAAGGTTTTTGCGGCATTGCGGAAGCTTTGTCCGGCAAAGCTTGAAGGACGCGATAAGGGAAACCTGATTTCTATTATTACCACAGACATTGAACTTCTGGAGGTTTTTTATGCCCATACGATTTCGCCGGTAGCGATTGCAGTTTTGACCTCTCTAATCATGGTGATTTTTATAGGAAGTTATCATGTGGGAGCGGGGATCTTTGCGCTGTGCGCTTACTTGATCGTTGGTGTATTCGTTCCCCTGTGGAACGGACACAGAGGTGGAAGTGTCGGAATGAAGTTCCGTACAAAATTCGGTGAGCTGAACAGCTTTGTGCTGGATTCTCTCAGGGGGCTGGACGAAACCATACAGTATGGACAGGGAAAAAAACGTGAAGATCAGATGGAAGAAAAATCTGCTGATCTTACGGAGATGCAGAAAAAATTAAGCCGTATGGAAGGCGGACAGAGATCAGTCACAAATCTGGCGATTCTTCTGGCATCCTTCGGAATGTTGTTTTTTACTTTATATCTTTACGGAAAACAGGCGGTAGGATTTGACGGGGTGATTATCTGCACAATAGCTATGATGGGATCTTTTGGTCCGGTGGTAGCGCTTTCAAATCTGTCTAATAATCTGAACCAGACTCTGGCAAGTGGTGAAAGAGTGCTGTCTGTTCTGGAGGAACAGCCACGGGTAGAAGAAATTTATGAGGAACAGAAGGATATCCGGATGTCCGGGAAAAATTCTTCCGGAGAGGACTCTGTACAAAAGAGATTTTCCGGGGCTGAAGCATCTCATGTAACCTTTTCCTATGAGGAAGAAGAGATTCTCAGAGATTATTCCGTTAAAATTCCAGCCGGCAAAATCGTGGGAATACATGGAACCAGCGGAAGCGGAAAATCTACACTTTTGAAGCTTTTGATGAGGTTTTGGGATACAGATTCCGGAGAAATTTCCGTAAACGGAGAAAATGTGCGCAGGATCCCCACGCACTGTCTGAGGGACACAGAAAGTTATGTGACTCAGGAAACACATTTATTCCATGATTCCATAGCAAATAATATTGCAGTGGGAAAACCAGGCGCTTCCAGACAGGAGATTACAGAGGCTGCAAAAAAAGCAGCGGTTCATGATTTTATTATGAGTCTGCCAAAAGGTTATGATACAGAGATCGGAGAACTGGGAGATACTCTTTCAGGAGGAGAAAAGCAGAGGATAGGAATTGCCAGAGCGTTTCTCCATGATGCTCCTTTTATTCTTCTGGACGAGCCGACTTCAAACCTGGATTCTCTGAATGAAGGGATTATTCTGAAATCGCTTCGTGAGGCATCGGATGAAAAGACAGTTGTTCTCGTTTCTCACCGAAAATCTACCATGAACGTGGCAGATGTGGTGTATGAAATGGAGAATGGGAGAGTTTCGTAATGGAGAATGAAAGAATTTGATAATAGAGAATGGGAGAGCTTCGTAGAAGATAAAAGTACGAAAATTTTTTACGGTTAGGTGATATTATCACAGACAGGCTATTTCCAAAAGAGTATGATACAGGCATAAACGACAGGGAGGTAGCCTATATGAGGTTAAAAGATAAAGTAGCGATTATCACAGGTGGAAGCAGAGGAATCGGATATGCCACAGCAGATGCTTTTTTGAGAGAGGGAGCCACAGTTATTCTGGCGGCAAGCTCTCAGGAGTCAGCAGATAAAGCAGTGGAAAGCCTGAAGGAAAAATATCCGGACAGGACTGTGGCAGGAATCAGTCCTAATCTCAGCAGTCTGGAAAGTGTGAGAAATGAATTCAGAGAAGCGACTGCAAAGTATGGATGCGTAGATATTCTTGTGAATAATGCAGGGGTATCAGAGAGTACACCTTTTGTGGAGTATACAGAAGAAGCTTTTGACAGAGTAATGGATCTGAATGTAAAAGGAGTATTCAATGCAACAAGGGCGGCTTCAGAGTGTATGGTTGCAAGAGGAAGCGGAGTGATTTTAAGTACGTCTTCTATGGTTAGTCTTTACGGACAGCCCAGTGGGATTGCCTATCCGGCTTCTAAATTTGCAGTAAACGGGCTGACGGTTTCACTGGCAAGGGAACTTGGTCCAAAAGGGATCCGCGTCAATGCAGTGGCTCCGGGAATTACGGAAACAGACATGATGAAAGCTGTGCCAAAAAGCGTGATCGAGCCGATGATCGCACAGATTCCGCTGCGCAGGCTGGGACAGCCGGAAGACATTGCCAATGCATTTGTATTTCTTGCGTCAGATGAGGCGTCTTATATTACAGGCGTGGTGTTAAGTGTAGACGGAATGGCAAGAACCTGAACAGGACAGTTTCTTGCCTATACGGTATTGTTTCCGGCGCAGCGGCTTCTTTTTTCTTGTCAGAACCCTTGATTTTATGGTAAGATATGCATGATTTACGCACAATAAAAAACAGGAGGTACTGACAATTGTTTTCAGGAATTGTTGAGGTGTATGGAAAAGTAATAGGTAGATTAAGCAACTGGATGTACAGCTATATCCTTATTATCCTGCTTGTAGGCGCGGGAATTTATTTTACCATCAAAACAAAAGGAATTCAGTTCAGAGCGCTGAAAGAAGCCATTAAGGTGGTTATGGAGCCAAAAGATGATGAAAAATCAATTTCTTCTTTCCAGGCGCTGATGGTTTCCACTGCATCCAGAGTGGGAACCGGAAATATTGCGGGAATTTCCACAGCTCTCTGTATCGGCGGAGCAGGAGCCATGTTCTGGATGTGGCTGATCGCTCTTCTGGGAAGCGCATCTGCGTTTATTGAGAGTACGCTGGCGCAGATTTATAAAAGAAAAGCGGCAGACGGAAGTTCTTACGGAGGTCCGGCATACTATATTCAGGCTGTACTGAAAAAAAGATGGCTGGGAGTTTTGTTTGCGGCAGTCCTTATTGTAACTTATATGGGCGGCTTCAACATGGTTGCAGCTTTTAATATTTCAGATTCTTTCCGCAGATATGATTTTTATCAGCCTGGGACAACACCCCTTGTGATAGGTATGATCCTTGCAGTTGTTTTCGGGATCTGTATTTTTGGCGGAAGCAAACGCATTTCCAAAATCACAGAGGTTCTGGTTCCGTTAATGGGAATCTTTTACATAGGAGTTTCTCTGTTTATTGTGATCACACATCTGAATCTCCTTCCAGGAGTGATCGCATCTATTTTTAAAGGCGCTTTTGATATTTCTGCTATTTTTGGCGGATTTGCAGGTTCCGCAATTATGCAGGGAATTAAAAGGGGACTTTTTTCAAACGAGGCCGGTGTGGGTTCTGCTCCTAATGCCGCAGCTTCAGCCGGCGTGTCTCATCCTGTAAAACAGGGGCTTGTTCAGATGCTTTCTGTTTATATTGATACAATTGTGATCTGCAGTGCAACAGGATTTATGCTTCTGTGTTCCGGTGTGATACCGGAAGAAGGAATCGCCGGAATGCCTTATGTACAGGAGGCTGTGGCAGGCTCACTGGGAAGCGCTGGTTCTGTATTTATTACAGTGGCTCTGTTTTTATTTGCATTTACTACACTGATCGGAAATTTTTATTATGCAGAAATGGGACTTCGCTACATCTGTGACAAAACACCGAAAAAACTGATCATGAATATCTTCCGTATCGCAGCGGCTCTTATTGTATGTCTGGGAGCAACGATGGATTTCAGCGTGGTGTGGGACACAGCGGATGTACTTATGGGGCTGATGGCTCTTATTAATCTTCCTGTTATCGTGCTTCTTGCAAAACCGGCCATTCGTTGTATGCAGGATTACTTCAAGCAGAAAAAAGCCGGAAAGAATCCTGTATTTAAAGCGAAGGATATTAATCTGGAAACAAAGACAGACTTCTGGAATTAATATTTTTAAGCGCAGAATTTTATTGGTGGGAATAAGGCTGCCAATAGATGAATGTTGAATTTGGGTATAATGGAATCTGGAATATGCGGGTGCAAAAGAACTTCTACCTGTATATCCATATAAAGAAAACATAAAAAATCCGGGGATTTTCAAGCGTTTTCAGGCGTTTGAGAGCCCCGGATTGTACTTTATGGGAAACATGTGTTAAATAATTGACAGAGCTGCAAAAGCAGTATAGACTGACAGTGTGGACAGGAAATGTTCGCATCAAATAATTAATGAAACAGTTCTGACAGCTGTACAAAAAAGCTTCAGGACATGAGACCTATATTTACAAGAAAGAGGTGCTGATCACATGAGAGAATTTTCACAGTGGGAAGGATTTAAAGGAAATCGCTGGAAAGAGAAAATTGACGTACGTAACTTTATTAAAATGAACTATACACCATATGACGGTGATTCTTCATTCCTGGCAGAGCCGACAGAGGCAACAAACAAACTCTGGGACAAGCTTCAGGAGCTTCAGAAGGCAGAACGTGCCAACGGCGGTGTTCTGGATATGGAGACAGAGGTTGTAACATCTCTTACTGCATATGGCCCGGGATATATTGATGAAGATCTGAAAAATCTGGAAACAGTTGTTGGTCTTCAGACTGACAAACCGCTGAAACGTGCATTTATGCCATACGGCGGTATCAAAATGGCAGAAAAAGCATGTGAAACTTACGGATATGAAGTAAGCGACAAGATCAAAGACATTTTTAACAACTACGAATTCAAAACACATAACCAGGGTGTATTTGACATCTATACACCGGAGATGAAAGTAGCTCGTCACAATAAGATCCTTACAGGTCTTCCGGATACTTACGGCCGTGGACGTATCGTAGGCGATTACAGACGTGTGGCTCTTTACGGTATCGACGCTCTGATCGAAGAAAAACAGAAAGACTTTGCAGCAAGCGACCGTCAGGGTATGAGACGTTATGACTTCCAGCTTCGTGAGGAGATCGCTGACCAGATCCGCGCTCTTCAGGGAATGAAAGCTATGGCTCAGATCTATGGTTTTGATATTTCTCAGCCGGCTAAGAATGCAAGAGAAGCATTCCAGTGGCTGTACTTCGGATATCTTGCAGCTATCAAGACTCAGAACGGCGCAGCAATGAGCGTTGGACGTATCTCTACTTTCCTTGATATTTATATTGAGAGAGATCTTCAGAATGGTACAATTACAGAGTCAGAGGCTCAGGAGCTTGTTGACCATATGGTTATGAAATTCCGTATGGTAAAATTTGCTCGTATTCCTTCTTACAACCAGCTCTTCTCCGGTGACCCGGTATGGGCAACTCTGGAAGTAGCAGGTATGGGAATCGACGGACGCCATATGGTAACAAAGAGTGACTTCCGTTTCCTTCATACACTTGAGGATATGGGACCGGCTCCGGAACCGAACCTTACTGTTCTTTATTCTTCAAGACTGCCTGAGAACTTTAAGAAATATGCTGCAAATATTTCTGTTACAACAAGTTCTATCCAGTACGAGAATGATGATGTAATGCGTCCGGTATGGGGAGATGACTACAGCATCTGCTGCTGTGTATCTGCTACAGAAACAGGTAAAGAGATCCAGTTCTTCGGAGCTCGTGCAAACCTTGCAAAATGCCTTCTTTACGCGATCAACGGTGGTGTTGACGAGAAGACAAAACAGCAGGTAGGACCTCAGTATCAGCCGATCACTTCTGAGTATCTTGACTATGACGAGGTAGTTCAGAAATATGATCAGATGATGGACTGGCTGGCTCATCTGTATGTTGGAACCCTGAACATGATCCACTACATGCATGACAAATACTACTACGAAGCTGCAGAGATGGCTCTGATCGATACAAAGGTTGACCGTTCCTTTGCAACCGGTATCGCAGGTTTCTCTCATGTAGTAGATTCCCTGTCTGCGATCAAATATGCAAAAGTAAAAGCAATTCGTGATGAAGACGGAATTACAACAGACTTTATTGTTGAGGGAGACTTCCCACGTTATGGTAATGATGATGACAGAGCAGACGAGATTGCAACAAATCTTCTGTCTACTTTCCTCGGAAAGCTGAAACACATCCATACATACCGTGATTCCAAACCTACCACATCCATTCTTACCATTACATCTAATGTTGTTTATGGTAAAGCTACAGGATCTCTTCCGGATGGAAGAAAAGCAGGCGAGCCTCTGGCACCTGGTGCTAACCCGTCTTACGGCGCAGAGCAGAACGGACTTCTTGCTTCCCTGAACTCTGTTGCAAAACTTGACTATGAGGATGCTCTTGACGGTATTTCCAATACTCAGACTATCAATCCGGATGCTCTGGGACACAGTGATGAGGAGCGTACAGACAACCTCGTTCATGTACTTGACGGATACTTTGATCAGGGCGCTCATCACCTGAACGTAAACGTATTTGGAAAAGAGAAACTGATCGACGCTATGGAACATCCGGAAAAAGAGGAGTATGCAAACTTCACAATCCGTGTTTCCGGTTATGCAGTTAAATTTATCGACCTTACAAGAGAGCAGCAGATGGACGTTATTGCCAGAACCTGCCACGCAGAAATGTAAGAATGGATAAAAAAGAGATCAAAGGATATGTTCACTCACTGGAAAGCTTCGGGTCTGTTGACGGCCCGGGCGTCCGGTTTGTGATTTTCTTAAGCGGCTGCGGTATGCGCTGTCAGTTCTGCCATAATCCGGATACCTGGAAAATGGGAGAAGGACAGACATACACACCGTCAGAACTTTTGAAAAAAGCACTTCGGTATAAAAATTACTGGGGTGAAAAGGGCGGGATCACAGTTAGCGGAGGGGAACCTCTTCTGCAGATTGACTTCCTGACAGAATTTTTCCGTCTGGCAAAAGAAGCCGGCGTGCATACCACACTGGATACCAGCGCCAACCCTTATACAGAAAAAGAGCCTTTTTATTCCAAATGGCAGGAGCTGATGAAGTACACAGATCTTGTTCTTCTGGATATCAAACAGATTGATGAACAGGAGCATGTGAAGCTTACCGGCTGTACTAACACAAATATCCTTGCCATGGCAGAAAAGCTTTCAGAGATGAACAAGCCTGTATGGATCCGCCATGTGCTTGTGCCTGGTGGAAGCGATAACGACATATATCTCCACAGACTGGCTGATTTTATTAAAACTCTTAAAAATGTGGAGAGAGTGGAGGTTCTTCCTTATCATACGCTGGGAACCTTTAAGTGGGAAAAGCTGGGAATTCCTTATCCGCTGGAAGGTGTGAAGCCTCCCACAGAGGAACGGATCAAAAATGCCAGAGAGATTCTGGGCGCGAACTAACTGCCTGAAAATTCTTTCATAATTGAAAATATAAGCATGAGAACTGCTGTAAGAAACCTGTAGTTCCGGCATAATCTGTCGGACGAGGTAAGCTTGCAGCAGTTTTTGTTTATTTATGGAAGAGATGAAAATTGCTGCCCGTATAGTGTTCTGATCAGGCTCCTGTAAATGGAACCGTTAAGAAAATTTTTGCTTGGCAGTGCTGCACACGTCTGCTAAAATGAAAGAAACGAACCTGTAAAGATAAAATGTTCTGAATGTAATAAAAGAGAACAAACGAAAATCCTTCGGACCTGTGTGGACAGAACCGGGGGATTTTGTATACAAACTATAAAAACAGCATTACTGACAGTAAGGATTTATGATTACAAAGAACCAGGAGGACGCATGAAATTTTTTCATTTATCAGACTTACATATTGGGTTAAAGCTAATGAACCGGGATCTGAGGGAGGATCAGGAATATATTTTCCGGCAGATTGTGGATATGGTAAAGGCACAGAAACCGGACGCTCTGGTGATCGCAGGTGATATTTATGACAAAGCGGTTCCGTCTGCGGAGGCAGTACAGGTATTTGATTCTTTTATGGGACAGCTGACTGAGGCAGCGCCGGAAATGACGGTTATGGCGATCAGCGGAAACCATGACAGTGGTCCAAGAGTGGACTGTTTCCGAAGCGTGCTTTCCAGACAGAAAGTGCATATGATTGGACTTCCGCCACAGCGTGAGGGAGAATATATTGAGAAGGTCGTACTGCAGGATACCTATGGTAAAGTAAACTTTTATCTTCTTCCTTTTGTGAAGCCGTCTATGGTAAAAATGATTGCAGGAACAGATAAAAACGGCAATAATCTTTCTTATGATGAAACAGTTCACAAGCTGATCGAAAGAGAAGATATAAATAAAAAAGAGAGAAACATTCTGGTAAGCCATCAGTTTTATCTTTCTGTGGGAAAAGCTGCGGATGATGTGGAAAGAATGGACTCGGAGATACGGACTGTGGGGAATATTGACCAGATTTCCGCAGATATTCTGGAACAGTTTGATTATGCGGCGCTGGGGCATATCCATAAGCCCATGAAAGTGGGAAAGGAAGTTTTTCGCTACTGTGGAACGCCTCTGGCCTGCTCTGTAAGCGAGGCGGCACAGCAGAAGGGGATTCTTATGGTGGAAATAAAAGAGAAAGAAAAAGCGCCGGAAATTACGGTTCTTCCTCTTATGCCTTTACGTCAGGTTCGGGTGATAAAAGGAAGTCTGGAAGAGGTTCTGGAACAGAAATGCCAGGATTATGTGACGGTAATTCTTACAGATAAGGCAGATCTTGATGTTATTGATATGCAGGACAGACTGAGACTTGCTTTTCCGTATCTTCTGGAAATCCGCCGGGAAAATCAGAGAAAAGCAGACTACAGCAGAAAAAACAAAGCCCGGGAATTGCTGGATCCTTTTGAACTGTGCTGCGGATTTCTGAAGGATATGGATGAGGAAGAAAAAGATATTCTCAGAGACGTACTGAACACGGTACAGGAGGTGAAATAGAATGAGACCGCAGAAACTTACCATGCAGGCATTTGGATCTTACGGGCAGAAAACCGTTATAGATTTTACCAGGACAGATCAGAATCTTTTTTTGATCACAGGCGATACGGGAGCCGGAAAAACTACGATTTTTGATGCGATCGTTTTTGCTCTGTACGGGGAAGCCAGCTCTGTATCAAATAAAAAAGAGGGCGTTGTTCTGCAGAGTCAGTATGCAGCGCTGGATCTTGAACCATATGTGGAGCTGGAATTTACAGACGGGCAGGCGCAGGATATTTATACAGTACATCGTGTGCCCAGACACCTGAAAAAACTCACCAGAGGAGCCGCAAAGGGTGTTGGGACCAGAGAGATTACAGGTTCTGTGAGTCTGATCATGCCAGATGGCACGGAATATCCTCAGAAGGAATCCAATGGAAAAATCCAGGAGATCATCGGACTTACCAAAAATCAGTTTATGCAGATAGCCATGATCGCACAGGGAGAGTTTATGGAACTTCTCCGGGCAAAATCTGACGATAAGAAAAAAATATTCCGCAGGCTTTTTAATACAGAAATGTATGAGAATATTGCTGTGGAACTGAAAAAGAGAAAGAAGGCAAAGGAAAAGGACATTGAAAGTATTAAAATGCAGTGTCAGAGTCAGGCAGCCGGAGTAAAGCTTCTGTCAGACAGAATGGAAAAACAGGGCCAGGAAGAATTATGGCAGGAGACAGCTGTTCTGGAAGAGAGCCTGGATAGGCTGAAAAAGCAGATTACAGCCGGGGAGATTGTTGTAATAGGAGAATTTCTGGAAACACTGTTCCAGTATTGCAGGATTCTGGAAGAGAACCTGGAAACAGCAGAAAAACGCTACAGTGAAGCGGCGAAAGTCAGGGATAAAAAAAGAGATGAATATACGGAAGCCCAACATCTTCAGCAGCTATTCTCTCAGCTGGAGGATGCGGAAAAGAAACTTGCTCAATGCGGAGAACTGGCTTCTGAAATGGAGAAAAAAGAACGGCTGGCAGAGCAGATTCAGGCGGCCTGGGACGTAAAAGTATCCAGCGACCAGCTGGAAGAAAAAAGGCAGAAAGCAGAAAAAACAGAGACTGCTTTAAGAGAACTGAACAGTCAGTTGCCGGAGCTTCTGAAAATACAACAGGAGGCAGAGAAAGAAGAAAAAGAAGCGGAGAAGGAGCGGGATCAGGCTCAGGAAGAGTTCAATCGTATAGATGAAAAGGCGAAAAATGCTCTGAAATTATTCCGGCAAATAAGGGATTGTCAACAAAAAGCAGAGAAGCTTGCCAGCGAACTTCAATATATTCAAAAGCAAAATAAAAAAGCAAAGGATGATTTCGCATCTGTAGAAAATCAGGAAAAAGAATACCGGGAGCAGGAGAAAACTCTTTTTGATGCAGGAGAAAAGCTTGCCGTATGTCAGTCCAAAATGGACGAGGTTGGAATGATGATAGAGGATCTCAAAGGGCTGTCAGGTATGTATCAGGAAATAAAAAAATATAATGCGGCTGCAGAAAATCTGCAACAGGAATATAAGGATGTCAGTGACAGATATGAGAAAAAGAACCAGGAATACGAAAATCTGAGACGTGCTTTTCTGGATGCTCAGGCAGGGTTTCTGGCTAAAGAGCTGAAGCCCGGGAAACCGTGTCCTGTATGTGGATCAACAGAGCATCCAAGCCCTTGTATTCCGAAAGCAGAGCATAAAGAACTTTCCCAGGATAAGATAGAACAGATTGGACAGGACGCAGATCTTCTTCGTAAAGAGCAGGAAAAACTTTCCGGAGAGGTGAAGTCAAATATTAACCTGAGAGATGCCAGAGATCGGGATTTCAAAGAAAATTTTGTGAAATTACAGGATAAAATGCGCAGGAATATCCCGGATCTTCCGGAAGATTTTTCTCCCGGACAGGCGCAGGATTTGATAAAACAATGGAAGAAGAAGATTCAGGAAGAAGGACTTATATATCAGAAACAATCGCAGACATTAGCAGAAGTCCGGGAAAAATTAGAGGAACTGGAAAAACGTAAGCCTTCTTTAAAAGCAGATATGGAGAGCTTTCAGGAGAAGGAAAAAAATAAACAGGCGGAGCTGGAAGGAGCCAGATCAGAGCTTTCCGGATATTCATCTTCTGCCGATTTTTCTTCTGAAGATGAGGCAAAAAATGCCCGGAATATAGCGCAAAACAAAAAGAATCAGAAAGAAAATGCTTTGAAAAAATCCAGAGAGAAAGCTGAGCAGGTAAGACAGAAAAGTATAGAAACAGAAGCTCTTATCCGCAAATATGATGCGGAGCTGCCCGGGCAAAAAGAAGAAAAAAACAGGCAGAAAAGGGTTTATGAAAGTCTTTTGCAGGAGAAAAATCTTACAGAGGAACAATGGAAATATCTTACTGACACCTATGAAAAGGATGCTGCTGAAGCGTTCAGAAAAGAGGTAAATACATTCCGTAACAACAGGACGGCAGCAGAAAGCAGCGCACAGTCAATGAGAACTGCAATAGGAGAAAGGCCGCGTCCTGTGCTGGAAGAAATATGCAGTCAGGCAGAGGAAGCAGAGAAAAACCTTGAAGATCTGGGGCGTATCAGGGACGGGTTAAAGTCTGTATATCAGGAGGATCAGTCGGTTTATGATGCTCTCGCTCCAAAGTATACGGACAGGAAACGTCTGGTGGAGGAACATGCAAAGCTTGATAATCTCTACAGCCTGGTTTCGGGCAATGTCAGCGGTTCCAGAATGGATCTGGAAACTTATGTGCAGCGCTATTATCTGGAAAGAATCCTGGATGCAGCCAATCGCAGATTTCAGGATATGTCCGCAGGTCAGTTTGAGCTTCGTATGTGCGATCTGGAAAAGGCGGGAGAGGGCAAAAACAGAGGGCTCGATCTAATGGTATATTCCACAGTTACCGGAAAAGAGAGGGAGATCCGGACACTTTCCGGAGGGGAATCCTTTATGGCTGCTCTTTCTCTTGCCCTTGGAATGGCAGATGAGATTCAGGAAAGTTCTGCGGCGGTCAGCCTGGATATTATGTTTATAGACGAGGGATTTGGCTCTCTGGATGAACATTCCAGGAATCAGGCTGTAAAGGTATTACTGGAAATGGCAGAAGGCTCGAAGCTGATCGGAATTATTTCTCATGTGACAGAACTGAAGCAGGAGATAGAGGATCAGTTGATCGTAACCAAAGATGAGGTCGGAAGTCATGTAAGATGGCAGCTCAGCTGACATAAATTAAGGGCGAAGATACGCAACAGCAATATCTTCGCCCTTTGTCTGTGAGCGGATCAATTATTTTATGCTCTGATCAGCTTTTTGACACCCGGTATTTTAGATGCAGCAAAGCAGCTTGCGAAGGACAGAATCGTTACAACCACATAACAGATTAATATATACTGGAGAGGCGCTTTTGTATATCCAAAAATTTTGCGGAAAACAGTCAGGAAAAGAGGATGAACGATATAGACGCCAAAACTCAATTTGGATAATACTTCTATAATATTTTTTAATCGGCTGTCCGGTGTCCATTTTTTTCCACAATTCAATGCAATAAACACAGCTACTGAATACAGCAAAATAAGAAGATTCATATTGGAATAGCCATTAGAATAATCCTTTGTTATTTGAACATATAAAACAGTGATCAGCAAGGAAAAAAATCCCATGCAATAAAAGCTCCATTTCTTCTTGATTTTAATATTCGTAAGATACCATCCGATAATATAATAGGTAATAAAACCGCCGAAAAAATCTAAACGGAATTTTTCTATGAATTTTACGAAATAAATCACATCGTTCCACAATAATGACAAAGCGTTTAGTATGGGCTGCGAAAACTGTGTTAAGACAGAAACGGCAAAAAATAACAAAATTAAATTTTTATTCTTTTTGCTTATAAACTCTCTGAGAAACGGCGTTATCAGATACAGACCGATGATCATATAGAGATACCACATATGATAATGTCCCAGAAGCATTGAAGAAACGATACGCTTAAAACTCAGGGATTTGCCTTTCGATAATGGAAACACTATATTATAAATACAGGAATATAGTACGGACCAAAAGATCAAAAGGAAAGCAATATTTTTTATATTCTTTAAAAACAAACTTTTTATGCTGATATTACGGTTTTCGTCAAGCATTAATGCTCCTGAAATCATAACAAAAAGAGGAACGCCTATTCGTGATATACTGTCAAAAATATTTCCCCAAAAAAATTCCGGTGTTGCGATATTATACGAAGTTACAAACTTTACATTTGTATGTATCATTACCACTGCCAACACTGCGATTATCCGTGTAATATCTAAAGATATATTTCTTTCTTTGTTCATCTTAACCTCTCCAATTTTGATAATGATTGATGGGAATTTTTAAAATTGTCCAAAATATAAGGGATTCTCTCTCCTTTTGGTGTAGAATCAGGTAACTGAAAAAATCTGCTGAAAAAGAAAGAGGATTCCTTATAATCAATTTTACATCAAAAACTTACCAGATGAAACGGGGAATTTTGCTTTTTTAATGAAATCCGCCTGAACTTTGCAATGTGTTTTGACAAGGCCGATGTAAACGGAGCGTTCTGTAACCATAAGATAAATGCGGGAAATGATTGTCATACAAAACTGATAATGATATGATGGAAGCGTAAAAATGAGATAAACGATAAACAGAGAGGATAAAATATTGATATCAAAGACAATGCGCGCAATTTTGCATGCGCTATCTTACAGCAATGTTGAAGTAGATGCAGCCAGACGGCTGGCAGACCTTAAAAAGCTGGATGCCATGAGGATATTTGTAAAAAAACTGGACACAAAGGTATATAATGGAGAATATGAGGTTCCTGTGCGTGTTTATTTTCCTTCAGAGGATGCCATGACAATGGAGGCGTCAGAGAGAAATTCCTGCCCTATTCTGTTGTTTTTTCACGGGGGCGGATGGGTGACTGACAGCGTGGAAAATTATGACCGTGTATGTTCCCGGATGGCGCAGGACACGAAACATATTGTGATTTCTGTAGAATACAGACTGGCTCCGGAATACCGTTTTCCCACAGGTCTGGAGGACTGCTATGCGGCAGCCAGAGAGCTGTATACCAATCCTGATCTGAACATAGATCCGGACAAAATTACGATCATGGGGGACAGCGCAGGCGGAAATCTGGCGGCAGCGGTGTGCCTTATGGCAAGGGACAGAGAAGAGTTTATGCCAAAGCGGCAGATACTTATCTATCCGGCTCTGGGTAACTGCTATACAGAGCAGTCCCCCTATGAGTCGGTTCATACCAACGGAACAGATTATCTGCTGACTTCTGAGAGAATGGAAAATTATCTGAAGCTTTATGAGAGCAGTCCGGAGGATCGTGAAAATCCATATTTCTCACCTTTGAAGGAAAAAGATTTAAGCGATATGCCGGATACGCTGATTCTGACAGCGGAGTTTGACCCTTTAAGAGATGAAGGGGAAGAATATGGAAAAAGGCTGGAGCAGGCAGGAAACTATGTGGAGATACACAGAATTTCCAATGCGCTTCATGGATATTTTGCGCTGGGGATCCGTTTTTTTCATGTGCAGGAAAGCTTCCGGCATATGAATGAGTTTCTGAAAAAAAGAGAGGTCTGATTTTTGCCCATTTCCATAAAAGATTGTTTTATGTTTGAACAGAAAAATCTGTGGATAGTGGGGAAAAGTCTGCTCAAATCCTTTCTTGCCTGTTGATTAAGGCTATGATATATTTGAACTATTATAGGAGAGAAGGCAGAAAATGTGAAATCAGGATATTCAAACTGGCGAAAGCTGGATAATGCGGCTCTGGCATTTCCACCCGCAACAGACAAGAATGATACCAGAGTTTTCCGGATGTACTGTGAGCTGAAAGAAACAGTAGATCCGCAGATCCTGCAGACGGCTCTGGACCAGACTATGGAAAAATATCCCCTGTTTCAGGTGGTGCTGAGAAAGGGACTTTTCTGGTTTTATCTGGAGAGAAGAGATATCAGAGCTGTTGCAAAGGAGGAAATAAAGCCTCCGTGCAGCCGGCTTTATATTCCGGATAAAAAGTCACTTTTGTTTGAGGTTTCTTATTATGAAAACCGTATTAATTTTGAGGTTTATCATGCGCTTACTGACGGTACCGGAGCCAGGAATTTTCTTCAGGAGCTGGTACAGAATTATCTGAAGCTGCGGCATCCGGAAACACAGTTTCCGGAACAGAAAATGGAACAGAGAACTACTTTCCGGGATCATGAGGAGGACAGCTTTTCCCAGTATTATTCCTCGGAAACTCCGAAAAATAAAGAGAAGAAGCCACGGGCAGTAAGGCTGAAGGGAGAAATGCTGGGGCATGACGATATGCAGATTCTGGAGGTTTCCATTCCTGTAAAGGAAATCCTGGAGAAAGCGCGCTCTTACGGCGCTTCTATTACTGCGTATCTGTCAGCGATCTTTATCTGTTCCATTCATGAGGAGATTCCCAGAAACCGTCAGAAGCGTCCTGTTACTTTGATGGTTCCGGTAAATCTGAGGAACTTTTTTCCTTCGGAATCCATGGCAAACTTTTTCGGATGGATCGAAGTAGGATATACATTTACAGAAACAACCACCTTCCGGGATGTGCTGGAGGAAGTAAAAAAACAGTTTGAAACAGAGCTTGTAAAAGAAAAGATCGCCATGCATATGAACGGATATGTGCGGCTGGAAAAGAATCCGGTGATCCGTGCAGTCCCCCTGGAAGTAAAAAAATATTTCCTTATGGTAGGCGCGGCTCTGGGAAGCAGAAGGATCACGACTGTATATTCCAATATAGGGGTGGTTCGTTTTCCCGAGGAATATGAACCGTATATTGAACGCTTTGGATTTTTTACCTGTACGGAGGCGCTGCAGCTTTGTTCCTGCTCTTACGGAGATGAGCTGCTTCTGGGATTTACCTCAAAAATTCCCGGAGAAAGTATTCAGAGGAATTTTCTTGAATATCTGAAAAAGGATGAAATTTCATTTACAGAAGAGAGAAATGATTTTCCGGGATGCGGGGAAGAGCAGAAAAAAGAGGGCAGAAAGGCATACCAGACGTTTACGTTTCTTTGCCTGGCGGCAGCAGTGCTGTGCGGAATGATCAATTACATGACCGCCCAGACCCTGAACTGGTTCTGGTTTGCGGCGGCAGGAAGCTTTTGTGCGTGGCTGGTGGTGTCTGTGGGATACACCAAACGGAGAAATATACTGAAAAATGCAATGTGGCAGCTTCTGATCATAACGGCTATTGCTGTTTTTTGGGATATATTTACAGGCTGGCACAGGTGGTCGGTAAACTTTGTGCTTCCCTTTGGGGCAATGGCAGTGCTTGGTTCTATTCCTGTAATCGCCAAGGTAAACCATCTGGAACCGGAAGAATACCTGTTTTATCTTGTTCAGGCAGGAATAGCAGGATGCATTCCCATCATTCTGTTATGGACAGGATTGGTGACGTTTCCTTATCCGTCTGTGATCTGCTCCGGGATCAGTTTTCTGGTGCTGGCAGGACTATTTATTTTTCAGCAGAAAAAAACCATTGGAGAATTCCACAAAAAATTAAGAATGTAAATTTACAGCAAATAACATAAAAGGCTGCTGTAAGCTTTGAAACCGCAGGGAATAAAGACCTGACAGTCAAAGCTTCGGCAGCCTTTTATTGTTGGGAAATATTGTTGGGAAATCCTCTTTTGTTATCTGGATTTCGGCATAGGCTATCTGTCGTTTAGTACATGTTTTTTATCTCTTATGTATACTGTATTTACAATTTCAGGTATAATGATTATATTAAAAACAGCAGGAGAGAGAGGCAGAAATGTACAGAATTGCGGTTTGTGATGATGACAAAAATATTCAGGAGCAGGTCAGAAAACTGATCCTGGAATGGAATCCTCAGGTAGAGGTAAGTGTGTTTTCGTCCGGCAGAGATCTGCTGGAAAACTATCAGTCTTATGATGCGGTTTTTCTGGATATTGACATGCAGGGAATGAATGGCATAGAAACAGGAAAATCCATCCGTTCTGTAGATACAGAGGTTAAAATCGTTTATCTGACAGCATACCGGGATTATGTAGCAGGAGCCTTTGGAGTTCATGCATTTCAGTATCTTCTGAAACCAGTCAACAGTCAGGAGATCATAAATGTTCTGGAAGAAATATTCCGATATATGAAAACTTCGGACAAAAAGATCATCCTTGATTTTCGCACGGTGGACGGGATTATCTGTCTCCCTGTAGAGTCTATTTATTTTTTTGAGTACGAAAACAGAAAGATACGAATTGTGACAGACAAAGAAGAATATTACATGGTGGAACGCATTGGAAATGTGGCAAAGCGTATGCAGGATTTTGGATTTTCCATGCCTCATCAGAGCTTTTCTGTGAATATGCTCCATGTGAAAAATGTAAAAGGACAGCATATTTATCTGGATAATGGAATGGAAATCCCACTTTCCCAGAAGAAACAGAAAACATGGAAGCAGGAGCTGACCGCCTGGCTGTCGGCGCGGCTGGAATCAAGGGAAGGATGATGGAAATGAATTATGTTTTATATTATTTTTTTCAGACCATCGAACTGCTCATCCATACAGGAAGCTTCATCTAGTTTCTGTATTCCATGCCCAGAGAGATAGAGTCGAAATTATGGGTAAGATACTGTGCCTGGGGAATTTTTGTGGTACTTACCTTTTTGCTCCCCACATTATGGTGGAATGACATCATTACAATGTCCGTGCTTACGGCATATTACATTGTAATCTGCTGGAGTTTTTATCACAGAAGCAGAACCTGGGTTTTGTATTCTCTGATCTACGGAATGGCAAATTACGGAGCGCAGGTGATCGGTATTTACTTTACTGTATATATCAGTAAAAAGTTCGACTTTGACCAGGATATGCTCTCTTATTATACGCTTGTGATGGCTAAAATGATCTGCCTGTTTTCCGTGACTTATCTTATGCGCCGGATTGTTCAGAAACGTATGGTAAAAGATCATAGGGAGCTGCATATCAGAGGAATGGTCCTTGTTCCGCTGTTCAGTATGATCCTTGTATATCTATACTGTGTTTCTGGGGAGAGCTTTTTTCTGGAGCATGGATTCTGGGGAGTTATTCTCTGTATGATCCTTTTGCTGGCTATAAATATTTACTGTCTTTATGTGTGGTACGATCTGGCAGAAAACAGAGAACTGAAGCATAAGCTGGAACTGATGAAACAGCAGAATGAACTGACTCATCAGTATTATGAGGATATGGAAAATAATTATAATCATTCCAGAAGGATCATTCATGATATCAGGAATCATCTGAATATGCTGGAACAGTCGGCAAAGACGGATGTTACTGGTTATTTTGAGGACGTTCACGGAATGTTGAATTCTCTGGGTCTGAAATTTTATTCAGACAACAGAATGCTGAACATGATCCTGAATGATAAATTAAAAAAACTGGAACCGGGACAGGCAGAATGTAATATGGGCGGTGTCAGTCTGGATTTCCTGACCGATATGGATGTGACAACAATTTTTGCAAATCTTCTGGATAATGCCATAGAGGCAGGCGAAAATAAAAAGAATTTCTGGATAAAAATAAGAGGAGAACAGATACAGGATTTTACAATAGTAAAAATATGGAACCCTTTTTCCGGGAGCTATGCCCCGGGACGTTCCATAAAACAGGGACATGAAGGAATTGGCCTGGAAAATGTGCGTCATACAGTAGAAAAGTATCACGGCGCACTGAATATAGACACAAAGGACGGGATTTTTTCCGTGACAGCAGTATTTCCGGGAGAATAAGGAGGAGAATTATGAAATTTACGCAGACCGAGAAAAAACAGCTTATGATCTATGTGATCATAGCATATGGGATCACCTATGCGCTGGGACTTTTGATGTGGTATGGATACGGAAAAGGAATTGATCTCAGCGCCTTTCCTAATGCGCAGATGCTGTATCCGGCAGCCGGTGTAATGATGGCATATTTAATTACCAGAAAGGATGACAAAAAGCTCCCAAAAGCTTTTTACATATTCTTTGTGGTGCTGACAGCAGTGATGATTTTCTGTGCGGCAGCTTCTGTTCTTTTTCCTGTAAATATAGACATTATGGGAGCTCCGTTTTCACAGTGGATGCTGCTTCTGCAGTATGCCATGATGGGCGGCAGCATTGTTTTCTGGATCCTTCTTCTGGCATCCGGTAAAGAGAAGCGCAGAGCTTACGGACTGAACAGCAATCAGTGGAATACATCTGTTCTTATGATCCTGCTGTTTATTGGATTGTACCTTCTCAGATTTGTGATTGCCAGTGCGCTGGGCGGCCAGCTTTCTGAATTTGGAAAAATAATGGTAAATCCTAATACCTGGATTATGTTTTTTACGGTTCTGATAAACTTTTTTACGGTAGTCGTGGCATTTTTCGGGGAGGAATACGGATGGAGATATTATCTTCAGCCTCTTTTTCAGAAGCGTTTCGGACTGAAAGGTGGCGTGATCCTTCTGGGTTGTGTATGGGCTGTATGGCATCTGCCAATTGACTTTTTCTACTATACCACGCCGGATATGGGACTGGCGGCTCTGGTAAGTCAGTTTATTACCTGTATCACCCTGGGCCTTTTTATGGCATATGCATACATGAAAACACAGAATATCTGGGTTCCGGTGATCATTCATTTCCTGAATAACAATATGGCCGTGGTTTTTTCCGGAACATATTCTGCGGATGTACTTCAAAACCAGCAGATCCACTGGGGAGAGATACCGGTTGCCCTTGTGCTGAATTTACTAATCTTCGGATGGGTGATCTTTTTGAAGCCGTTTAAGGAAAATAATAATTTACAGTAATAGATGAGGGTATAAGGCTTTGATTTTGATGAATTTTCAGAGAGTTATGTGATATTTATTGCTCGAGATGATATGCTGGGATATAAACTTCATGCCTATTATGTTGAGAGAAAAAGTTAAAGAGTGCTTGGATGAAATATATGTAATTTAAAATATATAGATAGTATATATGAAAATAAAAATACAGGAGAGTCAGACGATGATGTAGGCATTCCTGTATTTTTGTTTCATGCCTGTTTTGTCTCCTGCCCGGCAAAACCCTGTTGTGTGTTTGGAGAATATGAAGTAGATAGAAGAAATGAGAAGGATATATAGCGGGCAAAATGCCATCACTGGAAGTGATTTGGAATGCATTTTTTCTTTAATTCCTCCATATACAGTTCAGCTATATATGCCGGTCCATTGCACCACAGCTTTGTTTTTTCATCATATAGTGCTTTTCCTGTTTTGGAACATAAAAAATCTGTCAATACCTCTTTTCTGTCCCGGCATGTCTCTTCTGCGACTTCTTCTGTCACCATAGTGATAAGAAGGTCAATTGTATAATTTATTTTTTCCTTTGGAATTGTTACTTCAGCCATATCTTTTCACCTTTCACAAATTTCAGACACTTAATAGCGGATTCTGTTTTGAAGCAATATTGATCTTTTAGTTTATTTGGCATCAACTGTCTGATGCAGAAATCGTCTGCTTCCTTATCACCTGCAGTCCCAAAAACTCCGGCAAGATAAGCGGTAAGAGTAGCGTTTGTTGCATCATCCGCAATTTTTCCTGCAATGATATCATATTTTCCCATTTCACGTTCAACATCAATAAACATTTTTTTCTTTCGGTGAGCGGCAATGCAATGTAACCAGTCCACATCTGCATTTTCAAAAATATGCGTTTCAAGTTTCCCGGAAAGTTTTAATTCAAAAGTTGAAATATATCCATAATTCTGACCTTCTTCAATTTTTCTGGTTGCGATTGCTTTTGCTATTGAAGTTCTCAGAAAACTTTCTGCCTGCTCCTTTGAGGTAGTTAAATAGAATCCCTGACCAAAATCTTTTCTCTTTGCACATTTAGCAAGATCTGGTTCTTTTACTTCACAATAACTTCCATGGTAGAGAACAAATCCATCTTTTAAGTCAAGCACTAATCTCTATCCCCTTTCCCTCCAGAAACTCCGTAATATCTTCAAGCACAGCTTCATCACCTTCGCAATGAAAAATCCCATAACATTTTTCTATATATTCAAGAACACCAGCTTCTTTAAACAGGTGGATAATCTGCTCAACAGGTAAATGCCACTCTTCTGAAGCAAGCCGGATTAATCTTGTCTGCATAAAAGTAATCTCTGTTTTCTCACTCATTATGAATCCTCCTATTCGTTTTTTTAAGATACCAAATACTGTTATCAGAAGTTCCACCCAGAAGATCTGGCTGTCGCCTTTTTCGTATCCACGTTTTTTTCAGTTTTTTTCAAATGTTGGCGTCGCTGCTCTTTGCTGTGTATCTGTCATTGCAGCAACCTCCGGTTATTCATTATCTGTAAATTCCATCATCTCATCAACGGTGCAGTCCAGCTTCTTGCAGATTTTCTCAATGGTCTCCATTGATACATACTGTTTTTCCCATCCGGGCAAGAATGTTTCCACTGATCCCAATGAGGTACTGCATCTCTATTCGCTTCATATTTTTATCTATGAGTATTTTCCATAATCTGTTATAACTTACGTCCATAAGTTTCCTCTATATTTTTTCGGATTATTTTGATTATATCACGATTTCGTTAGGTTTAATACTTGAAAATTTTGATATTTTTTGTTTCATGCCTGTTTTGTCCCCTGTCCTGCAAAACCCTGTTGTGTGTTTGGAGAATATGAAGTAGAATAGAAGAAATGAGAAGGATATATAGAGGGCAAAATGCCATCACCGGAAGTGATTTAAAATGCATTTTGCCCAAGTTGCTGTAAATGGGGTGAACAGTAACAAAAGATAATTAGAAAGACAGGTACAGGAGAGAAAACATGGAATTTTATCAGCTTAAAATCATAAGAAAAGGAACGAAGCCGCCGGTATGGAGAAGATGTTTTGTTCCTTCCAATATTACTTTTGCACAGATGGCAGTGGTTCTGGAAGAAATCCTTGAGTATTCATTTACAGACAGATATGAATTTGAATTTTATCAGGAAAAGGTTCAGGTGAGAGAATACAGAGAAAATGAACCTCAGGTGACTTCTGGTCAGTATGATTTTGCAAATGCTTCCGATACATTTGTAAATGACCTGCTGGATAAGATGACATGGTTTACCTTCCGGGTAAAGGCAGACGAGCAGAAGCTTCCGGAGTACAGGGCAGAGGTGGAAAAAAAGATTCCTGCAGTCAATGAGGATGGCGAGGCGCTTTGCCCCGTAATTGTAAAAGAGAAAACAGGCGCAGAGGAAGCTTTCTGGTCAGATACAGAAAAGAAAAATAAGCGTCTGGCAGAACTGTTTATACCGGAAGCAGGAGAGCCGGATCACAGAAGCAGTAAAGAAATCCAGGAGGATTTCTGTCAGGGCAAAGCCGCTCTTATTTTCAGTGAAAATGCAGTAAGCAAAACAGAAAATAATAAAAAATGTGTCAATTCTCTTATAAAGGACATGGCAGAAACAGTAACAAAAGCAGTTATGAAGGAGATGAAAAAAACAGCCGGAAGCAGAAAGCCAAAGGTTGCAGAATATCTGCAGGCATATGAACAGGAGGATCTGGTTTTTCTGGCGGAAGATTTGGGACTTTCCGGGGCTGAAGAGCAGGATAAACAGGAACTGGCAGGACGGATTGCCGGAGAACTTTTAAAGCCTGAGGTTATGGAAAAGGAGTTTTTGAGACTGAATGAATGGGAATTCCAGGCTTTTGAAAAGGCAATGAAAAAAGGTCTTTTTTATGTGGAAGAAAATGAATGGGCAGATCTGGAATGGGCCAGTGATCTTGGATATCTGGCAGTTTATGATGACGGATATGCAGAGGTTCCGGCAGAGGTTTCAGATGTTTTTGGAAAGATTTTTACACCGGAGTTCCGTGCGCTTCAGGAAAAAAGAAGCTGGCTGAGTGCATGTCTGGTAATGGTTGAATACCTTTACGGCACAGCTCCTGCAAGGGTGGTATACAGAATGTACCGCAGAAGAAGAGAGTGCAGAGTAAGCTTTGAAGAATTTATGGAATTATTCCAGTCTGTTCCGGAAGAGGAAAATTTATGTGTTCTTGACGGTGACAGGATCAGTCTTCAGGCCTTGCTGGAAGAGGAAGAAATCTATCGTATGCTTCTGGAATATCAGGGAGACAGAGAATTTTATATTCCTTCAGAGGAGGAAATTGTTGACTGCACATACAATGGCTATCCTTCTCAGCTGCCGGTTTATAGAAAGATCAGACAGTTACTGGAACAGGAACTGGGAATGTCTGAAGAATTGGCAGAAGCCTATCTCTGCGAAATTTACAGAGTATATTATACAGGCGGGCTTATGTCAGAGGCAATGGAGCAGCTGAACAAAAACGGAGTTATTTTTGAAACGAAAGATCAGGCAAGGGAAATGGCAGAGCTTCTGATGGAAGCTTACAGTAAAACCAGAAAAGTACAGCTGTGCGGTCATGCGCCTGAGGAAGAAGAAAGTGGCCCAAGGTTCCCGGGAGTGTTCCAGAACGATATGTCAGGGAGAGAAGAAAAGAGCAAGAAGATTTATCCGAATGATCCATGTCCCTGCGGAAGCGGAAAGAAGTATAAAAAATGCTGTGGAAGAAACTGACAGAGTGCTGATGGCATGGTTTTCAGGAAATAAGTGCTGACGGATATGGAGAAAATGCTATGGGGATAAAAATACGCCGGGGATTTTCGTTTTGGGGAAGAGTCCAGGGAGTGGGATTTCGATATAAAATGTATTATCTGGCACAGAAATATAATGTAACAGGCTGGGTACAGAATGAATGTAACGGGTCTGTAACGGCTCAGGTTCAGGGAGAAGAGGCTTCAATTGATATGATCCTTCAGGCTCTGTTTCATGACCGCTACATCAGTATAGAACAAATGGATGTAAAAGAGCTTTCTCTGGTAGAAGATGAAAGAAAGTTTTCCATGAGGAACTGAACGGACAGAAAGGAGCGCGTCCAGATGATTTTTTATTTTTCAGGAACAGGAAACAGTAGATTTGTAGCAAAACGGATCCAGGAAAAGACAGGAGATGAGATGTATTCTCTGAATGATGCCATAAAGCAGAAAAAGTTCTTTTCCGGGAAAACACCGGAAACAGCGGTTTTTGTAGTGCCTACTTATGCATGGAGAATCCCGGAAATTGTAGAAACCTGGATCAGAAAGTCAAAATTTGACACAGGAATGAAAGCATATTTTGTTATGACCTGTGGCGATGGAATTGGAAACGCTGCAAAATATGTCAGGAAGCTTTGTGAGGATAAGGTTTTTACCTACATGGGCTGCGCCGGTATTCTGATGCCGGAGAATTATCTTGCCATGTTTCAGGTTCCGGCAGAGGAAGAGGCAAAAAATATCATTGCAGGTTCAGAGCTGAAGATCCGCCGGGTAGAAGAACAGATTTTTGCAGGAGAATCTCTTACAGAAGAACCGGTAGGCATGCTCGGAAGTGTGTGCAGCGGTCCGGTAAATCTGCTTTTTTATCCACTGTTTGTGCATGCAAAGAAATTTAATGTGGATAACGGTTGTACCGGCTGCGGAAAATGTGTAAAAGTCTGTCCGTTAAATAATATACGGCTTGTGAATGAAATGCCTCAGTGGGGGGATAAATGTACTCACTGCATGGCCTGCATTACCCAGTGTCCGTCAAAAGCCATTGAATATGGCAAAAAATCACTTGGAAAGCCACGGTATCACTGTCCTTATGAGAAATAAAACACCAAATTATACAGAGAGGAAAAAATATGGAAGAATTATATAAAGCAATTGAAGAAAAAATTAAAAGCTGCGGATATCCCAGAGCTATTTCCGGGGAAGCAGTTTATGAAGATATCTGCGATCAGATTGAGGGTAAGGAAAACGGATCCTATGTTTTGTTGTCAAAATTTGAAGATGATGCGATTTTTGAGTATCACATCACTGTGATGGATCAGGATTTTAATCTTGGCGTTCTTACTATGCGTCTGCCGGAAGGTGTTTTTGAAGTAAATTTTGATGAGTAAGAAACTGGTGAAATAGAAAAACATCAGATACAGCTTATGAAATAAAAACGGTATACAGACTGAAAATGAGGCGCCCTTGGAATATGCTTTTCCGGGGGCGCCTCAGGCGTATGCAGGTTTTTTATATAATCAGTTCAGGGGCGTTTTGTCCGCCTTACGGAAAAAGAAGAATCCGATCAGGAACATAATGGAAAGTGCTCCTACACCAAGGTTTACGCTGCCGCTAAGCTGACTTATCAGAGAAACGACCATAGTTCCTGCGAAAGCGGCTCCTTTTCCGCAGATATCGTAAATTCCAAAATATTCACCGGACTTGTTGGCAGGGATGATCTTTACAAAATAAGATCTGGACATGGACTGGATGGCGCCCTGAAAAATTCCCACAACAACAGCAAGAATCCAGAACTGATACTGCTCTTTCAGGATAATTCCGTACAGAGCGATCAGGAAATAAGCTCCGATAGAAACCGTGATCAGGCGGGAAGCGCTGACCCTTCCTGCCAGTTTGCCAAAGATCAAAGCTGCCGGAAAAGCTACGATCTGAGTTACCAGAAGCGCAAGAAGAAGTCCTGTAGAGTCAAGGCCGAGAGCGGTTCCGTAAGCGGTTGCCATATCAATGATCGTATATACACCGTCAATATAAAAGAAAAAGGCGATCAGGAAAAACAGGATTTTTCTGTTGTTTTTCAGTTCGGAAAAAACTCCTTTCAGACGGCGGAAGCTGGCAGCCAGATTGTTGCCGGAGGCTACTGACTGGTAATGCTTCTGCTGGTAGTTTTTCAGCAGAGGAAGGCTCATGCTGATCCACCAGACAGCCACCAGAAGGAAGGAGATTCCCATAGCTGTTTTCATGGTAAGTCCGATCTTATCATAAAACAGTACGAGCATCAGGCTTAAAATAAAAGGAATACAGCTTCCAATATAACCCCAGGCATAGCCCTGAGCCGATACTTCGTCTGCCCGCTCATCTGTAGTAACATCCGGAAGCATGGAATCATACACAACCAGGCTTAAAGAGTAGGCGGATTTTGCAATTACAAAAAGCAGCAGAAACCAGATCCATGACTGGGTAAATCCAAGGAAAACACAGCCTAAAGTTCCTACCAGAAGAGAAACCAGGAAAATCTTTTTGCGCCGTCCTTTTGTATCAGAGGCAGCGCCAAGTACAGGTCCCAGAATTGCAACAATGATCGTGGCTGCAGATGTGGCATATCCCCAGTAAGCCAGATAGTTTACTTCGGAAATTCCTGCCTGATCTGCCAGGTAATTGAAATAAATAGGCATGATCGTAGCAATCAGGAGCGTAAATGCCGAATTTCCCACATCATAGAGAATCCATTTCTTTTCCATACTGTTCAGTTTAAACTTCATAAATATCCTCCTTGGGCAGCTGCGATTACAGTAGCCGACTGAAGCTGCCGTTTCTGTTTTTATTTTATCAGAGTTTTTACAGGATAGCACGAAAATTTGTAGATATTGGAAAGAAAAAGTCAAAACAATGTAAAATAAGCCCAAAATCCAAAGGAAAACAGGATTCTTGTGAACAGAATACAGATATGATATAATACATACCTGAATAATAGGCTGAAAGAAACACAGAAATATCAGTTTTCAGAGGTACGCAGCGCCGGAGATTCATAAGTTCCGGCAGTGTGGGAAAACTGGTTTAATGGAGAATATAACCATGAAAAAACAAAAACTTATAAAAAATATGACAGATCAGATCAAGGAAGCGCAGATAAAACTGGGATTTGTCCGGGAAAGCATCCGGCTGTACTTTCCCTGGGAATCCTTTATGGTTCTTCTGGGAGAAACTTTATGGGAAGAGAACAGCTCCGGTATAAATTCTGAGGACAAAATACAGCAGGAAAACGGAAATCATAAAAAAACGGAAAACAAAGCTCGGAAAAGCAGGATTCTTAATGAGCTGAACAGTTCATCGGAGTTTGCGGTCAGTGGTCTGGGTCAGGTTTCTTTCCGGGAAAGCAGAGGAAGGGTGGAAGTTACAATTCCTCCGGAAGGGGCTGAGTATGTTCACAGAGAAATCCCGGATCCTCCCTTTCTAAAAGAAATGATACGGCTTTTTGGAACGCACCATGATATTTCCATCCATGATATATGCGACTGTTTCGCACGCTTCAGTCCGGATTATGTATGTCTTGAAATGCAGGATAATGATTTTGATTATGCTTTGTACTTTCAGGATAAGGAGATCGATCCTTATTATTACTGTATAAAAATGGAAATGGGACATACCATTTATCATCGTTTTATGAAAGAAGACTACGAAAAATTAGTGGGGTAAAAATTATGGCAAATCAGTTTTCAAGAACAGAGCTTCTTTTCGGAGAGGCTGCAATGGACAGACTGGCGCAGTGCCGTGTGGCAGTTTTCGGCATTGGGGGAGTAGGCGGATATACGGCAGAAGCGCTTGCAAGAAGCGGTATTGGAGAGATCGATCTTATTGACAGCGATACAGTGAGCCTTACCAATCTGAACCGTCAGATCATAGCCCTGAGAAGCACGATAGGGAAATATAAAGTGGATGTAATGAAGGAGCGTATTCTTGATATTAATCCGGATATAAAAGTACACGCACACAAGTGCTTTTATCTTCCTGAAACAAAAGATGAGTTTGATTTCAGGCAGTATGATTATGTGGTAGACGCAGTGGATACAGTGACAGCCAAGCTTCAGATCGTGGAAGAAGCATATGCTGCAGGAGTTCCTGTCATCAGCAGTATGGGGGCTGGAAACAAACTGGATCCCACAGCTTTTCAGGTAACGGATATTTATAAAACATCCGTGTGTCCTCTGGCAAAGGTAATGCGCCGTGAGCTGAAAAAACGGGGAATAAAAAAGCTGAAGGTTGTTTATTCTCAGGAGTCTCCGGTTATGCCATCTCAGGAAACACTCAGCTCCTACAGTGAGGAACAGTCGGAGACAGCGCCTAAAAAACGCTCCGTTCCGGGCTCAGTAGCGTTTGTTCCGTCAGTGGCAGGACTGATCCTTGCAGGGGAAGTTCTGAAAGAGCTTATAAATTTTTAGATGTTTCTACGATTTTTTTACATAAATTTGCTTGTGTAAAAGATAGTTTTTGTTATAAAATAAATTTATATTTCGTAAAAATCTGAGAAGGAGAGTTTGATATGCGCAAAACAAAAATTATTTGTACTATGGGTCCGTCAACTGATAAAGAAGGAATACTGGAACAGCTTGCCATCGAGGGGATGGATGTTGCCAGATTCAATTTTTCTCATGGTCCTCATGAAGAACAGAAAGGCCGTCTTGAAAGATTAAAGGCGATCAGAAAAAAGATTAACAGACCCATTGCTGCGCTGCTCGATACAAAAGGACCTGAAATCCGTATTAAGGAATTTGAAAAAGGTAAGATTACCGTAAAAGAAGGTCAGAAATTTATCCTGACCGCAGAGGATATTCAGGGAACAGAAGAAAAAGTATCTGTTACTTACAAAGAACTTTATAAGGATGTGAAGCCCGGCGACAGTATTCTGATCGATGATGGTCTGATCGGCCTGAAAGTGGAAAAGATCCAGGGAACAGAGATTCACTGTGTTGTCATAAACGGAGGAGTGATCTCCAACAAAAAAGGTGTGAACCTTCCGGGTGTAAATGTAAATATGCCGTTTATCAGCAAAAAGGACAGAGAGGATATCCTTTTTGGAATCAAAGAGGGATTCGACTTTGTTGCAGCTTCCTTTACCAGAACTGCAGATGACGTTCTGGAAATCCGTAAGATCCTGGATGAAAACGGCGGCCGTGATATTAACATTATTGCCAAAATTGAAAACCAGCAGGGTGTTGACAATATTGACAGCATTATGGAAGTGGCAGACGGAATCATGATCGCCCGTGGAGATATGGGTGTGGAAATTCCTCTGGAGGATGTTCCTGTTATTCAGAAAGAGCTTATCAACAAGGTTTATAATGCAGGCAAACAGGTGATCACAGCAACTCAGATGCTGGATTCCATGATGAAAAATCCAAGACCTACCCGTGCGGAGACAACCGATGTGGCAAATGCCATTTATCAGGGAACAAGCGCGATCATGCTCTCCGGTGAAACTGCGGCAGGAAAATATCCGGTAGAAGCTCTTCGTACTATGATAAAGATTGCTCTTCGTACAGAGAGTGATATCGCATATAACAAACAATTTAACATTCTTTCCAGAGATCATGGGACTACTGAAAATATGACAACAGCTATTTCCCACGCTACCTGTATGACAGCCATTGATCTTGGCGCAAAGGCTATTATTACAGTCAGCCGTTCCGGAAACACTGCGAGAATGGTTTCCAAATACCGTCCGGGCTGCATGATCGTAGGATGCTCACCGGAGGAACACACATGCAGACAGCTTAATATGTCCTGGGGTATCACACCTATTCATATTAAGGAAGAGTACAGCATGGAAATCCTTCTGCTCCATGCTACAGAAGCGGCAGAAGAAGCCGGCTATGTAGAAAAAGGAGATGTGGTTGTTCTGACAGCAGGCGTTCCGCTGGGACGTTCCGGAAATACGAACCTTATTAAAGCTACAGTAGTGGGAGAGTATTGATCTTACGCTGCAAAGGCAATTTACAAATTTATCTTCCAATTTATTGATAGGTATAATAAAGAGATGCCCGATATCGGTTATGTGAACTGATATCGGGCATTGTTCTGTCTTATAAGATTCCGGGTGCCATTTCAGGCATATGGTTTTGAGAGAAGCGTTTTTTATAAATGATGGTTATTTTGTATGTCTGTTAATATATTTTGCCTTATATTTGGAGTATACAATGGTCTGATCCTTATAAAGTCCATAATAACCGGAAACAGCATAGCTGATGGAAACCGCGATCAGATAATAGGAAACACCCTCAAATCCAAACAGCTCAAAGGCAATGAGAATGGAGGTAATGGGGCAGTTGGTAACACCGCAGAACAGGGCGGCCATTCCGGAAGCTGCGCACAGGGAAGGTGAAAGTCCTACAAGCTGTCCCATAACACAGCCAAAGGTGGCGCCGATACAGAAGGAGGGAACAATTTCTCCTCCCCGGAAGCCTGCTTTCATGGTAATTGCAGTAAGAATCAGCTTCCACAGAAAATCAAAAGGCCGGGTCTGCCCTTCTTCCACTGCTTTTTCAATGAGTACATTTCCTGCGCCCATAAAATCTGTTGTTTGGAGAAGAAGCGTGATCACAATAATAGCTCCGGAGGCTGCGACAATACGCAGATATTTATTTTTCAGGAAACGGGAATAAAACTGTCCGATACCTTTCAGGGCAACGCAGAAAAGAATGCTTACGATGCCGCAGCCAACTGCTACAAGAAGCATTTTCAGTCCGGAAGCAACGGAAAGCTCAGGAATCCCGGATACATGAAAGCTTTCCGGATGAATATCGAAGCTGACTGCAAATCTGGCGGCAACCAGGGAAGCGATCACGCAGGGAAGGAGTGCTGCATAGTACATAACTCCAACGCTTACCACTTCCATAGAAAATACGGCGGCAGCCATAGGAGTGCCAAAAACAGCAGAAAAGGCGGCGCTCATGCCGCACATTACAATTACATGCCGGTCTTCTTCGTCAAGCCGGAACCAGCTGCCAAGCTGATTGCCAATACTTCCCCCAAGCTGTATGGCAGCTCCCTCACGTCCTGCGGATCCTCCTGTAAGATGAGTCAGGAGAGTGGAGATAAAAATTAAAGGAGCAGAACGCAGAGGAACATCATCCTGAGAGCGGATGGTGGAAAGCACCTGATTGGTACCGCCGTCATCTTTTCCGAATTTCTGATACAGAAATACAATACACAGACCTGAAACCGGAAGCAAAAGAAATACCTGAAGATTCTGCGCACGAAAATCCGTGACAGATTTCAGCGCTCCTGCAAAGACGCTGCTTACGGCTCCTACTGTCAGACCTGTAAGTACAGCCAGAATCAGCCATTTCATAAGGTTTGACGTATCTCTCCATATTCGCCTGGCATAAAAATGAATCATCCGAAGGCTTTTGTTTTCCCTGTTTTTCTGTGTGGTATCCATGATTTCCCCCTCATTCTTTAAAAAACGGATCACGGACAAAAATGACCATGACCCGTTTTCTGTATTTCAATAGCAGTGCAGATACATTTTTTGTATCCGGCTTATTCCTCAGTGATTCCAGTTACTTCGTATCCTGCGTTTTTGATAACTTCCCGGATCTTATCTTCGTCTATATGTTCCGGAGAAGTAAAAACAGTTGTCTTTTTTTCGTGGGAGGAAACAACATCCTCTGCCTGGAAAGCAGCTTTGACAGCTTCATTTACATGGGCCTCACAATGAGGACACATCATTCCTTCAACATTTACTGTAATTTTTACCATAGCAGTAGTCTCCTTTTCTTTATTACTTTCATTATAGTCTTTTTTCGGCTGAATGGAAACAGCCTGTTTGATTTTTTTGTCCCGGCTTGCATCATGAACCTTAAAAAGATTCAGCCGAAGGGCATTTGTGACAACGCAGAAGCTGGAAAGGCTCATGGCGGCAGCTCCGAACATGGGGTTCAAGGTCCAGCCAAAGATGGGGATCCACACTCCTGCAGCAAGAGGTATTCCTATTACATTGTAGAAAAATGCCCAGAAAAGATTTTCGTGGATATTTCTCAGGGTAGCTCTGCTAAGACGGATAGCGGCAGGTACATCGCTTAACCGGCTTTTCATCAGAACAATGTCTGCCGCGTCAATGGCAATGTCTGTTCCGGCGCCTATGGCAATGCCGATATCTGCCCTTGTAAGAGCCGGAGCGTCATTGATCCCGTCTCCTACCATGGCAACCTTTCCCTGCTCTTTCAGAGAGCGGATCACACTTTCCTTGCCATCAGGGAGAACTCCTGCGATCACCTCGTCCACTCCTGCCTGTTTTCCGATAGCCCGGGCAGTTTTTTCGTTGTCCCCGGTAAGCATTACAACCCGGATCCCCATATTCTGGAGTTCTTTAACAGCACGTGGACTATCTTCCTTGATCACATCGGCAACTGCGATGATACCCGCCAGCTTATTGCCTGAGGCAAAGAGAAGAGGGGTTTTGCCCTGTTCTGACAGATGTTCAGCCTGCTGCTTCAGAGAAGTCGGCACAGAAACACGGCTGCTGATAAACTTCATGCTTCCTCCCAGAAGAGTCTGACTGTTCATAACGCCGGAAAGTCCGTTTCCGGGAAGCGCCTGAAAATCAGAGATTTCAGAAGCGCAGAGTTTCAGCTCTTCAGCTTTTTTTAGAATTGCTTTTGCCAGAGGATGCTCACTTTTTTGTTCCAGAGAAAAAGCGAGCGTCAGAAGCTGTTCTTCTGAAAATCCCTCCCCAGGAAGAATGTCAGTAACTTCCGGCTGACCGCTGGTAATGGTGCCTGTTTTATCAAGAGCCACAATCTGTACTTTTCCTGTTTCTTCAAGAGATACAGCTGTTTTAAAAAGAATACCGTGTTTGGCGCCCATGCCGTTTCCTACCATAATGGCAACCGGAGTGGCAAGTCCCAGGGCGCAGGGGCAGCTGATAACAAGAACAGAAATTCCCCTTGCAAGAGCATATCCGAAGGTTTGTCCAGTAAGAAGCCACACAATAGTTGTGATCACAGCGATAGTGATGACAGCAGGCACAAAGATCCCGGAAACCCGGTCTGCGATTTTAGCAATAGGAGCCTTGGTGGCGGCAGCGTCGCTGACCATTTTTATAATCTGGGATAAAGTAGTATCTTCGCCTACCCGGGAGGCTTCGCAGCGGATAAATCCTGACTGGTTGACAGTGGCTGCAGATACCATATCTCCGGCAGCCTTGTCCACAGGAATGCTTTCACCTGTGAGCGCTGATTCATTTACTGCGCTTGTTCCTTCAAGAACCACTCCGTCTACAGGAATGTTTTCTCCCGGACGGACAACAAAGATGTCTCCCTTGTGGACCTGTTCTACAGGGATCGTGATTTCCTGTCCGTTACGGATCACAACAGCTGTTTTTGGCGCAAGCTTCATAAGATTTTTCAGCGCATCTGTTGTTTTTCCTTTGGATCGGGATTCCAGCATTTTTCCCACAGTGATCAAAGTAAGGATCATTGCCGCAGATTCAAAATAAAAGTCCATCATATAATTTTCCACAGCAGCCGTGTCTCCGCTGACCTGAGCGCCTGTCATGGCAAAAAGCACATACACGCTCCAGATAAAAGACGCCATGGAGCCAAGGGCAACGAGAGTATCCATGTTGGGAGCACGATGCCACAGACTTTTGAATCCGCTGATAAAAAATTTCTGGTTAATAACCATAACGATTCCTGCAAGAAGCAGCTGTAAAAGTCCCATGGCAACATGGTTGTGTTCAAACCACTGAGGCACAGGCCAGCCCCACATCATATGTCCCATGGAAAAATACATAAGAACCAGAAGAAAGCCCACAGAGGCGATCAGTCGTTTTTTCAGAACCGGAGTTTCGTGATCCGCAAGAGCTTCCGCAGCCTGGGATGCAGAGAACTGCTGACTGTCAGCTTCTTTCAGAGAGGCTCCGTAACCGGCCTCCTCAACAGCCTTTATAATATCCCCAGGTGAGGCGCTTCCCTCTACTCCCATGGAATTGGTGAGCAGACTGACTGAGCAGGAGATTACCCCGGGAACGTGAGAAACAGCTTTTTCTACCCGTGCGCTGCAGGCTGCGCAGCTCATTCCTGTTACCTGATATTGTTCCATATTTCCTCCTTCTGCTGTGTACAGACTGTCTGTTCCGCGCACAGCCTTATTTCATAAGCTTCTGTAAGGTAGCCACAAGTTCGTCAATGGTTTCGTCTTTGCCTTCTCGTATATCCCTTGCCACACAGGCTTTAATATGGGCGGCAAGAAGTTCTTTGTTAAAAGCATTTACTGCAGCGTTTACTGCGGCGGACTGAACCAGAATGTCATTGCAGTAGGCGTCGTTTTCCAGCATTCCTATAATACCTCGGACCTGTCCTTCAATTCTTTTCAGCCGGTTTATAAGCTTTTTGCGCTCTTCCTCCGGACGCACTGTTTTTTTGGTGCAGCAGCAGGATGTCGTTTCAGTCACTGTAAATCCCTCCTTTGATTTATTTATGATCAAAATGAATTATGTTTGTAAATATACCCCATAGAGGTATTCTTATATCGTCATCATATACCCTGGAAGGGTATTTTGTCAACGGAAAATATTCTGGTAATAAAATACAAACAAATGTTTGCGCATTATACAGATGTGTTATGGAAAACAAGAACGTTTGTTTGCTATAGTATTGATTGTAAAACAGAGCCGGACCTGAATTACACAAATAAATAATAAAACAGCAAAGGAGAACAAAATCATGAAACAGATGAGATGCATGAAACGAACAGAGCTTGCAGATCAGCGTACTGCAAACAGAAAAGTATTTGAAAATCAGGATCATTCCAGAACAGTAGAGATTTATCTGGAACCTGTACACTATCAGGACAGAGGCGGAGACTGGAAGGAAATGGACGATACCCTTCAGGAAACAAAAATACCGCAGAATTTACAGAGCTTTTGCAAAAAAAGAAATTTTTCAGAAAAAAACATGGAAAGATCAGAACAGGAAAATAAAATCCCGGGATTTCTGAACAGAAAAGGGGACATGAAGATTTTCCTGAGTAAAAAAGCAGAGCCGGCTTCCACAGTGTACCTGAGTCGGAAAGACAGCTTTCTTTCCTGGGGACTGGAGGGAGGTACTTCTGCGGAAGCCCGGAAACAGGAAAAAAGCGTAGTTTCTTATAAGGACATTTTTGACGGGGCAGAGCTTCGCTGCCGTATTCACGGGGAAGGAGTAAAGGAAGACCTGATCCTTCATAAACCGGAAGCGGTTTCCGATACTTACAGCTGTTTTTATCAGATGAAAAATCTTCGTCCTGTACTGCACAACAATGTGGTTTCTTTTTTAGACAGGGAGGAACAGGAAGTGTTCTGCGTTCATGCGCCCTGCATGAAAGACGCCGGAGGCGAAAAATCAGAGGCAATCCGTCTGAGCCTTACAGAAACAGATACAGATGTGTGCAGGATTACATTTTTGCCGGATATGGAATGGCTGGGATCTGAGAACCGCCTGTTTCCGGTAGTCATCGACCCGGTAACAACAACCTCCAAAAAAGCTTCAGAAATCTATGACGCCCATGTGGATTCCTTGTATGAGGAGGATAACTTCCAGACAAGTATTATTCTGAAAAATAAGGGCGGCGATCAGGTACAGAGAAGCTTTGTAAGATTTGAGCTTCCGGAGATCAAAACAGGCGATATGGTTATCAATGCCAGACTGGTACTTGTTTCACTGGCTGAAGACGGAAAGGAACATACCGTGGCGGTGCATAAGGTGCTTCATGGCTGGAAATCCGATTCCATTAACTGGTACAATAAGCCTCTTTATTCCGATACTGTGGAGGATATATGCAGATACAAAGGAGATCAGCAGAAATACATTACACTGGATATTACCAGAATGGTAAAGGACTGGTATCAGAACGGCGGCAACTACGGACTGATGTTTAAAAATGACAAAGAGCTTTCCGGATATACAGAATTTTTGTCCTCTGACTGCGACAACGGATTTCAGGATATGCGCCCCAGAATTGAGCTTTCTTATGTGAATTATTCAGGTCTGGAGTCTTACTGGAGCTACCACAGTCAGGATGTGGGAAGAGCAGGAACCGTTCATGTAAATGATTATAACGGAAACCTGATCCTGATCCATGATACTATGGCAACCGGCGGAAGCCGCGTACCTATGAGTCTTGCTCATGTATATAACTCCAATAACAGAAAAGTGAATCTGGGATATGGCTACGGATTTGCCCTAAGTTATCATCAGACGCTGAAAAAAGTCAAAATTGCAGGAACTGATTACTATCAGCATACAGACGGAGACGGAACGGTTCATTATTTTTATTATGATTCAAAAAAATCCAAATGGCTGGAGGAAGGCGGTTCAGAATCTTATGTGACTATTCATGCAGATGCCAGCGAACAGCTTGTGATCCATGATAAGGAAAATAACCAGCTGATGTTCCGAAACGGATATCTGGTAAAAGTAAAGGACAAAAATGGAAATACCCTTGTTGTTGCCTGGAAGGATGGAAGAGTGATCTATGTTATAGATGGTGCAGGCAGAAAGACAGTTCTTACTTATCGGAAAAACAGCCAGGGTAAGCTCACTTATCTTCATGAGATTACCTCACCTTCCGGGAAAAAGAAGCTGTTCGGGTACAACAATGGAGATCTGGTAAAAATCATTGATGTTGACAAAGAAACTGTAAACTACACATATGATAAAAACCATATGCTTACTTCTCTGGCTGATGTTGACGGATACCGTGTTAATTACGAATATTATACTTCCAGCCCTTATCGTGTAAAAAGAATCACGGAGTTTGGCGGGGATGTGAAAGGAAACAGCCTGACCCTGACTTACGGTTATAACAGCACAAAATTCACAGACAATAAAAAACGGAGCGAAATCTATCGTTTTAACAACAGCGGAAACCTTCTTCACATTCATGACGGCTTTGGTCACGCTGCCAGCGCACGGTTCAATACCAGCGGAAATCATGTGAACTGTCTGGAAAACGCCACAAAGCTTCAGACCAATGTAGTTCAGCTTCTGAAGGACCCGATCATTCAGGCAGCTAAGTCTGCATGGGGAAAGATTATCGGAACAGACGCATCAGGAACAGCATCTGTCAATACGGATCAGAAGCACTGCAAAGTAGGAACCAGATCCTTAAAAGCAGAGAGCAGTTCTCTGAAAGGATATGTAAGCTGGGCGCAGGATGTAAAGCTGAAAGCAGGAATGACGTATACCTTTTCTATGTATGTAAAGACAGAAATGAAGCAGACGGCAGAAGATGGAGGCGCAAGGCTGAGGATCAGATACATTGACAAAAATGGAAAATGGGTTTATCTGGACAGTGAAATCCTGAAAGAAACAACAGGCGGTTTCGTACGTCTTTACCGTACCTTTACTGTGCCCTCCGACTCTAAAGATCCCACAGTGCGTGTATATCTTTATTTATATCATGCTTCAGGTGTGGTATACGGTGACATGGCTCAGCTGGAAACGGGAACAACTGTAAGCAGATGTAATCTGATCGACAACGGGGATTTCCAGCTGGGAAGTACGGATTTTGAAAAGAAGGCATATTATGAGGATGGTCTGACATCAGTCGGATCTGAAAATGTAAGACCGGTAAACCGTGTTGTGACGGTAACTGCAGCAGGAACTTCGTATATTTATGACAGACCATCCCTGAATGGAAAAAAAGTCGCAAGTGTACAGAAATGGACACAGCTTTATGCTTCTGTTTCCCTTCCAAATGAAAACAGTCAGTGGTACAGGGTAGAAAATGCAGAAGGAAAACGGGGATATTTTCCGGTAAGCAGAGCGTTTGCATATCTTGGAGGAAATGATGGAGATAACTGTGGGGCAGTTGCGGTTACAGGAGCAATTTTGCGAGCTTCAGCTTCTGACAGTGGGAATATTGTAGAAGAAGTGATACCCAGAGGAACCAGTGTGGTGATCCGTTCCGTCACAACAGATTCGAGAGGACAAAAATGGTACTATGTGGCAATGCAGATTGATAAAAAACGTTATTTTGGATATATAAAAAGAGATCATGTCATTCGCCTCAGTGTAAATGCTCCTGTCTGTACCATGAAGCAGGAGGATAAAGTATTTGATACTCCATCGCTGACAGGAAAAGCAGTTATCACATTAAAAGCAGGACAGAAAATTGCAGTGCGTGGAATTTGTATGACAGGAAATCAGAAATGGTATGCAGTACAGCGTGGAAAGAATTTCTGTTTTCTGAATGCACGTTACTGTCAGCTGAATATGGCAACAGAAGTTGATAAACGTGCGGTATCCATAGTTCCCGAAAGAGTAGGCGGGCTGGATAAATATATATACCGTTTCATAGGCAATACTCAGGTAAACAAGCGTCTTACAAAAATCCTGGATCTCACAGGCAAAAAAGGAGACACTTACATGGTCAATGCCTGGGGACGGGGAACCTGTCTACCGGAAACAGATAATGATAAATACCGCCGCTTTGGTGTAGAAGTGGTTTTTGTAGGGGCAGACGGAAAAAATGATATTCATTATACCAATTTCAGTCCGGATATTCTTGACTGGCAGTTCCTGGGCGACGTTTATGTGGCAAAACAGGACTACACCAGTATTAAGGTTTCCTATACTTACTGCAGAAACGCCAACCTTGCCTTTTTTGATGGACTTTCCCTGTACCGGGAGGAATTTGGACAGAGCTACACCTATGATGACAAAAACAATGTGATCTCTGCTGTGGATTCCCAGAAAAATGCCACAAAGTTTGAATATAATGAAAACAGCGACCTGACCGGGATCACGGATCCAAAGGGAAATAAATTCAAGTATGAGTATGATAAAAAACATAACGTGACAAAGGGAACTTCTGCTATGGGCGTGGTGAACCGTCTGGTCTATGACGGAAACGGAAACATCACAAAAAGCGGTACTGTGCAGACTGACGTTCAGGATAAAGGTATCTGGATCACAAGAGCTTTTACCACAGATAAAAACCATGTGGCGTCTGTCACAGACGCAGAGGGTAACAGAACTCAGTATGACTGGAACGAGAAGTCAGATCTTCTTAATTCACTGATAGACGGACAGGGAAACAGGCTAAGCTATGAGTATGATTCTGCAGATCGAATGACCTCCGTTTCCCAGGAAGTAACTGCAGGCGGAACAAAGCAGATGGTAAAAAATATTTATGGTTATACAAAGGACAAACTGACGTCCATTGACCACAACGGATTCCGATATGGATTTGAATATGATGCCTTTGGAAACACAACAGCCGCATCCATTGCAGGCAGCCAGGTGGTACAGTATATTTATGAAAGTGGAAACGGAAACCTCAGCAGGACTGTTTATGCAAATGGAAATGAGATCCGGTATACCTACGACAATCAGGATCGGATGACAGAAAGCTATTTCAGGGAATTTTCCGGCGGAACAGAGCAGAAGCTGAATACTTATACCTATAATAAAGAGGGAAATCTTTGTCGGGTTGTGAACCATATGTCAGGTAAAATCTATGATCTGGATTATGATTTCCTTGACCGCCTGATGCGTGTAAGAGATGAAAAAGGTTCTTTTTATGAGTATACTTACGATGAAGCCAATCACATGACAAGGCTGATCCACAAGGCAGGCGTTTCCCATACTACGACTCTTTATACTTATGATAAAGACGGCAGGGAACAGACCACAAAGGTACGCGGAGGCTATACAAAGACTAGTACTTACGATAAGCTGGGAAGGGCAGCAGGTGTAACTCTCAGCACCAAAAAGGCTTTTGCAGTAAAGGTGGCTTATCCGGCAGCAAACGGAAATCAGGAACATGCTATGCCGTCAGGACTGACTGTGGGAGACAGAAAGCTTACCTATCAGTATGACAAAAACGGAAATATCACAAGGATCCAGGATCAATCAGGCTCCGGAGCGGCAAAGACAGATACTTTCTGCTATGATGAGAGAAACCAGCTGATCCGTGAAGACAGCCAGACCCAGAATAAGACTTTTGTTTACGAGTATGATCTGGGCGGAAATCTGACTGAGGTGAAGGAGTATGCATATACCACAGGAGAGCTTCCCGCTTTCCCGGAAAGAACAGAAACAGGAGCTTATGCTTCTGTCTGGAAAGACCAGCTTGTGAACTGGAACGGCACAGCAATGACCTATGATGCAATCGGAAACATGCTGACCAGAGGAAATATTACTTATCGCTGGACTATGGGCAGAAAGCTTGCCGGGGTGAACAATGGAAAGAACATCCAGTATTTTTACGATCATACAGGCTCCAGAACAAGGAAAGTCGTAGATGGTACAGCCACCGAATACCGAATGGCAGGGGAACTTCTGGTATCAGAGATCACCAATGGACAGACCTTCTGGTACACTTACGATTCCAATGCCAACCTTGTTTCCATTATTATTGGAGGAAAAAACTATTTCTATGTAAGAAACCTTCAGAACGATATCATTGCTCTTATTGACGAGGATGGAAACACGGTGGTAAACTATACTTATGACAGCTGGGGTAAGATTTTAAGCATTACTGGAAGCCTGAAGGACACCGTAGGCCAGCAGAACCCGTTTCGCTACAGAGGATACTACTACGACAAAGAAACAGGGATGTACTACCTGAAGAGCAGATATTATGATCCGGAGTTGAGAAGGTTTATCTGTGCGGATAAAACTGGAGTAGCTAAGGCATCTATGGAAACACTGCATAACCGAAATCTGTATGTATACTGTGATGAAAATCCGCTGACACGAAGAGACGGTGACGGGGATATTTGGATTGCAGCAGCAGTATCATTTGTGGTAGGTGCTGCAGCGTCTGTTGCAGAGCAAATGATTTTTGACGGAAAATCTCTTAAAGAGGTAAGCTGGATTGCAGCAGGAACATCAGGGCTGACAACAGCGATGGGATTTATAGGAGGTGTATCGAATGGAGTACAGCTTGCAGTGGGTGTTGCAGGAGAAATTGCTTCTAGCTATATAGATGATGGAGAAGAATTGATAGATGCGGTTATTAATGGGGCAATAGAAGGATATGTTTCAATTGGCTTAGGTAGAGTAGAAAATACATTGGATATAATAGGGTATAAAGAACTGAAAAAAATTCACATAAACAAATTAGATGAAATAGATAAGAAGACAATTTGGTTGTGGAAAAAGAATAGAGCAAAATCTGCAGAGAATAGAAGTTATGCTGTGGAAATATTCAAAACAGCTGCATGGTCAGGAGAAAGTTATGTGACATCAGGAATAGTTTCCCCAATTGCTCAACGGGGCATTCATGAAATTGTTGGAACTAAGCCAAAAAGAGAAAAGGGAGTTCGTTATGTGTTTATTTATGATCAAATAGTCTGTATGTAATAAAATTTTTAATATTGGCAGGAATTAAAACCTGCCGATATTAAGAAAAAAGTAGGAAAAGAGGATAATTTTAATATGGGAGAAACAGTTGGACTTTTACTTGGCATGATGGGTTCTTTTATGAATTTGTGTCTGGGAATTAAGTGGTTTGGAATATTTGGAAAAGATTTTTGGATGATAGGTTGCGTTTTAGCAGGAATTCTACTAATTCCCAGTGCAAATTTTTTTCATGATAGAAATTATTATGTGTTGGCAGACAGATGGAATACACATAATCCATTATATAATAAGGGGTATTTTAGAAAAAATACGAGAAGTACCAGTTGTTTATGGGCGAATGTGAAAGGGCTGTATTACTGTCAGATAGTGTTGGTTATAGTGGAAATTCCTATATGGGGATGCATTTTATGTTATAGAAAAATACCGCCATTTTTTTATAAAAAAGGAGTAACTATTTTCGCAGGGAGTCTGTTTTGGATAATTTTTCTTGTCTGGTTTGGTTTTCGCGTATTTTATGCATGGAGTTATAATGAATCATTTCGATATACAGAAGAGAATGGAATTTGGAAACCTTTTAGTCATATAACAAAATATTGTGGATTGGCAGCTTATCGTCCTTTTCGTTGCAGTTATTTTATTTCCAAAGAAAAAATACGGACAACTTTGAGAAAATTATGCCAGAAAAATGGTTATCAGTTTGTTGATTCAACTGACATGAATGGGGAGTTTTCAGACAGTTATCTTCGTGTAAAGGATGGAGAATTACAGATATTTCAAGTAATACAAATGTCCAGATATACTGAAGAAAAAATGGAAAGACAGAATGAGATTTTTGCGAATTTATGGAAAAATAAGATTTGGCAGAGATATCAAACAGAGAACATATCATTTAGTTTTTTGTTATGTGTAGAGGAGATTAATGAAGAATTAGAGCATTGTCTTTTAAATATGCAGACAGTAGATCAGAAGAAAGGGAGAAATCGTTTGGTGGCAGTTCTTAAATTTGATGAAGAGATGAAATATCCAATTTTAGAAGTTTTGGATAATTATGGAATCTGGCGTGGAAAGAGAAAATATTGTGAAATGAGAGAGAATTTCCTGGAGCTTATGGGACTGAATGAAAAATATAATGAACGGTAAATACCATTGGGGGGATGAGGAACAGGCGGATATGTAATTGCAAATTAATTATTAAGGAGGCGGTTCCCCTGCCGCTTCCTTTTTTGTACTCTTTTTTAAGAGAATTTCATGAGAAATGGAGGAAAACGAGCATGAAATATAAGATTTTTATAGTACTTGCCCTTTTAGGCAGTACGGTAGCGGAACTGTTTGGAGGCTGGGATCCCGTGTTAAAGACATTATTGATCTTCATGGTTTTGGATTGGTTTACAGGTGGAATCATACTTCCGGCTGTATTCTGTAAAAGTCCGAAGTCGCCTAACGGAGCGTTGGAGAGCAGAGCCGGATGGAAGGGGCTTTGCAGAAAGGGAATGACTTTGTTATATGTTCTGATCGCAGCCCGTCTGGATATGGTTCTGGGAGTGGAATATATAAGAAATGCAGTGTGCATTGGATTTATTGCAAATGAGGTACTTTCTATTGTGGAGAATGCAGGACTGATGGGAGTCCCTATGCCTTCCATGATAAAAAAGGCAGTAGATATATTAAAAGATACATCAGAAAGCCTGCCGGGGTGAACAATGGAAAGAACATCCAGTGTTTTTACGATTGCACAAGCTTCTGAACGATATCACTGCTCTCATTGACGAAGCTGGAAACACGGTGGTAAACTATACTTATGACAGCTGGGGTAGATTTAGGTCTGAGCTTAGGCTTTGACAAATTAGGAGAAACACTAAAAATAAATGATTATTTAAAATTTTCGAGAGATCATACAGATAAAAAAATACAGATAAAAAAAGAATATCTGTCAGAGTTTCGAAAAAAACCTCGTTTAGAAGAGGAGAATCGGAGATATATAGGAGGTATGTTTAAAGCAACTATATGGACAGCAGGAAGTTATGCAGCAAGTACAATGATTTCTAATAAGATAAAAAGAGAGACGCATAGAACTCCTTCACGTACAAGTTTTAGAATGGTATTTATGGATGATACAATAGTTTATATGTATTAGAAATTGATATTGGCAGGGACAAAAACCTGCCAATATGAAAAAGGGGGATGGAGATGAAAAAGCCAAGGTCAGTTACATACATATTTGTGTGGTTTGTAGTATATTTTATAAATTTAAATTTGGCAATGACATGGTTTGCATATGATGATAAGTATTATTTTTATTGTATAGGATGCATTTTGTCAGGTGTATATTTAAAACCACAAATTGATAAAAATATAATAAATACTGACCGAGAATTAAGTTCTTATAATCCGTTATATGTCAGAGGGTATTTCAGAAAGGATGCAGAAAAATCGGAATATTGGTCATTTCTAAAAGGGATATTTTATTGTCAAGTGGCTATTATTGTTTTTTGGGTAAGTATTTGGATTATTATTTTTACTTATCAGTTCTGTCCTGTAGATTGGAGTGAGCGTGTTGTTATGCTTAGGATACCTACTATTGTTTCTTCGGATATAGTGTTCAGGATGCCAGTGTTTTTCTATTCGAAACTTATGATTCATAGTATGGGGATATTGTTTTGGATCTGTAATATTATCTGGATAATAATTTTTAATTATTATGGAAGACGATATTATAAAGACTTCAGTTATATGGAGGATTTACATGGAATCTGGATGCCGTTCAGATATATAGCAAAGCCTCATGGATTTGGTTACTATCGACCTTTTGATTGCAATTATTGCGTTCCTAAGGAGAAAATAAGAGGAAATTTGATGGAATCCACACAGAAGATGGGATATCAGTATATAAATACTGTTAAAACATATAGTGGATATACAGATAGTTATCTTCGTGTAAAAAAAGGGGAATTACAGATATTTCAGGTAGTATATATACAAACCTACTCAGAAGAGGTTATGGAAAGACAAAACGAGATTTTTGCAGATTTCTGGGTTCGATGTATTGAGAATAAGTATAAAACGGATAATGTTTCATTGAGTTTTTTACTCTGTGTGGAACAGGGAAACCAGGAACTAGAAGAAAGATTTTGGAAAGTTTTATCTGTAAATCCACAAAAAAGGCGAAACCGTTTGGTAGCAGTACTCAAATTTGAAGGGATTTCTGATAATGGTAAGATATACTCTGGAAAACCGTCCCTAAGAATTTTGGAATGTTCTGGTATTATGAAACGAAAACGGAAAAAATATATAGAAATGCGAGCAGATTTTCTTAAGTTAATGGGATTGAAGGAGTGTAACAATCATAGAAGCTATTGGGGATATGAGGATTCAGAGGAGTTGTAAATAGAATAACATTATTTAGGGGGGCAAAAGAATTGGATTTTCAAAAGTTTGAAATGATAGTGGAAACTATAGCTCTTTTCTGGGTGATCTGCTGTGTTGCTATTTGGTTTATTTACAGAAAAAAGAAGAAAGCCACAGCAGGAAAGCTAAAAAAACGGATGATATGTATTTCGATTATTGTTTTTGCAGGATATTTTATGTTAAATTTAGTCAAGTGTACTATATCTTTTGCCTCCCTGGAAAAAGCAGTTTCATTTTATGGAAATACAAAGTCTCAGGGAGAGCCGATTATAGGAACAGAAACTGCCCTTGTTCCTCAACTTAATGACGGATTGGAATTAAACATTTATCATAAAAAACAAAATAAATGGAAACTTCCCTGTTGGATTTTACATGAAGATTCAATGCATGATGATATAGATGAAAATACAAACAAATATATGGTTAGTGTAATATGGGAAGGAAACACAGATGGCCGATATATAATACTTTGGGAGACAATAAGCCAGGATTGCAAAAGGAGGAATGTAAGAGATTCAGAGAATAGCAGATTTACATATATTAGTTCGAAACCAGTAGAAGGTATAGTAAATAAATTTTATTGCAGTTATTTAAAAGATACGCCGTCAAATTATAAACTTTATATTGATGATTATGAGATAGAAGTAGATTGGGAAAAGTTACTAAAAGATAATTAGTGAAAATGTCTGGAAAAGATTGATTTTCTGGGATCTATAAGATAATAATGTGGTTATTCTGATGTGAAAAGATATTTGAGAAATAGAAAAGGAGATAAGGGAATTGGATTTTCAGCGATTTGACACGATAATCGGAAATATAATGTTTTTCTGGGTGGTCTGCTGCGCCGCTGCCTGGCTGATTAACAGAAAGAAGAAAAAGGCTGTAACAGGAAAGATAAGAAAATGGATATTGTGTATTTCCATTATTATGCTGGCATCATATTTTCTTACAAATATAGTCCGTAATACAATATCTTTTACTTCTCTGGAAAAAGCAATCTCATTTTATGGAAAAACGAAGCAACAAGGACATCCGCTTATTGGAGAAGAGACAGCATTTGTGCCCGAATCTGATGAGGGAATACTATACGTGAACATTTATGAGAAAAGAAAAGATAAGTGGAAACTTCCCAAAGATTTTTCACTAGGCAGAAATGTAGCAGGAAATTCAGCAATGGACAAAAATACAGCCGATTATAGGGCGGGCATTATATGGGATGGAAATACAGATAGTTGTTATATTTTCTTGCATGATTCGACAGAGAATGGATGGAAAAAGAGAAATGTTAAAGATTCAGAGAATAGTAATTTTATTTATTTTGGATCAAAACTGGGAAAGGGCTTAAATGTTAGCACATACTACTCTTATTTAAAAGAGGTGCCTTCAGATTATAAACTTTACATTGATGATTATGAGATAGAAGTAGATTGGAGGGAATTGTCGGAAAACAGATGATAAATAGTAATCAGGAGGCGGTTCCCCTGCCGCTTCCTTTTTTGTACTCTTTTTTAAGAGAATTTCATGAGAAATGGAGGAAAACGAGCATGAAATATAAGATTTTTACAGTACTTGCCCTTTTAGGCAGTACGGTAGCGGAACTGTTTGGAGGCTGGGATACCGTGTTAAAGACATTATTGATCTTCATGGTTTTGGATTGGTTTACAGGTGGAATTATACTTCCGGCTGTGTTTCGCAAAAGTCCGAAGTCACCTAACGGAGCGTTGGAGAGCAGGACTGATGGGAGTTCCTATCCTTCCATGATAAAAAAGGCAGTAGATATATTAAAAGATACATCAGAAAGCCTGCCGGGGTGAATAATGGAAAGAACATCCAGTGTTTTACGATTGCACAAGCTTCCGAATGATATTACTACTCTCATTGACGAAGCTGGAAACACGGTGGTAAACTATACTTATGACAGCTGGGGTAAGATTTTAAGCATTACCGGAAGCCTGAAGGACACTGTAGGCCAGCAGAACCTGTTTCGCTACAGAGGATACTACTACGACAAAGAAACAGGGATGTACTACTTGAAGAACCGGTATTATGATCCGGAGTTGAGAAGGTTTATCTGTGCGGATAAATCAGCAGTTGAAGAAGTTAAAAAAGACACGGGTTCAAATTCTATTTGGACTCGGGCAGTAAAAAGTGTAGTTGTAAAATGGGATGGAGGATATTGATATGACAGTAGATATTGACACTTTATTTGAAATGTTGGATGAGAGAAAGCCTATAGAGGTTCAGGAAGACGCTATCAGAGAAGCGAGAAAGATAAAATCCTTATCTGTATTTATGCAGCCTATAGAATATAAATTGTCGTGGAAAAATTGTGCAAAAGTAATCTGTGAAAAAACGGATGAAGAATTAAACAGTTATATATATGATATGCTAGAGTGGCTGAAGGATCTTAATTGGCCGGGAGCATTTTTGATCATGGAAAGACTGGAAAAAATGAATCCTCAGTTGTTGTTGGACGCTAGCATTTGTGCAGTAAAGCAGGCGCTCCTGCTAAAAGATAATGAATGGCTGATCTATATGTCATATCTTCTAAAAAATAAAAAATTTTATGATGCACTTTCTGAAGAAAAAAAATACCAGAAAATACTGAAAAGATATTATGAATCTTATTGGGGAAAATTAGACTACTGATTAGCTTGATTGTAAATAATAATATCAGAAAATTAGTTTTGAAGGAGGCGGTTTTGAGACTTATAAAAAGGACTCATCCGAGAAGAGTGAAGTTACAAAAGTCATTTTTCTCGGATGATATTATGATAAAGTGGTAAAATGTCCATGGGGGAGTACATATGAAAAAGGAAAGAAAACAAGGAACTATCAAAATACTTTGCCAAGAAGTAGTGGAGTTTATTAAGCTGGATATTACAGACAGTATATTATTAGCATTACTGTTGTTTTGGGGATGGGCACTTGACAAATGGAAATGGCATTTTCATTTGGGAATTCCGTTATATACTGTTCTGCTGCCTGGGATGTTGGGCGGGTATTGGAGATATGGTTTTAAAAGATGGAAAGAAAATGAGGTAGGCTCTGTCATTGACAAACAGAGTTGGCTTGGCTTGCGGAATGACGTATCTAATCCTCTGTATGCAAAAGGACATTTTCGAAAAAATTATAATGGCAGAATGGCAAAGCTAAGAGGGAATTATTTTTGTCAGATCATAGCGATCATACAGATGGCAGTTATACTGATAAGACTGATTTATATTATTTTTATTTCTGTAAAGTTTAAGAAAATAGGACTTGAATATACTGTACTATGGCCAGATGGGATAATTATTGTATGGGTATTTATAAATATAGCAGTATCATTATTTTTTTCGGCATATTATGACTGGATCATTAAATCAGAAAGACTAAAAAAGCAAAAAGGTTTTTATAAAGAAAAAGAGGTGTGCAAAAAGGCAATTCCTAACGACAATTATGATGTGATTCATTATAAAAATACATTGGATTATATTACGATGTTATATGATACTGTAAGGGGATTTCGAGATTGTTTTCAGGGGGAAGGGAAATTACTTTTTGGACAGAAAACTAATATGAAGCATAATCTGATTATGGATATAGAAGAGAATCGTGATGACAATAGTGTGCAGATATTAGTTCAAATGTATCAGAAACGATTAACACGGGAATATGTGGATATGATGAACCGGTTTATTCATAAAGAAATCCGCTATGCTTCCCAGAGAAGTCTTCCCTTTGGCTTTCCCCATGTTACTTATATCATTTATGTAGAAGAAAAATCAAAGTTATTTGAAGATATATTTTGTGGAACGATTCATCAAAGAAAGAGTTTTCATTGTTTGCCGATTGGAATTGTATTAAATGAGGAAAAAATGTATATTCCAGGAATCCGGAAGGGAAATGCATTTGAAGAATATCAAAAGATGAAGGCAAAGGTATTTGAGATATTTGAGGAACTTTCACTTATGTATCCATCAACAGTAGTATTTAAAGAAGAATTGAGAAAGAGATATAAAAAAGAACAGTATCATATGGGTCCAATAAATTTAAATTAGCGCAACGGAGTAATTTAATTAAAATTACAGGAAGGAAACGGGGTATGAAAAGACAAGATAATAAAAAAAGAGCGTTTGAGATGGATGCATATAGTCTGCTTTCTTTTATCCTAATTATAAGCACTATTGGTGCAATTTTATGTATAACTGATTTTATTGGAACAAATATGATCAGTAAGAGGATAGCATATAACTATTTAAGTATTCTTTTGATTATCTTTCTTCACTGGTTTCCGGCTCGTAATAGTATCATACCAGGATTTTCTGGTATGAATGCGCAAATAGCAGAAAGAGAAGACGAGTCTAATCCATTGTTTCGATATGGATATATAGTAAAACATAAAAAAATAAAATGGATGTCAAATTTAAAAGGATTTTATGTTTTACAAATTCAGGCATTAATAGAAATTTTTGTTTTTATTGCATTATCTTTGGTTTCGGTTGTGAAGTGGGTCTGTTTAGAGCAAATGTATATGTCAAGGTTTTTATTATTTTGTTATGTGCTCACATATGCATGTATGATATCAGGCGCAATTTTTCATTGTTTTGTAAGTTGGAAATATAATAATATTTTAAATCGAAGTAGAAAACAACTTTATAAGCTATTTATTGACGGTGAGATATTTCAGACATCTGAAAATCATTCAAAAAAGATAGAAATTATAAAAACTTTTTTGAAAGAGAAAAATTTAATGAAAACAGCCAGTTGGGCGTTTATGAATTATTATAAGTTAATAGTGGAAACGGGAGAAATATCTTTAGATGATATACATGACAAAATATCTGTACATATTTATGAGGATAAAAAAAATCACAGGACTCAGATATTAGTACAACTTTATCTTTCGGAGCTTACCGAGAGACATGTAAAACGATTGAATGAAGAGTTAAAAAAATTTGTAAAAAAACATATAGATAGACTTCCGGCAGCGCCAATATGTATGACAAGCATTTTTTATGTAGATAAATTATCACCAATTTTAATAGATATGATAACTCGGCAGAATAGTGGGAATGAATCTATTTGTGTATTTACAGCAGGAATTGTATTAAAAGAACAAAAAATATACATTTCTAAAAGAGGGGAGAATCAGGAAACAGAAGATTACCAAAGAATGAGAGATATTTTTACAAAGATTATGAATCTGGACTAAAGCAGTAAAAAGTGTAGTTGTAAAATGGGATGGAGGATATTGATATGGCAGTAGATATTGAAACTTTATATGAAATGTTGGATGAGAGAAAGCCTATAGAGGTTCAGGAAGAGGCTATCAGAGAAGCGAGAAAGATAAAATCCTTATCTGTATTGATGCAGCCTGTAGAATATAAATTGTCGTGGGAAAATTGTGCAAAAGTAATATGTGAAAAAACGGATGAAGAATTAAATCATTACACATATGAGATGCTAGAGTGGCTGCAGGATCTTAATTGGCCGGGAGCATTTTTGATCATGGAGAGGCTGGAAAAAATGGATCCTCAGTTATTGGTGTATGATGCTATTTATAAGGTAAAGCAGGCGCTCCTGCTAAAAGATAATGAATGGCTGATCTATATGTCATATCTTCTAAAAAATAAAAAATTTTATGATGCACTTTCTGAAGAAAAAAAATATCAGAAAATACTGAAAAGATATTATGAATCTTATTGGGGAAAACTAGACTACTGATTAGTTTGATTGTAAATAATAATATCAGAATATGGATTTTCAAGGAGGCGGTTCCCCTGCTGCTTCCTTTTTGTACGCTTTTTTAAGGGATTTCATGAAAAACAGCGTAAGCGTTTTCAAAATGTTTTTAAATAAATATAGTTCAGTCCGTTTTATTGGGTTGACACAAACATATGTTTCCTATAAAATATATACAAACAAATGTTTGCATATAAGAGAGGAGGGCATGATTTATATTTTATTTTACAGAAGAAAAATCTGGAGGGGGTAACAGTTGATGCAGAAGGAATTTAATCAGCAGAGAATTGAAATGGGAGAAAGGATACGAAAATTGCGGAAGCGCTGTGATTTTTGTCAGGAATCTCTTGCAGAGGCTATGGATGTGTCAACGATGACAATTTCGCGGATTGAGAACGGGATAACGAAAATGGACGTGGACTTTTTAATGAGATTATCCAGAGTTCTGGAAGTTCCGGTAAATGTGATCCTGGGGTTGGAAGATGACAAGGACTGGAGGTTCAGATATTTATGATGTGAGAGAAAATAGTTAGGGATTCAGCTGTTTTCTCTATAAAAAAGGATATAAAGATATTAGAATAACATCGTTATTTTTATTGACCGGGCTGTAAATATAGTGGTAAGCTGTATTTAGTATAGTTGGGGTAATATTTAGCAGCAGCGGTATTTTGGATGGCGTATTTCTTTTTTGGAATCTTACCGTTTTGTTTTATCTGGCAGTAATTTTTGGTCTGATTTTCAGATTGTTTAAAAAAGAGCAGGCAGTGCAGGGCCAGGGAGAATAGTATTGGGGAATGGAGGATATTGGCATGGCAGTAGATATTGATACTTTATTTGAAATGATGGATGAGGATCAACCGACAGAGGTTCAGGAAGCTGCCCTTAGAGAAGCGAGAAAGATAAAATCCTTATCTGTATTTATGCAACCTATAGAATATAAATGGTCATGGGAAAATTGCGCAAAAGTAATATGTGAAAAAACAGATAAAGAATTAGATACATACATATGCGAGATGTTGGAGTGGCTGCAGGATCTCAACTGGCCGGGAGCATTTTTGATCATGGAGAGGTTGGAAAAAATGGATTCTCAGTTGCTAGTGCATGCGGTTGGTTATCGGGTAAAGCAGGCACTCCTGCTAAAAGATAATGAATGGCTGACTTATATGTCATATCTTCTAAAAAATAAAAAGCTTTATGATGCACTTGAAAAAAAATACCAGAAAATACTGAAAAAATATTATGAATCTTATTGGGGGAATTAGACTACTAAATTTAATGGGGACAATTAATGTCCCCATACTACTTTACGGCTGATCAGGCCGGCTACAACTGCAGTAACTGCTTCAGCGATCCAGAAGGCATGCCATACTCCTACTGCGCCCAAAATTCTGCTGAGGACGAAGGCGGCAGGAATGATGATCAGTACATATCTGCACAGAGAGATGATAAGAGAAGGAGTTCCCTTTCCAACTCCCTCCAGTGCGCCGCAGGTTGTAACGGACACAGCAGAAACCAGGAAGCCGGCGCTGATAATCCGGAGAGCTGTTTTTCCTGCAAGGATGGTTTCCGCATTGGAGGTGAACAGTCCCATCAGCTGTCCGGGAACTGCCAGACAGACAACTGTTCCGATGATCATAATGACGCTGCTCATGGCAAGCGTTACCATATAGATTTTTTTCACACGTTTGTGTTCTCCTGCTCCATAGTTATATCCGATCACAGGGCGCATACCCTGGACGATTCCGTTGGCAGGAAGATAAAGGAAGGTCTGAAGCTTATAATAAATTCCGAGAATTACCACATAGCTCTGGGAGTAGACAGCAAGCAGACTGTTCAGTACGGAGATCAGAAGGGAGGGGAGCGCAATGTTCAGAATTGCCGGAATTCCCACAGCATAAAGTTTTTTATCTATGTTGCCGTCTGGTTTCAGACATGTTTTTCTGAGGCGTACCGGGATTGGGCGGGCGAAATAGATCACCAGGTAAATGATCAGATTTAAAACCTGTCCAAGACCTGTTGCCAGAGCAGCGCCTTCAATTCCAAGCGCAGGGAAAGGACCAAGGCCAAAGATCAGAACCGGATCCAGTATAATATTGGTAATACAGCCGCACATCATTGAAAACATGGTAACTTTCATTCTTCCGACTGCCTGGAAAATTTTGTCAAAAGCAAGGTCAAGCCCTATCACAACAGAAAAGGCAAAAACGATGCCGGAATATCTTACACCCAGATCAATAACTTTTTTATCCGGTGTAAAAAGACCCAGAAAAGACGGCATGATCAGGGTACAGACAATCATCATGATCAGTCCGTGTACAGCGGACAGGATTGTGCCGTGAGTAGCGGCAATATCTGCATTGTGTTTATTTCCTGCCCCCAGATGAAAGGCAATCTGTGAGCTGATTCCCACGCCAAAACCAATGGCAATGGCATTGACCAGGTTCTGGATGGGAAAGACCAGAGATAGGGCTGTCATGGCATCTTCACTGATCTGCGCAACAAAGAAACTGTCTACTATATTATATAAAGAGTTTACCAGCATGGAGATCACCATGGGAAGAGCCATGGACATGATCAGAGGAAATACTGGTTTTTCTTTCATAAAAGTATTGTTCATTTACATTCCTCTTGTCTGTTCGTTTATAAAAAGGCTTTTATGGCGAAAAGTGGCTTAGCCAAAAAAGTCCACACTCTGTTTTGGACAGGTGACATTGTAGCATGGCATAAGCTGTGCCGTCAAGAGCGGTTTGTCTTTTTGTTGCGTGTATTTTTTTGTTGTGATACACTGGGGGTATCTTGCAGAAAAATTAACAGTCAGTATGAGTAGAGTGTTGTAACAGGAAATTTTTTGACAGGTGATAGGAAATTTATAAAAATCTGTGACCGGGAAAATAGACATTCAGAAATCAGAAGAGAAGACGGATGCGGGTCTGAACTGACTGTGAAATTTTATTTGCAGCAGGAAAGCAGGTTGGATTATGAAATATGGATATTTTTTCTATGTAATTATGGGATTTTTATCAGGAAGCATTTTATTTGGACGTCTGATTCCCATGATCTTCAGGGGCGTGGATGTTCAGACAGAGTCTGAGGATGGAAACCCGGGAACATTTAATGCATTTGCTTGTGGAGGCGTTTTTTGCGGGATACTGGTTCTTCTGGCAGATCTGGGAAAGGGAGCGATTCCGGTTGCGCTGTGTGCAAGAGCGCTGGGGATAAACTCCTGGATGTTTGCGCTGGTAATGGCAGCGCCTGTGTTCGGACATGCTCATTCTCTGTTTCAGAAAGGCCATGGGGGCAAGGCGATTGCAGTATCTTTTGGCGTACTGATCGGGCTGCTTCCTCTGTGGCAGCCGCTGGCAGCTCTGATTTTCTGGTATCTGCTGTTTATTATCGCAATACCTGCCAGATCTAACACCAGAAAGAGCGTATATACATTCCTGATTTTCGCCGCTACTGTTATGCTGACTGTGCCCAACAGAACAGTTTTGTCCGGATGTATCCTGATGTCGGGAATTGTAATACATAAACATTGTCTGAAGGCAAATGCCGCATACAGGCGAGGAGAGGAAGGGAAACTTGAATGAAAGCACTGATTTTGTCCTGCAATACAGGAGGCGGGCATAATTCTGCAGCCCGGGCGATTGCAGAGGAAATGCAGGAGCGAGGTGACGAGGCATATGTGCTGGATTATCTCTGTCTTGCAGGAGAGGGAGTTTCGCGTCTGGTAGGGGACGGATATGTTCAGATCGTCAAAAAAACTCCCAGACTTTTTGGCCTTTTTTATAAGCTGGGAATGATAGCCAGCCGGTTGCTGAAGAAATCTCCTGTGTACTATATTAATGGAAGAATGGCAAAGTATCTGGACGGATATTTACGTGAACATCCGGTTGATGTGCTGATCATGCCGCATCTTTATCCTGCAGAAACAATTACTTATATGAAGCGAAAAGGTCTGAAGCTTCCGCTTACGGTGGCAGTCATGACAGATTACACCTGTATTCCCTTCTGGGAGGAAACAGACTGTGATTATTATGTGCTTCCTCATGAAGCTCTGAAAAAATCCTGTATCAGACGGGGGATTCCTGCTGAGAAACTTCTGGCTTTTGGAATTCCTGTGGCAAAGAATTGTCGAAGAAAGATAAGCAGAGAACAGGCAAGAGAAAAGCTGGGACTTGATCCGGAAGGCAGATATTTTCTGGCAGCCGGAGGAAGTATGGGAGCCGGAGATCTTTCCGAGCTTGTAAAAAAACTTCTGGAAGGCACATCTCAGGAAAAAATTCTTGTTATCTGCGGAAGCAATACTAAGGCGGAGCAGAAACTGAAAAAAGAGTTCTGTAAACAGTCTCGGGTGCAGATTCTTGGATTTACTACTCAGATGTCTCTGTATCTGAAAGCATGTGATGTTCTTTTTACAAAGCCGGGCGGCCTGACATCTACAGAAGCGGCAGTGACGGGTGTGCCGATGATCCACACGGCGCCTATTCCCGGATGCGAGACAGTAAACCGTAGGTTTTTTATGAAGGCAGGCATGAGCTGGTCTGCGCTCACCCTCAATGGACAGGTGGAAAAAGGAATCCAGCTTATGAACGATCCTGAGGCGGCTGACGAGATGGTTAGAGCTCAGAAAAAACAGATTCACGGAGAAGCCGTGGAAAGACTGTATAAATTTATCAACAGAGAAATCAGGAAAAGAGACAATTTCTGAACAGTAAAGAAATCCCCCTGGGAGGGTTGCAGGAGGGATTTCTTTTTTTATATAATAAAACCATCTATAAAATAGGAACTTCTTTTTTATAAAAAGAACATAAGGACAGAAAAGAGCAGAAGGGATCATGAATACGTTAAAAGAAGAAATCCATGCCTACTGGACGCAGCGTGCAGAGGGCTATTCAGAATATAATCAGCAGGAGCTGGCAGATGCCAGACGAAATATGTGGAAGAACAAGCTTCTTTCTCTTCTTGAAGAGAACTTTCCGGGAAAGAAACCGGAGGAACTGAAGATTCTTGATGTGGGAACCGGACCGGGGTTTTTTGCTCTGCTTCTTGCGGAAGCCGGATATCAGGTAACTGCAGCAGATGTTACAGAGGAGATGCTGAAAGAGGCAAAAAAGAATACAGGAGTGTTTGCGGAAAAAATTATCTGGAAGATCAGTGACGCGCAGGATCTGGAATTGGAAGACTGCGAATTTGACGCAGTATTTTCCAGAAACGTGACCTGGAATCTGGAAAATCCGGGACAGGCGTATGAGGAATGGATACGTGTGCTGAAACCGGGAGGACTTCTGTGTAATTTTGACGCAGATTGGTACGGTCATCTTTATGATGAGGAAAAGCGCAGCGGTTACGAGAAGGATCGTCAGAGGGTGGAAGAAAAAAATCTGGAAGATTATTATACAGGAACAGACACTGAACGGATGGAGTCTATTGCCAGACAGGTTCCTTTAAGCAGACAGAAACGACCTCAATGGGATGTGGAAACTCTGAAAAATGCAGGACTGACAGACATAAGCTGCGACACAGAAGTGTGGAAACAGGTATGGACAGAAGAAGAGATCATAAATAATGGCTCCACTCCCATTTTTCTTCTTTCCGGAAAAAAGAGAGAAAGTTTTTGCCTGAATAATATTTCTGTGGAGCCTGGAAAAGTATGGACGGGTTATCTGGAACTGGGACATGGTGAATTCCGGCTTCCGGCTGCTGTACTTCATGGAACACGACCGGGAAAAACCATACTGATCACTGCGGGAGTGCACGGGGGCGAATATGTGGGGATACAGGCTGCCATTGAGCTGTCGCAAAAACTGAAGATACAGAAGGTGGCAGGTACCATAATTATTGTAAAAGCGCTTAATGTTCCGGCCTTTGAGCATAGAAATGGAAGTATGGGACTGACAGACGGGAAAAATCTGAACAGAGAATTTCCCGGAAATCCCACAGGCACAGAAATGGAACGTCTTGCATGGGCAGTTTCCCATGAACTTCAGCCGGCAGCAGATTATTATATGGATCTGCATAGTGGGGATGATTATGAACAGCTGACTCCTTACGTGTATTATGCGGGCATGGCAGATGAAGAAACAGTCAGTCAGTCAAGACGTATGGCGGAGCAGGTGGACGTACCCTACATGGTCCGTTCCAATGTGGCGTCAGGGGGCTCTTATAACTATGCTGCTTCTCAGGGAATACCCAGTATTCTCATTGAGCGGGGCGGTATGGGAGCCTGGACCAGTGAAGAAGTACGCTCTACAAGGAGAGATGTAAGAAATATTCTCTGCCACCTGGGAATTTATCAGGGAAAAAAGGATTATAGAACTTATTATCCTCTGGAGGTTACAGATATCTGTTATCAGGACGCTTCCGGGGACGGGCTGTGGTATCCCTTTAAAAAGCCCGGTGATATGATACGGGAAGGGGAGATTCTGGGTGAAGTTCGGGATTATGAAGGTGGTCTTCTGGAGCTGAGCGTGGCTGAGTATGACGGTGTGATCCTGTATCAGACCGGTACGCTTCAGGTACTGGGGGACGGGCCGATGATCGCCTATGGAAAGATTGTAAATCCCTATGATGAGAGGAAAGAGAGAATTGTAAGCTACTGGGAAAAAAGAAGCCAAGATTTTCTGGAACACAAAAGGGCAGAGCTTCATAGTTCTATGGCTGAACGGTGGCTTTATGAAATAAAAAAGCAGATTCCCCGGGACAGAACTCTCAGAATCCTTGACGTAGGCTGCGGGGCGGGATTTTTTTCCGTACTTCTGGCAAAAGAAGGATATCAGGTTACAGGTGTGGATCTGACGCCTGATATGGTTGAAAATGCCAGAATACTTGCATCAGAGGAAAAAACAGCCTGCGAGTTCCTTGTAATGGATGCGGAAAATCTGAGATTTGAAGATGAAAGCTTTGATGTGGTGATCTCCCGAAATCTTACCTGGACGCTTCCGGATGTAAAACGTGCTTACAGAGAGTGGGTGCGCGTACTGAAAAAAGGCGGCACACTTTTGAATTTTGATGCAAATTACGGGCTCAGTGATTTTACAGATCTGTCAGAGCTTCCGGACAATCATGCCCATCAGGAGGTTGGCGATGAGATGATGAGAGAATGTGAGGAGATCAAGCGTCAGCTTCCCATCAGTTCCTACAGCCGTCCGGCCTGGGATCTGGAGACTCTGGGAGCAATGAAGCTTCAGGAATTTTCTGTGGATCTTGGAATCAGCAGCAGGATTTATGTGGAAAAGGACGAGTTTTATAATCCCACACCGATGTTTATGCTGAAAACCTGTAAATAAAAGAACTATAAAGGAAAAAATCATGGATTTAAAACAGCTGCAGTATTTTGTGGCCTGCGCCCAGACCGGATCTGTCAGCGAGGCGGCAAAAATTTTATATTCCACTCAGCCCAGTGTCAGTAAGGTGGTAAAGGCTTTGGAAGATTCTCTGGGAATGCAGCTTTTTGAGCGGCTTCCCAGAGGGATCCGTCTTACACCGCAGGGAAGTCAGGTATATCATTATGCCTGCAAAATCGTAAGCGAGGTCACAAAACTGGAAGCCGTGGCAGAGCATGGGATGACAAAATGGCTCAGGATTTCGGCAAATCCCAGTTCCTGGTTTGCTACTCAGTTTGTGGACTTTTATAATGAGAATTATGACAAAAACTATCATTTTCAGGTTTATACTGCAGGTGTCCGGACAGTGATGGAACGTGTCCGGGATTATCAGGATGATGTGGGCTTTGTCTATATTCTGGAACGGCAGAAAGAGGAATTTCTTTATGAACTGTCCAGAAACCGGATGGAATTTATTCCCCTGCAGGACACAGAAGCGATTGTTTATCCGGGAAGAAATTCATCTCTTTACGGGATCAAAAAAGACAGCCTGAGCTTTGAAGAACTTGACGGGGTGCGTCTGGTTCAGAATTATCAGGATGAATTTTTTGATATTGGAGCTTCCGGAAATTCGGAGAGCTTTTCATTAAAAAGTCTGGATGCTTCTGTGATCACAAACAGTGACTACATCATGGAAAGGCTTTTAAAAAACAGTGATGTTGTAAATATCAGCGGAAGCTATCTGTCTGAGAACAAAAAAGATACGATTCCCGGAATTCCGCTGAAGATGAAGGGAAGCCGGGTAATATTCGGATATATCAGACACAGGGGAGAAGAGCCTGACAGCAGTCTGAGAGAGTTTATCCATTTTCTGGAAGAACGGATCGGAAGCGATAAGTAAAATGATGAAAAAGCACATAAAAAAACATCATTCAAGGAGATTTGGAATTTGGGTCAGGCTACTGTGAACAGAGTGAACAGTATCAAAGAAGATTATCCGGAAAATCTGTAAACGAATAATGTGCAGTGGTAACAGAAATTCTGCAAATAAACAGAGGATAAAATTTATGTTGAAATATATAGGAAAAAGGCTGCTTCAGTTAATTCCCGTTCTGATCGGGATTACGTTTCTGTCCTTTGCCATGATGCGCCTTGCAGGGGGAGATGCAGTAACCTACATGTATGAAAACGCAGGGGCAGTTGTCGATCAGGAGGTCATTGACCAGGCAAAAAAAGAATACGGTCTGGATCAGCCTTTTCTGGTACAGTACGGCAGATGGCTTGCCGGAATGGTTACAGGCGATATGGGAACCAGTTATGTATCCGGGCAGAAAGTATATGATACTTTTATGGAAAAGCTTCCGGCAACCATACTTCTTACGGTTTCTTCTATGGCAGTGACTATGCTGATAGCCATCCCGCTTGGGATTTTTTCTGCTATACGCCATAATCGATGGGCAGATTATCTGATACGGTTTTTGAGCTTTATCGGGAATTCTGCACCGAATTTTTTTGCGGCGCTGATCTTAATGTATATATTTTCTGTAAGGCTTGGATGGCTGCCGGTCATCACATCAGAAAATATTGTGGCAAGTCTTGTGCTGCCTACGCTCACCCTTGCCATCGCTATGGCGGCAAAATATATCCGACAGATCAGAGCTGCTGTGCTGGAGGAGCTGAATAAGGATTATGTGATGGGCGCCAGGGCAAGGGGCGTCAGAGGAAGTGTGATCGTCTGGAAAAATGTTCTGAGGGTATCCATGCTGACCATAGTGACACTGATGGCTTTGTCTGTGGGAAGTCTTTTGGGGGGAACTACGATTGTAGAATCTATTTTTATGTGGGACGGCGTAGGGAAAATGGCTGTAGATGCTATTACTATGAGAGATTATCCTATTGTTCAGGCATATGTGGCGTGGATGGCAGTGATTTATGTAGTTGTGAATCTGATTACAGACATTGTGTATCATTATCTGGATCCCCGTGTAAGACTGGGAGGTGAGCAGAAATGAGAAAGCAAAAGAACGGTTCATCCTCTGTGTATAAGCCGGGAACAGATCCCGTAAAAGTAAGGCTTATTGTACTGGCAGTTCTGGCAGCGCTGCTTCTTTTGACAGCTCTGTGTGCAAAATATATCTGTCCTTACGATCCCTATGAGCAGAATCTCCTGCTGGCAAAGCAGCCGCCGGGGCCGGAGCATCTGCTGGGAACAGACCGCTATGGGCGCGATATGCTTTCCAGAATTCTGGTAGGCGGAACCACCAGTGTTTTTTCCACTCTGATCCTGGTGACCATTACAACAGTAACGGGAACTCTTGTGGGAATTATCTGTGGTTGGCGAGGAGGCCTTGTGGATGCCTTCCTTATGAGGATATCAGATCTGTTTCTGGCATTTCCGAGCCTTGTGTTTGCATTAGCTGTGGCAGGGGTTCTGGGCGGCGGCGTACAGAATGCGGTACTTGCGCTGGCCGTGGTAAGTTGGCCGAAGTTTGCCAGACTGGCCAGAGGGCTGACCCTGACCCAGAAAGAGGCGCCTTATATGATGGCGGCCAGACTTTCCGGCAGCAGCACGCCTGCTTTGCTTCTGCGCCATATCCTGCCTAATATTGCAGGACCTGTTCTTGTAACGGCAGTTCTGGATATTGGCACTATGATGATGGAGCTTGCTGGCTTATCCTTTCTGGGACTTGGGGTACAGCCGCCGGCAGCAGAGTGGGGAAGCATGATCAATGAGGGCAGAAGCCTTCTGCAGATTGCACCGTGGATGTCACTGGCACCGGGAGCTGCGATTTTTGTAACTGTACTGATTTTTAACCTTCTGGGAGATACACTGAGAGATTATCTGGACCCGGAACACAAGAAGAAAAGAGGTAGAAAATGAAGAAAAAATTTATTGCTGCAGTGATTGCAGGAGCTGTAATGATATCAGGAATGAGCGTCAGCGTAATGGCAGATGAGGAAAAGACTTTTGTATACGGAACAACCGGATACAGTGAGGAAATGGGTGACGCAGGTCTGAATCCTCATGACAATTATTCCGGATGGAGCGCGATCAGATATGGTGTAGGAGAAACATTATTTAAGTATAATGACAATATGGAGGTGGAGCCATGGCTTGCCACAGATTATGAGTTTGTGGATGACACTACGGTAAAGATCACTCTGAGAGACGGGGTAAAATTTTCAAGCGGCCGTACTATGGATGCTCAGGCAGTAAAAGAATGTCTGGAAAATCTGGTAAAGGTTCATGACCGTGCTCCTTCTGATATGAAGATCGATCATATTGAGGCAGACGGACTGACTCTGACTATTTACACAACAGAACCATGTCCGGCGATCATTAATTATCTGGGCGATCCCTACGGAGCCATTATTGATATGGAGTATGGCGTTCAGGGAGAAGGGGGAAATGCCAATGTGGCAGGAACAGGCCCTTATATTGCAGAAAAAGTTACCCCGACTCAGATTGATCTTGTAAAAAATGAAAACTACTGGGGCGGTGATGTAAAGGTGGACAAAGTTACCGTAAAATCCTTTTCGGATGGCAGCGCTCTGACTGCAGCTCTTCAGACAGGCGATATTCAGGGAACTTACGGCCTTCAGTATGATAACTATGCGCTTTTTGACGGGAATCCGGAATACACCATTAATTCCTGCGCAACCAGCAGATGCTTTTTCGGACAGTTTAATTTTGAGTCCGAGATCATGCAGGATCAGAATATACGAAAAGCTGTTGAAATGGGAATTGATAAAGAGGGCTTTTGCTCTGTGATCATGGAGGGAAGAGGACTTCCTGCCAAAGCTGCTTTTCCGGACGGTTTTTCTTATGGAAACGAGGCAGTGGAAACTGTTTCCTATGATCCGGAAGGGGCAAAAAAACTTCTGGAGGAATCCGGGTGGAAGGATACAGACGGTGACGGATATGTAGACAAGGACGGACAAAAACTTACCATAAACTGGCTGACCTACCCAACCCGTCTGGAGCAGCCGAAGCTTGCCGAGTATGCGCAGGCAACTCTGAAAGAAATTGGAATTGACGTTGTGGTAAATAATACTTCAGATCATATGACTTATGCTGCTGACGGTGATTTTGATGTGTATGTAAGTTCTACGACTACAGCGCCTACCGGAGATCCGGAATACTTCTTTACTAGCACAGTAGTGGGACCGAAAAACTATGGAAAATATGAGAATAAAGAGGTAACAGCTCTTACAGAAAAACTTCATCAGACATTTGAGCCGGAAGAGAGAGCAAAACTGGCAATAGAGCTGCAGCAGAAGATCCTGGATGATGATGCATTTTTCTTTGTATCACATCTCAATATGGGAATTGTGACAAAATCCAATGTAAAGGGAATAGCAGCTCATCCATCTGATTATTATGAGATCACCGCAGACCTGGATGTAGAATAACAGACTTGGAAACAGAGGATCGGAATGAAGGTAAAAAAGAATGAAGATGTGCTGCTCCGGGTGGAGAACCTGACTGTCTGCTATGATGGAGATATTGCGGTACAGAACGTAAGCTTTCAGGTGAAAAAAGGAGAGATCCTTGGTATTGTAGGGGAATCCGGAAGCGGAAAAAGTACGGTTGCGAAGGCTGTTATGGGACTTCTGGGAAACAGAGCCAAAGTTACAGGTCAGGTATGGTACAAAGGAAAAGATCTGACTGCCATGCCGGAAAAGATGCTGAGGAAATACCGGGGACCTGAGATTGGAATGGTGTTTCAGGACTGCAAATCAGCCTTTTGTCCGGTGCGAACAGTAGGGGCTCAGATATATGAGGCTGTATCGGAGCATGAAAAAATCAGCAGAGCAGAGGTAGAAAACAGAGCAGCTGATCTGATGAAAAAAATAGGGCTGACAGACTGCTCCCGTGTTCTTGGAAGCTATCCTTTTGAATTGTCCGGGGGAATGAACCAGAGAGTGGGAATCTGTACCGCCATGCTTTTAAAACCGGATCTGCTCCTGGCAGATGAGCCCACCAGCGCTCTTGACGTGACGGTACAAAAACAGGTGGTGGAAGAGCTTCTTCTGATGAAAAAAGAGTTCCATACAGCCATGCTTCTGATTACCCACAATATCGGTGTGGTGAGAAAAATGGCAGACAGGATCCTTGTACTTCAGAATGGAAGAATAATGGATTATGGAGATACACAAAAGGTTCTGGAAAATCCGGAAAGTCAGTATACCCGTCAGCTTATGGATTCTGTGATCCGGCTGAAAAGACGGGAGGATCAGAAAATATGACAGAGATTTTGCTGAAAGCGGAGAAATTGAAAAAGATATTTACTGCAGGAAAGAACTCCTTTGCAGCTGTGGATGAGATGTCTTTTGAACTGAGAAGAGGCGAATGTCTGGGAATTGTTGGTGAATCCGGAAGCGGAAAAAGTACAGTTGCCAGGCTGGTTACAGGGCTTCTTCCCTGTACAGAGGGAAAAGTTCTGTTTTATCCTTCGTCAGAAGAAACTGAGGCGGGATGTATAGAAATATCCCGGGCAGAGGTGAGGCAGTTAAGACAGGCATACCGTCATATGCAAATGGTTTTTCAGATGCCTGCGGAGTCTTTTGATCCCAGAAGGACACTTGGAGACGGAATTGGGGAAAGCCTGAGGAATATGGGGATAAAGGGAGCAGAATTAAAAGAAAAGGTGGATAACCTTCTGGAATTGTGCGGACTCACCCCGGAATTTGCTTCCCGGTATCCTCATCAGGTCAGTGGAGGACAGTGCCAGAGAGCTGCTATTGCCAGAGCTCTTGCGCCGGAGCCGGAGCTTCTGATCTGTGACGAGGCGACCAGCGCCCTTGATGTGACCGTGCAGAAGCAGATTATGGAGCTTCTGATACAGCTAAGACAAAAAAATGGTCTGAGCGTGATTTTTATCTGTCATGATCTTGCTCTGGTTCAGATGTTCTGTGACCGGGTGATCGTTATGAAACAGGGAAAAATTGTGGAAGCCGGAACTCCGGAGGAAATCATATGGTGTCCAAGGGCGGAGTACACCAGAAATCTGATCGACTCTGTGTTGTAAAAAGGTAAAAGATATTTGTAAAAAGACAAAGGATATATTAAAAAAGCACTCTTCGTGAGTGCTTTTTTAAATGAGTATTTAATGGGATCGTTAGTGCATCATAAGTGGAGGTCGTGCACTGACTTTGACATCATATAACACAATTCCTGTGTTGACTATATTTTAACAAAGTCAGAGATTTTCACAAGCCTCCCAGGGGGATGTTCTGATATGAAAAAAATACAATATATATGCAAAATAAGAATGAGTAGATATCCCCTGTGGAGGGTTAATCTGCCTGTGGCATAGTGCTATACTGAAGTAAAAATGCGGAGGAGGACTATCATAATGAAAAAAAGATTGATGGTACTGCTGACTGCTTTCTGTATGACTGTTTCCACGATCGGAAGCAGCGCAATGGTTTCAGCAGCAGAACAGAAAACAAAAGATGAAGTGATCGTTACCATGCCTACAACTTCTGAGCCGGAGGCGGGATTTGATCCTGCATATGGCTGGGGAGCCGGAGAGCATGTTCATGAACCTCTGATACAGAGTACGCTTACTGTTACCAATAAGGATCTGTCTATCGGAATGGATCTTGCCACAGATTATTCTGTCAGTGAGGACGGGCTTGTCTGGACAGTGAAGATCCGTGATGATGTAAAATTTACAGACGGGGAACCACTGACAGCAAAGGATGTAGCGTTTACTTACAATAACTGCCGTGACAACAGTTCTGTCAATGATTTTTCCATGCTGGAGGAAGCTGTTGCAGTGGATGACACCACAGTAGAGTTCCATCTGAATAAACCGTTTTCTATCTGGCCTTATACAATGGCGGTAGTGGGAATTGTTCCGGAACATGCATATGATGAAAATTACGGACAGAATCCTGTTGGATCAGGACGTTATATCATGAAACAGTGGGATAAGGGACAGCAGGTTATCTTTGAGGCGAATCCGGATTATTACGGAGAGGAACCAAAGATGAAAAAGGTTACGGTTCTTTTTATGGAAGAGGATGCAGCTCTTGCGGCAGCTCAGTCCGGAACTGTAGATGTAGCGCATACTGCAGCTTCCTATTCTGATACGGAAATTGACGGATATGAATTGTTCCGTGTAGATACAGTTGATAACCGTGGACTGAATCTTCCAGCAGCTCCGGCAGAAGAAAAAGACGGAGTAACGGTTGGAAATGACTTTACCAGTGATGTGGAAGTAAGACGGGCCATCAACATTGGAATCGACCGTCAGGAAATGATCGACAATGTACTGAACGGTTATGGAACTCCGGCATACAGCGTATGTGACAAGATGCCCTGGTATAATGAGGCTGCAGAAACAGAATATGATTTTGATGGCGCTGTAAAGATTCTTGAGGATGCCGGCTGGAAAGAAGGCAAGGACGGAATCCGTGAAAAAGACGGTGTACGTGCTGAACTGAAGATTGTTTATCCGGCATCTGATTCTGTACGTCAGGCTCTGGCTGAGGATGCAAAGAATCAGCTTTCTGAACTGGGAATTGCTGTTACTACAGAGGGAGCTGACTGGGATACCGCTTATACCGCAGCTTTGTCTCAGCCTCTGATGTGGGGATGGGGAGCTCACACTCCTATGGAACTTTACAACATTTACCATACAATGAAGGAAACAGGAACTGCTGAGTATTCACCGTATGCTAATGAAACAGTAGACAAATACATGGACGAGGCTCTGGAAAGCAGTGATCTTGAGGAATCCTATGAGCTGTGGAAAAAGGCTCAGTGGGATGGAGAAACAGGCGTTACCCAGGAGGGAGATATTCCGTGGATCTGGCTGTGCAATGTGGATCATCTGTACTTTGTAAGAGACGGACTGAAAGTTGCGGATCAGAAGATCCATCCTCATGGACATGGATGGTCTATTGTAAATAATGTGGATCAGTGGACCTGGGAATAATTCTGAAAATCTGATAAAATTACGTGTAAAATAGTTATCCGGCAGGATTTCGGGAAAGTTTGTTCCGTAAGAGGAATAAAATATCTCCGGAAGCTGCCGGATACTGTGCGTTACAAAAGGATTATATATAAGGAGAAAATATTGAAAAATACAGCAGGAAAATTTATACTGAAAAATTTTGTAAAGATGGTTCTTCTTATTTTTGCAGTCAGTATTGCAGCCTTTGCCCTGATGACGGTTTCTCCCGTAGATCCCCTTCAGGCCAATGTAGGACAGGCCGCGCTGGGAAGCATGAGCCAGGAACAGATTGCAAAGCTTGAAGAATACTGGGGAGTAGGGGAACCGCCGGTTCAGAGATATCTGGCATGGCTGAAAGATTTTCTGAAGGGAGATATGGGCGTTTCTCTTCTTTACAGACAGGATGTGTCAAAGGTAATTGCAGTAAAGCTGGGAAATTCACTTTTTCTTATGATTATCGCCTGGGTATTGTCAGGGGTTATTGGCTTTGCCCTGGGCGCTCTTGCAGGAATGAACCGTGGGAAATTTGTAGATAAGGCAGTAAAAGGATACTGCCTGTTAATATCCAGTACCCCGGCTTTTTGGATTGCCATGCTGCTTCTGATCATATTTGGTGTATGGCTGAAGATCCTTCCCATAGGATTAAGCGTTCCCATAGGCGTGGAGGCAAGCGGAGTAACCTTTTTAGACAGAGTATACCATGCCATTCTTCCTGCGGTTACGCTGTCCATTACCGGAATTGCCAATATTGCCATGCATACCAGAGAAAAGATGATTGATATCTGTGAAAGTGATTATGTTGTTTTTGCCAGGACAAGAGGCGAAAGCCTGTGGCAGATTTTCCGGAATCATGGATTTCGGAATGTTCTGGCGCCTGCCATGACTTTGCAGTTTGCTTCGATCAGTGAGATTTTTGGAGGTTCTGTTCTGGTGGAGCAGGTTTTTTCCTATCCGGGACTGGGACAGGCGGCAGTAAGCGCAGGACTTGGAAGTGATATGCCGCTTCTTATGGCAATCACTATTATCAGCGCATTGTTTGTTTTTGGCGGAAATCTCATTGCAAATATTCTATACGGTGTGATCGATCCGCGTATCAGACGTGGAGGTGCCGCAAAATGACAAAAAACACAAAAAAAGGAACGTTTATGATAAAAAAATGGAACCGCCGGCAAAGATTGGTACTGTGGCTTGTGCTTTCTCTGATTTTCCTGGCTGCTGTGTGCATTGGCGGAATTTTCTGTGGAGATGCTGCCAGAGAGACTGATTTTGCCCGCAAAAATATAGCGCCCTGCCTGAAATATCCTTTTGGAACTGACTGGCTGGGAAGAGATATGTTTACCCGGACGGTCAAAGGACTTTCCATCAGCATTATTATTGGAATCAGCGCCGCAGCTTTCAGCGCAGTTATGGCATTTATTTTGGGAGTTCTGTCTGCAACAATGGGAAAAGCTGTAGATACAGTGATCACCTGGTTTATTGATCTTGTTATGGGAATCCCTCATATGCTTCTTCTGATCCTGATCTGCGTTGCCTGCGGACGGGGACTGAAAGGCGTGATCCTGGGTGTTGCCCTGACGCACTGGACCTCACTGGCGCGACTGATCCGGGGCGAGGTTCTGCAGTTAAAAGAACAGCAGTATATTAAAATGGCCAGAAAACTTGGGAAAAGTAATTTTTATATTGCCATGAAGCACATGGTTCCTCATCTTTTTCCTCAGTTTCTGGTAGGTCTGATACTTCTTTTTCCTCATGCGATCCTTCATGAATCCAGCATTACATTTCTGGGATTCGGACTTTCTAATGAGCAGCCCGCCATTGGTATCATCCTGTCAGAGGCAATGAAATATCTGATCACCGGAAAGTGGTGGCTGGCCCTGTTTCCCGGATTGATGCTGGTTCTGACAGTTGTGTGCTTTTATACTGTAGGCGAGGGTATCCGGAAGCTGGTGGATCCTGCAAGCGCTCATGAATAGGAGGGACCAAATGGAAAAAAATACAATACTTGAAATCAGGAATATGAATATTTCTTTTTCCCAGTATCAGAAGGGTACAAAGCAGACAAAGCTTCCTGTGATCAGGGATCTCAGTCTTACTGTTCACCAGGGAGAAATGGTGGCTGTTGTTGGTTCTTCCGGTTCCGGAAAAAGTCTTCTGGCCCATGGAGTAATGGGAATCCTTCCTTATAATGCAGAAATGGGTGGAGAGATTCTTTATTGTGGAGAGCCTCTCACGGAAAAAAGGATCCGTGCGCTCAGAGGAAAAGAGATTGTTATGGTTCCCCAGAGCACTTCCTATCTGGATCCGCTGATGAAAGTGGGAACACAGATCTGCAAAGGTAAAAAGGATCCTGAAAGAAAAAAGAAACTGGACAGGATCTTCAGACGGTATGGTCTGGCAAAGGAGGTTCAGGAACAGTATCCTTTTGAGCTTTCCGGAGGAATGACCAGGAGAGTGATGATATCCACAGCGATGATCGAAGAGCCGAAGCTGGTTATTGCAGATGAACCTACTCCGGGACTTCACCTGAAAGCGGCAAAGAGAGCCATGGAGCATTTTCGGGAGCTGGCTGATATGGGAGCGGGAGTGCTGATCATCACTCATGATCTGGAACTTGCTCTGGAAACTGCGGACAGGGTTCTTGTTTTTTATGCAGGCTATACGCTGGAGGATGCGAAAACAGAGGATTTTCGCCAGGAAAAAACACTGAGGCATCCTTATACAAAAGCCTTATGGAGAGCAATGCCCCAAAATGGTTTTCATTATATTGACGGGGTGCAGCCCTATGTAAAAGATATGCCGGAGGGTTGTCCGTTTGCCCCCAGATGCGAAAAATGTACAGAAAAATGCAGAGGGGAAATCCCCTACAGGGAAGTAAACGGAGGATATGTGAGGTGCGTGTATGATTCTTGAAGCCAGAAACATTTCTTTTCGATATGGAGAAAAAAGCAGAGCAATTTTAAAAGATTTCAGTCTGAAAGCAGAGAGCGCAGAGCGAGTGGGGCTTGTGGCACCAAGTGGATTTGGAAAAACAACTCTCTGCAAGATATTGTCAGGATATGAGAAGCCTGACAGCGGAGAAGTTCTGCTGGACGGAAAGCCCCTTGACGCCTGGGGCTCCTACTGCCCGGTTCAGCTGATCTGGCAGCATCCGGAACAGGCCATTAATCCCAGACTGCGGATGAAAGCAGTGGTTGAGGAGGGCGATCATGTATCTCCTGACCTTATGAAAAGACTTGGGATTGAGGCAGACTGGATGAACCGTTTTCCGGCAGAGCTGTCAGGGGGAGAAATGCAGAGATTCTGTATTGCAAGAGCGCTGGGGCAGAGGACGCAGTTCCTTCTGGCAGATGAGATCAGCACAATGCTGGATCTCATCACACAGAGTCAGATTTGGCATTTTCTTATAGATGAAACCGAAAAGCGCAAAATTGGAATGATCGTAGTCAGCCACAGCCCGGAGCTTCTGGAAAAAGTCTGTACCAGGATCGTTGATCTTCAGAAGGAATAAACAGGTTACACAGCAAGGGCAAAGATCCTTGTGGCAATGTAAAAGTAAATAATAATAGAGCAGGTGTCCACAGCTGTAGTGATCAGAGGAGACGCCATGATAGCCGGATCCATATGCAGAATTTTTGCGCCAAGCGGAAGAATACATCCGATGATCTTGGACAGGATTACAGTTGCAGTCAGAGAAAGAGAAACGACCAGAGCAAGTCTGGGATCTTTGTACATAATAAGAATACGGATTCCGTTTATTACAGCAAGTCCAGTACCTACCAGAAGCGCAATCCGAAATTCTTTAAATGCAATCCGAAAAACATCACAGGGACGGATCTCATTCAGAGCAAGACCGCGGATGATAAGAGTTGAGCTTTGAGAACCGCAGTTTCCTCCGGTATCCATCAGCATGGGAATAAAGGAAACAAGAAGAGGGACTGCGGAAAAGGCGTTTTCATATCTGGTAATAATGGTTCCGGTAAGTGTGGCAGAAAGCATCAGAAAAAGAAGCCACATAAAGCGTTTTCTGGCATGGGTCAGTACGGAAGTCTCAAAATAGGAGGTTTCATGTTTTTCCATGGACTCCTGTACAGTTTTTGGCTCTGTCAGAGAGCTGACAGAAGTGTGATTTTTCGGTGTGTGGATCAGTAATGTTTTCATCATAATTCTTCAGTCCTTTCTTTAATATAATGATCTGACAACTGGCTCCAGGTTCCATGGTTTTCACCTCCTTTTCAAAATAAAAATCCTGTCATCGCCTGAGCAATGACAGGATATATTTTTCCTGTGAAACATCGTTCAAGCTTTAGCATCACAGGGCGTAAAAATTGCATTAGGTTATGCCTTGACTGCGACATATCCTGCTGACCAGCGAATCGTGTCTCCACGTTTTTGCGGCAGCAATCTTAGGAAAATCCAAATCCCTGTGGTAGCCTCACCTACCGAAAGTGTGTAATTAATTGTTTGTCCCATTGTAGTCCGGCAGTATGGGTTTGTCAAGTATTTGTTGAAAAAGAAGCGATTCATACGCTCTGATTCCCCCGCATACACTGTAAAAACAGCGTTTTCGGGGGTTTTTCCTTTGAAAGATTACATCGAAGAACGGGCAGTGGAGATCGCTTCTTATATTATTGAAACTAAGGCAACTGTAAGACAGGCAGCAAAAAAGTTTGGAATCAGTAAGAGTACGGTACATAAAGACTGTTCTGACAGGTTACAGGAGATCAATCCCAGTCTGGCAGCAGAGGTGCGGCGTGTGTTGGATAAAAACAAGTCGGAAAGACATATCAGGGGCGGTCTTGCCACCAGAGAAAAGTATCTGCACAGGACTTTATAGCTAAAACCAGAGATGCTGAAAAAGAAAAGTCTGTATTAATTGTTTTGTACTATTCATACAGAATGTGGGCTGATATAATAAACAAAAAGGAGAAGTGCAGGATGCATCAGGCAGCCTGAAAATAAAACAGAGGAGGAAATATGAAGCCGGAGCTGAGATTTGAGGAAAAAAGAATGAGAGCAGCAGAGCTGGGGGAGCAGAGCTGCGTTCCTGATCTGCTTGGGGAACTGGTTCTCCAGAATCAGTTGGAGTTCAGACTGAAGGAAGATGATGAGATCTTCGAAGGATACGGAAGAAAAAAGACGGCGTATCCTTACAGACAGTATAATGGGTATACCCGGGAACTCGGGGAAAAAGAAATCAGGACAGCAGTTCTGGAAAACAAATACCTGAAAGCAGTATTCCTTCCGGAGTATGGAGGAAGGCTGTGGGAATTATGGGATAAAGAAACAGGCAGAAATCTTTTATACACAAATGATGTGCTCAGATTCAGTAATCTTGCTGTGAGGAATGCCTGGTTCAGCGGAGGCGTGGAATGGAATCTTGGTGTGATCGGTCACACGCCTCTTACAACGGAGCCTCTGTATGTGGCAAGGACAACAACAGAAAAGGGAGATCCGGTACTGCGTATGTACGAATATGAGAGAATTCGTCAGGTTACATATCAGATGGATTTCTGGCTGGAAAAAAACAGTCGTTTTCTAAACTGCAGAAGTTGTTCCTATGTACTGGTGGAGTAATATAGCAGTGAAAGAACATGAAGGCGGACGGGTGATCGTGCCTGCTGATGAGGCGTTTACTTGTGTTGACGGCGTAGTGTACAAAGTTCAGATTCCTGTTGTTGGGGAGACGGATATTACAGATTATAAAAAAATAAAAGATTCTGTGGATTACTTTTTTGATATTCCGGAGGAGTCTCCGAAATACATAGCCAATGTAGATAAAAATGGTTATGGTCTGCTTCATGTTTCCACAAAAAGGCTGAAAAGCAGAAAGCTTTTTTCATGGGGAAATCAGGATGCTTCTGACCGCTGGCAGGAGTTTCTCACTGATCAGGCAGGAAGATATATAGAGATTCAGGCCGGTCTGGCGCCTACTCAGTACGGGTGTATTCCAATGGCTCCGCATACAGCCTGGGAGTGGCTGGAGCAGTATGGAGCAGTTCAGCTTCCGGAGGGAATGAGAGATCAGGAGCACAGGGAAAGATGCCAGTATCTTACAACGGAACTTCGCAGGAAACATGTGTCTGACAAACTGGAAAAGAAGCTTTCTGATACCAGATCAATGGCTCGTAAAAAAGCAGAGATCATTCAGTGCGGGAATGGATACGGCGCAATGAGAGAAATCAGTGCCTTAACTTCTCATCTGGAATTCAGACTGGAACAGAAATCTCTGAAAAACTGGAAGGGATTTTTTGACACATCTGTCCTTCACTGTCCGGATGCTCAGGAGGTGCCGGATGAGTTTATGATCAATGAGGAAAATCTGGATTTCCTGAAACAAAGCATGGCAGAAAAGAACAGTACAAACTGGTATGCTTATTATCATTTGGGAGTTGGATATTATATAGCCGGAAAATATAAAAAAGCAAAGAAAGCTTTGCAGGAGTCGCTTTCTATTAAAGAAAATCCATGGGCATATCATGCTTTGAGCTGTGTATATCTGCTTTTTGAAAAGAATAAAAAAGCAGAAAAAGCAATCATAAAAGGAATGAAAATGAGAATATCTGATTCTGCATATCTCAAGGAAGGATTTCGTATTCTTTCTCTTTGTCAGGCATATAAAGAACTGTGCGATTTTTATAAAAAACTGGACAAAAAAGTCCAGAGCATCAATCGAATCCGCTTTTATTATATCAGTGCGTTTCATAAGCTTGGCAAAAACAAAAAAGCGCTTAGCCTTCTGGAGCAGGACGGAGGTCTTGAACTGGAGGATATCCGAGAGGGAGAGGATTCTATTGGGCTGCTCTGGCAGGAACTTCATGCAGAGCTGTACGGAGAAGAGGGTAAGATTCCTCACCAATACAATTTCAAATCATTCTGACAAAAACAAAAGGGCTTTTACAGCCCTTTTAATATATCCGGAAGTTGTGCGTTATGTTTCGGAAGTATAACATAGAAACGGATAAACGCTCCGTCAGGACACTGGGAAAATAGTATTCTCGAATTATAAGGTTTTGGTGGGGACATACTTCGAATAAATTAGAGGCAGTAAGCCTGAATTTTGTTATTTTTGGCAGAATAAAATTTGCAAAAGCAGAAAATCCTGAAGCAGGGAAGTGGCAGAAGTGCCTGATCGTCAGGGGCATAGCAGAAGTTTTGGATATACCGGATAAAAATCAATGGAATGATTCAGATGATAGCAGCAGCATATTTTTTGATATTATTTTTGTAGAAAAATTGATTTTGCAATCATATGACAGAGGCTCTTTCGGGTGGATTTTCTTTTATCGTAAAGCATTATAAGGGCTTACGCAGGTATCTGAGGGCATATTGACAGTGCTGTATACAAGGGGTAAAATTACAGGCACACAATGTAATTGGAAAGGGGCTGGATTATGAGATTAAAGACAGTTCAGGATGCGTTGAACAGTAAAAATATTTCTTTTACCTATACAGAAGAGGATGGATGCGGAAGTCTTGATTTTATGTTCCGGGGACTGAGCTTTCACGTGTGGGAGTATTATGACAACGTATGGGGAGCAGAGACAAATATTTATGAGGCCGGGCGAAGCATAGATATAGAAGGGGATTATGAGGAAAAAATCTCCGAGGAGATTCTGTCCTGGCCGGAATTTTAAAGGATACCGGAAAGAACTGGCAGAGTGTTTTATCTCAGGAGGTAAACATACAGAATGTAGGAAAGGGCTATGATGACTGCCCGGAAAAGGAATGGATTATGGAATTAAAAAATATATTGAAAGATGGAACAGAATTAAAAAAACAGGTTTATGCGCTCTATGAGGAAGCTTTTCCTGCTGAAGAAAAAAAGCCGATTTCTCTTATGGAACATCTTGCGGAAAAAGGACAGATGGAGCTTCTTGCAGTGACAGATCAGGGAGAATTTGTGGGGCTTGTCTTTAACATGATGGATGGAAATACTGCGCTTCTGGACTATTTTGCTATTTCTCCCGAAAAAAGAAATGGTGGATATGGAAGTAAAACCCTGAAGCTTTTGCTAGAACGATTCCATAGTAATAAATATATTTTTGAAATTGAAATGCAGGATGAAAAGGCGGAGAACGCCAGAGACAGAAAACGGAGAAAAGCCTTTTATCTGAGAAACGGTCTGAAAGAAACCGGACTTTTTGCGCATGTATATGAAACAGATTTTGAGCTTCTGACTCCGGATGGAAGTCTGACTTATGATGAATACACAGGATTTCTGGAGCGTATTTTGGGCGAAGAAGGAGTGCGTGTGTTGAATCCGTCACTGATCTCTCAGCTGCCGTAAGCTTTGCTTTCAAAATGATGCAGATTAAACATTCTGAGCTTTGTCACTGATTTCTTAGTTACCGTAAGCTTCACTTGCGGGATCAACAGCGGGCATCAGGGAAAATAAACAGGGAAACACCACCATCAGAGACACCAACTTTAAAAAATCGTAAATCTGCTCTCGTTTATGGAAATTTTAACAGATCCCCCGGTATTTTGCCGGGAGATCTGAAGATTAGAACAGGACGTTATTAATTTAGTAGTTATTTTTCATAGTTTTCAATGATAAAATCATAGGTTCGTTTACAGTTGTTGTGATCATGGTATGCGAAATATTTCTGATTCTTATCGCTGTAGCATTTTTTTTCGCTGAAATCACTGGCGATATATTCTTTTATCAGTTCTATAAGCTGCTTTTCTTCTGTGCAGCGATCTCCGGGAAGATCATGCTCCATATCTATATAGCTTCCATTTGTTGTCTCGTAGGCTTCTGTATCAAATTGATAAAAAACAACAGGCTTGTTCAGATAAGAGGCATCCCAGCATACACTGGAATAATCAGTTATCAGCATGGAACATTCCATGATCAGCTCATTAAGTGCAGTGGCTCCAAATGGAATGAGTCGGATCCGGGAGCTGTTGGCATGGAAATTCTGTATAAAGTCCCGGAGCTTGGGGTGAATATAAAAAATCAGCTCAGTGTCAGTTTCGTCTAAAAAAGAGAGGAGCTCCTGGTTCTGAAGCAGGTGCATATAGGTTTTATAATATTGGCTATTGCGGAAAAAATCATCGCTTTTGCCCTCAAGCCATGAGCGCCATGTGGGCATGACCAGGATTTTTTTGTGATGAATGTCGGCTTTGTTGTTTAGAACATCCCACCGTGTAAAGCCAAGAACCGGGGTGTGGGCCCTGTCGTAGCCGAAATGGCTGGTGATAATTTTCTGTTCTGCAACAGATGTCACGGCAAAATAGGTCATGGGGCTAAAGCCTTGTGAGCCAAAAATTGAATCTACACGTTTCAGGGCAGTAACTCCGTGCTGCAGAAAAAATATATCGTGTCTGTTTATTTCCCGGGAAATCAGATTTGGCATGGGCATCCAGGCGTAGGCGTGTAAACGTGCATCAGAAGCAATGTACAGATCTGCCAGAAGCATATATAAAATGTGGCGGAAGCTGAGGAACGGAATCACCTGCTTTCGGTATTTTTGGATGGTTGACCACTGAGCAGAATTTTTGTCCATAATAAAATAAATATGATTCTTTTTTCGGGGCGGAAGATTTTCCATGCAGTACTGGAAAAAATAAAAACCATTGTCCTGTGCAGAAGTGCAGTATTTTTCAAAAACCAGCCAGAGCTTCTTTTTTTTCAAAAAAGGACTAAGGAGTTTCGCAGATCCAAAGGCCGCAAATTCCTTTATTCGGAAGGAAAGACGGTCATAGGGCTGTTTTGTCCGGCAGCGAAGAATCATTTGATGTCCTGTAGTTCCTATGGGAAAAACAATCAGGTTGTTTTTGATTATAAGGTTTCTGCTTACAAGTAGCCGGGCGCGAACCTGTTTGTCCAGAATAACCGGACAGTGATCTTGTGCGGGATCCTGGCTTGTATGTACAACTACATTCCAGTCTCCTTCTGAAATTTTTAATGGACTGAGATCGATAAATGCAGTACAGATACAGTTTTGCATTGGATTTACATGGAAAGAATAAGAAATTTTTTGATCAAGATTCTGATAAAAAAGGCTGATTCTGGGGCTGTTTACCGGGTGTTTGGTATTAAGGGTTATGTGCAATATTGATTTTTTTATTTTGATATGTGTGACAGTAAATGACTGTTCCATAAATACTCCTTTAAAATATCTGCTTACTGCGGTTTTCTTGATTCGCAGTATCGCAGGATAATTATTTCCGGTTTCCCTGTAGAAACCTTTTCGATTATTTATGCATAATACTACTATTATGTCTATAGGGTGTCAAGATATGAAAAAGAAGGATTATTTCTTGAAAATCTTGGCTTGGATGGTATACTTACAGTAAGCTATGAAAGGAGGATGACAGAAAAAGTTTTTATGGTTTCTACAATTTCAACAGAAAAAAAACAGCTGAGATTTACAAAAAATAATACACTTGCAATAAAAGGAATTGCCATCATATTTTTGCTTTGCTATCATTGCTTTTCTGATAAGGGACGTCTGCGCGGCGCGGATGTAAGCTTTTGGCCTCTAAGTGAGGGGACTGCAATGTGGATTAGCAAGAACCTTGTTATCTGTGTGGGAATGTTTGCGTTTTTATCCGCTTACGGACTGACTCTGTCTTTAAAAAAGACATATAAGGATTATTGTTTTTCCGGACATGAAGCAACAATGTTTGTACTGAAAAGATATGTAAAACTGGTCTTTACTTTTATGCTTCCGTTTTTTGTATGCGCAGGATTGACTTTTGCAACAGGAACTGCAAGTCATCGATACAAAGGGGGATTATGGGAAAACCTAATCAGCGTTGTGATGGATTTTTTTGGAGTGGGTCATCTTTTTGGCACTCAGATGATGATCAATACCTGGTGGTTTCTGAGTCTGGAAATTCTTATTATTGTACTTATGCCGTTTATGGTGAGGTTTTATAAGAAATACAGCTGGCTTATGGTGATCATGTTTCTTGTTCTTGGAAGTTTTATGCTGGAGAAGCATGTGCATCTGACAAAATACTTTTTTGTTGTTCCCATTGCGGTATGCTTTGCAGATCAGCATGTGCTGGAAAGGCTGAAAGAATTTTCGCCTGTAAAAAACCGGATGGCAGGAAAAATACTGAAATTTGCAGTTTCTACGCTGATGATCTTTATTATGTTCAGAATGTATGGAAGCCGATGGGGAATTCAGCATTTTGAATTTGTACTGAATGGACTTCTTCCGGTGACTATTATCTACTGGGCGTATGAATTTGTCATTGAGCTTCCGATCCTCAGACCGGTGTTGGAGTTTCTTGGAAAACATTCGGCAAATATTTTTTATACCCATACATTTGTAAGGTCGTTGTGGATACCGGGGCTTGTATATTCTTTCAGACATGCGGCAGTTATTTTCATGTTTCTTCTGGCAGTCAGCCTTGGGATTTCATTTTTTCTGGACTTTCTCAAAAAAATGCTCCATTATAATAAGCTTACCGGAGAGCTTACGGACAGATTTATGCTGTGGGCAGACAGCACATTGAAATAAACATGAAAAAGGACCCTGGATTCTTTGCGAATCCGTGGTCCTTTTTTACAGATTGTGTTTTTATTGTTTTTTATAAAAGTCCTTTTTTAATCTCCTCGCATATATGTCGACTATGCTGTTGATCCTTAAATTGGAAATATTCTTTTCGTTTTGCCTCATATTCCGGCTTCATCTTAAAATCATTTCTAATCTGCTGCTCCAGAAGATCGAGGAGTTCTTCCTGATTTTCTGCTCTGTCGCCAAACAGTTCTGTGCGCATATCCAGATAGCTTCCGTGAGCTTCGTCATACTTATCCAGATCGAACTGGTAGAAAAGTATGGGCTTATCCTGGTAAAGCACATCCCAGCATACACTGGAATAATCAGTGATAAGCATACGGCAGCGCATCAGCATTTCATTGACAGCGACTTCCCCGAAGGAAATCAGGTGGATCCGTTCGCTTTTGGCCTGGAAGCGGTCAGAATATTCCTGGAATTTTGCATGAAGATAAAAATTAACTTCCATATCGTATTTTTCCAGAATATCACCCAGCCTCCGGGAGTTAAGAAGATTCATATAATTAATAAAATAATCGCTTTGTTCAAAGTCACTGTCAGGTACAGAATCCAGCCAGTTTCGCCAGGTTGGCATGATCATGATCTCACGTCTGCCCTGAGATCTGTCGTGGAGGACATCCCAGCGGGGAAGTCCTGTATTGATCACCTGCTCAGGTGCGTAACCAAAATTGTCGATAATTGTTTGTTTTTCTGCATTTGTGGAAACTACAAACATATCGCAGCCGCCCTTTTGCCCTTTTCCATAAAAGTTATCCACACGTTTCAGAGCAATTACGCCATGCTGAAGAAAGACAAACGGTATTTTTTTAATATAACGGTTAAAAATACTGTGTCTGCACTGAAGCGGATATGTGTGATATCTGGAATCCGAACTGACAATCAGATCAGCAGCAAGGAGATAACACAAATGGCGGATGCTCATAAAGTCAAGCAGTCTGTTTTTGTAAGATTCTACTTTATGCCTGTCGGGAGAATCTTTTGTTATAATATAGTATATTTTTTTGCCGAGATAGGTTTCTTCCTGGTTTTCCATACAGTGTTTGAAAAAGTAATAACCGTTATCCTGAGCCATGGATGAAAATTTTTCGCATACAAGGCAAATGCGTTTGCTTTTCCAGTAGGGTTTGGCAATCTGGTACAGAAAAACTGCCAGAAATTCTTTGAATACAATATCCATGCCGTCATAGCTGTTTTTTTCGCGGTACACAAAGGCAAGAGTTCGCTTTGCTGTGTAATAAGGATACAGGAAAAAGTTGCCTTCTCCGGCATAGGAGCCGTTATACAGAAATTTATTGAACATTCTGGCAGGAACACTCATTTCAATAGGAATCTGACCGGTATTTCCGCTTGACGGATCCTGAAGCTGTATGCGTACATCCCAGTAAAGGCTTTTCCACTGAACGGAGTCCAGAGGGAAAGATACCTGAAATTTTATATGATCTTTGTATTTTTTTGATTTTACTGTTGTAAAATCATAAGAAACAGCATCTTCTGCAAGTTTGCTTCTGAAAGTCAGAAATGTTTTTACATAGTTCATGTTTGCAGCTCGAAGATGGAAATTCAGGCGCAGGATTCCTTTGCTCATTTTCAGAGAACACAGCTTTGCCGAACAGGTAAGCTCCATATATCGGTTTCTGCTGTATAAAGCAGCGCAGAAAAGGTTCTGAAAATCAGTTTTTGTATAGATCATTCCCACATACTCAACAGCATCAGATGCTTCTTCATCCTGCAACCAGATGCTGTCGGCAAATATCCTCCAGTTTTCAAAGGAATCTGTTGGAGGAGTTTTTTCGGACAGGGAAAAAATATGCGTTTCTCCGTTTGTGGTTATTTCCATAAAGAAACCATAGACTTTCTGGCGCTTGTACTCGGCAAGCGTTTTCAGAGGGGCAAGATCCACACGATAAGACTTGAAATCATCTGTTTCATAATGAAGGCAGAGAGAATCTTCTCCATGAAGTTCCTGAACAAGAAATCGGATTTTTTCCGGGGATTCCACGGGAAGGTTGTCTGTACTTAAAGTAAAACTGGTACCGCAGACGGAAACGTTAGATATTTTGATATCATTTTCGCACTTATCCATAAGTAAAAGCTTTGTATCCTGTTGTATTGTAGTATTCATAATTCCTCCTGATTTTTATAGGGAAATAAGATAGTTCTTGATAAAGATTACATAATTATAACATAAGCGTAACAAATTTTAAATATAATAAACAGAAAATTTTTAAATAAAATCTTGACATAGACTTTGCTACGTGTTATCCTATTACAGAACGCTGCCGAAGACAGTAGGTGCCGTAAGGCATAAGGATCAAAACGCCTACCGAGGACTTAGTATTCTGATAAGATTACAGGAGACCTTACTGTCATGGTACAGTAGGGCTTTTTTTATCTCAGTATCCATTGCAACGGCGGTATATCAAAATCTATAAGGAGGTGTACCATTTATGGCAAAAGTAGAACTGAAACAACCAATCGTAGAAGAAATCGCAAACAGCATTAAAGACGCTCAGTGCGTAGTACTTGTAAACTACAGTGGTCTTACTGTTGAGCAGGACACTATTCTGCGTAAGGAATTAAGAGAAGCTGGTGTTCAGTATAAAGTTTACAAAAACACAATGATGAAACGTGCTTTTGAGGGAACAGACTGTGAGAGCCTTTCCAAACATCTTGAAGGTACAAACGCACTGGCAATCTCTGCTACAGATGCAACAGCACCTGCTAGAATCCTTGCTAAATATGCGAAACAGTTCCCGGCACTGGAACTGATCGCAGGTGTGGTTGAAGGCAACTACAATGATCAGGCTGGAATCCAGGCACTTTCCCAGATTCCGTCCAGAGAAGAACTTCTTGGAAAACTTCTTGGAAGCATTCAGTCTCCGATCACAAACTTCGCTCGTGTGCTTAATCAGATTGCAGAGGCACAGGGTGGAAGCGCAGCAGCAGCTGAGTAAATTTGGCAGAACCGGATTTACAACACGCAGATGGCGCGTAGAGAAGTTCGCAGTTCCCGTATAACACTGCGGACCGGTATAAATTAAAAATAATATTATATGGAGGGAAATTAAAATGGCAAAATTAACAACAGAAGAATTTATTGCAGCAATCAAAGAGTTATCTGTATTAGAGTTAAATGAACTTGTAAAAGCTTGTGAGGAAGAGTTCGGCGTATCTGCAGCAGCAGGCGTTGTAGTTGCAGCAGCAGGTGCAGCAGGCGAAGCAGCTGAAGAGAAAGACGAGTTCGACGTAGAGCTTACAGAAGTAGGCCCGAACAAAGTTAAAGTTATCAAAGTTGTTCGTGAAGTAACTGGTCTTGGTCTTAAAGAAGCTAAAGCTGTAGTTGACGGTGCTCCGAAGGTAGTTAAAGAGGGCGCTTCCAAAGCTGAGGCTGAGGACATCAAAACAAAACTGGAAGCAGAGGGAGCAAAGATCACTCTGAAATAATTCAGTCTGAACAGAAGAGACAGCGCAGGGACGCCGCAGGTGTTCCTGCGTTTCTTTTTTGGAAAATAAAAAACTTTCAAGAATTCAGTTGACAGGTTGACAGCAGTATGTTATAGTGAAAAATGCTATATTATGGCAAGATATGCCTGTTTACCCGAAAATATAAACAGGATCATGTTGTAATAAATAAAAAAACAGGGGTGAAACGTCAATGGAAAAAAACAGAATTCGTTCTGTAAAAACTGGAAAAAGCATGCGTATGAGCTACCAGAGACAAAAAGAAGTCCTGGAAATGCCGAATCTGATCGAAGTCCAGAAAGATTCCTACAAATGGTTCCTGGACGAAGGGCTGAAAGAAGTATTTGATGATATTTCTCCAATCGCGGATTACGGCGGAAAGCTTAGTCTGGAGTTCATCGACTTTACATTTGACGCAAAGGATGCGAAGTATACAATTGAGCAGTGTAAAGAACGTGACGTGACTTATGCCGCACCTTTGAAGGTTCGAGTGAGACTGATTAACAAAGAAACAGAAGAGATCAACGAACACGAGATTTTCATGGGAGACCTTCCGTTAATGACGGAGACAGGCACATTTGTGATCAACGGTGCAGAGCGTGTTATCGTAAGCCAGTTGGTACGTTCCCCTGGAATCTATTATGCAATCGCACATGACAAAGTTGGTAAAAGGTTGTTTTCCAGTACCGTAATTCCCAACAGAGGTGCATGGCTGGAATATGAAACAGACTCCAACGATGTTTTTTATGTTCGTGTAGACAGAACCAGAAAGGTTCCGATCACTGTGCTGATTCGTGCCCTTGGTATCGGCACCAATGCGGAAATTGTAGAATTGTTTGGTGAGGAGCCCAAGATCCTTGCCAGCTTTACAAAAGATACTTCCACAAATTATCAGGAAGGTCTTCTGGAATTATACAAAAAAATCCGTCCGGGTGAGCCGCTGGCAGTGGAGAGCGCAGAGAGCCTGATCATGGCAATGTTCTTTGATCCGAAAAGATACGATCTTGCCAAAGTCGGACGTTATAAATTTAATAAGAAACTTCATTTTAACAGCAGAATTGTAGGCCACAAGCTTGCAGAAGCAGTTGTGGATCCGTCTACAGGAGAAATTCTTGCAGATGAAGGTACAAATATCACAAGAGAGATCGCTGACAAAATCCAGAACAGCGCTGCTCCGTTTGTGTGGATCCAGGGAGAAGAAGACCGCAAAATCAAGGTCCTTTCCAACCTTATGGTGGATCTTTCCGCTCATGTTGAGCTTGACTGTGATCCGAAGGAACTGGGTATTACAGAATTAGTATATTATCCGGTTCTCGAAAAAATACTGGAAGAAAATGACAGCCTTGAGGATATCAAAGATGCGATCCGCAGAGATATCCATGATCTGATTCCGAAGCATATTACAAAAGAAGATATTCTTGCTTCTATCAACTATAATATGCATCTGGAATACGGCCTTGGAAATGATGATGATATCGATCATCTGGGCAACCGCCGTATCCGTTCTGTAGGCGAACTGCTTCAGAACCAGTACCGTATTGGTCTTTCCAGACTGGAAAGAGTAGTGCGTGAGCGTATGACAACTCAGGACACAGATAATATTTCTCCGCAGTCCCTGATCAATATTAAACCGGTAACAGCGGCAGTGAAAGAGTTCTTTGGCTCATCACAGCTTTCTCAGTTCATGGATCAGAACAACCCGTTAGGTGAGCTGACCCATAAGAGACGTCTGTCTGCCCTGGGACCAGGAGGTCTGTCACGAGACAGAGCCGGATTCGAGGTTCGAGACGTTCACTATTCTCATTATGGACGTATGTGTCCGATTGAGACTCCTGAGGGTCCTAACATCGGTCTTATCAACTCTCTTGCTTCCTATGCAAGAATTAACCAGTATGGTTTTGTTGAGGCTCCGTACAGAAAAATCGACAAAACAGATCCGTCCAATCCGGTGGTAACTGACGAGGTTGTTTATATGACAGCCGATGAAGAAGATAATTACCATGTAGCACAGGCAAACGAGCCTCTGGATGAAGAAGGACATTTCCTTCACAAAAATGTATCCGGTCGTTTCCGTGAGGAGACTCAGGAATACGAGAGACATATGTTTGACTACATGGACGTATCTCCTAAGATGGTATTTTCCGTTGCTACAGCGCTTATCCCGTTCCTGCAGAACGATGATGCCAACCGTGCGCTCATGGGATCCAACATGCAGCGTCAGGCAGTTCCGCTTCTGACCACCGATGCTCCGGTTGTTGGAACAGGTATGGAGACAAAAACTGCTGTTGACTCCGGTGTCTGCGTTGTGGCTAAGAAGGCAGGTACAGTTCTTCGTTCCACATCTACAGATATCAGTATCAAGAATGATGACGGAACAAAAGATGACTACCATCTGACAAAATTCCTCAGAAGTAACCAGAGCAACTGCTATAACCAGAAACCGATCGTGTTCCAGGGCGAGCATGTAGAGGCGGGACAGGTTATTGCAGACGGTCCGTCTACTTCCAACGGTGAGCTGGCCCTTGGTAAAAACCCGCTGATCGGATTTATGACCTGGGAAGGCTACAACTACGAGGATGCTGTCCTTTTAAGTGAAAAACTTGTTCAGGATGATGTTTATACATCTGTCCATATTGAAGAATATGAAGCAGAAGCCAGAGATACCAAGCTGGGACCGGAAGAGATCACAAGAGATGTTCCGGGTGTGGGAGACGATGCTCTGAAAGATCTTGATGAGCGCGGTATCATCCGTATCGGTGCTGAGGTTCGTGCGGGAGACATCCTGGTAGGTAAAGTTACTCCTAAGGGAGAAACAGAGCTTACTGCAGAAGAACGTCTGCTGCGTGCAATCTTTGGTGAGAAAGCAAGAGAGGTAAGAGATACTTCCCTTAAAGTTCCTCATGGTGAGTACGGTATCATTGTTGATGCCAAAGTATTTACAAGAGAGAATGGTGATGAGCTTTCTCCTGGTGTAAATCAGTCTGTTCGTATTTATATTGCTCAGAAACGTAAGATTTCTGTTGGTGACAAAATGGCCGGTCGTCACGGTAACAAGGGTGTTGTTTCCCGTGTACTTCCAGTTGAAGATATGCCGTTCCTGCCTAACGGACGTCCGCTGGATATCGTTCTGAATCCTCTGGGCGTACCTTCCCGAATGAACATCGGACAGGTGCTGGAAATCCATTTAAGTCTTGCTGCAAAAGCTCTTGGCTTCAATGTTGCGACTCCGGTATTTGACGGTGCAAACGAGAATGATATTCAGGATACTCTGGAACTGGCAAACGATTATGTAAACACAGAGGACTTTGAAGAGTTCCGTGCAAAATATCAGGATGTACTTGCTCCTGACGTTATGCAGTATCTGGATGAGAACAAGGCCCACAGAGAATTGTGGAAGGGTGTTCCGATCTCCAGAGACGGTAAGGTTCGCCTTCGTGACGGACGTACCGGTGAATATTTTGACAGTCCGGTAACAATCGGACACATGCATTACCTGAAACTGCATCATCTGGTAGACGATAAGATCCATGCACGTTCCACAGGTCCATACTCACTGGTAACACAGCAGCCTCTGGGTGGTAAAGCTCAGTTCGGCGGTCAGCGTTTCGGAGAGATGGAGGTTTGGGCTCTGGAGGCGTATGGCGCATCCTATACTCTGCAGGAGATCCTGACAGTTAAATCCGATGATGTTGTAGGTCGTGTGAAGACTTATGAAGCAATCATTAAAGGTGATAATATTCCTGAGCCGGGAATTCCGGAATCCTTTAAGGTTCTGCTGAAAGAGCTGCAGTCTCTTGGCCTTGACGTTAAGGTTCTGAGAGATGACAACACTGAGGTGGAGATTATGGAAACCGTGGATTACGGCGACACAGATCTTCGTTCCGTGATCGAGGGAGACAGACACAGCAGAGACAGAGAAGAGGAATCCTTCGGCAAGCACGGTTATACACAGCAGGAGTTCGAGGGTGAAGAACTTGTAGATGTGGAAGAGGAAGACGAAGAAGAGGAAGATGCATTCCTTGACTTTGACGAAACTCTTGATGACGAAGAATAGAAAGGGGAAAGAATACATGGCAGAAACAACCAATACCAATGAAACATATCAGCCAATGACTTTCGATGCCATTAAGATCGGACTGGCGTCCCCTGAGAAGATCAGAGAGTGGTCAAGAGGCGAAGTAACAAAGCCTGAGACTATTAACTATCGTACTCTGAAACCGGAAAAGGACGGACTTTTCTGTGAAAGAATCTTCGGGCCCAGCAAGGACTGGGAGTGCCATTGCGGTAAATACAAAAAAATCCGCTACAAAGGCGTTGTGTGCGACCGATGCGGCGTAGAAGTCACAAAGGCATCTGTCAGAAGAGAGCGTATGGGTCATATCGAGCTTGCTGCTCCGGTATCTCATATCTGGTATTTCAAGGGTATCCCGTCCAGAATGGGACTTATCCTTGACCTCTCTCCGAGAACATTGGAAAAGGTTTTATATTTCGCAAACTATATCGTACTGGACCCGGCTGATTCCGGGCTTCAGTACAAACAGGTCCTTACAGAGAAGGAATACCAGGATGCCCGTGAGTCCTATGGATACGGCTTCCGTGTGGGAATGGGTGCAGAGTCTGTTATGGAACTTCTGCAGGCCATTGATCTGGAAAAGGATGCTGAGGAACTGAAGGCAGAGCTTGTGGATGCAACAGGACAGAAACGTGCCAGAATCATCAAACGTCTGGAGGTTGTGGAATCTTTCCGTGAGTCCGGCAACCGTCCTGAGTGGATGATCATGACAGCAATTCCTGTTATCCCGCCGGATCTTCGTCCTATGGTACAGCTTGACGGCGGACGTTTCGCAACATCTGACCTGAATGACCTGTACAGAAGGATCATCAACAGAAACAATCGTTTGAAAAGACTGTTAGAGCTTGGCGCTCCGGATATTATTGTCCGCAACGAGAAACGTATGCTGCAGGAAGCAGTAGATGCTCTTATTGACAACGGACGCCGCGGACGCCCGGTTACAGGACCTGGAAACAGAGCTCTGAAATCCCTTTCCGATATGCTGAAAGGTAAATCCGGACGTTTCCGTCAGAACCTTCTGGGTAAACGAGTTGACTATTCCGGACGTTCTGTTATCGTCGTAGGACCTGAACTGAAGATTTATCAGTGCGGTCTTCCGAAAGAGATGGCTATCGAGCTGTTCAAGCCTTTTGTTATGAAAGAGCTTGTTGCAAACGGTACCTCTCACAACATTAAAAATGCAAAGAAAATGGTGGAGAAGCTCCAGCCGGAGGTATGGGACGTTCTTGAGGACGTTATCAAAGAACATCCGGTTATGCTGAACCGTGCACCTACACTGCACCGTCTTGGTATTCAGGCGTTTGAGCCGATCCTTGTAGAAGGTAAGGCTATTAAGCTTCATCCCCTTGTTTGTACCGCGTTTAATGCGGACTTCGATGGTGACCAGATGGCGGTACATCTTCCGCTTTCCGTTGAGGCTCAGGCAGAGTGCCGTTTCCTCTTACTGTCACCAAACAACCTTCTGAAGCCGTCTGATGGTGGTCCGGTAGCCGTTCCTTCACAGGATATGGTCCTTGGTATCTACTATCTGACACAGGAAAGACCGGGATATCCGGGAGAAGGCAAGTTCTTCAAGAGCGTAAATGAAGCGATTCTTGCTTATGAGAACAAGGTCATCACACTGCAGTCCAAGATCAAAGTACGCTGCACAAAGACCATGCCGGACGGAACTGTTCTTACCGGCAATGTGGAATCTACACTGGGACGTTTCCTGTTCAACGAGATTCTTCCTCAGGATCTTGGATTTGTAGACAGAAGCATTCCGGGCAATGAGCTTCTGCTTGAAGTTGATTTCCTTGTAGGTAAAAAACAGCTGAAACAGATCCTGGAAAAAGTCATCAACACTCATGGAGCTACCAAAACAGCCGAGGTGCTTGACGCTATCAAGTCAACCGGTTATAAATACTCCACCCGTGCAGCCATGACTGTTTCCATTTCCGATATGACCGTGCCTCCTCAGAAACCTGAGATGATCCAGAACGCACAGAATATCGTGGATAAAATTACAAAGAACTACAAACGTGGTCTGATCACAGAGGAAGAGCGTTATAAAGAGGTTGTTGAAACATGGAAGAAGACTGACGATGAGCTTACAAGAGCTCTGCTTGACGGTCTTGACAAATACAACAACATCTTCATGATGGCTGACTCCGGAGCCCGTGGTTCTGACAAACAGATCAAACAGCTTGCAGGTATGCGAGGCCTGATGGCAGATACAACCGGTCACACCATCGAGCTTCCTATCAAGTCAAACTTCCGTGAAGGTCTTGACGTACTGGAGTACTTCATGTCTGCTCATGGAGCACGTAAAGGTCTTTCCGATACCGCTCTTCGTACAGCCGACTCCGGTTACCTGACAAGACGAATGGTTGACGTTTCTCAGGAACTGATCGTCCGTGAAACAGACTGCTGCGAGACAAGAGATGAGATCTCCGGTATGTATGTCAAAGGATTTATGGACGGAAAAGAGGAGATCGAAAGCCTTCAGGAACGTATTACAGGAAGATTCTCCTGTGAGACAATTAAGAATAAAGACGGTGAGGTGCTTGTAAAAGCAAATCACATGATCACACCGAAACGTGCAGCCAGAATCATGGCTGAGGGTGTAAACGCAGAGGGCGGAGCAATTGATCAGGTTAAGATCCGTACAATTCTTACCTGTAAATGCAAAGTCGGTGTCTGCGCGAAATGTTACGGCGCCAACATGGCAACAGGCGAGCCTGTACAGGTTGGAGAGTCTGTTGGTATTATTGCTGCTCAGTCTATCGGTGAGCCAGGTACACAGCTGACCATGCGTACCTTCCATACCGGTGGTGTTGCCGGCGGCGATATCACACAGGGTCTTCCTCGTGTCGAGGAGCTTTTCGAGGCACGTAAGCCGAAGGGTCTTGCAATTATCACTGAGATTCCGGGTGTTGCAGTTATCAATGACACCAAGAAGAAACGTGAGATCATTGTTACAGATCCGGAAAGCGGAGAGTCCAAGACATATCTGATTCCTTATGGATCACGTATCAAGATCATGGATGGTCAGACACTTGAGGCCGGTGACGAACTGACAGAGGGTAGTGTAAATCCGCATGATATCCTGAGAATCAAGGGTGTTCGTGCAGTTCAGGATTACATGCTCCGTGAGGTTCAGCGTGTATACCGTCTCCAGGGTGTTGAGATCAGCGATAAGCATATCGAGGTTCTTGTGCGTCAGATGCTGAAGAAAATCCGTATTGAGGATAATGGAGATACTGAATTCCTTCCGGGCACACTTGTAGACGTTCTTGATTTTGAAGAAGTAAACGAGCAGCTTGAAAAAGAAGGAAAGACTCTGGCAGAAGGAAAGCAGGTAATGCTTGGTATTACAAAAGCTTCCCTGGCTACAGATTCCTTCCTGTCAGCAGCATCCTTCCAGGAGACAACCAAGGTTCTTACCGAGGCTGCTATCAAAGGTAAGGTTGACCATCTTGTAGGTCTGAAAGAAAACGTTATCATTGGTAAGCTGATTCCGGCAGGTACAGGTCTGAAACGCTACAGCGCTATCAAACTTGACACCGGAATGCAGGAAGATGAGGAAGAGGAAGTAACAGAAGACATTACAGAAAAAGATGCAGATGTTACACCGGAGGAAACCTCTGAGGCAGTTGAAACTGAAGAAGCAGTGGAAGAAGAGAGCAGCGAAGATAATTCCGCTGAAACCGAAGAAACTGGTTCTGAAGAAGAATAAATAAAAAGCGCAGAATGTGCGCAGATAAAGTACAAAGGAAGTCCAGACGGCTTACAGGCCTGAGGGCTTCCTTTTTTTGTGGAAAAATGTTTCTGAGCAGAAAGTTACCACAGATTGTTCTAAGAAAGAACTTTAAATAAGTAAATTCAGGAAGTAGTTTGAGTAAATCTTAAAAAAATATGAAAAATTATGGAATAAAATCAAAAAATACAGACAGAGAGAAAGGCTCATGTTATAATGACTTATCAGCAGAAAAATAAGGGTAAATGCAAACATCAGTTTTGCTGACAGATAAATGACAGAGCCGAAAGTAATTCATAAGACTGTCAGATATCAGTAATCATGAGGGGAGGGAAATGGAATGGAAAAACAGCTTCCGATTTCGGTGTGGCCGGAATGGAAGATTATCGAAAAAATCGGTGAAGGTTCTTTTGGAAAGGTTTATAAAGCGCAGAGAATCGTACAGGGGAAGACGTTTTATTCTGCCATTAAGATTATTACCATTCCTTCCAGCCAGGGAGAATTGAGCAGTGTCCGTTCTGAGAATCCTGATGAACAGTCAGTGAAAGAATATTTTCACAGTCTTGTGGAGGACTGCATTCAGGAAGTCAGTACCATGGAGTATTTTCGTGGAAATTCTCATGTAGTATCCGTAGAAGATTATAAGGTTGTGGAATATCTGGATGATATAGGATGGGATATTTATATCCGAATGGAGTATCTGACAGGCTTTCTGGATTATTGTACGGGCAAAGAGCTGACAGAAAAGGAAGTGCTTCAGCTTGGGATTGATCTGTGTAAAGCTCTGGAATACTGCCAGAAACAGAATATCATCCACAGAGATATCAAGCCGGAAAATATATTTGTATCAAGATTCGGAGAATTTAAGCTGGGAGATTTCGGGATTGCCAGAGAGCTGGACAGAAATGTAAATGGTCTTTCCAAAAAAGGCACGTTTTCCTATATGGCGCCTGAAATGTATCGTGGTGAGGAGTACGATCACCGGGTGGATATTTATTCTCTGGGGATTGTATTATACAGGTTAAGAAACCACAACAGGCTTCCGTTTATTAATCTGGAAAAACAGCTTATTACATATCGGGACAAAGAAACTGCGCTGAACAGGAGAATGTCGGGAGAGGAACTTCCTGTGCCTGCAGAGGCGTCTGACGGGTTGGCGCAGGTTATTTTAAAGGCATGTGCGTACAGACGTGAAGACAGGTATCAGACACCGGAAGAATTTCGGGAGGCGCTGGAAGCAGTCAGATATCAGGAACAAAAACCGTCAGTAAAGCATACAGGGGAATCTACAAAGCCGGAAAACGCAAAGAAAACGCAGAGCAGAGAGCAGGAGAGGAAGCCTGTTCCCGAAAAAGTCCACTACGGAGAACCGGAGCCGGGAGGCACTATTGTGCTTCGGCAGGAAAGAGAAAGGTCCGGAAGCCGGAAACCGGAGTCTGCAAAAAGCAGAAATACACAGTCTGTATCCACAAAGCAAGATCACAGACGAAGAACTTCTTCCGGCAGGAAGAAACAGAAAAAGCGTTTTGATCCGTTGGTGGCAGCGGTAATTGTGATGCTTATTGCTGTGTGTATAGCAGTCAGCGTTTTTGTATGGCTGATAAAAGAAAATGCAGAACTTCAGAGACTGAAACAGTCCGTGACGGAAACTGTGGAATCAGCAGAAAATAAAAAACTTCAGGATACTCTGAAAAAGATTGGCTCTCAGGCTACAGAAATCACGGAAAACCTGAATCACTATAACTGGATCGGATCTGAGCAGGAAGGGAAGATCAGTTATCTGAAATCAGAGGGTACAGAAGCAGAACTGATGAAAGTCCTTATTTATCCGAAGCTTTCTGAAGACGGATATTATGAAGAATATTATTACTGGGATGGAGAACTGTTTTTTGCATATGTGTGGGCGGATCACAATACTTTTCCGGAATTAAAGCCGGGCGAGCAGAAAGCTAATCTTTATTATTATGAAGAGGGACAGATGATCCGCTGGATAGATGAAGATAATATCTGCCATGATAATGAGACAGATAACTATGAATACAGAGCGCGGGAAGAAAAATATTGGAACAAGGCAGAAGAATACGAAGCTGAACTGAATGTAGGAGGAACGGCAGAAAGGACAGAAGATGGCGCAGCGACAGAAGACAGCGTATCGCATTGAATATGCTTATGTATGTCATATAGGAAAAATACGGAATAATAATGAAGATAACTTCTGGTGCTGCGGAGAACTTCTTCCTGCGCAGAATCAGGGAATGGATCATATCAGAAGTGGCAGCGCTTCTCAGAAAGAGCTTCCGCTTCTGGCAGTATTTGACGGTATGGGTGGGGAAAGCTGCGGAGAAATGGCGTCATATCTCGCAGCGTCTTCCTGCGGAGAGTATTATAAGCAGTGCAGAGAGGAAATTTCCGAAGATCCGGAACAGTTTTTGAGAAATATCTGTACACAGATGAATCAGGCTGTGTGTGACTACAGTGTAGAAAATAAAATCCGGAGTATGGGAACAACAGCGGCGGTACTTGCATTTGCAGGGGAACAGGTATATGGCTGTAATCTTGGCGACAGCAGAATTTATCAGGCAGAGGGCAGCCAGTTTCGGAGAGTCTCCCGTGATCATGTTCTGGGAGGCTCTCTTTTTGGAAAATCTCCTCTTGTACAATATGTGGGGATTCCGGAGGAAAGTATGGCGCTGGAACCGTCTCTTGTAAAAATGGAAGTGCGTCCCGGAATGAGATATCTTCTGTGTTCGGACGGGCTTACCGATATGCTGTCAGACGGGGAGATCGCAGATATTTTGACAAGAGAACTTTCTGTTCAGGAAACTGTGGAACTTCTCCTTGAGCGGGTACTGAAAAAAGGTGGGAGAGATAATGCAACAATGGTTCTCTGTGAGATCAGAGAACCGGAAAAAAGCTGGTTCCGTAAAATGCTGAACAGGATGCACAAAAGAGATGAAGGTGATGAAAAATGAAAAATCGAATGCAGGATCTGGATTTTGAGCAGACGGTTGCTTTTGACCGTGTGGAGGATTTTGAGTTTACAAGAAAAGCAGTTCAGCGTTTTCGTCAGGTGGTAAGTCTGGAAGGTTTTGAGGATGAAGATGCAGATGTAATCTTTCATTATCTGTATAAAGAAATGGAACTGGTTTCTTTCGGGGATCATCTGAAACGGTATATTTATGAGAGAGCCGGGCTGGAAGAACCCTTTGCAGATGTAACTCAGGACATTTACAGAGATATTGTAATAGAATCTTTTCATGAAACCTGTACGCCCAAGTCCATGAAGCCTACATCTACAAAGCTGACCTCTCTGGTAAATAACTGGCTGACTCAGGCATCTGTAAAAAGAGAAACTGTATTTCTTCTGGGGTTCGGACTGCGAATGAGCGCAGAAGATGTTTCGGATTTTCTTACCAGAGTACTCAGAGAGCAGGATTTTGATTTTCATAATCCGGAAGAGGTTATTTACTGGTACTGCTATTTTAAACAATATGGATATCACAAAGCAGAAGAACTGAAAAACAGGTACAGCGAGCTGGAACCGGATGAGAATTATACAGAAGCTTCTAAAGTATTTTCCGGAGGGCTGTGCCTTGACAGCGAGGAAAAGCTGTTTCAGTATCTGGCATATGTAAAAGCCGGGACAGATGATCCCATGTCAGAAAAAAGTCAGGCGTTCCAGGAATTCTGCCGCCTTCTGAACAGAGCAAAGGAAATTATTGCTTCCATGTATCAGGGGGACGAGGAGGAAAAAGACAGGGGAAAGGTGTGGAATGTTTCCGATATTTCAGATTCTGATGTGGAAAAAGTAATCTGCAGCGGGATACCTGTCAATAAAATGGGAAATCTGAAAAAAATGTCAGCATCTATTCTGGCAAAGCATTTCAGCCAGAAACGGTTCAGCAGACAGCGGATCAACAGCATTATGAATCATAAGTTTCCGGTGGAGCGCTTTGATCTGATCACACTTGAGTTTTTTATTGTATCTCAGGAAATGCAGGATGACGATCCCTACAGCAGATACCGTCATTTTCTGGATGAGATTCAGACAGTTCTCCATAAATGCGGAATGAGCGAGATCTATATTGTAAATCCATATGAGTGTTTTCTGTTAATGTGCCTGCTGACCGACTGCCCTCTGGCGGTATTTGCCGATATCTGGGAGATGTCCTATGAGGAAATATGATAAAAGAGAAAAAGCTGTCGTTACGGTTCACTTTGTTTACAGCAACCTGGTCAAAATGCTGTGTGAACAGTAATAAGTCAGATAATCCTGAAAATAATCCTGAAAATACCTTGACAGCCGTATTTTTACGGGATATAATGAGCAGGCGTGCAACAGGAATGCATTTCTTTTTGTGCGTACAAATATGACAATAGCAACCGCACAACCCCATGGAAATCCATGGAGAAAATAATCGGGAGGTGAAATGGAATGCCAACATTCAACCAGTTAGTAAGAAAAGGACGTCAGACCACTGTAAAGAAATCTACAGCACCGGCTCTGCAGAAGACATTCAACTCTTTAAGAAAGAAATCAGTAGAGCAGTCTGCACCGCAGAAACGTGGTGTTTGTACAGCAGTTAAAACTGCAACACCTAAAAAACCTAACTCCGCTCTCAGAAAGATCGCCAGAGTTCGTCTTTCCAACGGAATCGAGGTAACAAGCTACATTCCGGGAGAGGGACACAACCTTCAGGAGCACAGCGTTGTTCTTATCCGTGGTGGTAGGGTTAAAGACTTACCTGGTACAAGATACCACATCATCAGAGGTACTCTTGATACTGCAGGTGTAGCAAACAGAAAACAGGCCCGCTCCAAATACGGTGCTAAGAGACCGAAGAAAAAATAAAGCAGATTTTGCAGCATAGCGAATAAATTTGCGATATTTCTCAGATACGAAGTATTTGAGAAGGTTCCCGTCTTATTAAGAGGGAAAGAGAATTTTGAAGGTAGTGATCCTGATCGCAGAATGATCGAGAAGGTTCATGCCTTTTGAAAGCATTAATTTTGAACACAGCGTGTTTGAAAAGGTTCCCGTCTTACTGAAAGGCAGGGACACAACATTATCTATCATTTGTAGAATCACTAACAGCTATAAATTTGTACGGTATTCCATATACCCTGTCGGTTGCGGGTTAATATAGGACTTTACCAGTGCGAACACCTTAGTTTTTGAAGTGAGTACCGATGATATAATCATATTGATTAAGGAGGGAAGTAACGTGCCACGTAAAGGACATACTCAGAAAAGAGACGTTCTGGCAGACCCGATGTACAACAACAAAGTGGTTACCAAACTTATCAATAACATCATGTTAGATGGTAAGAAAGGTGTCGCTCAGAAGATTGTATACGGCGCATTCGCCAGAGTAGAAGAAAAAGCTGGCAAACCAGCTATCGAAGTTTTTGAAGAAGCTATGAACAACATCATGCCTCTTCTTGAAGTAAAAGCAAGACGTATCGGTGGTGCTACTTATCAGGTTCCGATCGAGGTAAGAGCAGACAGACGTCAGGCACTGGCTCTTCGCTGGCTCACCACCTATTCTCGTAAAAGAGCTGAGAAGACAATGGAGGAGAGACTTGCAAACGAGCTTCTTGATGCAATGAACAACACAGGTGCATCTGTTAAGAAGAAAGAAGAAATGCATAAGATGGCTGAGGCAAATAAAGCATTTGCTCACTATCGCTTCTAATTAGAGGAGGAAAATCCATTGGCTGGAAGAGAATATCCATTAGAAAGAACCAGAAACATCGGTATCATGGCGCATATCGATGCTGGTAAAACTACAACAACAGAGCGTATTCTTTACTATACCGGCGTTAACTACAAGATTGGTGATACTCATGAAGGTACTGCTACCATGGACTGGATGGAACAGGAGCAGGAGAGAGGTATCACAATCACCTCTGCAGCTACAACATGTCACTGGACTCTGCAGGAAAACTGCAAAGCAAAACCGGGCGCTCTTGAGCATCGTATCAACATCATTGATACCCCTGGACACGTTGACTTTACTGTAGAGGTAGAGCGTTCTCTTCGTGTATTAGACGGCGCTGTTGGCGTTTTCTGTGCAAAGGGTGGCGTTGAGCCGCAGTCTGAAAACGTATGGCGTCAGGCTGACACATACAACGTACCGAGAATGGCATTTATTAATAAAATGGACATCCTCGGCGCTGATTTCTACGGAGCTGTAGAGCAGATCAAAACCCGTCTGGGCAAGAATGCTATCTGCATCCAGCTTCCAATTGGTAAAGAAGACGAATTTAAGGGAATCATCGACCTGTTTGAGATGAAAGCATACATCTACAACGACGATAAGGGCGATGACATCTCTATCGTAGATATCCCGGAAGAAATGAAAGACGATGCAGAACTGTATCGTACAGAGCTTGTAGAGAAGATCTGCGAGCTTGACGACGATCTGATGATGGAATATCTTGAAGGTGAAGAACCGTCTGTAGAGGCAATGAAAGCAACACTTAGAAAAGCTACATGCGAGTGTGCAGCTGTTCCGGTTTGCTGCGGTACTGCTTACAGAAACAAAGGTGTTCAGAAACTTCTTGATGCGATCATCGAGTTTATGCCGTCTCCGCTTGACGTACCGGCTATCGACGGAACAGACCTTGATGGAAATGAAATCGTAAGACACTCTTCTGACGAAGAGCCGTTCGCAGCGCTTGCATTCAAGATCATGGCTGACCCGTTCGTAGGAAAGCTTGCTTTCTTCCGTGTATATTCAGGAACAATGAATTCCGGTTCTTACGTTCTGAACTCCTCTAAAGGAAAGAAAGAGCGTGTAGGACGTATCCTTCAGATGCATGCGAATAAGAGACAGGAACTTGACAAAGTTTATGCCGGCGATATCGCAGCAGCAGTTGGATTTAAAGTAACAGGTACAGGTGATACCATCTGCGACGAGCAGCATCCGGTTATCCTGGAATCCATGGAGTTCCCGGAACCTGTTATCGAGCTTGCAATCGAGCCTAAGACAAAAGCAGGCCAGGGCAAACTTGGCGAAGCTCTTGTTAAACTGGCAGAGGAAGACCCCACATTCCGCGCTCATACAAACCAGGAAACTGGACAGACAATCATCGCCGGAATGGGTGAGCTTCATCTGGAGATCATCGTTGACCGTCTCCTTCGTGAATTCAAGGTAGAGGCTAACGTAGGTGCTCCTCAGGTTGCTTATAAAGAGACAATCACAAAAGCTGTTGAAGTTGACAGCAAATATGCAAAACAGTCCGGTGGTCGTGGACAGTACGGTCATTGTAAAGTTAAATTCGAGCCTATGGATGCCAACGGCGAAGAACTGTACAAGTTTGAGTCTACTGTTGTCGGCGGTGCTATTCCGAAGGAATATATCCCGGCAGTTGGCGAAGGTATCGAAGAGGCAATGAAGGCTGGACAGCTTGGCGGATATCCGGTTGTTGGTATCCATGCTAACGTATATGACGGTTCCTACCATGAGGTCGACTCTTCTGAGATGGCATTCCACATTGCAGGTTCTCTTGCATTTAAGGACGCTATGCAGAAGGCATCCCCGGTTCTTCTTGAGCCGATCATGAGAGTCGAGGTAACTACTCCGGAGGATTACATGGGTGATGTTATCGGTGATATCAACTCCCGTCGTGGTCGTATCGAGGGTATGGACGATATCGGCGGAGGTAAGATGATCCGTGGTTTCGTTCCGCTTTCCGAGATGTTCGGATACGCAACAGACCTTCGTTCCAGAACTCAGGGACGTGGTAACTACTCCATGTTCTTCGAGAAATATGAGCCGGTTCCGAAGTCCGTACAGGAAAAGATCCTTTCCAAGAAAGACGCTTAATCGATTCATAAAATACTTGCAAATATCCTTGATTTGCAATATAATCAAGGATAGCAAGTTTACTTTAAAAAATATGCTCTGATAGAAAGAGCCAAGTTTTAAGGAGGACATTTTAAAATGGCAAAGGCTAAGTTTGAGAGAAGCAAACCGCATTGTAACATTGGTACCATTGGACACGTAGACCATGGTAAAACTACACTTACAGCAGCTATCACTAAAGTTCTGTCTGAGAGAGTAGCTGGTAACTCCGCTACAGATTTCGAGAACATCGATAAAGCTCCGGAAGAAAGAGAGCGTGGTATTACAATCTCTACAGCACACGTTGAGTATGAAACAGAGAACCGCCACTATGCACATGTTGACTGCCCAGGACATGCTGACTACGTTAAGAACATGATCACTGGTGCTGCTCAGATGGACGGCGCTATCCTTGTTGTTGCAGCTACAGACGGTGTTATGGCTCAGACTAAAGAGCACATCCTTCTTTCCCGTCAGGTAGGTGTTCCTTACATCGTTGTATTCATGAACAAATGTGACATGGTTGACGATGAGGAGCTTCTTGAGCTGGTTGAGATGGAGATCCGTGATCTTCTTTCCGAGTACGACTTCCCAGGCGATGATACACCGGTTATCCAGGGTTCTGCTCTTAAAGCTCTTGAAGATCCAAACGGCGAGTGGGGCGACAAGATCATGGAGCTTATGGCTGCAGTAGACAGCTACATTCCGGATCCGAAGCGTGACACAGATAAAGACTTCGTTATGCCTGTAGAGGACGTATTCTCTATTACAGGTCGTGGTACTGTTGCAACAGGCCGTGTTGAGGCTGGTGTTCTTCACGTATCTGAGGAAGTTGAAATCGTTGGTATCAAAGAAGAGACACGTAAAGTTGTTGTAACTGGTATCGAGATGTTCCGTAAACTTCTTGACGAGGCTCAGGCTGGTGACAACATCGGTGCACTTCTTCGTGGTGTTCAGAGAAACGAGATCGAGCGTGGACAGGTTCTTGCTAAACCAGGCACAATCACATGCCATACAAAATTCACAGCTCAGGTTTACGTTCTGACAAAAGACGAGGGTGGCCGTCATACACCATTCTTTAACAACTATCGTCCGCAGTTCTACTTCAGAACAACTGACGTAACAGGTGTTTGCAACCTTCCAGAAGGAACAGAGATGTGTATGCCTGGAGATAACATCGAAATGACAATCGAACTGATTCACCCAATCGCTATGGGACAGGGTCTTACATTCGCTATCCGTGAAGGTGGACGTACTGTAGGATCAGGTCGTGTTGCTACAATCATCGAGTAATCACTGATTGACAGATTATAATATATAAATTGGTATCATAGATACCATGTGTTCAAGCGTAAGATTGCCCCGGAACCGTAAGGTTTCCGGGGTTTTTCTGTTGCTTAAAAATTAAGAATAAATCTATAAAGAATAGCGAATAAATTAAAACAGGCAGGTATGGGAAGACTTTTATTTTCTTCGCATATCTGCCTGTGATACTGTTATGATACTATTTTTATTCGTTATTGGAAAATTTCTTTGCTAAAAGTTCATCTCGTTTACGAATTCGTGTTTCAAAATCCAGTTCTTCAATTTCTTTATGTGTGACAGGTTTCGCTGTGTAGTATTCCAGCGTCTGTTTTTTCCACATATCGTACATATCCTTGCCTGTGAAATAAGATTCCAGGCTTTCTCTGTTCTCTTGCAGGTCTGCAAGAAAATTACACATATCCGCATTTAAAGAATGCTCCGGATCATTTCCATAAAAGCGAAGTCCGGCATACCATCTCTGAGTTGTTGTTTCTATATCTCCGGGAAGTTTATTATTTATGTCCAGTTCATAGCGTAATTCATTTGACTCATTCATCTGGAGTAGAACCCAAATGACATCGCTCAGGGTAGAAATTTGTATTTTGTTTTCAGATAATCCAAACAACCAGTCCAGTGAGACATGAAATTTTTGAGCAATGGTTAATAATACCTCATTGGATGGAGTAACCACACCGTTTTCATAACTGGATAAAGTTGATTGCCTTATCCCAATGGCTGCGGAAAAGTTTTTCTGATTCATTTTCAGATCAGTTCGCAGTTCTTTTATTTTCTCTGAAATAGATGATTCCTGCATGATAGACACCTCCTCAAAACTATAATTAGTATATCATAAATGATAAAAATCAACAATATGGGAAAATATCATTTATACAGATAAAAATTATTGACAATGATTATTTAAAATGATATAGTATCAGTGAAAATGATAATTATAGATAAGGAGGAAATGATATGCAGAAACAGAACTATATGATTACAGCAGAAGAAGTGGCTGAAAGCATGGGAATTTCACTTGGATATGCTTATAAGCTACTTCGTAAATTGAACAAAGAGCTTGCAGATCAGGGATATGTGACCGTTGCAGGCAAAATACCAAGGGCATTCTGGGAAAAGAAATTTTATGGATATTCCCAGATTGCAATGTAAGCGGGGTGAGAATGTATGGCAGCATACAAAGATGAAGAAAGAGGAACCTGGTATGTTTCGTTTTATTACGAGGACTGGACAGGAGCCAAAAAGAGAAAAGTAAAAAGAGGATTCCGCACTAAGAAAGAAGCATTAAATTTTGAAGCGGAGTATAAAAGAACAGCGAAAGCAGACATGGATATGACAATGGGAGAGTTTGTAGAAGTCTACTTCCGAGACAAGTCTCAGTCATTGAAGGACAGGAGTATCAAGAATAAAAGAGATACGATGAAGGCTCAACTGTTACCGTATTTTAAGGACAGATCAATGAACAGTATTACACCAGCAGAGATTATCCAGTGGCAGAATACGATTATTGAAAAAGGATATTCAGATGATTATCTGAAAACAATACAGAATCAGATGACGGCATTATTCAATCATGCGAAGAATATCTACAATCTGGCAGATAATCCCTGTGACAAAGTAAAACGTATGGGAAAGACTTCAAAAAAGAAAATGAAGTTTTGGACAATTGAAGAATATCGGCAGTTTATGACCGAAATAGAACCGGGAAGCAAATATTATGTGCTGTTTGAATTATTATTCTGGACAGGAGCGAGAGAAGGCGAAGCACTCAGCATTACACCTGCTGACATTGATTTTGAAAGGAATCTACTTCATATCAATAAAACTTACTACCGTATGCATGGAGAGGACGTGATTACATTTCCCAAAACAGAAGAATCGAACCGTACGATTTCCATACCGGAATTTCTGAAAAAAGAGATTCAGGACTATATTAGCAGACTGTATGAGTTGCCCGAAGATGAACGGATTTTTCCAATGGTTCATGAAGCGGTACAGCATAAGTTAAAACAGGTGGTTCAAAAGACTGGAGTAAAAAAGATAAGAGTACACGACATTCGTCACAGTCATGCGGCATTTCTGATTAATAAGGGAGTGCAACCATTGATGATTAAAGAAAGGTTTGGACATACGGACATTCGCATTACATTGAATACTTATGGGCACTTATATCCAGATCAGCAGAAAGTGGTGGCAGATATGCTGGATGATGAAAATATAAAAAGCTCCGGAAGTACGAACAACCGGAGCAATGTGACAAATGGGGACGAATCCACAAATGTCAATCCTAGACAAGTTGATTATAGCAGGGATTCTTCCAAAGAACAACAGATAATTGGCGAGAATAGTTTGAAAAATGGAGGAATTTATGGAACAGAGAAATGAGAATAAAACAGAATTGAAAATGATAAAGATGTCAGATGTTCAGTCCCAGACAGTGGACTGGCTCTGGTATCCATTTATCCCTTATGGAAAATTAACGATTATTCAGGGAGATCCGGGTGATGGAAAAACTACGTTAGTATTAAATGTTGCAGCGAGATTGTCTAAAGGGGAAGGACTGGATAATGATATGAAAGTAACAGAACCAGTAAATATTATTTATCAGACAGCGGAAGATGGACTGGCAGATACAGTAAAACCCAGACTGGAGCTGGCAGAAGCGGTCTGTGAAAGAATCATGGTTATAGATGAAACAAAAAAATCACTTTCCATGATTGATGAAAGACTGGAAACTGCTATCAAACAGACTGGTGCGAGAGTGCTTATTTTAGATCCGATTCAGGCATACCTTGGAGGAACAATGGATATGAACCGGGCAAATGAAGCAAGGGATATGACGAAAAGATTGAGCTTGCTGGCAGAAAAATACAAATGTGCAATTTTATTAATCGGACATATGAATAAAGCTGGTGGAAATAAAGCTGCATATAGAGGAATGGGTTCGATTGATTTTTTTGCAGTAGCCAGAAGCGTATTACTGGTAGGAAGAATAGAGGGAGAACCGGATTTAAGAGCAGTGGTTCAGATTAAAAATAATCTGGCTGCATTTGGGCATTCCAAAGCATTTCGCCTGACAGAAACAGGATTTGAGTGGATAGGTGACTATGAAATCACAGCAGATGAGGTGCTTGGTGGAATTGCGCCAAAGGTAAATAAACTGGAACAGGCAAGGAAGATGCTGAGGGAACTGGCAGAAACATCAACTTCTGTGCAAAGCAGTGAAATCTTTGATATGGCAGAAGATTTGAATATTTCTAAAAGAACACTGGAAAATGCAAAAAAGGAACTTGGAATTAAGGCAAGACGAATCGGTAATTCATGGTATTGGGATTTAGATAAAGTTAAGCCGGAATAAATTAAGGGTGCAACATTGCAGAGTATATAGAAAATGCGGAATTAAAATGCAAGATTGCAATCTGTAAAGACATTGCAGTGTTGCGTCCTTACATAAATTGTAAGAAGGTGAGAACTTGAAAAACGTTATGATTCCAGAGGAGTTATTTGGAAAGATTATAAAATATCATTTACTGGATCAGGAACAGGAAGCAGATGATATAAGAAATGGTTTGGAGAAAAAGCTGGATGCAATGGTAAATCGTGAGGTATACAGTAAATCCAAAACTGCACCAACAGAAGAAGAACGGGAAAAGTTCCGGCAGGAGTATCTGGACAGAAAAGGAATGCAAGAGAGCTTTCGATGGTAACAGTTCTTATTGACTATCTTTTTACAGGAGTGTGTCACGCACCTGTGAGAAGTAAACAAGGAGAAAGTTGGTAAGGTGCAGACGGAAAACTATGGTTGGAATGTGAGATTACTGTAAATTTGATAGTTGTGAAGAAGGGAGAAAGATACAATGAAACAGGGAAGATTAGGATATAACAGCAGTAATGACAGATATGGATTGTTGGCATCAGACTTATGGATTGATACGGGATTTCACTGTGGAGAAGGTCTTGAGGTGCTGGTTGATGATAAGTGGGTACGGACAAGAATGGAGATGAATCCGGCAAGAGAATGGTATCTGGTGGGAACACCATATTGCGGAGATCTGGAATATGTACAGGCAAGAATACCGGAATAATTTGATCGGATAGCCCCCGGCAGGGCGCAAGGGTACTTTTGATGGACGGTACGGCTGTCGAAAGTGCTTTTGCGTTACTTTTGACAAAAGTAACAAAACCGCCGTATCCGGCGAAAATTTCTTAATATCGCCATGACTGGCGTAAATAAAAATTATGCGCTATCTGGCACTTGCTCAGAAAAGAGGTGAGAAACATTATGATAAAACGAACAATTAGCGGTATGATAGGGAAAGGTTCTTTGGCCCATAACAGGAGAGAGTTTTTCGCAGAGAATGTAGAACCGGACAGAGTACAATTAAATATTTGTTACCAGAATGAAAATCTGAAGGAAGTCTATAAAGAGTTATTTGATGATGCTGTGGGGAGATACAACATCGGAAAAAGAAAAGAACGGCAGATTACAAATTACTATGAAAAAATTCGGCAGGGAAAACAAGAGAAGTTGTTCCACGAAGTGATTTTTCAAATTGGAAATCGAGAAGATATGGCTGTCGGAACAGTAGAAGGAGATCTGGCTGTAAAAGTGCTGGATGAATATGTAAAGGACTTCCAGAAACGGAATCCAGCGCTACGGGTATTTGGGTGTTATCTACATCAGGATGAGTCTACTCCACATTTACATATTGATTTTATTCCTTATGTGACTGATTGGAAAGGAAAAGGAATGGACACCAGAGTTTCGTTGAAACAGGCATTAAAAAGTCTTGGATTTCAAGGTGGAAATAAGCATGATACAGAGTTGAACCAGTGGATGAACCATGAAAAAAAGGTCCTGGCAGAGATTGCAAAACAGCATGGCATTGAATGGGAACAGAAAGGTACTCATGAGGAACATTTGGATGTTTATAACTTCAAGAAGAAAGAGCGAAAAAAGGAAGTACAGGAGCTGGAGCAGGAGAAAGAGTATCTAACTGCAGAAAACGAAGAACTGACAGCACAAATTGCGGAATTCAGAGCAGATATCCAGATTTTAAAAGACGATAAGGAACAGGCAATCAGGGAGAAACAAGAAGCAGAACAAAGGGCAGAGGACGCAGAAAAAGAAGTAAAAAGTCTGGAAGAGCGTCGAGATGTGCTGCAGCCGATTATGGATAATGCCAGTAAAGAAATAAAAGAATATGGAATGATTAAGACGTTTTTACCGGAGGCAGGAACATTTGAACGTGCAGTACTTTACAGAGAAAATAAAATCAAGCCATTGTTTATCAAGATGAAGAATCAGATTGCTGCATTAGCTGGAAAGGTTGTAGAACTTAACAAAACGATAGAAAGCTGGAAAAACAAATATCAAAAATCTACGGAGAAATGTGATGATATCCAAACGCAGTTAGATGATGTGCGTAAAGAAAATGGGGAATTATTAAATGATAATCAACGTTTACAAGAGATTTCGGACAGATATGACAGAGTGGTGCGTATTTTGGGATCAGAAACTGTAGAGGATGTGGTGCAGCAGGATATTAAAGAACAAAGGACACTGGAAGAAAAACGGCGAATGGAGCAAATGCCAAAGGGAAGCGTTCTGAAACAGTTGGAATGGGCGACTCAAAAGAGTCAGATTGAAAACCAACAACGTAAGAAAAATAGAACAAAATACAAAGGATTGGAGATTTAGACTATGAAAAAACAAATTTATGATGAAAAAAATGGAATGAGCTATACGTTGCATGGAGATTACTATTTGCCGGATCTGGTTTTAAGAGAAGAAGAACCGACATATGGAAAATATGGAATGTTACGAAAGCAGTTCTTAAAAGAACACAGATCAGCAAGGTATCAGTATTTGTTATTGACTGGAAAACTGAATGAACATCTGAATCAGACTGATCAGGAAGCTAGAGAACAGGTGGAAACGCTTATGGAACAGATGACAGAAAAACAGGGTGTAACTGAAGAATTAAAGGCACAGGATCAGATGGAGTGGGTCAGGCTGATGAATAATATAAAAGCTAGTGCAGAAGAAATTGTATTGAAAAACATGATATATGTGTGATTGCGAGGGGGATAAAATCGCTTTTTTACATTTTTGTATATTAGAATAGAACTTTAGAAAGCACTATGGTAAAATAAAGTGAAGGTAAATTGAAAGTTATCAAAACAAAGATAAAAACGCAACGTGCATCTTTGATGTGCCAGAGCCGGTAGGTAGCCCGGCCGTCCTATATAAATAGGGTAAGTAACCTGCCCCTCCGGGTTGTCCATTCTTTGTTCAATAAATTTTAGGAGGGATTTTTATGGACAAAGTAAATGGAAGATTGACGGTATATTTTGAAGAACCATTTTGGGTAGGCATATTTGAGCATATTGAAGATGGTAAATTATCTGTGGCAAAGGTAACATTTGGCGTAGAACCAAAAGATTATGAAGTGCAGGAATATATTCAAAAATACTATTTCGGTTTGAAATTCAGTCCGGCTGTTGAAGCTATTGTAAAGGATATAAAAAGAAATCCGAAACGGATGCAGCGTTCAGCAAAAAAGCAGATGCTGGAAACTGGTATTAGTACAAAATCACAACTGGCGTTGAAATTACAGCAGGAACAGAACAAGCATGAGCGTAAAGAGAGAAGCCGAAAGAAAAAAGAAGCGGAAGAACAGCGAATGTTTGAACTAAAACAGCTAAAGAAAAGAGAAAAGCATAAGGAACATTAAAAGTCCCTTGGGCTTCTTCTCAAATCGGGATTGTTTTAATATGTCTTAGCTGCAGAAGGTGAACAAAAAATTGCTTATACTGTGAGAGGTTCGCAGTATGTGGCATGGCAGAGTAAAATTTTTAGCTACGAATTTACATATTGTTCTTTTGAGTAGCAGAAAATTTATATATTAATGTGTTCACTAAGGAGGAGGTAGAGGATGATGTATAATGATTTTTCTATAGTCGATTATCAGAAATCTGAGGATGAAAATAAAGCTATTCAAAAACTGGCTGAACATAGAGATATTAAGTTGATGGTTAAAGAGATTGGCGAGAAATATGGAATAGATATTCAATCTACAGAAGGAAATTCACATTTGGGTGATTTTAGCTATCCCAAGGAAGATGAACAAAAGTTAATTTTTATTCTGGATAGGTATTTAAAAGATTAGCGCAGATAATAAATATTAGCAGATGATTGGAGGAAGCTGAGAATGGCTGAAAAAGGTTATGGAGAAATTAAAGCAAGAGCAAAAATTTTTCCAAGTGATATTGATAAATTCAGCGAGCAAGGGGTTAGCATAGCTTTAGTCCAAGCTAAAGCTTCTCCAAAAACAAAGCAAAGGGCTGAAGCAAAAGGGATAAAACTTTACGATGACCTTTCACCCGAAAAAGTTAAAGAAGTTCGTGAAAAAGTGAAAAAAAGGAAAACTGGAGGTAAGAACAATGCTTGATATTACATTTTACAAAAAGCAAAATAATGATAATTTTGTTCCTTGTATAATAGAATTGTGCGATGAAGATTACGAAAAAATAATTGTTTCAAATTTCGCAAAAAGATTTCACTCTGAAAAACAATGCTTAATAGTGGAAGAAGAAGAATATTTTATCGATGCGGTGTATTGTGATGCTCTTGTTTTGGAGGAAGCTAAAGAAATTTGTAATAGATTATTGTTTGAAGAACTTGAGAAAGTACAAAATTACTGCAGTAGAATTGAAGGAGAAACTATAAACAAAAGCAAGTTGAACTTTATGTTTGTGCTTAGAGACGTGCTAAGTAATCTCGGCGAATGTCAATACTTTTCATACGTTTGAAATAAAGGTGTTTTGCACAAACGCACAATCGGAAGTTGTAGTAAAGGAGGTTTACAATGGGGTTTTGGATTTTTATGTTGATTATGGATTTGCTTCTTCCATTTACGATGATTGGTTTTGGAAGATATTTTATGAAAAAGGCTCCAAAGGAAATAAATTCAGTATTTGGATATCGGACTTCAATGTCTATGAAGAACAAAGACACATGGGAATTTGCTCATAAATATTGTGGTAAAGTCTGGTATGTCTGTGGAATGGTTATGTTGCCGATAACAGTAATATTCATGCTTTTAGTGATTGGAAAAAATGAAGATTGTGTTGGGAGTATAGGAGGGATTATCTGTGGTGTTCAACTTATTCCTTTAATTGGGTCTATTCTCCCAACAGAAATAGCATTAAAAAAGAATTTTGATAAGAATGGAACAAGACGATAAATTCAATTTGTGGAATCGACTGAAAGGAAGCATTATATGTTCTATATTGTTTTTGACTTTGCAATGGCAGTGATTATGATTTTATTTGGAATATGGTTTTATAGGTCAAAAGGACAAGCATCCAAATTCTTGTCTGGTTATAATATGAAATCAGCAGAAGAACGAAAAAAATATGATGAAAATGCTATGTGTAAGGCATATGGGAAGAGAATGATGTTTATGTCAATTCCTTTTATTGTTGGAATGATTATAGATATTTGGCATATAGGAATCGGTTGTTTAATTGCATGGGTGATATGGTTTGTTATGTTTATTCTGCTGCTTATGGATAGACATAAAATAGAAGGTTAATTTATAGAGGAATAGAATGCTTTTGGGGTGAAAATACCGTTTATTTGTTTTAGACATACGATGTCCGGTTGAAAATTAGCGGATTCTCGTTTTATGTCGTGGTAATTTTGATACATATTGGTAAGCTGTAAGTGGAAGAGAGGTAGAGACATGGACACAAAAAAGATTGGAGCTTTTTTAAAGCAATGTCGTAAAGAAAAGAATCTTACGCAAGAGCAGCTTGCCGAGAAGTTTGAGGTATCTGCAAGAACAGTTTCCAGATGGGAAACAGGAATAAATATGCCAGATCTCAGTATACTTGTTCAACTTGCTGAATACTACGATGTTGAGATGAGAGAGCTCCTGGATGGAGAAAGGAGCCAGACTATGAATAAAGAGATGAAAGAAACACTGGACAAAGTTGCGGTGTATGAAGGATGGGTGAAACAAAAAGCATTAAAGGCTGGAAATCTTGCATTTGCATCAATGTTTGTGATTAGTGTGTTAGCGATTATTATTCAGATGTTATTAACTGTGGATATTCGCTTGGTTTTAGGAGAGACAGCAACTGCTTTGGTAGGAGGAATCCTGTACGCCTCTATTATGGTGTACAATGGAATATGGGATAAATGTTTGCCAAAAAGTGCTACTATATGGAGAGATTTTCTCACCAGTGTGATATGTGCAGGAATTTTTACAGTCATCTATGGTGTATGCTTATTCAGAATGGGGGCTACAGAAACACAGATAACACGGTTAGCATTGGGATTTCTGATTGGTATTACTATTGTGGCATTTATTATTCTTAGGCTCTTGGCATTTATTAATCGAAAAAGAAACCAGAATTCGTCAAATGTTCAGGAGAAAAAGGAAACTTCCCTATCTAAGGTAGAATGGACAAAAATTTATAATGCACAGAATATAGTAGAGACAGAACAACTTGTAGAAATGTTAAAGCAAAATGGAATAGCAGCTTTTTCACAGGAAGCAGGTGCGAATGTTGCAATGCATGGGGCACCTGGATTTGGAATATATGGTGTGGATATATTCGTGAAAACCGATGATGCAGAGAATGCAGTAAAGGTGCTTAAAGGTTACTTCTCGGGGGATATATATAGTTTTGCGAGAAAAAAATTTTGACATTTTTAGAGATAGGTGCTTTTTTTAATTATAGTGATATTGAATTTACCGCTTAGTTATATAGCTAAGCGGTGTTTTTATAAATATTTACAAGCGGAAAAAAAGAGCAGCTAAAATAAAATAAGCATAAAATATGGAAAAAGTAAAAAAATAATGGACGCTGCGCTTGACAAAATAATAAATAGAGTATAGTATGAAAAAAAGGAGACGTGAAAAATGAATATAAATCAAAAACTAATTAGGGCTGCAGAATTTAACCCTACAGAAAAATCGCATAAATTAACAGTTTTAAGTATGTGTCAGCAAATTGAAAAACAGCAAATAACTTTACCGTTATATCAGAGAGACATGAGTTGGAATTTGCATAAATGCATTTCTCTTTTAAATTATCAATTATTAGGAAAAGCTCCGGTTTCGCCACTTTCAGTTAATGCGATTAATGATCTGCAGGATTACGTGCCACAAGTATCATTTATAACGAGAGAAATAGTTAAGGATATGAGTAGAACTCAAATTTCAATTGTAGATGGACAGCAAAGACTGACAACGAACTATAAAGCATATACGGATAGTGAGGATTTTCGAAATATAGTTTTGGATTTAATAAAAGGAAGATTTCTTCTGGTAGAGGGAGCAATAGAAAGATATCAGATTCCAGTTGGAAAGCTGCTCAATAAAGAAGATAGCGTGTTTTATTCGTATGTTATGAATTCTAAATACCTAAGAAAAGAAAATGTGTTACCTGTTTTATTACAGTGCCGGACTAAAATTAGGAATTATTATTATACAATTAATCAAGCAGATGATTTGTCAGAAGATGAACAAATAGAATGGTTTGAAGTATTAAATAATGCAGGAAGTCGTGTAAGTGCTTTACAAATGAGATTTTCAAAGATGAAAATTCATGGAATTGATATCTATACGCAATATACGAATATTTTCAGAGATAGACTTTTGGAACATGGTTATAACTTCTTTGTCCCTAAAAAAACAGAGGTCTCTTATCCAATTGCTACTTTAAATTCGGCATATGAAATTATAACAGGTAAGGAACATACAGAAGCATATACTCCTATTCCATCTGATACAAAAGAGAACCAGTTGTGTAGTCTTAAACCTTCAGAAATTCAAAGATGCTTTGAATTGACATTGAAAGCACTAGATAAAGCACTTCAGTTTATTCAGGAACACAATTTGCAAGAACCAGATAGAATAGATTATATAACATATTTAACAGGATATTTTGTATATTATCCAGATAATATGGGAAAAGAAGTTGAAAATAAATTGTGTGAGTGGTATATGAATGTTAATTTTAAAAACCAATCTAATACTGGACGACGTACAGAATTCAAGAAGCTGTTAAATATTAAGTCATAAAGGGAGATACGGATGAAGAAGGTTATTAATGGATGCATTTATGCAATAGATTTAGGGGGAACAGAAGAATACGAATTTAAAGGGGTACACCCGGCGATGGTTGTACGGATGCTAAAAGAAGAAAAAATGTATTATGTTGTACCCTTAACGACGTATACAAAAGAGCGGTGGGAAAAATGTAAAAGACAAGGCTTTGGGTGTAGAATCGTTTCAACTAATTCTATTGCTCGAGTTGATAAGATTAATATTGTTACAGAAAAACAAATACATAGTAGATATTACAATTCTGAAAAATTAGTATGTGCGGAACCGGCGGAAATTGAAAAGGTAATTTTGCGGGTGGAAGAATACTTTAAATTGTCGAATCAAAAGGGATTGAATGAGTATAAGAAATTTTATTCAGAGAAAAAAGTTTTTGAAAATAAAATGTATCAATTTTGGATTGACAATAAATTTGATGATGTTTATTATAATGTAAAAATAGAAAAAGGCTCTATTGAATTAGAGTTAGGAAAAGATGAAATTCGAAATCTGACCTTTAATGATATAGTACAGGTATTATCTGAATTGTTAGATGCTTCAAAGCTTCATTTCGAGAAAAAAGGTAATCAAAGTATAATAATATGTTTTAATGTCGATCACAAAATAGCATTGACTTTTCAAGAAAAATATGATAAATTTAAATCACAGAAGGGTAGTGTAGAAGCGTAAAGCCAGCTGTGAATAATAAGTGCGTAGAAGGGTTGTATTTAATATACGTAAAGCCAGCTACATAAAAAGTAAGCTAGTTTAGTTTACTTTTTTTATTTAGTGCATATCATAGATAATGGAAGGGCAGCTAATAGCGTAAGACCAGCCACTAATTTCGAGGGATTGGGAGACCAATCCTTCGTTTTGAATGTATTACTTATTTTGTGATACTATTTTGATACTAAAAAATGCAGAGAATAGAGATATAGCCTGGAAAATCCACAACACAAGACAATATGGACACGAAAATCACAGAAAATAATGGGATTTTAAGAACCTCACAAACGTGAAGGTGGACGTACTGTAGGATCAGGACGTGTTGCTACAATCATCGAGTAATACAATCTGAATATAAATTTGTTATCGTAAGATAACGTTGTGTCCAAACGTAAGATACCCGTAGAACTTCGGTTCTACGGGTTTTTCTGTTGCCCGGAAATATATAAAAGAGCGGAAAAGAATAACGAACAGTATAGAAAAACGGTTGCCGGGAGAGTGTCCTGACAACCGTTTGTGATAACAGAATGATAACTTTTATGGAATTGAATTACAAATTTCAATAAGTAAATTAGTTGAACATTGCAATTCGTAAGAAGTATATGGACGATTTATAGGATCTGGATGATCAATGGCATTTCGAATATAGGTTGGTAATGTTTCATAATTTGTGATATGCCCATTCCGATTAGTGAAAGATGATGGTTTAGAGTGCATAGAAACATTATATAAATTATGAGCTTTGATATAGCTATCCGTATTTATGACATTTAAATCTCCTAATTTATGCTGCAAATTTCCGTAAAGCTCTATATGATAATCGGTAGATGCAATATTGAATGCTAAATAGTTTATTTCAGCAGCGGTAATTGTTGGAAGAACAGAAGGACTTGTAATGCGTCTTTGAGAAATACCTGCTTGAGATTGATTTAATACAACGACAAGCACATTGTCAGAATCCTGTAAAGCTGAAGACAATACGTATTCCGAGTGTGTTGCAATAATTAATTGCGTCATTTGTTCTAGTCCGGAGGAGAATAGACTACGATAATAAGGTAAAATTCTTTTTTGCCAAGTTGGATGCATACTTAATTCTGGTTCATCTATAAGTGCAGTGCCGCCGATTATGCTATTACTATTTTTTAGTAAGTGAGCACCGCGAAATACGATTTGTTTTTCACCTGTACTTAAGGCGTCAACAGATATTTCATGGTCATATTTTTTGAACAAAATGCGCTTTTCTTCAGGAGATGAATTATCAATCCTTGAAAACGATAAATTATCAAAAAAATTATCAAAAGAGTATTTAAAACGTGATAATTTTGCTGTTTGTAAAAATTCATCCAGTGATTTTCCTGTATTAGATTTACTTATTTCCATCCAATCGGAGTTATCTTGAGTATCTATATCCACAATTAATTGCTTGATTGAAGTGAAGTTTTCATTATCATCATTTTCATATTTGTTAGAATCCAATTGTGATGTAGTTACGGATGTTACTTTGTCTGTTGCAAATCCTGAGCGTGCCTTTGAATAAGAACATCCATAATGTCTGATATCAGAAATATCATTGACAATGGAATCAGTATTATTATAACGATTGGATGTAATATCTTTGGTTGTTCCATCGATTTTGCAAATTCTTTTATGAAAACCAAGCTGTTTGTTATCTTCCGATAAAGGGATAATTGTATATAGATTATTTTCGATGTTATATTCAATAAATTCGAATGGTTCTATACTTCCGAGGTTTAGAAATGTACTTAAGGTTTCTAAAATAGTTGTTTTGCCTGTTCCATTTTCGCCAGCTAATATGATGGTTGAATAAGGAGAACCATCTGCTTTTGTAAAATCTAGTTCTAAATTTCCGAGTATTTCGTGATTGTTCCATTTTATTTTAGTAATCATATTTACCTCCTACATATTAATTTAAGTGAGATCACATGTTCGAATAGACAGATCTTTGAAACCTTTTTTGATTACAGTATGGCACCCTATCGTGGTTCCCATAGCACGCAATTTCCATTCTTCCTGGGTAGCGTTTAGCTTATCCAATTCTTCCTGCCTCTTATCTTCATCTTCAATAGCTAATATTTCAGCTTTTTCCTTTTTGTAGACATTTTTAAACTGACACCACTTCTTAAAGAAATCCTGCATTGTAGGATTATCAAATGTCATTGCAATCTTCTGATCTGAAGTCTCCGAAAGAGAAAGATTTACAGAGTCATCGATTGCAAACAGGATGGAGAGTACATCTCCAACAGTCTCAATATTGAAATCAAGAAAAACACTGACATTTAATCCCAGTGCAGTTGCAATCTTTTCTAGCTGATCCGGTTTTGGATTCCGGATTCCCAGTTCATATTTTCTTATCGTACCAACATTAATGCCGGACAGCTCGGCTAATTGTATCTGACTGTATCCTCTGAATTCCCGGTATGCCCGGATTTTTTTACCTACCATTATGGCTGCCTCCTTAATTATATTTGTGTTTCTATTCTAGCACAAAAGTGAATGATGTGAAAGAGGTTGTTTTTTCAGAGTGGATCGTGAAACACTTTGGAATATAAAAATTAAATTTGCAAAAGGTTATTGACAAAGTCACAAAAGTGACTGGAAAGGAGGACGATATGAGAACTAATTATATGATGACTGTTGATGATGTCATGGAAGAATTAGGTGTAAAACGCAGTAAGGCATATTCCATTCTGAAGCAGCTTAATGATGAACTGGCAAAGGAAGGATATGTGGCAGTTCGTGGAAAGATTCCACGTCCCTATTGGGAAACAAAATTTTATGGATGCTCTCAGAGAGCAGTTTAAAGGAGGGTTTAGAATGTCAGCTTACAAGGACACAAAACAGGGAACCTGGTATGTGAGCTTCCGTTATATTGACTGGACAGGAAAGAAAACGCAGAAGCTGAAAAGAGGGTTCAAGACGAAGAAAGAAGCATTGAATTATGAAAAGGAATTCATGAGAAAGACTGCAGCGGATATGAAAATGGAGATGGGAAGTTTCATCGAAGTTTATTTTGGAGACAAGAGAAAAGAACTGAAAGAAAATTCAATCCGGAATAAGCAGCACATGATGAACAAACACATTGTTCCGTATTTTGGAACAAGAAAAATGAATGAGATCACACCGGCAGATGTTATCCAGTGGCAGAATACCATTCAGGAAAAAGGTTACAGCAAGACTTATGAACGCATGATTCAGAACCAGTTGAATGCATTATTCAATCATGCACAGAAAATTTACAATCTGAAGGAAAATCCATGTAAGAAAGTAAAGCGTATGGGAAAATCGGACGCAGACAAGCTGGAATTCTGGACGAAAGAAGAATATGAACGTTTTATTACGGTGATTGATCCGGGAAGTGAGGATTATCTGATATTTGAAATTTTGTTCTGGACCGGTATAAGGGAAGGGGAACTTCTGGCACTGAGCTTTTCAGATTTTGATATGAGTGGGAACAGGCTGCATATCAACAAGACTTATAACCGGATTCAGAAGCGAGATGTGATCGATACTCCCAAAACGGAAAATTCAGTTCGCACCATTGACATTCCTAATTTTCTGAAAGAAGAAGTTCAGGAATATGTGAAGAAACGCTATGGATTTCCGAAAAACCAGAGATTATTTCCGATCGTGGCAAGAACACTGCAGAAACGACTCAAGAGATATGAAAAGCAGAGCGGTGTGAAGCAGATCAGAGTGCATGATATCCGGCACAGTCATGTTGCCTATCTGATTTATCAGGGTGTGGAACCGCTGATTATCAAGGAAAGGCTGGGGCACAAAGATATTCAGATGACATTAAATACGTATGGTCACCTGTATCCGTCACAGCAAAAAAAGGTAGCTGAGATGTTGGACAACAAACGTTAATACGGAGGAAGAAGTAAATGAAAACAAAGAAAGTAGTCGGAAAAATATTTGATGCAATTAACTACAGTAAGAAGTTGAAGATAAGTTCCATTTTACCAGATCGAGATTCAGATTATGTGATTCTTCTTGAATTAGAGGACGGAAGCAAATTTGAAATTATCATTATTCCTACAAGGAGATTCGTATAAGGAGTGGAACCATGGCTACTGACAGAAAAAAAGAAAAAGCCCAGACAAAATATCTGAGCAAGTTCTCTGATAATCAGATTCACTGATATATCATCTTGGCAGATTCAGTATATCACGAATTGAACGATACAACAATTCCCGAATATCTGTTTATCAGAGACTTGCCCGGAAGGGCAAGAGGTGGATATGACAATATTTGAACAGGTAAAAGAGTGCGTAACAGCCAGGCAGGCTGCAGAGCATTACGGGATAAAAGTAAAAAATAACGGAATGGCTTGCTGCCCGTTTCACAGTGACAGGCATCCGAGCATGAAAGCAGATAAAATGTATCATTGCTTTGGATGTGGAGCGGGTGGGGATGCGATTGATTTTACGGCGAGATTATTTGGACTATCGCAGTATGAAGCAGCAAAAAGGCTTATCGAAGATTTCAGATTGGATATTCATATCGAAGATAAGAGAAAGCGTAGAAGAATTGGAAACAGGGCTCCCCTGAAAACACAAAAGCCTAAAGTCGTATTGATCAGAGAAAAATTAGAGCAGTGGCTAAACTATGCGACAGATGTGCTGATCCGATATCTGAGGTGGATTCAGTTCTGGAAAGAATTTTATAAACCAAACCCAGAAGAAGAATGGCACGAATTATTTACGGAGGCATTGGCAAATGAAAGAAGAATAAATGACTATCTGGATGTGCTGATGTTTGGAACCGGAGAAGAAATTATAGATTTTTTCAAAGTGAAAAGAAGGGAGGTTGAACGAATTGAAGAAAGAGTTAACAAATATCAGCGAGAAGTCCTTGATGGAATTAGAGAATATTGTGGACGAGGAAATGCTTACAGTCGAGGATGTTAATGAAATGCTGGCTCATACAGATAAAGGCAGAACCAGACAGACAATCCGAAATTGTGTGACAGTACTGCAAAATGATCCGGTGTTGAAAAAAGCAATTCGGAGAAATGAGCTTTCCGGAAGGATAGATATTGTAAAAGAAGTACCGTGGGAACGAAGAAACAGCAGCCTTACGGAGACGGATACAGATGATTATAACCTGAAAATGTATCTGGAAGAAAACTATGAGATTACAAGTGAACGGGTAATAAAAGCGGCAGTAGATATTGTTTCCAATGAAAATAAATATCATCCGATCAGAGATTATCTGGAGAGTCTGGTATGGGACGGTGTTCCACGTATTAAGAATTTGTTGCCACGATTTCTTGGAGCTGAAAAGAACAATTATACAACTGGTGTGATGAAAATGCACATGCTGGCGGCAATATCCAGGATATATGAACCGGGAATAAAGTATGATATTATGCTCTGTCTGGTAGGAAGTCAGGGAGCCGGAAAATCTACTTTTTTCAAATATCTGGCAATAAAGGACGATTGGTTCAGTGACAATCTGGATCACCTGGATGATGAGAATATTTACCGGAAATTACAGAACCATTGGATCATAGAGATGGGAGAAATGAAAGCAACTGTGACGGCAAAGAACATTGAGCAAATCAAATCATTTCTCAGCAGACAGAAAGAAACTTACAAAGTTCCTTATGAGGTTCACCCGGAGGACAGACCACGACAGTGTGTGTTCTGCGGAACATCGAATGATTTGAATTTTCTTCCATTAGACAGAACCGGAAACAGAAGATTTGCTCCGGTTATGACGGATGTAACAAAAGCAGAAGTTCATATTATGGACGATGAAGAAGAGAGCAGAGCTTATATCGTACAGGCATGGGCTGAGGCTATGGTGCTTTATCAGCAGGAAAATGTATATCTCAGTTTTACAAAAGAAATCGAGGAAGAAGCAAAGAAACTGCAGAAAGAATTCATGTCGGAAGATACAAATGCAGGAATTATCCAGGCATTTCTTGATGATTATGAAGACGATTATGTATGTACAAAACTATTGTTTGATGATGCACTGCACCGGACAGGTGAGATGAAACAGTGGGAAAGCAAAGAAATCGCAAATATTATGAATAATGCAATTGAAGGATGGAAAGCACACGGAACTCACCGTTTCGGAAAGGAATATGGAATACAGCGGTCATGGAAACGGATAGAAGATTCTGTGAAGAAAGATAAAGACGGATTTATGGAAGTACCGGAACAACTGGAGATACCATTTGAGTAAACACAACTGTAAACAATGTAAACGAGACTTTGTAAAAAGAATGGAAAAGTTAACTTTTAAAATCTTTTGAGCTGTGTTTACAAATTCCGTTTACACATGGGAAAGGAGCAGAAATGATGAAACATGAATAGCCCCGCAGGGCGCAAGGGTACTTTTGATGGACGGTACGGCTGTCGAAAGTGCTTTTGCGTTACTTTTGACAAAAGTAACAAAACCGCCGTATCCGGCGAAGATTTCTTATAATCGCCATAACTGGCGTAAATACAGATTTTGTGCCATATCTGGCACTGATTTAAGAATGGGAGGTGAGAGAAAATGGAAATGAAAAGAACGATAAGCGGAATGATCGGAGCTGGCTCCCTGGCACATAACAGACGTGCCTTTGTTGCAGAAAATGTTGACCGGGAAAGAGTTCATCTGAACATTAAGTATTGTGATGAAAATCTGAAAACAGTCTATCATGAATTATTTGACCAGGCAGTGGAGCGATACAATGAGGGGAAAAGAAATGACCGGAAGATTACAGATTATTACGAAAAAATACGTCAGGGAAAACAGGAAAAGTTGTTTCATGAAATGATTTTTCAGATAGGAAACAGCAAAGACATGGCTGTTGGAACTGAAGCGGGAGAACTGGCTGTAAAAGTCTTGGACGAATATATGAGAGATTTCCAGAAACGCAACCCTGCGTTACGGGTATTTAACTGTTATCTTCATCTGGACGAAGCAACTCCGCATCTGCACATTGATTTTGTTCCTTATGTATCTGGCTGGAAAGGAAAAGGGATGGATACCAGAGTATCGTTAAAGCAGGCAATGAAAAGTCTTGGATTCGAAGGTGGATCAAAACGAGATACAGAACTGAACCAGTGGATTAACCATGAAAAGGAAGTTCTGGCTGAAATCATGGAGAGGAACGGAATTGAGTGGGAGAAAAAAGGAACACATGAAAAGCATCTGAATGTATATGAATTTAAGAAAAAGGAACGGATAAAAGAAGTACAGGAACTGGAGCAGGAGAAGAAATATCTGACAGCGGAAAATGAGGGACTGACCATACAGATTGCAGAAACAAGAGATAATATACAGCATTTGAAAGAGGATAAGGCACAGGCTGTCAAAGAAAAAGAAGACGCTGAAAAGCGGGCTGAGAAGGCAGAAAAGGAATTAGAAAATCTGGAAAATCGCAGAGAACGACTGCAGCCGGTCATGGATAATGTCAGTAAGGAAATAAAAGAATACGGGACGATTAACACATTTCTTCCGGAAGCAGGTGCATTGGAGCGTGCAACAACTTATCGGGATAAGAAAATCAAACCGTTATTTATTCAAATGAAAAACAAGATTGCTGCAATGGCTGCTCAGGTTAAGGAACTTACCAGAGAACGTGATGCCTGGAAAAATAAGTTTCAGAAGAAAAAGCAGGAGTGTGAGGAGACGAAAGAAGAACTGCAGGCAGTCCAACAGGATAAAAAGGAACTGTCTAAGGAGAAAGACATACTTCAAGACCTGGCAGGTCGATACCACCGGATCGTGCGTGTACTGGGGAATGATATGGTGGAAGATATTGTCCAGAGAGATATTCAGAACCAGAAAATTCTGGAAGAAAAACGACGGATGGAGCAAATGCCACAGGGAAGTATTAAGGAAAGAATGGCATGGGCTGAGGAAAAACGAAGAATGGAAAATCAGCAACGTAAGAAAAACAGAACAAAGAACAGAGGAATGGAGTTGTAAGGATATGAAAAAGCATATTTATGATGAAAAGAATGGATTAAGTTACACACTGCATGGAGATTATTATCTGCCGGATTTTGTGATTAACGAGGACGAACCGACATATGGGAAATATGGAATGATGCGGAAACAGTTTCTGAAAGAACACAGATCGGCAAGATATCAGTATTTACTGATGACCGGGAAGCTAACAGAGCATCTGAATGCAGTAGATCAGGAAGCCAGAGAACATGTAGAGGTATTGATGAAACAGATGTCAAAACAGTTGGTGGTCACCGAGGAATTAAAGCGTAAAAATCAAATGGAGTGGGTTGGGAAGATGAACAATATAAAGAGTGCGGCGGAAGAAATTGTATGCAAGAATATTCTTTATGTATAAAAGGACGGCTGTCTGTAAATAAATACAGACAGCTCGTTGAATTATAAGAGTACATTTTATTCGGGAAAATTATCATCCATGGAACTATCGGAAAATTTAATGTCCCAGATGGCTTCTTCAATAGCTTGCAGACATTCATCGGTGTGTTTGGTGATATCTTGACCCCAGAAGTGGAGAACAGTGTAACCGAGAAAGAGTAGCTTCCTATCATTTTCACAATCACGGTTGCGGTTTCGTTCAATTTTTTTAATCCAAAAGTCTGGATTTTTTCCTTTTTCAAGGCGGAGTTTGAGAATTTCCCAATCTTTTCCGTGAAAGAATTCACTGTCACAGAAAATAGCAATTTTATATTTGGTGAGGACAATGTCAGGGGAGCCGGGAAGTGCTTTATAGTTTTTTCTATAATGATATCCTTTGTGCCATAGTGCTTTTCTAAGTTGAAGTTCTATGGAAGTATCTTTGCTATGGATTTTACGCATATTCTTTGAAACAGTGAGGGAGTCTCGTGGCATATATAAGTACCTTCTTTCTGCGTGAAGATAATAGGATTTGTTGAAATTATATTATCAAAAAACATAGGAAATATCAAATTTGGATAAGAAGGCTTCAAGAGTAAATCTAACGATATGGTGAGAAAAATGCTTGTTGATGGTTTGGGGATATGATAAAATATTAATTGAATTATTTTTGATTTTGGAGGAATTTTAATGGCGATTTGTTATGACAAATTATGGAAGTTACTGATAGATAAGAAGATGAACCGCACGGAATTAAAAGAGGCATCAGGAATAAGTTTTAATGTATTGGCTCGTATGGGGAAAAATGAGCCGGTTTCATTTGAATCAATAGAAAAAATATGTTTTACGTTGAATTGCAAAATAGAAGATGTTGTAGAAATAAAAAAAGAGAAACCAATACAAGTAGATAGTAATGAGTTTACAACCATAGAGTTGTTTGCTGGAGCAGGAGGTCTGGCTTTGGGAATCGAAAAAGCTGGATTTGAAGCATTGGGCTTGATCGAATTTGATAAGGATGCAGCCGAATCGTTGCAAACAAATAGACCAAAGTGGAGAGTTATCCATGATGATATAGCCAATATTTCTTGCTTGGATCTTGAAGAGTATTTTGGAATAAAAAAGGGAGAATTGGATCTATTATCGGGAGGTGCACCATGTCAGGCATTTTCTTATGCAGGGAAACGTTTAGGGTTGGAGGATGCACGAGGAACGTTATTTTATCATTACGCAACATTCTTACAGAAACTTCAGCCGAAAATGTTTCTGTTTGAAAATGTAAGAGGATTGCTGACACATGATAAGGGAAGAACCTATGCAACTATAACAAATATTTTTGAACAAGCTGGTTATACAATTCAGAAAAAGGTGTTAAATGCATGGGATTTCGGTGTTCCGCAGAAAAGAGAACGATTGATTACGATAGGAATTAGAAATGATTTGGTGGATAAGATTTCATTTTCTTTTCCAAAAGAGCATGATTATAAGCCTGTTTTGAGGGATGTTCTACTCGATTGTCCAGAAGGTTCGGGCGTTCCATATGGCGAGAATAAAAGGAAAATTTTTGAGTTGGTTCCGCCGGGAGGATATTGGAGAGATATTGATCCGGAAATTGCTAAGGCATATATGAAAAGTTGCTGGGATATGGAAGGTGGAAGAACTGGAATTTTAAGAAGAATGAGTTTGGATGAGCCTTCATTGACTGTATTAACTTCACCATCTCAAAAACAGACAGAAAGATGTCATCCATTGGAGGCAAGACCATTTACTGTGCGTGAAAATGCGAGATGTCAAACATTCCCAGATGAATGGCAATTCTGCGGTAGTGTTCAATCTCAGTATAAACAGGTTGGTAATGCAGTTCCGGTAAATTTAGCATATGAAATAGGGTTAGAGATACATAAATCATTAGAGGGGGTAAAATAGATGGCTTGGAATTTAGATTTTATATCAGAAGAAGATTTTAAGAAGCATGTGCGTGCAACAATTATGAAGTATGGAGAAAAGCTGGAGTCGTATGATCTGAAACGCTTTAACAGTAATTTGATTGATCCGATTAAATTGATCTTTGATAAATCTGTATATCGCACAAGTTGGGAAGAAATCGTAAACAATGAGATCTTCCGGCAGAGGGATAAATCTAATAATAATGATATTGGTTACTTCCATCAGAATATTTTCTCATATTTTAAAGGGTGTGAAGTTCCGCAGGCAGGTTGGGATGTTATTTATAAAAATCCAGACGGAATACAGATGCCGGACGGAGATATCGTACATACCTTATATGTGGAGATGAAGAATAAGCATAATACCATGAATTCAGCGTCTTCTGCCAAAACCTACATAAAGATGCAAGGACAGATCTTGGAAGATGATGATTGTGCATGTTTATTGGTAGAGGCAATCGCAAAGAAGTCACAGAACATTAAATGGTCAACAAAGGTAGATGGAAAGAATGTGCAGCATAGATTGATCCGCCGTGTGAGCATGGATCAGTTTTATGCAATCCTTACTGGCGAAGAAGATGCGTTCTACAAGATGTGTATGGCATTGCCGGAAGTAATCAATTCTGTAGTGAATGAAGAAGGTGGTGTTGAGGTACCACATGATACAGTTATAGATGAATTAAGAAAAGTAGCATCATTGTATGGCGAAGAAAATGGAGAGTTATCTATGGCAATGGCTGTATATATGCTTGGATTTAATACATATATGGGATTTGGAGATAAAATCCGTGGTGAATTGGGTGAAGACAAAGACGGAATGCTTAAACGGATTTATGAGTATGGGAAACGATTAAAATAGAATTGAAGAATGAAAATAGATAATATACGAAGGAAAAAAATGGATAAAGAAATTGATACTATAAGAAATATGAAAGAAAATGGTGCATTTAAAAAATATATTGAGTACATAGTATTTCCTTATTATAAAAATTTAGTTCCAGGAACGAAAATTAATTTGGAATTTCCAATAACGATATTGGTGGGAAAGAATGGATCAGGAAAAAGTTCGACTTTACATGCATTATATGGTGCACCGTATTGGAAATCATGTGCAGATTTTTGGTTTTCTACAGAAGTAGATCCTATAGAAGAAACTGGTGGCGAGGGGAAAAATAGGTTTTTCTATGGATATCGGGAAGATAAACAATCAGAAATAAAAGAAGTAATGAAAACTCGAATGAGAAGAGGATCTAAAACAAAAGAAGAGGATCCAGATTATTGGGAAACCTCAAAACCGATAAAAAAGGATGGGATGACTGCACAAACAAGAAATGATCCTGTAAAGAAAGATGTTGTATATTTAGACTTTAGAGCAGAAGTAAGCGCATTTGATAAAATATTCCATTTCGCAAAAGGGGACATTTCAGGTAAAAAAGATTTGTTAAGAAAACGTTCGAAGTATTTGAACAGGCTATTTAATGGAGAAGCAATGCGTTTTCCAGGTGCTCCCGATGAAAAAGTAGGTGTTGTTAAAGAGCTTAATGATGAAATGAAAAAGAAAATCAGTTCTATTCTGGGGAAAGAATATGTAAGTATTAAAGTTGCGGAACATTCATTATTTAAAAATCCGGGAACATCAATTTATGTAAAAACAAAACTATCATCAAGATATTCGGAAGCTAATGCAGGAAGTGGAGAAGTTGCTGTAATTCAATTGGTAAAAAAGATTGAGGAAGCACAAGAATATAGTTTGATTCTTTTGGATGAGCCAGAAGTCTCGATTCACCCGGGAGCACAGGAGAAACTCAAAGAATATTTACTAGAAGTGACAAAGAGAAAAAAATTACAGGTAGTTATATCATCGCATTCGCCTATATTAATTAGAGATATGCCATCAGAAGCGATTAAATTGTATATTACAAATTCGCAGGGAAGATTTGAAGTAAAAGAAAATGTTGATTATAGAGAAGCGTTTTATGATTTGGAAGATTGCGTATCTGATAAAAAAATAATATTTTGTGAAGATTTTGCAGCAAAAAACATTGTAGAGCAAATATTGAAAAGAATGGATAAAACTCAATATTTTGATGTGGAGTTTAATCCGGGTGGTGAAAAAACATTACTTACAAAATATTTACCAACATTTGTTACACATGATTTCTTTAAAGAAAGAGTATTTTTGGTATTAGATGGTGATATGCAGACGGATTACATATATAACGTGGATGAATTGACAGTGAAACAAGAAAAAGATGTTTCATATATGAAAGAATGCGTACAAAAAGCATATGGAGTGGATATTCAGGCATACGTTGATGGTGGAAATGGTGGAAAACGAGAAGATCAAGAGATAGATGCATATAAAGAGTACCTTAAATATTATACGGATAGTGTATTTTATTTGCCAAATAAATCTATACCAGAAAAAATTTTACTGGAATCCCAATATGTGAAACAGCAATATTCTAGTATAGTGAATGAAAATGTAGATATTACGAATGACAATGCAAAAAAAATATTTGCAACCATTTCAGAAGCAGATTATGGAAATGAAGAGCATATAAATGATCTTATACAAAAGTTAGCATATAAATGGAGTATGGAAGATAGCTCAAATAAGAAAAGATTGGAAGAGATTATAAATGAAATATATAAGAAATAGGTATAGAGGTGGTTGTATTTATGAAATTCAAAGCAATTGATCTGTTTTGCGGAGCGGGCGGGCTATCGACAGGATTGAAGAAGAGTGGCTTCAGATTATGCTTGGGTGTAGATATTGATGGAAAAGCTTTGAAAACATATAAATGTAATTTGAAACGCACTAAAGTATTAAAAGAAGATATTAAAAAAGTTACTGGAGAGAAAATAACTGAATTGACCGGAATAAACAGACATGATAATTTTTTGCTTGCAGGATGTCCGCCATGTCAGGGGTTTTCAAGTTTAGGAAAAAGAGATGCAAGTGATGAAAAGAATGAATTAGTGTATGAATACATTAGAATAATAAATGAATTAGAACCGTCTTTTATTTTAATGGAGAATGTTCCGGGAATGTCTACTGGAGTTGGTAAAGAAATATTTAAAAAAGTAGTAAAAGAACTAGAAGAAAATTATCATGTTGAGTATGCTACGTTAAATGCTGCGGATTTTGGTGTGCCCCAAATACGAAAACGATTGGTATTGCACGGAATACGCAATGATGTATATGATAATTTAGGATTAGATAAAGAAAAACAGAAAATATTACCGAACCCTACACATTCCAAAGAAAAACAGAAAGGGTATAGAAAATGGGTAACTGTTCGCAAAGCAATATTTGATTTGCCAATTTTAGAGGCTGGGGAAAGTTATGATGATGGGATAATAAAAAATCATAAAGCACGTAGTCTATCAGAAACAAATATTGAACGGTTGCAAGAAATTCGACTTCATGGGGGAAATCGCGAAATGATTTCGGAAGAATTACAACTTAAATGTCATAAAAAGGAAAATGTGTCGTACACAGATACATATGGAATTATAGATCCAGACAAGCCAGCACCTACGATTACTTCTGGCTGTACTATTATTTCAAAAGGGCGTTATTGTCATCCAACACAAAATAGAGGATTGTCTATACGTGAAGCGGCAAGATTGCAATCTTTTGATGATAAATTTGAATTTCAGGGGAATATGGGTGAAATGAGTTTACAAATAGGAAATGCAGTTCCTCCTAAATTAGCACAAGCAAGTGGAAAGGTTATCATAAATTATATGGGATTATATGAAGATTATTTGGAAGAACAGACAAAGGGACTGATAACACCATGATAACAAAATTTCCAAAAACCACACGGACACAGTGGAAAATCCGCATTTTCTCGCACAAAATGGACGAAAAATAACCATTTAGCCTATGCAACACGCCATTCTGATACCGTGAAGGTGGACGTACTGTAGGATCAGGTCGTGTTGCTACAATCATCGAGTAATATTCGATAAGCAATGAGCAGTGCAAGTACAAGGAAAATATCTGATGGGAGTCTACTCGCAGAAGGATATTTGACGAAGGACTTATAGGACGAATGCCCCGACTGAGATGAAGCATAGCGAAATCGAAAGCGTGCACTGTGAATATATCTAAATATAGAGTACCGTAAGGTACATTGTGTCCAAACGTAAGATTACCCCGGAACCGTAAGGTTTCCGGGGTTTTTCTGTTATATGGAAAAGTGAAGATGCATACAAAAATCCAAATAAAATCCTAATTCATAAAAATAATCCTAATTTACATTCGCAGCAGCCTAAAATCCAAACAAAATCCAAATTCCGGTGAAGATTCTATTAATGTTTTTTGAACAAACTGTGATAAGATAGCATCATCAAGAGAACAGTGAATCAGACGTGATTAAGGAGGAAAAGTTATGAAGCTGAAAAGACTGGCAGCGGTTTTACTTGCGGGAACCGTGTTGTTTGGAACAACTGCAACTGTAAGTGCAGAAAAGAAAGCCGCAGATGAGATTACAATCTGGGCGTGGGACGAAGCGTTTAATATCAAAGCTGCAAATGTTGCAAAAGAAATGTATGAAGAGATAAATCCTGATGTAGAAGTGAACGTAGTAACTATGGCGCAGAGTGATATTGTTGCGAAATTAAACACAAGTCTTGCTTCCGGTTCCTATGAAGGTCTTCCGGATATTGTGCTGATCGAGGATTACAGAATCCAGGGTTATCTGAATGCATACCCGGATGAGTTTGCAGATCTTTCCGATATTGCTTCCCCGGATGATTTCACAGAGTATAAAACAGGTGTAAACACAATTGACGGAAAAATGTATGGGATTCCGTTCGATTCCGGTGTAGCGGCAGTTTTCTATCGTACAGATTATATTGAAGAGGCTGGATACACAACAGAGGATATGCAGAATCTTACCTGGGACAAATATATTGAGATCGGACAGGCAGTTAAGGAAAAAACCGGAAAATATATGTTTACAATAGATCCGGGCGACCTTGGTGAGATCCGTATGATGCTTCAGAGCGCTGGATCCTGGTATACAGACGCTGAAGGAAAGGTAAATATTAAAGATAACCAGGCATTGAAAGATGCTCTTACGATATACAAAAAAATTGTTGATTCCGGAATTGCGAAACAGACTGTAGACTGGGATCAGTTCGTAGGAGCGTTTAACAGCGGTGAAGTTGCGACTGTTCCTACTGGATGCTGGATTTCTGCATCTATCTTAAAAAGCGAGGATCAGAGTGGCAAATGGGCAGTAGCTCCATATCCTAGAATGGCAGAAAACGAAAATTCTGTAAATGCTTCTTCCATTGGCGGCGGCGGCTGGTATGTACTGAAAAATGTAGGCCATGAGGAGGCGGCAAAAGCTTTCCTGAAAGATACGTTTGCATCTAATGTTGACCTTATGAACCGACTTGCAGAAGATATTAATCTGGTAAGTTCATTGAAAGCATCCAGCGATTGTGAAAATTACAGCAAGGGCATTGAGTTCTATGGCGGTCAGGAAATTTTTAAAGATTTTACAGAGTGGGCAAATAATGTTCCAAATGTAAATTACGGCGAAGATACTTATATAATTGAAGATGTTATGACAGAGGTTGTACAGGCTATTATAAGCGGTGCAGATATTGATGAGACACTTGAGATGTATCAGGCACAGATTGAAGGTGTAGCAGCAAATTAATATATGTTGATACAGAAAAGGGCAGGCATTTGAGTGCCTGCCCCTTTTTCAGATAAAAAGAAAATTTCAGGAGGAGCATTATGAGTGGAAATATAAAATCAAAACGCAGCTACAGTCCAAAGCTGAACAGAAAAGCCTGGACTTTTGTGCTGCCCAGTCTGATTCTTATTATTTTATTTGTATTTTATCCAATGATCCAGGCTTTTATCACATCATTTCAGACTGGAGCAGGAAATCAGCTTACATTCAGCGGGCTTGTGAATTATAAACGTCTGCTTAATGACCTGACTTTCCGAAAAGCTCTGGGAAATACACTTTTGTATCTGGTGATCCAGGTTCCGATTATGATCATCCTTGCGCTGGCGATTTCATCTATGCTGAATACAAAAGGTCTGAAGGCAAAGGGATTTTTCCGGACAGCGATCTTTCTTCCATGTGTAACTTCCCTTGTGGCATATTCTATTATTTTTAAAAGTCTGTTTGCTACAGACGGTTTTGTAAATGCGTTTCTTATGAACCTGAATATTATCAGTGAGCCTATTGCATGGGTTATGCATCCGGTATGGTCAAAGGTTCTGATTATTATTGCTATTACATGGAGATGGACAGGATATAATATGATCTTTTATCTGGCAGGACTTCAGGGAATTGATGATTCCATTTATGAAGCTGCTGAGATCGATGGCGCAGGAGTATGGCAGAAATTTAAGAGTATCACAGTTCCGATGCTGAAGCCGATTATTCTTTTTACAACAATTAACTCAACGATTGGTACTTTACAGCTCTTTGACGAGACTATGAATATTACTCAGGGCGGTCCGGCAAATGCTACTATTACGATTTCCCAGTATATATACAACATTCTGTTTAAGTATTCACCTGACTTTGGATATGCGGCTGCAGTATCTTATGTAGTGGTTGTGCTGATCGTAATTCTGTCTATGATTCAGATGAAAGTGGGGGATAAAAATGACTAAAAAAGTAATTCGAACCTTTCAGTATATATTTTTGAGTATTTGTGCCTTTATTTCTATCTTTCCATTTTTTTGGATGATTATTGCGGCAACAAACAAATCTGTGGATGTAACAAAAGGAACTCTGATGCCGGGCAGCTATTTTATGGAGAATTTAAAGGCAGTTCTCAGCTCAGATCTTCAGTATACCACTGCATTTAAAAACTCTCTTATAATTTCTGTAGTGACTACGATTCTTGCTATGATCGTTTCTTCAGCGGCAGGATATGCTTTTGTTATCTACAGGTCAAAAAGCAGAGAGCGAGTATTTAACATTATTCTTTTATCCATGATGGTGCCTTTTGCTGCGCTGATGGTTCCTCTGTTCCGCCTGTTCAGCAAGTTTAACAGTGTTCCGTTGTTAAAAACAATTGCATTAAATACACCGGGAGCAGTTATTGTAATTGGAATTTCGACTGCATTTCTGATTTTCTTCTTCCGGCAGAATACAGAAAGCTTTCCAAAGGAGATGATCGAGGCAGCCAGAATCGATGGTGTGGGAGAGTTTGGGATCTTTTTCAAAATTTTTATGCCTACCATGAAATCTACTTATGCGGCAGCGATTATTGTAACCTTTATGAACAGCTGGAACAGCTATCTGTGGCCTCTGATCGCACTGCAGTCTCCGGAAAAAAGAACATTACCTCTGGTTATTTCCGCAATGGGATCCTCTTATACGCCGGATTATGGTATGATGATGACGGCAGTCGTGCTGGCTACGATCCCTACAGCTCTGATCTTTTTCCTGTTGCAGAAGCAGTTTGTAGCAGGCATGACCGGTTCCGTAAAAGGATGATAAACAGAAATATTTGGAGGGCAGCAGTTTATGAGAACAACAGAAGCATCATTGCAATGGCTTGAAAATCCGGAAATTTTTCAGGTAAACCGTATAAAAGCACATTCAGATCATTTTTTCTACGAAAAGGAAACAGAAGTTTCTCTGAGAGAAAAAATGCCCCTGCGCCAGTATCTGAACGGAGAATGGAGTTTTTCTTACAGTGAAAATCCGGATGGAAGGGAAAAGGATTTTTATCAGGAAGACTATGATATCAGTCATTTTGATCGGATCCAGGTTCCGGGTCATATCCAGACACAGGGCTATGACCATATGCATTATATCAACACTATGTACCCCTGGGATGGACAGGAAGAACTTCGCCCGCCTAAGATTTCCAGAGAGTACAATCCTGTGGGAAGTTATGTAAAGGAATTTGAACTGGAACAGAACCTGAAGGGAAAGAAGCTTTTTGTTTCCTTTCAGGGTGTGGAGGCTGCCTTTTATGTGTGGCTGAACGGAAGCTTTGTAGGGTACAGTGAGGACAGCTTTACCCCTGCTGAGTTTGATATCACACCTTTTGTAAAGGATAAAAAGAACAAGCTGGCAGTAGAAGTATATAAGAGATGCAGTGGAAGCTGGCTGGAGGATCAGGATTTCTGGAGATTTTCCGGTATTTTCAGAGATGTGTATGTGTATGCGGTACCGGAGCTTCATGTGCAGGATCTTTTTGTGAAGGCAGATCTGGATGACAGCTATGAAAAGGGTATTTTTTCTGCAGAATGGGACCTTTTTGGACACAAGGAGGGCGCAGAGCTTGAGCTTGTTCTGGAAGACCATAGTGGAAATGTACTTTATAAGGAAAGAACAGCTGCTTCTAGCGGAGGTGTAAAGGCGCAGGAGATTGGGGAAGTAAAGCCCTGGAGTGGAGAAGATCCTTATCTTTATACCCTGTATGTGCGGATTTATGACGGCAATGGAAGTCTGATCGAAGTAGTGAAAGAGGCGGTGGGATTCCGGCGCTTTGAAATGAAGAACGGGCTTATGCTTATCAACGGAAAGCGTATGGTGTTCCGGGGTGTCAATCGTCATGAGTTTGACCGCAGAAAGGGAAGAGCTATCGGAGCAGAGGAAATGCTCTGGGATATTCGTTTTATGAAACGCCATAACATTAATGCTGTGCGTACAAGCCATTATCCCAATCAGAGTCTTTGGTACAGGCTTTGTGATGAATATGGAATTTATCTGATCGATGAAACAAACCTGGAAAGCCATGGTTCCTGGCAGAAGCTGGGAGAATGTGATCCTTCCTGGAACGTACCCGGAAGTTTGCCGGAGTGGAGGGCGAATGTTGTAGACAGAGCCTGCTCCATGCTGGAACGTGACAAAAATCATCCGTCTGTAGTGATCTGGTCCTGTGGAAACGAGTCTTATGCAGGAGAGGATATTCTGGCAATGGCGGAGTTTTTCCGGGAGAGAGATAATACAAGACTGGTACATTATGAGGGCTGTGTGTGGAACCGTGAATATGAGGCTATTACAGATATAGAATCCAGAATGTATGCAAAGCCTGCCGAGATTGCAGAGTATCTGGAATCAGATCCGAAAAAGCCTTACATCAGCTGTGAATATATGCATGCCATGGGAAATTCCTGCGGCGGAATGAAGTTGTACACAGATCTTGAGGACAGATACCAGAAGTATCAGGGCGGCTTTATCTGGGATTATATTGACCAGGCCGCAGAGCGTGTCAATGAATTTGGGGAAACCGTACTTTCTTATGGAGGAGATTTTGACGACCGTGCTTCTGATTATGAATTTTGTACAAACGGAATTGTATATGCAGACAGAACAATTTCTCCTAAAGCGCAGGAGGTGAAACATCTTTATGCGCCTGTAAGATTGATACCTGACAGAAATGGTGTGTTCATTGAAAACAGAAACAACTTTATTTCCACAGGGGAGTATGAGTTTTTCTGGAAACTGATGAAAGACGGCAATGTAATACAGGAAGGAAGTTTTTCTGCAGAGGTCAGGGCTCTTGAAAAGGAATACAGAGAAATTCCGGCGCTTGGTTCTCTCAATGAAGAGATGGGAGAATATGTGCTTCAGGTTTCCGCGGTCCTCAGTCATGAAAAAATCTGGGCGGAAAAAGGGTATGAGGTTTCTTTTGGTGAATATGTGTGGAAAAATGAAGAACAGAAGAAGTTCTTTGTGGATAAAAAGCTTCAGATTATTCACGGCGATGTAAACATTGGAGTAAAAGGAGAAAACTTTACAGCCATGTTTTCCAGAGCAGAGGGAGGTCTTGTATCGCTGTGTTATAACGGAAAAGAATTTATCACCAGAAGGCCCCGTGTGACTTACTGGAGAGCTCTGACAGACAATGACAGAGGATGCGCTCTTGGTTTTGACTGCGGATGCTGGCAGAATGCAGGGCAGTATCAGAAAATCAGTGATGTTCAGACAGAGGAAAACGAAAATTCTGTAACTGTGACATTTAAGTTTGCAGTGCCTGTTTCCGGAGAAGTGGAATCCTGTGTTTCTTATTGTGCTGCAGCTGACGGAACCATAACTGTACATGCTTCCTATAAGGGAAAACAGGGGCTGGCGGATCTTCCTGCATTTGGTATGGAATGGCAGCTGAAAGAAGCGCTTCATAATTTCCGTTACTATGGTTATGGACCGGAAGAAAACTATGTGGATCGTATGGAAGGGGCAAGACTTGGTATTTACAGAAATACGGCCAAAGGAAATATGTCCGGTTATCTTGTTCCTCAGGAATGTGGAAACCGCACAGGTGTGCGCTGGTTGGAGGTAACAGATGAGGGCGGAAAAGGTCTGCGTTTTGAGGCGGAGGATCAGCCTTTTGAAATGAGCGTGCTTCCCTACAGTGCAGCGCAGCTTGACAGCGCATCACATCTGGAAGAGCTTCCGGTTCCTCATCATACCTGGGTCCGTATTCTTGCAGCGCAGATGGGCGTAGGCGGAGATGACAGCTGGGGAGCGCCTGTACACGATCGGTACAGAATACATTCTGACAGGAACATGGACGTTGTATTCCGTATCAAACCAGTGTAAAATAAAAGAAAAATTTGTGAATGATTTAAAAGAAAGGAAGCGTCAGTGTACGGGAGTTTTATCCTGTACGCTGACGCTATGATACATTATGAGCAGATATTGCAGGGTGCTGGTAATTGATGATGAATTTATCACTCGTCAGGGAATCAAGCATATGATTTTGTGGGAGCAGGAAGGATTTCAGATTGTAGGGGAGGCGTCCAACGGACAGGAAGGTCTGGAGATGATCGAAAAATATCAGCCGGAAATTGTTCTGGCTGATATTGTGATGCCTGTTCTCAACGGCATTGATTTTTCTCTTATTCTCCAGGAAAAATATCCGGATATTAAACTGATCATTCTGAGCAGTTATGATAATTTTGAATATGTTCGTACAACACTTCTTAACGGAGCAGTGGATTATGTTTTAAAACCTACGCTGAACCCGGAGATACTGCTCCGGGCTCTGAAAAAAGCTGCCCGGAATATTCCCGGCTTCCAGTTGGATCGGAAAGAAAAAGTAGATATCGGTACTCAGCTGGAGCGATATCTTACAGGATATTCAGAAACACTGGAAGAGGAAGGTCTGAAAAACTGTTTTCCGTATCTGAATTACCGGATTTTTGCAGTAGATATGAAAAAAGCATGCAAAAATAACCGCCGTCAGATGGAACAGCTTCAGGAAATGCTTCAGGACAGAATGAAAAAGGATGGATTTGATATATACCAGGCTCTGTGGCTTGAGCAGGAAATTCTGTGCTATATTGTAAACTATAAGAAAAAGGAAGAGGAGGAAATTCTTTTCAGTATTCAGAGCAGCGCCCAGAGAGCAGGGCGGATCGCGGAAAAGATTTTATTTGTGGTAAGCAGACCTTTTACAGATCTGACCCATATAAAAGAAATATATGAAAAGGGAGTAAAACCATGTCTACAGCAGAAGTTTTATTTTAATGATAAGGTTCTGATCGGAGAAGAGGAATATTCTGTTGTGGAAATCCGGCGTTTTCATTATGAAAAATATACGGAACTTCTAAAGCAGAAGCAATACAGCCAGGCTCTGGATATTTTTCAGGAATATATCAGATATCTGGCAGAGAATAAATATGATGAATACCTCAGTAAAAACCTTCTGAAAAACCTTTTGTATAATTTTTTGATGGAAATTGAAAAATATGGTGTGGAAAGCGATAAGCTTCGAGAAGAGTTTTTTCGCAGGATCGACCAGACGGCCAGTGTGGAAGAGTATCTGGAATATTGTGAGAAAGGGGCGTTTTCCTGCCTGAGAGAAATTGTGTCAGGGATTGAAGATAGTTCAGATGCAGATCCGATTATTGTTCAGATCAGAGATTACATAAATGAGCATTACAGTGAAAAGCTGGACCTGTCAGATATTGCCCAGGAATTCGGGTTTAATTATCATTATATTTCTTCCTATTTTAATCAGCATATTTCAGAAGGCTTCAGCGGATATCTGAATACCGTACGGATTGAAAAGTCCTGCGCTCTTTTGACCGGCACAAAAATGTCTATTTCTGATATCAGTGCAGCAGTTGGATATTCCAATCACGGGTATTACTGCAGGATATTCCGAAAGCTGATGGGACAGACGCCAAGTCAGTACCGGCACAGAAAAAACTCAGGTGAGCAGAACAATGAAAAATAAATGGAACACACTTTTTTTTAAGATTATTATAGTTGTGCTGGGCGCTATCCTGTGTCTTGCGGCAGCTTTGAGTATGCTGAACATCAAGGCTTCCCAGGACGTTTTTGTGGAGAATTTTGTGGAGTCACAAAGGAAGATTTTCCGGCAGATCGATGAAAATATTTATGAATTTTTTCAGACTGTAACTTCTACTACCTCTGCTGTTTGTGGCAGTTCCGCAGTGTGGGAATATCTGAATAAAGAACAGTGGGAGGCAGCAGACGAATTCCGAAATATTCTGGATGTAAAAAAAATCCTTCATCAGCAGCCTCTTGCAAAATACAGTGATGTGAGTCTTATATTGGTTGGAAAAAATGGCAAAACCTATAATTATAATACAACTTCACGTCTGATCCTTTCGGGCAAAGAACTGCTGGAAACGGAGATTATCCAACTGGCATATGAGACACCTGAAAAGCTGATCTGCCGATACGAAAACTGCGGATATACAGATGTAATGAAAAATGATCCTGTTATCATGATGGCAAAAGCAATTACCAGCAATGGAGGAAAAAACATAGAAGGTGTGATTCTTCTTACCATTAAAGAAAAAGACTTTCGAAATAATTATGATGTTTTTACTACTAATTTCAATGATATTCTGATCTTTAACCAGGATAATGAGCTTATTTCCTCTAATCAGGCAGAATATTTCACTGTGTCCAGTGAAGCAGAAAAAGTTCGGGATGCGGTTGAGAAGATGCGGGATAAAAAAAGTCTGATAATCACCACCCAGGAGAATGGCAGGCTGACGGTTTATTTGATGCAGACGTTTCATAATACCAATTATAGGGTCATGGGTATTGTCCGTCCGGATCAGGCTTTTGAAAGTGTATATGATTTCCGGTATATTATAGAAGTAACAGTTGCGATCACAGCTGTGGCTATTCTGATTATTTTTGTACTGGTAAGACAGCAGACAAAGCCTCTTTCCAAATTGGTGGAAAATATGCGGAAAGTGCAGGACGGGAGACTGGACAGGCTGGTAAAAGTGGAAGGAACCCAGGAAGTTCGGGAGCTTTCCGTTACTTATAATGCCATGCTGGGAGAATTGGATAATTATATTCAGAGGTTAATGCAGGTAGAAAAATCCAAACGTGAGGCGGAGATCCATTCTCTTCAGATGCAGATCAATCCTCACTATATTTATAATACTCTGGCAAGCGTTAAGTGGCTGATCTGGCAGGGGGACAAAGAAAAATCAGTGCAGGTGATCGATGCTTTTATCCAGCTTCTGCGAAATACTATCAGCAATAAAAATGAATTTATCACCATGAAAGAAGAAATTGAAAATCTGAAAAACTATGTGCTGATTAACCAGATAAGGTATGGGAATCAGGTGAATGTAGAGTTTTATGTGATGCCGGACTGTGAGGAAAAGAAAGTTCCCAAGCTGATCCTTCAGCCTTTTGTGGAAAACGCATTTTTCCATGCTTTTCCTCAGGGGGAAAAAGGTACGATCTCTATCTTTGTGCGCCATAGTGATAATCTTCTGAAGGTGGAAATTGAGGATAACGGAATCGGAATGAGCAGTGAAACTTTACGGGATCTTCTGGACAAAAAGAATGCCTCCAGAGAACATTTTACCGGAATTGGAGTGAACAATGTAGATGACCGCATGAAGCTTATTTACGGTGAAAATTACGGAATCCTGGTAGAAAGCCAGGAAGGCAGAGGGACAAAAATTACGGTATGTTTTCCGTTGGATGAGCAGGATTAGTTTCCTTAATATTATGCAGATTTCTATTACAGTCAGATGAAATTCGTGGAACGATAAGGAGCCCTTATATAAAAATATTTTCCCTTGCATTTACCGGATTGGCAGTTTATAGTGAAATTATAACTGACGGTGAGGTTTTATAGTGAAAAGGGGGAATGTCCATGCTTACATTATTAAATTCCGAGAGTCTGTGGATTGGAACAGACATGAAATGCTTTAACCGGATTCGTGAACAGTTGGAACAGGCTGGGATCACCTACAAACATAAGGTAAAAAATCGGATGGGGCAATGGACTGGAGCTGGGACTGTGCGTGGAAAGACCGGAGCTGCAGGCGTACCTGCAGATAAGATGTATGAATATGAAATCCTGGTATATAAAAAAGACTGGGAAAAAGCAAAAAAACTTACAGGGATAGAGTGACCTTATCAGGATCCTTCAAATACTGCTTTCGTTAATTATTGCAGTATCTGGAGGATCTTTTTTTATTTGAAACCTCAAAGTTTTTTACAAAGATTTTACTCAGGCAGGATTTTTGTTTTAACTTTTCCTGCCTATAATGACAGTTGTCAATGAGAAAACAAAATATTATTTATAAAAAAGAGGAGATTTATCATGAAGAAAAAAATTGCAGGAATTTTAGCAGCAGCAGTAATCGGAACAACAGCATTTGCAACTGTAGCAAGTGCGGCAAGCGGAACCATCAATGTAATTTCCCGTGAGGATGGATCAGGAACAAGAGGCGCTTTCATTGAGCTGTTTGGTATTCAGGAAGAAAAAGACGGAGAAAAGGTTGATAACACTACTGTAGATGCCAGTATCACAAACAGCACATCTGTTATGATGACAACTGTAGCAGGTGATGAGAATGCAATCGGATATATTTCTCTTGGATCTCTCAATGATACTGTAAAAGCTGTAAAGATTGACGGCAATGAGGCAACTGCTGAGAACGTTGCAAATGATACATATAAAGTTTCCCGTCCGTTTAACATTGTAACAGGCGAGAAAGTAAGCGAGGCAGCACAGGATTTTGTGAATTACATTATGAGTGAAGAAGGTCAGCAGATTGTTGAGGACAACGGCTATATTAAAGCTGACGCAGAAGCAAAACCTTATGAAGCAGCCGATGTAGAAGGTAAGGTTGTTGTAGCTGGTTCTTCTTCCATATCTCCTGTAATGGAGAAGCTGAAAGAGGCTTATGAGGCAGTGAACAAAAATGTTACAGTAGAGGTTCAGCAGAGCGATTCCACAACAGGTGTTACATCTGCAGCAGAAGGTATCTGTGATATCGGAATGGCTTCCCGTGAACTGAAAGATGAGGAAACAAAGCAGAATCTTACCGCTACCGTAATTGCAAAAGATGGTATTGCAGTAGTTGTAAATAATGAGAACGAGATCGAGGATCTGACAAGCGATCAGGTAAAATCAATCTTCACAGGCGAAACAACAGAGTGGGAAGATCTGGCATAGTAATAGAGCTGCATAACATGACAGAACGCAGAGGAGCCCGGAAATCCGGGCTTCCGTTCTGCAGTCAGGAAGTTAGAGAGGAAGAAATCATTTTATGAATAATGTCAAAGAACGGGGAATGAAAATTGTATTTATGGTTGCTGCCTGCGCTTCTGTACTGGCAGTATTCCTGATCTGTCTGTTCCTTTTTGCCAGTGGGATTCCGGCAATCGGAAAAATAGGTCCTCTGGAGTTTCTTTTTGGAACAGAATGGCGTCCCTCCAATGATCTGTATGGAATTTTTCCAATGATCGTGGCAAGTATTTATGTAACAGGAGGGGCAATCCTGGTAGGAGTTCCTGTAGCCCTGCTCACATCTGTATTTATGGCCCGCTACTGCCCGAAAAAGATTTACAGACCATTAAAATCAGGCATTGAACTGATGGCAGGAGTTCCTTCGATCGTGTATGGATTTTTTGGTCTGGTGGTTATGGTGCCAATGATCCGGAAAACATTCGGGGGAACAGGAACAAGCTGGCTGGCAGCCTCCCTGCTTCTTGGGATTATGATTCTTCCTACCATTATCGGTCCTACAGAATCAGCGCTCCGCAGCGTTTCGGAAAGCTATTATGAAGGCGCGCTGGCTCTTGGAGCTACAAAGGAGCGCAGTATTTTCTGTGTAATGCTTCCGGCGGCAAAATCCGGTATTCTTGCAGCGGTAGTCCTTGGAATAGGCCGTGCTATTGGCGAGACTATGGCTGTTATCATGGTAGCAGGAAATCAGGCGAGAATGCCTCAGGGAATTCTCAAGGGACTGCGTACGATGACTGCAAATATTGTCACTGAAATGGGATATGCGACAGGCATGCACAGAGAGGCGCTTATTGCCACCGGTGTGGTGTTGTTTGTTTTTATCCTGATTATTAATTTAAGTCTTTCACTACTGAACAGGAGGACGGAAAATGCAAACTGATACTGCAACTCTGAATTCACAGGCCGATTCAAAAAACAGAAACAGTTCTTCGTTTACAGATCAGCTTCGCTCTTATCTGCATCATCCGGGCTCCGGTATTCTTGCTCTTCTGACAGGACTGGCGGCGATACGGACTTTTGCGGTACTGATCTTTCTGGTAGGCTATATTCTGGTAAAAGGTATTCCCTGTCTGACACCGGAATTATTTAGCTTTGAATATAACTCTGAGAATGTATCCCTGATGCCTTCTCTTATCAATACTTTTATTATGACAGTATTGACGCTTGTTATTGCGGCTCCGGTTGGTATTTTTGCTGCGATTTATCTTGTAGAATACGCACAAAAAGGAAACCGTCTGGTGAAAGTGATTCGTATTACCGCTGAGACGCTTTCCGGTATTCCTTCTATTGTGTTTGGTTTATTTGGTATGTTGTTTTTTGTAACTGCGCTACAGTGGGGAATGTCTCTTCTGGCTGGTATTTTTACATTGGTAATTATGGTTCTTCCGCTTATTATGCGAACTGCAGAAGAAGCTCTGAAGGCAGTTCCGGATTCCTACAGAGAAGCCAGTTTTGGTCTGGGGGCAGGAAAGCTCCGTACTATTTTTACCATTGTACTTCCTTCGGCAGTTCCTGGGATTCTGGCGGGGATCATTCTGGCTATTGGCCGTATTATAGGTGAAACGGCAGCGCTGCTTTATACCTCGGGAACGGTTGCCCAGGTTCCTGATCTGATGGGCTCCGGACGTACGCTGGCTCTTCATATGTATGTGCTTTCCAGCGAGGGTCTGCATATGGAACAGGCATCTGCTACGGCAGTTGTGATTCTTGTTTTTGTACTGGTTATTAACTGGCTTTCAGGAAAAGCAGCGAAACGAATTGCGAAAGGATAAGGGCATATGAGTAATGACAAAAAGGAGACAGAAATGAACTCGATTATACAAACCAAAGATCTCAAATTATGGTATGGAGACCATCAGGTGTTAAAGGGAATTTCCATGGATATTCCGGAACATAAAATTACTGCCTTGATCGGCCCCAGTGGCTGTGGTAAATCCACATTTTTGAAAACATTAAACCGAATGAATGACCTTGTGGATAATGTCCGTATTACGGGAGAGGTAAAATATGATGGAAAGGATATATTTTCCTCCAATGCAAATGTAAATGAACTGCGTAAAGAGATTGGAATGGTATTTCAGAAACCGAATCCATTTCCCATGAGCATTTATGACAATGTAGCTTTCGGGCCCAGAACTCATGGTATTCGCTCTAAAGTGAAACTGGATGAAATTGTGGAACGGTCTTTAAGAGATGCGGCTCTTTGGGATGAAGTGAAAGATCGATTAAAAACATCTGCGTTGGGAATGTCCGGAGGACAGCAGCAGAGGCTTTGCATTGCGAGAGCTCTGGCAGTACAGCCAAAAGTAATTCTTTGTGATGAGAGTACAGCGTCGCTTGACCCGATCAGCACAGGAAAAATAGAAGACCTGCTTATGGAACTGAAATCAAAATATACGGTGATTATGGTTACGCATAATATGCAGCAGGCAGTTCGTATTTCTGATTGCTGTGCGTTTTTCCTTTTGGGTGAGCTGATTGAGTTTAATCTGACAGATACATTATTTTCTACCCCACAAAATAAAAAAACGGAGGATTATATTACAGGAAGATTTGGTTAATTGAATATGGAAATTTCAGTACGCATTATCTGTATGACCAAATGCCTTATCAGACCGGCGCCGAATTATGTATTCTATTTGTTGTGATCTTTTGATCCCGTGCGTGAGTGTGGAAAAAGCAGCATATCATTGATGTCAGCATCGGAAAAGAAGCGGTTGTGGATCTGATTACGGAATATATGGGAGCGAAAGTATAAACGGTAAAACAGGAAGAATCAAAGAGAAATCAATGGTTCTTCCTGTTTTTTAAGAGGAAATTTTTCTTACAAAGGCAAAGAAGTTTTCTTTTTCGTGCTGCATAATGGCAGTTGAAATGTCAATAAGCTCCTGTTTATTTAATTCTACGGTAACAAGCAGGATTGTGTTATCTTCAGATAGATTCCATTTCTCGATCAGATACCGAAATTTTTTGTTTATAATGATCACACTTTGATTTTGGGAGCAAATGATTTCTTTTTGATCGGCGCCGATACAAAAAGGACAGATTTCTGCCCGTTCAACCGGAAACAGTCGTTTTAAATAAGCGGTCATAATATCCAATTCAGAGCGAAGCTCGGAAAGGACCCATACAGAAACCGGCTTTAAAGACTGTTTGATGATCATTTCCATTTGTAATGCCAGATAAAAAACATGACCGTCACTGATCGCATATTTTTTATGGTTACTTTTTCTCCAATCGTCCATTGTATCGGAAATGGTATTGTAAATCAGTTGCGTGATAGGGCTTTTGGTTGCATCCAGATAAAAGTTTTTATTTGGAATAATGCATTGGAGCTCCAATATGCATTTTTTGTAAAAATATACCAAGGCGGTTTTTAATATGGGAGAGTTTGCGATAACCTTCCCAAGTCTTTTTTCGGTTCTGTCTAATAAATCCGAAAACGCAGGGGTGGAGAAAACAATTTTGTGCAGTAGTTTGATGTCCTGGGTTGTCCACTGATCTGCGAATAAGTAATTGTTTGTAGTGCAGTAAACAAGGTAAAGATAATCATAATCATATTCGGACAGCATGATATTTAATTTTGGCTCAAATGCTTTTAAAGCATTTTTTAGCTTTTCGTAGACAAACAATGACTTACAATCTTCTAATTCTTTTGAAACAATCGATTCCGTTGCAAATTTTTTCCTTTTCCATAATAAAATAAACAGACACTCAAAAAATCCATATTCATTTTCCGTAGTGTCAGAGTAGTTTGAATCAATAGAATGAGTGGTAGATAATATAAAGTTTCTTGTAAGATTTATATCATTTCTGGTGATCGCGTAGCAGTCAATCCCAAACTGATAGTACAATAAGGCAATCAGAAATCGAATGCGGTACTCTTCTCCAATGACTTGATTGCCATTGCGGGTTAAGCCAATACAATGTAAGTATTCTCCGCAAGTTTCCCGAATCCTGTATGCAGAAGATTTGGTAAGATAACGTTCTTCTATAAAGGAAGTAAGGGATTGATTTTCTTCATTTAGAATCATAAATTTCAGACATTGCAGTACATTGGAAGACTGACAGATAATATGCAGTAATTCCATAAAAGTGGTTTTTTTATAAAAAATGATCGTAAAACCGGAGACCTGTCTTTTTATTTCAGCGAGTCCGGCTAAATCAATATTCAGTTCGTGAATTAAAGAATGGATTCCATTTATACTTAGTGGTAAAAAGTAGAGAATGTCATGGATTGTTATGGAAGGTTTTGAATACAAAATGTTAAACAATTTTAGCTTGTTTTGTATATTTTTCTCTAAATAATGTTCAAGCATTTCCTGCATCTCCAATAAAAAATAATCTATATTCATTTTAGTCCATTTATGTTGGAAATGCAATATTACAGGAAAATGCACTAAAATAGTATAGATTCCCAGTTTAAGGGGGGGGGGGTAAAGACTAAAATTGGGAAACGGATGAGTTGGAAAAGATTTATAATAATGTTGGGAATAATTGGGTATTATTCTTTAGAATGAAATACTCCAATACAGGAAAAGGGAGGGGAAAGAATATAAACAGCAGGGAGTTTATGAAAACCAGATGAAAGGATAAAGATAAATATGAAGAAACAGAGAAGATCATGGTTGAGATGTTGGCTGTCACTTTCTTTGATCTTATGTGTTATCGTTTGTTCTTTTCCGGCTTATGTAGCAGCAGATACAGGTGGATTTCAGGGTCTGGAAGATAGAGAGGTGGAAGAGAATACACAAATTGATCTGTTGGAAAATGTTTTCGCATATGGTGCGGATCAGGAACCGTTAGACGTTACAGTAACGTCCGTGATATGCAATACGGATCCCAATTTTGGATATGACGGGTCGAACTTTCTTACTGTAGGAGAAGCAGGTACCGAATATTTTGTGGAATACCTGGCAGCATCTCCGACAGATGCAAACATTTCATATACAGGATCACGCAAAATTACAAGTATACAATCAACAGGATCATTTACCGATGAGGAGATTGGCTTAGAAGTAGAAAACGAAAATCAGGAAGATATTTCAGGTGATAATATCGGAGAGGATACCGATGAGAATCCGGAGGATATACCGGAAAAAGAGGAAGAAGTGTTTTCGGATGGAAGTGTAGAAGATTTTTCAGATGGAAACAGTGTTTTCGGGACAGAAGGAAATCAGATCATATATGAGAATGGAATCCATTACATTATTGATCCTGCATATCCGGATAAAAAAATCACGCTTTTTTGTATGAATAATACGCGACACTGGCCGCATCATACACCAGAGATGGGAGACGTACAGGTGCCAGGATATACAGAGGGATATTTAACGCCGGAGGATTTTAAATCTCAGGAAGATTATGATGAGTGTATGCGACGGTTGTCAAAGCTTCTCTATGCCGGTTATCCCTACAATGGAGAACGTCTGTATCAGATTGTGGCAGATTCTTCAAACTATATGCCGACAGTAGAAGAATTCAATCAGATGTTAATCGTTCCGCCCATATTGCAGACAGCATTTCCTTATCTGGGACATCACGATTTTAAGTATTCGGATTTTACAACCAATAATGAGCAGCATATAGAGTATTTAACAAAATTTATTTCAGATACTTATAAATTGAATTCAAGTGGTGGAGCAACAGTCAATGGATTAACGATCGCAGATATTACAGCTATGCCTTTTTTTAAAGCAGCATTTAGTTTTGTAGATTGCTTTAACCATCCTGATAACACAGTAGAGCCGTTGGGAAACTTTCAGACGATTTATGGAGGGCATTATTTTGTAACAGAGGAAGAGGCCTATAATGCAACGCAGTATGCAGTCTGGCATTTGCTTTTTACTTATGGCATAGAAGACAATGATTTAGCATCATTAGATTCACATTCGGAACTTTCTAAAATATTATTTACCTATTCTGAGCGAGGAGGTTTGCTTAATTATGAGCCGAGCAGCGATCAGATAGAAGTGTTAGGTGATCTGGAATTTACATTTAATCCAAAAGATGGAATGTGGCACAGCGGTACTTTGCGTATCAGGGAACCGGACGTATATCGTGGGTTATACCGATTAGAATTGCCAGAAGGAATAACCGCCTTGTGTGATAATCTGAATTATGTATATGGAAACGAGGACTATGAACTTGTAAGTGATCACCAACCGACTATTGGCGAATCCTTTGGAATACAGGCAGAGTTTGTCTGGCTTCAGGAATTTAAGCAATATTCTCCGATGTCGGATGTCGTGTTTGATGGAAAAAAGTTTCAGAATATGATTGGCGCTATTATACATAATAAAACGCTGCAGATTACAAAAGGCATTGGAGCAGAGAATGTAGGCAATATATCGATTACGAAAAAAGTTGTGGGAGAAACAGACAGCCAAAATGATTTTCATTTTACATTGCGATTGCTGCAGCATGAAGAAATCAATGGTGTATATGGAGATTTAGAATTTCATAAGGGTGTTGCTGAATTTACCTTAAAAGACGGAGAAACCAAAAAAGCCACCAACCTTCCGGCGGGAGTACATTTTGTCGTAGAAGAAGAAAGCCTGCCGGGGTATCAGAGCGGTATTACAAATCCTACAGGAGAAATTCCGATCAGTGATGAGATCCAGGTAGTTGTTACCAACACCAAGCTTCCGGATCTATCACTGAGTAAAACAGTTACCGGAGAATTGGGGGATAAAACAAAGCAGTTTGAATTTATCATAACATTAAGAGATAAAGACGGACGACCGGTAAATAAAATCTACGATTATGTTGGAAGTGTGGAGGAAGGCTCCGGAGCACAAAAGCCGGCAGATGGTAAAATCCAGTTTACGCAAGGAGAAGCAAAGATTTCTCTTTCTCATGGACAGAAGATTACGATTTATGATCTTCCATATCAGGCATCCTACAGCATTGTAGAAAGAGAAGCGGATCAGGAACATTATGTAACGACATATAACGGAAAAACAGAAATTCCAGCCGGAAAGTTAGAAACGGATACGTCTGTTGAGGTAGTAAATAACAGAGAGTTTGTTCCGCCTACAGGAATAAAAGAGAATACAGGTCACGGTGCAGGCATTGGTATTGCACTTTCCCTTGTGGCAGTTTTCTTGCTTTTCCTTGAAGGTTTCTTCCGCAGACGCAGAGGATAGCAGCGATGGAACAGAAAAAAAGAGGAAATACAATCAAAGAGGATCTTTTGTTTCTTGCACTGAAGATCGTAATTTTTCTGGCATTATTTGCGGTAATGTTTTTCGTCATTTTTGGAATTTGTCGTTGTGGTGACAATATGATGTCGCCTGCGTTTAAAGATGGCGATATCGCAATTTATTATCGATTACAAAAAGAATATCAGCCGACAGACACTGTTGTGATCGAAAAAGACGGAGAAAAGCAAATTCGCAGAATCGTTGCAAAATCCGGGGACAGCGTAGACATAACTTCAGAGGGACTGAAAGTAAATGGTTATTTACAACAGGAAGCAGCTGTTTACTCGGAAACACTTCCTTATGAGGAGGGAATTTCATTTCCGATTACGTTAGGAGAAGAGGAATACTTTGTATTAGGAGATAATCGTTCCAATGCAAAGGACAGCCGTATTTACGGAGCAATAAAAAAAGAAGAAATTAAGGGAACAGTAATTACGTTACTTCGTCACAGAGGATTTTAATGAAAACTGTGACAGATAAATAAAGAAAAGAGGAAAAAAATATGATGAGCAAAAAAGGAATCGGAGCGTTATTATTAGCAGGAACGATGATGCTGGGGATGAGCAGTACAGCTTTTGCAGCGGATGTAAAAGTTCCCACAGTAGGAAACGGAACAGAGCAGAAACCGGCTACTGTTTCTATTACAAAAGATTTTGAAATGTCAGAAGGACTCAGCATTCCCACAGTTACCTTTGATTTTACAGCTGAAAAGGTAACTTCAGATGCGCCGGAGGCTACGATTTCTTCTATTTCCTATACAGATAAGGATAACAAAGGAGAGGCAAACGGAGGAAAATATACAATTTCCAAAAACTCTGAGATTTCTTTTGGAAATTTTCCGCATGCCGGGGAATATGTTTATACAGTAAAAGAAACGAAGGGAACTGATCAGGGCATTACTTATTCCACAGATACCTATACCTTGAGAGTATATGTTGCTAACGGACAGAACGGTAAAGTATTTGTAAAAGCGATCACAGCTGAAAAAGGAACGAACAGCGGAGATCCGGCAAATAAAGCAGAGAAGATTTTATTTACCAATACATATCGCAAAAACGCTTCCCTTGTTATTGAAAAAAAGACAAGCGGAGAATTAGCAGATAAGAGTAAACGATTTGATTTTACAATTAGATTTGAAAAATCAGCAACAGAAGAGAATTTAGCAGATTTCACAGGAACACTTACAAGAAAAGGCGGAGCAACAGAAACAGTAACCTGTTCTAAGGGAACTGCTGATTTTCAACTTGCCGACGGGGATAAATTAGAATTCCAGAATCTTCCGGCAGGTACGAAATATACAGTAACAGAAAAAGGTGCGAAAGATGGATATGTGGCGCATGTAAAGGTAACAGAGAATGGAACTGCAGGACAGGGTGTTACCGGAACAGATGCCGATGATTTAGTTTCTTCTCAAAGTGGAAACCATATAGGAGAAAATGAAAACAAGGTAGAATTTGAAAATGCTTACCATGAAGTTCCATTAACAGGCATTATTATGAACAATCTTCCATTTCTTCTTCTGATCGGTGTTGCAGTGCTTGCGTTTGGTGCGCTTGTATTTGTAAAAAAACGCAGAACATCTGACAGATAGTATTGCGTTGGGAGAAATTAATCCGGATGATAGATCGGGGCATCAGCCTGTTGATCGTACTGTGCTTTTTGCCGGTTCTCTGCTATGGGATTTATGTTGTATGGGATTCTCAGCATATCAATCAACAGGCGGATGCGTCTCTTTATGAAACATACCGTCCGGTGGACAAAGATGATTTATCTCTTGCGGAACTTCAAAAACAGAATCCTGAAGTCTTTGGCTGGCTGACAGTAAAAGATACGCACATTGATTATCCGTTGGTACAGGGAGAAAATAATTCAAAATATGTAAATATGGACGTATTGGGAGAGTTTTCCTTATCAGGAAGTATTTTTCTGGATTGTCGTAATCAGCAGGATTTTTCGGATGTGAACCATATCATTTATGGACATCATATGGCAAAGGATGCCATGTTTGGTGAGTTGGAGTATTATGAACAGCAGTCTTACTTTCAAAAGCATCTGGAGGGGACTATTTACTACGAACATGCATGGCATGATGTGGAGTTTTTTGCTTTTCTTCAGGCAGATGCGTATGACACCATGCTTTATAATACGTTTTTGCAGCCAGAGGATACGCAGGCTTATCTGGATTATGTGAAAAAGCAGGCAGTTCATTTTCAGGAACTTTCATTTCGGGAAAATGAAAAATTTATAACATTATCCACCTGTACTTCTGACAGCACCAATGGCAGACATCTTCTGATTGGAAGAATAATGGATGAAATTGAAAGGGAACAGGGAGACTTACAATATGAGAAAGAGTAAACAGATACTTATTTTGGCTGCTCTATTATTCAGTTTTCTGTGTTTTCCTGTAAATCAGGTTTTTGCATCTCAAAATATGGCGGAAGTGTCATTGAAGGTAAAACAAAAATTTATTGTAAAAAATCCTGTGAAAGAGATGGAGTTTACAGGGAATTATGAATTCTGTGCATTGGATCAGGAAGCGCCCATGCCGGAAAATGCAAAAGATGGAATCTATTCTTTTTCATTGAACGGTGAGCAGGCAGAAACAAAGCTTTCATTGAAATATGCACATGCGGGTGTTTATCATTATCAGTTGAAACAGACAACAGAAGACAAAGATAAGTATCAATATGATAAAAGCTGTTATGAGATTACAGTCTATGTAAAAAATGGAGAGAATGGGGAATTTATTACTCAGGTAATAGCAGAAAAAGGAGATGGAAAAAAATCCGGGGAGCTGGAATTTCAAAATTCTTATCAGGGAAATCCTTCGGAATCTTCAAATCCCTCTGATCTTTCAAAACCAGGCACCCCAGGCAAGCCGGTAAAAACAGGTGATACAACGCCTGTTATGCTGTATGTTTTTATTGCAGCAGGCGCTTTGTTATTAATTGGAGCGCTTATCTGGTTCAGGAAACATAATAAAAAAAAGAATAGATAGAAAAGAAATGGATGATTCTGAAAAGATAAAAGTCAGAATCATCTATTTTTATACATAATAATATAAGAAAATTATCATTGAAGAAAAATCTTGACGGAGATAAAGAAAGGATAGAAGAATATCCAAAGAAAGGGGGAGGAAATAGATTTTACTTTGATTTAACAATCAAGCGGTAGTCGATTTTACATGATTTTCGTACAATGGTATCACAGCAGTAAAATGTAATGTTGTGAAAAATAAAGAAAAGAGGGAGATTTGGCTGATATGATGACACGTTTTGAAAGACAGCTTGAAGAGCTTCATATTCAGATTATTAAGATGGGAAGTTATTGTGAAAAAGCAATTGTTCTTTCTACCAGAGCGATCCAGGGTGAAGGTGATGCAAAAGAGGTTTTTGATACAGACAGAGAAATTGACAGTCAGGAAAGAGAGATAGAGGCGCTCTGTATGCGCTTACTTCTTCATCAGCAGCCGGTTGCCAGAGATCTTCGTGAAATTTCTGCCGCTTTAAAAATGATTTCAGATATGGAGCGTATCGGAGATCAGGCTGCGGATATTGCTGATTTATCCCAGTTTATTGACCGCAGTAATGTGGAGACTCCGGATGAGATTGAGAGAATGGCGGAAAAAACAGTTATTATGGTAACAGAAAGTATTGATGCTTTTGTGAAGGCAGATCTGGAACTTTGCCGTAAAGTGATTAATGATGATGATATTGTAGACGAGCTGTTCAACGAGGCAAAAAATAAACTGGCGGATCTGATCTACAAGAATATGGATGCCAAGGCAGGGCTTGATCTTCTGATGACTGCAAAATATATGGAGCGTATCGGAGATCATGCGGTGAACATTGCAGAATGGGTAGAATATTCTATTACAGGTGTTCACAGAAACAACGAACACCAAGTGGGAGGAAACAGGAATTGACAAAAAAGATTTTTAAATCTACAGTTCTTGCCTCTGCCACTGTCCTGATACTGGGAGTTTTGTTTGTCCTTGGAATCCTGTACCAGTATTTTGGACGGCAGCTGAACAGTGAGCTGGAAAAGGAAGCCAGATATCTGGCTTACGGAGTAGAACAGCAAGGGGAGAAGTATCTGGAACAGATCAAATATGGTGATTCCAGAATTACCTACATAGATCAGGACGGAACAGTTCTTTATGACAACACAGCTGATGCTGATGAAATGGAAAACCATGAAAATCGTGAAGAGTTTCAGGAGGCGCTGAATAAGGGGAAAGGTGAGGCCGTGCGTATGTCTGACACCCTTTCGGAAAAAACTGTTTACTCTGCAATACGGCTTTCTGATAATTCTGTTCTTCGTGTATCCAGTACACAGTATTCTGTATTTGCACTGATGCTTCAGCTTGTACAGCCGATACTCTGTATTATTTTTGTAATGCTGATCATAGCAGGAGTGATCGCTTCAAGAGTTGCTTCAAAAATCGTGGAGCCGATTAATGAGCTTGATTTGGAAAAACCGGAGGAAAATGAGATCTATGAAGAGGTGGCTCCTCTTCTTGGAAAAATAAACCGTCAGAACCGCCAGATACAGAAACAGCTGGAAGAGGCGAGAAGAAATCAGGAAGAGTTTTCCATTATTACAGAAAATATGCAGGAAGGACTTCTTGTGATCGATTCTTATACTATGATCCTTTCCGGCAATTCAAGCGCCTGGAAAATTTTTCAGGTAAATGAGCCGGGAACAGGACAGAGCGTGTACTCTCTGGACAGAGATGAAGAGTTCAGAAAGGTGATCGAGCAGGTTCTGGAGGGGAAACATGGAAATGCGCTTTTGCGCCTGGACAATGAATATGTGCAGCTGATCGCAAATCCGGTTACGAGAGATGGAAAAGCGGTAGGCGCAGTTCTGCTTCTGATGAATGAAACGGAAAAAATCCAGCGGGAGAATCTCAGAAGAGAGTTTTCTGCAAATGTTTCTCATGAACTGAAAACACCTCTGACTTCTATTTCAGGTTTTGCCGAGATTATTCAGGACGGCTTTGTGAAAGAAGAGGATGTGAAAAAGTTTGCAGGCAGAATTTACAGAGAAGCTCAGAGACTTATTCAGCTTGTGGAGGATACGATTAAGATTTCGCAGCTTGACGAAGGCGAAAATCCTTATGAGTGGGAAAATGTGGATATCTATACAGTTGCCCGAAACGTATGTGGAAACCTGAAGGAAATTGCACAGAGAAAGAACATTCATCTTTATATTGACGGAGAAAGTCTGATCTGCCGTACTGTGCGGCCTGTTTTTGAGGAGGTTCTGTATAATCTCTGTGACAATGGAATCAAGTATAATAAGGACAATGGAACAGTAACGATTCACCTGAAAGACCTCGGGGATTCTGTACAGATTTCTGTAGAGGATAATGGAATCGGAATTCCGCGTGAGGACAGGAATCGGGTATTTGAACGGTTCTATCGTGTGGACAAAAGCCATTCCAAAGAAATCGGAGGAACAGGCCTGGGCCTTTCCATTGTAAAACATGGAGTTACTTTCCTGGGAGGCACATTAAAGCTGACAAGTAAAGTAGATGTAGGAACAGAGATTACTGTAACCCTGCCAAAAGATCAGAAAGAAATTTAAAATTTCTGTAAGCAGAATGGTACACTACGAAATAAATAGAGATATATTCATGATTCAATGTAGCAAAAAGTACAGGATTCTTTATTTAAGAAACCTGTACTTTTTTGTGTACGTTCCATCAGTAGCAATAGGCTCCTTCATAAGCGGAACAGGTCACTTTTTAATAATCGGTTTTATGGTAGAACCTTCCATTTATATAATCTGTTTTAATGATATTTACAAAAGCCTGTGGGTCTACTTCTATTACTTTTTTTACAAGGATTTTTGCCTCATCTCTGGAAACGACAGAATAGATCATGGCTGTGTTATCCCCGGTGTAGCATCCTGTACCGTCAATTCTTGTGGCGGAATGGTGGGACAGCTTGGAAATTTCTTCATATACTTCATCCGGGTGCCTGGTAATAATAAAAAGCGTGTGCTTTTTATAGCGCTGATGAAGCATCTGTACTACCTGGGTAGAGGTAAACTGGAAGATGATGGAATAAAGAGCTTTGTCCCAGCCAAAAAGCAGCCCTGCAGCAACCAGGATCACTGCGTTGCCGCAGAGAATGTAATTCCAGATATCCTGTCCGTTTTTTTCTGAAAAGTAAATGGCAATAAAATCAGTTCCGCCGCTGCTTGTATTTCCGATCAGACAAAGACTGATCACAAAACCGTTGATCAGACCGCCGAAAATACTGATCAGAAGCGGATCGTAGGTGATAGGCTGCGAGGGAATAAGGTCTGTCAGAACACTGGACAGAACGATTACCACGCAGGAACTCATGGTAAATTTTACTCCGATAAATTTCAGACCTATAAAAACAGGAATTGCGTTCAGTATAACGTTGATCAGAGTATAGGGAATTTCCATTCCTGCAAATTCCTGAAAAATACCCTGGATCAGAAGAGTGAGTCCGTTAAAGCCGCCCGGATACAGTCCTCCGGCTTTTACAAAAGTTTTGATGTTCACTGCAAAGATCACTGCAGCGATCACTGCACAGCTGTATCGTTTCAGCTCTATTTTTGCATCCATATTTTTGAAGGCTGATAAAAAATTACTCATTTGTAATTTCCTCCCATGGCTTTATATAAAGAAGGAGTTATAAAGATTCCCATCGTCCGGAGGCGCCGCAGGGAAGAACCAGACCGCTGGAGGTAACCGGAAGTCCGATTTCCTGAGAATCTACGGTTCCGTTAAACTCTTTCAGTTCTGTTGCCAGCATGTAGGTAAGGACAGCCGGGGCAAGTCCTGTTGTATAGGAGTTGATCAGGAAAAACAAAGGATCAGGACTGAGAATCTTTTTGCACAGCTTGACCAGAGGATGAATGGCATCTTCTATTTTCCAGATTTCGCCTTTTGGACCTCTTCCGTAGGAAGGGGGATCCATAATAATAGCGTCATAATGATTGCCTCTGCGGATTTCCCGTTCTACAAACTTCACACAGTCGTCAACAAGCCAGCGGATAGGAGCATCTGCCAGTCCGGAAGCAGCAGCGTTTTCTTTGGCCCAGGTAACCATGCCTTTGGAAGCATCCACATGGGTAACGCTTGCGCCTGCGGCTGCGGCTGCCAGAGTTGCGCCTCCTGTGTAGGCAAAAAGGTTCAGTACCTTCACCGGTCTGCCTGCATTTCGGATTTTTTCTCCAAACCAGTCCCAGTTGACCGCCTGCTCCGGGAAAAGTCCGGTGTGTTTGAAGCTGAATGGCTTCAGGTGGAAGGTGAGATGTTTGTAATGAAGATCCCACTGCTGGGGAAGATCAAAAAATTCCCATTCTCCGCCGCCCTTTTTACTTCTGTGATAATGGGCGTTCATATTTTTCCATCCCCGGCTTACCTTTGGGGTATCCCAGATAACCTGCGGGTCCGGACGGACCAGGATATATTTGCCCCAGCGTTCCAGCTTTTCACCGCCGGAAGTGTCAATTACTTCATATTCTTTCCATTGATCTGCAATCCACATAAATGATAACCTCTCATTAGTTTTAATAAAATCAGTCTGTACTGATGATACACTCAGTATAGGGGAATTGCAGTAAATCTGCAAGTGAAAAAGAGTGGAGTTTCCTGTTTACAGGTGATATCTTTGCTGTTTGCAGGTCGCTATCCCGACAGGTGTTTTGGCATATATGTCAAAATCCCGGAATAAACGAAAGAGTTTTTATAAATACACGCTTACAGGACTTGACAACAGGGAATTTAGCATACTAAAATAGACGAGATAGCATGATTTAGCAATGTAATAGAAAGAAGTCCGAAAAGAGCGGAATGAGGAGGAAAAACATGGAAAAATACAGTGAAATGAGCAGAGACCAGCTTCTTGCTCTGAAAAAAGAGCTGGATCAGCAGTATGCAGACATTAAAGCGCAGGGACTTGCCCTGGATATGTCCCGTGGTAAGCCGAGTACAGATCAGCTTGATATTTCCATGGAAATGATGAATGTCCTTTCAAATGGAGCAGAGCTGAAATGTGAAACAGGAGTAGACTGCCGTAACTATGGTGTGATCGACGGTATTCCGGAGGCAAAACGTCTTCTGGGAGAGATTTCAGAAGTGGACCCGGAACACATTATTATTTATGGAAATTCCAGTCTGAATGTCATGTTTGATTCCATTGCCCGTTCTATGACTCACGGTGTTATGGGAAACACTCCCTGGTGCAAGCTGGATAAAGTGAAATTTCTCTGTCCGGTACCGGGTTATGACAGACATTTTAAAATCACAGAATTTTTTGGGATTGAAATGATCAATGTTCCCATGTCCCCGGAAGGCCCGGATATGGATATGGTAGAGAAGCTTGTCAGCGAAGATCCGGCTATTAAGGGTATTTGGTGCGTACCAAAATACTCCAATCCTCAGGGCTATACTTATTCAGCAAGAACAGTTCAGAGATTTGCCAACCTGAAACCGGCAGCTCCTGACTTCCGTATTTACTGGGATAATGCATACAGTGTACATCATCTTTATGATGAGGATCAGGATTTTCTTCTTGAGATCCTTACTGAGTGTGCAAAAGCCGGAAACCCGGATATTGTATATAAGTTTACTTCAACCTCCAAAATCAGCTTCCCAGGATCAGGTATTGCGGCAGTTGCGGCATCCAAAGCCAATCTTGAGGACTTCCGCAAATATATGCAGATCCAGACTATTGGCCATGACAAGCTGAACCAGCTCCGTCATGTCAGATTCTTTAAGAATCTGGAAGGCATTCATGAACATATGAGAAAACATGCGGATATCATCCGTCCGAAGTTTGAACTGGTGCTTGATGTTCTGAATAAAGAACTTGGAGGACTTGGAATCGGACAGTGGACAACTCCAAAGGGAGGCTATTTTATTTCATTTGATTCTCTGAATGGCTGTGCGAAAAATATTGTGGCGAAAGCCAAAGAGGCCGGAGTTGTAATGACAGGAGCTGGCGCTACCTATCCATATGGAAAGGATCCTGACGATTCCAATATCCGTATCGCACCTACCTTCCCGTCCATGGAGGAGCTTGAAAAAGCAGCTTATGTATTTGTGGTATGTGTAAAACTGGCAAGTGTAGAAAAGCTGCTGGGAGAATAAAAGATATTCAGATACTGTTTTTCAGCAAAAAATATATGTCAGGCAGCTTGGCCTGAGCAGCAGAAGGGAGACTGCATGGAAGAAAAAAATAAAGAGCAGGAGCCTGTGAAGGAAAACGGTACAGAAGAAAAGACAAAAATGAGTACAGGCAGAAAACTGGTGATCAGCCTGATCACGGTACTTCTGGTATTAACGGCAGCAGCTTATGGCTACGGGGTTTATTACTTTTCCGGACATTTCCTTCCGGGAACGCTGGTAAACGGATTTAACTGTTCCTATATGGATCAGGCAGAAACGGAAAAGCTTCTGGAGAAGAAAACCCGGGCATATGTGCTGGCGATACGCACAAGAGGAAACGGCCAGGAGAGTATGACTGCAGAGGAAATCGGTCTGGTATATCAATCAGATGGAAGCGTGAAAAATCTGATGCATGATCAGAACCGCTTTCTGTGGTTTTTGTCGTTTGGACAGCACAGCGCTCTGGAAGTTCCCTCCTCTGTTTCTTGTCAGGAGGAGCTTTTTGAGCAGAAGTTTCAGAGCCTCAAGTGCCTTCAGGATAATGTACAGCCAGTAGATGCGTTTATAGAAGATACAGGAAACGAGTTTGCCATTGTTCCTGAAACAGAGGGAAATCTGGTGGATCAGGAAAAGCTCCGTGAGACTGTGATAAAAGCGCTGACCACAGGGGATCCGGTGGCAGATCTTGAAGAGGATGGATGCTATATAAATCCTCAGGTTTACAGTGATGATGAAAGACTTATAAAGGACTGTAACCAGATGAATGAGCTGACAGATGTTGTGATCACCTATGATTTTGATGACCGAAAAGAAACTGTGGACCGGAATGTGATCCGTACTTTTCTTTCCAGAGATGGAAATGAAGATCTTGTACTTGATAAAGAGAAGATTGCAGATTATGTAAAGACTCTTGGAGAAAAATATGATACTGTAGGTACGGAGAGAACCTTTGAAACTTATGATAACCGACAGATTACAGTTTCCGGCGGCAATTACGGATGGGTCATTGACCAGAAAAAGGAAACGGAAATTCTTTATCAGGAGATTATAAGCAAAAATACTCAGGTCCGTAAGCCGGAATACAAACAAAGTGGAATGAGTCGTAATACCAATGATATTGGTTATACATATGTGGAGATCAATCTGCCGGCTCAGAGACTGGTGGTATATCAGGATGGTATTCCTGTGGCAGATACCGGGATCAGTGCGGGAAGCGGAACCGAAACAGGGATCTATACAGTTGGAGAAATGCAGTCTCCGGCAGAGGTCAACGGAGGGAATGTGAATTTCTGGATTCCCTATAAAGAAAATTCAGGAATCGTGGATAATCCCAATCTGACTCAGAGTGACGTAGGCTTCTGGGAGGAAGGTTTTTCTGCGGTCAGTGATTTTGGCTCAGGAGAAAGCAGTACAGACGGAGGCATATGGACAGATAACAGTGGCTATATTGAGATTCCGGGAGATATGGCATCAGAGGTTTATCAAAATGTCAGATCCGGTATGCCGGTTGTGATCTATAAATAAACAGAATGAAACTGCTGCAGAGATTCCGGCAGGGATTTTTGCAGCAGTTTTTACATTAAAAGTAGCCGGATAAACGGTACAGACCAGACCTCCGGCAGTAAGGGAGAATAATTATGAAGATTGTTGTTTTAGCAGGAGGAACAAGTACAGAAAGAGATGTTTCCATTGTTTCAGGAACAGGTATCTGCAATGGCTTGAGAGCAAAGGGACATCAGGCTGTTCTTGTGGACGTTTTCTGCGGAGTGGAAACAGTTGACTGGACAGACCCTTTTCCACAGGAATATGATGTGGAAGCTGCCAGCGCATATATAAAAAGCTTTAATCCCCATATTGAGCAGCTGAAAAAAGCCCGTAAGGATTTCTTTGGGCCAAATGTGCTGGAACTGTGCAGAAAGGCAGATTTTGTTTTCCTTGGACTTCACGGAGCAAATGGTGAGGATGGAAGAATACAGGCAGCTTTTGACCTTATGGGAATCAAATATACAGGAACCGGATATCTCAGCAGCGCCATGGCAATGGACAAAGGCGTGACGAAATGGATGTTCCAGATGAAGGGAGTACCTGTTCCGGGCGGAGTTACCATGAAGCGTCAGACACGGAAGGAAGATCTGGCAGAGCTGGGACTTGCCTTTCCTGTTGTTGTAAAGACCTGCTGCGGCGGTTCCAGTATCGGCGTTTATATTGTAAAAGATCAGGAAGAATACATGAAAGCTCTGGATGAAGCTTTTGCCTATGAGGAAGAGGTTGTAGTAGAAGAGTTTATTCAGGGTACCGAATATACAGTAGCTGTAGTGGACGGAAAAGCTTATCCGGTTGTTCAGATCGTACCCTGCCAGGGATTTTATGATTATGAAAACAAATATAAGCCCGGAGCAGTCAAAGAAACCTGTCCGGCTCCGATTTCTCAGGAGCTTACCAGAAGGCTTCAGGACTATGCAGTTCAGGGCTACCGGGCTCTTGGGTTGGAAAGCTATGCACGACTTGATTTTATTGTTACAGATGATGAAAAAATCTACTGTCTGGAAGCAAATACCCTTCCGGGAATGACTCCTACCAGTCTGATCCCTCAGGAAGCGGCAGTGCTTGGTATGGATTATCCTACTTTATGCGAGGAACTGATCCGGGTATCTGAGAAAAAATATAAATAAGAATTTCCGGGAAACATTTTATCCGGAAGGTAAGGAACAGATATTATGAAAAATCTTACATTAAGAAATATAACAAAGGTATGCGGCGGTACTTATCATGGACCGGAAGAACTTCTGGACCGTGAAGTGGTTTCTGTTATCACGGACAGCAGAAAAGCTGAAGCAGGCGCTCTTTTTGTTCCCATTGTGGGAGAGCGGGTGGATGCTCATAAATTTATTCCGGACGTAATGGAAAAGGGGTGTCTTGCAACTCTTTCCGAAAAAGAGCCGGAAGGGACTGATTACGCCTGTATCCAGATAGAATCTTCGCTTCAGGCAGTAAAGGATATTGCAGAGTTTTACCTGGAGCAGCTTCAGATCCCTGTTGTGGGAATTACCGGAAGTGTGGGAAAAACAAGTACCAAAGAAGTCATTGCCTCTGTTCTGAAAGAAAAGTACAGAACATTAAAAACTCAGGGTAATTTTAATAACGAGCTTGGTCTTCCTCTCACTGTGTTCCGTCTGAGAGATGAGGATGAAATTGCAGTTCTGGAGATGGGGATCAGTGATTTTGGCGAAATGACCAGGCTTGCAAAAATTGCAAAACCGGAAACCTGTGTCATTACAAATATCGGAACCTGTCATCTGGAAAATCTTGGTGACAGAGATGGAGTCCTGAAGGCAAAAACAGAAATTTTTGCCTCTCTGAAACCCAACGGAAATATCATTCTCAACGGTGATGATGACAAGCTTGCCACAGTAAAAGAATATCGTGGAATCCGTCCGGTATTTTTTGGATTAAACCAAAAGTACGATGTATATGCAGACGAGATTAAAAGTCTGGGACTGAAAGGTATGTCCTGCAGGATCCATATGGGAGATCAGAGCTTTTCCGTACTTGTTCCAATGCCGGGGATCCATATGGTATACAATGCCCTTGCAGCAGCTGCAATCGGAAAAATTTACGGACTGACAACAGAGGAGATCAGAAGAGGAATTGAAAGTCTGGAGCCTGTCAGCGGCCGTTTCCACATGATCGAGACAGATAAGCTTCTGATCGTAGACGACTGTTATAATGCAAATCCAATGTCCATGAAAGCTTCCCTGGATGTTCTGAAAGACGGATCCGGACGGAAAGTTGCCATTCTGGGAGATATGGGAGAGCTTGGAGAAAATGAGATCCAGCTTCATCAGGAAGTGGGAGTTCATGCGGCATCCTGCGGAATCGACAAATGTATCTGTGTAGGAGAGCTTTCCACACATATGGCAGAGGCGGCAAAGAAAACAGATCCTGATTTTGATATCTGCCATATCAGAACCCGTGAGGAACTTCTGGAACATTTAAGCGATTACATACAGCCGGGAGATACGGTTCTGGTAAAAGCGTCCCATTTCATGAAATTTGAGGATGTGGTTCAGGCGTTGGAAAAATTGTAGAAACCGGGGAGAATTTGACGAACGATTTTTGTTCCCTCTTTGACTTTCAGGGTGTAAAATGAAAGGCATAAGCCGGTCGGTGAGATGTTTCATTACATGACCGGCCGGAATATGAAAATCAAGGAGGGAATCATGCTGGAACGAATTATGGATCTGCACCTTCTGCTTTACACCATGACTGCGCTGGGAGCGCTGGGAGCAGTGGGAATGCTGGCCGTACACCTTACCTACAGAAGAGCCATGCGAAAAACAAAAGCAGTGATGAACCTGAAGGAAAAATGGCTGAATCTCTGGAAAACCAGGGACAGGCTTCTTAACAGGATGAATCTTCTTGTGTGGGGACCGTCGCTTCTGTCAGTGGCGTGTCTGGGACTGGCTCTTTTTTTTGCTACCAGACTGGAGCTTAAGAACGGCCTTTCTCTGCAGTATCTTTATATTGGAACAGCAGTGCCTGTGATATTGCTTCTTTTAAGACAGGCTCTTGATTTTACTTACAGAGAAGATCTTGTTATGAATTCTCTGGCAGATTATATTCTGCAGGCCCGGGCAAAGAAGGAAGAAATTTCTGCATCAGGGAGAATGTCAGAAACAGCAGTGTGCGAGAAACAGGATCCTGTATTTCAGGAGGAAATGGTAGAAAAGATCACTGCAAGTATCCGGCAGACGGCAGCTACGGGAAGTCATTTCAGTAAAATGCTGAGCCCGGAAGAAGAGGAAATTATGAGGGAGATCATCAGAGAATTTATGAACTGATATAGTTCAGAAACCAGATGATGTTGTTTCTATGGCGTTGGTTTTTATACTTTGTTGGTATCTCCTTCTTGTAGAAAAGACAAGTTTTTGTTATACTTAGCGTGGACAGCATCAGGAAGTGGTGCTGAAAAATTTTCAGATATCCCGATCCGTTTCTGAAAAAGAAATCCGGATTGAAAATAATAAAAGGAGTGAGAGCCATGAGCAAAGTAACATTTGATTATTCAAAAGCAGGCTGCTTTATCGCAGATCATGAAGTTGAGGCGATGAAGCCACTGGCTGAGGCAGCGGCAAAAACCCTGACAGAAAAAACAGGTGCAGGAAATGATTTCCTTGGCTGGATCGACCTTCCGGTTGATTATGATAAAGAAGAATTTGCCCGTATCAAAGCAGCAGCTAAGAAGATCCAGGAGGATTCTGAGGTACTTCTTGTAATCGGTATCGGAGGTTCCTATCTTGGAGCCAGAGCAGCAATTGAGTTTCTGAGACATGGTTTTTATAATAATGTTTCCAGAGAAATCCGCAAAACACCGGAGATCTACTATGTTGGAAACAGTATCAGCAGCAGCTATATCCAGGGGCTTATTGACGTAGTGGGAGACAGAGATTTCTCTATTAACATGATTTCTAAATCCGGTACTACCACAGAGCCTGCCATTGCTTTCCGCGTATTTAAGGAAATCCTTGAAAAGAAATACGGAAAAGAGGGCGCTGCAAAGAGAATCTATGCAACAACAGACAAGGCTCGCGGAGCCCTGAAGAAGGTTGCAGATGAAGAAGGATATGAAGAGTTTGTTGTTCCGGATGATGTAGGAGGACGATATTCTGTACTTACAGCCGTAGGACTTCTTCCGATCGCAGTAAGCGGAGCTGACATTGATAAGCTGATGGAAGGAGCTGCTTCCGGACGGGAGATCGCGCTTAACAATGCCTTTGAGGATAATGACGCGCTGAAATATGCTGCAATCCGTAACATTCTTCTTCGCAAGGGAAAAACTGTAGAGGTTCTGGCAAATTACGAACCAAGCCTTCACTATATCAATGAGTGGTGGAAACAGCTTTACGGAGAGAGTGAAGGAAAAGATCAGAAAGGTATTTTCCCGGCAGCAGTAGATCTGACAACAGACCTTCATTCTATGGGTCAGTTTATCCAGGATGGAAACCGTATCCTGTTTGAGACAGTTATGAATGTAGAAAAATCCAGCGCAGAGCTTGTTCTCGGAGAAGAAGCAGTGGATCTGGATGGACTGAACTATCTGGCAGGAAAAACGGTCGACTTTGTTAATAAAAGCGCAATGAACGGAACAATCCTTGCTCATACAGACGGACAGGTTCCGAACCTGAGAGTTGATATTCCGGAGCAGAACGAGTTCTATCTGGGACAGTTATTCTATTTCTTTGAGTTTGCATGTGGCGTCAGCGGATATCTTCTTGGAGTAAATCCGTTTAACCAGCCGGGAGTTGAAAGCTATAAGAAGAATATGTTCGCTCTTCTTGGCAAGCCGGGCTATGAAAAAGAAAGAGAAGAGCTCCTTAAAAGACTCTGATACTTTATGAAAATTATTTTTCTTGAGGGAGAAAATCTGGGTGAGGACATGGTCTTCACCCCTTTTCTTCATCTTGGGGAAGTTACAATTTATCCATCCACTTCAGAGAAGGAGATGCCTGAACGGGTAAAGGATGCGGATATTATTGTGGCGAACAAGCTTCCCATGTGTGAGGAAACTCTCAAAGACGCAAAAAATCTGAAACTGGTTTGTCTGACAGCAACAGGAATCAATAATCTGGATGGAGAATATCTGAAAAAACGCGGCATTCATGCCTGTAATGTAGCCGGTTATTCCACAGATGCGGTTGCCCAGCACACGTTTGCCATGCTTTTTTACCTGTGGGAAAAGCTGAGCTTTTATGACGACTATGTAAAATCAGGCGCTTATATGAAAAATCGTAGTTTCTCATATTTTTCTCAGCGTTTTTATGAACTCAGTGGGAAAACATGGGGAATCATCGGAATGGGAGCCATTGGACAAAAAGTTGCCGGTATTGCGGAAGCTTTTGGCTGCAAAGTGATCTGCTATTCTGCATCCGGCAGAAAATATCAGCTTCCCTCCAACAGAAAACAGGTAGATTTCGACACAATATTAAAGGAATCTGATATTCTTTCAATCCACGCGCCGTTAAACAGTCAGACAGAAAACCTTATTGATCTTCAGGCACTGAAAAAAATGAAACCTACATCGGTCCTTATTAATGTGGCAAGAGGTCCTATTGTAAATCAGGAGGATCTTTATACTGCTCTTACACAAAATATGATCGCAGGAGCAGGGCTTGACGTATTGAAACAGGAGCCTATGGCAGAAGATAACCCTCTCATTAAGATTCAGGACAGCAAAAAGCTTCTGATCACACCTCATATGGCATGGGCGCCTGTGGAAACGAGATTCCGGTGCAGAGATGAGGTGGTAAAAAATATAGAAGCATTTCTGGCCGGAGAGGACAGAAACAGGGTTTATTGATATGGAAAAAAAACGAATTACATGGATTGAACTGCTGCGTATAGCAGCTTGTATCGCAGTGATTGGTATTCATGCAGGTTCTCAGCATTTCAGGGATATTCCCATAGATACATTCACCTGGAAAGTATCGAATTTTTTTCATGGCATTAATCGGTTTGCAGTAGCAGGATTTATTATGATCAGCGGAAGTCTGTATCTTGACAGAAAAAGAAACTGGGATATAAAGCGTTTATGGACAAAAAATATTCTTTCAGTGGCAGCAGCCTATTTTTTCTGGCAGATTTTTTATGCAGTATACAGAATACTGATCCAGGGAAGCCCATCGCCCGGAAGCCCAGAATTTATAAAGAAGCTTCTGGTTTATATCAGTGAACCCTGGTTTCATCTGTGGTATCTTCCCATGTTGATCGGACTTCTGATTCTTACTCCGCTGTTGTGGGAAATAGTAAACAGTTCCAGAGGAAAGCAGTGGAGCGAATATATGATTGCTTTGTTTCTGGTATTTCAGATCCTGACTTATACCATAAGTTGCTTTGATCTTCCGTGGAAACCTCATATCCAGAATTTGCTTAATACTGTGCATCCGGAGCTGATTACAAGCTATGTAGGATATTATGTTCTGGGGCATTATCTGTATGAATATGGTGTACCGAAGAAAATGGAAAAAATGATTTATATTCTGGGAATCGGGTTTATTTTTGCAGGTATCTGGCTTAGTCAGCAGAGATCAATAGAAGCAGGAAAGCCGATACAGGCATTTTATGACAATTTCACAGTTGCTGTATTCTTTTGGAGTGTGGCAATTTTTCTTTTCTTTAAAAATTATATTTCAAAAATTAAATGGAGTGAAAAGCAAGAAAAATTTATCTGCAATATGGGAGGCTGCACCTTTGGAATCTATCTGATCCATGCGCTGGTGCGGGATCTTTTTTACAGAAACGGTATAGACAGTATGATGATGTGCAATACGGCCATTGCTATTCCCATTGTTATATTCCTGATTTTTGCAGTAAGTTGGATTGCCGTATCTTTATTTAGAAAGATTCCTTTTGTAAAAAGGTGGCTGATGTAAAAAATGCCATTAGGAGACGACTTGATATGAAAGATAAAAGACAAAAGAGAAAGAATCGTATGAAGGCGCTGCGACAGGCCATTAATATGGAATTAAAAGAGCACAGAAGTACATTTATTGTGTTTTCTGTACTGAGGATCCTGGTTATTGGCTGCATGGTCCGCCAGATTTTTCTTCACAATTATGAGAGCTTTTTCCTCAGTGTACTGACGCTGCTTCTTCTGTATATTCCAAGCTGGCTTCAGGTAAAACTGAGGATAGAAATCCCGATAGGACTGGAAATTTCCATTCTGTGTTTTATATTTGCGGCGGAGATTCTGGGAGAGATTAATGCTTTTTATATTGTAATTCCCGGATGGGATACCATTCTTCATACATTGAATGGATTTTTGTGTGCGGCTGTGGGATTTTCCCTGGTCTTATTATTAAATGACAATGAGAAACTGACTTTTGATCTGTCTCCGTTTTTCCTGGCGCTGGTGGCATTCTGTTTTTCCATGACTGTAGGCGTAATGTGGGAATTCTTTGAGTTTGGAGTAGATCGCTTCCTGAACTTTGATATGCAGAAAGATACCATTGTAAATATGATCAGCAGTGTAATGCTGGATCCGGCAAAAGCCAATCATTCCGTTGCAGTCCGGGAAATTGCGGATGTGATACTGGTTCATGGAGATGGAACACAGCAGGCACTGGGACTTGGAGGATATCTGGATATAGGGCTTTATGATACCATCAAGGACCTTTTTGTTAATTTTATCGGAGCTGTGGTATTCTCAGTGATCGGTTTCTTTTATGCAAGAGAACGTGGAAAGCGCAGAGTGATCTCTCTTTTTGTTCCGCGTAAAAAAGCAAAGGACAGAGATTATCTGTCCATTACCAACAAAAAATTAAAATGATCAGTCTTCTTCGATAACCTGAATTTCCAGGTAATCGAATTCTATTTGTTCTATAAAACTGTCCTGGTAAAATCTCGTTTTGGAATGACGTTTAAAGTCCGTAACGGTACTGTCAAGCCAGATGGGATTTTCCAGGTCAAATTCATAGCAGATTTCTTCCAGACCCCGGAAGATTTTGTGTGTTCTGGTGTCATCTGAATCATTACATACTACGGTATCCTTTATCAAACGATTACTTTTCCATAATTTTCCCCATAAACGAAACATAAAATTCCTCCTGTCTATAAGACGCTCTTTCTGGTATATACATTACTGCTTACTACGTTCCCAGTATACCGATTATCCGTATATAAGTAAAGAAAATTCATTGCGGATTTTCTGAAAATGCACTATAATGAAATAATTATACAGACCATATTTTATGAATGGAGGAGCTATTATGAAATTGTACGAAGGCGGTGTTTATCTTGTAAACGGTCATGACATCGTAGAAGAAAACAGCATGACTCAGCCTGTATCCAGGGAAGAGGCTGCAAAAAATACGATGGCATATGGAATTTTGGAAGCCCATAATACTTCCGGAAATATGAAAAAACTGCAGATTAAATTCGATAAACTGACATCTCATGATATTACCTTTGTAGGAATCATTCAGACAGCCAGAGCATCCGGTCTGGAAAAATTCCCGGTACCGTATGTACTCACAAACTGCCATAACTCTCTGTGTGCAGTAGGCGGAACGATCAATGAAGATGACCATATGTTCGGACTTACCTGCGCGAAAAAATACGGCGGTGTATATGTGCCTCCTCATCAGGCTGTTATTCATCAGTATGCCCGTGAAATGCTGGCCGGAGGCGGAAAAATGATCCTTGGCTCTGACAGTCATACCCGATATGGAGCCCTTGGAACCATGGCAATGGGAGAGGGCGGCGGAGAGCTGGTAAAGCAGCTTCTTTCTCAGACTTATGATATCAATATGCCGGGCGTTGTTGCCATTTACCTGAAAGGCGAGCCACGGCCGGGAGTTGGTCCTCAGGACGTTGCTCTGGCAATTATAGGAAAAGTTTTTGCAAACGGTTATGTAAAAAATAAGGTCATGGAATTTGTCGGTCCGGGAGTGTCAGGCCTCAGCGCAGATTTCCGAATCGGTATTGATGTTATGACTACAGAAACAACCTGTCTTTCCTCTATCTGGCAGACAGACGATACCATTGAAGAATTTTATGAAATTCATGGAAGAAAAGAAGACTATAAAAAACTTCAGCCGGGCAATGTGGCTTATTATGACGGATGCGTGGAGGTGGATCTCAGCGAGATCAAACCGATGATCGCTATGCCGTTCCATCCAAGCAATACATATACGATTGATGAGCTGAATGAAAATCTTGACGATATTTTAAGCGATGTTGAGAAAAAGGCTCAGGTAAGTCTGGATGGTAAAGTGCCGTTTACTTTAAGAGATAAAGTGGTTGACGGTAAGCTTTATGTAGACCAGGGAATCATTGCAGGATGCGCCGGAGGCGGATTTGAAAATATCTGTGCAGCAGCGGATATTCTCAGAGGAACCAGTATTGGTGCAGATGCTTTTACGCTCAGCGTATATCCTGCAAGTACGCCGATTTATATGGAACTTGCAAAAAATGGCGTGCTGGCAGATCTTATGGCAACAGGTGCAGTTGTGAAAACAGCATTCTGCGGACCGTGCTTTGGCGCAGGAGACACACCGGCAAATAATGCGTTCAGCATTCGCCACACAACAAGAAATTTCCCTAACCGGGAAGGCTCAAAGATCCAGAACGGACAGATATCTTCTGTTGCGCTTATGGATGCAAGATCTATTGCGGCTACAGCAGCGAACAAAGGCTTCCTGACCTCAGCAGAAAGCTTTACCGGAACTTATACAGGTCAGAAGTATTTCTTTGACAAAACAATTTATGAAAACCGTATTTTTGACAGTAAGGGTGTAGCTGATCCGGATGTGGAGATTCAGTTTGGACCAAACATCAAGGACTGGCCGGAAATGCCGGAACTGGCAGAGAATCTTGTGCTGAAAGTGGTTTCCGAAATTCATGATCCGGTTACCACAACAGATGAGCTGATTCCGTCAGGAGAAACCTCTTCTTATCGTTCCAATCCTCTTGGACTGGCTGAGTTTACGTTATCCAGAAAGGATCCTGAATATGTAGGCCGCGCCAAGGAGATCCAGAAAGCTCAGAAGGCGATCCAGGAAGGTAAATGCCCTCTGGAGGCAGTTCCGGAACTGCAGCAGGTAATGGAAACTATTCAGAAACAGTTCCCGGAGATCGGTGAGGGAAATCTGGGTATTGGAAGCACGATTTTTGCAGTAAAACCAGGAGACGGTTCTGCCAGAGAGCAGGCGGCATCCTGCCAGAAGGTACTTGGAGGCTGGGCTAATATTGCCAATGAGTATGCAACAAAAAGATATCGTTCCAACCTGATCAACTGGGGAATGCTGCCATTTCTGATTCAGGACGGAGATCTTCCGTTTGAGAATGGAGATTACCTTCTGTTTCCGGATGTCCGTAAGGCAGTGGCTGAAAAAGCGGAAAATATCTCCGGCTATGTAGTAAAATCGGAAGGTCTGAGAGAATTTAAGGTAACTCTTGGAGAGCTTACAGATGATGAGAGAGAAATCATACTGAAAGGCTGCCTGATCAATTACAACAGAAAATAAGTGATTTATAACAGCCGGGAATGGATAAATACTGAGCTGTCTTCAAATATCAGATTCAGGAAGGCAGCTCATATCCGTTTTTGGCTGTTCTTATTTACCGGGGCAGCAGTACATTCTGTATGAATCTTTCCGGTAAAAATACTTTGCGAGAAGCGCATAGTTTTGAATCTGTCATGCATATGTCTGCTCTGGCGGAATAAAGATGATAACAGAAGTGTTTTAGGTCTTTTATGATTCGCGGAGAGAAGAATAAAAGAGGACAGAAAAACAGGCATAAGACGTTCATTTACAGTTTTATATTGATATAGTATCTTTTTAAATTATCTGAAATTTATAAAAAATATAAAAAGATAATTGTTTTAAAACAAATTATAGTAAAAATAAGTAGAAAAAATGAAAATAAAATCGAAAAATGTATTGACAAATATGAGGGCCGGTGCTATTATATACTCATCAAAAGAAAAAGCAATCAAAGCACAAAAGAGAAAATCATTCAATTCATAGCATATATAAATGTTACGTGAAAAGGATGAAATCAAGAGAAGGGCAAAGGTGGTTCCATTGGGAAAGTAGCTTACTTATTTATCAATACGAAACAGTGACAGGAATCGTGTTTCCTGCAAGAAAGACCTGGTACATAAGAATCGAAAAGTAAATCCATAGCAGTCACATAAAAGGGATGATCACCTGATATTATAATTTGTGATCTGATCCGGAGAATTAAGTTTTAAGTCAAAAAATCCGCGGGATGGAAATCCATGAGGTGAAATTTATTCAGTAAGTAATCTGAATGAACGGATCCGGAAGATACGAATCGCAAGGATATTTTTCAGAAAACAAAATTCCAGCGACAGATACCGGAATAACTGATTGAGATATCATATTTGATAAAATTCCTAAAGTGATATGAATAAGGAAAACGTACTTCAGGTATATAGAAACGATTTTTCGTATTGAATAACTGTCACAAACCTGATACAGAGAACTTCGGAAATATGTAAAGAAATATTTACTGAAGAGGTATAACTGCCGGTCTTAGAACTTTGCCGGAAAGAAGAGTTTTTGGAAAGTTTGTAAACAGACAGGAAAGATATTTTGAAATCCATATAATGATATTGTAAAATGACTTATATGAATTGAAGCTTTGCATCAGAAGAGTATTTTCTCACAAAGGATGCTGTAATTTCAGAAATTATAATCCGTAAGTTATAATTTCAAAATCTATCAACTTTCTAAATAAACAAAATGATAAATAATCATAATGTTTACGAGCAGGAAATCAGAGAAAGAATCACATATACAGAAATATATGCGGAACGGAAAAACTGAATAAGGTAAATATTTATAAAAACCAATTAGACACAAGATAATTCTTTAAAAAGAGGATAATAAAAATTGAATAACGAAGAATGGTAAGACGGTCATCATTTTTGAAATTGAAGTAAAAAGTGATGACCGTCGTTCTTGCCAGAAACAGTCTTTTAGAGTATACTCTCCACAGAAGTAAAAAGGAGAGTTTTTTTATGTGGCGAGGAAATATACAGGAAAATATTCTTTATGAGGACAGCCAGATCCTGGTATGTCACAAACCGGCAGGGCTTGCAGTTCAGAATGCAAGAATGGGAAGCATGGATATGGAAAGTGCTTTGAAAAACTATCTGGCATCAAAGTCAGGAGGGAAAACGATTCCGTGGCTTGGAGTTCTGCACAGACTGGATCAGCCGGTAGAAGGAGTGATTGTTTTTGCAAAAACATCTGCCGCCGCAGCGGATATCAACAGACAGATGACAACAGGTGGAATAGGTAAGATTTATCTGGCCGTGACAGACAGAAAAGTTATGGAAAAAGAAAAGAAACTTACAGATTATTTATGCAGAGATGGAAGAAAAAATATGTCTTTTGCAGTAGAAAAAAAGACTCCGGGGGCTAAAAAAGCGATTTTGTCCTATAAACTTCTGGAAGAGATTTCTGATGACCGGACAGTATCCGGATACCGAAGTCTGGTAAAAATCCAGCTTGAAACCGGCCGCCATCATCAGATCAGAGTACAAATGTCACAGGCGGATATGCCTCTGATCGGAGATAGAAAATATAATCCAAAAGACAGTTCGGGACTGCCTCTGGGACTGTGTTCCTGCTGTCTGAGCTTTCTGCATCCGGAAACAGGAAAGAAAATGGATTTTTATGTAACACCTCAGGGGCAGGCATTTGAGGGCTTTTGCCTGCCTGAGTGTTTGTAAAAAACGATGCCTTCTGGAAAAGTGTAAAACTTTACCCAAAATCGTGAAAAAACTATGAAAAGTATGGACGTAAAATGTAAAATATGATAAGGTGATGTATCGAAACGTAAAATAGTTGGAAGCACATACAGATGTAGCAGAAGAGGAGAAAAGCAATGAAAAAAACAACTGTTGCGGCAGCCCTTGTGACAGGTACAGTTCTGGCGGCAGGGATTTTTGCTAAATGTGATGTTTTTGAGGAAAACGTGATCGCGGATGTGCGGACAGAAGATGAGACAGAAAAAAGCGAGACAGAGGACAACAGTTCCCGTATTGATACATCAGCGCCGGTTTTGGCCGGAAGCAGAATTGCAGTAGTAAGTAAAAGCGTCAGCGGTGAATTCTGGGACATGGTACATAAAGGTATGGAAGATGCAGTAAAAGATCTTAATACCGCTTATGGCTTTAAGTCAGATGACCAGATTAAAATGACTTTTGAAGGACCGGATAATGAGCTGAACGTGGAAGAGCAGGTAAATACCCTTGACGCGGTTATTGCAGAAAATCCTTCCGTTCTCTGTTTTTCTGCTAGTGATATGAATTCCTGCCAGGCTCAGTTGGAAACAGCCACAGAAAATGATATTCCGGTAATTATTTTTGATTCGAATATCAGTGAGAATGAGCTTGTAACAGGATTTTATGGAACAGATAACGAGCGTGTGGGAGAAATTTCCGGAGAAAAGATGGCAGAAGCGTTGAATGAAAAAGGCAGTATTCTGATTTTTTCCGCCCAGGAAAAGACAGAAAGCAGTCAGAAACGTGTCAGCGGATTTAAAAATGCCATTGCAGAATATACAGATATGGAAGTTGTACAGGAAATTTATGCAGACCAGGTAGAGGATATGAGTGTTGCCATGCAGGAGGCTCTGGCGGAGAATCCGGATACAGCAGGAGTATACTGCACAAATGCGGATGTGTCAGAATTATATCTTTCTCTGGAACAGACAGAGGAAGAACTCCCGGTAATGATCGGCGTGGATGCTACCACAAAGCAGCAGCAGGCAGTGAAGGACGGCCGGGAATACGGAATTGTGTCCCAGGATCCCTATGAAATGGGATATCAGACCATACTGGCAGCTGCTAAGGTAACAGATCCGGAAAACAGAGTGGCAGAGGGAACTGTTTTTCTGGAACCGGCGTGGATAGACACCACAAATCTGGAGAATCCCGAATACAGCAATTATCTTTATAAGAAATAATAAGAACAGCCCGTGTATATTAAGGAATATAGCGGGCTGTTTTGCGTAAATAAAACTTCAGAGTGCATGATTTTTTCCTCCAACATTTGTTGAAGAATTATTTCTAACCGCTTTTGTATACAGAAAGGCAGCTGTAGTGGCTGCTTTTTTGTTATGTTGGATAATCCATAAAAGTGAATTTAAAGATAGATATACATGAGTTGATATTGTATTGTGTACAATGAAGTCTGTAACATGCGAATATAAAGGAATAATCGGAACTGCCAGGTGTATTGCTTTATTAACAAAGTAGAAAATAATTTTGTGCTTTTTAAATTTGTATATTGTAAATGTGAAAAAATAGAATCGGATATGAAAGACATTTACAATGTGCGAGTGTAAAAGAATGACGGGGTGACAATGAGTATTGCTTATTAACAAATAAAAAGGAATTTTGTGCTTTTTAAATTTGCACATTGTAAACGTGAAAAAATAGAATCAGATATGAAAGACATTTACAATGTGCGAGTGTAAAAGAATGACGGGGTGACAATGAGTATTGCTTATTAACAAAGTAGAAAATAATTTTGTGCTTTTTAAATTTGCATATTGTAAATGTGAAAAAATAGAATCGGATATGAAAGATATTTATAATGTGCAAATGCAAAAGAATGACGGGGTGACAATGAGTATTACTTATTAACAAATAAAAAGAGCTTTGTGTTTTTGGAATTTGTATACTGTAAATATAGACTTGTTCATAAATAGAATTTGTGATGTCCGAGCATAAAAATATTAAGATTTATATATGAATATTACCAACATAAATGAGGCTTAAAATTTGTATATACAGGGCATATAAGAGAAAATATAATATCATACTAAAATCAAAAACAATTAAAAAATTAAAAAGTTTATAATTGACTATTGTACTGCAGGATGATAAGATAAACTTAACAGGAAAGAGGATGGTATCCAAAGGTATTTTTTGCCAAAATCATAAACAAAGATAGGGATGATTCCCTGATGGATGAATACAATCGCAAATATATTGCTGCAGAAAGAGGTGGATAGAATTGTCAAATGCACAGCAGATAAAAGTGTTTTACAAAGAAGTCCTGGAAGATCAGCGGGAACATTCCAGAATAGAGCTGTTTAATTATGCAAGAAGAAGGTCTAATAATTTGTATACGGATGGAATGCTGACAGGCGCACTTAGGACTCTGGTTACAGATACAGGCGACTATATTTGTGTACGCCGAGGATGGTATAAGAAAAAAAGCAGAGAAGAAAGAATACAGGAGCCAAATTCTCTTGTGCAGGCTTATGTGGAAATTTTTCAGGATACTCTCAGAAAAAGTAAAAATATTACTTCTGATCCATTTCGTGTACTTAAAATGCCTCAGGAAGATGTGAAGAAGCTGGAACGTATTGAGAAATGTATAACTATGATTTCTGATACATTAGAAAAAATTCGTTGAAATCTGTAAAGATATTACCTGCTTTATTTTGAATTTATAATGATTTTTCTGGAGAAAGACGTTATAATAGAAGCAGCAGTTATTATCATAAAAACAAAGGAGAAGTTTATTATGAAACAGGACATGATTGTCATTCTTGATCTGGGAAGTACCGAAAATACGGTAATTGCCCGTGATATCCGCAGCCTTGGTGTATACAGTGAGATACATCCCCATGATATTACCCCGGATGAGCTGAAAGCTCTTGATAATGTAAAAGGAATCATTCTCAATGGTGGAGAGAACAGAATTGTAGATGGAAAGCCGGTAGTAATCCGCCCGGAACTTTATGATCTTGGATATCCTATGATTTCTGTAGATTATCCGGAATCTCAGTGTGATGTGAAGTTTGATAAACTTCCGGATCAGGATACTCTGAAGAAATTTGTTTTTGAAACCTGCAAGGCAGAACCGAACTGGAACATGAAGAACTTTATCGAAGATCAGGTAGAGCTAATCCGCAGACAGGTAGGAGATAAAAAAGTTCTTCTGGCTCTGTCAGGAGGCGTAGATTCTTCTGTTGTTGCAGCACTTTTGATCAAAGCTATTGGACAGCAGCTTGTATGCGTTCATGTAAACCATGGACTGATGCGCAAAAACGAATCAGAAAGCGTTGTTCAGGTATTCCGTGATCAGCTTCATGCAAATCTTGTCTATGTAGATGCGTCAGAGCGTTTCCTTGGAAAACTGGAAAATGTTGCAGATCCTGAAGAAAAGAGAAAAATTATCGGTGGAGAATTTATCCGTGTATTTGAAGAAGAGGCAAGAAAACTGGAAGGAATCGAATTCCTTGGACAGGGAACTATTTATCCGGATATCATCGAGAGTGGAACAAAGACAGCTAAATGTGTAAAATCTCATCATAACGTAGGAGGACTTCCGGAAGATCTGCAGTTTGAACTGGTAGAGCCTCTGGCACAGCTGTTCAAAGATGAGGTTCGTGCCTGCGGACTGGAGCTTGGACTTCCGGCAGAAATGGTTTATCGTCAGCCGTTCCCGGGTCCGGGACTGGGTGTAAGATGCCTTGGCGCAATTACACGGGACCGCCTGGAGGCACTTCGTGAGTCTGATGCAATCCTTCGTGAAGAATTTGCAAAAACAGGACTGGATAAGAAAGTATGGCAGTATTTTACTGTAGTACCGGATTTCAAGGCTGTTGGTGTAAGAGACAACGCAAGAAGTATGGGATATATGGTTGTGATCAGAGCTGTCAATACCATTGATGCAATGACTGCATCCATTGAAAGAATTGATTATGATATTCTGGAAAGAATCTGTGCCAGAATTACAGCAGAGGTTCCGAGCGTCAGCAGAGTGTGCTATGAGATTACACCGAAGCCGGTGGCGACGATAGAATTCGAGTGATGAAATGAACTCTAAAAACCCAGTGTTTATACGGGTTACAAGCAAATTTGTTTAATTGCTGGCAACGATTTGGCAACACTTCTGGTATCATTCATTAAATAACAGAATACTTCAATAACAGAAAAACCTTACTGATTTTCAGAAATGAAGCTGAAAGTCGGTAAGGTTTTTTTGATCTGTAAGGAAAGTACTATTTGTCCGGTTTAAGCCTGTCTTTGAACGCTTCTACGAGATAGTCACTGAGTTCCTTTGAAGGCGAAACTTTGTGCCAGTGTCCGGATGTATCCAGTGCAGGATAATTATACCGCCACTGGTCGTATTCCTCTTTGGTTATTTCTCCCTGCTCCAGACGGGCAGCCTGTTCCCGCCATGCGTGGAACATATCAAACATAGTCGAGTAAGTAGAGCCGCTGAATTTATCTAACCGCAGACATACTTCTCCGTCGATTTCTCCGACTTTCAGACCATACATATCTTCCAGAGCAAAGAGTGTGTGCATAAGACCGAGGTAACTGTCTATATCCGGGACATCGATTGCCCGTGGGCTGACATCAAAGACGTGAGCCATTTCTTTGATGAGATCGATTTTGGGTTTTCTGGCTTCGGATTCATATTGTGCTACACGGACATCAGAGGTCTTTCCGAGAAAGCCGAGAATTTCACCGAGCTGTTTTTGTGTCATGCCTTTTCGATTACGGAAAAAGCGGATTCGCTTGCCGATTGCCATAATAAAACCTCCGTTGCAGTTATAGTGATACAACTATTTTGACTTAAACAAATTTGTTGAATTTAGTATAGCATGAGACAATAAGAATAGCAAGGAAAAACTTAAATAAAAAAAGTTAATATTTTTCTGTAAGCCACTTGACTTAACGGAATTTATTTAGTATTATACATATAAGAATTAAACAAAAACAGTTAGGAAAAGGAGATGGTAGTATGGCAGAAAAATCATTTATGACAGTGGAAGAAGTGGCAAAGGAATTGCGTGTGTCAAAGTCAAAAGCCTACCAGATTGTGCGAGAACTGAATGCAGAATTACAGAAACAGGGCTATTTGACAGTGGCGGGACGTGTGAGCGCTACATTTTTTCACAAAAAGGTCTGTTACAGCGATTGACGGAAAGGAGATGATGAAATGGCTGTATACAAAGATAACGCTACGGGAACGTGGCGGGTAATCTATCGTTTCACGAACTGGAAAGGGGAGCGGAAGCAGACACAGAAACGTGGATTTGCTACAAAGAGAGAAGCACTAGCGTGGGAGCATGAGGTCATGCTGAAACAGGGAGCGAAACTGGATATGACGTTTGCCAGTTTCTTTGAGATTTATGAAGCTGACAAAAAGCAGCGGGTGAAAGAAAGCACATGGGAATCCAAAAGCCATGTAATCCGCACAAAAATTTTACCGTATTTCGGGAATCGAAAGATAGCAGAGATTGAAGCAAAGGACGTTATTGCATGGCAGAATGAACTGATGGCATACCGGGACGAGAAAGGAAAGCCTTATTCAGCGGATTATCTGAAAACGATACACGCCCAACTGACAGCGATTTTCAACCATGCGGTAAACTTCTATAATCTGCCCTACAATCCGGCAAGGAGAGCAGGAACAATGGGAAATGAGGTTCCGAAAGAAATGAACTTCTGGACGAAAGAAGAATATCTGAAATTTTCCGAAGCCATGATGGATAAGCCCCGTTCCTATTATGCCTTTGAAATGCTTTACTGGTGTGGAATCCGTTCTGGCGAGCTTCTGGCTCTTACGCCTGCTGATTTTGATTTTGAGAAACAGACGGTCACGATCAGCAAGACGTATCACCGTTCCAAAGGACGGGACATTATCACAAGCCCAAAAACGAAAAAGAGTAACCGTACAATTAAAATGCCGCCATTTCTCTGCGAAGAAATGCAGGAATATATCAAAATGCTGTATGATATTCAGCCGGACGAGAGAATGTTTACGGTCACAAAATCCTATCTCAACCACGAAATGGAGCGAGGGGCGAAGCAGGCAGGTGTAAAGAAGATACGGGTGCATGATATTCGTCACAGCGCAGTTTCTCTGTTAATTAACATGGGATTTTCTGTGCTGGCGATTGGGGAGCGCATGGGGCATGAGGCAGAGAAAATCACCTACCGCTATGCTCACCTGTTCCCTACGGTGCAGACGCAAATGGCGGAGAAACTGGAAATGGAGAGAATGACAAAGGAGAACACAAATGGAAAGAACACTTGATTACAAAGGGCGATGGCGCAATCATACAGTAGCGTTCCGGGTATCGGACGAGGAAGCAAAGCTGATTAACGATTTGGTTGCACTGTCCGGTTTGACAAAGCAGGATTATATCACAAGGCGTCTGCTGTGCCGGGACGTAGTAGTACAGGGTAATCCGAGGGTGTATAAGGCTCTGAAAAATCAGATGGCTGCTATCTATGAAGAATTAAAGCGGCTGAAAACATTAAGACCTGACAATGATGAGCTGCTCTACACGCTGCAGGTAATCGCAATCACATTATACGGTTTGAAAGGAGAAGATGAATGACAGAAAAAATGAAAACGACTGCTCCCGTATCATCTGTTGGCGCAGATGGGGCGCAGCCGAATATAAAAAAACACAATGAAATTATAGCAAATGAAACAGCACAAATCAATCTGCAAGCCGCACAAAACCTGGAGAAATCCGGGAACGGCAGGCTTCAGACCATTTCCATGACGGAACTGTATGATACGGTCTACCCACCGAGAACACCCATTGTAGAAGGATTCCTTTATGGTGGTACTTATCTCTTTGTAGGGGCACCGAAAGTAGGAAAATCATTTTTTATGGGGCAGCTTGCCTACCATGTGGCAATGGGGATCTCTTTATGGGATTATCCCGTCCGAAAAGGGACGGTGTTGTATCTGGCGTTGGAAGACGATTACGCAAGGCTTCAGCGGCGGCTCTCCGGCATGTTTGGTGTGGAATGTGCGGATAATCTGTATTTTGCGACACAGGCAAAAACCTTGAATGAGGGCTTAGACAGGCAATTAGAGGAATTCCTGAAAGAACATACTGACGCAAGGCTGATTATCATTGACACGCTCCAGAAAGTACGTGAGGTCGGCGGGGACAGGTACAGCTATTCCAGCGATTATGAGATTGTGACAAAGCTAAAATCTTTCAGCGACAAATACGGTATCTGCCTGTTAGTGGTACATCATACACGTAAGCTGGAATCTGAGGATAGCTTTGAGATGATCTCCGGCACAAACGGGCTTCTTGGAGCGGCAGATGGGGCGTTCATTATGCACAAGAAAAAGCGTACTGACAATCTCGCAGTGCTGGATGTTGTGGGACGTGACCAGCCGGATCAGGAACTGACCATAGAGTTTGACCGGGAGCATTGTGTCTGGAAATTTAAGAAGGCAGAGACGGAGTTGTGGAAACAGCCGCCGAATCCATTGCTGGAAGCAATCAACAACTTTCTGACAGAAGACAAGCCGGAATGGGAGGGAACAGCAACGGAACTTGCAGGTCAGCTGACAGATATACAGATACAGGCGAATGTCTTGTCCAGAAAGCTGAATGTAGCTAACAGCCAACTGCTCAACGATTATGGGATTTTTTATAATAACAAGCGGGGGCATGAAAGGAAAATTATTCTTAAACGGCTTGAGTCGAAAGAGTAAAAGCGACGATATGCGACGGTTGCGACGGTATTTTTTATAGCAGGTTGGTATGGAAAATATCGACGCTACCGACGCAAACCGACGCAGAAAGGATTACTATGAAGAATGTGCAGATTTCTCATGAATTATTTGTATCTCTGCTCCGCTATCATTTGATAGAAGATGACAGATGCCTGAATGAAATCCGGCAGGGATTGGAACAGAAACTGGATTCTCTGGTGCGGCATGAATTATATACGAAATATAAGACTGCACCCACTCAGGAAGAACAGGAAAAAGCCAGATGGGAATATCTGGAAAAACGTGGAGTGCCGGACAGCTTTCGCTGGTAGTTTCCTTTGAAGATAGCAGACAGGAGCGTGGCACGCTCCTGTAATAGCAGACAACGAGAAAGGTGTGATTTGATGATAGTTCAGCCAGAATGGGGAACCCGAAATGTGAACAGATTTTTTTACGAAAGTGAAGCCAGGAAGATTGCCGCACTCAATGAAATCTTCGGAGAAGTGGAACTGACAACGGCAGAAATGCGGACGCTGGTATGGCTTGCGGGATGGGAGGAAAGCACGGTAGCAACTCTGGTATCCGCAATCCGAAAAGCTATGGCGGCGGAAGAAAAGCGGCGGGAACAGCCGCTCCGTCCGTAGGACGGACAAGCCCCCGGCAGGGCGCAAAGGCAGCTTTTGATGGACGGAACGGCTGTCAAAAGTGCTTTTGCGTTACTTTCGGCGAAAGTAACAAAGTCTGTGCGCCGTATCCGGCGCTGATTACTGCCCGAAAAGGGAGAGAGGAGAGTTATTGAAGAGAACGATCAGTTTTATGACAGGGAAAGGCTCTGTCAACCATAATAGCAGAAAATTCCATGCGAAGAATACAGATCCAGAGAGAAGTTATCTGAATGTGGAATACTGCAACGAAAATATCAAAGACGTTTATCATGAATTGTTCGATGAAGCGTTAGTCCGTTATAATGAGAAACAGACAAGGAATGACCGCCGGATTGACGATTATTATGAAAAAATCCGTTCAGGGAAACAGGAGAAGCCGTTCCATGAAATTATCCTACAGATTGGCGACAGGGAGACAATGGGAGCGGAAACAGAAGAAGGACGGCTGGCGGCAAAGATACTGGATGAATATATGCAGGATTTTCAGAGAAGAAACCCTACATTAAGGGTGTTTTCGGCTCATCTCCATATGGATGAGGCGACGCCCCATCTGCATATAGATTTTGTACCGTACACGACAGGAAGCAAGCGGGGGCTTGATACAAGAGTATCGCTGAAACAGGCATTAACGGCTCTTGGATTTAAAGGAGGCACCAGACAGGAAACAGAATTAAATCAGTGGGTGGCGGATGAGAAACAGCAGCTTGCCTCAATTATGCTGGAACATGGAATTGAGTGGGAACAGAAAGGCACCCATGAAAAGCATTTGTCCTTGTTGGATTTTGAAAAAAAGGAGAGGGCAAAGGAAGTTTCTATGCTTGAAAAACAGAAATCAGAGTTGGAAGAGCATAATGCCATCATGCAGGAAGTCAACGAAAAATATCTTGATCAGTTGGAGAGGGTTGAGAAGGATATATTTTCAGCACAGGAAAGCCGGAAAGAGGTTGATAAGCAGGCAGAACAGGCAAAGAAAAAGGCAGCGCAATATGAGAAAAAGCTGACGGAGATTGCCCCTATGGTAAAAGAGATGGAGATGTTTGCAGAGAAATATTCTGCTGATCCAGAAGAGGTACTGCCAGAGGCAGGAACGTTGGAAACGGGAAAATCTTACCGTGAGAAAAAGGCAAAGCCGCTGATAAAGAAGATTGTGACGGTGTTGCGATCAGTTTATCGGGCTTATCTGGATCTTTCCAGAAGATTCGGCAATCTGCAAAGATCATATGAGAGGGCGTGGGACAAGGTTAATTCTCTTACTGCCCGTGTAGAGGAACTTTGGAATGAGAATAGAACATTGAAGGAAAGAATGGGAGATTTTAATCGGGTAGAACGGGCTTTGGGACGAGATACAGTTGCAACCATTGTTCTAAGAGAAAAAAGGCTGGAAGAAGAACAAAGAGTGCAGAGACGAAAACAAAAAAGAAAGATGGATAGGGATGCAAGATAATGAAAGCAACTATAAAATACAAAGGGAACGGATTAAAACCGCTCCCTTTTTCCATTATTATAATACCACAAAATTGCTCTGAAAACAAGACTACCAATGTCTCAAGGACGGTGCTATAATCTCTTTCCAAATACGAAGATGGGGAGGGGTTCTTTTGGACAAGGACTGGATGGTTTTATTAAAGGGACAAAATCAACTGAGCAATGTGATTAAAACAAACGAGACAACCGAACAGTTTGGACTTTCCTTAACAGAGGAAGACGCTAAATTGATTTTAGCGGAACGGAAAAACGCACTGGCGGAACAAAAAAGAATTGAGTTTGGTGAAGGAATTGCGACAAAAATCATTTATGAATTTTGCGATTCTGAGTACATTCATCAAAGCAATTATGTGGAAACAATTATTCGATTGCAGGAAATATTTTATCTATATAAAAATGAAATGCATGATGAAATTACAGATGATGAACTTCTCCATTTAATGAAAGAACAGTTTGAAAATATATGCTTTGGCGATTTGGATTATTTAGAGAGTACCTGCCTTGCTAATTTTGCAGAAGCAATCCGGGCTGGTTACGATGGATATAAAGGTTCAGACGGTTATGGAGAATATTCAAAATTTGATGATGTAAAGAGATGGGATTATGATTTATATCTGGAAGCATTGAAAGAACTCTGTTGGAGGTGAAACTGATGGACTATGAAATGGAAGAATTAGTGCCGATTGTGGGCAAGTTGGCTGAGAAATATACAGCACATGAAAGCACATCCATAACATACGAAAAAGCGGAACAGCTTATGGGAGCTGTCTTATATTGCATTCACGAATTGCGGGAAATAAGTGAAAATGCTCCGTCCTTAAATGAAAAAATACCAGCTCAGAGAGCGTATGAAATAGGTGCGGAATATGTTAAGAAAAAGACAGAAAAAGCGCTGGATTTATACAACAGGATTCTGCCCGAATTTTGCCACTATGAAAACAAATGCCTGCATGATACTTTTGTTAAAGGGATACCAGAATTTTTTAAGTGGTACGACATTCGATTTGAACCACAAAATACGATTGTATCTCTTGATTATCCGTTAATGAAAGATATTTCAGAGTATACAGGAATCGACAAGATTTTTGAATTTATCAAATCTATCGGTTTAGAACAGAAATTTTTGAAATTATTTCCTGAGGGTTATGTTATAAATGTCTTGTCAAAGGATAACGGAAATTGGAAGGAATCAATGGATAATATATGTGAAACAGTTTTTATTCATGTAATAGGACATATAATACTGGGAAAATCATTGACGGTAATTGAGTTGGAGGAAGACGATTATTCTTATATGCAGAAGGTGTTTGAACAGACAACTTTGGAGGAGATGAAAAAACAGTTGGCGACTGCGCTTGATGTTTTCGTAAAAAATTACTATGAAAATGACGGGGAACTTTTGAATTATCTTTCAGGTGCTATCGGTAGTATCGTTGTCCGTTTGAAAAACGCTGCTGATAATAAAGTGCTTGCCAATATAATTTAGCATATCGGTTTACCAATATATTTGCCGCTCCGAAAAAGAAATTTTACTGTGCGACATTCAAAAATAGGTTGTCAATCCTTGCGGATTTGTTATAATAAGGGCGTGGCAACATTTTGGCAACGGAAAATCAGCAAGCCAGAATAATTGATGTAATTGAAGTAAAAGACGGCGTGGATTTGCATAAAACTTAAACAAATATAGTTAAGAATAACAAAGGACACGCCGAGTTTGAATAATATATTAGAGCCAAGAAATGCCTATTTTACGGGCTTTCTTGGCTCTTTCTATGTCCGTTGACAATCAAATGACAATACTTTTTTAATATTATTGTAAATAATTTCTTCTTATTTAGCTGGGAATTGACTCTTCCAGTCTAAATATTCTTTTTCTGTAATCTCTTCATTTCTGAATTTCTGGTACATATCAGCCCATGTTCCAATATGATCCAGCATATTTAAAGAATCATGTCCTTTGTCTTTAAACATGAGTTGTGGTACGCCGGACTCATCTCGGTAGGCGTGCAGACCATATTGATCCTCTAAAGCAAATAATGCGTGCATGACACTAACATAAGTATCAAAGTTTGGATCAGACATGGCGTATGGACTGATCTTTAATGAGTTTGCTATTTTTTCTAATTGTTCTGATGATGGAAAACGATTCCCAAGTTCATAATTTCTAATTGCCGATTCGCTTAATCCGGACATGATTGCCAATTCTTTCTGTGTATATCCTTGATCGATCCGGAATTTTCTTATTTTCTCACCTACTGTCATAAGAAAACACTCCTTTGCTGATTGTTACTTAAAAGTATAGCATAAACAGTTCAAAAATGAAATATAAAAATAAACCGTTCATTTTTGAAATTATTCTATTGACAGTACGGAAATGAAATGTTATGATGCGTATACACCGTTCAATAATGAACTGAAAGAAGAAAGGAGGGATATAGATGGCTAGTAAATTATTTATATCAGCAAAAGAAGTAGCGAAAGAATTAGAAGTATCTGATTCCTATGCGTATCGTTTGATCCGTCAGTTAAATGCTGAATTGGAGCAAAAAGGTTTCGTTGTTGTCAAAGGAAAAATCAGCCGTAAATATTTTGAAGAACGAGTTTACGGTATGAACGAAATGAAATAGCAGGAGGTGATGTTTTGACAGTAATCAAAAACCAAAAGTCAAATACTTACGAGGTAAGAACCTATTATAAGGACTGGACCGGCGTAAGAAAGCAGAAGACGAAAAGGGGATTTAAACGCAAATGTGATGCCCAGGAATGGGAAAGAGCGTTTAAATTAAAGGAGAATTTGAGTCTGGATATGTATTTTGAAGATTTCGTAGATCTTTATCTGAATGATATCAAATCCAGAATCAAATATAATACCTGGCTGACGAAAAAGCATATTGTAGAAAAAAAGATTCTCCCATATTTTTCGAAAAAGAAGTTGCAGGAAATAAAACCTTCCGATATTCGACAGTGGCAGAACACCATGATGAACTATCGAAATAAACAAGGAGAAGGCTATTCACAGGTCTATCTAAAGACCATCCATAATCAGCTGAGTGCAATTTTGAATCATGCAGTGAATTTCTATGATTTGAAAAGCAATGCTGCACGCAAGGCAGGATCTATGGGAAAAGAAAGAACAAAAGAGATGCTTTTCTGGACAAAAGAAGAGTATATGAAGTTCATTGAAGCGGTGGCGGATAAGCCAATCTCCTTTTATGCATTTGAAATTCTATATTGGTGTGGAGTGCGTATGGGAGAGTTGTTAGCGCTGACACCGGCAGATTTCGATTTTCAGGCTTGTACTATCCGGATCAATAAATCTTATCAAAGATTAGAGGGGAAGGATATTATTACGGATCCTAAGACTGTGAAGAGTAATCGCATAATCACCATGCCGGAATTTTTAAGCGAAGAATTAGAATCGTATATAGGAATGCTGTATGGTTTAAATGAAAATGACAGGATATTCCAAATTTCAAAAAGCTATCTTCATCATGAAATGGATCGTGGTGTGAAGTTGTCAGGGGTGAAGAGAATACGAATCCATGATTTACGACATTCTCATGTGTCATTGTTGATTAATATGGGATATTCTGCGGTGGCAATTGGAGAAAGGGTAGGGCATGAAAGTGTGGAGATCACATATCGATATGCACATTTGTTCCCGACAATTCAAACAGAGATGGCGGAAAATCTAAATCAGGAAAGAGAGGAATATCTGGATGAGTGAAAAAAATAGGGATAACAAGAATCGGTGGCGTAATGTAACCATAGCGTTTCGAATGTCTCCGGAAGAAAATGCAGAGTTAGATTTAAGAGTAAAGCTTTGTGGATACCAGACGAGACAAGAATATATCATTGAAAGCGTTTTACATCAAAAGGTCACAGCAGTAGGAAATCCATTGATGTTAGTACAGTTTAGAAAACAGCTTCGAGGGATTGAAGAGGAACTGAAAAGGTTAACTACATTAGAGGATGCCGATGAAGAGTTGTTTACACCTATTCGAACAATGTTGGAGATATTAAATGCATTTGCAGAAGAAAGAAACTATGAAAAAAGGAAAAGAGAAAAAAAGAAAAAGCCCAGAAATAATCTGAGCAAGTTCCCTGATTATCAGAATAACTGATATACCATCCTAACAACTTGAGTATATCACAAAATTGTTGTTGCAACAATTGTTAAATTCTGTTTGCCAGGGACTTGCCCGGTTGGGCAGGAGGTGGAAATGGAAGATAATTATAGAGAAGTAAAAAAGGCAGAACCATGCCTGAAATTGATCCACATGGATCAGATTGAAGTGGAAGAAATCGAATGGCTCTTTTATCCGTTCATACCATACGGGAAGGTCACCATTATTCAGGGAGATCCTGGAGAGGGTAAGACCACCGTGGTGTTGCAGATCATTGCAAAATTAACAAAGGGAGAACCAATACTAAATGAGATAACTGAAGAAGAAACAGGTGTAAAGCCAATCAATGTGATTTATCAAACAGCTGAAGATGGATTGGGCGATACAATCAAACCAAGATTGTTAGCGGCAGGGGCAGATTGTTCTAGAGTCTTAGTGATTGATGACCAGGATCAGCCATTAACAATGGTAGATGCAAGGCTGGAAGAAGCGATTATTCAGACGAAAGCAAGACTTGTAGTATTAGATCCAATTCAAGGCTTTCTAGGGGCTGGTGTTGATATGCATAGGGCAAATGAGATTCGTCCATTGATGAAAAGAATTTCTGTATTAGCAGAGAAATATCAATGTGCCATTATTCTGATCGGTCATATGAATAAGAATAGTAATGGAAAATCATCCTATCGTGGATTGGGGTCTATTGACTTTCAAGCGGCAGCAAGAAGCGTATTGATTGTTGGAAGAGTGAAAGATGAACCGGAAATCCGAGTGATCTGTCATGTAAAGAGTTCTCTTGCTCCGGAAGGAGATGCTATCGCCTTTCGATTAGACAAAGAAAAAGGATTTCATTGGATTGGAAAATATGACATCAGTGCAGAGGATTTATTGTCTGGTGATGGACGAGGGCAAAAGATCCGAAGTGCGAAAGAATTTTTAAAAGAGATCTTAGCAAATGGATCAATGGAACAGGCAAAAATAGCGGAAGAAGCAGAAGAACGAGGAATTAAAAAGAAAACACTTTGGAATGCGAAGAAGGAATTACAGATTGATTCTGTGAAGATAGGAAATAAATGGTTCTGGATGTTACAAGAAGAGTAAAGGAAGATGGCAAGATTACCATATCTTAAAGAATAGGGAATCTTGCCACCTTGATTAAAAAGGAGTGAAGTGATGAAAAAAGTACAGATTGATTATGAACTGTTTCGAAAATTGATCTTTTATCATTTGGGTTCAGATGATCAGTATGAAGAAGATATTCGAAATGGCTTGGAAGAAAAATTGGATGCATTAGTCAGACATGAACTCTATACGAAGTATAAGACTGCTCCTTCTGAGGAAGAGCAGGAGAAAGCACGACAGGAATATTTAGATAAGCGTGGAGTGTCAGCCAGTTATCGATGGTGATGTTTGTTTTGGGAATATAGAACAGGAGCGTGGCACGCACCTGTATCATACCAAACAAGGAGAATTGCTGTAGGGTGTAGCCGATACAGTACTGGCTGATTTGAAAGCTCCCGGCAGGGCGCAAGGGTACTTTTGATGGACGTTAGGCTGTCGAAAGTGCTTTTGCGTTACTTTTGACAAAAGTAACAAAACATAATCGCCATATCTGGCGTTTTAAAATGAATGAAAGGAGATTTATTGAAGAGGACGATTAGTTTTATGACAGGAAAAGGCTCCCTGAACCATAATAGTAGAAAATTTCATGCAAAGAATACGGATCCGAACAGAACTCATTGGAATGTTGAATATTGTAATGAAGATATCAAAGACGTATATCATGAATTATTTGACGACGCCTTGAAGCGTTACAATGATAAACAGACTCGAAAAGATCGTAAGATAGATGATTACTACGAAAAGATACGTTCCGGGAAACAAGAAAAATTATTTCATGAGGTTATCCTTCAGATCGGTGATAAAGACAATATGGGATCAGGAACGATGGAAGGACAACTTGCTGCAAAGATATTAGATGAATACATGAAAGGATTTCAAGAACGGAATCCTACGTTGCGAGTATTTGCTGCTCATCTGCATTTAGACGAAGCAACACCGCATCTACATATTGATTTTATTCCCTATGTTACAGGAAGTAAGCGAGGACTTGATACAAGAGTATCTTTAAAACAAGCCTTATCGTCATTAGGATTTAAAGGTGGTTCCAGAAGTGAGACGGAGCTAAATCAATGGGTACAATCAGAAAAGGAAAAATTAGCCATGGTCATGAGGGAAAATGAGATAGAATGGGATCAGAAAGGAACTCATGAACCACATCTTTCTGTATTGGATTACAAGAAAAAGGTTCGAGAACAGGAAGTAGAAGAATTAAAGGAACATAAGAATTTATTGGAACATGATTTGCATGATATCAGTGAATGTGTGGATGAGATCCAAAAGGAAAAAGAACAGGCAGAAAAAGAGAGAGCTGCGGTAATTAAAAAGACAGAAGTGTTAGAAAAACGATTTTCTGCACTAAATTCAAAAGCTGGACTTGTTGACTCACATGCACGTGAGTATGGATATTACCCGGAAGAATGGCTGCCAGAAGCCGGAACTTTAGAGTCAGCAAAATCTTATCGAAAGAGGATATTCCCTCTATTGAAAAAAGTTGCGAATATGATACAGTCATTATATAGCAAATATTTGGATTTGAAAAACAAAAATCAAAAGCTATCAGATCGAAACATAGATCTTGAAAGTCGTGTGGATCGATTGCGAGAGGAAGTATCTGTTATAAAGAAAGAGAATGCAGCTTTGTTAAATGTGGCATACGATATGGATCGGGTCGTAGCTGTTTTGGGAGAAAATAAGGTCAAGGAAGCGATAGAAGTGGCAAAACATTTGGAGCAGGCAAATGCAAAGCGAAAAATCAAGAAGAGACGTATAGATAGAGAGGGCAAATAAAGGGAGCAGAAGAAATCAAATCTATGCTAAAAAAGTAAAGTCTAGACATTGCTTTTTGGAATTGTAAATCATAGGATTTATATAGGTAAAGAGAGAAAATCTTTTAACAGGTTTAAGTAGAAACTCTGGGGTATAAAATCTTCCATTTTTTTTGTTGATGAAGTATAATGTAAACAACAATTTGAATTTGTTTGATGTTAGTAATACAAGAATTTGAAATTTCAGAGGTAAAGATAATTGATATCTTCAGATAAAGGAAAACATAATTGTTAAAATAGCAAAATCAAAAGAAGTTAAAATAAATTTATAAAGGATGGATGAGAAATGATGTATGGTATTATCGCTGTTGCACTGATATTTGTATTTGCTAATTTACCCCAATATATTAGAAAACAGCTAACAGAAAAAATCGCTGATGAAAGCAGTAAAGCTAAAGAAAATTTACAAACTTCACAATTAAATTTTTTAACAAAGATAGAATGGCTTAAATTCTATCCATTGAAAAAAATTTTACTAGGAGTAATTTGGCTTGTTTGCCTATTTTATGCTGTAAGAGGGGTCTTTATGACTATTAACGATCCTCGTGGTGTATTTATATTCCTCACAGTTTTATTTTGGCTTATCACTATTTTTACAGCACGCAAGATATGGCGATATATTAAATTATCTTATCACTGCGTACCTGTATTAAATTATATCAAAACAAAGGAAGAATTAAAGAAATCTCTACAAGGTGAATGTTTTGAAAAAGTATTGTTTGAGCACAATATATTACGAAAATATTTCCCTGTCCTTATTAGTGAAAACTGGGTAGTTATGAACGGTCGTCTTTTTCCAAGACACGGAGTTGAAAAAATATATTATTTACACGAAAGCCCTGTTTGGAATTATGAACAAATTAGATTTATATATTCTAATGGTGAAGAATACCTAACGCCTAGTGACAGACAAACTGTAGATGAACTTCGTCAAACAGAAATATCAAATTTATTACATAAAATATGTCCGGTAGTTATTGAAAAAGCAGAAGATATAAATACTACATCAAATAAAAAAGATAAATCAATTATCTATTGGAAGATGAATTATAAAGGTAAATTTAGAAGAACATTATGGATGATACCTTTTGTCATTATCTTATGTATTTTACTGCCACTATGTTTAGGAAGTTCTTGGATTATATACGATATAATTATAATTGCAATTTTAGTATGGCAGCTTTGGTATACTTATAAAAAAATGAAGCTTGAAGAAAGAACTTCAAATGAGATAGATGAAAACAATAACAAAAAATATACGATAGCTATGAAAAACATTCATATGTACAATTATCTTCTTGCAATAAAAGATGAAACGCATATCTACAAAGCCATCATTGAAGCCGCACCCGACGAAAATAATAACATGATGATTTGGTTAGATGATTTCAATTTTCCACAAACAGAGATTGAGGACATAAGAAAAGAAATAGAACTGTACTTTAAAGCAAAAAGTATTAATTGCATATTTAAAGCTGGTAAAAGAGTATAGACGAAGTGTTCAGACACGGCGGTGGAAAAATCTCTTAGACTACAAAAGTCAAGAGCAAAAATTCCAGTTTAGAGAGTGTGTGAGATGCTGTGTTAATATTATAATATTTAAGAATGTCAATTGATTAAAAAAATGGTATATTGCTGACAATAAAATGACAATACAATCAGATGAAAACATAGCGAACACATACAAAACAGTTCATAAATGAACGGTTTAAAAACTGAAACAACGGAAAAGTACCATAAAGCAAATAGAACTTTGCGAATTCGAATAAACAAAAATGCTTAGAAAATCCAGCGTTTATGCGGGTTTGCGGCACTTTTGAAAGACTTTTGATAACAAATTGATAACAGTTGCATAAGAGCTATTATTCTTGTAATCCGGTGGTTTTATGGTAGAGAATAATTGATAGACAGTTGTGCAACAAATAAATCCATATTAGAAAGCCCTTAGCTGTGGGTATGAAACTCATGGCTAAGGGCTTTTTGTCGTTATTTTTTGGAGATGTTTTTCTTCTTCTTTGGCGTAGGAAGCTCGTCGCACATAGAAAGAAGCAGATTGCAGAGGGTATCGGTTTTACAAGTAAGCGGTCATCATAGATACCGCCAACAATTTTATCAGCGGAAACGGTATACGAAGAAACAAAGAGAGGTTCAGAGGTACGCAGAGACACTGCACGTAACTCTTTCTGAGAGTTCAACAGTACGTAAGATTCTTGCAATCAGGGAACAAATCGGGAATATTTAAACTTGAAATAACGAAATGTAGGTTGTATGATTGAGAAAATAAGTCTATGATCATTTTTCTTTAAGGAAAGTCTTTTTCATTTCAACTGACAATTCGTTTACTTCATCGAAGCCCTGAAAAAAATTTATTTTTTGGGCCGATGGGGTGGTATAATGTAAGCAACGAATTAGAATTTGTCAGGGAGTGAAGTACATGAAGAAATTAGCATCAGTGTCGTTAAAAACAATAATCTTTTTTGTGGGTTGGGCAATATGTGCATCAGTTATACCAATACCAGATACATCGAGTGCAGCAATCTGGAGATTTTGGGCTGAATTAATACCATTTTTATCCATTGTTGTTCTAACATTTATTTTCTGGCGAATGGATAAAAGAAAAATACGATTACATCTGACTGAAAAACCTGTTTATAGTATCATATTGGGCTGTGTAACCGGAGCTGTTTGGCTAGGAGCATCTATAGGTATATTATCTTTGGCAGGAGTGATACATATAACTGGAATAAATCGTATCTCTCTGTTATGGTTGTGGATGATCTCAGCTTTTTTGAATACTGTTATGCAAGAAATGTTGGTTCGGGGTTATTTATACCAGATGATAAAAAGTAACTATAATATAGTTGCTGCGATTATTGTTTCAACTGGATTATTTACCTTTGCACATGGAGGCGCTTTTGAGGCAGGTGTTCTTCCGGTGCTTAATGTTATAATAATGAGTCTTTTTATGACAGCAGTTTTAGAGTATACGGAGTCCTTAATTGCCCCGATTATAATCCATTTTTTATGGAATGGCGTTGGCGCAATTATTTTGGGAGGAGTATCTTTGGCAGAAGATTATCCACATTTGTTTAATATGGCAATTAGTGGAAATCCTCTTTTGTCAGGTGGTAGCTGCAAAATTGAAGGTAGTGTAGTTGTATTTATTATAAACTTGATATTAATGATTGGATTTGTAATTGCCAAAAAGCGGAAAATAGAAAGTCATAACTGTTAGATTACAGAAAAGCGGAAAAGCTGTCGGGAATGGGATTTAAGTAAATATGTAGTACGAGCTATTGACAAAAAATCTGATGAGATCATAGAGAATGTATAAAAAACAGTTCAAAAACAAATTGTTCCAAAGCCGAAATATCAGAGAAGCACCACGAAGCAAGTAGAAATCTGCGAATTCAAATGATAAAAATTTAATATGTATTATTTTGAATAACAGGCAGTCTGTGTGACGGCCTGTTGTTTTGTTAATAACTGTATTTTATTAAAAAGAATATTGAAATTTGCTCTCAATATAAATAAGAAGTAATCCATTGTTTTTTTATTACTCTTTGCTATAATTGATTCATAGCGATTGTTTATTATAAAGACAATTATATAACAGAAAGCAGTATAGATATATTCCAGGTAAAACGTTAATGTATTTTGCTAAGTGCTGTTGAAGTGGGAATATATGAGGAAGTGTGTGTTGTCATTCTAGCTGTATGAATCTGACAGAATATTCAGAGGACATGGGTACTCTCATTTCCATCTGTTTTTTATAGGTTTCCATTGTCAAAATCCCCCACCGGAGGTATGCGTATGATACGAAAAATGAAGTCAACAGATCTTGATAAAGTAATGGACATATGGCTTTTTTCCAATATACAGGCTCATGATTTTATCCCGGAGGAATATTGGCGGAGTAACTGGCAGCAGGTGCGCTCCATGCTTCCGGAAGCGGAAGTATATGTGTATGAGAAGGATGATGATATCAGGGGATTTATTGGAATGATGGAAAACTATATCGCCGGTATTTTTGTGGATGAAAAATTTCGTTCCTGTGGTATTGGAGGGATGCTTCTGGAATATGTGAAAACTGTAAAAAAGAAACTGAGTCTGTCTGTATATAAAAAGAATCAGGCAGCGGTCAGATTTTACTTGAGGAATGGATTTATGATTGTTTCTGAGACGGAAGACGAGGATGTGGGAGAAACAGAAATGCTTTTGGAGTGGTGCAATAATGAATAAAAATACAAAAATAAAAGACGGTTATGCAGAATATGAACTGATCCGTTCTCAAAGAAAAAGCCTTGCCCTTCAGGTAAAGGGGGACGGTATGGTGGTTGTACGAGCGCCTCTGAGGCTGCCAAAAGATAAAATTGACAGTTTTGTAATGGAACACAGGGACTGGATAGAAAAGCAGAAGAACAGGGTTCAGGAACTGAGCTGTAAAAGGCGTGAGATCACAGAGCAGGAGCGTCTGGAGGGGATTCGGAAGGCTTTGAAGATTTTTCCGGAGAGGACAGCGTTTTTTGCTGGAAGAATGGGCGTAGATTATGGCAGAATCACAGTTCGGGAGCAGAAAACAAGATGGGGAAGCTGCAGTCAGAAGGGCAACCTGAATTTTAACTGGAAGCTGGTTCTGATGCCTCAGGAGATTTTGGATTATGTGGTGGTTCATGAGCTTGCTCACAGGAAAGAAATGAATCATTCAGCCAGATTTTGGGCTATTGTGGAACAGGTGCTGCCGGATTATCAGAACAGAAGAAATGAGCTGAAAAAGCTGGGGCAGTTTTTATAATTATACAGAGTCCAGGTGGAAATTTACTATGAACAGATAGTGACGAAATGCTCTACTTATGAAAAGTCTGTTAATATCTCCTCTGTATGGGAGAACCGACAAAGACGCAGAATTATTTAGAGTATAAAAACTTTTATGGTTATAACGATACTGGTTTCGCAGGTTGTATCAAAGCCCGGAGGCACACGAAAGGGTAATTAGAGTTATTATAATATATACACGTTGGAAGTGTGCTTACCATGTTGCCTTTACTATGAGTAGGTAAACTTGAAAAATGCATGAAACTTTTGGTGCTTTGTATTTAGGAGATTCACATACAGAGTTTAAGAATGTTTTGTGACCGTATATTATGAATGCTGTTATGCGAGATTTTGCCGTTGCTTCTTTATAGATTTTTGTATAAAAATACATAAATAATTAATGTGTGAAGAAATGAAAAAAGATAGACACAGATAATAAAAAGTTGTGTAAGAGGAAGTTGCTAATGTTGCCAGAGGGGCGAATCTGCAGAGATCAGAATCTGTAGAGGTCATGATAAAAAGTCAACAGCGATTCCGCCTAAAATGAACATGACAGAATTTGTGTTTAAAAGACAAAAGCTCATGAAGAATTTTTGTCAGTAGCCCGTAGTTTTACCATTATCTATGACCGCAGTAAAAAACTGAAAGTATATGCAGGTCTTTTGTCATGTGCCTGTAGTTTTACCATTATTTATGGTCGCAGTAAAAAAATGAAAGTATATGAAGGTTTTTTGTCAGTAGCCCGTAGTTTTTTGATTATCTATACCAAAGAGAGGAGATTAGTGTTATGCAGAAGGATGACAGATATAAAAAAATTATTCATGAAAATGAATATGTTTGCAAAATGCAAAATGAGGTTTTACCGTATCTGGAGCAGAGAGTAAGCGAAGCCTGGATTCCATGTGCTCCGGAAAACAGGGGAAGGGTTCATGTGCTAAGATATCTGGCAGATAAGGCCAGAGGCGTAGTGGTCATCAGTCATGGGTTTTCGGAGTCAGCGCAGAAATATCCTGAACTGATCTATTATTTTTTGCAGGAGCATTATCATGTGTATTTACCTGAGCATTGTGGGCACGGACTGAGTTATCGTCTTACAGAGGATCCTTCGCTTGTTCATCTGGACCGCTGGAACAGATACAGCCGGGATTTTCTGAGGGTGTCAAGACTGATACGAAAAGCGCATCCCGGATTACCGCTGTATTTATTCGCACATTCTATGGGAGGGGCGGTAGCGGCAATTGCGGCAGCAAGAGAGCCTTATATGTACAAAAAGGTGATTTTGTCTTCTCCGATGATACGTCCTCTCACGGGAAATGTTCCTTATCCCGCTGCAATCAGGATTTCTAGGGCAGCATGCAGAACAGGACGGGAAATGAAATATGTGGCAGGGCAGAAACCATATGACGGAACGGAACAGTTTGAGACAAGTTCAGGTCTTTCGCGACCGCGGTTTGAACGGTATAAAGAAATTCGCAGAAACAATATTGAATGTCAGACATTTTCGCCATCTTATGGGTGGCTGTACAATGCAGCAAAAATGAACTGGTATCTGCAGAGAAGCGCATGGAAAGACATTGCTGCGCCGGTGCTTTTGCTTCAGGCAGAAACAGACAGTCTGGTTTCCCTGAAAGCGCAGGATATTTTTGCAGAAAAAATTAATAATTGTGGTAAAACTTCCTGTACTCTCATCAGAATGGCGGGTACAAAGCATGAAATTTTTAATGGACCGGATGATATTTTGGAAAAATACTGGGGATATGTATTTGGTTTTTTGAAAGGATAAAATATTTATGTACAGATATTTTGTTTTGTACCTGATTTTTATAAATATGATAGCTTTTTTGGCATATGGAATCGACAAGAAGAGAGCAGTGCGGAATCAGTGGAGGATTTCAGAGAAGGCATTGCTGGGAATGGCTGCTTTGGGCGGCAGCATCGGGGCGCTTGCAGGAATGAAAATATTCCATCATAAAACCAGAAAGGCAAAATTTTTTGTGGGTGTTCCGGTGATTCTGGCTGCAGAGCTTATTGTGGGATTTTGGGTTCTTGTATCTATTAGGTAAAATGTAGATGAGCGAATTTGAAAAAGCACACAAATTCTCGTTGTTTTGTCTTTAGGAGATGTATATACAGAGTTTAAGATTGTTTTGTGACCGTATAGTACGGATTTTGTTATGCAAAATTTTGTATTGGTTTATTTCTATAGAATTTTGAACATGGAAATCTGTAATATGTGGATAACAAAGAAATATCAGACGTTATATGTGTATTATACAGCGAAAAATAAAAATGTGCAGTTTTTAGGGGTTTATCTATATGTGGTTTTATTATTAAGCGGGGGCTGTGTAGTCTGTAGTAGCTTAAAAAAGAAAGAATAATACCGGAATTAAAATAATTTACGATGCCGGAAATCATACATAGGATTACATGATTACTGCACAATATATTAAGAACAGGCATTATGCATGAAGTCTGAAAAAGCGTTCAGGAAAGCTGGGAGAATCCGGATAGTAGAGGAATAGAGAAGAGGAATAACTACAGTATATCAGCTTAAAAATCTAACACGAGAGAAACTGTGAAAAGTTAGGACATAAAAAGCAAAAATAAGGGAAATTTTTTATGATATTGTGTATCATAGTTATGTGAAAATAGAAATAATCCACAGTATCTCCAACAGTATAGCATACAGTCCTTGGAGAGGGACTATAGAGACTACTACTTTATAATACGAGGAAAAGAGAAAAATGAAGGGAACAATTATATGTTATGGAGATTCCAATACTTACGGATATGATCCTCGGTCTTTGACAGGGGGACGGTATCCTGAAAATGTTCGTTGGACAGGTATTCTTCAGGAAAAATCTGGATGGAGCATAAAGAATCATGGAGTGAACGGGCGCTGTATCCCTCATAATCCATCTCAGATCCACTTTTTCTGTGAGCAGATGAAAGACTGGTGTAAGATGAATGGTCCTGTAAAAATATGGGTTATGTTGGGGACAAATGATCTTTTGACGGAGACGGGATTTACTGCAGAAGATACAGGACTTCGTATGAAAAAATTTCTTCAGGTGCTGGTGGAGCAGATAAAAATCAGTAATCGGGAAATGGAAGTCCGGCTGATATCCCCTCCTCCTGTAAAGCGGGGAGCCTGGGTAGATGAGGAACGAATCTGCCGGGAGGCTGAAAAACTGGACCAGGTATACAGAAAAGCAGCCGGGGAGTTGAACATTGATTTTACAGGAACAGCAGCCTGGCAAATTTCTGTGGCATATGACGGTGTGCATTTTTCTGAGGACGGTCACAGAAAATTTGCAGACAGACTGTTGAAAATTTTATAAAATAAACCAGGTGCAGAAGAAAGAAACTACCACAAAAACAAGAAAAGTTCTTTTGTATATGTATACTGCTGATTCTTTTGTGCAAAAGCAAAAGTGGTACTTATTTACGGTTCATTTTTACAGTTCCAAGGATTGGTTATAACAGGATGAAAAGCGTTTAACTATAAAAGACAAATTTGAAAAAAGCATAAATTTCCTGCTTTTAGTTGAAATTCCCTGAGTAAACGTATCAAAGAAATTTTACAGGAAAATTGATAAAAGAAATTCACCAAGGAAACGGAGGGATGAGTATGGCGAAAAAAATAGGAATCATATCCGATACTCATGGATTGATGCGTCCGGAGGTTTTGGAAATTCTCAAAACCTGCGACTGTATTTTACACGGCGGAGATATGAACAAGCCGGAGATCCTTGATCAGATTCGACCGCTGGCATCTGTTTATGTGGTGCGTGGAAACAATGACAAGGACTGGGCGGAGGGACTGTCCAGAACTCTTCGCTTTACGATAGAAGGTGTGGAGTTTTTTATGACACATAACAAAAAAGATGTGGCATGGGAGCTTGGAAACGCTCAGGTTGTTGTTTTTGGACATACGCATAAATATTTTGAAAAAATAATAGATAACCGTTTGTGGATCAATCCGGGAAGCTGCGGACCACGCAGATTTGACCAGGAGATTACCATGGCTGTTATGCATGTGGATGCCGGGAAATATCAGGTGGAAAAAATAGTTATTGAACCGTAGAATCTGTGGAAAACTGTGAATAGAGGCTGGTTTTATAAGCGAAAACAGACATTCACGAACAAAGATTCGAAAAAAATAAGTTCGTCCCGTTTTATTGGACATAGCTTGTGATATAATCCTTTTTATCAAAAAGAAATGTTCAGAAAATATGTTTGCACAGGGAGGAACGAAAGATGCAGAGTGGGCAGAGAGCAGGCAGGGAAATGGCTGCATATGCGTCAGATAAGTACGATTCATACGGCAGAAGACACAGGAAACAGAGTAAGGAAAAGCTTTCCGGAGGAAAGGCGTTGCTTTGGGGAATTGTGCTGACTTTGGAGATCATAATTCTTGGAGCGATGTTTCTTCATGTGGACTTTCATTCTGTGGATCGGATTGCGCTGATTCTTGCATTTGTGGTAGTATATTTTGGAGTTGTAGCGGGACTGACAGACAGGTAGGAGTGTGTTTATGCCCAGATCGTTTAATCAGAAGCTGAAGATTCTGTATGTAAAAAAGGTTCTTGAAGAGAAATCTGACAGGGATCATCCCATGCAGGTCAAAGATATCATTGCCAATCTTCAGGCTTATGGCATTAATGTAGAAAGAAAAACAATTTATGATGATATTGAGGCTCTGAGACTGTTTGGACTTAATATCTTGAACCGGAGAGGAAAGGTGTCAGGGTATTATTTGGAAGAACGGACTTTTGAATTTGCAGAATTAAAATTTCTCACAGATATGGTTCAGTCCTCGCATTTTCTTCCGGTCAGACATACGCAGAAGCTTATCCGTAAACTGGAAGGGCTGACCAGTATCCATCAGGCAAAGAAGATGCAGAGACAGGCGCTGGCAGTGTGTGAGACCAGAACGGAAAATGGGGAAGTATATGTAAATATTGAGGTGATCTGCAATGCAATTTCCACAGACAGGCAGATCAGTTTTTCTTATTACGAATGGACGGTTGAAAAGAAACTTAGGCAGAAGAAAAACGGAGCTTTTTGCAGAATGAGTCCGTGGAAACTTTTCTGGAGAGATGACAGCTATTATCTTCTTGGTCTGGATGAAAACAGCGGAGTTGTCAAGCATTACCAGGTGGATAAAATGAAAGATATGCAGCTGGAAAAGGAAAAAAGAAACGGAGCTGCGATTTTTCGGGATCTTGAACTTGGTAAATTTTCTGTGGATGCGTTTGGAATGTCAGGCGGCAGAGATGTTTTGCTTAAAATGGAATTTGATAATCGTCTGATCGGAATAGTTCTGGATCGCTTTGGCACAGAGGCTATGATCAGAAAGTCAGATGAAGATCATTTTCTTTTCCAGGCGCATGTCTGTGTGGGCAGGCAGTTTTTTGGCTGGCTTGCAGGTCTTGGAGAAGGCGTAAAGATTGTTGGTCCTGAAAAGATCCGGAAAGAATACGCAACTTTTTTAAAACAGGCGCTGAGAAATAACGAGGGAAGAAATGAGGACAAAAATAACAGTAAAATCCAGGCTTCTGGAACTTCTGGAAAAAAATAAGGGAACAGTCATATCAGGAGAAAGGATTGCTGAGGAACTTCAGTGTACAAGAGCTGCAGTGTGGAAAGCGGTAAAAACTCTTCGAGAGGAAGGCTATGAAATCGCAGCAGGACCCAATAAAGGATATATGCTGTCTGCAGACAGTAATAAACTGGCAGAAGAGGGAATTCGTCCTTTTTTGGCAAAACCGGATGTTTTTCTGAAAGTTTATCCGGAAACGGAATCAACCAACAGAACTGCCAAACAGGCGGCGATCAGCGGGGAAGCAGGCCATGGAAGCGCGGTGCTGGCTTACAGACAGACGGCAGGAAGAGGCAGGAGAGGACGGGAGTTTTATTCACCCTATAATGCGGGATTGTATCTCAGCGTGATTCTGGAGCCGGAGGGAAACATTCAGGAAAGTCTTGCTCTGACGGCTGAGGCGGCAGTGGCTGTTTATAAGGCAGTAAAGGAACTGACAGGCAAAGAACTTGATATTAAGTGGGTAAATGATCTTTACTATTGTAATAAAAAGGTATGTGGAATTCTTACAGAGGCAGTTACGGATTTTGAAAGCGGGGACATTGAGTTTGCAGTTGTGGGAATCGGACTGAATATTTATGAACCGGAGGAGGGATATCCGGCGGAGCTGGATGGGATTGCCGGCGCTCTTTATAAAAGCCGGGAAGAAGCTGCCGGGATAAACAGAAATCAACTGGCGGTAGCAGTGATCAATCATCTTCTGAAAGAAACACAGAAGCTCTGTATTCCCAGGGAATATATAGACAGAAGTATGGTTGTGGGACGCAGAATTCATATTATGGACAATTCAGGTGAACGAATTGCAAAAGCCCTGCAAATATGCCGGGATGGAAGGCTGAAAGTGTTGGAAACAGACGGTTCGGAGAGCATTTTGTCCTATGAAGAGGTGTCCTTGAAAATATAGATAATCAAAATAAATTTGGATGATTTGCATAAAAAATCATCCATTTTTTGTGCAAAATAGTAGAGAAAAATATTGACTTTCAGGGCGTGAAGAGTAAAATATAGAAATCGAAAAAGCGGTCTGACCAGATTTCGGACTGAAAGAAAAGGAGGGAGTGAAACGAACAGTTTAACAGAAGTGTTGAAAGAAGAGCTGAACTGCAAAACGGTTTTTACGATTCCAATTGGAAAAGGAATACCGGTATTTGAATCAGTTGTAGTTACCTGGGTGATCATGGCAGTGCTGGTAGTATTGTCGCTGATTCTGGTAAGGAATCTGAAAGTTGAAAACCCCGGAAAAAAACAGCTTCTTCTGGAATCAGGGATCGGCGCTCTGAGAAACTTTTTCCGGGGAATCCTGGGGGAGGACGGAGATCGGTACATTCCGTATATGATGACAGTAATTATTTATCTGGGAGTTTCTAATGTGTCAGGTATCTTTGGCGTAAAGCCGCCGACAAAAGACTTGAACGTTACGCTGGCACTTGCAGTTATGAGTATGTTTCTCATTGAATACTGCGGTATCCATAAAAAGGGTCTGAAAGGATTTTTTAAGAGCTTTCTGGATCCAATACCGGTTATGCTCCCGATGAATATTATGGAGGTTCTCATTCGTCCAACTGCCCTCTGTTTCCGACTTTTCGGTAATATTCTCGGAGGGTTTGTAGTAATGGCGCTTGTCGAGTTTGTATGCCCGGCAATCCTGCCAATTCCATTCAGCCTGTATTTTGATTTTTTTGATGGTTTCATACAGGCATATATTTTTGTTTTTTTAACATCCATGTTCATGAAAGAAACAATGGAATAATCGCCGCACAGGCAGCACAGTCACATGTATCTAACAATTCTAATGAAAACTCAGGAGGAAAAAATCATGACAAGTTTAATCGCTATCGGAGCAGGTATTGCAGCTTTAACAGGTATTGGAGCAGGTATTGGTATTGGTCTGGCAACATCCAAGGCAGTAGAGGCCATTGCAAGACAGCCTGAAGCAGAGAGTAAGATCAGCAAAAACCTTCTTCTCGGATGTGCCCTTGCCGAAGGTACTGCTATTTTTGGTTTTGTAGTAGGTCTTTTGATCGTTGTTATGCTTGGCTGATAAATTGTTACAAAAACAGAAAGGCAGGTACAGACGATGATTCAAATTAATCTGAATCTTGTCTTTACGATCATCAATCTGCTGGTTCTTTACATTCTTATGAAAAAATTTCTGTTTGGACCTGTGATCAGGATCATGGATCAGAGAAAAGAAATGATAGAACAGCAGTTTGAGGAGGCAAAAAAGACAGAGGACAGAGCAAACCAGTTGCAGAAACAATATGAGAATGCTCTGAAATCAGCAAAAGAAGAATCCTATCAGATTGTGGAACAGGCGAAACTGGAAGCCAAAGCTCAGGCAGAGCGTACTGCGGAGGAGGCCAGAGTTCAGGCGGATCAGTTGTTTGCCAAAGCTCAGGCAGATATTGCGTCTGAGCGTGAGTATGCCATGAGACAGATGCAGGGTGAGATCGGGAAGCTGGCAATGGAAGCCGCTGCAAAAATTGTAGGCAGCCAGGCCGGTGAGGAACAGGATCTTTCCATGTATGATCAATTTATAGAAAAAGCAGGTGATCCCGATGACAACGGCAGCTGTTAATTATGCAAAAGTTCTGTATGGGATGCCTGTTTCCAGGACAACTGTTCAGGAAACGGAAAATCTTATTCAGGAAAATCCGGAACTTACAGAGTGCCTGGGAAACCCACTGGTATCGTTTGAGGCAAAAAGCCGGATCATAGACAGAACTATTCCTCAGGATATGAGGAGTTTTGTGAAGGTTGCCTGCAGATATCACAAAACAGATCTTTTAGAAGAAATATTTAATGAATATCAGGAGCTTTGCAGGAAAGATGCAGGTGTCCTGCAGGCAGTTCTGATCTGCGTGACACCGCCCGGAGATAAACAGCTGGAAGGAATCAGGAATTTTCTGTGCAGGGAATTTCAGGTACAGAAAGCAGAGATTCGGATAATTGAGGACAAAAGCCTGATCGGAGGATTTATACTTCAGGCAGGCGGTAAAGAATATGACTGGAGTCTGCGGGGACGCTACCGCAGGCTGGAACAGAAACTGACCCGGAGGTGAACAGTTTGAGTACAATTAATCCAGATGAGATTATTTCAATTCTGAAAGAAGAAATAGAGAATTATGATGAGATCAGCAAAAACCAGGAGGTCGGTACTGTTATTTCTGTAGGTGACGGAATCGCCACAGTATATGGTATAGATCATGCCATGTACGGTGAGGTTGTGGTTTTTGAGAATGGTCTGAAAGGAATGGTTCAGGATATCCGCACAAACAGTATGGGATGCATTTTGTTTGGCAGTGATTCCGGAATCCGCGAGGGATCAAAAGTATCCAGAACCGGCAGACAGGCAGGTATTCCTGTTGGAAACGGATTTATAGGAAGGATCGTCAATGCTCTTGGAGCTCCGGTAGACGGAAAGGGAGAGATCAAAGAGGAAGAGTATCGTCCTGTTGAATATCCTGCGCCGGGAATTATCGACCGTAAATCTGTAACAGTTCCTCTTGAAACAGGAATCCTTTCGATCGATTCCATGTTTCCTATTGGACGCGGACAGCGTGAGCTGATCATTGGCGACAGACAGACAGGAAAAACTTCTCTGGCTATTGATACGATTCTGAACCAGAAAGGAAAAGACGTTATCTGTATTTATGTGGCAGTTGGGCAGAAAGCATCCACTGTTGCAAAAGTTGTTTCCACTCTTGAAAAACACGGGGCAATGGAATACACAACAGTATTTTCTTCCACAGCAAGTGACTGTGCGCCTCTTCAGTATATTGTTCCCTATGCAGGAACAGCTCTGGCGGAGTTCTTTATGTATCAGGGAAAAGATGTCCTGATCGTTTACGATGATCTTTCCAAGCATGCGGTTGCTTATCGTGCTCTGTCGCTTCTTCTGGAACGTTCTCCGGGTCGTGAGGCTTATCCGGGAGATGTATTTTATCTTCACTCCAGACTTCTGGAAAGATCCAGCCGTCTGAATGAAAAATCAGGAGGAGGATCCATTACTGCGCTTCCCATTATTGAGACACAGGCAGGAGATGTATCCGCATACATACCAACCAATGTAATCTCCATTACAGACGGACAGATTTTCCTGGAAAGCGACCTGTTTTTTGCAGGCATGCGTCCGGCTGTCAATGTAGGTCTTTCTGTATCCCGTGTAGGCGGAGCCGCTCAGACAAAAGCTATGAAAAAGGCATCGGGCAGTATTCGTATTGATCTGGCTCAGTACAGAGAAATGGAAGTATTTACTCAGTTCAGTTCCGATCTGGATGAGGCTACAAAGGCTCAGCTTACTTATGGAAGCTGCCTGATGGAACTTCTGAAACAGCCGCTTTGCAGTCCGCTGAAACTCCATGAGCAGGTGATTACCCTGTGGGCAGCCACTCATAAAGCTTTTGTGCATGTGGAGACAAAAAAGATCAAGCAGTATCAGAAAAAACTGCTGGAATACTTTGATAATGTTTATCCGGAAGTGGGAAGAGAGATCAATGAGTCAAAACAGCTTTCTGATGAACTGGGAGAAAAAATCCTTCAGATTGCAGAGGAATTCAGAAGCCGTTCAGAAGCTGCAGAATAATTAAGAGCAGGAGGAACCTATGGCAAACGCAAGAGAAATACAGAGTAGAATAAAAAGCGTCCAGGATACCATGAAGATCACCAATGCCATGTACATGATTTCCTCTTCAAAAATGAAGAAAGCCAAAAAGGTACTGGAGGATACGGAGCCATATTTCTATAATATGCAGGCAGCTATTGCCAGAATCCTGCGTCATATCCCGGATATCCAGCATCCTTTTTTCAGTGTCCGCCATCTTGTACCTCAGCAGGAGCGTAAAACCGGAATTATTGTAGTAACCGGAGATAAAGGAATGGCAGGAGCCTACAACCACAATATCACGAAACTGACAGATGAGTTTATGGAAAAAACTCCGGGCTCTCACAAGCTGTATGTACTTGGAATGGTAGGCCGTCAGTATTATGAAAAGAAAAATGCAGATGTAGACGGAAGCTTTCGTTATACGGTGCAGAAGCCTACAATGCATCGCGCCAGACTGATCAGCGAGGAAATTGTAAGAGCTTTTCTTGACCGTGAGCTGGATGAGGTACATATTATTTATACTCAGATGCACAATGCGGCAGTGATGGAGCCGGTGGATATGCAGCTTCTTCCGCTGAAAAAAGCAAGCTTTTCACCAGATCAGATTCCGGCGGAAGCTCCCCAGGAGGAAATTGAAATGTTTCCTTCCGCAGATGTGGTTCTGGACACAATGATTCCCAACTACCTGACAGGTGTTATTTACGGATGCCTGGTAGAAGCCTATGCCAGTGAAAACAACGCGCGAATGACAGCAATGCAGTCTTCTACAGACAGCGCAAAAAAGATGCTGCAGGAGCTTTCCATTCAGTTTAACCGTGCACGGCAGGCGGCCATCACACAGGAAATCACAGAGGTTATCAGCGGCGCAAAAGCCCAGAGAAGGAAGTGACAAGGATGAATAAAGGTAAAATTGTACAGGTCATGGGACCTGTTGTGGATGTTGTTTTTGAGCAGGGAGAGCTTCCGGATATCCGGGAGGCCCTGGAAGTGGAAAACAATGGAAAAAAATGTATTATGGAAGTTTCACAGCATCTGGGAAACCGCGTAGTGCGCTGCATTATGTTAAGTGCCAGTGAGGGACTTCAGAGAGACAGAGAAGTAGTCGCCACAGGAAGCGGAATCAAGGTTCCGGTAGGAGATTGTACTCTGGGAAGACTTTTTAATGTTCTTGGAGAAACTGTGGACGGCGGTGAATCTCTGGAGGATAAAGAGCATTGGGTGATCCACAGAGATCCGCCTAGCTTTGAGGATCAGAGTCCGGCAGTTGAGATCCTGGAAACAGGAATCAAGGTAATTGACCTTCTTGCACCTTATGCAAAAGGCGGAAAGATTGGTCTGTTCGGAGGCGCCGGAGTAGGTAAAACCGTGCTGATCCAGGAACTGATCCAGAATATTGCAACTGAGCATGGCGGTTATTCTATTTTTACCGGTGTAGGAGAGCGTTCCCGTGAAGGAAATGATTTGTGGAGTGAAATGAAAGAATCAGGGGTTCTCGAAAAAACTGCGCTGGTGTTCGGACAGATGAACGAGCCGCCGGGATCACGTATGCGTGTTGCGGAAACAGGTCTTACTATGGCAGAGTATTTCCGTGATACAGAGCACAGAGATGTACTTTTGTTTATTGATAATATTTTCCGTTTTGTACAGGCCGGTTCTGAGGTATCTGCACTTCTGGGACGTATGCCGTCCGCAGTTGGATATCAGCCTACTCTGTCTACAGAAATGGGAGAGCTTCAGGAACGTATTGCTTCTACAAAATCAGGCTCCGTTACATCTGTTCAGGCAGTATATGTTCCGGCAGATGACCTGACAGACCCGGCTCCGGCAACAACCTTTGCTCATCTGGATGCGACAACTGTATTATCCAGAAAAATTGTTGAGCAGGGTATTTATCCGGCAGTGGATCCGCTGGAATCCTCATCCCGTATTCTGGAAGCAGACGTGGTAGGAGAGGAACATTATGAGGTTGCCCGTCGTGTTCAGGAAATTCTTCAGAAATACAAGGAACTGCAGGATATTATTGCAATTCTTGGTATGGAAGAGCTGTCTGATGAAGATAAAAATACAGTATATCGTGCAAGAAAAATACAGAGATTTTTGTCCCAGCCATTCCATGTAGCGGAAAACTTTACCGGAATCCCCGGAAAATACGTTCCGTTGAAAGAAACGATCCGTGGATTTAAGGCTATTGTAAATGGAGAGATGGACGAATATCCGGAAAATGCATTCTTTAATGTGGGAACTATTGACGAGGTTATTGAAAAAGCAAAAACCCTTGAACAGTAAGGAGTGAAGCTTATGGAAAGTACATTTGGCCTGGAAATCTATGCCAGTAACAAGCTGGCTTATGTCGGACGCGCCAGATCTCTGGTTGTGCCTGTAGAGGACGGAGAAAAGGCTTTTCTGGCTCATCATGCAAATGTGATCGCAGCAATTGTTCCCGGTGAGCTTCGTTATGAAGATGCTGACGGAAATAAGGTGGTTGCAGCAGTCAGCAATGGTTTTGTGGAAATGATCAATAACCGTGCAAAGCTGTTCTGTCTTTCTGTGGAAAGACCGGAAGAAATTGATATTCACAGAGCTCAGGAGGCAAAGGAGCGTGCAGAGGAGCAGCTTCGTCAGAAGCAGAGTATTCAGGAATACCACATGAATCAGCTGGCTCTGGCACGGGCAATGACAAGGCTTCGTGTAACAAAAAAACTGTAATATATTATAGAAGAAATCGTTATAAACATAAAAATTTTATTTATAAAAAGAACGGGAACCGTCCTGATGATCTGTTCAGGAACGGCTCCCGTTTTTTGGAAAAGTAAAGTTTATTTTACTTTTGATATGTTCAGATTTATCTTCACCAGTTATTGTGGATCTGATAAGACATTCAGAGTCAGTTTGCTTTTTCTGTTTCGGAAGAATTTTTCTCAGAAGTCTGAGCAGGTTCTGTCTGTTCCGGAACTGTCTGAGCACCGGATGCATCAGAAGATATTTCAGAAACAGCGGCCTGTTCTGAAGATTCAGGTGTCAGCGTTTCGGTGGATGAAGCTTCTGCTGTTTTTTCCTGAGATTGCTGATAAGGACGATAAGGCTCCCAGTAGTGCTCTTCCTTCTGAGATGTTTTAGAATTTTTTTCGCTGTCAATCTCCTGTTTTTTGGCGTTAAGCATATGGATGCCCATAGCGATTATAGCAACTGCAATGATAATAGACGGAATGTTATAAAACAGATTCATCAGAACATTTACCATACCATTGGGAAGCAGCCATATGATCAGTCCACTGATATTATCCCACAAAATAGAAACGCCGAAGATGATCAGGATCACTGCGATCAGTTTGCGATATTTTTTTACAAAATAATCTGCATTTCCAATAAATTGGTCAATATGGAGAAGATAACTGTCTTCCACTGCATAAAAATCATCTTCAGACATGGATTTCAGGTTGTGTACATGGAAAAAGCTGTAACACCACATAATAGGAAGAAACATGATAATAAAGCTAAGTGAAGTTAAAGTTGCCAGTCCTAAAGTCCCCCAGAACATAAGCATAATACTGATTCCCTGCTTAAAGAAGCCCATGTACATTTCTCCGGCTCCCGGGATCAGTGAGCAGATAAAAAGCAAAAGTCCCTTTTTTTGTTTTGTCATTTTAAATCGCCTCCGTTTAAGATTTTATTTGAAAAATTTCGTATATAACCAGTCAGTTTATCAGAGCTGCGTGAAAGCTCTGCAGAAATATTCTGTGACAGCCGTGAAAGTGTTTCCGGGTGAGCGCTGACTTCTGTGCGGATGGCAGATTTGCCGGATTCCGGAATAGAAACTCCGGAAAAAGTGCTGAGATCCGCCTGCTGAATAACAAAAAGAAGAAAAAGAGCAGCGATCATGCCTGTTGCAGTGCGAAGTCCATAATAAAAAAGCTGCATTTTTCTGGATGTTGTGCGTACAGCCTTTGCCGCCTGAACATCCGGCGCGGCTGCACGGTTCAGAATCTGTTCTGCCAGATAGTCCGGAGCCGGCTGATCGGTATTTCGGATTTCTTCTTCAATCATCTGATCCAGACAGAAATCACACTGATCAAGATGCTCCAGAAACGCAATCATTTCTTCCGTGCTTACTGTATTGCTGTCTGTAATCTTATTCAGAGATTTTTCCCTAACATGCATATCAGACTCTCCTTTCGTTGACATTTCCCGGCGGAACCAGGAGCTTTTTCAGCATTGCCCTTGCCCGGTAAAGCTGTGTCTGGATGGTTTTTGGATTTTTCTGAGTCTGCCGGGCGATTTCTGTAACAGTAAGCTGTTTACAGAAATGCGAAACAGCAACTTCTTTATAGGGGCTTTTGAGCTGCTGGCACAGGGTATATACCTGCCGGTCAGAATCTGTTTTCAGATACAGGGCCTCCGGAGTAGAGGATGTGTCCGGTATCTGAGAAAAATAAGTATCTTCTGTGGGAATACTGCGCCGCCCGGCTGCCTTCAGAAAATCCAGACACTTGCGTACAGCGATTTTGCTCAGCCATGCTTTTTCATAGGTGCCGTCGAAACGGGAAAGGTTTTTGTAAGCAGATAAAAATACTTCCTGGGTCAGATCTTCTGCATCAAAAGGGTTTCCTACGGATTTCAGACAGATGGAGTAGATCAGATTCTGATACTGCTCCAGCAGATATTTCAAATATTCTTCCTGTGAAATACGATCATCCCCCTTCCTGATGCTGCCTGGATAATGAACGGCAATGAAGCTTCCCGGCATTCTTTCTCCCGTTCATTATATTATAACGGAACAAAAAGAACAAAAACTTCATAAAACCGGAAAGTTTTTAATAAAATGCTGTACAGAACACACAGTTTGACGAAAAATCCGTTTATTTTCATACACTGGACAGATTGTAAAGTGAGAAGAATATGTTATAATATTTGACTATAACAGGACAGGTTATGATATTCGGGCAGTGCTTCGGCAAAGGAGTGTATAGACAGAAATGAATGTGGCTGCTGTGAACGAGGTCAGCAGTAGCAGATCAGTGGAAAGATGAAGAACTGCAGTATTTATCAGGAAGGAAATTATGGCAAGTATCAGAGATGTAGCACAAAAAGCAGGCGTAGGAGTCGGCACTGTGTCAAGAGTGATCAATGGCAGCGGGTATGTTGCAGAAGATACAAGAAAAAAAATCGAGTCAGCGATCCGTGAACTGGAATATACCCCAAATGAGCTGGCAAGAAATCTTTTTAAAAACAGGACAGGCATTATAGGCGTTCTGGTTCCGGATCTGGATCATCCGTTTTTTTCCGCTTTTGCAAGGGAGACAGAGATTGCTCTTTATAAAGCAGGATATAAAGTGATGATCTGCAATACCATAGGAAGCAGCAACAGGGAACTGGATTATCTGAATATGCTGGACCGGAATATGGTAGACGGGATCATAACCGGTTCCCATACCCTTCATGTGGAAGAATACTTAAAAAGAAAGAGAACGATCGTGTCTCTGGATCAGGATTTCGGACCGGAGATTCCCATGGTAGGTTCCGACCACATTTACGGAGGCCGGGCTGCCGCAGAGATTATCCTTAAAAACAAGTGCAGGAAAGTCCTTCATATTACCGGAGTGGCGCCTAATGTTGCCGCCAATGACAGACATGCCATATTTGAGTCGATTCTTGCCGAACATGGAGTGGAAATAGTAGATCTGATGATGGAATGGAACAAGTTTGACCATCAGGCATACTGGTATGCCGCAAGGGAAGCCATACGCAAGTGTGACGGAATAGACGGGGTGTTTGCAGCAGATCAGCCGGCTCTTTATTATATGCATCTTGCAATGGAGGCCGGAAGAAGAGTGCCGGAAGATCTGAAGGTAGTGGCTTATGATGGAATGGATATCACCAGGCTCTGTTATCCACGGGTAACAAGTATTGATCAGAATATCCGTTTTCTGGCAGATACCTGCGCTTCTACAGTGATAAAACTTATTGATGGAAGTGAACGGGTTCCACACAAACAGATCATGTCTGTTGAGGTTCACCAGGGGCAGACCACAAATCCAGTTGTCTTGGATGGGAACTTCTGATTGTGCAATACATACAAAAAAAGAACGGTAAAACTGTAAAAACAGACGGAAATGTTATTTTGAATATGATTTTTAGATAAAACCTATTGACAAATAAGTCAGTAGGTTTTATTATTAAGGCACAATATGGAACGGGTTCCACAGAGAGCGCAAATAAATTTATAAGAGAGCGCAGACTGTGATATATGGAACAGGTTCCCTGCTTTCCAGGCGCGCGGAAAGAACTCAGATTAAGGAGGAAGAGAACATGAAAAAAGCAATCAGTATGGCAATGGCAGCAGCGCTTGCTCTTTCAGCAGGAGCAACGACAGTACCGGTAATGGCAGATGATGTGACAGAGCTTACCATCTGGAGCCCCACAGATACAGAAGCGATCGAAGCATGGTGGGAAGAAAAGCTTGCAGAATGGAATAAAGAAAACCCGGATATCCAGGTGAAACGTGAAGCGATTGACCGTTCTGACTCATATGCCTATGATAACAAAATTGCCACTGCTCAGACATCCAATGATCTCCCGGATATTTTTTATGTGGATGGCCCTCAGGTATCCTATTATGCAGCCAATGGTCTGACTGTTCCTCTTGACGATTACTTTACAGAAGAAGATCAGAAGGACTTTGTGGATTCAGCAATCACACAGAACACATACGATGGTCATCTGTATGCTATTGGCGCAACAGAGTCATCCGTGGTATTTTATTACAATAAAGACTACCTGAAAGAATGCGGAGTGGATGTAGAGGATCTTGATTCCCGCACAATTGATAATCCGATCACCTGGTCTGAACTTGCAGAAATTGCAGAAAAATGTACCACAGAGGATTATGTAGGCACTCATATTATTATGGATCACGGCGAGGGACTTCCTTATGCACTGGAGCCAATGTATCTTTCTGCAGGAAAAGATTATATCAGTGAGGACGGTACAGAAGCTGACGGTTATGTAAACAGTGAAGAAGCTGTAAAAACTACCTCTTTCCTGGCTGATCTGATCGCAAAAGGCTATGCAAATGTTGAGCCGATCAAGGATGAATTTTTAAACGGAGCCTGCGCAACCATGATTGGCGGTTCCTGGGATACAGCTGTTCTGGAGGAAAGTGCAGAGTTTGACTGGGGCGTAACTTACTATCCGGTCAATGATGATACAAAGGAAGCTGTTTCTCCCTGCGGCGACTGGGCGGCAGCAGTAAGCAAGGATTGTGAAAATCCGGAAGCAGCAGGTAAATTCCTTCAGTGGCTGATGAATACAGACAATGTTGCTTCTTATGCGGCGGCTATTGCAAAACCTGCAACCCGTATTTCTGCTTATGACACAGAGGAAATGGCAGAATACAAAGAAGGCGTTCGCGCAGTATTTAAAGAGCAGCTTGAAAACACAGCAGTTCCGCGTCCGAGAACTCCTTCCTATGCAACTTTCTCATCTGCATATGCAGAAGCAATGACAAATATTTTCTCTGATGCATCCAGTAATGAGGAAGTGGATGAGGATTATATCCAGTCCGAGCTTGACACAGCAGCAGAAACATTTACAGACGATTATGAAACCTATTATGCAGAATAAAGACTGAGAAATTTACGGGATAGCCGCATCGCCTGGCGGTGCGGCTGTTTCTGACCTCTCAGTTTCTTTTACTGGCAGGAAAAGGAGGGAAAGATTATGGCAAAGACAAAAAAACTTACAGGCCGGAAACGAGATGAGAGAATTACTGCATATATGTTTGTAGCTCCTGCAGTGATTCTTCTGATCGCATTTCTGGTTGTTCCGATGATTTATACTGTATATTTCTCAGGATTCAAATATCAGATCATGAGACCGGACGCAATCAAATTTATCGGACTTGAAAATTATCAGAAGCTGTTCAGTGATAAGAACTTCTGGATCGCATTAAAGAATACGGTTTATTTTACAGTTCTTGTTGTACCGATCCAGTGTGCTCTTGCTCTGGGACTTGCGCTTCTTGTCTCAAAAAAATTCCGGGGCGTATCCATTTTCAGAACAATGTATTTCAGTCCTCAGCTTACTTCCATGGTTGTAATCGCGGTTCTGTGGTCAGTTCTTTATAATGCGAATCCAAATACAGGACTGATCAACTCTCTTCTTGTTTCCCTTGGAATGGAGCCTATCAAATTCCTCAGCGACGCAGACACAGCAATGAACTCGATTATCTTCATGTCTGCATGGCAGGGGGCTGGATATCAGATGATGATCTTCCTGGCAGGTCTTCAGGGAATCCCCAAGGATCAGTATGAAGCGGCAGCGGTGGACGGCGCTACGAAATTTAAACAGTTCCTGTATATTACCCTTCCCGGATTAAAGGGAACTATAAAATATGTTGTTATGATCACAATGATCCAGGCAATGAAGCTGTTTACCCAGCCTTATATCATGACTCAGGGAGGCCCGAAAAATTCTACCAAAACACTTGTATATTACATTTATACACAGGGCTTCCAGAAGGGTAACTTCGGCTATGCCTGCTCTATTGCAGCAGTATTCTTTGTGATTGTGGTAACGTTGTCCATGGCAATGAAAAAAGTTACAGCGGCTACAGACTGAGAAAGGAGGATATGGTTATGACGAAATCAATGAAATTTTCTGCTAAATTCGGCAAATTTATGTTTTACTTCGGAAATATTGTGATCGGCATTATTTTTGTATCTCCTTTGATCTGGATGATCTCGGCATCTCTGAAGCCGGAGGCAAAGATTTTTGCAGACATGGATTCCCTGGCTACATTTCTGCCCATTCAGGCATCTCTGGACAATTATGCAGAGGTGTTTTCAAGGCTGAACATGCCTCAGGTATTCAAAAATACTTTGCTTTACATTGGCCTGATTCTTATTTTTGATCTTTTGGTAAACTCCATGTGCGGTTATGCCCTGGCGAAATTTGATTTTAAGGGCAAAGGTGCGATCATGAATCTTGTGATTGCATTGATGGTTCTTCCAATGGAAGCGATCATGCTGCCGCTGTATATTGAAATGTCCCAGCTTGGATGGGTCAATACACTTCCGGCTCTTGTTGTGCCGTTTATAGCAAAATGCTTTTCCATTTATATGTTCCGGCAGTTTTTCTGTGATGTGCCGGACGAACTGATCGAGGCAGCGGCCATTGACGGCTGCAGTCCTGCGGGAACATTTTTTAAGATTGTTGTACCAATTTCCAAAACAGTATATGCAACCGTGTTTATTCTTGACTTTGTAGCTCACTGGAATGACTTTATGTGGCCGTTCCTGGTTATGACCGGAGAAGATAAGCGAACCATTCAGCTTGCAGTACAGTCCTTCTTTGGAACACAGCCGGTTCACTACAGTGCGATCATGGCAGCATTGGTTGTCTCTGCAATTCCAATGATCATTATGTTTATTTTCATGCAGAAATATTATGTGGAGGGAATTGCCTCATCAGGAATCAAGGGCTGAAAAAAGCCGGTAAAAAGAATCTGAAAGGCGAATACAATATGACGACAAGTGAATTATTAAAACAGGCCAGAGAATATGAGAAAAAACGGATCAGCGAGATCAGCCCGGAGGAAAGACCGACGTATCACGTAACAGGCGGAGCGGGCTGGATTAATGATCCAAATGGTTTTTCGTATTATAAAGGCCAGTATCATCTTTTTTATCAGTATTATCCTTATGCCAATGAATGGGGACCAATGCACTGGGGGCATGTGGTGAGCAGGGATCTGATAAAATGGGAGCGCAGACCGGCGGCTATGGCTCCGGATCAGGAATATGACAATGCGGGATGCTTTTCCGGAAGCGCCCTTGAACTCGCGGACGGACGCCATCTTCTGATGTACACAGGCGTGCGGAAGGTCATAGAAGAGGATGGAAGCCGCAGGGATCATCAGACACAGTGCATGGCGTTTGGTGACGGAACAGATTATGAAAAATATGAAAACAATCCTGTAATTACAGCAGACAATGTGCCGGAAGGCGGAAGCAGGATCGATTTCCGTGATCCGAAAATATGGCAGGAGGAAGACGGTACGTTTTATGCAGTGGCATCAAATGCCAACGCAGAAGGAAACAGTTCTATTCTTTTGTATAAAAGCCAGGATGCGCTTCATTGGGAAGTTTGCAGTGTTATTGATTCCAGCTGCAAAAAGCTTGGCTGGATGTGGGAATGTCCGGATTTCTTTTCCCTGGACGGAAAGCAGGTTCTTGTGGTAAGTCCAATGGAAATGATGCCGGAGGGGCTGAAATTCCATGTAGGACACGGAACGATTTATCTTACCGGAACCTATGACAAAAACAGCCATGCTTTTACCAGAGAAGACGTGCAGCCCCTTGACAGTGGAATTGATTTTTACGCGCCCCAGACAATGAAAGCTCCTGACGGAAGACGTATTATGATTGCCTGGATGCAGGCATGGAGTAATTCCAAGTTTGTGCCTGACGGAGTAAAGTATTTTGGACAGATGACAGTTCCAAGAGAGCTGACTCTTAAGGATAACAGGCTGATCCAGAAACCGGTACGGGAGCTTGAGGCATACAGAAGCGGCCGGATCTGTCATGAAAAAGTAAAAATAACAGAAGAGACCTCTCTGGAAGGAGTTTCCGGACGTGTGATCGATATGACAGTAAAGCTGAAGGCAGACGATAATTTCCGGGAGTTCTGCATGAAGGTTGCACAGAATGAAGATTATTACACTTCTGTTTCCTATGACATCCACAGAAAGGTACTTTGTGTGGACCGAAGCCACAGCGGCTATCTGTATGATATTATGCACAGACGTGAGATTGCAGTGGAGCCTGTGGACGGTATGATAACACTTCGCTGTCTGATGGACCGGTTCAGCCTGGAAATCTTTATCAATGGCGGAAGACAGACAGCCAGTTTTACCCTTTATACTCCTCAGAATGCGGAGGGAATTACCTTTGCGGCAGAGGGAGAAGCGGAAATTTCCGTAGAAAAATACACTCTTTCTTTTTAACTGAATATAGATAATACCCAACAGAAGAGCGCTTCAGACGGCATTTGGAGAAATAATTTTATTTCAATGGATTGCCGTACAGCGCTCTTTCTGTATACAGGGGACTTTAAAGGGGAATCATCCCGGGAGGTGTTTGGGCATACATGCCAGGATTCCGGGGACATACAGGGCAAAATGCCGTCACCGAAGGTGATTTGGAATGTATTTTGACTAAGTTGCCGGAACCCGGGGGACTGTTCTCAGGCAGGCACCTGTGATATACTGGAAAAGAGATACAGTATATGGTACCTGACATAAACTAAGAACGATTTCAGGAGAGGGAAGATGTTATGACAGACACAAAAAGATTATATTATGAAGACGTTTATATAAAAGAGTTTTCTGCAAAGGTTGTGGAATGCCGAAAAGAGGAGAAAGGCTTTCAGGTGATTCTGGATCAGAGCGCATTTTATCCGGAAGGAGGCGGTCAGCCATCCGATCTTGGAATTCTGGGAGATACAGCGGTTACAGATGTTCAGGAAAAGAACGGAGAGCTGATCCATTATGTAAAAAGCGAATTGGAACCCGGAACAGAAGTGATCGGTAAAATAGACTGGCAGAGAAGATTCGACCTGATGCAGCAGCATTCAGGGGAGCACATAGTAAGCGGTCTTGTGCATGAAGCATATGGATACAATAATGTTGGTTTTCATATGAGCAGCGATGTGATCACCATTGATTTCAGCGGTGTTCTTGATGAGAAACAGCTGGCGGAGATCGAAGAAAAAACAAACAGAAACATATGGGAGGATAATCCTGTAGAAATTTTTTATCCGGATAAAGAGGAGCTTGCGGCTCTGCCTTACAGAAGTAAAAAAGAACTGACAGGGAAAATCCGCCTTGTACGTTTTCCGGGGGCAGATCTCTGCGCCTGCTGCGGAACTCATGTGACCCATACAGGAGAGATCGGAATGGTAAAAATCCTCAGTGTGGAAAATTTCCGTGAGGGTGTAAGAGTTACCATGATAAGTGGAAAAAGGGTTCTGGATTATCTGAATATGGTGAATGAACAGAATCATAAGGTTTCTGTGAAATTATCGGCAAAAGCCACAGAAACAGCCCGGGCAGTAGAACGGCTTCAGGAGGAAAATTACCGTCTGAAAGGCCGGATCCTCCGTCTGGAACAGGAGCTGTGTGATACAGAGGCAAAGAGATGGGAGGGCGCTGGAAATGTACTTTTATTTCATCAGGGGATGGATGCAGACAGTGTGCGTAAAATGGCAGATGCTGTGATGCAGAAATGCAAGGGCCGCTGCGCTGTTTTTTCAGAGAATCCGGATGGAAGCTATAAATATGCTGTGGGGGAAAAGGACGGAAATCTCCGGCAGTTTATAAAAGAGATGAATCAGGCTTTAAACGGGCGAGGCGGCGGAAGGGCGTTTTTTGCCCAGGGTTCAGTAAATGCCGGTGAGGCAGAGATCAGAAAATTTTTTGAGAAATAAACTATAACACACACAGTCAGCAGGAGATGAAAGAAAATGTTTGGAGAATGTCATGCTCATATATTTATGGACGGAATTAATTACCGGGAAGCTGTAAAATGTCATAAAGACGGAGCAGACGAAAAAATAATCAGAGAGCATCTGGAAGCCTACAAAAAGGCAGGAATAAGCTTTGTCAGAGACGGAGGAGATCCTTACGGGGCTTCTGTTCTGGCCCGGAAGCTGGCGCCGGAGTACGATATCGACTATCGTACCTCTGCTTTTGCCATACACAAGGCAGGACATTATGGAAGTATTGTGGGAAAAAGCTTTACGGATTTAAAAGAATTCCACAGTCTTGTTCTGGAAGCCGGAAGGCAGGGCGCTGATTTTATTAAGATCATGACTACCGGACTTCTGGATTTTGCAGATCAGGGAAAGGTGACCGGCACACCTCTGGATAAAAAAGAGGTTTGTGAGATGGTGCATATCGCACATGAAGAAGGCTTTGCCGTTATGAGCCACACCAATGGAGTATATGGAGTCCAGGCAGCAATAGAAGCCGGAGTGGACAGCCTGGAGCATGGGAATTATATGGATGAGGAATGTATTTCCATGCTGGCAGACAGCCGCACAGTCTGGGTCCCCACCCTTGTGACTGTGAGAAATCTCAGAGGATGCGGACGATATGAGGACAGAGTTCTTATCCCTATTATCAGAAAAGCAGAAGAAAATCTTTTTCTTGCATGTCAGAAAAAGGCGCAGGTGGCTCTGGGAAGCGACGCCGGCGCCTACATGGTAATGCATGGAAACGGAATTGTTGATGAGTATACTGCCTTCCGGTCAGTTCTGGGAGACAGCGATGATCTGGAGAACTGGCTGAGACAGGGTGAAAATGAAATAAAAACCCGGTTCAGGCATCCTCGATTTTGACACAGGTATAAATGTTGGTGTTCCGGGATTCTGCCGGATCAAAAGTAAGCTTTACGCTGCTTCCGGTAAGCAGCCCTCCTGTAGAGGAGTTCTGGGCTGTATCGGTAAAAAAAGTAAGACTGATTCCATCCGGGCTCATAATCGTAATGGTATTGGCAGTGGATCCGATGATCTCGCCTGAGATTGCAGATGAAATGGAGTGTTTGTTGGCCTGTTCCGGTATTTCGCCTGTAATTCCCAGTACAGTTATGCCATCCAGAGTGGTTCCGTTGAATTCTCCTGTGTAGGTAATATTCACATGAGCTCCTGTTGCAATTCCTCCGCTGAAGTGACAGGGTACAGAAGACATGTCAAGCTTCAGTACAGTGTCGGAATTGTCAGGCGATACCTGAAGTATGTTCATATTTACAGAGCGGATCACAGTGCGAAGCTGTTTTTCCTGGGGAACAGCAGTATCCGGCTGAGGCGGCGGAGTGGGGGTAGGTTCAGGTACTTTCAGGGGATCGATATCGGAGACTCTGAGCACCTTCAGTTGTGATGCGTCCAGAATATTTGGATTTTCTGAGGTACCCTGGCCAAAATCTCCCCTGTAATGAAGATAGACCCAGCCTCCGGGACGGAGTCCGTTCTGATAATACTGTTCTGTTCCGGTAACAGGATAAGTGGCAGTTTTGCCGCTTTTTGATTTCAGGGTAATGGTATTTTCTGTAAGTCCCTGAACCTGTCCGTAAGTCTTTTTTTCTTTCAGTTCCGCTCTGTCGTGGTAGGCATCTGCCACCTTCAGGACTCTGACAGAACTGGTATCAGTGGTGTTAAGCTGACCTTCATAGATTACGCAGACGTCAGCCCCGGCAAGAAGTCCTTCCCTGCATTCAAGCTCTGCCTGTGAGATGTCAAAGCTGTAGGTATCTGACTTTTGGCAGAGGGTAAGGCGGCTTCCTGTAAAATCCTTTACAGTTCCCCGGATCTCATCCATATATACCCGGGGATTCTGTGGAGCATCAGCCTGGATTTCCGGCTTGTCAGAAGAAACTGGTCCGTCAGAAGTCTCAGACGGAATACAGCCGGAAACGGCAAAAAGAAGTGTTGTGCAGAGAAGAGCAGCTGATAGTTTTTTCATGAATGTCCTCCAGTATGATCAATTACCGGACGTTTCCTGCAGGCTGTCTTTTGCGGACAGAGGTTTCTCTGTGCTGTCCGCAGCCGGAGGCTTGGCGGTGAAATCAAAGATTTCCCGATAGGCATCCCATTCCTCTCTGTTGTGGGCAGCATTGGGCATCAGCCCTGTACATTCGGTACAGGCATTGGTGTCCAGGTAATTTTCGTAATATACATTATAGGGATCTTTTGTCTTTTTTACAGACTTCGGATCGGAATGTTTTCTGTGTTCCATAATACCCCTCCTTTATGCTGTTGGCAATGGTTTTGAGAGATAGTATGGTAAAAAAACTGTATTTTATTCATTACTGTTCATAGATCAAGTTGCTGTGAACAGTAACCTTTATTCAGTTATAGAGTGTTAATATTATAACAAAAAAATGTTGAAATATCTGTAAAGTGTGTTATACTGTGGGTAAATAAATAATAGCGAAGTAGGAATTTATGCGTTAAGTGTTCACAGGCTGGGGAGTCGCCGTGAAACGAAAAGCTGCTGACAGAAAAAGCTTACGATATATTTTCCGCACCCGTTGCTACATATGAGAACATCTCATAATGTGGAGGGAATATTATTTATGATAACATTATGGAGGTGTTTTTATTATGCAGAAAAACAGCACAAAATCTGTCTGGAATGTAAAAAATCTTGTTTTTATGGCCCTTCTGGTAGCCATGCAGTTGATACTTACAAGGGTTCTGGTACTGGATCTGGGGCCTTCTCGTATTACTGTAGGAACCGTATGTACTGTGCTTGCCGGACTGTGGATGGGACCGGTTGCCGGCGGAGTCTGCGGACTGTGCGCGGATATTGTAGGATGCATTCTGAAAGGCTATGCGGTGAATCCGTTTATTACACTGGCATCTGTTCTCTGGGGCGTTCTTCCGGCTCTTGCCAGAAAATTTTATGCCAGCAAATCCAGAAAGGCAAAGACAGTGGGGATTTCTGCTTCCATTGTCATTACAGGCGCTATCAGTTCTCTGTGCCTGACAACAGCCGGACTGGTACTTATGCTTGGGTATAATTTTTATGCGATCATGCCGGTGAGACTTGTTCAGTTTGCAATTATGATCCCGATTTACTGTGTACTGACCTGCCTTTTGTATTTCAGTCCTCTGACTTCTATGGTGGCTGGACACAGCGCTTCCGCTGTACTGGAAAAGAGAACTGTATAAAGTACGCAGAAGAAATTTTATAGAGTAAAAATTACATATTCGATTCCCCATACAGGACGCGGTATTGATACTGCGTCCTGTTCTGTTATTTCGAAAACAAGCTGTTTGATATGATCGGAGCCTGCTGTTATACAGGCTGTACACGGAACCAGTAGGTATACAGGTCATGGAATCCCAGAGAGGTATAAAGACTCCGGGCAGGGGCATTTCCATGAACTACCTGGAGATAGGCGTTCTCTGCCCCGTGTTTTTTTCCCTCTTTGAGAAGCCCTGTGCAGATCTGGCGGGCCAGGCCCTGTCCTCTGAATTCTTCTTTTACGTGAATTGCATAAATCCCAATATAATCCCGATCCAGTATTCCAAGTCCGGTGGCGATGATTTTTCCGTTTTTCTGAACAGAGGCACATAAAGTTTCCTTGGGAATTGCATGGTACATGGACGGAACCACCTCCCTGTGAACGGGATTCGTCATTTTTTTCAGGTCAAACAGACTGAAGATCCATGAATCAGGAATGGCTTCTGTGAACTGTACGTCATCAAAGGCGGCAGTCAGCCGGGCATCCCTCAGACACAGTGTCATTACATCTGTTGTATGCTGGATCTCATATCCGCGATTTTCCAGGGTGTAATCAAAATCAGGAGATACCAGCGGACTGATTTTAAAGATCGCCGGGGTTCCCAGGCGTTTGTAAACATTTTCGCAGTAAGGTATTTTTTCCCGCCAGGGCAGTGTGGAGGTTCCAAACTGTTCCACACTGTTGGTTCTGTGTGTATAAAAATAAGAAAAACGGAGGATCCATCCGTCATAAAGTTCCATTTTATGGGAAGGCCATGCATTCAGCGACATATCTTCTATTTTTTTTATGCTTGCTTCCATATTCATATCTCCTTGCGCTGTTGATGAAATCATAGGTTTGCATGTATATATTTACATTGCAATGTAGATATTATACATAAAAACACATGAATATGCAATATATAAGAATAAATATTCATATATAAATATAATGGTGAATGAAAGATGCAAAAAAATAAAAATGTTTTTGCAGTTGTATGGATGATTTTTACTGTCGGAATTTGATGAACGAATTTTGTGGACATACAGGTCCGAAAGATCTATAATAAGACTCACCAGAAATCTTCTGGTATTCCTGCCGTCTGGTCAGACGGATTTATCCCATTTTATTATTTTTTTAAGTACCCGTTTACTGTTTATTAAAAGAATGACAGCAGATAGAAAGGGGGAAGGAGTTAAATTACTGTAAAAGAAATGTTAGTGCTGACAATTGCCGGGGTTGGTGTTGTAATGGATATTTCCAGTATGCGGATCAGCAATGGCTGGATTCTTTGTTCTCTTCTGGCAGGTTTTCTGTTTTGTTTCAGCAGAAATGGAAACGGTCCATATGAATTTTTTCTTGGTGTAACGATTCCGGTGGCAGTTCTTGGATGGCTGTTTGTGTTCAGGATGCTGGGACCGGGTGATATAAAACCGTTTTGCGCTCTTGGAGGAATTATGGGGGCGCATGATATCTGGCGCTGTATTGAATTTTCTTTTCTGGCGGGAGCCGCCATATCTCTGGCGATTTTGATATTCTGCGGAAATCCTGCAGAAAGACTGCGCTATCTGACATCATATCTGGAAGACTATCTGAGAACAGGAATCAGAAAACCCTATTATCACAGAGGATTCGCATTGGAAAATTTTCATTTTACAATTCCTGTTTTTATGAGTGTGATGCTTTATGCAGGAGGTATATATTGAAAAAACAGATTTTTGCGGTTTGTGATACAGAGGCTGAGTATGCAAAAAACTTTATGGAGTATCTGAACAGGAAACAGAATCTTACTTTTGAGGTACAGGCATTTACCGGAGTGAAGAGCCTGCTGGATTTTGCAGAGCAGAACAGAATCGAGATTCTCCTGATCGCAGAGTCGGCTGTGTGCCGGGAAGTACGGGAACTGGACGTGGGGAAGCTGATCGTCCTTACAGAAGGGGTGAAGTCTCCGGAGCTGAGCGACTATGCGGGTGTTTACAAGTACCAGTCTTCTGCGCAGATAGTAAGAGAGGTTATGGCGTGTTATGGAGAGGAGAAGGCGGTAATGCCTGTGCAGTCACCTGTGCTGAAAAAATCCACACAGATACTGGGTGTTTATTCTCCGGTAGGACGATGCCTGAAAACTTCTTTTGCTCTTACTCTTGGTCAGATTGCTGCCAGAGAAAAACCTGTTTTATATCTGAATCTGGAGGAATACTCGGGATTTGAAGAGCTGTTTGGCAAGAGCTTTACAGGAACGTTAAGTGATCTTCTGTATTTTGTGCGTCAGGGGGATCAGAACCTGACAGTCAGGCTGAACAGCATGGTTGAGACAGCAGGGCAGCTTGATTTTGTTCCACCGGTTCAGTCTCCTATGGATATCAGAGGAACTCCCTGGCAGGACTGGGTCTGTCTGATTCAGGAAATCGTTCTGCACAGTTCTTACGAGGTGCTTATTCTGGATATAGGAAATGGGATTGACGAGGTATTTCAGTTGTTGGATCTTTGTAAAAGGATCTATATGCCAGTGTGTTCAGACGGTCTTTCGGAATGTAAGATCACACAGTTTGAAAATCTGCTGCGAGTGCTGGATTATCCTCAGGTGCTGGCAAAAACGGTAAGAATGAAGCTTCCGTTTTATGAAAGTATTTCCGGAAACGGGGCGTATGTAGAACAGCTGCCATGGAGTAAGCTGGGAGAGTATGTAAAGGAACTGATAAGAAAGGAAAACATATGAACAGGGAGACTTTTCAGGCGATCAGGGATCTTCTGATGGAAAAACTGGATATGTCCAGAGAAATGACTGACAAAGAGATACTGGATGAGATTGACCAGCTTATCCTGAACCGTATGCGGGATTCGTATATATCTCTGAACGAAAAGCTTCAGCTCAGACAGGAACTGTTTTATTCGGTGCGTAAGCTGGATGTGCTTCAGGAGCTGATCGAAGATGAAACAGTTACAGAGATTATGGTAAATGGCCCGAATGCTATCTTTGTGGAAAGAGGAGGACGGCTTGGGAAATGGGATAAAAGCTTTACCTCCCGAGAAAAACTTGAGGATGTGATCCAGCAGATTGCAGGACGGTGCAACAGAGTGATCAATGAATCCATGCCGATCGTGGATGCACGTCTGGATAATGGAGCCAGAGTAAATGCAGTGATCAGTCCGGTGGCACTGAATGGTCCTATCCTTACTATAAGAAGGTTTCCGGACAGTCCCATTACAATGGACAGGCTGATTGCGCTTGGAAGTCTTACCTGTGAATGTGCCCGGTTTCTGGAAGCGCTGGTAAAGGCCAGGTATTCCATGATCATAGGCGGAGGTACAGGAAGCGGCAAAACTACGTTTCTTGGGGCTTTGTCTGATTATATTCCTGCAGATGAGCGTATCATCACCATTGAGGATAATGCGGAACTGAAAATTCAGGGAGTGGAAAATCTGGTCCGGCTGGAGGCGAAAATGGCAAATATGGAGGGTACAGCATCAATTAGCATCCGGGATCTGATAAAAACAGCGCTTCGGATGCGACCGGACAGAATTGTTGTGGGAGAGGTAAGAGGCGGCGAGGCAGTAGATATGCTTCAGGCTCTTAATACAGGGCATGAAGGAAGTCTCAGTACAGCTCACGCAAATTCTGCCGGTGATATGCTAAGCCGTCTGGAAACAATGACGCTTATGGGAGTAGATCTGCCTCTGGAAGCAATACGGAGACAGATTGCCTCAGGAGTGGATATTCTGATCCATCTGGGGCGAATGAGGGATAAAACAAGAAAAGTACTGGAAATTACAGAAGTATGTGGTTATGAAAAAAATGAGATTATAACGCGGACTCTTTTTCGAAGGGAAGAAGATCTGGGGCTTGTACAGATATCAGAGCTTTTTAACCGGGAAAAGCTGACGCGGGCAGGGGTGGAAATATGAATCAGGACAAAACAAAGCAGAATTATGAGGAATATCATTACACAAAAAAAGAAATCGCAAAATATCTTTTTCAGAGTACAGCCTTGTGTGGGGCTGTGGATTATCTGTTTTATCAGAACTGGTGGTGCATGATCGCGGCTGTTCCGGCAGCGGTGCTGTTTTTAAAATGGAAAAAAAGACAGCATATCAGGGAGCGGAAGAGGACTTTAAATTATCAGTTTAAGGATGCGCTGAATTCTCTGAGCGTTGCGGTACAGGCTGGTTATTCTGTGGAGAATGCTGTGACAGCATGTATGAAGGACATGGAGCGGCTGTATCCTCCGGAATCTGATATTGTCCGTGAACTCCGTTACATTGAAAGCAGAAAAAAAGTCAGTGTTCCTGTAGAAGAGCTGTTTCTGGGGCTTGGTGAAAGAAGCGGGATTGAGGACATTGAAAACTTTGCCGCTGTTTTCAGTACAGCAAAGCGCTCCGGCGGAGATATGGACAAGATCATTCAGACCTCTGCCAGAATGCTTGGAGACAAAATTGATGTCAGAAAGGAAATAGAAACAACTCTTTCCGCAAAAAAGGCAGAGCAGACAATCATGAGTCTGATGCCTGCGGGGATCATACTGTATCTGCAGCTTACTTCTCCGGGTTTTCTGGAGGTTTTGTATGGAAATCTGTTTGGCGTATGTGCGATGACAATCTGCCTGGGGATCTATGCACTTTCTTACTGGCTGGGGAAAAGAATTGTGGATATTGAAGTATAAACGGACAGAAGGTGTGGAAAAACAGACAGGAGAAGATTATGTGGGTACATATCGTAATATTTATTCTGGCTTTTGGGACAGTCCTGGTCAGTAAAGCCGGCTGGATCCATCTGGATGCGCTGGGAGATAAAAAAGGAGTACGTTTATTTCTGGCAGTTGCTGTGTGTGGGAATTTTCTTGGAATAGCTATGACAATGACCGGGGAAGGAGGAATGGCACAATCGGATGCATACAGGATTCCCCGTGAGGAGACAGGAGCATACGAAAAAGAGTATCTGATTTCAGTAGACGGAGAAGAAAGCGAATCTTTTAAAATTCAGGTTCCGGAAAAAGAAACAGAAGAACCGGAGGAAACAGTTCCGGAAAAGGAATCTCCTGAGAGCAGACGACAGAAAGAATTACAGGAAATGCTGGATCAGTATAATCAGGAAAAGCAGGATCCGGATTACTATTATCTGCCTTCGGAGTGGAAGGGACATCAGTTGGAATGGGAACGTCCAAAAGAACATACAGGAGAACTTCTGGCATCTCTGGGCCTGTTTGCTGCCTTTGTAGTTCTGCTAAAAAGCACAAGGGAAAAACAGGAAGAGGAAGCCAGACGGGCAGAGCAGCTTCTTATGGATTATCCGGGAATGGTGATGAAATTTGCTCTTTTAATACAGGCAGGAATGACGGCAAGAAGCGCATTCCGGAAAATGTCTGCTGACTATGAGCGCAGAAAAACGAAAAGACGGCATTTTGTCTATGAGGCTGTGGCGGCAGCCTGTTATGAAATGGATAGCGGAGTATCAGAATCCGAGGCTTACAGACGATTCGGAGAAAAATGCGGACAGATGAAATATAAGACGTTTTCTACACTGCTGATCCAGAATCTTCAGAAGGGAAGCCGCAGAATGGCTGATATTCTGGAACAGGAGGCGCTTGAAGCCTGGGATGAACGTAAAAGAAAGGCCCGTGTTCTTGGAGAAGCGGCAGCAACAAAGCTTCTGGTACCTATGGTGATGATGCTGGCTGTTGTAATGGCAATTATTATGATTCCGGCGTTTCTGTCCTTTTATGGATAAGAATGCAGGAGCGGGGAGGTGAGTACATGAAAAAACTGTGGAAACTGGCAAAGGGATTTGCGGCAGAAGAGGATGCAGTTGGTGTTGTGGAAATTATTCTGATTCTGGTGGTTCTGATCGGTCTGGTTATTATTTTTAAAGAACAGCTGACCAGTCTGGTAAAAAATATTCTTTCAAAGATCACAAAACAAAGCAATTCAATCTGAGAAACAGTCCGGAATAAATCCGGGAGCAGAAAATGACATTTTGGGAAAAGGAGGGTATCTGTTATGAAAAAAGGCAGCATTACAGTGTTTCTGGCGCTGATCCTCAGCCTTCTTCTGTCGCTGGTATGTACCAGTATAGAATCTGTGAGAATGGCAGCAGCAAGGACGCAGATCTTAAGCGGTCTGGATATAGGACTTTATTCCTTGTTCGGTCAGTATGACAGGGAATTTCTGAAAGAATATGATCTGTTTTTTCTAAATGGCTCAGGGAGCTCAGGGACCTTAAATCTTGCAGCTGTATATGATGATATGGAAAGCTATATGAAACCAGTATTGAAGCAGAACAGCCAGAAACTGTCTATTGTCCAGGGAGGACTGTCCGGATATCGTCTGGCTACAGATGAAGATGGAGAAGTGTTTTACAGACAGGCTGTTTCATACATGAAAGATACCCTTGGCAGTCAGGGCGTTCAGAAACTGATACAGAAATTTCAGGAAAAAAAGGAGCGTGTGGAGGAAGCGGAAAAAGCCGGAACTCAGGCAGAGGAAAACAAATATCTGGAAAGCTATGATTCAGAAATGGATGCAGCAGCCCAGAACAGTCAGGAGGCTGAACAGCAGGAAGAATCCGGGAATTTAGAAAGTGGAGATACAGATATATCATCAGGTGAAGATCTTTCTGACGGGAAGCCGGAAGAAAAGGTAGAAAATCCTATTCCTGTCCTGAAGGCGGTACGCAATATGAGCCTTCTTGACCTGGTTGTTCCGGCAGAAAAAGGGATTTCGGAGAACCGTGTATCAAAGTCCGAGCTTCTGTCTGGACGAAATCTCGAAAAAGGCATGGAAATGCCAGAGCCTGTAAAAACAGACGGTTCCTATGCGTCCAGCCTTTTATTTCAGCAGTATCTTATGGATAAGCTTGGCTGCTATACCAGTCCTGCTCCCGGAGGATTAAAATACCAGACGGAATATCTTCTGTGCGGAAAAACCAGCGACAGAGAAAATCTGAAGTCAGTTGCAAGGAGACTGCTTCTTGTCCGGGAAGGCGTAAATGCAGCTTTTCTTATCGCTGATCCTGCCAAGAGGGCGCAGATGCATGGTCTGGCACTGGCTATTGCCTCTGCATTTCTGATTCCTCCGGCTGCTGTAGTCATAGAGGCTGCGCTTTTGTTCTGCTGGTCCTTTGGGGAGAGTATTTTAGATTTAAGAGAACTGTTTCATGGGGGAAAGGTTCCTCTGATAAAAAACTCCGGGAACTGGCAGCTTTCACTGGATAATCTGGCGCATATTCTGGAGGGACTGGATAGTCAGAGAAAAAGTGATGAAAATGGAATGTCCTATGAAGAGTATCTTCAGATACTTCTTTTATCTCAGTCCAAAAGAAATAAACTTCAGAGAGGAATGGACATGGTGGAATGTTGTATCAGAAACACTACCGGTCAGAAAGAGTTCCGTCTGGATCACTGTATAGAAGCTATAGAGGCTTCTGTAGATGTACGGGCAAACAGAAAAAAGACATTTACAGTAACAAAACAATTCAGTTATGTATAAAAGATAGCAGAAAAGAGGTGCAGAAAGATGCTTTTTCAGGAGACACATAAATTCATAAATGGGAAGGATCATAAGAACTGGGTAGACAGAAAAAGGAAAGAAAGGATAAGTTCTCTGTTGCGCTTCAGATACCTGCTTGCCCCGATGAGCAGGAGAAGCAGAAGGTTTCCTGAAAAGGTATCTCTTTGTGCCTCTTTTCTGAAAAAGGCAAGTTTTGCAGTAGAAACAGCCCTTGTGCTGCCGGTGTTTTTTCTGGGTATGGTTACGCTGATTTCTTTTATGGATATATATAAGATCCAGACGGAACATCTCTGTACCCTTTGTGAAAAAACAAAGGAGGCAGGCATGTATGCCTATGTGCTGGATGGAACGGGAACGGAAGAGATTACTTTACCGGATGTTTATTCTTATACTCCGGTGGGAGGAGTGATTCCTTTGCCAAAAGTGCGGATGTACAATACAGTAAAGGTACATGCCTGGACTGGTGCAGACAGCAGGCGGTTTGCCTTGAATGGAGAGCAGGCGGAAAGAATGGTATATGTGACCGCGGCCGGGACGGTATATCACAGAAATCTAGGGTGCAGATACCTGAATGTTGTTGTGCAGCAAATGTCTGGTTCCGGAGTAAAATCTGCCAGAAATATATATGGAGAAAAATATTATGCCTGTGAAAGCTGCAGCAGAAATCAGAAACCTGCAGGAACTGTTTATGTTACAAAAAGTGGAAACAGGTATCACAATCATGTTTCCTGTAGTGGACTCAAGCGTACTGCCAGGCTTGTAAAGCTTTCAGATGTTCATAATATGGGGGCATGCAGCAGCTGCGGATAGAGGAGGAAGTATATGATGTTCGAAGAAATTGTTACAATGCTGTTTCTTGGCTACAGTGCATGGACAGACTGGAGAAAACATGAAATTTCCCTGATTTTAACAGGAGTTTATGCCAGTGTCGGTCTGATTTACAGTTTTATGTCAGGAAGAGAAATTCAGGATATTCTGATTCCGGTACTGATAGGAGCAGTTTTTCTTGCGGCATCTGTGATAACCAGAGGTGCTTTGGGAATGGGAGACGGATGGATATTGCTGGCACTGGGGTGTATGACTGGTACAATGGCATACCTCAGAACCCTTGGCATTGGGCTTTTTCTGTCTGCAGTGATATCAGCGATACTTTTGACAGTATTTCACAGAAACCGCAAAACAGAAATTCCTTTTATTCCATTTTTATTCCTGGGATATGCAGGAGGTATTTTTATATGACATTAAAAAAACATTTCCGGAAAAAAGTAAAAAAAGGAAGCTTTACTATTGAAGCGGCCTGCGTAATGTCTTTGGTACTTGTGACAGTAATGGGAATTCTTTATCTTTGCTTTTTTGTACATAATCGGGCATGGTTTACGGCAGCAGCCTGTGAGTCAGCGCTTATGGGCAGTATGGAAGGAAACCGAGAGGGTGGAAAAGCAGCAGAAGCAGCAGAGAAACGCATCCGGGAACTTGGTAATATTGGATTTTTTGGGACTGAAAATCTGAAAACTCAGGTAAAAGGAGGAAAAAATGTAACTGTAAGCTATATGGCAGATACCATATCAGGATTTGGTGGATTTTCCTGGAAACTGAGAGCAGAAGGAAAATCCAGAGTCATTGATCCGGTAAGATGGATCCGTAAATTAAAATCGGCAGAAGATATTTTTTCAGATGCAGGAGGGTGGTAATGCACGCAGAATATAAGAGAGATGTAAGTCACAATTACCTTATTTTACAGGAAGAGAAGGCTGTAGATACCTCATCTTATCAGGTACGTATGCTTACGGGAAATGTGATTCCGTCTATACTGAAATGTCATTTGCAGAATCTTGATGGTGAGGTGTTGTTTTATTATGATATAACATCGAAACAGTCTATAGCAACATTGTTTGAGGACAAAAAATTAAAAAGTCAGGATCTCCAGAGTATTCTGGAAGGATTTGTAAAAGTTATGGAAGAAATGGCGGAATTCCTGATGAATACGGATCAGCTTGTACTTCAGCCGGAATATATTTATATGGATGCAGAGCGGAAAAAAGTGTATTTTTGCTGTATTCCGGGATATCAAAAAGAAATCCAGGGGCAGTTTCGGGGACTGACGGAGTATATCCTTCCAAAGATTGACCATGAAGATAATCAGGCAGTAATGCTGGGGTATGGTATTTACAGGAAAGCTCTTGAACCGGGATTTCAGCTTGAGATAATAAAGGAGGCGATTTATCAGAAAGAAGGAGAAGCGGATAAAAATATATCAGACCAAAAAGAAGACAAGTGTCAGGAAGTTTCATCGGAGAAGCTGTGGAATGAAATTACAGATCCGATGATTTCGGATGAACAGAAACAAGAAGAGGTTAAAACAAAGAAAAAAGAGAAGAAAATTCCATGGACCTGGATCATATGCTGTGGAGCAGGCGGTACAGTTGCTCTGGCCGTGCTGACAGCAGGTTTTCTGGGAGTTATCCCGGAACTTCCAATAGAAATAGTGCTGGGGGCAGGAATTATGGCTCTGGGTACAGGGGCATTTGCAGCATGGATCACAGAAAAGAAGAAACGGAAGCAGGAACAGACAGCGCCATGGCACAACAAAATAAAACAGGAAACAGACAGCAATTTTGTGTCAGATCAGATTATTCGGGAAGAAGATATAAAAAAAGATCCGGAAACAATCCAGGAAGGCCGGAAAGCAGAAACCAGTATTACAGGAGAGCTTTTTGGAACAAAGAAAAAAGAGGAAGACAGCCAGGAGGGAATCTGCGGTGAAACAGTAGTCCTTTCTGCCGGACAGAAAAAGGGACCGGCTACTCTTGTAAGCAGAGAGCCGGGTGAACTGGCAACGATTTATCTGGAACAGGAGCTGACAGTGGTAGGGAAGCTGGCAAATGCTTCAGACGCAGTGATTCCAATGGCGACAGTCAGTCGTATGCATGCAAGAATCCGAAGGCGAGATGATGAATATTATCTGGCAGATCTGAATTCCAGAAATGGTACTGCAGTGAACGGAAGAATGTTGAAAGGGGATGAAGAGTATCAGCTTCAGGATGAGGATCAGGTGGATTTTGCCCAGGCAAGATATATTTTTATAAAGTAAACAGCAAAGGGCTATCTTGCCACTGTGATGAAAGAATAGTATAATACTCTTAATATTGGATTACAGGAGTTTAGATAAAATATGAAGAAATTTGATCTCAACTTTTACAGTGGGAAAAGAGTTCTGGTAACAGGACATACAGGGTTTAAGGGAACATGGCTCTGTCGTCTGCTTCTGAATATGGGAGCTCAGGTTACCGGATATTCGCTGGAGCCGCCTACAGAACCATCCGTTTTTGGACTTGCAGGCATGGACAGACAGATGAACAGTATAACAGGTGATATCCGTGATCTGGACAGATTGCTGGAAGTGTTCAGAGAGCAAAAACCGGAAATAGTGCTGCATCTGGCAGCCCAGCCGATTGTGCGTGAATCTTATAGAAACCCGGTATATACTTATGAAACAAATGTAATGGGAACTGTAAATATACTGGAATGTATCCGTCAGACTGATTCTGTGAGATCATTTCTTAATGTGACAACTGATAAGGTGTATCATAATAGGGAATGGGAATGGGGATACCGGGAAGACGATCCTCTGGACGGATTCGATCCTTATTCCAACAGTAAGTCATGCTCAGAGCTTGTGACCCACAGTTATAAAAATTCATTTTTTATGGATGGAGTGCCTGCTGTTTCCACTGCAAGAGCAGGAAATGTGATCGGAGGCGGAGATTTTGCTGCAGACAGAATTATTCCGGATTGTATCCGGGCAGCTCTGGCGGGAAAATCTATACCGGTAAGAAATCCTCATTCCACAAGACCGTTTCAGCATGTACTGGAGCCTTTATATGCGTATCTTATGATTGCTGCCATGCAGTATGAAGAAAGTAAATACTCCGGGTATTATAATGTGGGGCCGGATGACAGGGATTGTGTAACAACGGGAGAACTTGTAGATCTTTTCTGTCATGCATGGGGGGATGGACAGACCTGGGAAAATCATTTTGTAGGCGGTCCCCACGAGGCGAATTTTCTGAAGCTTGACTGTTCCCGAATAAAAAGTGTTTTTAACTGGAAACCAGTCTGGAATGTTTGTACTGCTGTGGAGAAAACAGTGGAATGGACAAAGGAATGGCAGGCGGGACAGGATATAAACATAATTATGGACAGACAGATTCAGGAGTTTCTGGCTGATATAAAATAAAAAACAGGAGAAAAAATATGTTTGAAAATATGACAGAACAGCAGGCAAGAGAGCAGATCCTTGGAATTGTAGATGATTATTGCCGTAAATATCATAATGAAGAAAAAAACTTTAAAGAGGGAGACAGAATTCCCTATGCCTCCAGGGTTTATGATTCAAAAGAAATGGTAAATCTTGTGGACAGTGCGTTGGAATTCTGGCTGACAGCCGGCAGATATGCGGACGAATTTGAGCAAAAATTCTCAGAATACCTGGGAATTCGTTTCTGCTCTCTGGTTAATTCAGGTTCTTCAGCGAATCTTCTTGCTTTTATGGCGCTGACCTCACCTCTTTTGAAAGAGCGTCAGGTGCGTCCGGGAGATGAAGTCATTACAGTGGCAGCCGGATTTCCTACAACTGTGGCGCCGATGATCCAGTATGGTGCGGTTCCTGTATTTGTGGATGTGACAGTACCTCAGTATAACATTGATGTAACCGGACTTGAGGAAGCTCTTTCTTCCAGGACAAAGGCAGTGATGCTGGCTCATACCCTGGGTAATCCGTTTGATCTTAAAGCGTTGAGAGATTTCTGTAAAAAACATGAACTGTGGCTGATCGAGGACAACTGTGATGCTCTTGGCTCCGAGTATGTGATAGACGGAGAGAAAAAGCTTACAGGAACTATTGGAGATATTGGTACATCAAGCTTTTATCCACCCCATCATATGACAATGGGAGAAGGTGGAGCTGTGTATACAAATAATCCGCTTTTACACAAAATTGTCCGTTCTCTCCGGGACTGGGGACGTGACTGCAGATGTCCGTCCGGCCGTGATAATGTGTGCGGACATCGTTTTGACAGGCAGTATGGAGAGCTGCCTCTTGGCTATGACCATAAATATGTATATTCTCATTTCGGATATAATCTGAAAGCAACAGATATGCAGGCAGCAGTAGGATGCGCCCAGCTTGAAAAGTTCCCCGGATTTGTGGAAAAACGTCGTCATAACTATGCGCGTCTCAGAAAAGCGCTTGAGGGAATGGAAGAAAAATTTATACTTCCTGAAGCCTGCCCTGATTCTGAGCCAAGTTGGTTCGGTTTCCTTCTTACCTGTAAAGAGGGTGTGGACAGAAATAAAGTGGTTCCCTATATTGAAAGCAAGGGTGTTCAGACAAGAATGTTGTTTGCAGGAAATCTTACAAAACATCCCTGCTTTGACCAGATGAGAGCAGAAGGGAGAGGATACCGCATTGCCGGAAGTCTGGAAAATACAGACAGAATTATGCGCGATACTTTCTGGGTAGGGCTTTATCCGGGTATGACAGATGAAAAAATTGATTATATGGCAAAGGTGATCCGGGAGGCCGGAAATCTTTAAATCCGCTGTTGAAAAGATACTTCAGAGAAGGGATAAAAGTAAATGGTGATAGATGAAAAGCTGCGCTGGTATGGATTCTGGCTGGTGGACCGGCTTCAGGGCGGAAAGGTACGCAGCTATTATGAAGAAATCCGTGACAGCTATAAAAACGGGACTTCCGTAGAAAAGACCCGGGAAAAGATCAGTAAGCTGATCTCTCATGCAGTTCGCACAACGGAATTTTATAAGGATTTTCCAGAGGATACTCCTCTGGAGAAAATGCCTGTTATGAATAAAGAAACTTACAGAAGTCATTATGAGCAGTGTCAGTCTTCCGTTTATAAAGATGCTTCAGATAATCGTATTATGTATACAAGCGGTTCTACGGGAACTCCTTTTGCCATGATACAGAATCGCAATAAAATCCTTCATAACACAGCTGCAAGTATTTTTCTGGGAGCGGCCGGAGGGTATTATATCGGAATGAAACAGGCTTTTATCCGTATGTGGGTAGGAGACCACGCGAAAAAAAGCTGGATTTCCAGAACTGCAGAGAATCTGATCATGATGGATTGTTCCAATCTGGATGAAGAGGCTCTTGGTAAAATGGTTTCCGTGATTAAAAAGAAACGGGTAAAGTGTATCATCGGATATGCGTCTGCGATCGGAGAACTGGGAAGGTATATTGATGAGCATCATATGGATACCGGAGATTTCTGTGTGAAAGCAATCCTTCCTATTTCAGAGAGTATGCCCAGTGAAGTGAGAAGAAATCTGGAAAGAATTTTTAATTGCACAGTACGTTCCTGGTATTCAAATGAAGAAAACGGTATTATGGGTCTGCAGCGTGAAGAAGACGAAAGCTATTATATTGATTCTGAAAGCTACTATTATGAGATCCTTAAACTGGACAGTGATGAACCGGCAGAACCGGGAGAGCTTGGACGAATCGTGATCACAGATCTTTATAATTATGCCATTCCTCTGATACGCTATGACAATGGAGATTTGGCAGTGGCGGAACGAAAGGAAAAAAATGGAAGATTCCGTCTGTATCTGAAAGAACTGTACGGAAGACGGGGAGATATGATATATGACTGTAAGGGAAGGATTGTGTCTCCGTTCGTACTGCTGAATGGTCTTTCTATGGCAAAGGGAATAAATCAGTACCGCTTTATTCAGGAGGATATAACCAGGTATACTCTGTGGCTGAATGGTGACAGACAGGCAATCGATGAGAAAGCAATCCTGGATTTTATCAGTCCCTACTTTGGTGAGGAAGCAGAAATTACAGTAGAGTATGTAGATGAGATTCCGGTTCTGAGTTCCGGAAAAAGGAAATCTTTTGAAAACCGGTGCGAAAAGTACATAAAAAAATAACTGGGGAGGCTTTTCTTTGGCATCAAAAGAAAAACAGAAAAGAATTGTATCGAATACAGCGTACACCATAGGCGGAGCGCTTCTTATGAACGGAGTTCTGCAGATTGTTGTCTACCCTCTGCTGAACCGAAAAATGGGAAGCGATCAGTTGGGAGAGCTTCTGTATCTTATGGGACTGGTTGCAATACTTTGCCCTTCTGTGGGGCAGGCCTTAAACACCAGCCGTCTTGTTGTACGAAGAGATTATGAGGTAAAAAACGGGGACTATAATGTCCTCCTTTTGCTGTTTGGGGGAATTGGCACAGCAGTTACTCTTTTTGTGGCAGGGGATTCTATGGTATCTCTGCCTGTTATTTTCTGGACAGCAGCCCTTCTTATGACGACAATTTTTCGTTATTACGGAGATGTGGAATACCGTCTGAATCTAAATTATAAAAAATATTTTTACTATTACTGCGTGCTGACAGGCGGATATATAGCCGGCTTTGGCCTTTACTTTCTGACAAAAAACTGGTTTCTGGTATTTCTGACCGGTGAGGCGGCAGCTCTGGTATATCTTGCTGCAACCGGAACTGTGTTCAGAGGATTTTTTGACCGGAGCAAATGGTTTACACAGGCGTTCCAGCGGGGAGGATTTTTAGTATTTTCCTATCTGATCACAAATTTTACTTTGAATATTGATCGACTTGCACTGGAGCATATGGTGGGACATCTGGCAGTAACCCAGTATTATGTAACTTCTCTGATCGGAAAAACCCTGGTGCTTCTGGTGGCGCCTGTTAATACGATCATTATTTCCTACCTTACAAGAAAACAGGAGCGAATGGACAAAAAGCAGTTCCTTCTGTTTACCGGAATCGGAACAGGCGTAAGTCTTGTGTTTTTTCTTGGAGCCCAGATAGGAACTCCTGTTTTCGTAAAACTGTTTTACGGAGATCTTTATGAATCAGTGAGAGGGATGATCACAGTTGTAAACCTGAGCCAGATTCTTGGTGTACTTTCCGCTTATCTTTTTATTGTAGTTCTTACTTTTACAGAAGAAAAGTGGCAGTTGATCCTTCAGATCATACATCTGGCTGTGATTGCAGTCCTTGTGTTGATTTTTACAGAAAAGAGCGGTATTATGGGTTTTGCGGCAGCCGTGCTCATTGCCAATGTGGTACGTGTGGCAGCAGTGATCCTTCTTGGATTATGGAAGGCAGGCAGCGCCCCTGAACAACAGAAAAAATAATCATACTGATTTTACAGCATAAAAAGGAAGGAAAAAGAATGCAGGCTGGAGAAATTTTAAGACGAACAGCGTTTAATATATTGGATAAGCTTCACGGCGGGAAGCTTGAAAAAATAAAAAAAGTAAATAAAAGAGAAATTGTGGAAGGTATTACAGAGGAGTATGCGCAGCGCCGTGTGGAAATGCTTCTTGATTATGCCAAAAAGCATTCTCCATATTATAGAAATTATCAGGATGCACAGGATATTACAGAGTTTCCTGTTATGACAAAAATGAAATATAACGAGAATATGGATGCAGTTCTCTGCGATACATTCCGGGATAAAAAAGACAGCCTGTTCCGTCTGAAAACAAGCGGTTCTACAGGAGCACCGTTTACTGTTTTATGTGACGGAGATAAAATGAACCGTGTAAATATGAACTTTATTTCCTTTATGGAGTTGAATGGATTTCGTATGGGAATGAAACGAGGAGAATTCCGCGTATGGATCCCCGGGAAAAATGTAATCTCCAGATGGAAATCCTTTAAAAATAATTTGATCATGATCGATATCTCCAACATGGGAGATGATGCTCTTGCAGATATCTGTGAAAAAATACGAAAAGACAGGATACAGGTTCTGGTTGCATATTCCAGCGCTCTGACTGTTCTTGCAGATTATCTGAAAAGGAAAAATATTGATATCAGAAAATGGGATGTGGAAATGGTCTTTGCTATGGGTGAGGCACTTCCGCAGAGAACTTATGATCTGATCCGGGAAATCTTTGGTTTTGCGGCAGTCCGTTCTTATGGGAATAATGAAAATGGTTTTCTTGCATGCCAGGTTGGCGAGGAGAACCGATATACAGTAGACCTTTATAATTTTTATATTGAGATGCTGAGCCTTGACTCAGATGAACCGGTGAAGCCGGGAGAGCTTGGAAGAATTGTTGTAACTGATTTTTATAACAAAGCTTTTCCTATGATTCGCTATGATACAGGAGACACGGGGATTTATCAGGAAGTAATGGACGAAAACGGCAGAAAGCATGGCTATTTTACAGAAATATACGGACGCCGTGGCTCCATGATGTATAACTGTAAGGGAGAACCTTTGTCCATTCATGTTTTTATGAATGTACTGATTAATATGGAAGGGATTGTACATCAGGCAAAATGCATTCAGTGGGAAAAGAAACGATATGAGCTTCTCTTAAATGCAGACCGCACAAAAGTCAATGAAGCCCAGGTGGTAGCCTCTTATCGAAAATATCTGGGTGATGAAGCCCAGATTGATGTAACTTATGTAGATGAAATTCCTATTGAGGCATCCGGAAAGCGTATGGTATGCGTTCAGAAATGTCAGGATTACCTGTAGGATGTGAGAGATGCAGAAAAAAGATTTCAGATAAAGCAGATATACTAGACGTCTGAAACAAAAGTTGATATGGAGAGAGAAAATGAAACAGAAGGTATCTGATTATATAGCGGAATATATTGCACAGTGGGGAATCCGGGACGTATTTACGGTTACCGGAGGCGGAGCCATGCATATGAATGATGCTTTTGGACACCACAAAATGCTGCACTGTACTTATCAGCATCATGAACAGGCCTGTTCTATGGCGGCAGAGGCGTATGCCCGTCTTGGAAACAAAATGGCAGCAGTCTGTGTGACAACAGGACCGGGAGCTACAAATGCAATTACCGGAGTTCTGGGGGGATGGATGGATTCCATTCCAATGCTGATATTTTCAGGTCAGGCCCGCTATGCAACTACGGTTGCTGCCTCAGGTCTGCCTCTTCGCAGTATGGGGGTGCAGGAATGTAATATTGTTCCGATAGTAAAAAGTCTGACAAAGTATGCTCACATGATCGTTCATCCGGAAGATATCCGATACCATCTGGAAAAGGCTCTTTATCTGGCTGTAAATGGAAGACCGGGGCCGGTGTGGCTGGATATTCCTCTTGACGTTCAGGGGGCAGTGATAGAAACGGATCATCTGAAAGCCTATGATCCGGCGGAAAATCCTGAACAGAAGCCTCAGGAAATAAAAGATGAAACGGTAGAGAAGATCCTGGATAAATTACAGGAAAGCAAACGTCCGGTTCTTTCACCGGGAAATGGTGTGCGGCTGGCAGGCGCGCACAAGGAGTTTTGTCAGCTTGTCGAACTCTTGGGCGTTCCAGTGGTAACAGGCATGAGCAGCGTGGACGCCATTGAGTCAGATCATCCTCTGTTTGTGGGAAGAAGCGGAGGAACAGGAACAAGACCGGGAAATTTTGCACTTCAGAACAGTGATGTACTTCTTTCCCTTGGCAATCGTCAGGGATTTGCGCAGACAGGATTCCGCTATCAGGACTGGGCAAGAGAAAGCTATACTATTCTGAACGATATTGATGAAAATGAACTGAAAAAACCAAACCTTCATGTCAGTATGCCTGTTTGCGGCGATGCAGGAGAACTGATCCGAAAGCTGATAAAAGCTGCAGAAAAACGTGGGGCATCAAGGGAAAATCCTTTATTTCATGGAGAGGCGTGGAGAAATCAGTGCCTTTTATGGAAACAAAAATATCCGGTTGTTGTGTCCGGGCATTATGAAACCGTGGAGGATGGCTGCACAAATATTTATGCGTTTTATGAAGAACTGTCCAGAGCCATGGAGGAAAACCAGAATCTTATGGTCAGTGTAGGAACCTCCAGAGTTGCAGGAAGTCAGGCTTTTCGTGTGAAAAAAGGCCAGCGCTTTATTACAAATCCTAATACAGCGTCTATGGGATTCTGCCTTCCCGGGGCAACAGGTGTGTGCATTGCATCCGGGAAACAGCCGGTAATCTGTGTGACCGGAGAGGGAAGTCTTCAGATGAATATTCAGGAACTTCAGACAATCCGGCAGAATCAACTTCCGATAAAACTTTTTGTGATCAACAATCAGGGATATCACTCTATCCGACAGACTCAGCAGAGCTATTTTGGAGAGCCTCTGGTGGGAGTGGGACAGGAAAGCGGAGATTTGAGTTTTCCGGATCTTCAGAAGCTTATTCCGGCTTATGGGTTTCCATACAGATGTATTCACAGTTCAGAAAAACTGTCAGATACGATTAAAGAAGTTCTGGAAATGGACGGAGCGGCTGTATGTGAGGTGTTTGTCACCAAGTACCAGAAAACCGAGCCGAAAACCTCATCGAAAAAGCTTCCTGACGGAAGAATGGTGTCTGCACCTCTTGAAGATATGTATCCGTTTTTATCCAGAGAAGAACTGGAAGAAAATATGTACATTCCTCTTCCAGAGCAGAAGTAGTATAATATCTCATTCACATTTTGTATAATAACCTGCTTGAATTTCCAGCTACAGCGTTGCTGTCAATTGCCGATGCCACCGCATCGCATCTTTTCTTCGCCTTACAGCCTGAAAATTTACTTTGCGTCATTATACTGAAAATGAATGAGACAATACGCCAGAGTATTTTATACTCTTTCAATCAGACAAAAATATTCTGTAAAACTGCAGAAATATCAGAGATACAGAAGAGATGTTTCTTCCTGATTTCAGAAATTTAAAAATACAGTACAAAACTTAAATAGGAAGCTGTAAATGAGCAAATTTGAAAAAGTGTACAAAATCATCACGAAGTTGTCTTTATAAAATGCACATATAGAGTTTAATATTTCTTTTATGTCCGTATACTGCGGATTCTATTGTGCAAAATTCGATATTTATTTATAGTAAGAAGGAAAATTATGCGGCGGATTATTGTAACAGGAGCCACCAGTATGATTGGAGTGGCTTTAATAGAAGAATGCATAAAGTATGGGATAGAGATTTATGCAGTTGTCCGGGAATCATCTCAAAAGTGTTCCCGTTTGCCGGAAAGCAGTCTGATCAGATTTGTTGACTGTTCTCTGGAATATCTGGACAGATTGCCGGAAATGATCTCGCAGAAATGTGATACTTTTTATCACATTGCATGGGGAAATACCGGAGAAAACAGAAATACCAGTACGGAGCTTCAAAGCCGGAACATTGCGTATACTTTGGAGGCAGTAAAAGCGGCGGCAGCCCTTGGCTGCAAACGTTTTATCGGAGCAGGCTCCCAGGCAGAATACGGTCTGCTGGACCTGGAACGGATTTCACCGGAAAGCCCTGTAAATCCGATCACTCCTTACGGAGCGGCAAAGCTTGCATCCGGGTATCTGGCGGGGATGCTTTGCAAAGAACTGGGAATCGAGTGTATCTGGCCCAGAATATTCAGCGTTTATGGGATCTATGAGAAGGAAACTACCATGATCGCCTCCGGACTCAGAAAAATGCTGGCAGGAGAACCTACAGAATTTACCCCAGGAATGCAAAGATGGGATTATCTTTTCAGCGCAGATGCAGGGCGCGCTTTTTATCTGATCGGAGAAAAAGGGCGGGGCGGAGCTGTGTATTGTATAGGAAGCGGACAGACTGCACTGCTTCGGGATTATATTCAGAAAATGGCAGAGCTGACAGATTACAGGAATCCGGGAATCGGAGCAAAGCCATATCCAAAAGGCGCTGTGATGAACCTCTGCGCAGATATTGATTCTCTTTATCGGGATACGGGGTTTGTACCGGAGTATACCTTTGAACAGGGAATCAGAGAAACAATTACCTGGCTGAAAAGTCAGAGTACAGGAGATAAAAAATGAAAAAGAAAATTTCAGTGGTAATTCCCACATATAATGAAGAGGCAAACGTGGTTCCTCTGGCAAAAGCAGTTACAGAAGTAATGGAACGCGAACTCAGTAATTATGACTATGAGATTTTGTTTATTGACAATCATTCCAAAGACAATACGCAGGCGCTGATCCGTGGATTGTGTGCAAATAATAAAAACATTAAGGCGATTTTTAATGCAAAAAACTTCGGCCAGGCCAGATCTCCCGTTTATGGTATGAAGCAGGCATACGGAGACTGTGTGGTTCGCATGTGCGCTGATTTTCAGGATCCGGTAGATATGATCCCTCAATTTGTCAGAGAATGGGAACAGGGAAATAAAATTGTGATCGGTGTGAAAAATGCCAGCCAGGAACGAAAGGGAATGTACAGGATTCGAGGTCTGTATTACAAGATGATCAGAAAGATCACAGAGATCGACCATATTGAGCAGTTTACAGGTTTTGGACTGTATGACAGAAAATTTGTAGATGTGGTGCGTGATCTTCATGATCCGATGCCTTATTTAAGGGGCATTATTGCGGAACTTGGATTTGATTATAAAGCAATTCCTTATACACAGCCAAAAAGAAGAGCAGGAAAGAGCAAAAATAACTTTTACAGTCTGTATGATTATGCCATGATTGGTATTACCTCATATTCTAAGGTAGTGATGCGGCTGGCGACTTTTGCCGGTTTTATTATTGGTGGACTGAGCTTTGCCGCAGGTATCGTGTACCTGATTCTGAAGCTGATGTACTGGGATCGTTTTTCAGCAGGTATTGCTCCTATCGTTATCGGTATGTTTTTTCTTGGGGCGCTTCAGCTTTTCTTTATCGGATTTCTGGGAGAATATGTACTGAGTATTAATACAAGGGTGCTGGACAGACCGCTGGTAGTGGAGGAAGAGCGCCTGAATTTTGAAGATGATAATAAAAAGAATCAACAGAACAGAGAAGCAAAAACACAGGAAGCCGATGAGAGGGATTCCCGGAAAAAAGAATCAACGGCAGGAGAGCATTCATGAATAAGAAAAAAGCAACCTATGCATCAGGATGGATGGGCAGAAAAAAGACAGAATGGAACAGCATGAAACTGTGGAGTGGAAATGAACTCTGCAGACTGGACTGGATTTTATCTTTTCTGATACTGGCAGTTCTGTTTGTTACCTGCGCTCATTCTGATGTAAAGCTTACAGGAAACCGTTCCTTCCTGATGTATGAACACTTTGCGGATTTTTATCAGGCAAGCTATGAGCAGTCAGGAGGGTACTGGGCAAATTATCTTCCAAGTACATTTATTGCCTACGCTGTCTGGAATCTTCCCCTTTATCTTACCGGTCATGCGCCGGAAGCAATGCTGACAAACAGTTTTATTAATATTATGTGGTATAAGCTTCTTCCGGTTATTTTATATTTTGTTACTGCCCAGATCATATACAGGATTGGAAAGGAAATGGGATTTGGCGAGAAAAAATCTCTTCTGTGCAAGTTTGCATTTCTTGTATTTCCCATGGGGGTATTCAGTCAGTTTATTTTCAGCCAGTATGATATATTTACAGTACTTTTTCTGGTACTTGGATTTTATTTTTTCCTTCGGGGAAAAATGTGGCAGTTTGCTCTTATGTGCGGATTTGCTGCGACCTTTAAATATCATGCAGTGCTTTATTTCCTGGTGCTTCTTCTTTTAAGGGAAAAAAAGATCAGAAATCTGATCAGATATACTGCTGTCATGCTTGCGCCTTTGCTTGCAGAGATTCTTCCTAATATAGGTTCTGAGGCATTTCGGAGAAACGTATTCGGTTTTGGGGCATTGGAATATGTGCAGAAGCCTTTTTCTCTGGGATTTTTCAGCGGGATTAATCTTCTGGCAGCTGCCGCAGCCTTTGTCCTCGTGTGGGCCTATCAGAAAAAAGCAGAAACACAGGATGAGATCCGGTCATGGTCTGTATTTTTTTGTGTGGCTGTAAGCTTTGCAATCTTTGGATTTTCCACTTGGAATCCGCAGTGGATTCTTTTAATGGCTCCGTTCCTTGTTCTGAACTTTATGATGAATGAAAACGGAAATCTTCTTTATATGGTAACAAATATTTTTATGATTGCCATGTATATTTTCTGCAGCCAGAGTATGGTGGACGAGAGAGTACTGAACAGTGGTATTTTCAAATATATTTTGAAAGACCGTGAGTTTTCTGTGCGTATGTGGGACCTTTACGGGTTCCATGACCAGGAGCTTCTCTGTACTGCCATGTGGGTGGTATTACTGATTTATGTGGTCTTTGGACATCCCAGATATCACAGCAGAAAAGGAAATATTATTGCCAGAGGGATGGTGTGGCAGATACGAACCGCCTTTCTGTTTGGAGTCGCTGCGTTTGTACTTCCAATGACTGTGTGTGCAGCAGGCGTTCTTCAGGGGAAAATAAATTTCTTTGATAACAGCCGGCAGAATATGGAACCAGAGAACGTGGTGATGCTGGAAGAAAATGTTCCGGTGGTACAGGAATTTACTGCAGACGGTCATACACTTTCCGAAATTAAAATCCGTATATATACAGAGCCGGGAAACAGTGAGCTCAATAGTCTGAATGTGGTACTGAAGGAAAAGGATACCGGAAAGGTTCTTTATGAAAAAAACGGAGATACATATGGAATGAAAGAGAATACAGCTCTTTATCCTTTTCTGAAAGATGATATCTCTGTAGAACCGGGGAAAGCCTATCTTCTGGAAATCTCCAGTGATGCGCCAAAAGGAAGCGGAACTGGTCTTTACTGCGTAACAGACAATAAGGGAACAGAACTTCTGGCAGATCCTTCTGAAAAAAGAAGCCTTCAGATGTGTATTTCCGGGGAACAGTGAGAAACAGAGTTTAGTAGTAACTGATTTTATCAGTTAATAGCGAAATTTATCAATTATTAATATAAAAATTTTGTAAAGTGTTGTTAAAATTCATGAATATGTGGTATAATGAACCCATAAGTAATAGACGTAGATTTTTATCTGCGTGGACATTACCCAAATAAACAGCAAAGGGGATGGATGTATGAAATTTATTATTAGCGGAAAAAACATCACAGTTTCTGAAGGGCTTAGAACAGCCGTTGAGGACAAGCTTGGAAAGCTTGAAAGGTATTTCACTCCTGACACCGAAGTTGTAGTAACTTTAAGTGTTGAAAAAGAAAGACAGAAGATTGAGGTTACAATCCCAGTGAAGGGAAATATTATACGATCTGAGCAGGTAAGCAATGATATGTATGTATCTATTGACCTGGTGGAAGAAGTAATTGAGCGTCAGCTTCGCAAATACAAAAATAAACTTGTAGACAGGAAGCAGGCATCTGGTAATTTCCAGCAGGAGTATCTGGAAAAAGATTATGAAGAGGATGAAGAGGTAAAGATCATCCGTACCAAGAAGTTTGATATCAAACCAATGTATCCGGAGGACGCATGTGTTCAGATGGAGCTTCTGGGACATAATTTCTTTGTATTTGTAAATGCAGAGACAGATCAGGTAAATGTTGTGTACAAACGCAAAGGAAATACTTACGGTCTTATTGAACCGGAATTCTAAAAAATGGATAAAATCAAATAAAAAACTTAACAAACATATAAAAGCTGAGGCAGAAACCTGTCTCAGCTTTTATATATTGTACCATTTCGACAATCACTAATTATTTTTGTTTAGAGATTATTTGTTATCGTGTTTTTATTTTTTGACGATTTGATTTATCTATATTATTCTGTCTGTATGAACTAATGTTATCATTTTGTTATCGTTGCTGATAACACTTGCTCTGCAACTGTAAATAATAACAATATGTTTCGGTTCAAATTATAAGGGGGGTGTTGAGAAATGCAACAGTATCTAACCACAATGCTATAAACAAATCAATATTAGTTTTTATACTTGTAACTCTCTCCCAAAATCTCTCGAATCTGATTTTATTGTAGCAACTAATACAATTGATAATATCGCACTCATTATACTAGAAAATAACGGCATTAAGTACACGCCATTTAATCCCATAGACGGAACTAAAATAACAAGACCTATTATTGGAAAAAGCAGTGTTCCCGTAATTGATGCAATAAATGATCTTCCCGCTTGTCCCAAAGCAGTTAAAAATCCCGATAAACAGCCATCAATCCAATTTGCTAAATATGACAATGCATATAAGCTCATAGCTTGAATACTAAGATTTAATAATTCTGTGTCATCAGGTTTCACAAAAAATGGAACTATCCATTTTCCACAGCATCTTAAAATTATACAGGTAATCGCAGAAAGAACTGCTGCAGAAATGAGAACTCGTTTCTCTAGTGCATATACCCTTTTCTTCAAACTTGCTCCTTCACAATAGCTTATAGCAGGCTGCATAGAATCAACCATTCCAAAAAGCAAAGCTGCAACAAGACTTTCAATATACATCACAATTGACATTGCAGCAACAGCAGTTGATCCGCCAACGGAAAGAAGCACAATATTTAAAATAAAAGAAAAAATCGAACCTGAAATATTAGCAAAAAACTCTGATGAGCCATTAGCAATAATCTGAGCAAATTGTTTTATAGGGATCCATCCTTTCACAAATTTTAACTCTAGCTTATTCTGTATAAATGGAATAAGCGCCATTACAGTACCAACTGACATACTAATACAACTTGCAAAAGCAGCTGCCCAAATTCCCTGTTTCCAAATAACAATCAAAAGAAAATCAAGAATAATATTCAACACCGCAGTTGCAACATTCAATATCATACTATACTTTGGCTTACCACAAATTCTAAGATAGTTATCTACTGCAAAATAAACGATAATTAAGGGAGCAAAAGCAGCATACATTCGTATGTACTCAACACTATACTGTAAAGCATTCCCTTTTGCTCCCATCAGTGTCAACATTGGTTCACAGAAAAAAAAGAATATTACTCCAACGAAAACAGATATACCAGTAATTACTTTAATGCATACGCTAAATGTACGATTTGCCTGTTCCTGCTTTTTTTCGCCTAACAACATTGCTAACTGAACAGATGAACCAACTGCTATCAATTCTGCAAGTGCAAATGCTATGGAAATGAGTGGCATTACAAGATTTACTGCTGCTAATGCATCCGAACCGATACAACGTCCAACAAAAATCCCATCTACTATGGAATATAAACCACTGAAAATCATACTCAACATGGCAGGAACAGCACATTTTATAAATAATTTTGTTGGTGGTAATGTTTCAAACACACAAATATTTGTTTCCATTAATATCCTCCTTAATTTTGTAAGTTATTTTAGTCTTTCTTACCGGCAATGCCCCCAATTGTTGTATCCAGTGCATCCGCATATTTCTGCAACAACGGAAGAAATATGTCCTGCTCTTGGACAGTCAACATTCTAAAGGCTTCTTCTTCGGCTTTTACTAGCGGCGTTATAATGTTATCAAGTAGCTTTTTGCCCATAATTGTCAGATGAATATACTTATTTTTTTTATTTCCTTCCTGGCAGAGCAATTCAATCATACCTTTTTTCTCCATATTTTTTACGGTTGTATGAATTGTCTGCAAACTACAATGCCATTCTCTACAAATATCGCTCTGTAAATATTCTCCATCATGTTCGCTCAAAGCATATAAAATATTCAGCTCCGTATCTGTAATACCAAAAGAATTTGCATATTGATAGTAAATATCTTCAATCATATCACAGACCTGGTTGAGAGCTTCTAATTTCTTACTTATATTATCCATACATAATCCTCCACTTTAAAATACTACGAAATCATATTATTTATATTACTACGATTTCGTAGTATTTTCAATCATACAATATGATATTTCACAAATAATTTATATTTAATTATATATTTCAAATATTGTATTCTTTATTGTCTGTCCCACCTTTCCTATCGTTCTCTATCCATAGATTTTTTCTTGACTGATTGTTTTGGTTGTTATCTGCCTTCCTGTTGATAGTGGTGCAGCTTTTTCAGCACGCTTGCTTTTTCGTTTCTTCTAATGATTTTTCCTTTTTTGGTTTTGCCTGATTATTTCATCTTCTCAATTCTTCAATACGATAACTGGCGTTATTACTATCCGAAGTTCGATACCACTTAAGTGTGGGAGAAAGTGCCATTACAGGAACTTAGTGACGACTTAGCTGAAATGTTCCTAGAGCAATTCAAACCAGATAAATAAAGACGACAAAAAGCCCTTAGCCATGAGTTTCATACCCACAGCTAAGGGCTTTCTAATATGGATTTTTATCAAAAGGTTTTTAAAAGTGCTGCAAACCTGCATAAATGCTGGATTCACTAAGCATTTTTGTGTCATTTAACAAATCCCGTTAGCGTCTTTTTAACAAACTCCGTTAGCGTCTCCCCGACTTTCTGTCCGACTTTCTTAACGAATTTTCGCACTGGGATTTCTTTCAAGATTTTCTTAACGAATATTCATAAAAGATATTCGTTCAAGGTATTCGTAAATGCTCGAAAGTATTGATTTTACAAGGTTTCTGATAGATGATACGGTCAGAAAATTCGTTAAAAAAAGACCTTAAAGGATTTCTCCTTCAAGGTCTTTTCATGCTCATTTTCTTTGTATTATTTTTTATGCCTGCCATTCTTCCCACGCTAACGACTTTTGTTAAAAAGAGGATAACGAAGGTTGTTAAGTGACATTTTGTTTATTCCATTTCTACAAAGACTAACGCTTTTTGTTTAGGAATTATTCTCTGTAATGTTTCTCGTTCTTTTGATTATTTGATATATCCATATTATCCTGCCTATACGAGCTAATGTTATCATTTTGTTATCGGCATTGATAACACCTACTCGATAACTGTGGATAATAACTATATGTAGCATGTCAAATTATAAGCTATTTTGCTTAGAGATTCAACACAAAACTGAAATTTTACTTTTCCTTATATTCATCTGGTATTGCTATTTGAAATGTTTCACACAACAGCATCACATCATGCACATCATTTTTATCGTGTTCATATCCCAAATGAAGCATTACCTGACTCAATGGTTCAATACAAGAAACAGTTATATCTCCAACTTTTCCAATACCGGAAAAAGTTTTTGATGGAAATATATCTCCCTCATAAACAATTCCGTCATCTGTAAATTCAAAACAATGTAAATCAATGATTCTTTGTTTATCATCTTTCCAGACAGTATGACCATCCGTTGTATAATCAGTATTTACTTCCTCAAATCCATGCTGCTTAATCACATAAATATAATCATGATAATGTTTCAGTTCAACAAACAAATCAATATCATTGTGTATTCTTGATTCTCTTTTAAGAAGTGCATCAACACCCCATCCGCCATCTAAATATACTTTAATTTCGTTTTGCAAAGCATATTTTATAATTTCACATGCATCTTCTGTACGTACCATAATCTATCCTCCAAATTCAAATCTTTGTATGCTTTCCAACTCACTAAAAGCCTGAAATTTGTCAGTCTTTCATCCTTTTTGTTATCAATCACCAATTAGCTGTAATCCATTAGGATTTAGCTGATATATTTTATCGCACACCTCTTCAATATACTTTCTATCGTGAGAAATGCTAATGACAGCCCCCGGAAATTCTCGGAGCATTTTTCTTATTACCGGACCGGACAATGGTGAAAAATTTCTTGTCGGTTCATCCAGAATAAGAACATTTGCACCACTTAAGCTCATCCTCAAGAGAAGCACTTTCGCCTTTTGTCCGCCTGATAACTCCCGAATCGGATGCTCCATTTCATCTGGTGTGTATTTAAGTGAACCAAGGTATGTTCTAATTCTTGTACGCTCTTCTTTATCTCCTGTTTTATCAAGGTAATCAACCGGTGTAACATCCAAATCCAGCAGGTCTTCATAAGTTTGAGGCATATATTCTGCTTTAATGTCATTCCGATTTAGGAGTTCTTCCGCTATCTTTTTTAGAAGAGTCGTTTTTCCTGCCCCGTTGGCTCCTATCATACAGATTTTTTCTGAACCTTTTATTTTTAAATGAATTCCTTCTGCTAAAATTCTTTTGCCATCCGGAGTCACAAGCTTTGAAAGTTCATATTCTATGACCGTTTTTCCTGCGGGAATGTGTGAGTTTTCATCCCCTAATTTGACAAAGATTGCTTCTTCCTGTTCCGGCATCTGAGTCATATTTTCATCTTCTTTTTCAAATCTTCGTTCCATTGCCTTAACCGTATGCATTTTGTCCTTTAAGTTTTTGGCAACAGACGGTGCTTGTCTGGTACAACTTCTTAATGCACCTTGTACACTCTGCATAACTCTTTGATATTTTTCATCGCGAATCTTTTTCTCCCTACGGTCACTCAGTGCCCGCTGTTTTTGGATTTCAAATTTATGAAGCCGTTCTTCCACATAGCGTCTATAGGGAAGCTTTGCCACGGTATATCTCGCCTTTGTTTTTCGTATAATCTGCTCGATATGTATCACCATGTTGGCAGTACGCTCTATCAGCGTTTCATCGTGTGAAATAAAAAGCACAATGTGCTTCCAGTCATTTATGATTTTTTCCAGTAATGTAAGCGTCGCAATGTCGATGTCATTGGAAGGTTCGTCCAACAACAGCACAGAAACATCGCGAATGAAAAGCCTCATAAGTTGTGTCTTGACTTTTTCGCCTCCTGAAAGACTACCCATTGTCTGGTTACTGTAGAAAAAATCATTTTTCATTCCAAATTTTCCCGCAATAACAGACAATTCTTTAGGCGTTTTCTCCCAGAATATTTCCTCTTCAGAAAAATATTCGTATATTGTTTTTTCCTTATCTTCATCGAGCATCTCCTGCGGAAGATAACCAAGACGTTCGTGTCCCATTATCCTTTCCCCATCTGCTTCTATATAGTTTTCTACAAGCGACGGATTGTATATCCACTTCATTAATGTCGATTTCCCATTTCCCTCTTCTCCAATAATAACTGCCTTATCTCCATCATTTAGCACAAGGTTGAAATCATTAAGAATTATTCTCAGGTCTTTTTTATGTGTTAAATTTAATTTTTTTATCTGCAACATTAAAGTTTCTCCTTTTCGAAGTCTGAGCCAATTATTATTTTGAACACACAAAAACGAGTCTTTTTTGCATACGCAAAAATAGACTCGCTAAATAGACCCTTATTTCTTTTCCAAAAGGAAAACAAAGGAAATGCCTCTTGCGATAATCCAACTTAAGCGTACACAAAACAAACCTATTCTCTACAGGCTCAATAACTATATGTGTCTTACTTAAATCAAATTATCTATTAATCATTTCCTCACCTTACACAAAATGTGCCTTTCTTTCTTCTAATGGCAATACTATCATACTGTATTTTTTGTGTCAATACATTTCACCTTATGGAAGTGCAAATTAAAATTTTCACTTCCTAATTATACATCCAACCATTACGAAATTCAATCTTTCACAACCTCTTTACAACCACAACCACAGCACTCCAGCAAACGCAGGAGCACCATACCGTAAAACGCTTATGTGTAAATCAACTCCGTTCCTACAACTTCCCTCACACAAGCCTGAATATTATTCATTCTTCCAATCCATTCGTAGGGATTATCTTTCTTTAATTGTTCCGTCACATCTTGTCTGTCGGCATATTCCTTTACCAGTCGAAGAAACATATCCTCTGCTTGCTTATCGACTTCTGCAAGATAACTATGCAGCTTTCCGCTTGTCAGCAGGTTCATATATAACACTTTATAGTGTTCCTTTAAATGCCTTGCATGTCGTTTCCCCCATAAACCAATCGGCTCTATTTCTTCTTCGGCTGGTACTGTGATGTTCGGCAATAAATAATCACCCACCTGTCTATAAGTTCCGCCCATTTCTTCAAAAATTGTCTTTGTCATTTTCCTTTTCCTCCTGTGATTTTTGTCTATCGTGATCGTGTATTATCACGCTTGCGACCTTTAACTGTTCTTGCCTGCTCCAACAAATCATCTATCTGTTTGCGACCAAAAACCTTACGGAGCAGGCTGTAATCTTTATTTTCTGCTTTTAGGATTTTGTTTTCTTCGGTCAATCTTTCATTGACTTTCTCCAAACGCTGATTGGTGCGGTATAACTGTGCATTCGCTGTATTCAGCCTATGATAGTTGTCCCACCCCTCAAAGCAGCGGGCAAGCACCGTTTTGACAAGTTGCTTCAATTTCCTTACAACCGGCTCTGCCATTTTGGTTTTATATGCCTTTGCAGTCATAAATTTCTCTGGTTCTGGCAACTGATATTTCGGTGCAGTATCAAGCTCTATTTCAAGATTTGACAGCTCGTCTTTTGCCTTATCATAGTTCAATACTCGTTCCGACAACACATCAAATTCAATCTGTTTCTGCTCGATTTTCGCACCTAATGCCGCCACTTCTTTTTCTCTTTCCTGCTTTTTATAATCCAAAACAGAAAGATGTTTTTCGTGTGTGCCTAAATGTTCCCACTCAATCCCATAACGTTCCATCACCGCCGCAAGCTGTTCTTTTTCGGACTGTATCCATTGCGACCACTCCGTATCGCCACGACTGCCGCCCTTAAAACCTTGCGTTGCAAGAGCCTGCTTTAGTGACACTCTTGTATCAAGTCCACGCTTGCTGCCTGTGGTAAAAGGTACAAAATCTATGTGCAGATGTGGTGTAGCTTCATCCATATGCAGATGAGCCGAGAACACCCGAAGCTGTGGATTTCGCTCCTGAAAACCCTGATAGTATTCATCTAAAATCTGCTTTGCCAGTTCTCCGTTTTCCGTATCGGCGTTCATATTTCCCTTACCGCCCACCTGTAAAATGATTTCGTGGAACGGTTTTTCCTGCTTGGAACTTCGGATTTTTTCATAATAATCTTTTATCTTTCGGTCTGACCTTATCTGCTTGGCATTGTATCTTTCCAATGCTTCATCAAACAATTCGTGATAAACTGTCTTTATATTTTCATTGCAGTAGTCGATATTGAGATGAGTACGAGTTCCGTCTACATTTTCTGCTCGGAACTTTCGGCTATTGTGATTGACCGAGCCTTTACCGACCATTGCACTTATCGTTCTCTGCATTTTTTCATCTCCCATCTGTAAATTTCAACATTCTCAGGTTTTGTTACTTTTGTCAAAAGTAACGCAAAAGCACTTTTGACGGGTACACCCATCAAAAATGCGACCTGTAAACAGGTTTTGCGTTCTCCGAAGGCTCTCCGAGGGGTGAGCGTGTGCCGGTGGCACACACGCCTGCGAACCGACCGAGCCAGCAGGCGAGACCAAAGAGCCGCCTTTGAAAAGGCACTCTCTGCACACTCCCCTAAACTTTATCCGGTGTCAAAGTGTGACGATGGTGACAATGTTTTTCACAGCGTGCTGCTCTCAAAAACATTGACACCTTTGACACCGTTTGTCACGCCGTCTGCTCGGTTTCTTTCCAAAGTGAAACCTTTCTTCCGTCGTGTGTGCGGCTGTTCTGATAACGGATACCGTAATCACGAAACAGCCTGCTTGCGTTGATACTGAGCCTTAAAGAAAGTACATTCGGCTTTATATCCACCGCAAGCCTTTCGCAAAGTTCCGAAGCAGTTCCTTCCCATCTGTCACTTTCCGAAAAGAGCGTATCCGCTATCTTCTCAAGCAGAGGTTCGGGCGGTTCTTTCCACATCTCCGTTTCCGATTTTGCAAAGTTCCACACCAATCGCTCGCTGTCCCTTACAAGATGGATTTTCATATCCTGCTGGTCTCTGCCAGCAACATCAAGTGTGGCATTGTTGGAAGTACGCTTGTCCTTACTGAGAACAAATGCACCGTCTGCCGCACCCATCAGACCATTCGTGCCTGAAATCATATCGAATATATCTTCCGATTTTTGTTTGCGTGTATGATGAACAATAAGCATTGAAACCTTGTAACTGTCTGCCAACGCTTTCAGCCTTGCCACAACATCATAATCACTTGCGTAGCTGTAATCTGCTCCGCCTGCTTCACGCACACGCTTTAAGGTGTCTATGATAATCAAGCCTGTGTCTGGGTGTTCCCTCATAAACCCTCTTATCTGTTCTTCCAGTCCGCCATTGACCGTTTTACATTCCGTTGCGAAATACAGATTGCCTGTCTCCTTTGCACCGAACATCTGAAACAATCGCTTCTGCAAACGTGGGTAATCATCTTCAAGGGCAAAATAAAGCACCGTTGCCTTACGCACCTTATACTCCCAAAGCGGTGTGCCTGTGCTGATATGATAGGCAAGCTGTGCCATCATAAAGCTCTTTCCCACTTTCGGGGAACCTACGAAAAGGTAAGTTCCCCTTTGGAGCAGACCGTCGATAAGTGGTGTCTGAACCTCAAACACCGTATCATACAGCGTTGTCATTGATACTGTTTTCAGATAGGAAGGGTCTAACTGTCTGAGTATTTCCCTTTGCATTTCTTCAAAAGATTGCTCGTACCCCTTGAAATCCGTATCCTGATTGACTATACTATTGTCAGTACATTTGGAAAGTGACTGTTCCGCATCTGTTGCCGCAGATACATTTGGAATAGTCATTTCTTTTTTATTCTCCATTCGCATCCTCTCCTTTCAAACCGCCGAGAATAATGGAAATCAGTTCTATTACACTCAGCAGTTCATCATCCACACCTTTTCCTGCTTCAATCCTTTTCAGTTCCGCAAGGACTGTGGCAAATTCCGTTTTCAACGCCTTATACACTCTCGGATTGCCCTGTACCACCACATCCTGATTTAAGCAACGGCGGTAACAATACTCCTGTTTTGGCAATCCTGATAGAGCTACAGCTCTGTTAATGAGTTCGTTTTCTTCGGGCGATACTCGAAACCCTACTGTGATATTCCTCCAACGATTTTTGTTATCTCTGTTCTTAGCTGACATTTTCAAAATCTCCTTTCCCTAAATCATCTAATTTTTCTGCCATCTCAATCTGCTTTGACGGAAAGAGGTGTGCGTACTGATAAGTAATATCAATACTTTCGTGACCAACTCGGTCAGCAATCGCCACCGCAGAAAAGCCCATATCAATCAAGAGTGAAATGTGGCTGTGACGGAGATCGTGAATGCGGATACGCTTCACGCCTGCCGCCTTTGCCCCTCTGTCCATCTCGTGATGAAGATAGCTTTTCGTCACCGTAAAGATACGGTCTTTCTTCTTCAATCCGTAAAGCATACCGAGATATTCTTTCATTTCCTCACACAGAAACTTCGGCATTTTAATCGTGCGGTTGCTCTTTTTCGTTTTCGGAGAAGTAATCACATCCTGCCCTTTCAAACGCTGATAGGATTTATTGATTGTGACTGTTTCCTTATCAAAGTTGAAATCTGCCGGAGTCAAAGCTAACAGCTCGCCCTCTCGGATACCGCACCAGTAAAGCATTTCAAACGCATAAAAGGAAACAGGCTTGTCCATCATCTCAAAAGAGAATTTCTTGTATTCTTCCTTTGTCCAGAACAGCATTTCCTTGTGTTCCTCACGTCCCATATTTCCCACCTTTGCCGCAGGATTGGAACGCAGTTCATAGTAGCGGACAGCGTGATTGAAAATGGCGGACAACTGATTGTGCAGCGTTTTCAGATACGTCTGTGAATAAGGCTTTTTCTTCTCATCACGATAGGCAAGCATTTCATTCTGCCAAGTAATAATCTCCTTTGTGGAAATCTCGCTGATTTTCAGTTTCCCGAAATACGGAAGTATCTTTGTGCGTATGATATGCTCTTTGGTAAGCCACGTGTTTTCCTTCAAACGGTTCTTCACATCATTGATATAAAGCTCCGTAAAGGCTTCAAAACTCATATCAAGGTCTGAAGAAGTCTGCAATTTGAACATTCTTTCCCATTCCTGTGCTTCTCGTTTGGTAGCAAAGCCACGCTTGCATTTCTGCTTGCGTTCCCCTTTCCAGTTCACATACCTTGCCATCACATACCAAGTACCGTTATCTTCATTCTTAAATACCGGCATTTACATTTCCCCCTTTCCTGCTCCGTAGAGCCTTTCGTAAAAATACTGGCGATTTACACGCCCTGCAATCGTAATAAAGCCCTTTGCTTTCAATTCCTCATTTAATTGTCTGATGAGTTTATATGCATAAGGTTTTGATACGTTTAGTTCCTGAGCCACATCTTCGGCTCGGATAAATCTGTTTTCCATATCCTTTTTCTTCCTTTCTTAAAATAATTTTTTGCTTGCCGCTTTCTCCGTGTTAAAGTTCCAACAGGCACTCCTGCTTGTCGGCAGGCGCTGTGCTGTCCCAATGCACCGCAGTACATCAGGCGCTCGCTCGTATAGGGGTTCCCGAAAAGTCGGAGACTTTTGGGGAAGAGGAGGAGCAGTGCAGCGAATGAGCTTTTGTGCTTGCACACAAGCGAACGATACGGAACTTGCTCCGACGAGGTCTTGGCGGTTTGGCTTTTCGGACGGTCATTCAGTTGTCGCATTAAGCATATTTGTTTAATTCGTAATTTATTTTACTAAACATATTTGCTATTGTCAAGTGGTTGCAAAGAAAATATTAAACATTTTTGTTTCGGTTTTTCTTGACTTCCACTAAACATTTCTGCTATACTTATTTCACTAAATATAAAAGGAGCGTATCATTATGGCTATCAGCGAAAGAATACATTTTTTCAGACTAATGCGTGGTATGACACAAAAGTATCTCGGTACAGCAATCGGTTTTCCAGAAAAGAGTGCTGATGTGCGTTTGGCACAGTACGAAACTGGTACACGCAAACCGAAAGCAGACCTTACAAATGCATTGGCACAGGTGCTTGATGTTTCTCCACAGGCTCTTGATGTTCCTGACATAGACAGCTATATCGGTCTTATGCACACTCTGTTTACCCTTGAAGATATTTACGGTCTTACTGTCAGTGAAGCAGACGGAGAGGTATGCTTAAAGGTCAACAAGGACAAAGGCAGAGAAGCATATGAACTCCTCAAAATGCTGTATGCTTGGAAAGAACAGGCAGACAAGCTATCTTCCGAAGAAATCAACAGAGAAGAATACGATAACTGGCGTTACCATTATCCAGAGTTCGACACCACACAGCGTTGGGCAAAAGTTCCATCACAGGAATTAAGTGACGCTCTCGTGGAAGCATTCAAAGACCACTTGAAAGATAAATAAGCACCTACAGGACCTGCCACTGGCAGCTCCCTACAGATGCTTTGGCAACGACAAAAAAGCCCTTAACTATGGTTATTAACCACAGCTAAGGGCTTAGTTTATAATATGGAATTTGTTCAGAGCCAAGCTCCGAACTTTAGTCTGCAAGCCACCTGTTAATTGTTCCGTTACCCATAAACCACTGGATAACAAGAATAATGGCACTTGCTATGACTGTTATCAATTTGTTATCAAAAGACTAATCGAAATCGCTGAAACCCGCATAAACACTGGCTTTTTTAAGCAACTCGATTTATTCAAACTCAATTGTTGCCGGAGGTTTTCCGGTGCAGTCATAAAGAACACGGTTGACATGTTTTACTTCATTAACGATCCTGCTGGTAGCTTTTCCGATAATCTCCCAGGGAAGCTCAGCGCTTTCGGCAGTCATAAAATCTGTGGTGGTGACTGCGCGAAGGGCAATGGCATAATCATAGGTTCTTTCGTCACCCATAACTCCGACAGATCTCATATTTGTCAGGGCTGCAAAATACTGATTTACCTTTTTGTCCCAGCCTGCATTTGCAATTTCCTCACGCCAGATGGCATCTGCTTCCTGAACCATTTTTACTTTTTCGGCAGTTACTTCTCCGATAATACGGATACCCAGTCCGGGACCCGGGAACGGCTGGCGGAACACAAGATACTCCGGAATGCCCAGTTCAAGTCCGGCTTTACGCACTTCATCTTTAAACAGATTTCTCAGAGGCTCAATGATTTCTTTAAAATCAACATAGTCAGGAAGTCCTCCCACATTGTGGTGTGATTTAATGACAGTGGACTCGCCGCCTACGCCGCTTTCAACCACGTCCGGATAAATGGTTCCCTGTACAAGGAAATCCACAGCGCCGATTTTTTTTGCCTCTTCCTCAAACACACGGATAAATTCTTCGCCAATAATCTTACGTTTACGTTCCGGCTCTTCAACACCCTTGAGTTTTTCATAAAAACGTTCCTGAGCATTTACGCGGATAAAGTTCAGATCATAGGAACCTTCCGGGCCGAAAACTGCTTCCACTTCATCGCCTTCATCTTTGCGGAGAAGACCGTGATCCACAAATACGCAGGTAAGCTGATTTCCTACTGCTTTTGAAAGAAGGACGGCTGCCACAGAAGAATCCACTCCGCCGGAAAGAGCGCAGAGAACTTTTCCATTTCCTACCTTTTCACGGATTGCCTTAATGGAATCTTCCACAAAAGAATCCATTTTCCAGTCTCCGGCACATCCGCATACCTGATATACAAAGTTGGACAGCATTTTGGTTCCTTCCTGAGTATGAAGAACCTCCGGGTGGAACTGAACTGCATAAAGCTTCTTTTCTTTATTTTCCACTGCAGCTACAGGGCAGTCATTGGTCCAGGCGGAAATTTCAAAGCCTGGGGCTTCTTTGGAAATGTAATCATTATGACTCATCCAGCAGATTGTTTTTGGAGAAACGTTCTGAAACAGTGCAGAATCTGTGTTTACATTAACCTCAATTTTTCCGTATTCGCGTACAGGAGCTTTTTCTACTGTGCCGCCAAGCTGGTGCATCATAAGCTGAGAACCGTAGCAGATTCCCAGGATCGGGATTCCGAGTTTATAAATTTCTTCTGTATACGCAGGAGAATCTTCCAGATACACACTGTTTGGTCCGCCTGTAAAAATAATTCCCTTCGGCTGGATTTCTTTTATTTTTTCAATATCTGTCTTGTAGGAATAGATTTCACAATATACATTGCATTCCCTTACACGGCGGGCAATCAACTGATTATACTGACCGCCGAAATCAAGTACAACAACTGTTTCTCTTTTCATTATTTTCCTCCTGAGAGTTGGTTATGAGCAACGCGCTCGTTTGCTTTTCCTGTTTTTTCTTTTCCTATTATATAGAAGGAGAATGTATTTTACAATATTTTTTTTCGTCAGGCCAGGATTCGCAAAAATTTTTGTTATTTTTTACTATGTTCACAGCAATCTGATAAAAAACATTCCCGACCATCTTCGCTGACAGCATTTTAACCTGTATGTCTTAAGGTTTTTGTATACATATGTCGGAAAAACGCTTTCGCTGATTTTACAGGTTTTTTAGAATTACATCATTCTTTTTTCAACTTATCCTCACATTTTCATCACAAATTCCATTTATAGTATTAAGTAAATAAAGCGAATGCTTTTTTACATAAATCAAATTTTTCTTTTTCATACTCGCCGGGCCGTACAGCCCGGCCCTCCTTCTTTATAGAACTTTTATCTCACAGGACTATGCATTTTTCCCATCTTAATTTTTTTCGTGTTACCATAATTTCAGAACAGAAGAGAGTCTGAAAACAGATTCCTTACTATAAAATAAGAATGGAGAAATGATTATGTCCAGTATTTTGAAATCCATACACAAATTAGAGTATAAATTTGACAGCCGTGCAGAGAGATTTGCTTTTCGTCATCCTCATGCGGCTGTTCTGGCTATGTTTATAGGACTTCCCGTTTTTATTCTGGCAGCTGTATCTCTTCTTACGCTTCTGGTTACACTACCGGTTACATTGTTCCTCGGATAACGCCCTTTTGTCTTTATACAATCTTAATATTATCAAATTCTTATTTATACATACTTAATACGAATTAAGATATGATTAAGACAATATAAAGACGAGATAAAGGGAGGCAATCGCCGCAATGAATCATACAGGAAACCGAAAACATCGACATTTTACTTCTTTTCAGGTGATCATCCTGGGATTTTTCTCTGTAATACTTTTTGGCAGCCTGCTTCTGATGCTTCCGCTTTCCACACGGGACGGAAATGGCGCATCCTTTGCAGACAGCCTTTTTACTGCCACATCGGCAGTTTGCGTAACAGGACTTATTATTCATGATACTGCAACCTACTGGTCTGAATTTGGTCAGGCGATCATTCTGACGCTGATCCAGATTGGTGGTATGGGTGTTGTGACGATTGCGGTTGCCATTGCGGTTGCTTCAGGCCGTAAAATTGGTCTGATGCAGAGAAGCACTATGCAGGAGGCGATCTCTGCTCACCAGGTAGGCGGTATTGTACGTCTTACCAAGTTTATTCTGAAAACCAGTATTTTTATAGAACTGATCGGAGCAGCGCTTCTGATGCCTGTATTCTGTAAAGACTTCGGCATTCTGAAGGGATTGTGGTACTCTCTGTTCCACGCTGTATCTGCTTTCTGTAATGCCGGATTTGACCTGTTCGGTGTCAGAGAACCGTTTTCTTCTCTGACCTCCTATGCCTCCAATCCTATTGTAAACTTTACGATCATGGCTTTGATCGTAACAGGCGGCGTAGGTTTTGTTACCTGGGCGGATATCAAAAAAAATAAATTACATTTTAAAAAATATAATATGCAGAGTAAAGTGATTCTTACGGTTACTGCCATTCTGATCACAGTTCCTGCAGTTTACTTCTTTTTCTGTGAATTTTCCGGATTACCTCTGGGCGAAAGGATGCTGACTTCTCTGTTTCAGTCAGTAACGCCAAGAACAGCGGGATTTAATACGGCAGATCTCACCTTGCTTACAGAAACCGGACTGATGGTAATGATCATTCTGATGCTGATCGGTGGTTCTCCCGGCTCCACAGCCGGCGGTATGAAAACAACTACTATCGCAGTTCTGTTTTCGTCAGCTTTGTCCGTGTTCCGTAAAAATGAATCTGCTCACTTTTTCCGCAGACGTGTGCCGGACAGTGTGATCAAAAATGCTGCGACCATTATGCTGATGTATCTGGTCCTGTTTCTTGGAGGCGGTATGATAATCAGCTATATTGACAATGTTCCGCTGATTTCTGCTCTGTTTGAAACAAGCTCTGCGATTGGTACGGTTGGTCTGTCCCTTGGACTGACTCCGACTCTTGGGATGGTTTCAAGGCTGATCCTGATCCTGCTTATGTTCTTTGGCAGGGTTGGTGGTTTGACACTTATTTTTGCCGCACTTTCAGAAAGAAATTCCTTTGGATCCAGATATCCTCAGGAAAAAATTACAGTAGGTTAATAAAAGGAGATAATTGTTATGATGAAATCAATTTTACTGATAGGACTTGGAAGATTTGGACGACATATTGCAATGAAGTTGGATGAGCTTAATCATCAGGTAATGGCTATTGACAGAAATGAAGAAAGAGTAGATGCCATTCTTCCTTATGTGACAAATGCACAGATTGGCGATGCCACAAAAGAAGGTTTTATGGAATCTCTTGGAGTAAGGAATTTTGATGTATGTATTGTTGCTATTGGTGATAATTTCCAGAGCTCTCTGGAAACCACTTCTCTGCTCAGTGAACTGGGAGCAAAATGTGTTGTTTCCAGAGCTGCCAGAGATGTCCATGCCAAATTTCTTCTGAAAAATGGTGCTGATGAAGTTATTTATCCGGAAAAACAGATGGCTGAATGGGCTGCGATCCGTTACAGTGCAGATCATATTCTGGATTATGTGGAACTTGATGATGAACATGCTATTTTTGAAATTTCTGTTCCGGAAAACTGGGTGGGAAGAACTGTCGGACAGCTTGATATCCGAAATAAGCATAACATCAATATTATGGCATTTAAGCACAGGGGAGTCATGAATATGAATATTAAATCAGACACCCCGGTTCCGGAAAACAATACCATGCTTGTTCTTGGAAACATCAGGGATATTCAGAAGTGTTTCCATATCTGATTGGAATAAAACTTCTGTAAATATGTATGTAACATGAAGGGATGATTATATGAAAGAGCTGATTCTGATTGGCGCAGTAGCTGTTGTTTTTGCCCTGTGCTTTCTCTTACTGAAAAAAATGGATATTTTCTTTGGCGACAGCAGCCGGACTGTAATCAGTTCCAACAGCCCCTTAACGCTTTCCATTGCCTTTGAACATACAGAAGAAATTTCCCTTTTAAATGACCTTCTGGAAAGGTTTTTACATCAGGCTCCCGGCTGCGAGCTGAGTCTTTTTTACGGCTCTGCAAAGGATATCCAGAAACAGCTGGATGAAGGAAAGATCGATCTTGGTCTGATACGGGCGGATGTAAATACAGAGCCTGATCAGAGTCTTGGTTCTTTTCTTTTTCTCATGGATGAAAACATTCTTGCATGTGAGCCTATGGGACTTCCTGTTATGCCTCTGAATCGTCAGAAATTTTTTGTGAATGCTTTGTGGAAAAAAGACTGCATTTCTCAGGAAGCGGAATTATTTATCCGGTTGCTGAAATCAGGATACCTGGAAAAATAGCTGCTGCTCATGGGCTTTACATAAAAATACCTGTGTCCAACATATTTTTCAGCAGGATTCTGTCAGATACGTTATAATGCCTGTATCAAATAACGAGGAGTGATAGTGTGGAAAAACAAAATCAGAGCGCAGATATCCTGCCGTCAGTATCCGATCAGATGTCCTCTACGGAAAGAGGGCATCTGAAGATTTTTTTCAGCTATGCGGCAGGAGTGGGAAAAACATATGCAATGCTGGATGCTGCCCATATGGAAAAAAAGCATGGGACAGATGTTGCGGTAGGTTATATTAAGCCAAATGCCCATCCTCAGACTAGGGCGCGGCTGAATGGTCTGAAGCTTCTTCCGTCTCTCCATTCCAAACATAATGGTACTCCTGTGGAAGAGTTTGATCTTGATGAAGCCATAAAAGCAAAACCCGGACTTATTCTTATAGATGAACTTGCGCACACAAACGCAGACGGCTGCCGGCATCATAAGCGGTATCAGGATATTTATGAGCTTTTAAAAGCCGGCATTGATGTCTATACCACTGCCAACGTAGAAAATATTGAAAGTCTTAATGATATGGTGACAGCAATTACCGGAAACAGGATCCTTGAAAGGATTCCGGATTCGGTTTTTGACAATGCGGATCAGGTAAAACTTGTGGATATTGAACCTCAGGAACTTCTTGAACGGTTGGCTTCTGAAAACAGGTCAGATGCCTCTGAGGGAGACAGCTTTAGTTTTACTTTGGAAAAACTGACTGCGCTGAGAGAGCTTGCGCTCAGAAGATGTGCGGACCGGGTAAACAAAAGAACTGAGGCTGCCCGTATCAGAAATAAAAGCGACTATTATACAGATGAACACATCCTGGTCTGCCTTTCTTCTTCTCCGTCCAATGCAAAGATCATCCGGACAGCAGCAAGAATGGCAAATGCTTTCCGTGGAACCTTTACCGCGCTGTTTGTGGAAACCTCACAGTTTTCTTCTATGACGGAAGAGGACAGACAGCGGCTGCGTTCTAATATTTATCTTGCGCAGCAGCTTGGCGCAACCATAGAAACTGTTTACGGAGATGATGTTCCCCTTCAGATTGCAGAATTTGCAAAGTTATCCGGAGTTTCCAAGATTGTAATCGGAAGAAGTACGGTGACAGGCAGGCATCTGTTTGGAAAAGCTTCCCTTACAGAACGGCTTATTACAAATGCCCCTAATATGGATGTGCATATTATTCCAGACCAGACACCGGACCGGAATAAAATGGTCCGCAAACGGAAAAATCATATTATTTTTTCGGCATCCGACATTTTAAAAAGTATTTTTATCCTGTCGGCAGCCAGTTGCCTGGGTTACCTTTTCCAGCAGCTTGGCTTTGATGAGGCCAATATTATTACTATATATGTACTTGCGGTACTGGTAACTTCCATTGTAACCGTAAACCGGGTATACAGCCTGATCACCTCAATTGTCAGTGTGCTTGTGTTTAATTTTCTGTTTACAGATCCCAAATTTACGCTTATGGCATATGGCAGAGGTTATCCCGTTACTTTTGTGGTAATGTTTATCTCAGCTTTTCTGACAGGAACTCTTACCACACGAATGAAAACCATTGCGAAACAGTCTGCCCGTGCAGCTTTCCGTACAAAGATTTTGTTTGATACCAGTCAGATACTTCAGCAGGCAACAGACCGCGATGCAATTCTGACGTCTACTGCTCATCAGCTTACTAAACTTTTGAACAGAGATATTGTGATCTATCCTGCGGAAAAAAATGCCCTGGCTGCGCCCATGACATTTTTTGCCAGTGATGAAGATACTGCTTCTGATTATCTTACAAGAAACGAAAGCGCAGTGGCTGAATGGGTATTTAAAAACAACCGCCATGCAGGCGCCACTACTCAGACACTTTCCAACGCAAAATGTCTTTATCTGGCAATCCGTGTAAATGATTCTGTTTACGGAGTTGTAGGCATTGCAGCCGGAAAGCAGCCTCTGGATGCCTCAGAAAACAATATTCTTCTTTCCATACTTGGGGAATGTGCTCTTGCTATGGAAAACGAAAAAAATGCCCATGAAAAAGAAGAAGCAGCTATTCTGGCAAAGAACGAACAGCTGAGAGCGAATCTTCTTCGCACAATCTCTCATGACCTGCGTACTCCGCTGACGTCTATTTCCGGAAATGCCAGCAATCTTCTGTCAAACAGCAGCTCTTTTGATGAAAATACAAAAATGACCTTGTATCAGGATATTTATGATGATTCGATGTGGCTGATCAACCTTGTGGAAAATCTTCTGTCTGTTACCCGGCTGGAAGAGGGCAGACTGAATCTTCGTATTTCCGCAGAACTGACAGACGAGGTGGTTACAGAAGCTCTCCGTCATGTAAACAGACTTTCTGCGGAACATCACATTACAGTAAAGCATCAGGACGATCTGCTTCTGGCAAAAATGGATGCCAAACTGATTGTTCAGGTTATTATAAATCTGGTGGATAATGCAATTAAGTATACTCCCTGGGGATCGGAGATCCAGGTTTCCACTTTCCGGAAAGACAACTGGGCTGTCATTTCTGTATCAGACGATGGTCCGGGTATTCCTGATGAAAACAAAAAGCAAATATTTGATATGTTCTATACAGGTTCGAACCGGGTAGTAGACAGCCGGAGAAGTCTGGGACTTGGACTTTCCCTGTGCAAGTCTATTATAAATGCACATGGAGGATCTATCAGTGTTTCTGACAATGTCCCACATGGAACAGTGTTTACTTTTACATTACCAGCTGAGGAGGTACAGTTACATGAATAAACCGTTGATCTTAGTAGTGGAAGATGATTCTTCCGTAAAAAATCTGATCACAACTACACTGAAAACCCATGACTATCGTTATCTGGTAGCCGGAAACGGAGAAACTGCCATTCTTGAAGCGTCCTCCCACAATCCGGATATCGTTCTTCTGGATCTCGGTCTGCCTGATATTGACGGAGTGGAAGTGATCCGGAGGATCCGTTCCTGGTCTAATATGCCAATTATTGTTATCAGTGCCCGCAGTGAAGATACGGATAAAATTGATGCGCTGGATGCAGGAGCTGACGATTACCTGACTAAGCCTTTTTCTGTAGAAGAGCTTCTTGCAAGACTTCGTGTTGTACAGAGACGTCTGGCCATGATCAAAAATGATTCACCTGCAGAAGCTTCTGTTTTTGTAAATGGAGCCCTGCGTATTGATTACGCTGCAGGCTGTGCATATCTGGACGATGAAGAGCTTCATCTGACTCCCATTGAATACAAGCTTCTTTGCCTCCTTTCCAGAAATGTAGGGAAAGTTCTGACTCATACTTTTATCACTCAGAATATCTGGGGAAGCAACTGGGAAAATGACGTTGCCTCTCTCCGTGTATTTATGGCAACACTCCGAAAAAAAATAGAAAAAGGTCCGGATTCTCCACAATATATCCAGACCCATATTGGTGTAGGTTATCGTATGATAAAAACAGAATAAAACAAACCCCGGTGCCCTGCTGACAGTTCAGCTTTCAGGGAAACCGGGTTTTTAATATTTACGGATATTACAGTTGAATCTCTTGTTTCCGGGAATTTGATTTACAGGTAAGGTGTACCTGGGATTTCAGGATAACTGCCCATGGCAATCAGCAGTTCCAGACCAATTTGGCGGGCGTTAAGGACGGCTTCTTTTGTAGCGCCTGCATCGCCGGAAAGAGCAAGAATAACCTCGTTGGAATGAGCGGTTCCCATATCCGGTGTCATATAGCTGGCGATTTTTACAGAGGATGCCTTCATGGCAGTGTCTGCCATGACAAGTCCGATAGCAGCAGGAGATCCGGCCATAAAACCAAAGGCCTCGCCCGGCGCTGCGTGAAAAGCTTTCTGAAGAGCAGGACCTGCGCTTGCAGAATAGGCGAATTCCAGGTGACCGGATTCACTGATATAAAGTTCACCGGCATATTTTTTTGTAAGCTCCAGAGCCAATTGAACTGCGTGACGCACATCAGAAACATCATTTCCGCCAAGTACAATATAGTTTCCATGACCGCCCCAGCCTTTGGTATCTCTGGGAAGCTCAATGGAAAGAACCTCTGTGTTAGTAGCCTTGACCGCATCATCAATGGCAGTGAGCTGTCCGGCAGCTCCTGTCCGGGAGCTGAACAGTCCAAGAGTGTGATACTTTGTTCCGATGTTCATTTTTGGAAGAAGTGTATCGTCAACGCCGGAGATCACAAGTCCGATGGTATCAAGAACTGTGGTTCCGACAAATTCTGTACGTGTGCAGTGTGTACTGATGTCTTTTACATTCATAAAAAAATCCCCTTTTGGTATTGTGATTTTAATTTTAGCTTAAAAGCTGTGGGATTTCAATGGATTTTGCTGTATTTGAGAGCGTTTTTATGCCTTTAAAAATAAGAAATATGATTTTGGGAATTTTTTTACAGGTTTTTTGAAGTTTTTTAAAAAAAGTGTTGACAAATGGCATGGAAATGAATATAATAATTTTTGCAGTCGCGAGTTGTGGCTGACAATTAAAGAAATCGAAGCGTGGCTCAGTTTGGTAGAGCGCTGCGTTCGGGACGCAGAGGCCGCAGGTTCAAATCCTGTCGCTTCGACTAAATGATGAAGAATCCTTTGTTCAAGGGATTCTTTTTCTTTTTGCTGAAACAGTGTGAGAAAATATGTTCGTGTTACATTAAAACCTTCTTTTTACCTGAAAAATCCCACTCCATGAATATCCCTGAAATATTTGATTTTCGTATTATGTACAAAACTTTTACAGTGCGATTCTGAAAAACAGCTATTAAAACTTTATATTGTTACCAGATTGTAATCTCCCTTTGTTATGATAAACTCAACATAGCGAAGGGAGATGTTTTTTATGAAAATATTAGAGACAAAACATCTGAAAAAATATTATGGTCAGGGCGACAGCCTGGTAAAAGCCGTGGATGATGTCAGTATTTCAGTAGAAAAAGGCGAGTTTGTTGCAAAGGCAGGAAAGTATCTGTTGGAGTTGTAACTCTGTTTTTTGTTCTGCGGGCTGTCTAGAAGTTTCTGTATCCCCAGAAAAACAGTGTGTGACTTGGAAAAGATAAGGGGGTCTTTTTTTATATAAGATACATATACATTAATGAAATGATATGCCAGGAGGAAATCCTTTGAGTGGATATCGGCGTTTTGTCGCATATGTATATGAGTACCAAAAAGGAAAAAAAGGAAGAAACTGTGGGTTTATCCGAGTGGAGGCAAAAGAGCAGATATGCAGAATGGAGGCGCACATTCTTTGTCCGGGACTTACTCCCAGGGTAAAGTGTGAAATATTTGGATTTACGAGAAAAACAGGGCTGCTGGATGGAGTATTGCTGGGATCCTGCATAACTGAAGAAAGCAGGGCGGACTGTGTTCTGGAAACGGAACGGGAACATATGGGCGGAAGTACAATGACTTTGGAGAACATGGGGGGAATGATCCTGCTTACGGAAAACGGGGCGTTTTTTGGAACGGAATGGGATGATAAACCGATCCGTCCGGAAAATTTCCGCAGAGTAAAGGCAGAGGGCATAGGGGATAAAAGAGAAGACAAAGAAATGAATCCGCAAAATAGTACCATGCACAGCGGAACATCAGAAGAGTCCCCTGAAGAAATGAAATCTGAGGATGAGCATATTTTTGCGGAAACAAAATCAGAGGGGGAAATGCAGAAAAATCCAGTGGAATCCAATCATAGCTGTCAGAAAATGCATAATCCGGAAGCTGTGACAGAAGAAGTACAGGAAAGTAAGAGGGAAGAGAAAAATGCTGGTCTGAAAGATGTGGATTCAGAAACGGAAATTGTAGAAGGACAACAGAAAGCACAATCAGAAGAAAAGAATACCTGCGTGAACCTTGTGAATTTGGAAAAGAATATCTGTCAGACACTTGAGAATACAGAGAAAAAAGCTACAGGGGAAATGCAGAAAAATAAATTGAGAGAACAAAATTCGGGAAGCTCAGAGAATGATTTAAAGCAGGATGTGATGGAGGCAGAGAGGCAGCATATTCCGTCAGAAAGACATCCGCAAAAAACAGAGGCAGAAAAGGAAGCGCATACTTCAGAAAAGCCGGGAGCAGAGTATCTGACATCTCAGGCGGTGCCTGCCTGCAATCAGGGAATGTCCGGAGTAAAAGAGAAGCCTCTTTCTTTCGGAGATCCGATTGATGCGTTTGGTGATGGGGAAATCTTTGACTGCCGTAAAATACAGCCGGCAGATCTCTGTCATTTTCATCCTGGAGAATGTGGGCTTCGGAATAATCGTTTTCTGCAGTATGGATTTTATAATTTCGGCCATTTACTGATAGGAAAGAACTGTTCCGGGCATTACATACTGGGAGTGCCGGGAGGTTATGACCAACAGGAACGATTTATGGCAAATATGTTTGGCTTTCCGTATTTTAAAGAAAGCAGGCAGATTCAGCTTCCTAAAAGCAGAGGCGGATACTGGTATCGTTTAATCAATTCCCCGAAGTTCTACTAAAGGAATGGTCTGCAACAGAATCTGACGAAAATGCTCCAGCTCTTTTTGAGAGTAGCTGCTGAATCCAGGCTGCAGAACTTCTTCAGAGTCTCTGTATGCCTGGAGATAATAGGCTTTTGCTCCGGAAAGCCATTTTCCGATTATAATAAAATCCTGTTCGGAATGAAGCTCTTTTACTACGGTTGTCCGAAATTCGTAGTCCAGGGTTCCGTTTATGAGAAAATCAACCGTTTCTTTAATGGCATCAAGGTCAGGATGAAGGAGTCCGCAAAGTGAAGGATAATTATCAGGACAGGCCTTAATATCTACGGCAGTCATCTGGATCAGTCCCTTTTGGGAAAGAGTTTTTAGAAGATCGGGCCGGGTACCGTTGGTGTCCAGTTTTATGGGATATCCAAGAGCTCGGATTTCTTCCAGAAATTCAGGGAGATCAGGAGAAAGAGTGGGTTCTCCGCCGGTGACACATACTCCCTCCAGTATGCCCTGACGTTTTTTTAAAAAGGACAGAACTTCTTCTACAGAAAGCTCCGGCTGCGAGGAAGGGTTCAGTACCAGGCTGCTGTTCTGGCAGAAGGGACAGCGGAAATTACATCCCCCCAGAAAAATGGTGGCGGCCACCCGACCGGGATAGTCAAGAAGGGTTGTTTTATTTAAACCGTATATTTTCATAAAGAACCTCCAATCCTGAAATATGTAACGAACAATAAGAAGAACTTGTTCTTTTATTTTAGATTTTTCACATTGATTTTGCAATGGCCATTTACTATAATAAACACAGAAAAAGAAAGACATCTTATTATTCTCACAGAATGATTTTGCAATGTATTTTGCTCTATCATTAACCAGGAGAGGAGAGGCTTAAGTGACAGAAGAAGAACGTTTTATGAAAGAAGCCATCCGACAGGCAAAAAAAGCCTGGGCTCTGAAGGAAGTTCCTATCGGATGTGTCATTGTGTCAGAGGGAAAGATCATTGCCAGAGGATACAATCGAAGAAATACAGATAAAAATACTCTTTCTCATGCGGAACTGAACGCTATCAGAAAAGCAAGCAAAAAGCTTGGGGACTGGAGACTTGAGGGGTGTACCATGTATGTGACGCTGGAACCGTGCCAGATGTGCGCGGGAGCTCTTGTGCAGTCAAGAATCGATGAGGTTGTGATCGGAAGCATGAATCCGAAAGCCGGCTGCGCCGGATCGGTTCTGAACCTTCTGGAAGTGGAAGGCTTTAACCATAAAGTAAAAATTACAAAAGGAATCCTGGAGGAGGAATGTTCTTCCATGCTTTCGGAATTTTTTCGGGAGCTGCGTCGGGAGAAAAAACTCAGAAAAGAAGCAAAAGTCTGAAGCAGTTTTCGGGCTTAATAAATTTTTTTATAAAAGTCTGATAATGAAGACAAAGGAAAGGCTGAATGATTGCAGCTCTGTTTCAGGAGCATGAATAAATCAGGGAAAAGCTAACAAATAATATAAGATTTAAGGAGGAATATATCATGCAGTTAGAAACTTTAAGAAAAGACATGGTAGCAGCTATGAAAGCAAAAGATAAGGTGACCAAAGAGGCGGTTTCTTCTTTGATCGCAGCAGCAAAAAAGGTAGCGATCGACGAGGGATGCCGGGATGATATTTCGGAGGAACTGGTGGATCGTGTTATCCTCAAGGAACTGAAAACAGTAAAAGAGCAGCTGGATACCTGTCCGGAAAACAGAGAGGATCTTCGTGCAGAGTATCAGGCAAGATATGATATCATTGCAAAATATGCGCCTCAGCAGATGAGCGAGGAAGAAATCCGCGCATATCTGGAAGATAAATTTGCAGAGGTTCTTGCAACAAAAAACAAAGGCCAGATCATGAAAGCGGTAATGGGCGATCTGAAGGGAAAAGCTGACGGAAAGCTGATCAATAAAGTGGTGGCATCTATTTGCCAGTAAAAGAAAAAGGAGTTCCTGCAATCTGCATGGAACTCCTTAAAACATTCATTTTTTACGCGCGCCGCACCTCGAAATGTACTCACAGACGTTACCTTTACAGCCAACTCGGCCCAGGCACCCTCACGGCACACAAGAGTGTCCGCTTAGTGCTGCTGCATTCCTGCCCTGACACGGTTCGCGGATTCCTGTTGCGTGAGACCCGGACGTCAGCGCCGCTTATAAAGGGCAGCTCTGCAAAATACAAGCCTCAGATTGGCATCACCCCTGCTGTAGCGGATTGCAGGTACAGGGCACCGCTAACTCCCCGGCTGCGCGGAATTTAAGTATAGACGATTTTTGGAGTCTTGTCAAGTGGGGCCCGGATATTATATAATGATAAAGAACTGTCAGGTTACTGGGAACGGGGTGAACAGTAACAACATAATTACAAAAAGAAGCGGGGTGTGTCAATTATGATTAAAAGAATTGGATTGCTGACAAGCGGCGGAGACTGCCAGGCATTAAACGCTACCATGAGGGGTGTTGTAAAGGCGCTGTCCAATGCTGTGGATGATCTGGAAGTTTATGGATTTGACGATGGATATAAAGGCCTGATCTACGGGAAATACCGCATGCTGACCGCAAAGGATTTTTCCGGGATCCTTACACAGGGAGGCACCATTCTGGGAACCTCACGCCAGCCTTTTAAACTGATGAGAGTTCCGGATGAAAAGGGACTGGACAAGGTGGAAGCAATGAAACAGACTTACTACAAACTGTGTCTTGACTGTCTGGTGATCCTGGGAGGAAACGGGACACAGAAAACAGCAAATCTTCTGAGAGAAGAGGGGCTGAATGTTATTCATCTTCCAAAGACCATTGACAATGATATTTTTGGCACAGACATGACCTTTGGCTTTCAGAGTGCTGTGGAGGTTGCGACCAATGCCATTGACTGTATTCACACAACAGCGACTTCTCATGGCCGGGTGTTTATTGTGGAGATTATGGGACACAAAGTTGGAAGCCTGACTCTTCATGCAGGACTGGCGGGCGGAGCAGATATTATTCTGATTCCGGAGATCCCATATGATATTAAGAAAGTAACAGAAGCCATTCAGAAAAGAAATAAAGCAGGCAAGAGGTTTACCATCCTTGCAGTTGCCGAGGGAGCTATTTCCAGGGAAGACGCCAAACTGCCCAAAAAGAAATATAAAGAAAAACTGGAAGCCAGAGCAAAGAAGTATCCGTCTGTTTCCTACGAGATTGCAGATGAGATCTTTAAAGAAATTGGAAGTGAAGTCCGTGTGACTGTTCCGGGACACATTCAGAGAGGCGGACAGCCCTGTCCTTATGACCGTGTTCTTTCCACAAGGATCGGAGCCGGCGCAGCAGAAGCCATTCTGGATGAGGAATATGGAATTATGATCGGCATGGTAAACGGCAAGATCAAGCGTGTTCCGCTGGAGGAATGTGCGGGCAAGCTGAAAATGGTTTCACCGAAAGATCAGACGGTTAAGGCTGCCAAACAGATAGGAATCAGCTTTGGCGACTGACCGGCCGGCGCAGTAAATATACAGGATAACAATAAAGGGTGCTGCAGACTGTACTGAGGTATTCTGCGGCATCCTTTTCATGCCCCTGGGTATAAGGAGAGGAGAATGACTTATGAGCTATACTGCCCTGTACCGTAAATTCAGGCCCGATAATTTTGATGATGTAAAAGGGCAGGATCATATTGTGACAACCCTGACAAACCAGATCAAGGCGAACCGTATCGGTCATGCCTATCTGTTTTGCGGAACAAGGGGAACCGGTAAAACAACAGTGGCAAAGATACTTGCAAAGGCAGTCAACTGTCAGAATCCGGTAAACGGAAGTCCCTGTAACGAGTGTGAAATGTGCAGGGCGATCCAGGCCGGAACATCCATGAATGTGATCGAGATCGATGCCGCTTCCAACAATGGTGTGGACAATATCCGTGAGATTCGTGAGGAGGTAACCTATCGTCCGACAGAGGGAAACTATAAGGTTTACATTATTGACGAGGTTCACATGCTTTCCACAGGAGCGTTTAACGCTTTGCTGAAAACCCTTGAGGAGCCGCCTTCCTATGTGATTTTTATTCTTGCCACAACAGAAGCCCACAAGATTCCTATTACCATACTTTCCAGATGTCAGCGGTATGATTTTCACAGGATCACTATTGATACGATTGCGGCCCGTCTGACAGAGCTTCTGGAAGCAGAAGGCGTTGAGGCGGAGGAAAAAGCTGTGCGTTATGTGGCAAAGGCAGGAGACGGCTCTATGCGAGATGCGCTCAGCCTTCTGGACCAGTGTATTGCTTTTTATCTCGGACAGACATTAACTTATGATAAGGTTCTGGAAGTTCTGGGAGCAGTGGATACAGAGGTGTTCAGCCAGCTTCTCAGGAAAGTGCTTTCCGGAGATGTGACAGGCTCCATTCATATTCTGGAGGATCTGATTACAGGCGGACGGGAGCTGAGCCAGTTTGTGGGAGATTTTACCTGGTACATGCGTAATCTTCTTCTGGTAAAAACTTCGGAAAACCCTGAGGATGCCATTGATGTGTCCTCAGAAAATCTGAAGCTTCTGAAAGAAGAAAGTGAAATGACAGATGTGGATACTCTTATGCGGTATATCCGAATTTTTTCAGAGCTTTCCAATCAGATCCGCTTTGCCACGCAAAAAAGAGTTCTGGTGGAGATCGCGCTGATCAAACTCTGTCGCCCTGCCATGGAAACAAATCTTGATTCTGTTCTGGACCGTATCCGTGTTCTGGAGCAGAGAATGGACGAGGCTCCTGTGCAGCAGGTGATCGTTCAGCAGTCTGCGGGCAATACAGGAGAGGCGCATCAGAGCGCGGCTCCGGAAGAGAAAAAACCACAGAAAGCGGCTCCGGAAGATTTGCAGAAGATCGTGGCAGGCTGGAAGGTGATCGTGGGACAGACTACGGCTGCCTTTAAGCAGGCTCTTCTGAAATCCATACCAAAGTATAATGGCGAAACAGGGGAACCTGTTCTGTATGTAGAATTTCAGACTCCTCTGGGAAGAAATTATCCGGATGATTCTGATGCCTGCCGGGAGCTAAAAGAGATTATTGAGCGTCAGACCGGAAAAAGTGTGGAGCTTCATATGCTGGTGGCTGAGGATCATCAGCAGACCAACCTTTCAAGAATTACGGTAGACCAGGCAATCAGGGAAAACATTCATATGGATGTGATCATTGAGGAGGAACCGGGAGGATTTTCCGGCGAATAGTCACAGCGCAAGGCTGTATGGCTGTGGTTTCCACACCGCAAACATATTGACACAGTGGGAACAATAAAATATAGTAGAGAGCGTAGTAGATATTTTTGTAATAAAAATCAGGAGGATATAAACATGGCAAAACGTGGAGGTTTTCCAGGCATGGGAATGCCGGGAAATATGAATAATTTAATGAAGCAGGCACAGAAAATGCAGCGTCAGATGGAAGAAAACCAGAAAGCTCTGGAAGAAAAGGAATTCACTGCGGCAGCAGGCGGAGGAGCTGTAGAGGTAACTATTTCCGGTAAGCGTGAGATCAAAAAGGTAACACTTTCTGAGGAAGTGGTAGACCCGGATGATATTGAAATGCTGGAAGATCTGATCGTAGCAGCTACAAATGAAGCTCTTCGCAAAGTGGATGAGGAATCCAGCGCTGTAATGTCAAAACTTACCGGAGGTCTTGGCGGCCTGGGCGGAGGTCTTCCTTTCTGATGGAATATTACAGTACACACATTAATAAGCTGATCGAGCAGCTTTCGCATCTTCCGGGAATCGGGGCAAAATCTGCTCAGAGACTTGCCTTTCATATTATGAATATGCCGAAAGATCAGGTGGAGCAGCTTACCTCTTCCATTACAGGAGCCAGGGAGAAAGTTCGTTACTGTAAAAACTGCTGTACACTGACAGACCAGGAGCTTTGCCCTATCTGCAGTAATCCACGCAGAGATCCAACAACGATCATGGTTGTGGAAAATACAAGAGATCTGGCAGCTTACGAAAAAACAGGCAAGTACGATGGTGTTTACCATGTACTTCACGGGGCGATTTCGCCTATGCTTGGTATCGGACCGGATGATATTCGCCTGAAGGAGCTGATGCAGAGACTCCAGAAGGATGTAAAGGAAGTGATCATTGCCACAAATTCAAGCCTTGAGGGGGAGACTACGGCAATGTATATCAGCAAACTGATCAAGCCTACCGGCATTAAGGTCAGCCGGATCGCCAGCGGGGTTCCGGTAGGCGGCGATCTGGAATATATTGACGAAGTGACGCTTTTGCGCGCTCTGGAGGGAAGAGTAGAACTCTGATCCGGAGCTGCGCAGGGATATCTGCAGAGAAAGAGTGAAGAATCAGTGGCAAAAAAGAAAATAACTTCTTCTCAGGTAGCGGAAAGAGCAGGGGTTTCTCAGGCAACGGTTTCCATGATCCTGAATCGCAGAAATAATGTGTCTTTTTCAGCAGAAACCGTGGAGCGGGTACAGCAGGCTGCCAGAGAACTGGGCTATGAGCTTCCGGGAAGGAGAAAAACAGCAGACAGCAGAAAAGAAAAGCTGATCGTGGTGTTTTGTCCCACACTTACCAGCCCTTACTATGTGCTGCTGCTTCAGGGGATCGAAGCTGTGGCAAATGAGAAGGGATATGGTGTTTTTATCTGTAACACACAGAGAGATGCCGGTCTGGAAGAAAAATATCTCCGTATGATCCGAACGGTACAGCCGCAGGGAATTATTTATACCTGCAATCCACACCCGGATTTTCAGAAAAAGGTAGAGGAAATGGCCAGAGAGATTCCTCTTGTTATTATCAGTAATAAAGAGAAAACAACAACTGTGGATGCCATTAATCAGGATAATACGATGGTTGGCAGGCTGATGGCCCGTCATCTTCTGGATCTGGGACACAGGGATGTTGCGTTTATTACGCCTCCCCTGACTAAACGGCAGTGGCAGCGTTCCAGAAGGATAGATGGTTTTGTAAAAGAGTTTGAGAAAGAAGGACTGAAAGACCACGTGCTGATCAAGGCAGCAGATGAGTCTGTGGATCGCACTCTTCCAAGGATGGATTCAGAATATACCATGGGATACCAGCTGACTATGGAACTGCTCAAAGAGAAGAAATATTTTACTGCCATTGCAGGGCAGAATGATATGATGGCCATTGGAGCTATCGATGCACTGGAAAAATCCAGGATCCATGTACCGAAAGAGGTATCTGTGATCGGCTGCGATAATATTTTTTATTCAGGGATCAGCAGGCTGTCTCTTACTACCATAGAGCATTTTGTGGCTCTGAAAGGCAGAGATGCCTGTGATATTATTATCCGGAAAATTACTACCAATGATCAGTTTTATACAGGACTTCAGCCTACCAGTCTGTATAATATTGAATATACACCCAAGCTGATCGCCCGAAAAACCACAGCATATGCCAGAGTAAAAAAATAAATATCTTTTAAAAAAATATTATTAATAATTATTTTTATGATTAGTTCAGTACAATAGAAGAAAAGGGATTTTCGCATCTGCCTTTTTGTAAAAGAGGTTAATATCCTCAAAGACTATTAATAAAACACAAAATTATTAATATAAAATTTATTAATAAAAATGACTTATCTTGACCCTTTGGGAGTTTTTGCTATAATGAAGCCATAAAGAACGTGATCCGTCGGTAAAACTGACGATAGAACTCAGGAGGGAAAAAGAATGAAATTTTTTATTGACACAGCAAATGTAGAGGATATCCGTAAGGCAAATGATATGGGGATTATCTGTGGTGTTACCACAAATCCGTCTCTGATCGCAAAAGAGGGAAGAGATTTTAATGAGGTCATAAAAGAGATCACATCCATCGTAGACGGACCCATCAGCGGAGAGGTAAAGGCTACTACCACAGATGCTGAGGGAATGATCGCTGAAGGACGGGAAATTGCAAAAATCCATCCGAATATGGTGGTGAAGATTCCTATGACAGGGGAAGGACTGAAGGCTGTTAAGGTTCTTTCAAAAGAGGGGATCAAAACAAACGTAACCCTGATCTTTACTGCAAATCAGGCACTTCTGGCAGCCAGAGCCGGAGCAACTTATGTTTCTCCGTTCCTTGGAAGACTGGATGATATTTCCACAGACGGACTGGAGCTTATCCGTCAGATCGTTCAGATGTTTGAAGTTGCAGGCCTTGATACAGAGATTATCTGTGCAAGCGTACGCCATCCTGTACATGTGACAGAGTGCGCGCTTGCAGGGGCTGATATTGCCACGGTTCCGTATAAAGTCCTGGAACAGATGCTTCATCATCCTCTGACAGATGCGGGAATTGAAAAATTCCAGAAAGATTACAGAGCTGTTTTTGGGGATTAACAGAGAACCCGGTGAATTGAACTTCCCTGTTGAATGTAAGTTGTAGATATAGTATGATGTAACATGTATGGTGTTATAAAATTAAAGGAGACAGACCAACATGAACAAATTAGAACTTCAGAAGATTGCAAACGAAGTCCGCAAAGACATCGTTACAGCAGTCCATGCTGCAAAAGCCGGCCATCCGGGCGGATCACTTTCAGCAGCAGATTTATTTACATATCTGTATTTTGAAGAAATGAACATTGACCCGAAGGATCCTAAAAAAGCAGATCGTGACCGTTTTGTCCTTTCAAAAGGGCATACAGCTCCGGGTCTGTATTCTGTACTGGCTGAGAGAGGGTACTTCCCGAAGGAAGATCTGAAAACTCTCCGTCACCTTGGTTCCTATCTTCAGGGACATCCGGATATGAAGCATATTCCGGGTGTTGATATGTCAAGCGGATCTCTTGGACAGGGAATTTCTGCAGCAGTGGGAATGGCTCTTTCTGCAAAATTAAGCAATGATTCCTACAGAGTATATACTCTTCTTGGAGACGGCGAGATCCAGGAAGGCCAGGTATGGGAAGCTGCCATGTTTGCAGGTCACAGAAAACTGGACAATCTTGTTGTGATCGTTGACAACAATGGACTTCAGATTGACGGTAAGGTAGATGATGTATGTTCTCCGTACCCGATTGACAAGAAGTTTGAAGCATTTAATTTCCATGTGATCAATGTGGAAGACGGAAACGATATGGATCAGCTGAAAGCAGCTTTTGATGAGGCAAGAACTGTAAAGGGAATGCCGGTTGCAATTATCATGAAAACAGTGAAAGGCAAAGGAGTTTCTTTCATGGAGAACCAGGCTGGATGGCATGGAAAAGCTCCTAATGATGACGAGTACGCTCAGGCAATGGAAGATTTGGAAAAGGCAGGTGAAGCATTATGTCAGATGTAAAGAAAATCGCTACAAGAGCAAGCTACGGCGCTGCTCTGGTGGAACTTGGAAAAGAACATGAGGATCTTGTTGTTCTGGATGCTGACCTTGCTGCTGCTACTCAGACTGCAATGTTCAAAAAAGAATTTCCGGAGCGTCATATTGACTGTGGTATCGCAGAGTGCAATATGGTAGGTATCGGAGCGGGACTTGCTTCTACAGGAAAAGTTCCTTTTGTCAGCACTTTCGCCATGTTTGCAGCTGGACGTGCATTTGAGCAGGTGCGCAACTCTGTAGGTTATCCGAAACTGAATGTAAAGATCGGCGCAACTCACGGCGGAATTTCCGTAGGTGAGGATGGTGCGACTCATCAGTGCTGTGAGGATTTTGCCCTGATGAGAAGTATTCCGGGAATGGTTGTTGCTTCTCCGTCTGATGACATTGAGGCAAGAGCTATGGTAAAGGCTGCCTATGAGCATGTGGGCCCGATGTATATGCGTTTTGGCCGTCTTGCGGTTCCGGTGATCAATGACAGACCGGATTATAAATTTGAGCTTGGCAAGGGTATCGTACTCCGTGAAGGAAAAGACCTGACGATCGTTGCAAATGGTCTCTGTGTTGCTGCATCACTGGAAGCGGCAGAGAAACTGGCAGCAGATGGAATTGAAGCAAAAGTTATCAATATCCATACGATCAAGCCTCTTGATGAGGAGCTGATCGTTGAAGCGGCAAAAGAAACCGGAAAAGTGGTTACAGTTGAGGAACATTCTGTAATCGGCGGACTTGGCGGTGCAGTTTGCGAATGTCTGTCCGAAAAAGCTCCGGTTCCGGTTAAGCGCATTGGTATCAATGACGTATACGGTGAGTCCGGTCCGGCTGTTGCTCTTCTTGAGAAATACGGTCTGGATGGAGAGGGCATCTATAAACAGATTAAAGCTTTTGTATAAAATATGATTCGTGCATGGCAGATGGGATCGTGGCCAGGATTCCCTGAGTGATCTTGTCAGCCAGATGAATGACTGTAGACAGCCGGGTTGTCTGGAGTGTAAGCTGCTCCAGTAATCCGGCTGTATTTACAATTCCGGTTACATGAATGTCCCCTACCGGGGGCAGTTCTTTCCGGACCGCAGCACCTGGGTAAAGCGCGCCGTCTCCGATGGTCACGTAGCCCAGGTGCTTTTTCTGTCCCAGAGAAGCGTCAATTGCGATCACAAGAGCTTCCGGATGGCTGCAGCAGATATCCTGGCTTGCGCTGGTAAGGTTCAGAGCATGTACCGGATGAGAAAGAGTTCCATATACATGAATTTTTTCAGATACATTGCAGAGAAGCTGTTGTCCCACATAGGGACCAAGGCAGTCTCCGGTGAGACGGTCGGTGCCGATACACAGAAAAACAAGCTCTTTCCAGCTTTTTTCGTGGTGAAGGATGCAGTTTTTAAGAAGAGAAGAGATTTCTCTGGCGGCTCCGGTTTTATTTGTGTCAATATAAAAGGTCATAAATTTTCCTCGCAGTGTTTGTCCTGATTTATTGTATCCGCCTGCGGAACAAATTATGCATGTGCGGAATATGTCGTTAAATTATGATACAGGCATCTTACATTATGCTAAAATCCGCATTTTTTATATGCTATTCTTGTACCCGAAGGGGTGATATATCATGATAGAAGTCATCTATAAAGATGAGAAACAGGAAGCAAAGGGCAATGAGAGTATATTTTCTGTGCCAAAGAATATACGTCAGATAGGTCAGGCCGGCGAGGATTACCGGATTTACATGGAAGATTATGTATACACTTTTCTTGGAAGAGCTGCCGGGGCAGGGGACATAAACGGGGAAGAGAAAAAATGTCTGGCGGTTCTGACCGGGGAAACAAAGTGGGCTTCAGGAATCACCTATATGTTCATTAAAGGGGCGCTGGATGTGGAAGCGGAGGATATTTCAGCGGAGCATATTGAGTTCACAGAAAAAATGTGGAAAAAAATACAGGAGCAAACAGAAAAATATTTTGAGGGACAGGAGATCGTGGGCTGGTTCTTTTCTCAGAAATCAATGCCTCTGGAGGCCACAGAACTTTTAAAACGGGTACACCTGAAACACTTTGGCGGAGGGGAAAAGGTTCTGATGCTGATGGATCCGGCGGAGCGGGAAGAGGTGTTTTTTCGGTATGAAAACAGCTTCCTTGTAAAGCAGAGCGGATATTATCTTTACTATGAAAAGAATCCGCAAATGCAGTCGTATATGCTGGAAAAAAATCCGGAAGGAACAAAGGACAGGCAGGAAGAGGTTCCGGATGAAGCGGTAAAAGCATTTCGGAGAATCATACAAAAAAAGAAGAGTGCAGAGGAAAAACAGACGGAGGATACGGAAGAACGGACCTCTGTTTTTTCATATGCAGCTACAGCCTGTCTTGCATTGGCTGTTGTGGCAGCAGGAATGAAGTTTTATCAGAATTATCAGTCTTTGCAGCAGGCAGATGCAAAGGCGGAAATGGCAGCTTCTGTGATTGAAGCGGAAGATACAGAATTTCCGGAAGAAATAAAAGAGAAAATGGAGAACCCATCGGATAGGACAGAAAGGACAGAAGCTGGTGGGAAAGAAACAGATCACGGTAAAAAATCAGGAGAAAACACAGGGAAAATAGAAGATTTTTCTGCGAGAAAAAATGAGATAAAAGAAAAAAATTCCGGGAATCAGTCAGAACCGAAAAAAGATGAGCGGGAAGCAGCGTCTTCGGAAACCGTTGAAACAGAAGCGAAAACCTCCAATGAAAATGTTCAGTCTGAACTGTCAGATGAGGATCGGGCAATTTACAGAGAGGAATCAGATATGAGAAAGGCGGAAAGAAGAGTTCGTGAGTCCAGGGATACTGCCGGGAATACAGATTCAGAAAAAACAACAGGGAATGAAAATAATGTCCGGTCAGAGGAAACGTCGGCCAGCGGAAAGACATACATTATACGTCCCGGAGATACTTTGTATCAGATCAGTATGGAAAAATATGGAAGCATGGAAACGGTTGCGGAAATATGCCGCATGAACAATATGTCAGAAAGCGACACTATTTATCCCGGACAAATAATTGTATTGCCCTGAGAATTTTGCTATAATGTGACATATGAGAAGAGCGAAAAGACGTTATTGTGAACGGATTGAACAGTAACGGAGAAACTTCTCATATGTCAGTAAAAAGAACAGAGAGAGAACCCGAAAGGCAAGGTTTAGTATGTCCAATATATTTCAAAAATGGAGAAAAAAACGAAAGAGAGCCAAAATAATGGCCCAGAATGGGAAACTGTCCAGGGATGTGGGAAGTGAAGAAGAATATAGAAGACAGCTTTCCATGCATAAAATTGCAGCAATGAAAAAGACAGCTTTTACTGTGGCTGTAGTGGCGGCAGTGGCAGTGGGAGTTGTGTTTTTTATAGAAAAGAGAAGCTATCGCACTTATGATATTATTCAGACAAGTGAACAGGAGGATATTGTTTCCACAAAGTATGAAGTGATGTCAGGAAAAATCCTGAGATACAGTCCGGATGGAGCGGCTCTTGTAAACAGTGAAATGGATGCTTACTGGAGTACGCTGTATGAAATGCAGAATCCTGTGGCTGATATCAGAGGGGACTGGGCAGTGATCGCTGATGTTGACGGAACCTCCATGGAGATTTTTGACAAAGACGGAGAAGTGGGAAGTGTTACAACGTCATATAGCATTGTCAAAGCAAGGATATCGTCCAATGGTCTTGTTGCAGCTATATTGGATGGAGGGGATTCCACATGGATCAATTATTATGATTCGGATGGAAGTCTGATAGCAGAGAATCAGACTCATGTGGAAGATCCCGGATATCCAATGGATGTGGCGGTTTCGGATAATGGCGAGATCATGATGGTGACATATCAGTTTATAGATGGAAGTGATACGACCAGTTATGTAGCTTTTTATAATTTTGGCGATGTAGGACAAAATGAAGATGACAGAATTGTAAGCGGTTATACATATGAGGGAGTGGTGATTCCGGAAATCAGATATTTTGACACAGAACAGTCTGTGGCGCTTCGGGAAGACGGATTTACCGTATATAAAGGACGGCAGATCCCAAAGGAAAGTGCTACAGAAAAGGTGGACAAAGAAATTGTAAGTACGTTCTGTGATGACGATACCATAGGCATGGTGTTTAAAAACGGAAATAAAGACAAGCAGTATACCATGAAGGTGTATTCTGTTAATGGAAGCCTTCGGTTTACAAAGGATTTTAATATTCCGTATACCACTATAAAAATCAGCGGAGGAAATATTCTGCTTTATAATGATTCGCAGATTTGTGTGATGAACAGCAGAGGTGTAGAAAAATACAGTGGCACAGTAGACGGAAGTATCAATAATTTTATAAAAATCGGATGGAATCGTTATCTGCTGGTGCTTGACAGCGGGGTTAATGTGATCAAATTCAGTTAAAGGAGGGGGAATAGCATTGACCTGGTTGGGAATAGCAGTGGCAGGTATCCTTTTTCTGACGGCTTATAAAGGGTTCAGGAGAGGATTTATCAGAGAAATTGTATCCTTCTTTTTTGTATTTCTGGCTCTTGCAGTGTCATGGGCGATCAATCCTTATGTCAATGAGTTTTTTATGGAAAATACGCCTGTGTATGAAAAAATACAGGAAAGCTGTCAGAGTTTTGTGGAATCTCAGAAAAAACAGGAACTGGCATCGCCGGGAGCTGATGAGCAGAAAGGTTTTATCCAGGGACTGGAATTGCCAGAACTTTTGCAGAAAGGTCTTGAGTCAAATAATACCGCAGAGGTATATACCTACCTTGCAGTTGATTCTTTTGGGGAATACATATCAGAAGCCCTGGCAAGGATGATTGTAAATGGACTTTCTTTTTTTGTTTCTTATCTGTTGGCATCGGTAATCCTGCGCCTTGGTACCTGGGTGTTAAATCTTCTTGCCGGTCTTCCTGTACTGAAAAGTGCAAACAAGCTGGCAGGAGGAGTTGTAGGAGTGGTGAAAGGCGTGCTGTTTGTGTGGATCGCTTTTCTTGTAATGACGATTTTGTGCAGCACATCCATTGGAAAACAGGCTCTTGCGCTTATTGAGAAGGATGCCTTTCTCAGCGTGCTGTATGAATATGATATTTTTGTAAATGTTTTTATGAGCATTTTTTATGGGATGTGAGCTGAAAAAGTAAATTTTGTGTTATGAGGTCGAAGTTATTTACAAAATATAAAAAAGTGCTTGACTAAAAAGAACATGGATGCTATACTAAAGTCCGCTTCAAAAAAGAAGCGGGCTTTTATTTTTTCTGATTTAAAGAAAAATAAAAAGTTAAAAAAAATGTTGACAACCGCTTGAAGATGTGGTAAAGTAAACAAGCTGTCAACGAGAGAGCGAACTGCTTAAAAGAACATCAAAAAAGTTTGGAAAAAACTTGAAAAAGTTCTTGACAAACAAAAAGAGATGTGATAAAGTAAATGAGCTGTCTGAGAGACAGAAAACAAAGAACCTTGA